>CAVUFN010000016.1:0-1180771 GCA_963740765.1 uncultured Solirubrobacteraceae bacterium | reverse complement strand
CGACCAGCAAGCCCCCCACGATCCGGTCGAAGTAGAGAATGTTCACGCCGCCGGTCAGACCGACTCGGCTCACGACGGCCACCGCGGCTTGGACGCGTTGCGGGCCAGCCGGCGATCGACACCCCACACCATGCCGGATGACACCAGCGCGAGGAGCAGCGGGGAGAACCACTCGTGCGGCTGCTCGAACGCGAAGCGCCCGCTCGAGAAGTACACCAGCTGTAGGAAGAAGTGCTGTCCGAACGCAATCAGCGCCGCTCCGCGGGAGAAGAGGCCCACGATGAGCAGGGCGCCCACGCCCAGCTCTGTCGCGGTGAGCAGGACGTCGAAGATCGAGTAGTGCGCGAGGATCACGTCGTTGACCAGGCTCTTGAGGCCGGGGACGTCTGTGCCGTCGCCTCCGCGGCGGTTGACCTCGAGGTCGAGGATCGACTTGGCCTCTGGACGGTCGACCAGACCGACCCGGTACCAGCCGATGTGGATGTGGTTGAAGCCGAAGAGCTTGGCGAGGCCGTTGGAGAACGCGATCACGCCGACGAAGATCCGCAGCGCCGCCAGGGCGCGGCCGAGGTGCCATCCACTCGCGCTGCCGGTCCGATCGTTCTGGTTCGCGGTGTCCGCGTCGATGCTCACGATCCTCACTCCTCTGTTCGAAATCGGTGTGGCCTCCGACCGGAGGCCTGCGGTCATGCTCAGCGGATGCCGAGGCGGGCGTCGTGGCCCTCGTCGCGCCCGCCGGTCAAGCGGGCCAGGGTGTTTGCCGGGACGCTCACCGGCGACGTCGTCCGGGTCACCAGCAGGTCGGTATCCAGCCGGCCACCCCGGACCGTCGGGCCGAACGGGCTGGCGAATGCGCCGTCGGCGGTGATCGTCAGCTCGGCGTCGAGCTGGTCGAACCCCGCGAACATGCCGAGGCCGTTGTCCTTGGCGCGGCCGCGCGCGACGATCGGGCGGACGACGTGATCGGCGTCGGGGACCCCGAGCCGGCGATGCAGCACGCAGAGCCGCTCGAGCTCCGCCGGGTCGTAGGTGGCGGGGTCGTCGAGCGTGGTCGCGATGCGGACGCCGATCCCGCGCGACACGAGCTCGGGTATGGCGGCCACGACGCGGGCGAAGTTCTCCGGGCCGCGCATCTCGTCGTTGGCTTGCGGGTCGGCGTGGTCGAGGGAGATCTGGATCTGGATCTGCCGCCCAGCCAATGCGTCGAGCGCATCGAGGCGCCGGCCGTGAAACAGCGTCGCGTTGGACAGCACAATCACCGGCAGGATGTCGGAGAGCTCGACCAGCGCGGCCGGGAGCCAGTCGAGCAGGAACGGCTCGCCGCCCGTGATCCCCAGCCCGGTGAAGCCGAGCGCCTTCGCCTCGTGCGCGCGCTCGAGCATCATCCCGCGATCGAGCACGCGGCGCGGGACCCCGGGGGCGGACTCCGTCAGGCAGTACGAGCACGCCAGGTTGCAGTGATAGTTGGCGTAGAGCCACAGTCGGCCACCCAGGCGGCCCTCGACGATCGCCTCGACGACGGCGCTCACGCCAGCCCCTCAGCCGTCAGCCGATCAAGCGTCGCCGTGCCGGTCGGAAGCTGAAGGGCGGTGCAGTAGCGGTTGAGCATGATGGTCGCGGCGCAGAGGAGCGTCAGCTCTACGACCTCCGGGTCGGAGTAATGGCGGCGCAGGGCCGCGGCCGACGAGGGCGCGACCGGCCCGATGGCGCCCGCGACGGCATCGACCCAGCCGATCAGCGCCACCTCGGCGGCGTCGGACGCCACCACCTCAGGCGGCTGACAGGCAGCCAGCGCCCGGACCTCCTGCACGGATGCGCCACTGTCAAGCGCGGCGACGGAGTGGGTGTTGACGCAGTACTCGCACTGCTGCAGCGCGGAGGCACGCAGGATCACGAGCTCCTTCGTGCGTAGCGGGACGGCCGACGGGCCTAGCACCACCGCGACGAACGGCAGCGTGACGTCGAGCACCTCGGGGACGTGGGCCAGCGTGGTGACGAGGGGGCTCGTGCCTTCGTCGCGAAAGTGCGGCGCGGCCAGCAGCGGCGCCTGCGCAGCGGTCACGCCGGCGACAATCATTCCGGTGCCGAGGTCGGTCACTGCTGCCTCAGACCCGGTCTGCATCGGAACGGTTCATCCGCCACTCGATCACCGGGAGGCCTGCTCGCCGCCAGGCGCGGAACCCGCCGACCAGATCGGTGGCCACCGGATGGCCGAGGCGCTGCAGCGTCGCCGCAGCCAGGCTCGATTGGTAGCCCTCGTCGCACATGAGGACGATCGGGCGCCGCGGATCGCTGACCAGCGGCGCGGCGGCGGCGCCGCCGACCTCGCACCGCCACTCGAGCACGTTGCGGGCGATGGGCACCGCCTGGGGGACGATTCCGTCGCTCGCGCGCTGATTATCCGAACGGATGTCAATCAGAATGGCGCCGTCACGCAGCGCGACGGCGGCCCCTCCATGGGCTCGAGGCGTTCGAGCTGGCCTCGGGCCTCGGCGAGCAGCTGATGAAGCCTCATCGGTGCGCCGGACTGTACGGTCGCCGCCGGCACCGGACGGGTTCTGCGCCGCGGCCGGCTCGGTGATCCAGGCGTAGCGCGTCCGCTCCCCCGAATCGCGCCGCGCAAACTGTCAACGCGTTCGAAGGACCCGGAGGACCACTGACGGTCGCGTCGATTTCGGCAAGGCCGTCCACATCGCGGAGCATGTACTTCCCGCACAACTGCGCATACATCTGGACGCCCCGGACGAGACCCTCGGCAACGACGGCGGTTGAGGACAACTTCGCGTGAGGCCAGGACGTTGCCGTGGATGCCGACGTCAGCACGGCGAGCGCCTCAACTCGCTGTCTCGGGGTCAAGATCCAAGGTCACCGTTTCGCGAGTCTTCACAGACAACGAGTACCCCAAGCATCAGACGGCGGCAAGCCCCGACCCTCGGTCCATCACTCCGGAGCTCGCGGCTTCCAGACCCGCAAATTTGGCTCTGGGGCGCGCCTGAGAGCCTGCGATGACATCGCGGATGCTTCCGTGCGGTTGCCAAAACGGAAAGAGGTCGCGGGTACCTGACCTCCTCATCCAACGGATTTGGCTCTGCTGCAGGGACGGGAGCGACGGGACTCGAACCCGCGACCTCCGGCGTGACAGGCCGGCGCTCTAACCAACTGAGCTACGCCCCCAGACTCGGGCTCGCAAACATAGCGGGCCGGTTGACGGACCTAATGCCCACCCCCTGAGGGAAACCTCGGAACTCTGCCGCAACTCAACATTGCGGAGTGGGTTCAGAGGGGCGTCAACCGATCACTCAGGAGGTGGGGCAATGCTCCATGTTAGGAAGCTCAGCCTGGGGGTCTCCGTGATGGCCGCGTCGGTCGCCCTTTCGGGTGCGACTGCCCATGCGCTGGTCATCGACGGGACCCCGGGACACGACCGGATCGTCGGCTCCAGGGACGCCGATCAGATCACCGGGAACGGCGGCCGGGACCGCGTCTTCGCTCTCGGCGGCGACGATGCCATCGTGATGGGCGGGCAGCGCGACGTCGTCTTCGGCAACGCGGGCAACGACACGATCGACGCGGGCTTCGGGCGCGACGTGGTCGTCGGCGGGCGGGGGAACGACACGATCCTCGGCCGCATGGGCTTCGACCGCCTGTTCGGTAACGACGGCGACGACACCATCAACGGCCTGGCCGACAACGACCGCATTCGCGGCAACGCCGGCAATGACATCCTGCGCGGCGACGACGCCCTCGTCGGCGATCTGCACAGCCGTGACCGGATCTGGGGCGGCACCGGCGACGACCAGCTGTTCGGCGGCGACGCCCGCGACGTGCTGCTCGGCGGTGCCGGCAACGACACGTCCAACGGCGAGAACGGCAACGACCTGCTCGCCGGCGGCCAGGGCGACGACGTGCAGAACGGCGGGAACGGCCGTGACGTGATCTTCGCCAACCTCGGCGCGGACACGACCTCCGGTGGTCCCGGCAACGACGTCCTGTTCGCACTCGCGCAGGCCGACGTGCCGCTGCCCGGCGTGGACACCGTCCGCGGCGATGACGGCAACGACAGAATCCGCACCGCGGACGGCGAGGCGGACATCGTCAACTGCGGCAACGGCCACGACCGCGCCTTCCTCGACACGGCCGACGTGATCGAGGACGCGACCGCGGAGAACCCGAACGGGTCCTGCGAGCGCGTGCTGCGCGTCACCCCCAGCGCGTCCGACAACGCGCAGGAGAACGCCACGGAGAAGCAGCCCGGCGGGTCCCAGCAGGAGCCGGGCAGCGAGGACGCCACTCCGTAACGTCGCCTCGAGGCCGAAGGCCGGCCAGGCGAAACCCCTTTACAGTGCCGCGCTCGTCATGAGCGCGGCACTGTGAATCTGCTCGAGGCCATCGTCCTCGGCATCGTGGAGGGACTCACCGAGTTCCTCCCCGTGTCGTCGACCGGGCACCTGACCATCGCCGAGAAGCTGATGGGGCTCCCCATCGACTCCGATGCGATCACCGGCTTCACCGCCGTGGTCCAGGTCGGGGCGATCGTGGCGGTGCTCCTGTTCTTCCAGGAGGAGATCCGGCGCTTCCTCATGGCCGGCCTCGCCGGCGCCCGCGACACGCAGGCCAGGACCGGCCCCGACTGGCGGCTCTTCAAGGCCGTCGTCGTCGGCTCCATCCCGGTCGGGCTGATCGGCTTCGCCGCCCGCGACGTCATCTCCGGCCCGCTGCGCGACCTCGCCGTCGTCGCGCTCGCCCTGATCCTCTTCTCGCCGGTGTTCGTCTACGCAGAGCGCCACGCCAAGGGCGGGCGCGGCGAGGAGGACATGACACTGAGGGACGCCCTCATCATCGGCACCGTCCAGGCCATCGCCCTGATCCCGGGCGTCAGCCGCTCGGGCGCCACGATCTCGGCCGGCCTGCTGAGTGGCTTCGACCGCGTGTCCGCCACCCGCCTGTCCTTCTTCCTCTCCATCCCCGCCCTCACCGCCGCCGGCCTCTACGGGCTCAAGGACGCGCTCAGCGCGGGGGTCGGCGTCGGCCCCACCATCGTCGGGACCGTCGTCGCCTTCTTCGTCGCCTATGCGAGCATCGCCTGGCTTCTGCGCTTTGTTGCGAATCATTCGATCGTCGCGTTCGTTCCATACCGCGTGGGCCTCGGCGCCGTCATCCTCATCGTCCTCGCCGTCTCGTGAACACCGCGCGAGCGGCGCTGATCGTCTCCTGCCTGGCCCTGGTCGGCGCCTGGGGCGGGCCGGCTGTCGCCCGCTCGCTGATCACCGGTGACCAGATCGCCCGCAACACCGTCACCGGTCGCAACGTCGCCGGCCTGTCGGGACGGGACATCGTCCGCGACGGCATCGACGGCTCCGACATCGACGAGGAGTCCCTCGAGCCGGTCCCGCGCGCCCGCCACGCCAACGGCGCCGATCACGTCAACGGCGTGGACTACGACCGCTTCCACTACGCCGACCCGAGCGGCGCGCGCACGACCTTGCTCGACCGGGCCGGCCTGAAGGTCACCGCCTTCTGCAACAACGGCCAGCTCGACGTCAAGGCGACCACCGCGACCGCCAACACGCTCGTCCGCGTCGCCGTCACCACCCCGACCAAGCCGACCCAGGTCCAGGCGGACAACAACTTCGACCCCGGCGACGAGGTCGACCTCCTCCCGCCCGGCCTCGACAGCGCGTTCGGCACCCTCGTCTACACCGTCCCGAACGGCCCGACGGCCACCGTGACCTACCTCGCCCAGGACGGGCTCCCGGCCGCCACCGGGCACCAGTGCATCGTCGGCGGCTCCGCCGTCTTCTCCAAGCCCTGACCAACCGTGGCGGTCCGGTACCGATGGGGTTGCGTAGGCTCGCACCATGGCTCGGATCGGGATCCTGACCGGTGGTGGTGACTGCCCGGGGCTGAACGCGGTGATCCGGGCGGTCGTTCGAAGGGGCGTGGATCTCCACGGGCATGAGTTCTTCGGGTTCACGTATGGGTGGGCCGGGGTGCTCGAGGGTGAAGGCAGGCCGCTGGACCAGGCGGCGACGCGGGGGATCCTGCATCGGGGCGGGACGATCCTGGGCACCTCGCGGACGAACCCGTTCAAGGAGGGTGGGCCGGGCGTCGACGGCGTGACGGCGGGGATGGCGGCGGCCGGGGTGGACATGTTGATCCCGATCGGCGGCGAGGACACGCTGGGCGTGGCGGGGAAGCTGGCCGAGGCGGGCGTGCCGGTGGTCGGGGTCCCGAAGACGATCGACAACGACCTGTCCGGGACGGACTTCACGTTCGGCTTTCAGACGGCGGTGCAGATCGCGACGGACGCGATCGACCGGCTGCACACGACGGCGGAGTCGCACAACCGGGTGATCGTGGTCGAGGTGATGGGCCGGCACGCGGGCTGGATCGCCGCGTACAGCGGGCTGGCCGGCGGAGCTGACGCGATCCTGGTTCCGGAGCGGCCGTACGACATCGACGAGGTCTGCGCGCACCTGAAGCGACGGCACACGCGCGGGTCGAACTTCTCGATCGTGGTGGTCTCCGAGGGGGCGCTGCCGAAGGACGGGGCGGCCAGCGACACCGGCCAGGTGGACGCCTTCGGCCACCCGCGACTGGCCGGCGTCGCGGTCGCCCTGGAGCCCGAGATCGAGCGGCGGACGGGCTACGAGACGCGCATGACGATCCTCGGCCACGTCCAGCGCGGCGGCACGCCGAACGCGTACGATCGCGTCCTGGGCACGCGCTTCGGCGTGGCCGCGGTGGACGCGATCGCGGCGGGTGACTACGGGAAGATGGTCGCGCTGCGGGGCACGGAGGTTGTCCCGGTCGACCTGGCCGAGGCGCTGGCGGAACCCAAGCTGCTCGACCCGGGGTTCTACGAGACCGCCGCCGTCTTCTTCGGCTAGGTCCACATCCGTCCACGGCGGCTACAGAAACGCGGCCAATACACCGATACCTGAAGGGTGGTCAGATCGCCGACTTCGGTGTTGGTGCGCCGGCAGTTGCCCTTCGCCCTGCTGGCGACGACGATCGTGGTCGTGCTGCCGGCGCTCGTGGGCTGGATCATCCCCGGCGGACCGCTCGTAGCCATCCTTGGGTGCGCCGCGCTGTCGATGCTGCTGTCAGCGGTCGTCAGCGTCGTGTGGGAGCGGCTCCCGCAGTCGCGCGACGTGCTGTTCAGCGACCTGATGCTGTGGGGCTGGGTGCGGCGCCTGCGCACCGAGCGCCGGCTGGAGCACGCGGGGGCGCTCGTCGCCTCGGGCCAGGCGGTCACCGGCAACGCCCGCGCGCTGGAGCGGCTCAGCACGATGCTCGAATCCCGCGACGTCTACACCCGCCGCCATTCGCTGCGGGTCGCCCGGCACTGCGAGGGCATCGCCCGGGAGTTGCGGCTGCCGGAGGCCGACGTCGCCAAGCTGCGCACCGCCGGTGCGCTGCACGACATCGGCAAGCTCTTCACCCCGCGCGAGGTCCTCAACAAACCGGACCGGCTGGACGACACCGAGTTCGAGATCGTCAAACGCCACGCCGCGGACGGCGCCGACCTCGTCGAGGGCGTGGTCGCGCCCGAAATCGTGGGGATGATCCGCTACCACCACGAGCGGCTCAGTGGCGGTGGGTACCCCGACGGCCTAGAAGGCGACGCGATCCCGTTCGGCGCCCGTGTCATCGCGGTGGCGGACACCTTCGACGCGATGACGTCCACCCGCGCCTACCGGGCCGCGCGCCCGCACCTCAACGCACTCCGCGTGCTGCGCGAAGAAGCCGGCGTGGCGCTGGACGCGAGCGCGGTGGAAGCCTTCCTGACCTACTACACCGGGCGCCACGGCACGCGCTGGTCGAGCGCGCTGAGCGGCCTCACCCACGTCTTCGCGCCGGTTCGCGAACTTCTTCTGAGTGGCGGTCGCGCGCTGCCCGCGCTCGCCGCCTCGGCCGCGCTCGCGGTGCCCGCGCTCGCCGCACCGGCACCGGACACGCCGGCGAGGCGCGACCGGTCGGCAGCGCCGCTGAACCAGCGCAGCAATGCCGAGCGCGTCGCCGCCCGGCTGGGTGTCCCGCTGCCGGCGTCGCATCGGTCGCTGACCCAGCAGATCGATGATGTCCGCCACGGCCGGCCCGTGTCGGCGCCGGACGCGCCCGAGGAGCCGCGAAAGGACGTTCCGCCGGTGGTGACGAGTGAGCCGCCGGCGCCGGCGGCGACGCCCGCGCCGCCGGTGCTCGCCCCGCCGCTGTCACCCACGATCGGACCGGAGCCGACGACCCCGCCCGTGCCGACGTCCACTCCGGTGCCGGCGGCGCCGACGCCGGAGGCGAGCCCGACGCCCTCGCCCGCCCCGGAGCCGACGCCGTCGCCGAGCCCGGAACCGTCCCCGTCGCCGAGCCCGGAACCGTCGCCGTCGCCGAGCCCGGAACCGACGCCGTCGCCCAGCCCGGAACCGACGCCGTCGCCCAGCCCGGAACCGACGCCGTCGCCCAGCCCGGAACCGACGCCGTCGCCCAGTCCGGAACCGTCTCCGTCCCCGTCCCCGTCGCCGGTCCCGACGGCCTCGCCGAGCCCGTCGCCGTCGCCGGTGCCGACGGCCTCGCCGACGGCGACGCCGGGCCCCTGCATCATCATCATCTTCATCCCAATCTGCGGCTAGGCGGCGCTGAGCTCGAACCAGACGCGCGTCGGGCGGCCGGTCTCGACGCCCCACCGGGTGGCGACCCGGTCGACGATCAGCAGGCCGCGGCCGCCGAGGGCGTCGGGGGGCGGCGGCCGGGAGACGGACGGCTTGGCGAACCCCTCGCCGCCCGGGTCGGCGACCTCGACGCGCACGCGGCCGCCGCGCAACGTCGAGCGTCATCTCGATCGGGCCGCCGGCGCTCGGGTGCCGGACGGCGTTGGTGACGACCTCGGAGACGAGCAGCTTGATGTCCTCGATCGTCTCCGGGCGGAGATGCGTCCCGATCCAGTCGGCGACGAGCGAGCGGGCCGTGGCGGGCGCCGAAGGGCCACCCGGGAGCTGGGCGGAGCGGGTGCCGTCAGCCACCGGCGCCGTCCTCGAAGGGAAGGACGCCCTCGAGCCCCGCGAGGTCGAAGACCCGCTGCACGCGCGGCGGCGCGCGCAGGATCCGCAGCGCGTAGCCGCCGTCCCCCTGGGACGCGCGGTAGACGTCGATCGTGAAGGCGATCCCGGAGGTGTCGAGGAACCTCACGCCACGGAGGTCCACGACGAGGCCTTCGTCCGGCTCGCGTCGCGCAGCTTCGGCGCGGACGGCGTCGACCGTCGCGATGTCGAGTTCGCCTTCTGGAATGACCACGAGAGATCCGTTCTCGCGCCGAGCTGTGACAGAGAACGCCGTCACTGACACCGAATCCTACGTTGTCAGGCCCTCGACCAGCGAGCCGGCGTCGAAAGCCCCGGTGACGAGCTTCCCGTTGGCGAGGAATCCGGGGGTACCGGTGATCCCGGCAGCGCGGCCGGAGGCGAGGTCGCGCTCGACCCGGTCGCGGTGGCGGCCGTCGGCCAGGGCGGCCGTCACGGCGTCTCCGTCAAGGCCCAGCCCGGCGGCGTGCGCGACCAGGTCGGCGTCCTCGAGCCGCCCCCGCGCCGCGTAGAGCGCGTCGTGCATCGCCCAGAAGTCCGCGACGGCCTCGGAGGCCTCGGCGGCGTGCATCGCGTGCGGATGGACCCCCGTCAGGGGGAAGTGGCGAAAGACGAACCGCAGCCGGTCCCCCAGCCGGTCGGAGACCCGGCGGAGAATGCCCTGTGCAGCGGCGCAGTAGGGGCACTCGAAGTCTCCGTACATGACGAGTTCGAGGTCGCCCGTACCGCGCACGTGATCGTCGTTCATAGCCTCCATCACGTGGACGACCTCGAGTTCCTGTTCGTGCTGCTGGCTGCGGCGGCCGGGCTCGTGCGGGTCGCTGACATCGTGCGCGTCCCCTACCCGATCGTCCTGGTCCTAGGCGGCCTCGGCATCGGCTTCGTGCCCGGCTTGCCAGACGTCGAACTGGCGCCCGAGGTGGTCTTCCTCGTCTTCCTCCCGCCGCTGCTCACGGCGGCCGGCTTCAGTGCCTCTCCGCAGGAGCTGCGCGCGGAGCAGAAGCCGCTGATGTTCCTCTCGCTCGGCGTCGTGCTGGTGACGATGGGCACCGTCGCCGTCGTCGCTCACGCGATCGTCGACGGGCTCCCGTGGGAGGCCGCGTTCGTGCTCGGTGCGGTCGTCGCGCCGACCGACCCCGTCGCCGCGCTGGCGACCTTCCAGCGCGCGCATGCACCCGAGCGCGTGCGCCTGATCGTCGAGGGCGAGGCGCTGCTCAACGACGCCAGCGCGCTGGTCGCCTTCCGCGTCGCCGTCGGCGTCGCCACCGGCGAGACCTTCAGCGCGGCGGGGGCGGCGGGGGACTTCGTCCTCTCGGCCGCGATCGGCGTGGCGATCGGGCTCGCGGTGGGCTGGCTGATCACCCACGCGGTCGAGCGGCTCGCCGACGTCCAGCTGGTCATCCTGCTCACGGTCATCGCCTCCTACGGCGCGTACGTGGTCGCGGAGGAGCTGCACGGGTCGGGCGTGCTCGCCGCCGTCCTCGCCGGCCTGTACCTCGGCTGGCACGCGCCGACTGCCTTCGACGCCGACGCCCGGCTCAGTGCCGTCGCGTTCTGGGGCGTGCTCGAGTTCACGCTCAACGCGCTGATCTTCATCCTGCTCGGCCTGCAGTTCCCCGACCTCAGCGACAACCTGCCGCTGGGCGACGTGATCGGGCCGGGCATCGCCATCGCCGCCACGGTCGTCGGCTTGCGGCTGCTGCTGCAGTTCGTGCCGGGCACCGACACCGCCGACGGCTGGCGCGAGCGGCTCGTGGTCGGTTGGAGCGGCATGCGCGGGGCCATCTCGCTCGCTGCAGCCCTGTCGATCCCGCTCGACGTCGACGGTCGTGAGCAGATCGTCGTGCTCACGGTGTTCGTGATCGCGATGACGCTCGTCGGACAGGGGCTGACGCTGGGCCCGCTGATCCGCGCGCTCGGCCTGCGTGAGACCCGCGTGTGGTCGCCCGACGAGGCGCTCGCCCGCCTCGAGGCCGCGCAGTCCGCACTGGACCGCCTCGACGAGCTCGAGGCCGAGCACGAGGGCGAGCTGCCCGACGCGGTCAAGCGGCTGCGCGAGCTCTATCGCGCGCGCTTCCGGATGTGCCAGGCCGCGTTGTCAGGGGACGACGGGGCGCGCGACCGCGTGCGCGACGGGCGCTTCCGCTACGGCGAGCTGCGCCGCGAGCTGATCGGCGTCGAGCGCTCCGCGCTGCTCGGGCTGCGCAGCGAGGGCCGCCTGCGGCCGGACACCCTGCGCCTGATCGAGCGCGACCTCGACCTCGAGGAGGCGCGGATCACGTGAGGCTGACCGACCTCGTCGCCGTCTCGGCGGCAGTGCGCGACGCGCCCGGCCGCAACGAGAAGGTGGCGCGACTGGCCGACGGCCTGCGCGCGCTCGCACCCGACGAGGTCCCCGCCGGAACCGCCTTCCTGGCCGGGGCGCTGCTCCAACGCCAGATCGGCGTCGGCTGGGCGACGCTGCGCGAGGTGCCGCCGCCTGCGCCGGAGCCGACGCTCACCGTCGCCGCCGTCGCGGCGGCGTTCGCGCACATCGAGACGATCGGCGGCGCCGGTTCCGTTGCCGCCCGGCGCGACGCCCTCGGCAGGCTGTTCGCTGCCGCCACCCCCGATGAGCAGGCGTTCCTGCGCGCGCTGCTGTCGGGCAACCTGCGCCAGGGCGCCCTGGAGGGCGTGATGACGCCGGCCGTCGCGAAGGCCGCTGACTTGCCCGTGGCGGCGGTGCGCCGCGCGCTGATGCTGGCCGGCGACCTACCCGAGGTGGCCCGCCTCGCCCTGACCGGCTCGGACCTGGGCGCCGTCGGCCTGCGGGTCGGCCGCCCGATCCAGCCGATGCTCGCGGGGACGGCCAAGTCCGTCGCGGAGGCGCTGGCCAAGGTCGGGGACGCTGCCGTGGAGTTCAAGCTCGACGGCGCCCGCGTCCAGGTCCATCGCGACGGCAGCGACGTCGGCGTCTTCACCCGCTCGCTCGACGACATCACCGCCCGCGTGCCCGAGCTCGTCGACGCGGCCCTCGCGCTGCCCGCCCGATCGGTCGTCCTCGACGGCGAGGCGATCGCGCTCCGGGACGACGGCCGCCCGCATCCGTTCCAGGTCACCGCGTCCCGCTTCGGGGCTCGATCGCGCCCCAGCAGCACGACTCCCCTGACCGCGCTGTTCTTCGACGTCCTGCACCGCGACGGAGAGGACCTGCTCGACGCGCCGCTGCGCGAGCGCGGCGCGGTGCTCGACGCACTCGGTGCCCCGCGCGTCCCCCAGGGCACGCTCGAGGAGGCGCTGGCCGCCGGCCACGAGGGTGTCGTCGTCAAGGGCCTCGACGTCCCCTACGCCGCCGGGCGCCGGGGTGCGGGCTGGTTGAAGGTCAAGCCCGTCCACACGCTCGACCTCGTCGTGCTGGCGGTCGAGCACGGTTCGGGGCGCCGGCGCGGCTGGCTCTCGAACCTCCACCTCGGCACGCGTGAGGGCGTGATGCTCGGCAAGACCTTCAAGGGGCTGACCGACGACATGCTGCGCTGGCAGACCGAGCGCCTCACCGAGCTGGCGACCGAGGACGACGGCTGGGTCGTCAAGGTCCGCCCCGAGCTCGTCGTCGAGATCGCCTTCGACGGCCTTCAGGCCTCGACGCGCTACCCCGGCGGCGTCACCCTGCGCTTCGCGCGCGTCGTCCGTCACCGTCCTGACAAGGCTCCAACGGACGCCGACACCTTGGACACCGTCCTCAAGTTCCGCTGACCGCTGACCGACGCCAACCTCATGTGGACCGACGCACCCATCCCCGCCGCCGACGTGGTCGACGGGAACCCGCACGCGCGCACGTGGGACATCGCGCGCTCGCGCCAGGGCGGCGTCTCGATGAACTACTGGGATTGCACCAGCGGGTGCTTCCGCTGGCACTACGCCGGTGACGAGATGGTGCAGATCCTCGAGGGCGAGGTGCACGTCACCGACGCAGACGACGTCACCCGCACGTTGCGCGCCGGGGACACCGCGCACTTCGAGGCAGGCACGACGTTGCACTGGGACGTGCCCGAGTACGTCCGCAAGCTCGCCTTCCACCGCAACCCCGCCTCGCTCGCCGACCGGGTCCTGACGCGGGCCCTGCGGTTGGCCCCGCCTCAGCGCGTGGCCGCGGCGGCCGCCGCCACCAGCGCCGTCGTGGTCCCGATGGCCGTGGTGATCTAGGCGGGCTCCGTGTGCACGATGACGTCGTCCACGGCCGGCGCGCGGCGGACGATCTCCGCCTCGATCTCCGTCGCCAGCGCGTGCGCGGCGCGGAGCTCCTGAGCCGGGTCGAGGCAGACCGTCAGCAGGACCACGATGCGCCCGCGCTCGCCCGCGCGCAGGCGCAGCTCCTCCGGGGGGCGGCCGGTGAGCTCGCGGACGACCTGCGTGACCACCTCCCGCTCGTCGGCGTCCCGCAGCTCGGCGCCGGCGCGCGGGGTCGACAGCGGCTCGATGTGCGTGTGCACGTCGGTGAGCTCCGGCGCAGCCGCGCGGATCGCGGCCTCGACGTCCTCGGTGACGGCGTGCGCCTCGTCGAGGCTCAGCGCCGCCGGCAGCTTGAGGTGCAGGGACGCCTCCGGTCGGCCGTCGACGGTCATCAGCCGCACGTTGTGGACCTCGCGCACGTTGCGCACGCCCTGGGCGGCCCCGTGGACGCGCTCGCGCAGGTCGCGGGCCTCGCCCGGCTCGACGTGGACGACGACGTCGGCGCCCGGCAGCGCGCGCGTGACCGCCGCCTCGACGCCGTCGGCGATCGCGTGCCCCTGGCCGACCGCGGCGTCGGGACGGACGGCGACGACCGCGTCGACGAAGTAGGCGCCGGCCGCCTCGCGCACCCGCAGCCGTGACACCGCGACGCTCGGCTCGTCGCGGGCGATGGCGTCCCGGGCCGCGCTGGCCGCCGCCTCGGGCGCCCGGTCCATCAGGACCTCGACGTTGCCGCGGGCGAGGCGCGCGGCGGCGATGATGACGAGCACGGCCACCACGAGCGCGGCGATCGCGTCACCGTCGGGGTAGCCCGCGCGCACGAACACGAGACCGGTCAGCACCGCCAGCGAGCCGACCAGGTCGCTGGCGAAGTGCAGCGCGTTGGAGGCGAGCGCGGGCGACTCGAAGCGGCGTGCGTCACGGTGGGAGACGTAGACCCGGGACATGTCGATCGCGATGACGACGCCGATCACGACGAGCGCGTACCAGGCCGCGTCGACCTGCGGGTCGCCGCCGTCCGCGATCCGCCGCCCGGCCTGGATCGCGATGAAGGCGGACACGAGCGCGAGGAAGGCGGCCTCGCCGAGCGCGGCGAGGTGCTCGGCCTTGCCGTGGCCGTAGGGATGCTCGCGGTCGGGCGGGCGGCCTGCGACGCGGATGGCGAACAGCGTGAGCAGCGCGGCGACGAGGTCGGTGCCCGAGTGCGCCGCCTCCGCGATCAGGCCGAGGGAACCCGTCGCGAGGCCCGTGACGAGCTTGATCGTCACCAGCGCGATCGCCGCCAGCACGGACAGCTTCGCGGTCCTCTCCGGGGTCCCCACCATCGTGCCTGAGGCTAGTCTCGGTCGGATGTCTCAGCGTCCCGTGATCGGTCTCTGCGTCATCCAGACGCAGGCGCGGTACGGGGTGTGGGACATGGACGTCGCGCTGCTTCCGCGCGACTACGTGCGTGCCGTACAGCGCGCCGGGGCCCTGGCGCTCATGCTTGCGCCCGACCCTGTTTCGACCGAGGATCCGGACGAGCTGCTCGACCGCATCGACGGCCTCGTCCTGGCCGGCGGGGCCGACGTCGGCGAGGATCCTGAGCGCGACGCCTTCGAGATGGCACTGGGCTCGCGCGCGCTCGAGCGCGACCTCCCGCTGCTGGGCATCTGCCGCGGCATGCAGGTCATGAACGTGGCCGCGGGCGGGACGCTGATCGAGCACGTGCCCGACGTCGTGGGGCACGAGGACCACCGCCACACGCCGGGCCAGTGGAGCGACCACGGCGTCCGCCTCGACGACGGCTCCCTCGCCCGCACGGCGATGGGAGGGACCGCCACCGCGTCCGTCAAGTCCCACCACCACCAGGCCGTCGACCGCGTCGCCGAGGGCTTCACCGTCACCGGCTGGTCGGACGCCGACGAGCTGCCGGAGGCGATGGAGTCCCCCACCCACCGCTTCGCCCTCGGCGTGCAGTGGCACCCCGAGGCCGACGAGCACTCGCAGCTGATCGGCGCGCTCGTCGACGAGGTTCGCAGCCGCCGATGATCGCGCAGCGTCACCAAGGCAGGCCGAAGGCCTCCATCTGATGGAGGCGGTCGAGGATCCCCCGAACGTCTCGCTGCGCGGCGACCGCTACGGCCAGGAGCACGTGGTGTTCGCCTTCCCCTACCGGCCGGACGTGGTGGACGCGGTCCGCGCGATCCCCGGCCGCCGGTTCGACTGGGAGGCGCGCGAGTGGTGGGTCCCGCGTGCGGAGGCGACCGCCCCGTACGTGCAAGGGGTGCTGGAGAAGCACGACTGGCTGCTGGCCAGCGACGACGTCGAGACGTGGCTGGCGAAGGCCGTCCGGGGCTGGGTCGGCAAGGTCACGGCCGGCCGCCACGAGGGCAACGGCGCCTTCCTGCTCGAGCGCATCGCCGGGGAGCTGCCCGAATCCTTGGCCGGGATCGCCGTCGAGGCGGGCAACCGCCAGGCCCTGCCGTTCACCGAGGAGGTCGCCCGGGCGCTCGAGGACGTCCCGGGCGCGCGGCTGGACCAGCGCGCCTCGCGCTGCCAGCAGGGCCTGCTCGTCGGCCGCATGCCGGCGCCCGCGACGCTCGTCTACTCCCAGAGCGTCGGCGAGCCGCGCTTCAAGCTCGAGGTCAACTGGGACCCCGACACGATTCCCGCCTTCCTCGCGCTGCCCGCCGCCGAGTCCCACGGTCGCACGCTGCCGATCGACCCGTACCTGCTCGAGCCGCTCGAGCACTACCTCCGCACCTTCGAGGTCGACCTCGCGGCCAACGCGCGCGTCGCGCTGCAGGACCTGCGCACGGAACACGCGACCGCCGTCGGGGAGGTGCGCCGCTCGCGCGCCAGGGAGGGCGACGAGCTCACGATCGAGGACCGCCTCGGCGGCGAGCTGCGGCCGTTCCAGCGCGCCGCCGTCCACTACGCGCGCTGGGCGCGGCGCTGCTTCATCGCCGACGAGCAGGGCCTGGGCAAGACCGTCGAGGCGCTGGCCACGCTGGAGGAGGACGACGCCTACCCGGCGGTCGTGCTGTGCCCCGCCAGCCTCAAGCTCAACTGGCAGCGCGAGGCGCGCAAGTGGCTTCCGCACCGCAAGGTCACCGTCCTCAAGGGGACGGGCGTCGCCCCCGACGACGGCGCCGAGATCACGATCCTCAACTACGAGATCGTCGCCGCTCACGCGTCCCGGCTGGCCCTGCGCCAGCCGCGCGCGCTGGTGCTCGACGAGTCCCACTACGTGAAGAACCCGCGCGCCAAGCGGACGGCGGCGACACGCAAGCTCGCCTCGTCGCTCAAGCCCGACGCCCTGCGCCTCGCCCTCACCGGCACCCCGGTGATGAACCACCCGGAGGAGCTGATCGCCCAGTTGCGCATCCTCGGGCGGCTCGAGGACTTCGGCTCGGGCGCGAAGTTCGCGCGGCGCTTCCAGGGCGCCGGCGCCGAGGAGCGCATCCACTGGCACCTGCGCCGGCGCTGCTTCGTCCGGCGCCTGAAGTCCGAGGTGCTGCCCCAGCTGCCCGCCAAGCGCCAGGTCGTCGTCCCCGTCGCGCTCGACAACGAGCGCGAGTACCGGCAGGCGGAGGCCGACGTCGTCGCCTGGTTGCGCGAACAGCCGCTCGAGCTGGGCGAGCTCGAGGCGCGCGTCGCGGCCACGCTGCGCGCCGAGCGCCTCGCCCAGCTCAACGTCCTGCGGCGCCTGGCTGCCCGCGGCAAGCTCGGCGCCGCGCTGGCGTGGATCGATGACTTCATCCAGTCCGAGGAGCCGTTGGTCGTCTTCTCCGGCTCGCGCGAGGTCCAGGAGGCGCTGATCCAGCGGTTCCCGGACGCGCTGCACATCGTCGGTGACGACGCGATCGAGCGCCGCGAGGAGGCCGTGCACCGCTTCCAGGATGACGGCGGCCTGATCGTCTGCGCCACCCGCGTCGCCGGCCAGGGCATCACGCTCACGCGGGCCTCCAACGTCGCCTTCCTCGACCTCGAGTGGACCCCGGCGATGCACGACCAGGCCGAGGACCGCCTGCACCGCATCGGTCAGGAGGAGTCGGTGACCGCCTGGTACCTGCTCGCCGCGCAGACCATCGACGAGACGATGATCGAGCTGATCGCCCGCAAGCGCGGCATCGTCGGCGCCGTCACGGACGGGCGCGCCAACGAGTCCGAGGCCCTCATCCAGTCCGTGGTGAGGGAGCTCCGTTCGACCCCGCCGCGGCGTCGGCTGCGTCCTGTCGCCTAGAGAGCAGCGCAGCGACTCCGAGCGTCACGATGACGACGACGAGGTTGACCCACTCGGGCGGGTGGACGACGTCCTCGAGCAGCAGCTTGAGGGCGACGTAGCCGAGGATCACGGCGAGGCCCTGCGACAGGTAGCGGAAGCGGTCGAGCAGGTCCTCGAGCAGGAAGAACAGCGAGACCATGCCCATCAGGCTGAAGGCGTTCGCGGCCAGGACGACCGTGGTGTCGCGGGTGATGGCGAAGATGGCCGGGATCGAGTCGATCGCGAACATGACGTCGAACGCGGCGACGGCGAACAGGGCGATGACGGCCGGCTTGGTGCCGTCGGGTAGCACGCGGCGGACGACCTTCATCGCCGCGGTGTTCTCCGGGTCCATGTCCTTGGGGTCGTGCTTGGCGATCGAGTACGCGGTGTAGGCCAGGACCGCGCCCAGGACGTAGGTGAACCAGTCGAACTGGTCGAGCAGCTCGGCGCCGGCGAAGATGAAGATCGCGCGCAGCACGATCGCACCTGCGATGCCGAAGATCAGCACCTTGCGGCGCTCCTCCTGGGGCACGTCGAGGAACGTGAAGAGGATCGCGAAGACGAACAGGTTGTCCAGCGACAGCGACTTCTCGATCAGGAAGCCGGACAGGTAGTCCTCGGCGTCGGTCCCCGACCCCGTGATCACGAAGAACACCGTGAAGGCGACGCCGAGCAGCGTCCAGACGACGGATCGGATCAGGGCAGCGCGCGCACTCACTTACGCTGGGTAAGTCTAGTGGCGCCCTAAGCGGCGTCGACGACGCCGACCGACAGGAGCTGCCCGGCCGCCGCGGCGTCCAGTGGCCGCGCCAGCAGGTAGCCCTGGGCGTACTCGCAGTCGAGAGCGCGCAGGGCGGTGAGCTGTTGGTCGGTCTCCACGCCCTCGGCGACCACGCTCATCCCGAGCTGGTGCGCCAGGCCGACGACGGCGCGCACGATCTCGAGCGCGCCGCGGTCGCTGCTCATGGAATCCACGAACGAGCGGTCGATCTTCAGGGCGTCGCCGGGGAAGCCGCGCAGGACGGTCAGCGAGGCGGCGCCCGTCCCGAAGTCGTCGAGGTGCGCGCGCACGCCCGTGTCGGTGAACAGCCGCTCGAGCGCGGCCCGGACGGTCGCGACGTCCGCCGACGCGGCCGACTCCGTGATCTCCAGGCGCAGGGCGTCGGCGTCGAGCCCGTGGTCGGCGAGGGCGGCGACGACCTGGGCGGCGAAGGTGGGCTCCAACAACTCGCGGCCGGAGATGTTGACATTCATGGTCAGGCCGGAGGCCGACGGCGTCGACTTCCGCCACTCCTGCAGCTGCCGGCACGCCTCGCGCAGGACGAGGCGACCGAGCGCCGAGATCATGCCGGTCTCCTCGGCCACGGGGATGAACTCGTCCGGCATCATCGCCCGCCCGTCGGCGTCCTCCCAGCGGGCCAGCGCCTCGAAGCCGTGCAGCTTGCCGTCGGCGGCGTGGGCGATCGGCTGGTAGGCGACGTGCAGGCCGGGTCGATGAGCCGAATCCTGGTCGCCGCCGAGGCCGCGGCGCAGGCGCGTCTCGATGTCCAGCCGGGTCAGCGCCGCCTGGTGCAGCGTGGAGTCGAACATCGCATGGCGGCCGCGGCCCTCGTTCTTGGCCCGGTACATGGCCGCGTCGGCGTCCCGGATGACCTCCTCGGGCGTGGCGCCCGGCGGAACCATCGCGATGCCGATCGACGCGGACAGGTACACGTCCTGGTCATCGACGACGAACGGTGCCTCGAGCGCCTCCAGCACGCGGTCGGCAATGACCTTGGCGCCCTCGTAGTCGACGAGGTCCTCGAGCAGGACGGTGAACTCATCGCCGCCCAGGCGCGCCACGGTGTCCCCGGGCCGCACCGCTTCGCGCAGGCGCAGCGCGACGTCGACCAGCAGGCCGTCGCCGACCAGGTGCCCGAGCGAGTCGTTGACGATCTTGAAGCGGTCGAGGTCGAGGAACAGCACGGCGGAGGTCCCGGCCGTGCGCAGCCTGCGCCGGACGAGGTGCCCGAGCCGGTCCTGGAAGAGCACCCGGTTGGGCAGCCCGGTGAGCGCGTCGTGGAGCGCGTCGTGCTGGAGCTGAAGCTCGGCGACCTTGCGGTCGGTGACATCGGTCTGGGAGCCGGCGAGACGCAGCGCACGCCCGTCGGAACCGCGCACGGCCAGTGCGCGCGAGAGCATCCAGCGGTACGTGCCGCGCGCGGTGCGCATCCGGTACTCGGCCTCGTAGTGCTCGGTGCGGCCGCTGAGGTGGTCGCGAACCGCGGCCTCGATCGTCGGCCGCTCGTCGGGGTGGACCAGCTCCATCAACACCTCCGGCTCGTTGCCCAGCGCGTCCTCGGCGTAGCCGAGCATCGCCTTGTAGCGCGGGGACAGGTAGACGGTGTCCGTGCGCAGATCCCAGTCCCAGAGGCCGTCGTTGGCACCGGCCAGCGCGAGGGCATAGCGCTCTTCGGAGTCCGTCAGAGCGCGCAGCGCGCGCTGGTGCTTGATCGCGTAGCGCAGCGAGCGCTCGAGCGTGCGCGCGTCGAGCTGGCCCTTGACGAGGTAGTCGACGATGCCCAGCTCGCCGGCGCGGACGTCGATCTCACGGCTGTCCACCCCGGTCAGCATCACCACCGGGGCGTGCGGATGGCGCTCGAGGATGCGCTGCGCGACCTCGAGGCCGTTGTCGGCGCCGAGGTGGTAGTCGACGAGGTACACATCGTGCACCACGTCGTCGATCGTCGCCTCGAGGGCGGCCACGTCGGTGACGGACGCGATGGCGTACCCGGTCCGGTCGATCTCCCGCAGGAGGTCGCGCGCGATCAGGATGTCGTCCTCGTCGTCGTCGACGATGAGGACGGAGACCGCGCGAGCGCTCATCCTCCGTTCCCGTCCTCGCCGGGCAGGTCGACGATCTCCATCCAGTACCGCGAGAACACCTTCATCACCTCCACGAGCCCGAGGAAGGTCACGGGCTTGGTGATGAAGGAGTTGACGCCGAGGTCGTACGTGCGGATGACGTCCTCCTCGGCCTTGCTGGTCGTGAGCACGACGACGGGGATCGCGCGCAGGTCCGGATCGGCCTTGATGGCCGCCAGCGCCTCACGGCCGTCCATGCGCGGCATGTTGAGGTCGAGGAGGATCATCCCCGGCCGCGGCGACTCGCGGACGTCGGCGTAGCGACCCTCGCGGCGCAGGTAACGCATCAACTCCTCGCCGTCGACCACGGTGCGCAGGTCGTTGTGCAGCCGTGCGTCGCGCAGCGCGTCGCGCGTCATCAGCCGGTCGTCCTCGTCGTCGTCGGCGAGGAGGATCGTGATGGCCGTGCCGTCAGGCATGGACGATGGGAGGCTTCGCGGCCGGCACCGGCGGCTCGACGGCGGTGGCGCTCCGGGCCGCGGGCAGGGTGACGGTGAACGTGGCGCCCTGGCCCGGCCGTCCCTCGCCGCGGATGGAGCCACCGTGCCGCTCGGCGATCTTCCGGCACAGGGCGAGCCCGATGCCCGTTCCCGCGTACACGTCGCGCGGATGCAGGCGCTCGAAGACGCGGAAGATCCGCTCCTCGTAGTTGGACTCGAAGCCGATCCCGTTGTCCTCCACGCTGATCGCGACCTTGCCGGCCTCGTCCGCGTCGACGCGGCGCACGCGCACGACCGGCGGGACGGCCTCGCGATGGAACTTCAGCGCGTTGGCGATCAGGTTCTGCAGCAGCTGGCGCATCTGCGTCGCGTCCCCCTCGACGGTCGGCAGCGCCTCGATCTCGACGGTGGCTTTGGTCTCGTCGATGCGCGTCTCGAGGTCCTGGAGGACGTCGCGGGCGACGCGATCGAGGTCGACCGTGACGTGCGGCCTGGCGTGCGTGGTGACGCGACTGAAGCGCAGCAGGTCGTCGATGAGGACGGACATGCGCGAGCTCGCGTTGCGCATGCGACGCAGGTAGTCGCGAGCCTCGTCGTTGAGGTCCTCGGCGAAGCGCCGCTCGAGCTGGTCGCCGAACGTCTGCACCTTGCGCAGCGGCTCCTGGAGGTCGTGCGACGCGACGGACGCGAACTGCTCGAGCTCGCCGTTGGAGCGCGACAGCTCGACGTTCGTGCGCTCGAGGTCGCGGTTGGCCTGCTCGAGGTCGCCGTAGGCGCGCTGCAGCTCGACGGCTTGGCCGGCGGCGCGGCGCAGCAGCAGGACGGCGGCGATTCCGGCGAGCGTGAGGGCGATCAGGATCAGCCACTGCACGGACGAGTGGACGTTGTCGTAGAGGTCGGTGTCCTTCTGGGACAGGACGGTGGTCAGCGCCGCGTTGGGGATCGTCGACCGCGTCTCCTCGCGGTCCTTGCCCGCCTTGGGCGCCGGCGAGCCGATCTTGATCTCGGGGTCTGCGGAGGCGATCACGCGCCCGTTGTCGTCGGACACCAGGGCGCGTTCCTTGGCGGCGTTGGGGAGCTTGGCCAGTGTTCCGGCGACGAGCCCGGAGATCAGCTGGACGGGGAAGCCCTGGACCAGCGTTCGCGTGCTGCCGTCCTTGGCCGGGTACTGCGAGACGAACTCGGCGACGTTGCCCTTCGTGAGCCCGGACATCTGCCACGGCGCCCCCGCCAGGACGGCCTTGACGTGCTTGGGTCCCTCGTCGAGCGTCTTGACGACCGAGGCGTCGGCGCTGCCGGTCCTGGCGATGATGTTGCCCTGCGCGTCGAGCACGACGGCGTAGGAGAGCTTGCCCTTGGCGACGAAGTCCTCGAGTGCCTTCCGGTCCACCTTCGCCGCGCCCAGCGTCTTACCCGCGTTCTCGGCGACGGAAGGGACGGCGCCGTCGAAGCTCGAGGAGATCAGCGCCGACGAGATCTTCGCCTCATCGTTGAACCGCGCCCGCGCTGCGTCCCGCTCGGAGCTCCGGTTGGAGAGCAGCGCCTGGCCGAAGAGTCCGATCACCGCGAAGATGACGGCGGCGATGACAGCGAGGACGAGGCTGGTTCTGCGGGAGGTCACGATGGCGGGATCGGCGGCCTGATCCGTCGTCGGCGCGGAGCCTACGCGACTTGAACGCGCCATGAGGCCTTCAAACCTTCCTGGACGTTTGGACGATGTCGGTCACCGTCCCCTCCGCGACCTCGGCGGCGAATCCGAGCGTTTCGGACAGCGTCGGGTGGGGGTGGATCGTCAGCGCGAGATCCTCCGCGACCGCGCCCATCTCGATCGCCAGGCAGGCCTCCGCGATCAGCTCGCCCGCGCCCGGGCCGGTGATGCCGGCCCCCAGCACGCGGTGCGTCTCGGGGTCGACGAGCAGCTTGGTCGTCCCCTCGCCGCGGTGGATGGACAACGCCCGCCCCGACGCCGCCCACGGGAACGCGGCCTTCTCGTACGGGGTGCCGTCCGCCTTCGCCTTCGTCTCGGTCAGACCGGCCCAGGCCACCTCCGGGTCCGTGTAGGCGACGCTGGGGATCGCGCGCGGATCGAAGGCGACGTCGTGACCGGCGATCACCTCGGCGGCGACCGCGCCCTCGTGCGTGGCCTTGTGGGCGAGCATCGGCTCGCCGACCACGTCGCCGATGGCGAAGATGTGCGCGACGTTGGTGCGCTGCTGCGCGTCGACCTCGATGAAGCCCCGGTCGGTGACCTCGACGCCGGCCTGGTCGGCGGCGACGCCCTTGCCGTTCGGTGTGCGCCCGACGGCGACGAGGATCCGGTCGAAGACCTCGTCACCCACGTGCAGCCCGTCCTCCTCGGCCGCGACGGACTCGATCTTCGTGCCCGTGCGGATCGCGGCGTAGCGCTGCTCGATGCGCTTGAGCAGCGGCCGGACGAGATCCTTGTCCGTGCCGGGCATGATCTGGTCGGCGACCTCGACGACGGTGACCTCGGACCCGAGCGCGTCGTACACGGTCGCCATCTCGAGGCCGATGATGCCGCCGCCGATGACCAGCAGCCGCTTCGGGACCTCGGGCAGTGCGAGCGCGCCCGTCGAGTGCACGATGCGCTCGTCGTCGGGCAGGAACGGGAGGCTCGCGGCCTGCGAGCCGACCGCGATGATCGCGTGCGCGAACTCGATCTCGTCGTCGCCGACCTTCAGGGTGTTCGGTCCGGTGAATGCCGCTTCGCCGTGGCGGACGTCGACCTTGCGGCGCTTGGCCATCCCCGCCAGCCCGTCCGTGAGCTTGATGACGGCCTCGTCCTTGTACGCGCGCACGCCGTCGAGGTCGGGATCGGCCTCGCCCAGCCCGAGCGGCGCCTCGTCGGCCTCCGCGATCACCTTGGCCAGGTGCAGCAGCGCCTTCGACGGGATGCAACCAACGTTCAGGCACACGCCGCCCAGCCGCTCGTACCGCTCCACCAGCACCACGCTCAGCCCGAGGTCCGCGGCGCGGAAGGCGGCGGTGTAGCCACCCGGCCCGGCCCCGATGACCACCACGTCGACGCGGTCCCCGCTCGCTGCCTCCGGCTCGGGCTCCGGCGCCTCGTCTTCCTTCGGCGGCGCCTCACCGCCGGCGAGCTCGATGATCGCGGTGCCCTGGGAGACCCTGTCGCCGACCTCGACGAGGATCTTCTCGACGGTGCCCGCGCTCGGGGAGGGGACCTCCATCGCGGCCTTGTCGGACTCGAGGGTGATGAGGGGCTGCTCCTCGGCGACCGCGTCGCCCTCCTTGACCAGGATCTCGATCACCGGGACGTCGGTGAAGTCCCCGATGTCCGGAACCTCGACCTTCACAGGAGGACTCGCTTGAGGTCGGCGAGGACGCCGGCGAGGTGGGTGGTGAAGCGGGCGGCCAGGGCGCCGTCGATGACGCGGTGGTCGTAGCTGAGCGAGAGCGGGACGATCAGCCGGGGCACGAACGCATCACCGTCCCAGACCGGCTTGGTCTGCGAGCGCGAGACACCGAGGATGGCGACCTCGGGCGGGTTGATGATCGGGGTGAAGAACGTCCCGCCGATGCCGCCGAGGGAGGAGATCGTGAAGGTCGCGCCGCGCATCTCCTCGCCCTTGAGCTTCCCGTCGCGGGCGCGGCCGGAGAGCTCCTTGAGCTCGGCAGCCACGTCGAGGATGCCCTTGCGGTCCACGTCGCGGACGACAGGGACGAGCAGGCCATTCGGCGTGTCCGCAGCAAAGCCGAGGTGGTAGGAGCGCTTGAGGATCAGCTCCTCGCCGTCCAGGCTCGAGTTGACGACCGGGTACGCCTTCAGCGAGGCGACGCACGCCTTCATCATCAGCGCGACCATCGTCACCTTCGCGCGGTCCTGCTCCGCGTTGACC
The DNA here is from genome assembly GCA_963740765.1 of uncultured Solirubrobacteraceae bacterium. Classification (GTDB taxonomy): domain Bacteria; phylum Actinomycetota; class Thermoleophilia; order Solirubrobacterales; family Solirubrobacteraceae; genus DATLGB01. Next base: position 1,156,011 of record CAVUFN010000016.1, on the reverse strand, counting down.
TGCTTGCGGAATGCTTCGAGCTCGGTGATGTCCGCCTCGTCGTGCTGGGTGACGTGCGGGATCGTCTGCCACGCCTGCTGCAGCCGCGGGCCGCTGATCTTCTGGATGCGCGTGAGCGGGACGCGCTCGTCGCCCTCCGCCGGTGCGGCGGCGCGGGCCGCCGGCGTCTCGGTCGGCGCGTCCAGGTCGTCGAGCGTGATGCGGCCGCCGCGCCCCGACCCCGTGATCCTCGTGAGGTCGATGCCCTGCTGGCGCGCGCGCCGGCGCACCGACGGGGACGCGTAGATGTCGTCGGCGTCCTCGAGCAACTCCGCCTTGGGCTCGGGCGCCGCCGCCGCCGGCTCGGCCGGTGCCTCGTCCTCCACGACCTGCTCCGCGCTGCCGCCCTCGAGCGTGAGGACGACGCTGCCCTCGCTGACGGTGTCGCCGACCTTGACCTTGATCTCCGCGATCGTGCCCGCCGCCGGGGACGGGACCTCCATCGTGGCCTTGTCGGACTCGAGCGTGACCAGCGCGTCCTCCTCCTGGACCGCGTCGCCCGGCTTGACCAGGATCTCGATCACCGGGACGTCGGTGAAGTCCCCGATGTCGGGGACGGTGACCTCGGTTACCTCCGCCATGGCGCGTCGGCCTCCCCGTCGATCTCGTATTGCTTGATGGCCTTCGTCGCGGCGGCATCGTCCCCCAGCGCGCGCAGCGCGGCGACGACGACGTGGTGGCGATCGACCTCGAAGAAGGAGCGCAGCGCGCTGCGGTAGTCCGAGCGGCCGAACCCGTCCGTGCCGAGCGTGACCATCGGCCGGTCGACGTAGGGGCGGATGCCGTCGGGGAAGGCGCGGATGTAGTCGCTGGCGGCAACGATCGGTCCCGCGTGGCCCTCGAGCTGCTGCGCCACCCACGGCGTCCCGCCGTCCTGACCCAGGCGTGCGGCCCGCTCGCAGGCCATGCCGTCCCGGCGCAGCTCGGTGAACGACGTCGCGCTCCACACGTCGGCCTCGACGCCGAAGTCGTCGCGCAGCAGGTCGGCACCGGCGATCACCTCGCGCAGGATCGTCCCCGACCCCATCAGCTGGAGCTTCGCCCCGTCGACCGTGCGCAGCGGGTACAGCCCGCGCAGGATGCCCTCCTCGCTCCCCTCCGGCATGGCCGGGTGCGAGTAGTTCTCGTTCATCACCGTCAGGTAGTAGAAGACGTCCTCGCACTCGGCGTACATGCGCCGCAGGCCGTCCTGGACGATGACCGCGAGCTCGTAGTTGAAGGTCGGGTCGTAGGCGACGCAGTTGGGGATCAGCGACGCCTGGATGTGGCTGTGGCCGTCCTCGTGCTGGAGGCCCTCGCCGTTGAGCGTGGTGCGCCCGGCCGTCCCGCCGAGCAGGAAGCCGCGCGCCCGGCTGTCCCCCGCCGCCCAGGCGAGGTCGCCCACGCGCTGGAAGCCGAACATCGAGTAGTAGATGTAGAACGGCACCATCGCGATGCCGTGGTTGGCGTAGGACGTCGCGGCGGCGAGCCAGGAGGAGAAGGCGCCCGGCTCGTTGATGCCCTCCTGCAGGATCTGGCCGCCCTTGTCCTCGCGGTAGTACATGAGCTGGTCGCGATCCTGCGGCTGATAGAGCTGGCCGACCTGGCTGAAGATGCCGAGCTGGCGGAACATCCCCTCCATGCCGAAGGTGCGCGACTCGTCGGGGACGATGGGGACGATCCGCGGGCCGAGGACATCGTCGCGCAGCAGCGCGGACAGCATCCGGACGAACGCCATCGTGGTCGAGATCTCGCGCTCGCCAGTCCCGTTGAGCTGCCCCTCGAAGACCTGCAGGTCGGGGACCTCGAGCGCCTCGGCGACCACGCGCCGCTGCGGGAGACCGCCACCGAGCGCCTCGCGCCGCTCGCGCAGGTAGACCATCTCGCGCGAGTCGTCGGGCGGCTTGTAGAAGGAGATGTCGTGGACCTGCTCGTCCGTGAGCTCCATGCCGAAGCGGTCGCGGAAGAAGAGCAGCGACTTCTCGTCCATCTTCTTGGCCTGGTGGGTGATGTTCTGGCCTTCGCCGGCCGCGCCCATGCCGTAGCCCTTGATCGTCTTGGCGAGGATGACGGTCGGGCGGCCGTTGTTGGCGTGGCTGGCGGCGTGATACGCCGCGTAGACCTTCTGCGCGTCGTGGCCACCGCGGTTGAGCTGCCACACCTGCTCGTCGGAGAGGTCCTCGACCATCGCGAGCAGATCCGGGTCGGCGCCGAAGAAGTGCTCGCGCACGAAGGCGCCGTTGCGGGACTTGTAGGTCTGGTACTCGCCGTCGACGGCCTCCATCATCCGCGCCTTCAGCAGCCCCTTGTCGTCGCGGGCGAGGAGCGGGTCCCAGCGGTCGCCCCAGATGACCTTGATGACGTTCCAGCCGCTGCCGCGGAAGTCGGACTCGAGCTCCTGGATGATCTTGCCGTTGCCGCGCACCGGCCCGTCGAGCCGTTGCAGGTTGCAGTTGACGACGAAGACGAGGTTGTCGAGCTTCTCGCGGCCGGCGAGCGAGATCGAGCCCAGCGACTCCGGCTCGTCCATCTCGCCGTCGCCCATGAACGCCCACACCTTGCGGCCGGCGGTCTCGGACAGGTTGCGGCCCTGCAGGTACTTCATGAAGCGCGCCTGGTAGATCGCCATCAGCGGCCCGAGGCCCATGGAGACGGTCGGGAACTGCCACACGTCGGGCATCAGCCACGGGTGCGGGTACGAGGCGAGCCCGTGCTGGGAGGAGACCTCCTGACGGAAGCCTCTCAAGTCGTCCTCGCTGAGGCGGCCCTCGAGGAACATCCGCGCGTAGATGCCGGGCGACGAGTGGCCCTGCATGTAGACGAGGTCGCCGCCGTCGGTGTCGGTCGGCGCGCGCCAGAAGTGATTGAAGCCGACCTCGTAGAGCGTCGCGGCGGACTGGTAGCTGGCGATGTGGCCGCCCAGCTCGGAGGACTCCTTGTTGGCGTTGAGCACGAGCGCGATCGCGTTCCAGCGGATGATCGCGCGGATCCGGTGCTCGAGTTCGAGGTCGCCCGGGCACTGCTCCTCCCGGTCGACCGGGATCGTGTTGACGTAGGGCGTGTTGAGGCCGACCTCGAGCGGGACGCCGCGGGCGCGAGCACGATCGAGCAGTTCGCTGATCAGCTGCTCGGCGCGCTCGGGACCGTCCTGGCGCAGGACGTCGTCGAGGGCCTCCAGCCACTCCCTTGTCTCTGCCGGATCGACGTCGTCGTGGATCGACACCTGGTCGGCACATTACCCTGCGCCGCCATGCCCGCTGCAGGCCCGGTTGTCGTCGCGGGCGAGATGCTCGCCGACCTCGTCGCGAATGCCCGCGGCGGGTACGACGCGCATCTCGGTGGCGGGCCGTTCAACGCGGCGCGCACGCTGGCGAGGCTCGGGAGGACGGTGTACTTCGCGGGCTCGCTGTCGACGGACGGCCTCGGCGTGCGTGCGCGCGAGCAGCTCGTCGCGGATGGCGTGCGGCTGGACCTCGTGGAGCTCGTCGATCTCCCCACGACCCTGGCGCTGGTGGACGTCGGCAATCAGGGAGGGGCTGAGTACCGCTTCTACGTGGACGGCACCTCGGCGTCCTTGCTCTCGCCTCTGTCGTTGCCGGCTGGGCTCGCGGCGCTGGTTGTGGGAACGCTGGGGCTCGTGCTGGAGCCGGTGGGCTCGGTCATCGAGGAGATGACTGTGTCGGCTCCTCGGGATGCAGTGGTGCTGGTCGATCCGAACTGCCGGCCTGCGCTGATCTCCGATCGCGTCGCCTATCGCGCGCGGCTCGACCGCATCCTCGCCCGAGCGGACCTCGTGAAGGCGTCCGTCGAGGACCTCGCCTACCTGGAGCCCGACGCCCGGCCCGCCGAGGCGGCGCGGCGACTCGGCAAGCCGTGCGTCATCACCGCTGGCGGCGACGGCGCGTTGGTCGTCACCCGCGACGACGTCGTCGAAGTGCCCGCGCTGCGGGTGCACGTGGTCGACACGATCGGCGCGGGGGACGCCTTCGGCGGCGCGCTGCTGGCCTGGTGGCTCGAGCGCGGGCCGGAGCGCTTCGGCGCCGCGGCGCTCGCCGAAGCTGCGGCGTTCGGCGCGCGGGTCGCCGGGGTCGTCGTCAGCCGCGCGGGTGCCGATCCGCCCTGGCGCCGCGAGCTCTGACGAATTTCACCCTGGCTCAGGGTGGAACTCGGCTAGACGGTCGGTGAGGCGGGAGAAGCGGCCGGACGTGTCGGCGCGGGCGGCGGCCTGATCGACGACCGCGCGCGTGCCGACGATGACCGTCGCCAGCCGCGCGCGGGTCATCGCCGTGTAGAGCATCTCGCGCCGCAGGAAGAACGCGCCGGCGGCCGGGTGGGCGACGAGGATCGCGACCGGCAGCTCGATGCCCTGGCCCTTGTGCACCGAGCATGCGTAGGCGAGCCGCAGCGCCGGCGCGTCCTCGTCGGGCAGGTCGACCGTCGACGCCCTCGGCCGACACGGTGACGAGGTCCTCGCGCACGCCCACCAGCCGCAGCACCGTTCCGTTCATCAACCCCAGGTCGTGCAGGTTCCGCCCCGACAGCATCACCTTGTCGCCCGACCGCAAGCGGCCACCCAGCAGCGGAGCGCCGCCCCCGTTGAGCTCCTCCCTCAATGAGCTGTTCAACAGGTCGATGCCCAGCGCTCCGCGGTACACCGGAGCAAAGACCTGGATGTCGTTGACGGGGTCGACGGCGTAGTGCCTGGCCAGCCGTGGCACGAGCGAGACCACCTCCCTCAGTGCCTCGTTCGGATCGGGGCGCTCGATGAGGAAGAGGTCGCGCTCCAGCCCATCCTCGGCCGCGAACGAGGGCGGCAGGCCCTGCCGTACCGCGTGCGCCCCGCGCACGATCATCGACCCGGCCGCCTGCCGGAAGATGTGGGTCAGCGCGACGGACGGGACGCGGTCGCTGGCCACCAGCTCGGCAAACGGCTTGCCCGCCCCGACCGGCGCAAGCTGGTCGGCGTCCCCGACCAGGACGACGTGCATGTCGTCCCCGACCGCCCGCAGCAGTGTGACCAGCAGCTCCAGGTTGGCCATCGAGGTCTCGTCGACGACGAGCAGGTCGGCGCGGAGCGGATCGTCCTGGTCGCGCTGCGGTCCTTCGCCCGGGATCCAGCCGAGCGCGGAGTGGACGGTGGAGGCGTCGATGCCCGTCGACTCCGAGATCCGTCGCGCCGCCCGGCCCGTCGGCGCGACGAGCAGCACGGAGGCGCGCTGGGCGATCGCGGCCGCGCAGATCATCTTGATGGTGGCCGTCTTGCCGGTGCCCGGCCCGCCCGTGACGATCGAGAGCCGGTGCGCGAAGGCGGCCAGGACCGCGGTCCGCTGTGCCGCGGCGGGCTTCGGGTCGAGTCCGCGGATGGTCGGTTTCTCCAGCGTCGGCGCGGCGGCGAGCAACGCGCGGATGCGGTCGGCGAGCTCGGATTCGAGCGCGGCCGTGGCCGGGCGGTAGGCGTAGCCGTCGTCGACGACCACGCGCCCCAGCGCCGGTTCGAGGCCGCCCGTCAGCGCAGCGGTCCGCTGCAGCGCGTCGGTCAGCGGCAGGCACGTCGACCCGTCGCGCTCGGCCTCCGCGAGCACGTGCAGCAGCGCCGCCTCGGCCCGGTCCGGCGCGTCGCGGGGCACGCCGGCGGCGTGCGCGATCGTGTCGGCGATCGCGAAGCCGACGCCGAACACCGCCGTCAGCTCGTACGGGTGCTCGCGGACCACGCGGTACGCGCTCGGCCCGTACTGCTTGTCCAGGCGGGCGACCAGCCAGGCGAGCCCGTGCGGGGCCAGCAGCAGGTGCAGCGCCCGGGTCGAGCGCAGCGCGTCCCACGAGCGCGTCGCCTCCGTCGCCTGGCGCCCGTTGAGGCCCACCGACTTGAAGGCCGCGCGCGGGTCGCGGTCGATGGCGTCGAGCACCGCCTCGCCGAACGCCTGGAACAACCGCGCGGCGCGCGTCGGCCCGATGCCCTTCACCCGCTCCAGGTAGAGGATCAGCCCCTTCGGGCCTGTCGGCCCCCGCGGCTCGGCGCGCTCGACCTTGACCTGCATGCCGAACCGGCGGTCGTCCTGCCACACCCCGGCCACCGCGACGCGCTCCCCGCGCTCGAGATGACCGATCAACCCGACCAGGACGATCTCGTCCCCGTCGCGGTCCGCCTCGACGACCCCGAAGCCGGTGTCGGGCGCGGCGAAGCGGACCCGGTCGATGACGACCTCGTCCTCGAAGCGCGTGCCCGGCTCACCCTCCATCCAGTGAACCTAGGTCTGGGGCACGCGATTCGTCTCAGATGGAGCGGCGCTTCACCGCCACGAAGGCGACGTAATGGAGCTCCTCGCCCGTGACGGACAGGCGGTGGCGGTAGCGGCGGCGGCTGAGGACGTCCATCGCACCGTCGGCGATCAGCCCCTCGATGAAGCCGGCGAATCCACCCTCCTCGAGGAACTCGTCCTTGATGTTCATGGCGACCAGGCCGCCGTCGGCGACCATGTTGAATGCGCCGGCGAACGCGGCGGGCGGCATGTCGCCGAAGCCGAGCGCGGCGACGACCGTCATCGCGTCGAACGTGCCCAGATCGGCCGGCTGGGTGAGGTCGACGACGGCGTAGTCCTCGTAGACGTCGGGACGGTCGCGCTCGGCGGCCGCGGCCGCCTCGGGCAAGATGTCGACGCCGACGATCGCGCCCACCCCAGCGTCCCGCAGCGCCTCCCCAACAAGACCGTTGCCGGCACCGACGTCGAGGACGCGTGCGCGTCCGGGGTCGCTCAGGTGCTCGGACAGCTCTGCCACGACCTCCTGCGGCGACGCGCACTCGAGCACGTCGGAGAACAGCTGCTCGTACAGGCCCGGCAGCGTGAAGATGTCCGCGTAATCGTGGAAGCGGATCGACCGCCATTCACCGTTCACCTCGACCTCGACGCACTCGACGTCCTGGTCGACACCGTCCTCGTCACGTTGGGGGAAGCGGATGGCGTAACCGGTCAATGTCATGCAAAAGTCCTACCCACATCGTCCGGTGGCGAACGACCCGATCCGGTCACCCGGGGTAGCGGACGTCCTCGCAATCGGTGACGCCGTCCTCGGTGTCGTCGACGTAGACGACGTCGAAGCCGTCGCCGCAATCGATGGCGTCCTGGTCGGCTTTGCGAGCGTGGATCACGTCGTCGCCCGCACCGCCGCTCAGGACGTCCGATCCCTTGCCGCCGTAGAGGACGTCGTTGCCGTCCCCGCCCTCGAGGATGTCGTCGCGGCGGCCGCCGCTCAGGCGGTCGTCGCCCGCGCGGCCGATCAACCGGTCGTCACCGTTGCGGCCGACGAGCCGGTCGTTGCCCGCCGTCCCGCGCAGCGTGTTCGGGCCCTTGGTGCCGATTCGCGTCGCCGCGCCCGCGGCGGTCACGAGAACGAGGCTCAGGACGAGTGCGAGGCGGATCACGACAGCCCGCGGCGGATCGTGTCGGGCGCGCGGAAGCCGGCCGAGAAGTCCGCCCGGCGGAAGTCGAAGCCGAGCGAGTCGAGGTAGCCCGAGGTGACCATGTCGACGAGGTCGTGCTCGTGCGCGCGCTCGAGGTCCCCGCTGCTGAGCACACACGGCTGGGAGACGACGTGCTCGGGCCGCGGCAGGTCCGGCAGCTCCAGGCGCGGCTTGCCGGCCCAGTCGAACGCGCGGGCGATGTTGCTCGCGTACGCGTCGCGCCGGGTCAGCGGCCGCAGCGAGAAGCGGTACTCGATCATCTTCAGGATCGACTCGAAGCCGTGGACGGTGTGGTCGACGTGGCCGCGGCGCAGGTACGGCGACAGCGCGACCACCGGGATCCGGAAGCCCATCAGGCCGAAGTCCTTGTTCACGTCCGCGTCGTTGCGGATGTCGGGGACGCGCTTGGGCTTGACGTGGTCGAAGAACCCGCCCCACTCGTCGTAGACGATGAAGATCGCGCCGCGCTTCCACTGCGGGGACTCCATGAACGCGTGCACGACGTCGGCCATGAACGCCTGCCCCATGCGGACGTCGCCGTGCGGGTGCTCGTCGCCCGAGGCGCCCGGCCCCTCGCCGACCGAGCCGGCGAAGTAGGGGTCGACGAAGGAGACGTGCGGCAGGGTGCCGGTCGCGGCGGCGGTGTAGTAGTCGGCGACCGGGCTCGACCGGGCCAGCCCCGGGGCGCCCCACAACGCCGACACCGGCACGTCGCAGTAGTAGTACCGGTTGGAGACGCCGGCCGCCGCCAGCGAGGCGAAGATCGTCGTGTCCGGGAAACCCGACTGCATGCCCGGGACCTGCGGCGGGAGGTCGTTCTCGACGAGCCCGTAGGACTGCGCCGCGTGCATGTACTCGCGGTTGGGGAGCGTGGACGCCATCAGCGAGCAGTGGAAGCGGTCGAAGACGGTCGCCTGCTTGGCCGCGTCCTGGATGAAGCCGAGATCGCCCTCGCCGTAGTAGCCCAGCGCGAACTCGTCGTTGTCCGAGCCCTCCCGCAGCCAGCCGTCGCACGTGCCGCCGTTGAGCTGCGTGCGGCCGCCGGCCCACGAGTGGTCGGGGTCCTTGAAGCCGCAGCCCTGCCAGTCCGGCGTGAGGCGGTGGGTCGTGTGCGGCGCGCCCGCCGCATCGGTGTACGTCAGTCCCTCCTGGATGCCGTCGGCGCCCGGCAGCCAGCCCAGGTAGTGATCGAAGGAGCGGTTCTCCATCATCAGCACCACGAAGGTGTCGATGGGCAGGTTGCGCGGCGCCGGGAGGTGTCGGCGGCGCTGCTTGCGGGCCGCCTCGGCCACCAGCACGTCCGGGCCGAGCAGGGCAGCGCCGCCCGCGATCCCGGCGAGCGCGGCGGTCCGCTCCAGGAAGTCGCGCCGACGCAGGCGCTCGTCGTCCGGCAGCCGTTCCGCCGCCTCCGGATCGCGGATGTCGGTCATGGCCGGATTGTGGCGCGCCGACCGCGCCCGTGCGCTACTAGCTCAACCCGTGGCGGTGGCGGGCGAGAGGCGGCGCAGCTGGCGCACCTCGGCCCAGGTGAGCAGGCGCCCGTGGTCGGGCGACCACACCTTCAGCCGTGACGCCTTCACGCCGTCCCAGAACGTCAGCACAGGCACATCGTCGAACAGGCGGACGTTGTCCACCGCCGCCTGCAGCTTGTAGTTCGGGACGCGCGCCGACAGGTGGTGCACGTGGTGGAGGCCGATGTTGCCCGTGAAGAACTGGAACGGCTGCGGCAGCTTCAGGTACGAAGAGCCGCGCAGGGCCGCGTCGGCGTAGGACCAGGCGTCCGTGTTCTCCCAATAGGTGTCCTCGAACTGGTGCTGGACGTAGAAGAGGAAGACGCCCGCCGAGCCGGCCAGCGCGGCGGCCGGAGCCTGGGCGAGCAGGTAGTTGATCGGGCCGACGAGGAAGCACAGGCCGGTGATCAGCACGGCCAGCACGGCGTTGGTCGCCCAGGTGCTGCGCTTGAGCCGGGTGCGCGCGTTCTTGGAGACCATGCGGGGCTGGATGACGAGGCCCCACAGCCAACCGAGCCCGAACATGACGAGCGGGTTGCGGAAGGCGCGGTAGCCGGCGCGCATCGGCCAGTCGTGGGCGAGGTACTCGTCCACGGTCATGGTGGGCACGTCGCCCTGCCCGCGGCGGTCGAGGTCACCCGCCGTGGCGTGGTGCATCGCGTGGCTGTGGCGCCAGGTCTGGAACGGGGTGAAGACGATCACGCCGACGACGGCGCCGAGCAGGTGGTTGCCGCGCTTGGTCGGCAGGAACGAGCCGTGCGTGCAGTCGTGGAAGACGATGTAGGTGCGCAGCAGGAAGCCGGCCGTCGGGATGGCCAGCGGCAGCACGATCCAGAACGAGGTGCCGCTGTGGAGCAGTGCGATCTGCAGCACCATCAGCCCCAGGTACGGGACGACGGAAGTGGCAAGGTCGAGCAGTGCCCGGGGCACGCTGGCCGTCGCGTAGGGCGCGATCGCGGCCTTCCACGGTGATCGGTCGGTCATTGTTTGGCGATCCTAATAGGTCGAATCAGTAGCCCGGCGGGAACCGGTACTCGGCGTGCGGCACGATGGGGGCGTACCCCTCGGCCACCACGATCTGATCGTGCCCCCGCAGCGGCACTTCGTCAGCTCTTCCTTTCCAAAGTCGGCCGTTGACATGCACGGTCGGCCGGCCGAGGTTCCTTCCCCACGCCGCGTAGAGGTCCTTCAGCGTGAGTCCGTCGCGCTCGAGGGCCACCAGGCCCGTCGGCTCCTCCGTGTACAGCGAGCCGCGGCGGCCGCCGGTGACGTACGCCCCGTCGCGCGTCCCGCCCGTGATGCCCGTGCCGGCCGGGATGAGGACGACGCGGCCGTGCTCGAAGATCTCCACGTGGGCGTAGTGCGGGCGCTCCGAACCGCCGCCGCATGCGGCCAGCAGTCCGACCACGATCACCCAGGCACGCCGCACGCGCGTCATCATGGCTCACTCGTGCGCCTCGCGTTGCTGCTCTGTCTCATCAGCCTGGCCGCCTGCGGAGGCGGCGGCACGCCCGGTCGTGCCGCCCGCGCGGTGCCTGTGCCGGCCGACCGCTTCGACGCCGAGGCGGCCTTCGCGCTGATCCGCAGCCAGGTCGCCGTCGGCCAGCGCCCGGCCGGCTCGCGCAAGCTGCGCCGGCTCGCCGTCCGCCTGCGCCGGCGGATGCCGAGCGGGCACTTCGAGCGCATCCCGGGCGAGCCGCGGCTGCGCAACGTCGTCGCCGTCGTGCCCGGCACGAAGCCGGCGCTGGTCGTCGGCGCGCACTACGACACCCTGGTCAAGCCGAAGGGCTTCGTCGGGGCCAACAACGGCGCGGCGGGGACGGCGATCGTGGTGCGGCTCGCGCGCATGGCCGCGCGGGAGGACCGTCCCGACGGCGCGCCCGAGCTGCGCTTCGTCCTGTTCGACGGCGAGGAGCCGGCGCGCGGCCTGCCCGAGGAGTCGACGGACTTCTACAACACCGGCCTGCGCGGGTCGCGCGCCTACGCGAGGCGCCACGCGAAGGACGTCGGAGCGATGGTGCTGCTCGACTACGTCGCCGGCAAGGGGCTCCAGCTGCCGCGCGAGGCCTCGTCGTCAGAGCCGCTGTGGGCGCAGATCCGCGCCGCGGCCGGCGCGGCGGGCGCGGCGCCGGTGTTCCCGGACGGGACGGGGCCCTCGATCCTCGACGACCACACGCCGTTCCTGCGCGCGGGCATCCCGGCGGTCGACATGATCGACTGGACCTACCCGGGTCACAGCCTCGACGACGGGATGGATCGGCTGTCGGTGCACAGCGTCGACGCCGTCGGGGAGACGCTCGTCCGCTTCCTCGACGCCTGGCGTCCATAGACTCGCCGGCGCATGTCAATTCCTCCCGCGCCCGGTCAGGGTCCGATCTTCGTCATGGGCTCCATGGGCACCGGGACGACGCTCCTGCGACTGGTCCTCGACAGCCACCCGGCCATCGCGATCCCGCCCGAGACGGGCTTCATGCGCGCCTACAAGGCGCACAAGTTCATCCCGTTCAAGTGGACCGGCCGCAACTGGGCCAAGCGCCTGGGCTGGAGCGACGACGATCTCGACGTCGAGCTGCGGCACTTCTACGACCGGCTGTTCATGCGCTACGTCGAGGAGCACGGCAAGCGCCGCTGGGGGGAGAAGACGCCGCTGCACATCTGGCATTGGGACGCGATGGCGCGCGTCTTCCCGGATGCGGTCTTCGTCGCGATCGTCCGCCATCCCGGCGGGTCGATGGCGTCGAACATGAACCGCTGGAAGTTCAAGGTCAACCGCGCGGCGACCCACTTCGAGCGCTACACGCGGGAGATGCTCCGGTTGGCGGCCAAGTACCGCCACCGGACGGTGCTGCTGCGCTACGAGGAGCTGCTGCTCCAGCCCGAGCCGGTGCTGCGCGAGCTGCTCGCGTGGCTCGGGGAGGACTGGTCGGACGCCGTGCTCGAGCACCACCGGGTGCAGGCGGACCGCGGAGGCCGCGAGGTCGTGGAGGGCCGCAACCGCGTGAGCGACCCGCTCGACGTGTCGCGCATCTCGAAGTGGACGAGCACGATCGGCCCGAAGCAGCAGCGCCGGCTCCACCGGCGCTTCGGCCGCCTGGTCGAGTTCCTGGGGTACAGCATGACCGACCCTGCCGTGCTCGATCCGATCAACGGGCGCAACGCGCCGCTGACGACCGGGGAGGAGATCCGCGAGCGCATCGAGGCGTACGCCGACCTCGACCTGGACACGCGCGGCCCCGTCCCGCGCTTCGAGCGCTACTACCACCCGCGGGAGTTCACGCTCGAGCCACCCGAGGCGGTGGCGACGCTCCGCGCCGCGGCCTCGCAGGGCCTGACGCCCCAGGTGCCGACGCAGCGCAAGCTGCTGATGCGCCTGCCGCGCCCCGTCCGGGTCGGGCTCGGCCGCGTACGGCGGTCCGTCAGGGCGCGTACGGCGTCCAGCCGGTCGCGCTGAACGGCTGTGCCAGCGGCCGGACGTGGTCGCGCAGCTTTCCGATCAGAGGACCGGGTCCCGCGTAGACGGCGCGAACCACGGCCTCGGCGCTCCCGATGCCGGTGAGCCCGCCGACGACGTCGAGCAGCTCACGCTGGGTCCGGGGCGCGGCACGGCGGTCGGTCGCCGGGACGGCGGCGAGCGCGGGCGGCTCCCCGTCCGGGCAGAACGTCCCGAAACGCGACGCGTACGCGAGCACCGACGTGACCTCCAGCTCGGCGGCGAAGGTGACCTCGAGGCGACCGAAGACGTAGCTCAGCTCGGACCAGGTCAGCTGCGTCGCCTGGTTGTCCGTGGCGAACAGGACGGCGGCGCGGACCCGCGTCCCCGGGCTGGCGAACAGCGTGGCCGGCATCGCGCCGTAGACGGCGACGCTCGCGGCGGGACCGACGTCGTAGTCGTGCAGCTCGCCGGCCACCACGAGGATCTCCCGGTCCTGCGGGTCCTCGAAGTGCGCGAACTTGCGCTGCAACGTCGACGGCGCGGCGTTGGAGCCGAAGGCGAGAACGGGGTGGCGGCCCTTCGCCCGGTCCAGGTCCGGCGCCCGCACCTCACCGTCGGCGGCGAGCAGGTAGGAGGTCTCCGGTCGCGCCCACGGGTACGTGAGCGCGAACTCGAGCTGCTCAGGCCCGTACGGGCGCGGGGGGACCGCTGCCAGGTACTCGCTGATGAACGCGTCGAACGCGTCCGGGTCGAGGAGCAGGCGCTCGCGCAACTCGGGCTCGAGCGCCGGGAAGCGGGGCATGCGAGATGTTCTAGCCCCGACGACGATGGGCGGTCCCAGGCTCGAACTGGGGACCTCCTGCTTGTAAGGCAGGCGCTCTGACCAGCTGAGCTAACCGCCCGCGACGGCTCGGAGGCTAGGCCGATGCTTGTCGCCGATGGCGGCCAGGGCGGCGATCAGCTGGCGGTTGAACTCCTTGTGGGCGGAGATCGCGGCGCCGTGGTCGGCCTCGACGTCGAACGTCTGCGCGGCGAGCAGGCGGGCCAGCTCGCGCTGGTGCGCGGGTGGGACGCCGGCGTCCTTGGTGGTGACGACGACGGCGCTCGGGAGGTCGAGCTCCCCGAGCCACGGGCGCGAGTCCCAGTTGGAGAGCTCGCGGCCCGCCTCGGCGAGGTCGATGGAGGCGCCGCGGGTCAGCTCCGACGTCGTCCACACCGTGATCGGGTGGTCGGGGAAGCCGGCGAGCCGCAGGCCGTTACGCCACGCGAAGTCGGGCGCGAGGCCCAGCCACAGCCGCACGACCGCCATGCCGCGCCACAGGACGCGCTGGCGGACGTCCTTCCAATGCGACGAGGTCGCGCACAGCACGAGGCCGGCGACGGTGTCAGCGTGATCACGTGCCATCAGCTGCGCGATCGGGCCGCCCATGCTGTAGCCGACGACGAGGGCCGGGGCGAGGTCGAGCTGGCGCAGGAGCGCAGCAGCGTCCGCGGCGCAGTCGGTGAGGCGGAACGGCGCGTGCGAGCGGATCCCCCGACCGTGCCCGCGGTGATCGACGGCGAGCACCCGGTAGCCGGCCCCGGCGAGTGCATCGAAGTTGCGCCAGAAGTTCAGGTCGGCGGAGAACATCCAGCCGTGCAGCAGCAGGACCGGCTGGCCGTCCCCACCGGTGTCTCGGACGAACAGCTCCCCGCGGCCCTTGACGTGCACCACGACCCCGGGCGGCAGCTCCACGGGCGGTTCGGGCGCCCAGCGCGTGTCTCGTGACATGGCGTCAGTTTACGTTGATCGCGGCCGAGTCGATCACTTCGGCGAGACGGTCGGGCACTTCGAGCTGCGGGTAGTGGCCCACGCCCTGCAGCTCGGAAACGGCGGCCTGCGGCCGAAGTTCGCGCAGGCCCTGGAGCACGAATGGGGTTGCGACCGGATCTTCCATCCCCCACGCGAACTGGAGGCTGCCGGGCCAGTCCCGGATCGCCCCGTGCCAGCGATCGGTGTAGCGCTCGCGCTCGGCCATGTAGCTGATCGTCTCCGGCAGCCGCCGGTGCCCGTTCGCCTGCGCGAGCAGCGCCCACTGGTCCTCCGCTTCCGCCGGGTCGAGCGGATGGAGGTCGGAGAAGATGCGCCCGAACTGCGCGGTGAACGTCCTCCGGCTGCTGAGCTTCGCGAACAACGGGCCGACCCGGCTGCGCAGGATCCGCTGCCCCACCGTCGGGCTGGCCCGGTGCAGCAGGATGCTCCCGTTGAACAGCACCGCGCCGGCGATCTTGAAGCTCAGCTCGCCGCGCAGGTCGCGCGCCATCAACTCCGTCGCCACCGACGTCCCCATGTCGTGGGCGATCACGACCACCTCGCGCCCGCCGACGATCGCCTCGGCCGCGTCCGCCTGCCAGTTCAGTGAGTACGGGAACCCGGGCGGTTTCTCCGAGAGGCCGAAGCCCAGGCAGTCGAACGCGATCGCCGGCGGCTGCGGCCGCAGCTCGAGCAGCCGCCGCCAGTCGTAAGAGCTCGACGGGAAGCCGTGCAGCATCAGCCACGGCACGCCCACTCCCTCGCGCCGGTACACGAACAGCCCCCGGCCGGCGATCTCCTCCATCCGCCCGGCCGCACGCCACTCCAGGACCCGCTCAGTCAGCACCCCCCGAACCTATACCCCCAGCGGGAGTCGAACCCGCGTTACCGGCGTGAAAGGCCGGCGTCATAACCGTTAGACCATGGGGGCCAGCTCGCCTCAAGGTTATGCCAGTTCTGTCGGACCGCTGTGCGAACATACGTTTGTGCAGGCGAAGGTGGGTGAGCAGGCAGAGGCGAGGAGGCTGCGCGCCGGGGGGATGAGCGTCAGGGGCATCGCTCTTCAGGTCGGCGTGGCGAAGTCGAGCGTCAGCGTCTGGGTCCGCGATGTGCCGGTGCCGATCGTTGCCTCACAGCCGCTGGCGCCGATCGAGTCCGAGGATCCGAGGCATAAGGCCTGTGGCAAGTGCCGGGAGGAGCTGTCCCTGAGTCGCTTCAACCGCGCTGGTGCCGGTCACCAGCATTGGTGCCGCGAGTGTTTCCGTGTCTACTTCCGGGATCGGGGTGACCTGCATCGCCACCAGTCGGAGCGCGCGAAGCGGGCTCGACTCGCCCCGGCCCGAGCGGTTGTTCTCGAGCGCTTCGAAGAAGGAGCGTGCGTAGATTGCGGAGAGGACGAGATCGCCGTCCTCGAGTTCGACCACATCGGGCGGAAGCGCGGCCACATATCGCGGATGTTGCGGGAGGGCGCGAGCGTCGACGCCCTGCGCGCCGAGATCGACCGCTGTGAGGTCGTATGCGTCTGCTGCCACCGCCGCCGGACTGCTCGTCGCGCCGCCTGGCCGCGACTGACCGGCCGCGCGCCCAATCACTGGTCGAAAGCGCGACGCCTCAAGTTCGCGCACGTGCTCGAGGTGCTGGCCTTCGGCGGATGCGTGGACTGCGGAGAACGAGACCCGGTCGTCCTGGACTTCGACCACGTCACCGACAAGACGGACACGGTGGCCCGATTGCTCACGACCCAGGCGTCCTGGGTGCGGCTCAAGATCGAGATCGCCGCGTGCGAAGTGCGCTGTGCCAACTGCCACAGGCTCGCGACTCACGCGAGACAAGGCGGCACTTGGCGCGGCGCCTCCGATTGGCTCGGCATGGAGGAGCTAATTTGAGCCCCGCCCCCGTGGTGTAACGGCAACACAGCGGACTTTTAATCCGTTCAAATGCGAGTTCGACTCTCGCCGGGGGCATAATTGGCTAGGGTCCGAACCGGTGGGGGCAACCGAGGAGTCGCGACGGCGCAGGCGTACGCCTGAGGCCGCCCAGTTGGAGATCGTGGCGGCAGCCGAGGCGCTGCTGCGTGAGCGACCGTTCCGTGAACTGACGGTCGACGAGATAATGCGGCGGACGGGGTTGTCGCGGCCGTCGTTCTACGTGTACTTCAAGGACCGGCACGAACTGGTGCTGCGAGTGGTCGGGCACCTGCGGGCGGAGCTGATGGGGGTGGCGGACGTCTGGCTGGGGTCGCTGACCGGTGGGCCGGACTCGCTGCGGAGCGCGATCAAGGAGGTCGTCGTGGTCTACCGGCAGCACAGCCCGGTGCTGCGGGCGCTCGCCGATGCGGCCAGCGACGACCCCGAGGTCGAGACGGCCTACGGCGACTTGATCCGGTCGTTCATCAGCGTGGCGGCAGAGCGCATCGCGCAGGACGACCACATCGCGCCGGGCATGGATGCGGTGGAGACGGCGAAGGCGCTCGTCTGGATGACCGAGCGCTACCTGTACCACGCGACGGGTCCGAATGCGACCGCGTCGAGCGATGCCGGCGAGCCGCTGGCCCGGATCTGGACCCGCGCCATCTACCCGACGTCCCCCTGAGCTACCGGCTTCGCCGGTCTTCAGGATGCTTCGATGTGGGACAGCAGCCATGCGCCGGCGCCGGCGGCGCCGCCCGCGACGAGCACCGTGCCCGCGACCGCGCCGGACGGCAGCCTGCCGGCGTTGCGCAGGGTCGCGACGAGGTCGAAGGTGTCGGCGAGGACGCTGCCGAGCAGCCACGGGCGCGCGGCGTCGCCGCCCGCGCTGAGCGCGGCCAGCGCGCCGGCGCCGATGACGACGTCGCGCCCGCCGAGGCCCATCGCCATCACCCGCGTACCGAGCCGGTCGCCCTCGTCCTCCCCGACCCAATGGCGGGTGACGAGGGACGGTGAGGCAAAGAGGGCGAGGCCAATGGCGACGCGGCCTCCGGCGATCAACTGGGCGAGCAGGCGCGGGTTCATGCTGCGAGTCATACCCTCTCGCCAGTGCCGCACGCCGACGTCAATGGCGTTCGCCTGTTCCACAGCGAACAGGGGGACGGTCCGCCGCTGCTGTGCGTGATGGGGCTGGCGTCGGACTCGCAGGGCTGGGGACTCCAGACCGAGGCGCTCTCGGAGGCGTTCCGCGTGATCGTCTTCGACAATCGCGACGTCGGGCAGTCGACGATGTCCAGCGAGGACTACGACATCGCCGACCTCGCCGACGACGCGATCGCGCTCGCCGACCACCTCGGGCTCGACCGCTTCCACCTGCTCGGCATCTCGCTCGGGTCGTGCGTCGCGCAGCGCGTCGCGCTCGCGATCCCGGAGCGGATCGAGACCCTCACCCTCGCCGCCACCTGGGCGGGGACGGCGACCGCCTACTCGGAGATGCGCGCCCGCGTGTGGGAGCGCGAGGTCCGCCGCTCGACGACGGAGGAGTGGCTGGAGGAGATGATGCTGCTGACGCTCTCCGAGAACGTGTTCGAGACGCAGGAGGGCGTGGACACGATGAAGCGCATGGCGCTCGACAACCCGCATCCGCAGCCGACGGACGCCCTGATCCGACAGATCCGCTCGATGTCGCGCCACGACGTCCGTGACCGCCTTGCCGAGCTGACCATGCCGGTCCACGTGATCGCCGGCGACCGTGACCTGCTGATCCCGCCGTGGAAGTCCGAGGAGGTCGCCGAGCGCGTCGCGGACAGCACGCTCACGGTCCTGCGGGGCATCGGGCACTCGATGAACCTCGAGCGCGCCGAGCAGTTCAACGAAGCAGTCCTCGGCTGGTTGTCGACGCACGCCGGCGGGTAGGCGCCAGCAGCCCGGCGGCGATGTCGCTGACGACGAAGTACTCGCCGCACGCTGTCCGCGGCTCGTAGGACGTGCAGCTCGTGTCCACCATGGTGTAGCGGAGGTAGCGAGCGCTCACGGGCTCGTCGAGCTCGTACTTGAGCGAGCTGCCCGCCGTGTCGGGGTTGGCGCCCTCCGCGATCGTGCGCCACGCCCGCCCGTCATCGCTCACCTCGAAGCGGTATCCGTGGATGTTGCGCTTGTCGTAGTGCCGGTACACGCTTGCGATCAGCGTGTTGAACGCCTGCCGGCCGTGGAGGTCGAGGGTGACGAACTCGTCCGCGGCGGTGTCCGTCATCCAGTAGGTGGTCTGGTTGTCGTCGGCGACCTCGTCGAGGTGCTTGCGGGTCGCCCAGCTGCCCGTCGAGGAAGAGTCGATCGGCGTCATGGCGATCGGGCTCCAGGTCACGGGGGCGGCGGGGACACCGTCCGAGCCGAGCTGGCGGCCGTACGCGTCACCCCGGTCGGCGCCGGCCGTGCGCCGCGCGGCGCCCACCTTCCCGACCCACCCGTGCCGGTCCCAGCCGAGTTCGTCGGTGTAGGTGCCGAAGTCGGTCACGGGCGCCGGCTCGCGCTGCCAGCCTTCCTTGTAGATGGACTGGGGCCGCGCGCCGCGGCGCAGGTACAGGTTCCCGTCCAGCTTGACGTGGGGCCCGCGAAGACCGGGCATGTCGCGGACGAAGGACAGCCCGCCGCCTCGCAGCTGGTTGCTGGCGACGCTCAGGTGGTCGAGCGGCGCGTCGCTGCTGCCGAGCCAGATGCCGGTCTCGCTGGAGTCCTCGATCGTGTTGTGCCAGAACCGCGACAGGTGCGCCTGCGCGAGCGACCAGTATCCGAGGACGGACTCATGCGACACGTGCTTGGCCACGAACCCGACCTGGTTGTGCGCCATCCGGTTGTTGGCTGCGTACGCGCCCGTCGTGGAGTTGAAGCTGATCCCGTTGTGGCTGAGGAGGATCCGGTTCGAGGTGATCCGGTCGTCGAGGCTCATCCAGTCGCGGATGCCGTCCTTGCGCACCAGGTAGATCACGTTGCGAGTCACCGTGTTGTGCGCGGTCTGCACCAGCCAGATGCCCCGCGCCTCCGAGTCCGGCCCGATCGAGTGAACGACGTTCCCGGTGACGGTGTTGCCTTCGCCCTTGGCGATCCGGATGCCGGTGGTCGTCTGATCGCGCACCTCGAAGCCGTCGATCACGGCCCCGGAAGCGCCGCGGACATCGATGCCGAACGTGCGCACTCCCTCACCGTCGACGACCGGCCGCGCACCCGGCGCCGCCCGGAAGGTCACGCCGCTCGCCTTGCGCGTCAGCGTGACCGTCTCGCGATAGACCCCGCCGCGGACCTCGACCGTGTCACCCGTTGTGACCAGCGCTGCCGCCCGCGCAATGGTGCGTACGGGTGCGCCGGCTGTCCCGGGCGCGGCGTCGTCGCCACTCCCGGCGTCGACCGTGATCGTCGCTCCGGAGGCCGCAGCGGCGGACACCAGGAGGATGCCGATCGCGAGGGTGACGGTTCTGCGGACCACACAGAGGACATCGGCGCGGACGGGCGCCGACGCAAGTCCGCGTCGCCCTTCGGACCTAGTGCTTGAAGTGGCGGCGGCCGGTGAAGACCATCGCGATCCCGGCGGCGTCCGCGGCCTCGACGACCTCGGGGTCGCGCATCGATCCGCCCGGCTGGATGACGCACTGGACCCCGGCGTCGATGGCCAGCTGCGGGCCGTCGGCGAACGGGAAGAACGCGTCGGAGGCGAGCGCCCCGCCCGCGAGGGAGGCCGAGTTCGCCGTCGCCTTTTCGACCGCGATGCGCACGGAGTCGACGCGGCTCATCTGCCCTGCGCCGATGCCGACCGCAGCCAGGTCCTTGGAGACGACGATCGCGTTGGAGCGAACGTGCTTGCACACCTTCCAGGCGAACAGCATCTCGCCCCACTCCGCCTCGGTCGGCTTGCGCTCGGTGACGACCTGCATCGCCGAGCGATCCTCGAGGTCGACGTCGCGGTCCTGGATGAGGAGGCCACCGACGACGCGCTTGAGGTCGCGCTCGCCGATGTTCGGCCGACGGCGCTCGTTGTCCTCCAGGATGCGCATCTTCGGCTTGGCGGAGAGGATCTCGAGGGCGTCCTCGGTGAACTTCGGGGCGAAGACGATCTCCGCGAACTGCTTGACGAGCGCGGTGGCGACCGCCGCGTCGACGGTGCGGTTGAGACAGACGACGCCGCCGTAGGCGCTCAGCGGGTCGCAGGCGAAGGCGCGCTCGTACGCCTCCACGGCCGTCGAGCCGACCGCGCACCCGCACGGGTTGTTGTGCTTGATGATCGCGCAGGCCGGCAGCTCGAACTCCTCGACCAGGGCGCGGGCGCCGTTGAGGTCGAGCAGGTTGTTGAAGGACAGCTCCTTGCCGCCCAGCTGCCTGACCATGGAGAGGATGTGCATGCGCGAGCCGACCTCGGCGTAGTAGGCGGCGCGCTGGTGCGGGTTCTCGCCGTAGGAGAGGTCGGTGACCTTCTCGTAGGCGCTCATGGTCAGGTTCGGGAAGTCGTCGTGGCGCTCCGCGAACCAGCGCGCGATGGCGAGGTCGTAGCGCGCCGTGTAGGCGAAGGCGTCCGCGGCCAGGTGCTCGCGGGTGGAGAGCGCGAGCCGGCCCTCGGACTCCGTCAGTTCCTGCAGGACCGCGTCGTAGGACTCGGGCGAGGAGACGACGGCGCTGAAGGCGGCGTTCTTGGCCGCGGCGCGGATCATCGTCGGTCCGCCGATGTCGATGTTCTCGATCACCTCGGCCTCGCTGACGCCGCGGCGGGCGGCGACCGCCTCGAACGGGTACAGGTTCACGCACACGAGGTCGACGAACTCGATGTCGTTGTCGTCGGCGGCCACCATGTGGGACGGTTCGTCGCGGCGGGCGAGCAGACCGGCGTAGAGCTTGGGGTGCAGGGTCTTGACCCGGCCGTCCATGATCTCCGGGAAGCCCGTGAAGTCGGTGATCGAGCGCACGGTGAGCCCGGCCGCCTCGAGCTCGCGCGCCGTGCCGCCGGTGGAGACCAACTCGACGCCGAGCTCGGCCAGGCCGCGCGCGAACTCGACGATCCCCGTCTTGTCGGAGACGGACAGCAGCGCCCGGCTGATCTGGACTTCGCCCGGCTGGGTCACGAGTCCCGACCCTACCGGTCGCCGAACGCGAGCACGGCGCTCGTCAGCAGCTCGTGCTCCAGCGGCCGGATCGCCGCCATGACATCGTCGTGCGTGACCGCGTCGGGGAGGGCGACGGCGCGCTGGGCGATGATGCGGCCGGTGTCGACGCCCTCGTCGACGAAGTGGACGGTCACCCCGAAGACCTTGACGCCGTAGGCGAGCGCCTGGCCGACGGCGTCCAGGCCCGGAAAGGCGGGCAGCAGCGACGGGTGGACGTTGACGACCCGGTCCGGGAAGCGCGCGAGGAAGCCCGGGGTGAGGAGCTGCATGTAGCCCGCGAGCACGACGAGACCGACCTCGTGGGCGTCGAGCCACTCCGCCATGGCGACATCGCGCGCGGCACGGCCGGCGAAGCCCTCGCGCGGGAAGACCTCGGTCGGGACGCCGCGCTCGCGGGCCCGCTGGAGGGCGTACGCGTCCGCCTTGTCCGAGCCCACGGCGACCACGTCGACGCCCCCGTCGAGCAGCGCCCCGAGGTTCGAGCCGAACCCCGACGCCAGGACCCCTACACGCATTCGAGCTTGGGGAAGCGGCCGCCGGTGGAGCGCAGCACGCCGCGGGTGAGCAGCCCGTCGACGCGGTCGAGCACGTCCGGCCCCGACAGGTGGCCGTAGGTGCCGTACTCGGGCATCCCGTCGTAGGCGTGCTGCTTGATGACCTTGGAGCGGCCGCCGCGCAGGATCTCGACGGTGCGGGTGCGCCCGACGGGCGGCTCGGCCGCCTCGACAACGGACAGGATCGCGTTGTCGAGCGCGTCGGCGTCCAGCGGCCGGGCGGTCAGCCGGCCGATCCGGCGCGCCGCCGCGCGGGCGGTGGGGACCGGGACGGCGGGCCGCAGCGACGGGTCGCAGACATCGCAGCACGGGACCCCGGGCTCCGTGTGTGGCGTGGCCCGGTCGCCGAAGTGCCGGAGGATGCCCTCGCGGCGGCAGCCGTCCCCCTCGACCCAGCCCCACACGGAGCGGTACTGGCGCCAGCGGGCTTTGGTCCCCTCGCTCGACGAGGTCCGCGCGATCGCCTTGGCGCGGCCGTCCCAGACCCCCGTGATGCGGCCGAAGGCACGGTCGGGCGGGGACGGGGCCGGCTGGATGACGCCCGCGCGAGCGAGGTGGCCGAGGATCGCCCGCACCGCCTCCGCGTCCGCGCCGCCCGCGATATGGCAGAGCTCGTCGAGCCCGACGTCGTAGCGACCGTCCTGGGCGCGACCGGTGATGCGCTGGGCGACCGCGGCGATGGCGCCCTCGTCGACGGTGGAGCGCTCGATGAAGAAGACGTGCAGGCCCTTGTCGCGATTGCACGCGAACAGCAGGCATCGAGCCGGGGCGCCGTCGCGCCCCGCGCGGCCGGCCTCCTGGTAGTACGCCTCGATCGAGCCGGGCACCGACTCGTGGCAGACCGTGCGCACGTCGGCCTTGTCGACACCCATGCCGAACGCGTTGGTGGCGACGACGACCTGGACCTCGCCACCCATGAACTTGCGCTGGGCGTCGGCGCGGACGTCGCGCGGCAGCCCGGCGTGGTAGGCGAGGACGCGCGTGTCGAGCTCCACCGACAGGCGCTTGGACAGCCGCTCGCACTCCGCTCGCGTGCCCGCGTAGACGATCGCGGGGAGCGCGCCCGGCTCGGCGAGCGCCGCCGCGATCCCGCGGTGCGCCGCCTCCTTGGTCTTGGCGGGGACGACCGCGAACGAGAGGTTGGGCCGGTCGAAGCCCGTCGCGACGTGGACCGCGTCGGTCAGCGCGAGCCGCGAGACGATGTCGCGCGCCACTTCGGGCGTGGCCGTCGCGGTCGACGCGACGATCGCCTGCGCCCCGAGCCAGCGCGCGGCGTCCGCGAGGCGGAAGTAGTCGGGCCGGAAGTCGTGCCCCCACTGGGACACGCAGTGCGCCTCGTCCACCACGAACAGGCCGATGTCCGCGCGCTGGAGCGCGTCCACGAAGACCTTCGAGGCGAGCCGCTCGGGGGCGACGTAGAGCAGCCGGAGGTCACCGCGGACGGCTGCGTCGAGCACACGCCGGTTGGTGGCGGAGTCCTGCTGGGCGTTGATGAGGCCGACACGACCCGGCGCGACCTGCTTGAGCGCGTCGACCTGGTCCTGCATCAGCGAGACCAGCGGGGAGACGACCATCGTGAGGTCGGAGCGCATGAGGGCCGGGAGCTGGTAGCACAGCGACTTGCCGGAGCCCGTGGGCATCACGACGAGGACGTCGCGCCCGGCGAGGGCTGCCTCGACCGCGTCGCGCTGGCCGGGCCGGAACTCGGCGAAGCCGAAGAGCTCGTGCAGCGCCTCCGACGGATCGTCCGAGGACGAGACGGGGAGCTGTTGAGGATCGAAACCCGGCAGGGTCTGCATGGACGAGCGACGGTACCGCCGGGTCCGGTCGGACCCGAACCTTTGTCGCAGTTTCGTTACGCCTGCACGAGCGGGAGCGCGTGCTCGAAGGCGTCCTTGCGCTGCGCGGAGGCCTCCGTGTCGGGCAACGGGTAGTCGCCGGAGAAGCAGGCGTCGCAGTGCTCGCCGCGCTCGCCGTCGATCGCGGCGTAGACCCCGTCGAGTGACAGGTAGGCGAGGGAGTCGCAGCCCAGCTCGGCGGCGATCTCGTCGACGGTCTGGCCGTGGGCGATCATCTCCTCGCGCGTGGACATGTCGACGCCGTAGTGGCAGGGATTGCGGATCGGCGGCGCGGAGATCCGCAGGTGGACCTCGAGCGCGCCGGCGTCACGGAGCATCTGCACGATCTGGCGGGTGGTGTTGCCGCGGACGATCGAGTCGTCGACCACGACGAGCCGCTGGCCGCTGACGACCTCGGGGAGCGGGTTGAACTTCAGGCGCAGGCCGTGCTTGCGCAGCTCCTGGCCGGGCTGGATGAAGGTGCGGGCGACGTAGCGGTTCTTGACGAAGCCGTCGTCCTGCGGGATCCCGGTGGCGCGCGCGTAGCCGCGGGCGGCGGCGTTGCCGGAGTCGGGCACCGCGATCACGAGGTCGGCCTCGACCGGCGCCTCACGCGCGAGGATCTCCCCCATGCGTGAGCGCGACGCGTGGACGACGCGGCCCTCGAGCCGCGAGTCGGGGCGCGCGAAGTAGATGTGCTCGAAGACGCAGAACGCCTTGCGCTCACCCTCGACGACCTGGCGCGTGCGCAGCCCGTTCTCGGTCAGCGTCACCAGCTCGCCCGGCTGGACGTCGCGCAGGTGCTCGGCGCCGATGATGTCGAACGCGCACGACTCCGAGGCGACGACGAAGTGGTCGCCGAGCCGGCCCAGCGCCAGCGGCCGCAGCCCGGCCGGGTCGCGGAACGCGCAGACGCGGTCCTTGGTCATGACAACGGTCGAGAAGGCGCCGTGCAGGCGCGGGAGGACGTCGGCGATCGCGTCCTCGATGGTCGGCGCCTCGTGCGTGGACAGGAGCGCGGCGATGATCTCCGAGTCCGACGTCGAGCGGAAGGACACGCCGCGCTCGAGCAGCTCGGCGTGCAGCTCGACCGCGTTGACGAGGTTGCCGTTGTGGCCGAGCGCGACCTCGCGGACGTCCGAGCGCCACACGGGTTGCGTGTTCTCCCAGGAGTTCGCGCCGGTCGTCGAGTAGCGGACGTGGCCGACCGCCATCTCCCCCTGCAGCGCGCGCAGCTTCTGCTCGTCGAAGACCTGGTTGACGAGGCCCTGGTCGCGCACGGTGAGGATGCGGCCACCCGACGAGGCGGCGATGCCGGCCGACTCCTGGCCGCGGTGCTGCAGCGCGTAGAGCGCGAAGTAGGACAGGCGCGCGACGTCCCGGCCTGGCGCGTAGACGCCGAAGACCCCGCACTCATCGCGCGGGCCATCACGAAGATCGAGCAGATCGGGGGGCGAAGGAGCCAACAGACCCGAGTCTGAGGCTAGCAACGGGCCCGGCGGGCGACGGACGGACGGTCACCTTGCGTAATCCCGGTCCGGGCGTGAACATCAGCCTCGTGATGCGTCGTTCTCTGACCGCGGCAATGGCCGCCCTCGCTCTTTCCGCCCCCGCCGCCCACGCCGTCTCCTGGACCGAGGTGCCCTCGAACACCACGGAGGACATCACCGCGGTGGAGTACCGCGGAGCGGCCGGCTTCTGGATCGCGACGGCGAACGGCAAGATCTTGAAGCGCAGCGGCGAGACGTTCGGGCTCAAAACGGCGTCAGCCGGGACCGTCTTCACCGACATCGAGTTCAACGCAGCCGGGACCGTCGGTTTCGCGGTCGGCACCAACGGCAAGCTCATGCGGTCGCAGGACGGCGGTGACAGCTGGGTGAACGTCATGCTGCCCGACGGCGGCGACCAGACCTCGGACAACCAATGCGGGGGAGTCGACGAGGCGCCGGGTGACCTCGACAGCGTCACCTTCCAGTCCCCGACACGGGCATGGGTGACCGGCGGCGGCACCCAGATCTGGCGGACGACCGCCGGCGCGACGGAGGCCAACGTCGGATCCACCACCGGCGGCTGGGAGTACGCCAACGACGCGGGAGCGGACTGCAAGATCGAGCAGGACGTCGATGACATCTTCCCGGTGGCGGGATCCGACAGCCTCTACTTCGTCGCGAAATCCTTCGGCGGCATGTGGTTCACCTCCAACGGTCTGACCGGCGCGGCGTCCAAGAAGGCGGCCAGCGCGGGCAACGGCTTCCAGGAGACGCGCCGGCTGGCCGGCGACCCGACGAATCCCAACCGGCAGTGGTCCGTCGCGCCGAACGGCTCGGGCGGCTCGTACGTCGCGCGCACCACGACCGGGTGGTCGAGCGAGGACGGCTTCTCGATCGCGACACCCGACACCGATTTCGACAAGATGTACGACATCGACTATGAGGGCGGCACCGTCCTCACCGCCGGGGACGCCGGCTCGATCGCCACCTCGGTCGACGGGACCAACTTCTACATCGAGCCGGCCGGCGGGGCGCTGGCAACGCAGGCGTGGCGCTCCGTCTCCGTCGCGTCGGCGACGGATGCGGCGATCGGCGGCACGGGCGGCAAGCTGATCGTGTCCACCACGGCCAACCAGGTCCGAGACATCGTCAAGCCGACGGGGACCATCAGCGGCCCGAGCAGCGGCACGACCGGCTCGCCGCTGACCTTCACGGCGACGATCGCGGACGAGGCCGGCGGGTCGGGCATCAACGCCGCCGCCTCGAGCTGGACCACCCCCGGCCTGCCCAACCAGTCGGGCCCGAGCGCGACGTTCACGTTCCCGCAGCCGGGCGTCTACACGATCACGCTCACCTTCGCCGACAACGCCGGCAACACCAACACCGCCACGGCCTCGGTCGACGTGACCCAGGGCACGGGCAACCTGCCGACGCCGGTTCTGCCGGGCAGCACCAAGCCGCCGCTGGTCGGCGGGGCCGCCAAGAAGAAGGGCAAGTACGTCGTGTTCAAGGTCAAGGGCAAGCTCGGCCTCCCCGCCGGGGTGACGGCCGCCCAGGGCTGCAACGGGACGATGAGCATCTCCGTCTACAAGCGCAAGAAGCGGCTCGCCGCCAAGCGCACCAGGGTGAAGTCGAGCTGCCGCTACAAGAAGACGATCAAGGTCAAGCGCAAGAAGGTGGGCAAGGCCAAGAAGCTCAAGCTGAAGGTTGCCTTCAAGGGCAACAGCTTCCTGGCGCCGCTGAGCTCGACCTACAAGGCCAAGGTCAAGTGAGGCGGGAGGCCAGGCCGCTCGTGTGAGCGTGCACGAGGTCGGCGACCGCGACCGAGCAGTCGCCGGCCTCGAGCCGGTCCCCACCGACCGTGCCGATGACCTGAGCGGCGGAGCCGAACGCGCGCAGGGCGTCGGCGGAGCCCGAGACGACGAAGGCGCCCGCGCCCTCGCCGAACAGGACGTCCTCCTCTGACGGGAGCGCGACGGTGGCGCCGCGCCCGGAGGCGATGCAGCATTCGGCCAGCGCGGTGAGCAGGCCCCCCTCCGCGACGTCGTGACAGGAATGGAGCGCCCCCGAGCGGACCCCGCCGCGGACGGCGGCATGCAGCGCCCGAGCCTCGCCGAGATCGACGGCGGGCAGCGTGTCCGGCAGCTCCTCGCCGCGCAGCTTGGCCAGCTCGGAGCCGCCCAGGGCCGGCGCCCAGTCGCGCACGCTCAGAATCGCGATCGCGTCCCCGTCGGTGGCCCAGCCGAGCTGGCCCGCGTGGCGGGCGTCCGGCAGCTCGCCGACCATGCCGACGACGGGCGTGGGGTAGATCGGGCCTCCGCCGCCCTCGTTGTAGAGGGAGACGTTGCCGCCGACGACCGGGACGTCGAGCGCGCGCAGCGCGTCGCCGATGCCCGCGACGGCGCGGGTCAGCTGCCACGCGATGTGGGGCTTCTCGGGGTTCCCGAAGTTCAGGCAGTTGGTGAGGCCGAGCGGCTCGGCACCGGCGCACGCGAGGTTGGCCGAGCACTCGAGCACGGCCTCGACCGCGCCCCGGTACGGGTCGCAGGCCACGCGGCGGCCGTTGCCGTCGATGGAGACGGCGATGGCGGGCCGCGGGGTGGCTTGGGGGTGGGTGGGCGGGAGCGGATCCGGCTCGGGGTCGAGCACGAGCACGGCGGCGTCGCTGGCCTCCGGGCGGCGCACGGTGCGCGAGCCGACCAGCCAGTCGTACTGGGCGAACGCCCAGCGGCGCGAGGCGAGGTTGGCCGAGCTGAGCAGGCCAAGCAGGACGTCGTCCGTGGCGGACGCCTCCAGCGTGCGCGGCGGGGCCGGGTAGAGCGGTGTCGTCGGCGCGGCGGGCTCGAGGTCGTAGACCGGGCAGTCGTCGACCAGCGCTTCGACCGGCATCTCACCGACGACCTCGTCGCCCTCGCGGATGCGCATCACGCGGTCGGCGATGACCTCGCCGACGACCGTCCCGTTGACCTCCCACTTCTCGCACAGGGCGAGGACCGCGTCGACGTTGGCGGGCTCGACCACGCAGAGCATCCGTTCCTGGGACTCCGAGACCATGATCTCGAACGGCTCCATGTCGGCCTCGCGCAGCGGGACGCGGGCGACGTCGATCTCGATGCCGACCTCGCCCTTGGACGCCATCTCGCTCGACGACGACGTCAGCCCGGCGGCACCGAGGTCCTGCAGCGACACGAGCAGTCCCGCCTCGAGCAGCTCCAGCGAGCACTCGAGCAGCTTCTTCTCCTCGAACGGGTCGCCGATCTGGACGGTCGGTCGCTTGGCGCCGTCGGCGTCGCCGAGCTCGGCCGACGCGAGGACGGAGGCGCCGCCGATCCCGTCCCGCCCCGTGCGCGCGCCGAACAGGACGAGCTGGTTGCCGATCCCGGCCGCGGCGCTGCGGATCAGCCGCTCCGTCTCGATCAGCCCGAGGCACATCGCGTTGACGAGGCAGTTCTGCTCGTAGGGACCCTCGAAGTAGATCTCGCCGCCGACCGTGGCGACGCCGATCGAGTTCCCGTAGTGGCCGATGCCGGCGACGGCGTGCTCGAGCAGGTAGCGCGAGCGCGGCGACTCGATCTCCCCGAAGCGCAGCGAGTCCAGGATCGCGATCGGCCGCGCGCCGACCGCGAAGATGTCGCGCAGGATCCCGCCGACGCCGGTGGCCGCGCCCTGGAACGGCTCGACCGCGCTCGGGTGGTTGTGGGACTCGACCTTGAACGCGCACGACATGCCACCGCCCACGTCGACCGCGCCGGCGTTCTCGCCCGGCCCCATCACCAGCTTCGGCCCCTCGACAGGCAGCGTGCGCAGCAGCTGCTTGGAGTGCTTGTAGGCGCAGTGCTCCGACCACATCAGGCTGAACATGGCCAGCTCGACGCCGTTGGGCTCGCGCCCGAGCTTGTCGCAGATGAGGTCGTACTCGGGGTCCGTCAGCCCCAGGTCGCGCCAGGGCGCGGCGGCCGCAGTCATCCTACGAGCGAGACCATCGCGGCGGAGCGGAACAGCTCGAGGCCGTCGGCGGAGCCGGTAAGGGCGTCGGCGGCGTGCTCGGGATGCGGCATCAGCCCCATGACGTTGCCGGCCGCGTTGCGGACGCCCGCGATCGCGTCGACCGAGCCGTTGGGCTGCGGGTCGTCGGCGTAGCGCAGGACGGCGTCCACCGGCCCGTCCGCGTAGTAGCGGCCGGTCGTGTTCTTGGCGGGGATGGACAGCCGCTGGCCGACCTCGCAGCCGCGCGTCCACGCGCAGTCCGTCGAGGTGACCTCGAGCACGCACTGGCGCATGTCGAAGCGCAGCGACGTGTTGGGCAGCAGGGCGCCCGGGAGCAGCCGCGCCTCGCACAGGACCTGGAAGCCGTTGCAGATGCCCAGCACCGGGCCGCCCTCGGCGGCGAAGCGCTCGATCTCCCCCATGACCGGCGAGAACCGGGCGACCGCGCCGACGCGCAGATGGTCGCCGTAGGAGAAGCCGCCGGGGATGACGACGGCGTCGACGCCCTTGAGGTCGGCGTCCCGGTGCCAGAGCTGCACCGCGTCGCCGACCAGCGAGGCCGCCAGCCGCGCGTCCGTGTCGTCACACGTGCCGGGGAAGGTGACGACCCCGAACTTCAAGAGACGATCTCGTAGTCCTCGATCAACGGATTCGCGAGCAACGCCTCGCACATCTCGGGCAGCCGCGCCGGGTCCTCGACGTCGAGCTCGATCAGGCGGCCGACGTGGACGTTGGAGACACCGGTGAACCCGAGCGCCGGCAGCGCGCGCTCGACGGTCTGCCCCTGCGGGTCGAGGATGCCCTCCTTGGGGCGGATCAGGACGCGCGCCCTCATGCGGAGGTCCGGTCCAGCCAGGCGGAGAACGGCTCGCCGGCCAGCATCTCGTAGGCCTGCACGTACAGCTCGCGCGTGCGGGCGACGACGTCGTCCGGGATCTCCGGCGCGGGCGGCGCCTTGTCCCACCCCGTGCCCGCCGCCCAGTCGCGCACGTACTGCTTGTCGAAGCTCGGCTGCCCGCGGCCGGGCGCGTAGCCCTCCAGCGGCCAGAAGCGCGACGAGTCCGGCGTGCAGACCTCGTCGCCCAGCACCAGCTCGCCGGAATCGTCGAGCCCGAACTCGAGCTTCGTGTCCGCCAGGATGATCCCGCGCTCGCGCGCGTGGGCGGCGACCTTCGCGTAGACGGCGAGCGTCGCGTCGCGCACCTTCTCGGCCAGCGCGCGATCGCCGATCAGCTCGACGGTGCGCTCGAAGTCGATCGCCTCGTCGTGGCCCTCCTCGGCCTTCGTCGACGGCGTGAACAGCGGCTCGGGCAGTTGCTCGGACTCCTGCAGCCCGGCGGGCAGCGACAGCCCCGACACCTTGCCGGTGGCCTGGTAGTCCTTCCAGCCCGACCCGGTGATGTAGCCGCGCACGACGCACTCGACGGGCAGCATCTGGAGCTTGCGCACGCGCGTCCCGCGCCCGCGCGCATCGTCCGGCACGCCGTCCGTGTAGGAGAGGACGTGGTTGGCGACGACGTCCTGCGTCAGGTCGAACCACAGCGCCGACATTGCCGTGAGCACCTTGCCCTTGTCCGGGATCGCCGTGGGGTGGACCGCGTCGTAGGTCGAGATGCGGTCGGAGGCGACGAGGAGCAGCTCATCGCCGAAGTCGTAGAGCTCGCGGACCTTACCGGAGGCAAGGAGGGGGAGATCGGCGACGGAGGTCACGGAAACCACGCTACCGCGCGGCCCGGATATCCCTCAGAGTTCGTAAGGAAACTGCGTCAAAACCTCGCAGCCGTCCTCGGTCACCAGGACCAGGTCCTCCAGCCGCACGCCGCCGTAGCCCTGGCGGTAGCAGCCCGGCTCGAGCGTGATGACGTCGCCGGCGACCAGCTCGTCGCCGCCGATGCCCAGGCCGGGCGCCTCGTGGATGTCGAGGCCGACGCCGTGACCGAGGCCGTGGAAGAACCCCTCCGTGCCCGGCGCGGAGCGCACGGTCGGCTTGCCCGCGCGCTCGTAGACCTCCGAGGCGAGGTCGTTGATGTGGGTCCCGTGCGCGCCCGCGCGGACGGCTGCGGTGGTGACCTCCAGCGCCTCGCGCGTCAGTTCCCAGTACTCGGCCAGCTCGGCGTCGGCGTCCACGCCGCCCGCGACGAAGGTGCGGGTCATGTCGGCCCAGCACCGCGAGGCACGGTCCCGCGGCCAGAGGTCGACGATGACGCCGTCGCCCGCGACGATCGGGCCGGTGCCGGAGTCGTGCCCGGCCGCCCCCTGGGCGTTGGGGCCGACCACGACGTCGTCGGGGAGGTCGCAGCCGTGCGCGTCGCAGACCGCCTGCATCTCCGCCCGCACCGCCTCGCAGGTCAGGCCGTCGGCGGCCCCGTGGATCAGGGACGCGGCCACGCCCATCGCAGCGTCGGCGGCGCGCTGGGCGCGGCGGATGCCCTCCATCTGCGCGGGGGTCTTCACCCGACGGCGGGCGGCGATCGCCGCGACGTCGACGGTCAGCGTGACGCCGTCGGCGCGCAGCACGTCCGCCAGCGCGACCGGGAACTGCCACGGGATCGTCGCCTCGCGCACGACGACGTCGGCCAGCAGGCGGCGCGCGATCTCGAAGTCGACCTCCAGGCGCGGCATCCCGTTCAGGCGCAGCTCGCGGCGACCGTAGGCCTCGGGGTCGACCACCTCCACGTCCGGCGCGGCCTCGCGCACCGTGCCCGCGTCCAGCGAGGAGACGACCGCGACCTTCCGCTCGCCCGTGTCGACGAACACGAACGGGTCGACGATGGTGGCCGGGATGGCGGCGAACAGGTCGGTCGAGGTGGCGGAGTCGCCGAACATGACGACGGTCATGGCAACCGCTCCAGGATCTCGGGGACGTGCCGGAGGTAGGCGGAGTAGTCGAAGATCGCGTCGAGATCCAGCTCGGGGCGCTCCGCCTCCAGCAGCCCGCGCAGCGGCGTCTGCTCGTCCCACGCCTGCTGGGCGAGGCGCTGGACGATCCGGTACGCCTCGTCGCGCACCATCCCGTCCGCGATCAGCGCGAGCAGCACGCGCTGCGAGAACAGCGCGCCGCAGGTGAGGTCGAGGTTGCGCTCCATGCGGTCGGCGTGGACGACCATCCCGCGGGCGACCCGGATCGCCAGGGACTGCATGTAGTCGAGCAGGATCGTCGCGTCGGGCAGGACGACCCGCTCGGCGCCCGAGTGCGAGATGTCGCGCTCGTGCCAGAGGGCGACGTTCTCGACGCCGGTGGAGGCGTAGCCGCGCAGCACGCGCGCCAGGCCGGTGATGCGCTCGGTGGTGATCGGGTTGCGCTTGTGGGGCATCGCGCTCGAGCCCTTCTGGCCGGCGCGGAACGGCTCCTCGACCTCGCGCACCTCCGTGCGCTGGAGGTGCCGGATCTCGGTCGCGAAGCGCTCGAGCCCGGCGCCCGCAAGCGCGATCGCCTGGAGCAGCTCGGCGTGGCGGTCGCGCGGGACGACCTGGGTGGAGACCTCCTCGCGCGCGAGCCCGAGCGCGCCGAGCACCTTCGCCTCGTAGGCGGGCGAGTGGGACGCGAAGGTCCCGACCGCGCCGCTGATGGCGCCCACCGACGCCTGCGCGAACGCCCGCTCGAGCCGGTCGGCGTTGCGCTGCGCCTCGAAGGCGTAGCCCGCCAGCTTGAGGCCGAACGACGTCGGCTCGGCGTGCACGCCGTGGGTGCGGCCCACGCACACCGTGCCGGCGAACTCGCGCGCGCGCTCGGTGAGCACGGTGACCAGCTCGCGCGCGCCGGCGAGGATCGGAACGCCCGCGCGCTGGATCTGGAGCGCCAGCGCCGTGTCGAGCACGTCGGAGGACGTCAGGCCGTAGTGGATCCAGCGGCCGGCCTCGCCCGCCGAGGCCGAGAGGACGTCGACGAAGGCGGCGACGTCGTGGTCGGTGACCGCCTCGCGCTCCTGCACGGCCGCGACGGTGAAGGTCGCGCCGCGGATCGCCTCGCGCTCGGCGTCCGTGGGCTCGTCGAGCGCCTCCGCCGCGGCCACCTCGACGTCCCGCCAGGCGGTCATCTTCGCCGCGTCGGTCCAGACGGCCCCGAGTTCGGGACGGGTGTAGCGGGCGATCATCCCGCGTCAGCCTAAGACCCGGTCGCGCAGCCGCCAGAAGACGCCGGCGGCCCGCCACGCGCGGGTCGACTGGAGGGCGCCCAGCCGCGCCTCCAGCGCGGTCACGGAGGCGGCCAGCCGATCGCGCTCGATCGCCAGCTCGGCGGCCAGGGCGAGCGTTGCGAGCGCATCGCCGCGAGAGTCGCTGACCATCCGCCGCTCGCGGTCGTGCTCGCCCGGGACATTGCGCCGTCCGTGCAGCGCCGATCGGAGCGCCCCGGCCAGCGCGGGGTCGCGCGCCTGCCGCTCGGCCAGCGCCAGCGCCTCGCGCCAGCCCAGCCCGCCGTGGACGAGCGCCACGTCGGCAACGGCTCGCAGGTCGAGCGCGG
Source organism: uncultured Solirubrobacteraceae bacterium (assembly GCA_963740765.1). Classification (GTDB taxonomy): domain Bacteria; phylum Actinomycetota; class Thermoleophilia; order Solirubrobacterales; family Solirubrobacteraceae; genus DATLGB01. The sequence goes on along the minus strand of CAVUFN010000016.1, from coordinate 1,122,413 downwards.
GCATCGAGTCGAACCCGTCCGCCACCCCGGCCAGCCGCAGCGCCACGGCCGTGCGCAGGCACTTCTCGCACGTCCCGCAGTTGTACGCCCCGTCCCGGTTCTCCCAGCACACGCGCAGCCATCGGCGCGCCGCGGCGCAGCCGGCGATCGCGGCGAGCTTCTCCGGGCGCGTGGCGGCCGCGCCGCTGTGCACGATCTCGAGGCGCTCGCTGCTCCAGAGCGGGTCGAGCACGGGGTGGGAGCCCAGCGGCAGCAGCGTGGCGTAGGTCATCGTGGCCGGGATGTACACGCGGTGGAAGCGGTCGGCGAGCAGATGGGCGACGGTGGCCAGCGCCGCGCCGTGGTAGTCGTCCCAGGAGAGGTACCGGTCCGACACGGCGCGGACGTCGGCTTCCACCTCGACCAGGGGCAGTCCGAGCTCCGCCGCGGCCGCCCGGAGGCCGGCACTCACGGTATCCCGCAGCGGGACGGCGTCGAGACCCACGTCGAAGCCGTGCACGTAGACCAGCGCCGTCAGCTCCTCGCGGTGCCTCAGCACGGTGAAGAACGAGTCGACGCCGCCCGTGAAGAACGCCGCCACGCCGTCCGGCCGGGCCCGGCGCGTGGCGGCCGGTGCCGTCAGCCGCACGCGCTCGAACAGCGGCGGCGCCGCCTGCTCCAGACCCTCCTGGGCACCCCAGCAGGCGAGCACGTCCTGGATCGCGGCGACGGCGCCGAGCATCCGGCCGGAGACGGGCTCGGCGAGCTCGAGCGGCTCGCCCAGGCGCATGGCGAGCGGCAGCGCCGCGGCCAGCATCGCGTCCCCCGCGACCTCCCCGGCATCGTGGGGAAGCTTCCAGCTGAGCTCGGTGCGGGTGCCGTCGGCGAGCGCGACCGCCGCCGTGACGCGCGGGCCCGAGACCGCGGCGGAGATCAGCACGTCGCCGGCGGGGAGAACCGCGCCTCGACATGGACCTGGTGCCAGAGGCAGAAGATCACGAGCGCCCACGCACGGCGCCAGTCGAACTCCTCGCCGGCCCGGTAGCGGGCGAGCAGGTCCAGGGCGACGCCCCGGCGCAGGTAGGGCTCGACCTCTGCCGCGCTGACGACATCGTGGGCCCAATCCGCGAGCTCGCCGCGCAGCCAGTGACCGATCGGCACCGGGAAGCCGAGCTTGGGCCGCCGCACGACCGCGGGGGGCAGGAGGCCCTCGACCGCGCGCCGGAGCGCGAGCTTGGTCGTGGCGCCGACCTTGTCGCCCGGGCCCAGTTCGGCGGCGACGGCCAGGACGGCCCGGTCCAGGAACGGCACCCGCAGCTCCAGTCCGTGAGCCATGCTCATCCGGTCCGCCTTGACGAGGATGTCACCGGGCAGCCAGGTCAGCAGGTCCACCTGCTGCATCGTCGTGACCGGATCCAGCCCGGCGGCCCGCGCCCGGCCGTGGATGGCCGCCGTCACATCCGCGGCTCGCCCAGTGGTCCCCCGCGCGATCCCGGCGATCTCGTCGCCGATCCAGATGTGCTCCGCACCGATGTAGTGGTGGGGGACCGCGGGCGTCCCGTCCACCCGCTGCGGCTCGCGGTAGTTGTGGTAGCCGGCGAACAGCTCGTCGGCCCCCTCGCCCGAGAGCACGACGGTGACCTGGCGGCGCGCCTCGCGCGCGACGAACCAGAGGGGCACCGCCGCCGCGTCGGCGAGCGGGTCGTCGAGGTGCCACACGATCTCCGGGAGCGCGGCGACGAACTCGGCGGCGGACACGATGCGCGGGGTGCAGGGAAGGCCGAGGGCCTCGGCCGTCGCGAGCGCGTGGTCGACCTCGCTGAATCCCTCGCGCTCGAATCCGACCGTGAACGTCGGCAGCGCGGGGATCTGCTCGGCCGCCAGCGCGCAGATCGCGGCCGAGTCCACCCCGCCGGAGAGCAGCGCGCCGACGGGGACGTCGCTGTGCAGGTGCGCGCGCACCGAGTCGCGCAGCGCCGCCTGGACCCGCTGCGGCGTGGGCGCGGCGGCTCGCCGCCGGCGTCGGAGGGTCACGCCGCGGGGCGATGACAGCTCGACGGCGCGGCGCGGCCCGGCGCGAAGCGTCTGGCCGGGCTGAAGGGCGCGCACCCCGGCCGTCAGCGTCTCACCCGGTGCCGGGAAGCCGAAGGCGAGGTAGCGTCCGAGGGCGTCGCGGTCGAGCTCCGAGCCGGCGGTCGCGAGCGCCTTCTTCTCCGAGGCGAAGCGCAGCAGGCCGTCCGACTCCGCCAGGAAGAGCGGCTTGATCCCGAACGGGTCGCGCGCCGCGAACAGCTCCCGCGCCTCGCGGTCCCACACCGCGAACGCGTACATCCCGCGCAGGTCGGCGAGTCCCTCGGGTCCGGTGCGCGCGAAGTGCTCGACCAGGGCGCTGCCGTCACCGCCGTCCGGCACCCCGAGCTCGGCGCGGTTGTAGATCTCGCCGTTGAACACCAGGACGAACCGGCCGTCGGCCGAGCTGATGGGCTGGTCGGAGGCGGAGCGCGGATCGACGACGCGCAGGCGCCGCGCCGCCAGCACCGTGTCCTCGTCCGCGTAGGCGCCCGCGGCGTCGGGACCCCGGTGAGCGAGCATCCGCGACGCCTCCTCGACCCAGCGGGAATCCGGGTCTGCGTCCATGTGCAACCGAACGCACCCTGCGATGGCGCACATCGAGCGAAGGTACCGTATGCGGCCGTTGCCCTGGACGCTGGTCTCCCGAACCGAGTGGGGTGCCGGACACAACCTCCCGGCGGGCCGGGCGCCGGCGTGGCCGCCCGCCTTCCATCCGATCCGCAAGGTGGTGCTCCACCACACCGCGACCGCCTGCGACGACCCGGACCCGATGGCCACCGTCCGGGCCCTGCATCGCTACCACGCCCTGCAGCGAGGGTGGGGCGACCTCGGGTACAACCTCCTCGTCGACGCGTCCGGGACCGTCTACGAGGGGCGCGCATCCGGTCCCTCAGGACCGCCCGGGCAGGGGCCGGACGGGCGCGGGGTGACCGGGGCGCACGTGGTCGGGCGCAACGCGGGCACCGTCGGGATCGCCCTGCTCGGCTCGTTTCACGACCGGCCTCCGACCCCGGCGGCCCTCCAGACCACCGCGGACCTCGTCGCCGCGCTCGCGGGCGCCCGGGGCATCGACCCGGAGGGCGCGGACGACTACGTCAACCCCGTGTCGGGCGAGCCGGCGCGGTTCGCCAACCTCAGCGCCCATCGCGCCCATGCCGACACCTCCTGCCCGGGCGACGCGCTGGTCGCGGAGCTCGGCGGCTTGCGCCGAGCGGCGGCGCAGCGGATCAGCTCGGGCGCCCGCTGACGGACGCCAGGACCGCGAGGAACGCATCGACCACGTCGGGGTCGAACTGCGTTCCGGCGCCGTTGCGCAGCTCCTCCTGCGCGGCGGCGGGAGCGAGGGCGGGGTTGCGGTACGGCCGCGCGGCGGTCATCGCCTCGTAGGCGTCGGCGACGCTCAGGATGCGCGCCTCGAGCGGGATCGCCGTCCCCGCGATCGCGTGCGGGTAGCCGCCACCGGCCCAGCGCTCGTGATGGGCGAGCACCCAGGCGGCGTGGTCGCGCAGCCCCGCGTGCGAGCAGATGCGCGCGCCGACCTCGGCGTGGCGGCGCACCTCAGCCCACTCGTCGGGCTCCAGCGCGCCCGGCTTGTGCAGGATCGCGTCGGAGACCGCGAGCTTGCCGATGTCGTGCAGGACGCCGGCGATCTTCACGCGCTCGACGGCCTCGCAGTCGAAGCCCAGCCGGCGCGCGATCATCTCCGAGTAGCGGCCGACCGTCACCGAGTGCCTGGCCGTGCCCGGATCGCGCAGGTCGAGCGTCTCGGCGAGCAGCATGACCGCCGACAGCTGGTCGCCGCCGCGCGCGTCCTCGCTGTCGAGCGTGGAGAGCAGGGACTCGAGCGTGATCGGGTCGTAGACGACGACGCGGTCGCGGCCCAGGCGCTTGGCCACGAACAGCGCGCGGGTGGCAGCGCGCAGCAGTTCGTCGGCGTCGTGCAACGTCGCGTCGGTGACCGCCAGCCCGGCGGACACCGTCATCCCCCAGGGCACCTCGATGGCGGCGGCGGCATCCCGGCGCAGCCGCTCGGCGATCAGGCGCGCAGCGCCGGCGTCGGCACCGGGCAGCACGAGCGCGAACTCCTCACCGCCCAGGCGCGCCCCGAACCCGGCCGGCCCGGCCGCCTCTTCGATCAGGGCGGACAGCCGCTGCAGCACCAGGTCGCCGACCTCATAGCCGAGCTCGTCGTTGACGCGCTTGAAGGCGTCGGCGTCCACCACGACGAGCGCGACGCCCCGGTCCCCCGCGGCGGCGATGACGGCGTCGACGGCGCGGTGGAGGTTGCGGCGGTTGCGCAACCCCGTCAGCGGGTCGTGCTCGGCGAGGTGGGCGAGCCGCTCGCGGGCCTCCGCCGCCTCGAAGGCGCTGGCGGCGGCGTTCGCGAACGCCTGGAGCGTGCGCAGCCGGGCCGGGGTCGGCACCAACCGGTCGCGCGGGTCCTCGGGCCAGATCATCCCCAGCACGCCGCCGTCCTCGTCGTGCAGCGGGACGAGCAGCCAGTGGTGGTCCCACGCGTGCGGACCGCGGCCGTTGCGGCGCGACGAGTACAGGTGGTGCAGGCGCTCGGGCGTGCGGGCGTGCGCCTCCTCGCGCGTGAGCAGGACGCAGCCCTCCGTCAGCTGGTCCTCGGCCAGCAGGCCGGACAGCTCGTCCAGGCCCAGCGTCTCCGCCGGGAGGCCGTCGGGCCAGTTGGCGGCCGCGGCCGGGGCGAGGCGGTCGCCCTCGCGCAGCAGCACGGCCACCCGCTCGAACCCGAGCGCGTCGCAGATGCCCTCGCAGGCTGCGGCGGCGATGCCGTCGCGGGTGCGCTCGGTGCTGAAGCGGCGCGAGACGCGCAGCAGCTGCTGGACGTCCTCGCGGTGGCTGCGCGCGGCCTGGGCGTGCTGGGCGGACTCGATCGCGAGGCCCGCCTGCGCGGCAGCCCCGGCGAGCAGGTCCAGGTCGCGGTCGCCGGGCCGCTTGCCCGAGCGGGGCTCGTCGACGCTGAGGACGCCGAGCACGACGCCGGTGAGCGAGCGCAACGGGACGAACAGCGCGTCCTCGGCGCGCCACGCGTCCGGGTCGTCGGACGGCGCGATGTCCGGGACATAGGACAGCGTCGCGTCGTTCTCCCAGTCGAAGGCGCCGTCGGCGATGAAGTACGCCCCGCGGCGTTCGAAGCGCTCGTCGATGAGCTGCGCCCACTCCTCGGCGGGTGAGCGCGAGCCGAGCAGCGTCCGGCGGGCCCCGGCGTTGCCGTGCACGGCGACCGTCTCGAAGTCGTCGAACGCCGGGCGGTACAGGTTGATGGCGACGGTGTCGACGGCGAGCGTGCCCGCGATCGATTCGGCGATCGCATCGAGGGTCCGGCGCAGGTCAGGACTCGTGCGCAGCGCGGCGGCGACCGCGAGCAACCCGTCCAGAGGGGAACTCGGCGGGCTAGGGGAAAGGGCCGACAACGGTGCCAATGCCGCGCGAACGTAGCTTAAAAACCCGCTCTTTGGGGAGTATCAGGCGTTCAGGATGCGGGCTGCAAGGTGCGCTGCATTGCGCGGGTTGTCGAGCCCTACGGCAGCGACGGGGACGCCCGGCGGCATCTGGACGATGCTGAGGATCGCGTCCAGCCCGCCCGCCGCGGTCAGCCGTCCCGACAGCGGGACGCCGATGACCGGGAGGTCGGTGTGGGCCGCGGCGACGCCCGGCAGAGCGGCGGAGATGCCGGCGCCGGCGATGATCACCTTGAGCCCGCGCATCCGCGCGTTCTTGCAGTAATCGGCGACCATGTCGGGATCGCGGTGGGCGGACATGACCCGCGTCTCGTGGCTGATGCCGTACTCGTCGAGCACCGCGCCGGCCTGCTCCATGGCCTCCATGTCCTCCCGGGCCTCCATGATGATGCCGACCCGCGGTGCGTCGACCTCGAACGCCTCGAGGTCCTCGGTCGAGGTCTGGAGAGTGGGTTCAGACATCCCCGTCCCTCACGCGCGCGTCCGCCGCTTGGGCCGCGCCCGCGAGGTCGTCCCGGAACCGATCGAGCTGCCGTGCGAGGTCGGGATCGGCGAGCGCGAGGATGCGCGCCGCCAGGAGGCCGGCGTTGCGGCCGCCGTCGATGGCGACGGTGGCGACGGGCACACCGCGCGGCATCTGCGCGATGGAGAGCAGGGAGTCGACCCCGTCCAGATGTTTGAGCGCCACCGGCACGCCGATGACGGGGAGCCGCGTGACGGCGGCCAGCATGCCCGGCAGGTGCGCCGCCCCTCCCGCGCCTGCGATCAGCACCTGGAGGCCGCGGTCCGCGGCGTCGCGGCCGTAGGCGAGCATGGCGTCCGGCGTCCGGTGTGCGGAGGTGACCCGCAGCTCGCACTCGACGCCCAGCTCGCGCAGCACGTCGGCGGCCGGCTGCATGACCGGGAGGTCGGAGTCGCTGCCCATGGTGATGCCGACGCGCGCGGTCATGCTCGAGTCGTCCTCTCGAGCGCGGCCACGGCGCGGCGAGCGGTCGCGAGGGCGGTGTCGGCATCGTCGCCGAGCGCGGTGACGTGGCCGAGCTTGCGGCCCGGTCGCGAGCCCTTGCCGTAGAGGTGGACGTGGGCGCCGGGCACCGCAAGGGCGGCGGGCAGGCTTGCCTGCGGGTCGCCGCCCTCCTGGCCGAGCACGTTGACGGTGGCGACGGCGGGGGCGCGCCGGTCCGTCGCACCCAGCGGCCAGTCGAGCACGGCGCGCAGGTGCTGCTCGAACTGCGAGGTGGCCGCACCCTCGATGGTCCAGTGACCCGAGTTGTGCGGACGGAGCGCCAGCTCGTTGACCAGCAGGCTTCCGTCTGCGGTCTCGAAGAGCTCCACCGCGACCATGCCGGTGGCGTCCGCGTGCTCGACGATCCGCACGCCCAGCGCCTCCGCCTGCGGGTTCGAGGCGCCGACGACGAGCTCCCGGAGCTGGGCGTTCTCCTGCCGCGTCTCCACCACGGGGTAGACAGCCGTCTCCCCCGACGGCCGGCGCGCGATGAGGACGGCCAGCTCGCGCTCGATGGCGATGTGCTCCTCGACGACGGCGTCGTCGCGCATGTCGGCCAGCGCCGCGGCCGCGGCCGCGGGGTCGCCGACGACGGCCACTCCCCGCCCGTCGTAGCCGCCCGAGCGAGCCTTGAGCACGACCGGCCAACCGTGCTCGGAGGCGAAACGGTCGACGTCGGCCTGGCTCGTGGCGGGCGCGAAGTCGGGCACCGGCAGGCCGAGGGCCGCGAGGGCCCGGCGCGCGTGGAGCTTGTCCTGGGCGAGGCGCTTGGCCGCCGGCGCGGGACGCACGACCCGGCCCTGCGCGACAAGCGCCTCGAGCTCGGCGAGCGGGATCTGCTCGTGGTCGAATGTGACCACGTCCGCCGCCTCCGCCAGGGCGCGGAGGGCGGCGGGATCGTCCGCGCGCCCCTCGAGCAGGTGCGCGCCCGCCTGCGCCGCCGGGCTGCCGGCCTCCGCGAGCACCGTCAGGTCGATGGCCAGCGCGATAGCCGCCTGCTGGGTCATGCGGGCGAGCTGGCCGCCGCCGACCATCCCGACCCGTGCGCGATCAGACACCCGCGGCGATGTCCCGGCGCAGCTGGCGACCGTCGAAGGCGATCATGTCGGCAGCAGCGTACGCCGCCTCCCGCGCGGTGGCCACGTCGTCGCCCAGCGCGGTCACGTTGAGGACGCGGCCGCCCGCCGTGACGATCTGGCCGTCGTCCTCCGCGGTGCCCGCGTGGGTGACCTCCGCCCCGGCGGCCTCCGCCGCGTCGAGCCCCGCGATGACGTCGCCGGCGCTCGAGCTCGTTGGGTAGCCCTTGGAGGCGAGCACGACGGTGACGGCGGCGCGCGGATCCCAGTCGAGCTCGGCGCCCGCCAGGCCACCGGGTTCGCTGGCGCGCCAGAGCAGATCGAGCAGATCGCTGCGCAGCCGGGGGAGGACGACCTGGGTCTCCGGGTCGCCGAAGCGAACGTTGAACTCGAGCACCATGGGGCCGGACTCGGTCAGCATGAGGCCGGCGTAGAGGACGCCGTGGAACGGGGTCCCGGCCTTGGCCATCGCGTCGAGCACGGGCTGGTGGACGGTGGCGACGATCTCGTCGGCCCAGCCGTCCGGGAGGTCGTGCACCGGGCTGAAGCAGCCCATGCCGCCGGTGTTGGGACCGGTGTCGCCGTCGCCGATGCGCTTGTAGTCGCGCGCGGTCGCCAGCGGCACCGCGCGCTCACCGTCGCACAGCGCCAGCAGCGAGACCTCGTCGCCGACCAGATGCTGCTCGACGACCACGGGGGTGTCGCCGAAGCGCTTCTCGACCAGCATCGTCTCGAGCGCCTCGCCCGCCTCCATCTCGTCGGCGGCGATCACGACGCCCTTGCCCGCCGCCAGCCCGTCCGCCTTGAGCACCACCGGGTACTCGCGGACCGCGGCCAGCCCGGCGTCGACGTCGTGGACCACCGCGAAGTCGCCCGTGCGGACGCCGGCGGCGCGCATGACCTGCTTGGAGAAGGCCTTCGACCCCTCCAGTGCAGCCGCGGCCTGCGACGGCCCGAAGACGCGCACACCCTGCTCGGCGCAGCGGTCGGCGAGGCCGTCGACCAGCGGCGCCTCGGGGCCGACCACGACGAGGTCGAGGCCCGTGTAGTCGTCGCCCTCGAAGACCGGGGCGTCGCGCCGGATCCCGGCGTTGCCGGGCGCGCACAGCACCTCGGGCTGCTGCGGCGACCGCTTCAGGGCGCGGACCAGGGCATGCTCGCGCCCGCCCGCGCCAACGACAAGGACCTTCACGCGCGCCCGTGTCGCTCCGCGGTGGGTAGAGCCACCGCCAGGCGACTAGATGGCATCGATGAAATCGTCGATCGGGATGGCGGTCATCGACTCGTAGGTGGACGTGCCGCGCGAGCCGAGCTCGAGCGAGACCTTCGCCATCGTCGTCTCGTCGGGCACCTCGACGACGGAGACGAAGTCGTAGCGGCCGATCGTGGCCCACTGCGCCTTGACCGAGGCGCCGATCTGCTCGACCTCCTCCGCGACCTCCTTGATGCGCTGCGGGTTGTTCTTGACCGTCTGGACGCCCTCGGAGGACAGCTTCGCGAGCATGATGTATGTGGGCATGCCCCGAACCCTTACCTATTTCGCCGTGTTCATGCACCCTGAACCCCGATGCTCGACGCGCCACCCCCTGTCCTCGCCCCTCTGAAGCCGTGTTACGTCTCGGTCCAGGCGGCCCCGGAGACGTACACGACCGAGGGCATGTCGATCTCCGGATCCGGCTTCGCGCCGGGCGAGCGGCTGACGCTCACGATCGACGCCATGCCGGCGCTGACCGGCGCGACGGCCGCCGACGACGGGACGCTCGGCGCCCAGGCGCTCGACGCTCCCGTCCAGCCCGCGGGCGAGCGCGAGTTCGCCGTCACCGCTGTGCGCGAGGCCGACGGCGCGGTCCGGGCCTCCGCGACCGCGCGGGTCACCGCCCTCGCCGTCCGCGTCAAGCCCAAGCGGGCCCGCTGGCGCGACCGGGTGCGCTTCCGGGGCCGTGGCTTCACCGACTCCGGCGCGATCTACGCCCACTACGTCCGCAAGGGCACCCTGCGCAGCACCGTCCGGCTCGCCGACGCGCCCACCGGGCCGTGCGGGACCTTCATCACCCGCCGCTCGCAGTTCCCGTTCCGCCCCACGGAGGGCGTGTGGCGGATCCAGATCGACCAGCACCCCGACCTGGCGACGGACGGGCCGCTGGTCAACCTGTCCGTGGACGTCAAGCGGCGACCGCTGACCCAGCCGTAGCGAACGTCAGCTCGCCGTCCGCCGCGTCGACCTCGATGCGGTCGCCGGTGGCGAAGCGGCCCTCGAGGATGCCGCGCGCCAGCGCGTCGACGAGGTGCCTCTGGATCACCCGCTTGAGCGGACGGGCGCCGTAGGTCGGGTCGTAGCCGAGGTTGCCGAGCAGCTCGCGGGCCGCCGCGGTCAGGTCGACCTCGATCCCGCGCCCGGCCACCCGGGTGATGAGGTGCGCAACCTGGAGGTCGACGATGGTGCCGATCTGGTCGCGGCTCAGCGGCGCGAACTCGACGATGTCGTCGAGCCGGTTGATGAACTCGGGCTTGAAGACGCCCTCGGCCCCGGCCCGACCGCCCGGGATGTTGGAGGTCATGATCAGCACGGCGTTCTTGAAGTCGACGGTCCGGCCCTGGCCGTCCGTCAGCCGCCCGTCGTCGAGCACCTGCAGGAGGATGTTGAAGACGTCGGCGTGGGCCTTCTCGATCTCGTCGAGCAGGACGACGGCGTACGGGCGGCGGCGCACCGCCTCGGTGAGCTGGCCGCCCTCGTCGTAGCCGACGTAGCCGGGGGGCGCGCCGACCAGACGGGCGACGGCGTGCTTCTCCATGTATTCGGACATGTCGATGCGGACCATCGCGGAGGCGTCGTCGAACATGAACTCGGCCAGCGCGCGGGCGAGCTCGGTCTTGCCGACGCCGGTCGGGCCGAGGAACAGGAAGGTGCCGATCGGGCGGTCGGGGTCGCTGAGCCCGGCGCGCGAACGGCGCAGCGCGTTGGCGACCGCCTCGACCGCCTCGTCCTGGCCGACGACCCGCTCGTGCAGGCGGGTCTCCATGTGGACGAGCTTCTGCAGCTCCGACTCCAGGAGCCGCGACACGGGGATCCCGGTCCAGCGCGCCACCACCTCGGCGATCTCGTCGGCGCCGACGCGATCGGACAGGTAGACGTTGGGCTCGTCGGAGACCTCGGAGGACTCCGCCTCGGCGAGCCGGCGCTCGAGGTCGGGGATCTCGCCGTGGCGCAGCTCGGCGGCACGGGCGTAGTCGGCCTCGCGCTCGGCGCGCTCGAGCTCCGTCCGCGCCTCGTTGAGGCGCTTCTGCACCTCGCCGTGCCCCTGGGCGCGCTCCTTCTCGGCCTCCCACTGCGCGGTCATGCCGGCCATCAGCTCGCGCAGCTCGGCCAGCTCGCGCTCGATCTCGGTGCGGCGCCCGGCCGCGGTCTCGTCCTTCTCGACGGCCACGTGCTCGATCTCGAGCTGCATGATGCGGCGCTTGACCTCGTCGATCTCCGTCGGCATCGAGGTCAGCTCGATGCCGACGCGCGAGGCCGCCTCGTCGACGAGGTCGATCGCCTTGTCGGGCAGGAAGCGATCGGCGATGTAGCGGTCGCTCAGGGTCGCGGCAGCGATCAGGGCGGCGTCGTCGATCATCACGCCGTGGTGCTCCTGGTAACGGTCCTTGAGCCCGCGCAGGATCGCGATGGTCGCCTCCACGGACGGCTCGCCGACCATCACGGGCTGGAAGCGCCGCGCCAGCGCGGCGTCCTTCTCGACGTGCTTGCGGTACTCGTCGAGCGTGGTGGCGCCGACGGCGCGCAGCTCGCCGCGCGCGAGCATCGGCTTGAGCAGGTTGGCCGCGTCGACGGCGCCCTCGGCGGCGCCGGCGCCGACGATCGTGTGCAGCTCGTCCATGAACAGGACGACCTCGCCGCCCGCGTCCTGGATCTCCTTGAGCACGGCCTTGAGGCGCTCCTCGAACTCGCCGCGGTACTTCGAGCCCGCCAGCAGCGCGCCGATGTCGAGCGCGATCACCTTGCGGTCGCGCAGGGACTCGGGAACGTCCTCGGCGACGATCCGCTGAGCGAGCCCCTCGACGATGGCCGTCTTGCCCACGCCGGGCTCGCCGATCAGCACGGGGTTGTTCTTGGTGCGGCGGCTGAGGACCTGGATGACGCGGCGGATCTCGTCGTCGCGGCCGATGACGGGGTCGAGCTTGCCGTCGCGGGCCGCCTGGGTCAGGTCGCGGCCGAAGCGCTCCAGCGCCATGTACTTGTCCTCGGGGGACTGGTCGGTGACGCGGTGCGAGCCCCGGACCTCCTGGAGGGCGGCGAGCAGGCCGTCGGCGGTGGCGCCGTTGCGGCGCATGGCCTCGCCGGCCGCGCCGTCGTCGCGGGCGAGGGCGAGCAGCAGGTGCTCCGCGGAGATGTACTCGTCGCCCAGCGCGCCGAGCTCGCCCTCCGCGGCACGCAGGATCGCGAGCAGCTCGCGGGACGTGGTGGGCTCGTCGGTCGCCGACAGCGTGGGCTGGCCCTGCAGGGTGGACTCGAGGTCAGCAACCAGGCCGTCGACGGACACCCCGAGCTTGCTCAGGACCGGACGGGTGATGCCGCCCTCCTGCGTGAGGAGAGCGGAGAGCAGGTGCTCGGGGAGCACCTGGGAGTGACGGCGCTCGTGGGCGGCGGAAATCGCGCTGGAGAGCGCTTCCTGGGACTTGATGGTGAAGCGGTCGGGCTGCATGGTCTGGATCACATCTTAGTCGATCCGACTGAGATCTTTCCACATCCGGCAGCTCTTCGCCTGGGACGACGCAGGGGGCGGCGGGCCCGCTGGCAGCGGGGCCGTCGTCGTTAGCGGCTCGAAGGACGGCGCTCGACGCGGATGACCGCCGAACCGGGCTGGGGCTGGCGCCGGACCAGCTCGGCCCGGTACGAGCGGTGCACGGCCTCGACGGCGGAGTCGAGGTCGGCCTCCAGGCGCGCGGCTTTGCGCTCGAGCTGGTCGATCCGCCGGGCCTGGCGCTCGAGCATGCGCCTCCATCTCGAGCACGCGCTCGACGCCCGCGAGGTTCATGCCCAGCTCGACCGTCATCTGCTGGATGCGGCGCAGGCGCTGCACGTCCTCCTGTGAGTACAGGCGCGTGCCCTTGGCCGAGCGCTTGGGCGTGATCAGCCCGCGCTGCTCGTACATGCGCAGCGTCTGCGGGTGCATCTCGGCCAGCTCGGCCGCGACGGAGATCATGAAGACCCCCCGGCCGGCCGCGACGGTCACGGTGGTGCGGGCCATGGGGCCTACGACCCCACCGCTGCCTTCGCGTCGCGCAGCACCCGCTCGCGCGGGTTGCCGTTCATCACGCGGGCGAGCTCGTCGACGGCGTCGCGCTGCTCGGCGTTGAGTGCGGCCGGGACGTCGATCGAGAAGCGGTAGTGGATGTCGGCCCTACCGCTGCCGTCGAGCCGCGGCGGGCCCTCGCCGCGCAGGCGCTGGACCGTGCCGTGGGCGGTGCCGGGCTTGACGCGCAGCGTCTTCGTCCCGTTCAGCGTCGGGACCTCGACGTCGGCGCCGCGCATGGCCTCGACGACCGTGATCGGGATCTCGACCTCGAGGTGGTCGCCCTTGCGCACGAAGACGGGACTCTCGGCCACGTGGGTGATCACATACAGGTCGCCGGACGGACCGCCGCGCTGCCCGGCCTCGCCCTTGCCGGCGAGGCGGATGCGCGACCCCTCCTTGACCCCGGCGGGGATGTTGACCTTGTAGCGCTTGAGCTCGCGCTGGCGGCCGTCGCCGTGGCAGGTGTGGCACGGGCGCTCGATGACCGTTCCCGCGCCGTTGCAGCGCGAGCACGGGCGGCTGATGGAGAACAGGCCCTGCCCCTGGGACTCGACGCCGCGGCCCTGGCACACCGGGCACACCACCGGCTCCGTCCCCGGCTCGGCGCCCGTGCCGCGACAGGTCGGGCACGGCTGGTGGGTCGCGACGGCAACCGGGACCTGGGCGCCGGCGACGGCCTGGGCGAAGGAGATCGAGACCTCCGTCTCCAGGTCGCGGCCGCGCTCGGTCGCCGGCTTGGTCCGGGTCCCGCCGCCCCCGAAGCGGCCGCCCGTGGCCGACCCGAACAGGTCGGACAGGATGTCCCCGAAGCCGCCCGGGTCGGCCGGGCCACCCTGCCCGGCGCCGCCGAACGGGTTGCCGCCCTGGAAGACGGACCCGCCGCGGTCGTACTTCTTGCGCTTCTCGGGATCGCCGAGGACGTCGTGCGCCTCCGAGATCTCCTTGAAGCGCTCCTCGGCCTTCGGGTCGTCCGGGTTGCGGTCCGGGTGGTACTGGCGCGCGAGCTTGCGGTACGCCTTCTTGATCTCGTCCTGGGTCGCCTTCTTCTCGACGCCCAGCGTCTTGTAGTAATCGCTCGCGCGGGCCATGGCTACGCGGCGACGACCACTCGGGCCGGACGCAGGATCGTGTCACCGACCCGGTAGCCGGCCTGGTAGACCTCGGCCACGGTGCCCGACTCGGCGCCCTCGACGGGCGCCTGCGCCATCGCCTCGTGCAGGGTCGGGTCGAAGACCTCGCCCAGCGGGGCGAAGGCCTCGACGCCGACGCGCCCGAGCGCGCCCAGGAACTCGCGGCGCAGCGACTCGAGCGGCTCGCGCGCCGCCTCGTCGGCGTGCTCGATGGCCAGCCCGAGGTGGTCCAGGGGCGCCAGCAGCTCCTTCGCCACCTTGGCGACGCCTCGCACCTCGGCCTGCGCGCCCTGGGCGCTCATGCGCTTGCGGAAGTTCTCGAACTCGGCCTGCTTGCGCTTGGCGAGCTCGAGGTACTCCGCGGCACGCGCCTCGGCCTCCGCGACCGGATCCGGCTCGGCGGCCGTCGCCGGCTCGGCGACGGCCTCCTCCTGGACCTCTTCGACGACGGGGTCGCCCGTGCCCGAAGACGGAGTCTTCTGGGTATCGCTCACTTCTCGTCGACCACCTCGGCGTCGACGACCTCCTCCTCACCCTCCGGAGTGTCGCCCGACGACCCGTTCGTGGACGCGGCCTGCTCGGCCTGCGCCTTCTCGTACATCGCCTCCGACACGCGGTGGAACGCGGTCTGCAGGCGCTCGGTCTTGGCCCGGATGTCCTCGGCGTCCTCCGAGGTCAGCGACTCGTTGACCTCCTTGATCGCCGCCTCGATCTCCTCCTTGGAGGACGCGTCCACGGCCTCGCCGAGGTCCTTGAGCTGCTTCTCGGCGTTGTAGGCGGCCGACTCGGCGGTGTTGCGCGCCTCGACGAGCTCGCGCAGGCGCTTGTCCTCCTCGGCGTGCGACTCGGCGTCGTTGACCATGTTCTTGATCTCATCGTCCGACAGGCCGGACCCCGACTTGATCTCGATCTTCTGCTCCTTGCCCGTGCCCAGGTCCTTCGCGGACACGTTGAGGATGCCGTTGGCGTCGATGTCGAACGTGACCTCGACCTGCGGGATGCCGCGCGGCGCCGGCGGGATGCCGGTGAGCTGGAACTTGCCCAGCGACTTGTTGTAGGTCGCCATCTCGCGCTCACCCTGGAGGACGTGGATCTCGACGCTGGGCTGGTTGTCCTCCGCGGTGGAGAACACCTCGCCCTTCTTCGTCGGGATCGTGGTGTTGCGCTCGATGAGCTTGGTCATCACGCCGCCCTTGGTCTCGATGCCGAGGGTGAGCGGGGTGACGTCGAGCAGGAGGACGTCCTTGACCTCGCCGCCCAGCACGCCGGCCTGGATGGCGGCGCCGACGGCGACGACCTCGTCCGGGTTGACGCCGCGGTGCGGCTCCTTGCCGGTGAGCTCCTTGACCTTCTCCTGCACCAGCGGCATGCGGGTCATGCCGCCGACCATCACCACGTGGTCGATGTTCGCGGCGCCCTTCTCCTTGGCGTCGTCGAGGGCCTGGCGGACCGGCGGCACGATGCGGTCGATCAGGCCGCTGACCAGTTCGCCCAGCTTGGAGCGCGTCAGGCGCAGGTCGAGGTGCTTGGGGCCCGACGCGTCCGCCGTGATGAACGGCAGGTTGATCTGCGTCTCCTGGGCGCTGGACAGCTCGATCTTGGCCTTCTCGGCGGCCTCGTACAGGCGCTGCAGGGCCATCTTGTCCTGGGTCAGGTCGATCGCCTGGTCGCGCTTGAACTCCGCGACGAGCCAGTCCACCACCGCCTTGTCGAAGTTGTCGCCGCCGAGGTGGTTGTCACCCGCGGTCGACTTGACCTCGAACACGCCCTCGCCGATCTCCAGCACGGACACGTCGAACGTGCCGCCGCCGAGGTCGAAGACGAGGATCGTCTGGTCGGACTCCTTGTCGAGCCCGTAGGCCAGCGAGGCAGCCGTCGGCTCGTTGATGATGCGCTTGACCTCGAGGCCGGCGATCTGGCCGGCGTCCTTGGTCGCCTGGCGCTGGTCGTCGTTGAAGTACGCGGGAACGGTGATGACCGCGCCGTCGACGGTCTCGCCGAGATAGGCCTCCGCGTCCGCCTTGAGCTTCTGCAGGATCATCGCGCTGATCTCCGGCGGCGGGTAGCTCTTGCCGCCGGCCTCCACGCGCGCGTCGCCCCCGGGACCGGAGACGACCTTGTACGGGACCATGCTCTCCTCGTCGTGCACCTCGGCCTCCTTGCGGCCCATGAAGCGCTTGATCGAGAAGACGGTGTTCTCGGGGTTGGTGACGGCCTGCCGCTTGGCGACGGTGCCGACGAGGCGCTCGCCGGACTTGGCGAACGCGACGACCGACGGGGTCGTGCGCCCACCCTCGGCGTTCTCGATGACGGTCGGCTCACCGCCCTCGAGCACCGCCATGCACGAGTTCGTCGTGCCGAGGTCGATGCCGATGGTCTTGCCCATGTTGTGTCGTGTCCTCTCGCTTGTTGCGTCGTCCGGAGGCCGGAGGCCGGTCGGACGAAATCTTAGTCTGGAGGACTGAGATAATAGCGCCCTAGATAACGCCGACCTTTGGACACATGCGGCGGAGGGCGCAGGCGCCGCACGCGGGGCGGCGGGCGTGGCAGGTGCGGCGGCCGTGGCGGAGCGGGTTGACGTGCAGCTCGAGCTCCTCGCCCGGTCGCGTCCAGCCCAGGAATTCGTCGTGCATCTCCTCGAAGGAGGCGCCGGGCCGGAACATCCCCAACCGGGTGACGACGCGGCTGACGTGCGTGTCGACGGGGACGTCGTGCATCCCGAACGAGAAGAGCAGGACGCAGGCTGCGGTCTTGCGGCCGACGCCTGGCAGCGCTGTGAGCTCGTCGCGCGCGGCAGCGACCGGCGTGTCTGCGAGGTGGTCGAGGGTCGGCTCGCCGCCGTCCTCGGGCAGCGCGCGCAGGATCTCCTGGATGCGCGCGGACTTCTGACGGTGCAGTCCGCCGGGCTGGATGGCGGCCTCGACGGCGGCGAGCGGCGCGTCGCGAACGGCGGTCCAGGTGGGCAGGCGTTCGCGCAGCCGGAGGTAGGCGACGTCCCGGTTGCGATCGCTCGTGGACTGGCTCAGCACGGTGAGGACGAGCTCGGCGATCGGGTGCCCGTGCGGGATGGCGACCGGGGTCCCGTATATGGTCCGCATCCGATCCCGAACCGCCAGGACCCGTCGGCGGGTCGGTGCGGCCCAGGCCTTTTTGGGGACCGGTCCAGGTTTCATAAGGTGGAGGCGACGGTATACGGACGGCGTCGTGCTTCTGGGCAGGGGGCGCGATCCAAAGTCAACTGCCGGGGGGCAGAACGTTGGGGCAGAAGTTCTTGCGCGCACTCGCCTGCGCACTGATGTTGATCGTCGTCGTCCCGAACGCCGCTGAGGCCAGGGTCAGTCGCGCAGAGAAGTCCGCGATCAAGCGGATCAATGCGCTGCGCGCGCGGAACGGGCTGTCCAAGGTCAGGCTGGACCGCCGGCTCGCCCGCGCCGCCGACTCGCACTCGCGCGACATGCTGCGGGCGGGCTTCTTCGCCCACCCGTCCTCCAACGGCACCAGCACCTACGACCGCGTGCGGGCCTACCGGCACTCGGACCTGATCGGCGAGACGCTCGCCTACATGCCGGTCCGCGGCAACACGTCGGCCGCGGCGATCGTGAAGATGTGGACCGCGTCGCCCGGGCACTACGCGACCATGACGACCGCCGACTTCCGGCGCATCGGCGTGGCCAAGCGCCGCGGCAGGCTGTTCGGTCAGAAGGTCACCGTGTGGACCGCCGACTTCACCTCGAAGCGCTGAACTAGCCTGACCCGGCCAATGGCGCGCCGGGCGACAACCGCACGTGAGTACCAGGCGGTCGTCACGGACCGCCTCATCGAGTCGCGCCTGACGCCGAACGCGATCTCGCTGACGGGGTTCGTCCTGTGCGTGGTCGCCGCCGTGCTGGTGTGGCAGGACGAGTACCTGCTGGGCGGCATCGCCTTCGCGATCGGCTCCATCTGCGACACGCTCGACGGCCGCTACGCGCGGGCATCGGGCAAGGGGACGCCCTTCGGCGCGTTCCTGGATTCGACGCTGGACCGCGTCGAGGAGGGCATCGTCCTGACCGCCGTGGCGGCCAACTTCTCCCAAGGCGGCGACGACGTCGCCGTCGCCGCGGTCGTGGTCGCCGTGCTGGCGTCGCTGATGGTGTCCTACACCCGCGCCCGGGCCGAGGCCCTCGGCGTCGAGTGCAAGGTCGGCATCGCCACGCGCGCCATCCGGGTCGTGATCCTGTCGGTCGGGCTCATCTTCGCGGCTCAGGAGCTGCTCAAGCCGGCGGTCTACCTGCTCGCGGTGCTGTCGGTCATCACCGTCGGGCAGCGCATCCTCCACGTGCGGGCCGCGCTCGTAACCGAAGGCTCCGAGCGGGGTCTTTGATCCAGTGACTTCAGAGGAGATTCATGTCTAAGACCAATGGCGGCGCGCGCCGCTCCGCGGACAAGGTCCGCGTCGCAATCATCGGCGTCGGCAACTGCGCCTCGTCGCTCGTCCAGGGTGTCCAGTACTACCGCGACGCCGATCCCGCCGGGACCGTCCCCGGGCTCATGCACGTCGACCTCGGTGGCTACCACGTCGGGGACATCGAGTTCTCGGCCGCGTTCGACATCGACGCCGACAAGGTCGGCAAGGACCTGTCGGAGGCCATCTTCTCGGGCCAGAACAACACGCTGAAGCTCGGCGACGACATCCCGTCGCTCGGCGTCCCGGTTCATCGCGGGATGACCCATGACGGGCTCGGCAAGTACCTCAAGGAGAAGATCACGAAGGCGCCGGGCTCGACCGACGACATCGTGCAGATCCTCAAGGACACGAAGACCGACGTCGTCGTCTCCTACCTGCCCGTCGGCTCCGAGCAGGCGACCAAGTGGTACGTCGAGCAGGTCCTCGAGGCCGGCTGCGGCTTCGTCAACTGCATCCCGGTCTTCATCGCTCGCGAGAACTACTGGAGCGACCGCTTCAAGAAGGCCGGCCTGCCGATCATCGGCGACGACATCAAGTCCCAGGTCGGCGCCACCATCGTCCACCGCCAGCTCGCCCGCCTGTTCCACGAGCGCGGCGTCAAGATGCTGCGCACGTCGCAGCTCAACGTCGGCGGCAACATGGACTTCTACAACATGCTCGAGCGCGATCGGCTCGAGTCCAAGAAGATCTCCAAGACCAACGCGGTCACCTCGATCATGGGCCACGAGCTCCCGCCCGAGGACGTCCACGTCGGCCCGTCGGACTACGTGCCGTGGCTGACCGACCGCAAGTGGGCGCACATCCGCATCGAGGGCCAGGCCTTCGGCGACGTGCCGCTCAACATGGAGGTGAAGCTCGAGGTCTGGGACTCGCCGAACTCCGCCGGCATCGTCATCGACGCCGTGCGCCTGGTCAAGCTGGCGCTCGACAACGGCATCGCCGGGCAGCTCGACGGCCCCTCGTCCTACCTCATGAAGTCGCCGCAGTCGCAGCGCCCGGACGACCAGGCGCGCGAGCTGACGGAGGCCTTCATCGCCAAGAACGCCCGGACCAAGGAGGCAGGCGAGGCCGCTCGCAAGCGCCTCGAGGTGTCCGAGGCGCTCAAGGCCGAGGTCTGACCGCAGGGAGGCGTGGCCCCGGGCGCCGGGCTGGGCCCGCGCGGGTCTAGGATCCGGGCGGTGCCGCTGCGGATCGCCCAGGTCACGCCGTATCCCTGGGAGGACGTCCATGCCGTCAACGCCCATGTCGGGCAGCTCTCCGACCAGCTGCGCGCCCGCGGCCACCGGGTCGTCGTGGTGGCGCCGTCGCACTCCCCGGGGCTCGTCCGCGATTCGCGCCGCCTGATCCGGGCGGGCGAGACGGCGGACCTGCTGGCCGCCGGGGAGCTGCTGCCGACCCTGTCCCCGCGGCGCGCGATCCCGAGCGTGCCCGTCGACCTCTCGCGCACGATCGAGGAGCTGCTGGAGTCGGCGGACTTCGACGTCGTCCACGTGCACGAGCCGTGGGCACCGAGCGCGTCCTCGACCGCACTGCGCCACTCGCGGGCGCTCAACGTCGCCACCTTCCACCTGCCGGTGGAGCGCGTCCTCTCGACCCAGGTGGCGCGGCGCTTCGTGGAGACCTTCTTCGGGCGCATCGACGCGCGGCTGGCATCCTTCCAGGCCACCGCCGACCTGGTCGACCGGTTCTTCCCGGGCGACTACGAGGTCATCCGGCCGGGCGTCGACGTCGTCGAGCACCACGAGCACGACGGGCCGGTGCACATCGCCTTCTGGGCCGAGGAGGAGCGGGCCGCCCTGCGCACGTTCCTGCGCGCCCTGCGGCGCCTGCCCGACGACCTGGACTGGCGCGTGACGGTCCATGCCCCGGGTGGCCACGTCCCGGCGTCCGCAACCCGTCCCGAGTTGCGCGTCACGGTGGTCGAGGACGAGGGCGAGCTGCCGGCGGGCGCCGACCTGGCCGTCCTGGCCTCGAGCGGCATCGCCCCCGCGCCCGGGCTGCTGCTGCGCGCGATCGGCGCCGGCGCCGTCCCGGTCGTATCGCGCCTGCCCGCGTACGAGGAGATCGTCGGCGAGGGTGACGCCGGGCTGGTCTTCGAGCCGTCCGACGTGGACGTGCTGGCGTCCCAGCTCGAGCGGGCGATCCGCGACGCCGGCCTGCGCGCCCGCCTGCGCGACGCCGCTGGGCCCCTGCGGGAGGAGCTGAGCTGGACGCGGGTGGCCGACGACGTCGAGGCGGTCTACGAGCGTCTGGTCGGCCGCCGCCACACCGGCCGCGGGAACGCCGCCGCCCGCAAACGACTGGAGGGACGACAAGAGATCGACGTCGACCTCCACATGCACACCGACCACTCGCACGACTGCGCCACGCCGGTGGAGTCCCTGCTGGCCGCGGCACGCGACCGCGGGCTCGGCGCCATCGCCGTCACCGACCACAACGAGATCTCGGGCGCGTTCGAGGCCGCCGAGAAGGCCGCGGACTACGGCGTCAAGGTGATCGTCGGCGAGGAGGTCAAGACCGCCTCCCAGGGCGAGGTCATCGGCCTGTTCCTGACCGAGCGCATCCCCAAGGGCCTGACGCTGCAGGAGACGATCGCCGAGATCAAGCGCCAGGGCGGGATCGTCTACGTCCCGCATCCGTTCGACCGGCTGCACTCGATCCCCGACTACGAGCACCTGCTCGCCGTGCTCGAGGACCTCGACGCGGTCGAGGTCTTCAACCCGCGCGTCGCCCTGCCGGCCTTCAACGAGGAGGCGGTGCGCTTCGCGCACAAGTACGGGATCGTCGCTGGAGCGGGGTCGGACTCCCACGTCGCCCAGGGTCTCGGCAGCGTCCGGATCCGGATGCGGGACTTCGACGGGCCCGAGGAGTTCCTCGAATCCCTGCGCGAAGCGGACATCATCGGACGCCCGTCTGCGCTCTACTACGCGGGTGTGCAGGCCCTGAAGTTCCTCCAGACGAAGGCGGGCACGACGGCGGGTCGGAGGGCCGCGCGGGAGCGCCGCGTCCGGAAGGCAACCCGCAACCTCTGATGCAGGGGCAGGGAAAAGCGGCGGTCGGGTCCAATCAGATCGGCGGAATGCCCGCCACTGATGACGAGATCCGGGAGAAGTACCTCGAGCGCGCGATCCGCGAGCTCAATCACTTCACCCGTGACGTGCAGAGCTGCGACCGCTGCCCCCGGGGTGATCACATGCCGGTGCTGGGGTCCGGCCATCCGCAGGCGGACGTGCTCATGGTCAAGTACGCGCCCTCCCACGCGGAGATCGAGGAGGGCGTCGCCTATTACGGCCGCGCCGGCACGGCGATCATGAAGTCGCTCAAGCGCCTCGGGATCGACCCGCTCGAGGTCTACGGGACCGTGTGCGTGAAGTGTCCCGTCCCCGACACCTCGATGGCGGCGCCCGAGTGCCTGTCGCGCCTGGTCGAGGAGATCGCCATCGTGCAGCCCAAGATGGTGGTCGTGATGGGAACGGACGCGCTGTCCGTGCTCAACGAGGTCGCCCTCCCCCTCGCCCGCACGCTCGACGAGACCCCGGGCACAGTCCAGTCGCTCACCCCCTCGATCGACGCCCTCTACACGCCGGACATCGACGGATGCCTCGACGACGAGGACTCCAAGCGCGCGTTCTGGTCGGCGTTCCGGGCGCTGGGCGACTGGTACGCCGACTTCCCCCCGTATTGATGCCGACGCTGACGCACCGCGTCAGCCGCATGTCGGGACGCGACCCGGCTGAGGCGGGGCGGGCCGCGACGCCGCTGGAGCTGCTGTTCGACCTCACCTTCGTGGTCGCGTTCGGGACGGCCGCCGACGAGCTCTCGCACTACCTCGCCGAGGACCACATCGCGACGAGCCTGATCGCGTTCAGCTTCGTGACCTTCGCGACCAGCTGGGCCTGGATCAACTTCTCCTGGTTCGCGTCGGCCTACGACACGGACGACTGGCCGTTCCGGCTGCTGACGCTCCTGCAGATGGTCGGCGTGCTGGTGCTCGCCCTCGGCGTCGCGCCCGTCTTCGAGTCCATCGACGCGCGCGAGGTCGTCCACAACGAGGTCCTGGTGGCCGGCTACGTGGTGATGCGCTTCGCGATGGTCGGCCAGTGGCTGCGCGCGGCCCGCCAGGACCCCGATCGCCGCCGCACGAGCCTGGCGTACGCCAAGTGGATCGTGATCGCGCAGATCGGCTGGGTCGCGGTCGCGGGCGCGCAGCTCGAGCTGCTCCCCATGATGGTGCTGGCGGGACTGCTGATCGGCGTCGAGGTCACCGTCCCCTACCTCGTCGAGCGTCGCCGCGGCAGCACGCCGTGGCACCCGCATCACATCGCCGAGCGCTACGGATTGCTCGTGATCATCACGCTGGGCGAGGCGATCCTCGGGACCATCGCCGCGCTCGGGGCGATCGTCGGCCCGGACGGGCCCGGCTGGTCGGTCGACGCCGCCGTCGTGGGCGTGGCGGGCGTGAGCCTCACCTTCGGCATGTGGTGGATCTACTTCGTCGTCCCGTGCGGGGAGCTCCTCGCGGGACGCCGCCACCGCTCGTTCGGGTGGGGCTACGGCCACATCCCGCTGTTCGGCGCCGTCGTCGCCGCGGGCGCGGGGCTGCACGTCGCGGCGTACCTGGTCGAGGAGAAGACGGAGCTCGGTCCCGTCGCCACGCTCGCCACCACGGCGGTGCCGCTCGGCCTCTATCTGCTGGCCCTCTTCGTCCTCTTCGCCTATCTGACCGGGTCGTTCGACCCGTTCCACTACCTGCTGATGGCGCTGTCGGCCGTGCTGATCGGCGCCGCCCTGCTGCTGGCGAGTGCCGACGTCGGCTTCGAGTGGTGCCTGCTGGTCCTCTCGCTCACCCCGTGGGTCACCGTGGTCGGCTACGAGCTGGTCGGCCACCGCCACAACGAGCAGGTGCTCGCCGCGCTCGACTGACGGCTACGCGACAGACCCTGTGGCGCCGGTCAGCGCCGCACGCGTAGCTTGCAGACCTGGGCGCGGTGGTCCATCCCGCCGCCCCCGTCGACCCGGCGGACCCGGCACGACCCGCCGAGCCTGCGGGTCAGGACGTGGTCGATGGTGCGCTCGGAGAACGGGTACGGGATCGTCGTGGTGCCGTCGTCGAGTCGCTCGCCCGTCGGGTCGGTCATGCTCGAGCCCGCCATGAGCGTGAACGCCTTCCCGCTGGCCAGGCGCAGCCCGAGGTAGGTGCGGGCGGCCTTGAAGGCGGTCACGGAAGCGTCCTTCTCGCGGTAGGGATCGAGGTTCCAGTCGCCCAGCGCGAGGACGCGACCCGACGTCGCCACGCGCGCGAAGACATCGCTGACCTGGTCACGCCGGCACGTCGGGTCCGTGGTGCTCGAATCGGGGTGGGCGAGCACCAGGGCGATGCGCTTGTGCCTGTACCGCAGGACGCCGGTGTTCAACGTGAACCCGGGATCGCAATCGCCGAGCGCGCGCCGTGTCTGCAAGCGCTTGACGACCCTGACGCCCGACCCCTTGCGCACCGCGAGGCAGTCCCAGCCGAAGCGCTCGTCGCAGCTGATCGCATAGCCCGCGCCGACCAGGCGCTCGGCCTGCCGGCCGTCCGGCAGCACTTCGATCAGGCCGATGACGTCGGGCCTGATCGCCTGGATCGCGTCGGCGGCGCGCGCCTCCACGGCCGGCTGGCAGAGCTTGAACTTCGCGTCGGCGCAGGCGCCGTTGATGTTGCCGACGTTGGCGGAGACGATGGTCAGCGCAGTGGCGGCGAGCGCGGCAGCGGGCATCGTCAGACGGTGAGGACGACTTTGCCGAGCTTGCCCGGCTCCTGGAAGTAGGCGTAGGCGCCGGCCGCCTCGGCGAGCGGGAACGTCCGCGCGACGGGGACGGTCAGCTCGCCGGTGACGAAGCCGGGCAGGACCGCCTTCTCGACCAGGCGGGCGGCCGCGGCCTTGTCCTCCAGGGAGCGCGCGCGCAGGGTGGAGGCGTGGACGGAACCGCGCTTGCCCATCAGCGCGAGCAGGTTCAGCTCGGCCTTGAAGCCGGCGCCGACGCCGATCACGCAGATGCGCCCGCGCGAGGCGAGCGCCTTCAGGTTGCCCGGGAAGTTCGGCGCGCCGACCAGCTCGAGGATCACGTCGAACGGACCCGCGTCCGCGAAGCCCTCGGGGTCGATCGCGTGCGCGCCGAGCGCGGCGATCTTGCTCCGTGACGCCTCGTTGCGGACGGTGGCCGTGACGCGCGCGCCCGCGTTCTGGCCGAGCTGGATGGCCGCCGTGCCGACGCCGCCGGCCCCGCCGTGGACGAGCAGGCGCTCACCCGCCGTCAGGCCGCCCTGGGTGAAGATCGCGTCGTGGGCGGTGGTGAACACCTCGGGGATGCCGCCCGCCGCGTCCCACTCGACGTCGTCGGGGATCGGCATGACGAGCCGCTCGTGCACCGCGATCAGCTCCGCCTGGCCGCCGCCGCCGACCACGGCCATGACGCGGTCGCCGACCTCGAAGCGCTGGACGCCGTCGCCCAGCTCGGCCACCTCCCCGGCGAACTCCAGGCCCGGGATGTCCGGCGGCGAGCCGGGTGGCGCCGGGTAGCCGCCCTTCATCTGCAGGACGTCGGCGCCGTTGAGGCCGGCAGCGCGCACGCGGACGAGGATCTCGCCCGCCTGCGGGGAGGGGTCGGGGTGCTCCGCGACGACGACGGCGCCGTCGCGGACGGTGACGGCTTGCATGGCGGCGAGGCTACCGGCGGCGGACCGTCTCGCAGCGCCTGACCGTGTCGCGGGGGTCGACGACGGCGACGTCGTGGCGTCCGGCGCCGCAGTCGACGACGTCGGCGGCGCTGCCGCGGGCGACGAGGCGGTCGCGCCCCGGCCCGCCGGCGAGGCGGTCGCGGCCACCGCCTCCGTAGAGGCGATCGTCGCCGCGGCCGCCGAGCAGGCAGTCGCGCCCGCGGCCGCCGTAGAGGCGATCGTCGCCGCGGCGCCCGATCAGGCGCTCGCTGCGACCGGTGCCGCGCAGGACGTCGGCGGCGATCGTGCCGCGCCTGCGGACCGAGCAGGCCGTGGAGAGGGCCGGCGTGGTGGTCGGTGAGGGAGTCACCGCAGCACCCGGGGACGGCGAGGCCGAGGGCCCGGGCGACGGGCCTGCGGACGGCGACGGCGCCGGGGCGCCCCCGCGGTCGACGACGGCGGCCCGGCCGACGTTGCCCTGCTCGTCGACGGCGCGCACCGCCACGTAGCGCTTGGCGTCGCCGGGCAGGGGGATCGTCGCGTCGCTGCCGGCCGCCGCGAAGCCGGTGGGGGTCGGATCGTCGGACGTGGCGAGCTCGTAGCCGGCGGGCGTCCCGCACGTGAGGTCGTCGCCCGGGGCGGTGAAGGTGATCTCGCCCGCGGCGATCGCGGCGCCGGTGGGCCGGCCGGGCGGGATCGCGTCGCGGCGCGCGTCGCCCGAGTTGGCCGGGTCGTGGTGGAACTGCGGCCACTCGGCCTCCGCGCACGGGTCGCCGCCGGTGTCGTAGGCCAGCAGCCGGCCGCTGCGCGTGCCGCTCACGAGCACCTTGGTGTCGCCGCCGCCCCACGTCCCGATGGCGGGGATGGTCACCGTCCAGTCGCCGGTGAGCTTGGGCCAGCGGTCGTCGATCGGCGTCGCGGCGCCCGTCAGCCCCTGCAGGTCGTCGCTCGCCGTGCCCGCGAAGACCTCGGAGCCGGGCGCCCCGCCGACGTCGGCCAGCGCGGGACCGGTGAGGAACTGCAGGTCGTTGACGGTCGCGGGCCAGCCCGGCGCGATCTGGCGCGTGGTGAGGTCCCACGCGGCGAGGTAGTCGCTGCCGCCCTGATACTCGGGCAGAACGACGTCCAGCGCGCGCGTCAGGCCCGCGGCCGGCGCGAGGAAGCTCGGCTTGCCCGCCAGCGTCCCGAAGGCGGGGTGGCCGACGGCAGCGAAGAAGACCGGGTCGGCGCCCGGGCCGCCGGAGGTGGGCAGCGCGATGTCCTTGCCGTCGGTCTGGCCGAAGCACGACGTCCCGTCGGGGTTGAGCACGTACGGCAGGCCGGCGGCGGGGATCGTGCCGATGCGGACGGACGCCGCCGAGGCCTGGCACGGGACCTCGCCGATCACCGGCGACCCGGTCACGCCCTCGCCGACCAGCGGCAGCAGCCCGCGCTGGAGGATGCCGACCGCGAAGGGCCAGCCGTCCACGTAGACGTCGTTGTCGAGCTTGGTCGCGTCAGCGCCCGGGACGCCGGTCGGCTCGATCGCGAACAGGCGCCCGTTGCCCGGGGAGAGCGCGGCGCCGAGCGGTGCGTAGATCGCCTCGTCCAGACCGCCCGCGTTGAGGTCCTCCGGGTACTCCTCGTTGGTCCCCACGACGATCTCGGGCCGGGCGTCGCCGGTGATGTCGCCGACGGCCGGGGTGTCGACGATCGCGCCCTGCTGCTCGCCGTCGCCGACGTCCTGCGAGCCGCTGAACGTGACCTGGTGGGAGTCCGGGTCGATCGCGCTCAGCTTGGCGCGGTCGACGGTGAGCACCGGGAAGCCGTCGACCGCCGTCCCGTCGGCGTGCCACGCGTAGACGTGGCGGTCCATCGAGGCGAGGACGATCTCGAGCGTCCCGTCGGTGTCGAGGTCGGCCAGCACGGGCGCCGCGATGGCACCGGGCTGGGTGCGGTTGCGGTTGCCGTGGCGGAGGTTGACGAACGGCGCGCCCGGGATGCCGGCGTAGCGCGGGTCGGTCTCCATGACGTGCGCGAGCGTCCCGTCGGCGGCGAACACGCGCACCCGGCGGTCGAGGTCGGCAACGACGACCTCGGGGACGCCGTCGCGGTCGAGGTCGGCGACCGCGGGGGTGGCGAGCACGGCCTCGTGACCCCACCCGATCGCGTGGCCGGGCGCCCCGGCGTGGTCCGGCCGGACGGCGCCGGTCGTCTGTGGCCAGCCCGCAACCTCGCCGCCGTCGCGCTCGTAGGCGTGGATGACACCGTCGGAGTTGGCGATGACCAGCTCGTTCTCGTTGTCGCCGTCCAAATCGGCGAGCACCGGCGAGGCCTCGACGTCCCCGGGCAGCTGCTTCGGGAAGCCGTCGAGCATGTCCTGGTCGCGGTGCAGGTAGGCCTGGCGGCGGTCCTGGCCCCGGAGGCCGGCGGCGGTCGCGACGACCTTGACGACGAACCCGTGCGGCTCGGTGTTCGGTCGTCCGCCGTACTGCTGCGCCCCGGCGTTGCCGTCGAAGGTGGCGCCGGCGGGGAAGAGGCCCTGCAGCGTCGCCATCGGGATCGCGGCGATCGCGCCCGTCACGCGCTCCGTGAGCGCGGTCGAGCCGTCGCAGACGTCGGAGACCCCGGTCAGCTCCGTGAAGTCCCCGTCGCCCGGGTACGAGCCCGGCGCCGCGTAGACCGTGCACGTGTACGGCTCGCCGCGGTTGTCGAGGATGCCGTCGACCTGCACGTCGCTCGCCTCCGGGTCGACCATGTCGAACCAGTCGGGCGAGGTGACCTCGACCTCCGGCGGCACCTGGCCGTCCGCGACCGCCGCGAGCGAGCGCGCCATGTTGACGCGGCCGTAGCCGTAGAACTGGTCGTGGCCCTTGCGCGCGGGGTAGGACCGCGGCGGGGTCGCGACCCGGGTGGTGGGCGCGGCGAGAAACGGGTCGGTGCAGGCCGGCAGCGCCAGCGGCCGGCACGACAGCTCGAGCGAGGTGCCGGTCGGCGTCTGGGCGAAGTTGACGTCGTCGCTGCCCTCGACGAGGATCTGGCGGACCTCGTTGGGCGTGATCGGGCACGGGTCGCCGCCGACCCGCACGCAGCCGTTGAGCGGGTGGGGCGTGTCCGCGTTGAGCGCCGCCGCGTACACGAGCCCGGCCATGCCGGCGCCCCGGCCCGTTGCGTCCGACGAGCAGGACACGGACGGGATCGCCAGGGTGATGCGCGAGCTGAAGTTCGTGCAGCCGTTGAACTGCAGGTAGCTCTCCGGGCTCGGCTCGCCGGGGACCGTGTCGTCGTGCGTCACGGAGTTGACGACGATCGAGTACGGCAGCGAGGACGGCTGATTGTGGTGCTGGGCGGCCTCGTCGGCGGCCGACGCGATCACGGTCGTCCCGTGGTCGTAGGCGTACTTGATCGCCTTCAGGGTGAAGTCGGACTTGTTGAGCGTGCCGAGCGCGTCCTGGACGACGAGGACATCGTTGTCCGTCGCGTACACGACCGCCTCGGCGAAGCGGTTGACGTCGGCCACGAACGACGTGCCCACGCGCAGGTGGACGACCATGCAGTTGGGGCACGTACCGAGCGAGCCGCCGTTGTCGGCCTCGGCGCTGGAGTCCTGCGCCTCGCCCGTCCCGTGGCCGTAGGAGACGTCGTCGAACGGGTCGTTGTCGTCGTCGAGGAAGTCCCAGCCGACCATGTCGTCGACGTAGCCGTTGCCGTCGTCGTCGAAGTCGTCGCTGAAGGCGATCAGGACGTCCTGCGGGTCGAGCAGGGCGGGCGGGCCGACGCCCTTGGCCGGGCCGGGGTCGACCGCGGTGTCGCAGCTGTAGTCGACGACGTTGAAGACACCGTCGCCGTTGACGTCGAAGCCGCCCTCGTGGTAGTCCGCGCAGTCCTCACCGGCCTCGGTGCTGGTCGCGCGGTTCACCTGCGGCGGATCCACCTCCCCGCGGCTGATGCGGGTCTTGCGGCGGATCTGCTCGACCGCCCCGGCGTTGTCCCACTCGATGCCGGAGTCGGTCACGCCGATGGTCACGTCGGGCCGTCCCGTCGTCGTCTCCCACCCCTGGGCGGCGCTGCGCTCAGCGTCGAGCAGGTGGGCGCCGCGGACGCCGTCGAGCTCGCGGGCGTCGGAGGCGAACGGGGAGTCCGCCTCGGCCGTCGCGGCGTACATCCAGGTCAGCTTGCCCGTGAGGTCGTCGGGCACCGGATCGCTCGACGGGAGCCGGTACTGCCGGTAGTCGGTCGGGTCGCCCTGCGGCCGGTAGGGGAAGTCCGCACGCGCCACAGTTGTCAGCGCAAGGACCATTATCAGCACCAGCACCCCACCCCGAAGCCCTCCCATGAGCCAAAACGTACATACGTGCCGGGAAAGTGGCGCCGGTCAGGCCCGTGAGCCTGGCGCTTGAACATCCGTTCATTGGGGGAGAGTCCGCCCATGGCGCTCGGCCTTCCCCCCATTCCCCCCATCTGGCGCGAGGGGCTCGTCCCCTTCGAGGCCGCCCACCTGTTCGGCAGCGCCGAATGGCAAGGCGTCGGCCAGGCGCACGGCGACGGCCGCGGCGTCCTGCTGGTCCCCGGCTATCTCGCCGGCGATGCCTCCCTCGCCGTGATGACCCGCTGGCTGCGCAGCCTCGGCTACCGGACCAGCAAGGCGGGGATCCGCTCGCACGTCGGCTGTTCCACCGAGGTGTCCGACTGCCTCGAGGCGCGCCTGGAGGAGATGGCCGCGCAGACGGGCGACCGCGTCGCGATCATCGGCCAGAGTCGCGGCGGGATCATCGCCCGCACGCTCGCCAAGCGCCGGCCCGACCTGGTGTCCGGCATCGTCACGCTCGGCTCGCCCAACGCGGGCATGCTCGACATCCACCCGCTGCTGATCGGCTCGATCCTCGGCGTCGGCACGCTGGGGACGCTGAAGGTCCCCCACCTGTTCAGCTTCAACTGCCTGTTCGGCGAGTGCTGCGCCGACTTCCGCGAGTCGCTGCATTCGGCCGACTTCCCGGACGAGGTCGGCTACAAGGCCGTCTACTCGCGCCACGACGGGATCGTCAACTGGCGCGCGTGCCTGGACCCGGCGGCCGACGAGCTGCTCGAGGTCGACTCCTCCCATTGCGGCATGGGCTTCCACCCGCACGTGTACGGCGTCGTCGGGCGCGCGCTGGCCGAGTTCGCCGACGTGGCGGACGAGCCGGTGTGGACCGCCTGGGCCTCGGCGGCCTAGGGCTCACCCCGCTCGAGGCGCTCGACGCCGTCCTTCAGAGCCGCGAGCATGTCTTCGCGGACGCGCAGCTTGGTCGCGTGGTGCGCGGCCTGGTCGATGCCCTTGAGCTCGGCCGCCGCGGCCTGCGCCGCCGCGAGCGGATCTGCCGCGACGCGATCCAGGAAACCGAGCTCGACCGCCTCGGCCGGCGGCACCACCGCGCCGGTGACGACCGCTCGGTCGTAGCCGGGCCGCGTCAGCCGGTGGCGGGCCAGGGCGATCGCGAACCACGGCAGGGTCAGGCCGATGGCCACCTCGTTGAGGCCGACCTTGCCCTCCTCGGCACCGATCCGCACGTCGGCGGACAGGAGCAGCAGTGCCCCGGCGGCGATCGCGTTGCCGTTGCAGGCGGCCACCGTCGGGCGCGGGAAGGTCAGCATCCGCTCGAAGAGCCGCGCGCCGGCCTTGAGCATCTCGGGCCACTCCTCGCCCGGGACCCGCAGGTCGAAGCCCGCCGAGAGCGTCCGGTCCCGGCCGGTGAGCACGACCACCGCCTCGTCCTGCTCGGCGCGGTCCAGCGCCTCCACGATCGCCCGGGACATCGCCGGCGAGAGCGCGTTGACCTTCCCGTCGTCGATGGTGATCGTCGCGATGCCGTCGTCAAATGCATAGGAGGCGCTCATGGGTGCGGTCTATTGTGCCGCCTATGCCCCGTCACGAGCCGCTCGGCCGTCCCGCCCCCGGTGAGGTCATCGGTGAGACGAAGGTCAAGCTGCGCCGCGACAAGGACGGCAAGCTCGTCGGCATCGTGCCCGACCAGCAGCCGAAGGCGACCACCGAGGCGCGCCCGGATCCCAAGGATCCGCCGCCGGTCCCGCAGCCGCCCCGCTACGCGACCTAGTCGCGCGGGGGGTTCTCGACGCCGTTGGGCCCGGCGGTGAAGCGGGCGACGCACTCGATGTGGGGCGTCTGGGGGAAGAGGTCGACCGGGCGCACGCGCTCGAGGACGTAGCCGGCCTCGACGAGCTGTGCGGCGTTGGGCGCCAGCGTGGTCGGGTTGCAGGAGACGTAGACGATGCGATCGGGAGCGGCCTCGACGATGCGGCGGACGATCTTGGCCGACAGCCCGGCGCGGGGCGGGTCGACGACGACGACGTCGGGCTTGCCGACCTCCGCCACGAGCTCGCGCATCGAGGTGCGGACGTCGCCCGCGTAGAAGGTGGCGTTGGTGATCTCGTTGAGCTTCGCGTTCTCCGCGGCGTCCTGGATGGCGTCCTGGATGAGCTCGAGCCCGACCACGTTGCGGGCGCGCGGGGCGAGGGTCAGGGCGATCGTCCCGATGCCGCAGTAGAGGTCGTAGACGCGCTCGGTGCCGTGCAGGTCCGCGTAGTCGGACGCGATCCCGTAGAGGACGCCGGCCATCGCCGTATTGGTCTGGAAGAACGCCTCCGGTGAGATCAGGAAGCGCAACTCGCCGATGTGGTCCTCGAGCTGGGGCGCGCCGGCCAGCAGCTGCGACTTCCCGCCGGTGGTCGCCTCGCTCAGCCCGTCGGTCTGCGTCCACCACAGCGAGTCGGCGTCGACGGCCTCGCGCAAGGCCTCGACGGGCAGCTTGCCCGGGGAGGTGACCAGGCGGACCTGGAACTTCCCGGTGGCGCCGCCCTCGCGCACCACGAGGTTGCGCAGGAAGCCGCGCTGGGTGCGGCGGTCCCAGGGCTGCAGCCCGGCGTCGCGGCAGACCTGCAGGGTCGCCTCGCGCAGCGCGTTGCCGCGCTCGGAGGCCAGCTTGTTGTCGGTGACCGGCACGATGCGGTCGAAGCGCCCGGGCGCGTGGAAGCCGCAGATCAGCTCGCCGTTCTCGCCCTCGCCGAAGGAGTACTCGAGCTTGTTGCGGTAGCGCCACTGCTCGACGGCGGGGACGATGTCCTCCATCACGAAGCCGTCGAGATGGCCGATGCGCCGCAGGGCGTCCTCGACCTGCTCGGCCTTCGTGGTCAGCTGCTTCTCGTAGGGCAGCACCTGCCACGGCGCGCCGGGGTGGTCGGCGACGGGGTCGACGCGGTCCGGCGACGGGGTGACCACCTCGAGGGCGCGCGCCTCGGCGTACGCCTTCTTGGACTTCTCGACGCGGACGCGCACGGTGTCCCCGGGCAGGCCGCCCGCGACGAACACCACGAAACCGTCCGCGCGGGCGACGCCCTTACCGCCGTAGGCGAGGCGATCGACGGTGACGGTGAGCTCGTCCCCGGGACGGGGGCGGGCAGAGCGGACGGGCGCGGACATGGCCCAGTCACACTACGCGGACGTGCTCCGCCCGCCTGCTTAACCGAGTTTGGTCTCGATCGCCGCGAGCACCGTCTTGCGGTTCGCGTTGCGGCGCTCGAAGTCGCGCACCTTGCGCAGCTCCGCGGGGCTGAGGTCGTCCAGCCGCCCCTGGACCTGGGCGGCGGTGAGGGACTCGTAGCCCGAGATCGGGAACGACGGGCCGAGGCCGGTGGCGCGGCGCGCGCGGTCCACCTCGCGACGGACGCGATCCGTCGGCAGCAGGTTGAGGATCTCCTCCGTCGTGCTGCGGCTGCGGGCGAAGATCTCGGTGACGAGCTCGCTCGCGTCCGTGCGGGTCATCCGGCCGCGCTTGACGGCGTCGTCGACCACCTCCTGCAGACGTTCCCGCGTCAGCACGACCGCGTCCACGGGGTTGAGCAGACGTTTGAGGTCGCTCTCCGTCGCACGGCGCTTCGGGGGGGTCTTGGCCTTCGGCTGAGGCATAACGCCCCGGAGACTACCCAGCCAGAAGAAGTTCGATCAGGGCTTTCTGCGCATGGCGACGGTTCTCGGCCTGATCCCAGATCCGCTGCCGATCGCCGTAGAGCACCTCGGCCGTGATCTCCTCGCCGGGATGGGCGGGCAGGCAGTGCAGGGCGAACGCTCCAGCGGCCGCGCGATCGAGCAGACCGTCGGTCAGCTGGAAGGCGGCGAGGTCGGTCCGGCGGCGGTCCGCGGTGGTCTCGTCGTCCGACATCGAGACGAACACGTCGGCGTACACGGCGTCGGCGCCCTGGACCGCCGCCTCGGGCTCCGAGAACAGCTGCGCATCGTGGCCGTCGGGCTCGAGCTGGTAGGCGCCCGGCGCGCCGATGGCCACCTCGACGCCGGCGCGCGTCCCGACGATCGCGAGCGAACGGGCGACGTTGTTGGCGCCGTCGCCGACGAACGCGAGGCGGCGGCCGCGGATGTCCCCGAGCGCCTCGCGCAAGGTCATCAGGTCGGCGAGGGCCTGGCACGGATGATGGCTCGGGGAGAGCATGTTGATCACGGGGACGCTCGCATGGGCGGCGAGCTCGTCCATTGCCGCGTCGGAGCCCGTGCGCAAGCCGATCACCGCGGCGTGGCGGGACAGCACGCGGGCGACGTCGCCCATCGACTCCCCGCGCGTGATCTGCATCTCCTCGGCGCGCAGGACCATGGGATGGCCGCCCAGCTCGAACACACCCGCCTCGAAGCTGGTTCGAGTCCGGGTCGACGGCTTCTCGAAGATCAGCGCGACGGTGCGGCCCTCGAGCGGCCGGGCGCTCAGCGGGTCGGCCTTGAGCTCGACGGCGCGGTCGATCAGCGCGACGGTCTCCTCCCCGCTCAGCTCCGCACCGGTGATGTAGTGCCTCAAGAGGCACCCCGCTTGAAGCCGAAGCCGCGCACCATCAGCAGCGCCTTCTCGCCCAGCGTGCCGGGCCGGGGCAGGACGCCGAGCTGCGTCGCGGCGTCCCAGACGTCGAAGAACAGCCGGATGCGGTGCAGGCGGCCGTCGCGCAGCTGGGCGACGGTGACGCCGTGGACGATCACGAAGCGGTTGGTCGGGGTCAGCCCGTAGAGCTCCTGCGTATGGGTGGCGAGCACCTTGGCGGGCGCGGCGGTGTGGCCGTCGGGACCGGCCAGGCGCGGGCCGGTCTTCTCCATGCGCGCGTCCGGGAAGCCGGTCCACATCCGCTCGGCGTGGGCTCCGATCGCCGCCGCCGATTCCAGCGGAGCCGTCGTCAGCGGGTCCTCGTAGTGGACGTCCTCGGGGTCGCACACCGCGGTGAACGCGTCGGGATCCCGGCCGGACCAGGCCTGTTCCCAGGCATCGAAGAGCTCGTCCACTGTCACAGTGGGGAGGCTATGCGCCGGGTCCTGTCGCTGCGCGAGTTCCGCCTGCTCTGGCTCTCGCAATCGGTCTCCACGACCGGCGACAGCCTGGTGCTCGTGGTGCTCGCGCTGTACGTCAACCAGATCGGGTCCCCGACGGACGTCGGCATCGTCCTCGCTGCGCACGGCATCCCGTTCGTCGGGCTGCTGCTGATCGGCGGCGTGTGGGCGGACCGCCTGCCGCGCCACCTGATGATGATGGGGACCGACCTCGTCCGCGGCGGGCTCCACACCCTGCTCGCGGTGCTGATCATCGTGGGCGAGCCGTCGATTGCGACGATCGCCGTGATCGAGGCCTGCTTCGGCGCCGCCGAGGCGTTCTTCCGGCCGGCCTGGACCGGGCTCGTCCCCCAGACGGTCCCGGACGAGCTGATCGCGGAGGCGCAGGCGGTCACCCAGCTCACGCACAACCTGTCCGGGTTCGTCGGCCCTGCGATCGGCAGCCTGCTGTTCATCGGCCTCGGGGCTGCCGAGGCGTTCGCGGTCGACGCCGCCAGCTTCTTCGTGTCGGCGGCGATCCTGGTCCGCCTGCGGCCACGCGCGCGAGGTGAGCCCCGGCCGCGTGAGCCGATGCTCGCCGAGCTGGCCGGCGGCTTCCGCGAGCTGCGCGCGCGGCCGTGGGCCGGGCTGATCATCCTCGGCGCCTGCCTGGTCCTGCTCACCGCGATCGCGCCCTACGAGGCGCTGGGCCCGGCGATCGCCGAGCGCGGCTACGACCAGGCGGCGGTCTACGGCGTGCTCGCGGCGATCCTCGGTGCCGGCTCGCTGATCGGCGCGCCCGTGGCCGCGCGCTGGCGCCCGGAGCGGGCGATGCTGATCGCCTGGCTGTTCTTCCTGCCGTTCTCGGTGATGCTGCTGCTGTTCGCGCTGGCCGCACCGCTGGCCGCCGTCGCGCCCGTGGCCGTCCTGGCCGGGATCGGGCTCGGCCTGTTCATGGTGTGGTGGGAGACGGCCCTGGCGCTGAGCATCCCGCCCTCCGCGCTGTCACGGGTGAGCGCGTGGGACTGGATGGGCTCGCTCGGCCTGCTGCCGGTCGGTTTCCTGCTGGCCGGCCCGATCAGCGAATCGATCGGGGTCCAGGAGACCCTGATCGCGGGCGCGGCGGCGTCGATCGTGATCCAGCTGATGATCGCCGTCGGGCTGGCTCACCCGAACTCGGGGACGCCGGCCTCGGTCGTCGAGGCGTCGGCGTAGAGGCGCCGCGGGATGCGGCCGGCGCGACGGGCGAGGTAGCCCGCCTCGACCGCCAGCCGGATCGCCTTCGCCATGCCGACCGGGTCCTCCGCGCGGCTGATCGCGGTCGCGCACAGGACGGCGTCGCAGCCGATCTCCATGGCGATGGCGGCGTCGGAGGCGGTCCCGACGCCCGCGTCGAGGATCACCGGGACGCCGGCCTGCTCGACGATCAGGCGCAGGTTGTACGGGTTGAGGATGCCCTGCCCGGAGCCGATCGGCGAGCCGAGCGGCATCACCGCCGCGCAGCCGATGTCCTCCAGCCGCCGGGCGAGGGTCGGGTCGTCGGTCGTGTAGGGCAGGACGGTGAAGCCGTCGTCGACCAGCTCCTCGGCGGCCTCCAGCAGCGCGGGCGCGTCCGGCAGCAGGGTCCGGTCGTCGCCGATCACCTCCAGCTTGACCCAGTCGGTCTCGAAGGCCTCGCGGGCGAGCCTGGCGGTGAGGACGGCGTCACGGGCGGTGTAACACCCGGCGGTGTTCGGCAGGACGCGGACGCCGGCGCGCTCGAGCGCCTGCGTCAGCTCGCCCTGGTCGCCGGTGTCGATGCGGCGCAGCGCCACCGTGACCATGTCGGCCCCCGCCGCCGCGATCGCGGCCTCGAGGGTCTCCAGCGAGCGGAACCCGCCCGTCCCGAGGATCAGCCGGGACTCATCCTCCTTGAACGGCACGGACCACCTCCAGCCGGGCGCCGTCGCCGAGGACGGTGCGGTCCCACTGCCCGCGCGGGACGACCTCGCGGTCCAGCGCGACGGCGATGCCACGCTCGGGCAGGTCGAGGTCGCGGAGCACGGTCGCGACCGTCGCGCCCTCGGGCAGCGCGCGCGGCTCGCCGTTGACGATCACCTCCATCAGGCGGGTACCTTGGCGAGGAGGTCGGCGACGCGCGCGGCGGTGCCGGGGGCGAGCAGGATCCCGCCGCGCCAGTGGCCGGTGGCGACGATCACGCCGTCGTCGCGGCGCTCGACGATCGGGTGGTTGTCCGGGGTCGCGGGCCGGAAGCCGACGGCGACCTCCTCCAGCTCGAGTTCGAGCACGCCGGGGACGACCTCGCTCATGTCGCGGATCAGCTCGAAGACCCCGCGGGCGGTGGGCTGCGCGTCCCAGCCGACGTCCTCGACGGTGCCGCCGAGGACGTAGCGGCCGTCGCCGCGCGGGACCAGGTAGCCGTCCGGCGTGCGGATCGTGCGCTCGACCAGGCCCGCGTCGCCGCGCAGGCGCAGGATCTGGCCCTTCACCGGCCTGACGGGCACGCCAAAGGCACCGCTCCACGCCCCGGCCGCGACCACCACCTGCTCCGCGTGACGTGTCTCACCCCCCTCCAGGGTGCAACTCGTCATGGCCGCGCTGGTCACGCGGGCGGTCTCGACGGGAACGCGCTCGCGCAGCGCGGCGAGCAGGGCCCGCGGGTCGACGCTGCGGTCGCCGGGCACGTCGTAGGCGAGCCGGACGGTCGGCGCCAGCGCGGGCTCGGCCCGGCGCGCCGCGCTTCCCAGCAGGCGCTCGGAGGCCAGGCCCAGGGACGAGCGGTAGCCGGCGGCGCGGTCGAGCGCCGCGGCGTCGTCGGCGTCGCGCGCCACGACCAGCGTCCCCGCCGCCCGCAGCTCGACCCCGAGCGACGCGCAGAACGCCGGGTACTGCTCGAGCGACTCGAGCCCGAGGGCGACCAGCGCGTCCTCGCCGTACTCGGCCTCCGTCACCGGCGCCAGCATCCCGGCCGCCACGTCGGCCGCCGGTCGCTCCCCGGCGTCGATCACGAGCACGTCGGCTCCGCGCTCACGCGCGGCGTGCGCTGCGGCGAGCCCGATGATGCCACCGCCCACGACCAGCACGTCCGTCACCCCTCGGAGGGTACGGGTCGGCCGCCTCTCTCCGCGCGTGGCGGCGGCGCTCGGCCGCCCGCACCTGCTTGCCGCCGGGGGCGCTTCACTGGAGGCGTGCGCCTGTACCTGTGTGCTCCAGCGGTCGAGAGCGACCTCCTCAAGGCCGCCGTCGCGGGCGGGGTCGACGTCGTGCAGTTGCGCGACCACTCGCTCGACGACGACGGCATCCGCCGGGCAGCGACCGCCTTCCAGGGCCTCGGCGTCCCCTGGGTGCTCAACGACCGCCCGGATCTCGCCACGGAGCTGGGTGCCGACGGGGTGCACCTCGGCCAGGATGACGGCGAGCCGGGGGACTTCGAGGGCATCGTGGGGCGCTCGACCCACGCTCCCGAGCAGGCGCTGGCCGCCAAGGGGGACTACCTGTCGATCGGTCCGGTGTGGGCGACGCCGACCAAGCCGGGCCGGCCGGCCGCGGGGATCGGCTACGTGCGCTGGGCGGCGGAGCACATCACCGACACGCCGTGGTTCGCGATCGGAGGCATCGACACACGCAACGTCGGCGAGGTCGTCGCGGCCGGCGCGACGCGGGTGGTCGTGGTGCGCGCGATCCTCGGCGCCGACGACCCGGAGGCGGCGGCGCGCGCGCTGCGGAGGGCGCTGGATGCCTGACGCGCCGAAGCTGCGCGGCGAGGCCCGCAACGAGGAGCTGCGCGCGACGATGACGCCGATGGGCGCGGGCGAGCGGCCGCCGGTGCTCGTCGCCTGCGCGGCACTGTGCGCGCTGATCGCCCTCGGCAACATCGTGCTGTGGGCGTCGGGGCGCGAGGTGCGAGGCCAGGAGCTCAACGCGCTCGGCGCGCTCGTCCCGGCCGCCCTGTTCGCCGCGATCGCCGTCGGCCTGTGGCGGACGCGACTGCTGGCGGTGGCCTCGATGCAGGTGCTGCTGGCCATCACCGCGATCTTCGCGTCGGGCGCGCTGCTGGTCGCGTCCGACCTGCGGGCGGCGCTGCTCAGCGTGGCCATCGTCGTCATCTGCGCCACGCTCTTCTGGCCGCTGATCCGGATCAACGCCCGCGTCAACCTGCGGGATAAAGTCGAAGGCCATGGCTGACTCTTCTTTCGACTGCATCGTCATCGGCTCGGGTCCCGGTGGCTACGTCACGGCGATCCGAGCGGCCCAGCTCGGCATGAAGACGGCGGTCGTGGAGAAGGACGTCGTCGGCGGCCGCTGCCTCAACTACGCCTGCATCCCCGCCAAGGCCGTCCTGCGCGTGGCCGACATCCTCTCCGAGGTCGACGAGGCCGGCGACTTCGGCATCGAGGTCCCGTCGCGCACGGTCGACTTCGGCAAGGTGAGCGAGCGCCGCCAGAAGGTCATCAAGACGCTGACGGGCGGCGTCGCCGGGCTGTTCAAGAAGAACGCGATCGAGTACATCGAGGGCGAAGGGTCGCTCGCCGGCGGCAAGACCGTCAAGGTCGGTGACCGCACCCTCGAAGCGACCAAGTGCATCGTGCTCGCCACCGGATCCGTCCCGCTGGCGATCCCGGGCCTCGAGTTCACCTCTTCCCCTTCGGGGGGAGGTACAGGCGGCGGCAACGTCATCGGCACGGAGGGCGCGTGGGCGATCGAGGAGCTGCCCGGGACGATGATCGTGATCGGAGCCGGCGCGTCCGGTGCGGAGATCGCGTCCGCGTACGCCCGCCTCGGCACCAAGGTGACCCTGTTCGAGATGGCTGATCGCGTGCTGCCGTCGGAGGACCCCGACATCTCCAAGCTCGCCGAGCGCTCGTTCAAGAAGCAGGGCATCGACGTGCGCACGGGCACGAAGTACGAGGGCGAGGAGGCCGACTACGTCGTCATCGCCGCGGGCCGCGCGCCGGACGTCGAGGCACTCGGGCTCGACGCCGCCGGCGTCAAGGTCGGCGAGCGCGGTCTGATCGAGGTCGACGGGCGCCTGCGCACGTCCGCCGAGGGCATCTACGCGATCGGTGACCTCGTGCCCGGCCCGGCGCTCGCGCACAAGGCCTCCGACGAAGGCGTCATCGCCGTCGAGGACGCCGCCGGACGCGACACCCACCCGATCGTCCACGTCGACATCCCCCGCGCCACGTTCTGCACGCCGAACGTGTCGAGCTTCGGCCTCACCGAGCAGCAGGCCCGCGACGCCGGTTACGACGTCGTCGTCGGCAAGGTCCAGTACGGCGCGGTCGGCGCCGGGACGGTCTACGGCGACCGCCAGGGCCTGATCAAGATCGTCGGCGAGAAGAAGTACGGCGAGCTGCTCGGCGGCCACATCGTCGGCGCCAAGGCGACGGAGCTCATCCAGGAGCTCGTCAACGTCCGCGCCCTCGAGGGCGGCTATGCCGAGGTCGCTCGCATCGTGCACGGCCACCCCACGCTCGCCGAGGGCGTCATGGAAGCTGCGCGCGCGGCTGACGGCTGGCTGATCCACGGCTAGTCCGCTCGGCGAGCAGAGCCGGGATCAGCAGGCAGGCCAGCAGGCCGCCGGTGAGCGACAGCGCCGCGTAGCTCGCGGAGGCGACCACGAAGCCGCTGGCCATGCCGCCCGTGGCGCCCGAGAGGGCGACCGCGAGGTCGACCGTCCCCTGCGTCTGGGCGCGCGTGGCGGCGGGCGTGGCGTCCGTGACCAGCGCGGTCCCGCCGACGAGACCGAGGTTCCAGCCCAGGCCGAGGAGCGCGAGCGCCACGGTCAGCAGCACCATCGAGTCCGGCGGCGCCACGGCCGCCACGAGGCCCGCGGCGAGCAGGACGACCCCGCCCGCGACCAGGACGGGCCGGCGCCCGATCCGGTCCACCAGCTGCCCGGTCAGCGGCGAGGGCAGGAACATCGCCGCGACGTGAACGGAGATCACGAGGCCCGCGTCGCCGACGCTGTGGCCGTGGTCGCGCATGTGCACAGGGGTCATCGTCATGATCGCGACCATCACCAGCTGGGTCAGGACCATCGCCCACGCGCCGAGGCGCAGCGTGGCGTTCAGCGGACTCGGCGCCGCGAGGCCGGGCACCGGCGCCTCCACGGGCTCCGCGCCCGCGCGCTCCCGCGCCACCAGCAGCGGGTCCGGCCGCAGCAGCACCTGGACGGCCAGGGCCGCCAGGGCGTAGGCCACGGTCGCGAGCACGAACGGCCCGGCGAGGCGCGGGATGCCCAGCGCCTCCGCGACCCCGCCCATCGGCTCCACCAGGTTCGGGCCGACGACGGCACCGAGCGTCGTGGCGACCAGGACCGTGCTGACCGCCCGCCCGCGGCGATCGGCGGGCGCGAGGTCCGCCCCGGCGTAGCGGGCCTGCAGGTTGGTCGCCGTACCGGCCCCGTGGAGCAGCAGCGAGAGGAAGAGCAGCGGGACGCTGTCGACGGCCGCAGCGAGCACGACCCCGGCGCCGCCGAGGGCCCCGACGGCGTAGCCCAGCGCCAGCCCGGGACGGCGCCCGGACCGCTGCGAGATCCGTCCGACGCCGATCGCCGCGCCCGCGGCCCCCAGCGTCAGGAGCGCGATCGGCAGCCCCGCCGAGCCCGTGGCGCCGACCATGTCCTCGGCCAGCAGCGCTCCGACGGTGACGCCGGCCGCCAGTCCGGCGCCCGCGAGCACCTGCGACAGCAGCAGGACGCGCAGGGTGCGGCGGTAGAGGCTGTCCACCCGCTCAGCGTCGCAGCTTGAGCCAGACGGCCTTGCCGCCGGCGGCCGCGCGGAGCTGCGCGGCCTCGTAGCCCGTGCGCGGGACGGCGCGGCGGCAGCCGCGCGGGCGCCGCGACCAGACCGCGCGCTTGGGGCTGACCGTCAGGGCGCCCCGCGTGCGGCAGGCGAAGCGGTGCCTGGCCCCGCAGCCGGCCACCCGGAAGCGCTTGCGCAAGAGGACGCAGCCCGTGCCCGACGGCTGCCCCTCGGCCCAGCTCCAGATCGTCGCGGCGAGGCGCCCGTCGGCTGCGGTCAGCTGGTCGAAGCCGAGGAGGTCGGCGCCGCAGTTGACCATCGCCCGCGTGACGGCGGGCGTCATCGGCGCGGGCGCCAGCCCGTTGGACTGGTCGATCGCCGCCGACAGCTTCGTCGAGTCCTCGTAGAAGCGCTGGAAGTGGTCGAGGTAGCCACACGCCTCGTCCGGCTCGAAGTCCCGCGGGCCGCCCTCGTGCTCGGCGCGCTCGTCGCTGGCGAAGCCCAGCGACCGCCACGCGGTCCCCTCGCCGCAGTTGGTCATGACCAGAACCTGCTTGCCCGCCGCGGCGATCTGGCGGCGGGTGAGCTCGTGCGGCATCTGCGTGCAGCCGCCCGGCGGGGGGAGGTAGAGCTTCGACCCGAGGCCGTCCTGGAGGACCCGCGCGCCGGTGTCGTAGGCGCCCTCGAGGTGGTCCTCGAGGTAGAGCAGGAGGATCTCCTTCGGATGCGCGTCGAGCCAGCCGTTGATCTCGGCCAGTCGGGCGGCGAAGGGCCGCTCGGTCGTGCAGCCTGCGTGGCCCTCGTCGGCACCGCGGCCGTGGCAGACGATCGGCGTCCCGGCGATGTTGTGGACGTCGAGCTCGAGCGACCGCACCCCGATGTCCAGCTGCTGGGTCAGCGAAAGCTTCTGGTTGGGGTCCTGCGACGACAGCGTCCCGGGCTCCGTGGGCGAGTTGAAGGAGTTGTGGGTCCCGACCCACGGCGCGTTGACCAGCGGGACCGGGTTGCCGAGCCGGTACTGGAAGGCCAGTGCGTCCTGGAGCCAGTCGGCCTGCGCGGGCGCGGCCGGGACGAGCAGGAGGACGACGAGGAGCACGGCTTTACGCACGGAGGGGATACTGGCAGCCGTGACCGACGGCCACCCCCGCTTCTACTACGACCTCCGCTCCCCCACCGCATGGCTGGCGGCCGAGCGCGTCGTCGAGCGCCTGGGCGAGGTGCCGGAGTTCGTCCCCGTCGAACTGGCCGGCCTCGCCGCCGCCGACGTCGGACCGTTCCGCTGCGCCGCCGAGGCCGACGCCCACCTGGAGGACATCGGGCGCCTCGCCGCGGAGCGCGGGCTGCTGCCCCTGCGCCCACCGCCGCAGTTCCCGCCCGCGGACACGCGCTTCGCGATGCTCTCGGCCACCTACGCCAAGCAGATCGGCAAGGTTGTCGCCTTCAGTCTCGCCGCGTTCCGTCAGACCTTCACCGCCGGGCGCGACCTGGCCGAGCGTGACACCGTCTTCCTGGCCGGGGCCGCCGCCGAGATCCATCCCAACGCGCTCGTCAAGGGCGCGGCCTTGCGCGGAACGGCCGAGCGCCTGCGCGTCGCCACGGCGGGTGCGGCCGCGGCCGGTGTCCTTGACGTCCCCGCCGTCGTCGACCGCGACGCGCAGGTCTTGTACGACCTGTGAAGGCGAACCGCGTCTACGAACTGCGGGTCAGCCGCGCGATGATCGAGGTGCTCGAGATCGACACGGGGGAGATCGCGCTGTTCTGGGACGTGCGGCCGGACCAGGCCCGGCGGCTCGCCAATGCGCTGCGCGCGGACCTCTCCCAACAGGAAGCGCAAACCTTTTTGGACAAATGGACGATCTACGATCAGCCGTGAAACCGTCCATTGGGTATTGGGGTCCGCACCCCATATGCCGATTGCAGTAGGGCCGAGGCTCGGAATCCGCGGCTCCCGTTCAATGACACCTCCCCACCCCGACCCCGCCGTCGTGCCCGATTCGGGCGTGCTGCGGCTGGACGCCGCAGTGCGGCCGGAAGCGCGCTACAAAGCGCTTCTGGACGTCCTGCCAGACGCGCTGGTGGCCGTGTTCGACCCGAAGCTGCGCGTGCTTTCCATCGAGGGGGGCGGCCAGGCCCGGCTGCCCTTCCCCCCCTCTCGTGCCGTCGGCCACCACCTGGACGAATTTTTGACGCCGGACCAGCAGGCGCGCATCGAGCCACACCTGCGGGCCGCCATGCGCGGCGAGCCCACCCAGTTCGACTTCCACGCCTCCAACGGGGTGATCTGGCTCGTCGAGATGGTCCCGATGATCGACGGCGTCGGCCGGGTCGCGGGCGGCATCGCCATGTTCCGCGACGTGACGCTCCAGCGCGAGTCCGAGCGCGCCCTCGCCGATCACGCCCGCGAGCTCGAGCGCTCCAATGCGGAGCTCGAGCAGTACGCCTACATCGCGTCGCACGACCTGTCGGAGCCGCTGCGCATGATCAACGGCTACCTGCGCCTGCTGCAGCGCCGTTACGGCGACGAGCTCGACGATGACGCGCAGCAGTTCGTCGACTTCGCGCTCGGCGGCGCGCTGCGAATGCGGGAGCTGATCGACGACCTGCTGGCGTACTCCAAGGTCGGCCGTGAGGCGTCGATCGCCGAGCCCGTGCCGCTCCAGCCACTGGTCGAAGCGGTCTGGCACACCCTCACGGCCGAACGCGAGGGCCCGGAGCCGACCCTGCTCGCCGCCGGCCTGCCGGTCGTGGTCGGCGACCCGGTGCAGTTCGGCCAGGTCTTCCAGAACCTGCTCTCCAACGCCTTGAAGTTCGTCGAGCCGGGCCGGGCGCCGGTCGTGGAGGTCGCCGCCGTGCCGCTGCCCGACGGTGGCTGGAGGCTGACGGTCCAGGACGAGGGCATCGGCTTCGACACGGAGCAGGGCGAGCGGATGTTCCGCATGTTCCAGCGGCTGCACACGAGCGACGAGTACCCGGGCACGGGCGTCGGGCTGGCGATCACGCGCAAGGTCATCGAGGCGCACGGCGGGCGCATCCGGGCCG
The DNA here is from genome assembly GCA_963740765.1 of uncultured Solirubrobacteraceae bacterium. Classification (GTDB taxonomy): domain Bacteria; phylum Actinomycetota; class Thermoleophilia; order Solirubrobacterales; family Solirubrobacteraceae; genus DATLGB01. The sequence goes on along the minus strand of CAVUFN010000016.1, from coordinate 1,078,104 downwards.
AGCACCGACCGGGCGGGGGCGCGTGCTTCTGCATCGACCTCCCGGCGGCCGAGCCGGCACCGCCCGTCCGTCACGTCGATCCGGGTCTGCGCGTGGTGCCCGCATGACCTGGTCGCACGTGCTCGACGATCTCGCCAGCGATCACGACTCCGTCCGCGTCCTGCTGGTCGAGGACGATGAGGGCGACCGGCGGCTGGTCGCCGAGATGCTGCGCGACGCCGACGGGGCCGCCGTGCTCGCCAGCGTCACCCGCCTGCAGGACGCCGTGGAGCCCGTCAGCCGCGGCCTCGCCGATCTCGTGCTGCTCGACCTGTCGCTGCCGGACTCGTTCGGGGTCGATGGCGTGCGCCAGCTGCGCGCCGCGGCGCCGGACATCCCGGTCGTGGTCCTGTCGGGCAACGACGACAAGCAGGTGGCGCTCGAGGCCGTGCAGGCCGGCGCCCAGGACTTCCTGATCAAGGACGACGTCGACGGCCCGTCGCTGGCCAAGGCGATGCGCTACGCCGTCGAGCGTCAGCGCTTCGAACGGCGGCTCGCGCGACTCGCGCTGAGCGATCCCCTGACCGGCCTGCCCAACCGCGTCCTGTTCGCCGACCGCCTCGAGCAGGCGCTCGCCCGCGCCGCTCGCTCCCCCACGCGCGGCCGACGGGCCCCGCGGCTGGTGGTCATGTTCATCGATCTCGACGACTTCAAGCCCGTCAACGACACGCTCGGACACCTGGCCGGCGACGCGGTCCTGGTCGAGGTCGCACGGCGGCTCGAGCACGAGCTGCGCGGGGCCGACACGGTGGCGCGCCTGGGCGGCGACGAGTTCACCGTGCTGTGCGAGAGCGTGGCCAGCAGCGACGGCGGGTTGGCGCTGGCGCGCCGGCTGGCCGCGGCGCTGGGCATGCCCTACAGGACCGAAGCGGGCATCGCGGAGCTCAGCGCGGCGATCGGGATCGCCGTCGCCGATCCGCGCACCGAGGACGGCGCCGCCCTGTTGCGGCGTGCGGACGCCGCGATGTACGCCGCCAAGCGCGAAGGCCGCGGGCGGGTCGCGGTAGCGTCCGCTGCGTGACGACGCGCCTCCACGAGACGTACGCCCGCCGGGTCGCCGAAGCGGCCGCCACGATGCCGTCCTTCACGGCCGCGCGCGCCTGGGAACCGGTGGCGCCCGCCGCGCTGCTGGACCGCCTGGGCGGAGAGGTGCCCGCCTGGCGCGACGGGACGGTCGTCGTGCCGGAGCCGAAGCTCGCGGTCGCGCTGCCGGGGCCGGTGTTCCCCGTCCTCGGCGACTACGAGGCACTCATCGGCCGCGACCCGGAGTCCTTCACGGCCGCCGAACTGGCCGGCGCCACCTTAACCGTGTGGGGCCTCGACCTCGAGCTGGACTGGCTGACGCCGCCGCTGCTGCCGCGCCAGGGAGCGGGACTCGGCGTGGGGCGGGCCGGCCTGACGCTCGTCTGCGACGCCCGGGCGGTGACCCCGCAGGACGCCGACGCGATCCTCAGCGTCGCCACAGGGCGTTCGGCGTCTGCTCCCGATCCCGTGTGACGCCGGCGGGCGACTGCTCGACGTCGACGAACAGGCACAGCGCGCGGTCCGGGCGCGCTGCGGGGACGCAGGAGCGCCAGACGCCGTCCTCGACCTCGATGGCGTCCATCGTGGTCAGGCGGCGCGCGAACGCGGGCGCCTGGTGGTGGACGTAGGTGGAGGTGGCGGTGTAGGCGGCGGAGCGATCGCGGTCGTCGGCCGCCAGCGCGGCGTGGTGGACGGCGCCGGCCACGACGGTCCCCGCGAGCACGACGCCGAGCAGGACGGTCCCCATCTGGTCGGTCGCGATGGCGCGCGGGAGGTCGGGCCGGCGGCGGCGCCGCACGAAGCCGAGCGCGGGCGCGAGCCCCGCCACCACGATCAGGTTGAGCGCCATCGCGATGAGGAAGGCGCCGAGGATGTAGTCGGGGCCGTCGCCGGCGGGCGGAAGCGCGCTCCACAGCGCGGTCTCCGCCAGCGTGGCCGCCACGAACGCCGGCCACATGGTGGCGCCCCGCAGGCGCCAGACGAAACGGTCCCACCCACCCTCGCGACCGGCGATCACAGAGCCGAGCGTAGAGTTCACGGCGTCATGGACGTGCGTCAGCTCGGCCTGGTTCCCTACGCGGAGGCGCTCGAGCTCCAGCTGGCCGAACGCGCCCGCGTCCAGGCGGGCGAGTCCGACGGCGTCCTGCTGCTGCTCGAGCACCCGGCGGTCTACACGCTCGGGCGCCGCAGCGCTCCCGGCGACCTGCCGATGGGCGAGGACTGGTACCGCGCCCAGGGCATCGACGTCGTCCGCACGGACCGCGGCGGCAAGCTCACCTACCACGGGCCCGGCCAGCTCGTCGGCTACCCGGTGCGGCGGATCGGGTCGATCCCCGACCACGTGTGCGCGATGGAGACGGCAATCGTCGCCGCGCTCGGCGAGGCCGGCATCGAGGCGCGCGGGCGCGACTGCGACGGGCCGGCGTACACGGGCGTGTGGGTGGGGGAACGCAAGATCGCCTCGATCGGCATCCACGTGTCGCGCGGGGTCAGCATCCACGGGTTCGCCCTCAACGTCGACAACGACCTGCAGCCGTTCGAGTGGGCGGTCGCGTGCGGTCTGCCCGAGGTCCAGATGACGTCCGTGTGCCGGGAGACCGGGCGTGCGGGGACGCTGCCGGCCCTGATGGGCTCGATCGCGTCCGCACTCGTACCCTCGATGGTGTGACCGCCACCCGCTCCCGCTCCAATCCCGGTGGCGGCAACGTCCTCGAGGTCATCGGCGCCGACGTCCTGCCGTTCCGCTCGCGCAAGCCGAGCTGGTTCAAGGTGCCCGCGCCGGGCGGCGACCGCTACCGCGCGCTGCGCAAGGACATCGCCGACGAGGACCTGCACACGGTCTGCCAGGAGGCGGCGTGCCCGAACATCGGGGACTGCTGGGAGCGCGGGACCGCCACCTTCATGATCCTCGGCGACACCTGCACGCGGCGCTGCGGCTTCTGCAACGTCAAGACGGGCAAGCCGACCTGGCACGACCCGCTCGAGCCGGCGCGCGTGGCCCGCTCGGTCGCCCGCATGGGCCTGCGCCACGCCGTCGTCACCAGCGTCGACCGCGACGACCTGCCCGACCTCGGCGCGGGCGTGTGGGCGGCCACGATCCGCCAGATCCGCCGCCAGGCGCCGGGCTGCCAGGTCGAGGTCCTGACCCCCGACTTCCGCGGCGAGGAGATGCCGCTCGCGCGCGTCATCGCCGAGGCGCCCGACGTCTTCAACCACAACGTCGAGGTGGCGCCGCGGCTGTACCCGGTCGCGCGCCGGGGCTCGACGTGGGAGCGTTCCCTGCGCGTCCTGCGCAACGCCCACGCGCTCGGCGCGCGGGCGACGAAGTCCGGCTTCATGGTCGGCCTGGGCGAGTCCTTCGAGGAGATGGTCGACGCGCTCGGGCAGCTGCGCGAGCAGCACGTCTCGATCATCACCGTCGGCCAGTACCTCCGGCCCACCGAACGGCACCTTCCCGTCGTCCGCTACTGGCATCCGGAGGAGTTCGACGCGCTGCGGGTCGCGGCGGAGGCGATGGGCTTCGACCACGTCGCGTCCGGACCGCTCGTGCGCTCGAGCTACCACGCCGACGAGCACGTCGCGCAGGACCAGCCGGGCGTCGGGCCGCTCGCTTCCTGAGTGTTCCCGCTCGGCGACCGCAATCCGACGGAGACCTTCCCTGCGGTCACGCTCACGCTGATCGCGCTGAACGTCGCCGCCTACTTCCTCTTCCAACACGGGACGCTGTCGCTCGGCGACCCGAGCTCCAACGAGTACCTGTGCAACCTCGGTGAGTACGCGGCCGTCCCGCGCGAGTACACGCACCCGGCCTTCGAGCTGGGCTCGTGCGGTGGCACCCCGCCGTCGCGCTGGATCACGCCGTTCACGGCGATGTTCATGCACGGCGGGCTCGTGCACCTCGGCGGCAACATGCTGTTCCTGTACGTGTTCGGCAACAACATCGAGGATGCGCTCGGACGCGCGCGCTTCGTCGTGTTCTACCTGCTCGGCGGGCTGGCGGCGCTCGCCCTGCAGGTCGCGGTCGACCCGGGCTCGCAGGTCCCGACGATCGGTGCGTCGGGCGCCATCGCGGCCGTGCTCGGCGGCTACCTGCTGCTGTACCCCCGCGCGCGGGTGTGGACCTTCATCGGGTTCATCGTCCTCCCCATTCCGGCGCTCGTCGTGCTTGGCTTCTGGTTCGTGCAGCAGATCGCGTTCGGCTATCTGGGGTTCCTGGACCCCGGCGCGGGAGATGCCGGCGGCGTCGCCTACTTCGCCCACATCGGCGGCTTCGTCTTCGGCCTGGCGACCGTCCGCGCGTGGGCGCGGCAGCGGTGACCGCGCGGCGGCTCATCATGGCGCTCGCGTTCGTCCTGTGGGCGGTGCTGACGTTCCTGACGCTCTACGTGCTGATCACGGAGGGCCCGGACGTGCTCGTGCTGCTGTCGCTGATGTTCGTGACCATCCTCGGCGTCGGGATCTTCGGGGCGCTGAACGAGCGCCGCGGCGGACCGCGGTGAGGCGCGGGTGGCTGCTCGCAGCGTTCGTCCTCGCCGGATGCGGTGGTGGCGGGACGCCGGCCGCTCCGACCGCGGCCAACCCGACCGCCTCCCCCGGCGCGAGTCGGGTCGGGTCAGCGCTCGACCTGGGGACGGCGCCGTCCCCGCTCACCGTCCGGCTCGGCGACCCGCGCGACACGGTCGACCCGCGCTTCCGCAGGCCGCCGTCGGCGGGGCTGCTCTTCGACGTCGACACCGGTCGCGTGCTGTGGCGGCGGCGCCCGACGGCGCGGCGGCCGATCGCGTCCCTGACCAAGATGATGACCGCGCTGGTCGTGGACAGCCGCGTTCCGGCCGGTAAGCGGATCCTCGTCACCAAGCACGCGCTGGACACCACCGGGTCGGCGGTCGGGATGATGAAGAAGGGCATGCGCCTCGACGTGCGCGTGCTGCTCTACGGGCTGCTGCTGCCGTCGGGCAACGATGCCGCGCGAGTGCTGGCCGAAGGTGCGGCGGGATCGATCCGGGGCTTCGTGCGGCGCATGAACGGCTACGCGGCCAAGCTCGGCCTGCAGTGCTCGCACTTCGCCACGCCGAGCGGCCTGGAGGACCGCGGCAACCGCTCATGCGCGGCCGATCTCGCCGCGATCGCGCGCGCGGTGCTGCGCCGGCCCCGGCTGGCGAAGATCGTCGGCAGCCGCTCGAAGATCCTGCCGTTCCCCCGCGTCAAGGGCCACAAGCTGTTCCTCTACAACCACAACCCGCTGCTGTTCGAGGGCTACCGCGGGGTGACCGGCGTCAAGACCGGGTTCACGGACGCGGCGGGCGCGTGCTTCGTCGCGACGGCGACGCGCGGCGCCGTCAAGCTCGGTGTCGTGCTGCTCGACTCGCCCGACATCGAGCGGCAGTCGCGCAAGCTGCTCGACCTCGGCTTCCGGAGCGCGTTGCGGTAGCGCTCTGCAATAGTCACCGGGTGCGCCGTGGCCTTGTCTGCTCGCTGACCGTACTCGCGGTCGCGGGCTGTGGAGGGTCCGACGGCGGGGACTCGGCGAAGGCCGAGGCCACCCCCACGCCGCCCCAGCTCCCGGGCGGTGGTCGCGTCATCTTCCATGAGCCCAAGCGCCGCGTGGTCGCCTTCTACGGCAACCCGCAGGACGACGCGCTCGGCATCCTGGGCATCGGGTCGCCCGCGTCGGCGGCACGCAAGCTCAAGCGCGTCGCGGCCTCCTACAAGACCGCGCGACGGCCGGTCCTGCCCGCGATGGAGCTGCTCGCGACGGTGGCCACCTACGCGCCGGGTGACGACGGCAACTACCGCAGCGTCGTCTCCAACCGGGTGATCCGCCGCTACCTCAAGGCCGCCCGCTCGGTCGGCGCGATCCTCATCCTCGACCTCCAGCCCGGCCGCGCGCGCTTCCTCCCGGAGACCAAGCGCTTCGCGCGCTGGCTGCGCGAGCCGGACGTGTCGCTGGCGCTCGACCCCGAGTGGCACGTCGGGCCGAGTGAGGTCCCCGGCCAGGTGATCGGCTCGGTCGACGCGTCCGATGTCGTCGCGGTCACGGCCTGGCTGGACGCGCTGACGGCGAAGGCCGACCTCCCCCAGAAGCTGCTCGTCGTGCACCAGTTCACCGAGGGGATGATCGTCAGCCGCGATCAGCTGCGGCCGTTCGCGCACGTCGCCACGGTGCTCAACGTGGACGGGTTCGGATCGCGCGAGGTCAAGTCGGCCAAGTACCGGGACTTCACCAAGCTCGTCCCGTTCGCGTTCAACGGGTTCAAGCTCTTCTACGAGGAGGACGAGGGGCTGATGACGCCCCGCCAGGTCTTGCGCCTGAGGCCGGCGCCCGACATGATCGTCTACGAATGACCGTATTCCTGCTGGCCTTGGCGGTGCTCTCCGCCAACCACGCCAAGCGGCCCGATCTGATCGTGCGCAACGGCGAGGCGTTCGTCGCCGAAGGGCAGATCGGCGGATTCGTCGTGGTGGGCAACAAGGGGCGCGCTCGGGCTCGGCGGAGCTCCGTCCAGCTCCGGGTGGGGTCGACGCCGGTCAGGACGTTCCGGCTGCTCGGGGTCAAGCCCCGGAAGTCCCGGACCACGAGCTTCAAGGTCCCTGTGCCGGCGGGGCTGGCCGCCGGCAGGTACCCGCTGCGCGTGTGCGTGGACCCGACGAAGCGCGTGCGCGAGCGCCGCGAGGGGAACAACTGCAAGCGTCTCGGGACGCTGACGGTCCCCGCCGGGTCGACCCCGACCCCGGTCCCCTCCGCCACGCCTGCGCCCACGACCGCGCCGGCGCCGAGCGCGACCCCGGCCTCGTCGGTGCCCGGCGAACCCTTCCCCTTCAGCAAGGACGAGGTCATCGAGCCCGGGGATGGCCGGACCTACTGGACCTACGTCCCCGACGCCTACGACGCCTCCCACCAGACGCCGATCCCGCTGCTGGTCTGGCTGCACGGGTGCGGCGGCACCAGCTCCGGCGACATCAGCCTGGTCGCCTCCACCGGTGACGCGCACTACCTGGCCATCACGGTGGACGGCCGCGAGAACGGCGTGAACGGGTCGGACGGTTGCTGGATTCCGGGCGAGGACCAGACGAAGGTGCTCGACGCGATCGCCAACGTCAAGACGCACTTCAACGTGGCTCCGCGCCACGTCGTCATCGGCGGCTACTCGTCCGGGGGCGACCTCGCTTACCGGACCGCGTTCTACAACGCGAACACGTTCGCGGGCCTGCTCGCGGAGAACACCTCGCCGTTCAGGGACACGGGGTCGTCGGCGACGGACTCGATCGCCGCGGCGAGCTGGAAGTTCAACGTCGTCCACCTCGCCCACACCGGCGACGACGCCTACCCGGTCGATGGCGTCAAGCAGGAGATCGCCAAGCTGGAGGATGCAGGCTTCCCGGTCACCTACATCGAGCGCCCGGGCGAGCACTACGACGAGAACACGGACCCCGAGCTCCAGCAGCTCGTGCTCCCCCACATGAGCGATGCCTGGTCGTCTCCATAGGCGGTAGCGTTCCGCAACTATGGACCTGAACGACACCCCGGAGCTGGCGGAGCACCGCGCCAGGGTCCGGAGCTGGCTGGAGGAGCACAAGGCGGAGGCGCCCGAGAACCGGGGCGGTTCGCAGGTCGACGCCGAGGAGGAGATCGCGCGGCGCCGGGCCTGGCAGGCGCAGCTCACCGAGGGCGGGCTGAACGGGACGACGTGGCCGGCCGAATTCGGCGGGCAGGGCCTCGGCCCGCTGCACCAGGTCGTCACCAACCAGGAGATCAGCGCGGCGGGTGTGCCCGGCATCCTCGACGTCATCGGCGTCGGCATGCTCGGCCCGACCATCATCGCCCACGGCGCCGAGGAGCAGAAGGAGCGCTACCTGCTCCCGATGCTGCGCGGGGACGAGGTCTGGTGCCAGCTGTTCTCCGAGCCGGCGGCCGGATCCGACCTGGCGGCGGTGCAGACGCGGGCCAAGCGCGACAACGGCTCGTGGGTCCTCAACGGCCAGAAGGTGTGGACGACCAACGCGCAGTTCGCCTCCTACGGGCTGCTGCTCGCGCGCACCGACGCCGACCTGCCCAAGCACAAGGGCCTGACGATGTTCATCGTTCCGATGGACGCCGAGGGCGTGACGGTGCGGCCGTTGCGCCAGATCTCCGGCGACGCGCACTTCAACGAGGTCTTCCTGGATGACGTCCGGGTCGACGAGGACGCCGTCGTCGGGCCGGTGGACGGCGGCTGGGGCGTCGCGCTGACGACCCTGATGTTCGAGCGCGTGACGATCGGGCTCGGCGGCGAGGGCTTCGGCTGGCGGTCGGATCGCTTCGCGGGCGCGCTGCTGGCGGCGCCCGGCGCCGAGGAGGACCCCGAGGTCCGGCACCGCTTCGGCGAGCTGGCGGCCGACTTCCTCGCCCTGCGCTTCACGGGCTACCGGATGCTCACCACGCTCCAGCAGGGCCGCATCCCGGGCCCGGAGGGCGGCCTGGCCAAGGTGACCACGATCAAGGCGGCGATCGAGGCGGGCGAGCTGCTCGCCGACACCCTCGGCCCGGACGCGCTCGACCTCGACGCGTGGGGCAAGCTGATCGCCGACCTGCCCGGGCTCAAGTCCGCGGGCGGCACGGAGGAGATCCTGCGCAACATGGTCGGCGAGCGCGTGCTCGGCCTGCCGCCCGAGCCCCGGCTCGACAAGGGCATCCCCTTCAAGGAGCTGCGTGCCCGCGAGAAGGAGGCGGTGGCCTGATGAACTTCTCCCTGACCGAGGAGCAGGAGTTCCTCCAGGAGGCCGCGCGCGGGACGCTCGGCCGCGTGAAGACGATCGAGGCCGCTCGCGACGCACTCGAGGGCGCCGAGCTGCCCGACCTGTGGCCGGCCGCGGTCGAGGCCGGCTGGCCGGGCCTGCTGATCTCCGAGGCCGGCGAGGGCGCCGGCCTGGAGCCGATCGACGCGATGCTCGTCATGGCCGAGCTGGGCAAGGTGCTGGCGTCCGTGCCGCTGCTCGGGCACCTGCCGGCGACGTACGTGCTCGACCGCGCCGGGGCGGACCCCGGGTTGCTGTCCGAGCTCGCCGCGGGGGCGAAGCGGGCGTGCTTCGTCGGAGCGCAGCCGCCGTCGAAGCTCTCGGGCGAGTGGACCGTCGCGGCGAAGTCGGGCGCGGTGCGCGAGGCCGCCGACGGCAGGCGCGCCGCGTGGGTGCCGGACGCACCGGGCGCGGACGTCTACGTGGTCGTCGCCCAGGGCGAGGCGGCCGTGGTCGACGCGGCCGACGTCGAGACCGTGGTGCGCTACGACGCCACGCGCTCGCTCGGCCATGTCGCGCTGTCCGGCGCCACGCCGCTGGACTGCGATCCGGCGCTGCTGGCCAACGCCTGGTACCTGCAGTCGGCGCTGCTGGCGGCGGAGTCCCTGGGCGCGGTCGAGACGGCGCTCGAGATGTCCGTCGCGTACGCCAAGGAACGCTTCACCTTCGGCCGGGCGATCGGCTCCTACCAGGCGATGAAGCACCAGCTCGTCGAGATCCTGCGACTGCTCGACAACGGCCGGTCGCTGATGATGTACGCGGGCTGGGCGGGCTCCGACAAGCCGGAGGAGTTCGCGCTGGCCGCGTCCGCGTTCCGCTTGAAGGCGGGCAAGGCGCTCGAGGAGGCGTCGCGCATCCAGATCTCCGTCCACGGCGGGATCGGCGCGACCTTCGAGCACGACGCGCCGCTGTTCTTTCGCAAGGCACAGCTGTCCCGGCGCCTGCTCGGCGGGACGGCCGGGGCGGCCGATCGCGTCGCCGACGAGCTGTTCCGTAATGCGACGACGGCAGGGGCCCTTTAGCGGAGGCACCGTTCTCACAGAGGAGGCCCCATGCCCGGCCGGATCCGCTCGCGACTCTCGTACGCGAACGTCATGTCCACCATCGCCGTGTTCCTCGCGTTGGGGGGTGGGGTCGCCTACGCGGCCAACACGATCTTCTCGGAGGACATCGTCGACGGGCAGGTCAAGTCCGTCGACCTCGGCGCGAACTCCGTCGGCAGCAACAAGATCAACACCGGCGCCGTCGGGAACTCCGACCTCGCGGCCGACGCGGTCGACGGCGCGAAGATCCTCGACGGCGCGATCTCGGCCGCCGACCTCGCGCCGGACTCCGTCGGCAGTGGCCAGATCCAGACGGACGGCGTGCGGGCCTCCGAGATCGCCGACGGTTCGATCGATTCCGGGGAGATCGTCGACCAGTCGCTCGGCTCTGCGGACCTGGCGACGAACGCCGTCACCGCGGACGAGCTCACCAACAGCGTCGTCACGGGCGCGAAGGTCGCCAACAACTCGCTGACCTCCGCGGACATCGCCGGCACCGACGTGAACGGCGCGGTCTCATTGGGGACGGGCAGCGTCGCCAACGGGCGCTGCAAGTCCTACGACATCACCGTCGGCGGGTCGAAGACCAACGAGGCGATCATCATCTCGACGCGAGCGGCGCTCCCGGCCGGCCTGCTCGTCTACGGCCAGCGGGTACCCGCGGACGGCCACGGGACGATGACCGTCTGCAACCACTCCGGGGCGACGATGCCGGCGCTCACCGACTTCCCGATCCGCATCATGACCTTCGGCTGACCGGACGCAGCGGCAGGCTCAGTAGCCGAAGCGCTTCATCATCGGCAGCGCGATCGTGCGCGGCGCGAAGCGGCCGGCGAGCGCGGCGCCCTTCCACTTCAGCGAGGGGACGACCGTCCGCCGGCCCTCCGCCATCCCGGCGATCGCCTGCCGCGCGACCGTGTCCGCGGGCAGGAAGGCGGCGCCCGGCTGCTTGCCCTTGTCGCCGGCGAGCTCCCAGAAGTCCGTCTTCACCGGGCCGGGCTGGACGGCGGTGACGGATACGCCGGTGCCGGCCAGCTCGGTGTGGAGCGCCTCGCTGAAGCTGAGCACGAACGCCTTCGTGGCCGCGTAGGTCGCCATGTTCGGGATCGGCTGGCAGGACGCCAGCGAAGCGAGGTTCAGCACCGCGCCGGCGCCGTTGTCGACCATCGCGGGCAGCAGCCGGCCGCTGAGGTGCAGCAGCGCCTGGCAGTTGAGCTGGACCATGCCCTGGAGCCAGTCGAGGTCGGACTCGACGAACGGGCCGGTGTCCCCGTACCCGGCGTTGTTGACGAGGCCGACGACGCCCTTGCCCGCCAGGCGGTCCGCGAGCGCGTCGCGCCCGTCGCGCTCCTGCAGGTCAGCGGACTCGACGGCGGCCTCGATGCCGTGTGCGTCGGACAGCTCGTCCGCCAGCTCCTGGAGCTTCTCGGCCCGGCGCGCCACGAGCGTCACCCCATAGCCCCGGCGCGCCAGCTCGCGCGCGAGCTCGGCGCCGATGCCCGAAGATGCTCCGGTCACGACGACGGTGGTGTTCTGGTCCGGTTTCGGGAGCGCCATGGTGGTTGAGCCTATGCGCGCCTGGACCCACGACCGCTTCACCTACCCACTGCCTCCCGGCCACCGCTTCCCGGCCGGCAAGTACGTGCTGCTGCGCGAGCGGCTGGCGGGCGTGGTCGGCGAGTTCATGGAGGCCGCGCCCGCGGCGTGGGAGGACCTCGCGCGCGTGCACGACCCGGACCTGCTCGACCGCATCCGGACCGGCGCGCTGGGGGAGCGCGAGCGGCGCGCCCTCGGGCTGCCCTGGTCACCGCAGCTCGTCGAGCGGGGCCGCCGCGCCACCGCCGGGACCGTCTGCGCCGCCCGCGAGGCGCTCGCCGTCGGCCTCGGCATGAACCTCGGCGGCGGGACCCACCACGCCGGCCGCGCGTTCGCCCGCGGCTACTGCCTGTTCAACGACGTCGCGCTCGCGACGGTGCTGCTGCGCGATGAGGGCCTGATCCGCCGCGTCGCCGTCGTCGACTGCGACGTGCACCAGGGCGACGGCACCGCCGACCTCCTCGGGCCGGACCCGGACGCCTTCACCCTGTCCATCCACGGCGCGCGCAACTACCCCTTCAAGCGCGTCCCGTCCGACCTCGACGTCGACCTCCCGTCCGGGACCGGCGACGCGGCGTACCTCGAGGCGCTGCGCTCGTCGCTCGACGCGGTGCTGGCCGGCGGCCCGTACGACCTCGCCTTCTACCTCGCCGGCGCCGATCCCTGGGAGGGGGACCGCCTCGGCCGGTTGTCGCTCAGCAAGCCCGGCCTCCGCGACCGGGACGCGCTCGTCCTGGACACGCTGCGCGGCGCCGGCATCCCGGTCGCCGTCACCCTGGCGGGCGGCTACGCCCCCGACCTCGCCGACACCGTCGACATCAACGCCGCCACCGCCGAGGCGGTCGCCGCGCGCCTGTCACCGCCAACGCTGCCGGGCCACCTCCGGCATCCGGAAGCAGCAAAGCGCGATTCGCGGCGACCGGGAGCAGCGCAGCGCGGTTCGTGATGGAGCCAGTCGGGATCGAACCGACGACCTCCGCCTTGCAAAGGCGGCGCTCTGCCAAACTGAGCTATGGCCCCAGGGCTGCCAGATGGTAGACCTCGCGCATGGTCATGCGGATGTGGAGAGGTGCGGTGCGGGTCGAGGATGCGGAGGCGTATGCCGCGTACATCGACGAGACCGGGATGGCCGCGTACGGGCGGACGGCCGGCAACCGGGGGGCGTGGATGATCCAGCGCGAGCGGGACGGGCTGATGGAGTTCGTGACGGTGTCGCTGTGGGACGACATGGACGCCGTGAAGGCGTTCGCAGGCGATGAGCCCGAGCGAGCGGTGTTCTACCCGGACGACGACCGGTTCCTGGTCGAGCGTGACGACGAGGTCACGCACCACGAGGTCGTACGCAGCGTCAACGTGTGATCGTGGCCCTTCATCGGCGGTCGACCGCCGCGAGGTAGGTCTGGGTCTCCTCGGGCGTGCGCCCGCCGTGGTGGCCGCGGAAGCGGACGCCGTGGTCGGCGGCGCTGCGGATCCAGGCCATCCGGCCCGCCGGCGGGAGGACGCACACCGGCGCGAGGCGCTCCAGCAGCCGCGGGCCTGCGTCCGGGAACAGCGTCTCGCTCCGGTGGACCTCGACGTGCGGGGACAACGCGGCGATCGTGGCATCGACGTCGTGGACGTGCAAGAACACGTCGCGAGCGCTCCCGGCCGGCCGCTGCCGCAGGTCGCCGAGCGGCGGGTGGAGGTCGTCGAGCCAGATCACGGCCGCCGGGTCGACGTCGACCTGGCCGTGGTCGGCGGTCATGAGCACGAGCACGTCGTCGCCCGCGCCCGCGACCGCGGCCTCGATGGCGTCGAGGGCGAGGCGGATCGCGGCGGCGAAGTCGTCCGACGACGGCCCCGAGAGATGGCCGACGAGGTCGATGACGTGGAGGTACACGTAGGCGTACGCCCGCTCGAGCGCGCGGACCGAGCGCAAGGCGTCCTTCAAGGCGGAGCCGAACTCGCGGTAGGGGCGGACCTCGGCCGCCCGGATGACGGCGCCGTCGAAGGTGGAGGGGCTGAACGCGTCCGGCTGGTAGACCAGCGAGCTGACGTCATGGCCGGCCAGGCGCTCGTACAGGCACGGCTCCACGGGGACGAGGACGCGCGGATCGAGGTGACCACGCAGGGTGTCGCCGGCCTGATCCCCCGCGAACGAGAACTGCAACGGCGTGATCACGCGATCCAGCGACGGTTCGTAGACGTTCCACTCGTACACGCCGTGTTGCTCGACGGGCAGACCGCTGTGCATCGTCGTCACGTGCGCGGCCGTGGTGGACGGGAACTGCGAATCGAGCTCGCAGACCGCCAGCCGGCGGATCAGCGGATGGTCGGCGAAGCGCTCGCGGAAGACGCGGCCGAAGGCGTCGAGCAGGATGACCACGACGCGGTCGGCGCGCTCGGGCAGGGCGGGCGAGAACGGATGCGGCTCGTCCCCGCCGGCGAACAGGTGCTCGACGTAGGACGGGATCGCGGCGAACGACGGCACCGCCGCATGCTTGCATGGCTCGGCCCGGGAATCGCGCGGCGTCCCTTCCGCGCGACCCCCGGAGCAGAGCAGACGACGCCGGTCCGTGGACCTGCGTCGATGGCAACCGTTTCCCTCGCTGGATCAGGTGCCTGGGTCCTAGGTCGGCCCTGATCCCGGATCGCTCGCGTCATCCGGCGCGAACGTCCATCAAGCGTCCAGTCGGGTCCGGGCGCCTATTCGAAGTCGAAGTCGCGCGGCGGCTTCTGCTCGAACCAGAGACGGTCGTGCTCGGGCGTCTCCTGGAGGAAGTCCGGCGTCTCCTCGAGGAGGTCCTCGCCCTCCTCGTCCGGGGCGACGTAGTCCGAGGACGGCGCGCCCGGCGCGGGGGGCGCGTGCTCGCGCGTGTCGGGCTCACGGGGGACGGCCGGGAGCTCGGGCTCCGCGATGTCGTCTTCCAGCCACGAGTCCCCCGCGGCAGGAGCCGGCGGCGGTGTGTCCGCGGCGGGCGTGGCCGGTGCGGGGGCCTGCCGAGCGGGCGCGGCCGGCGGGGGCGGCGGTACGTCCGCCGCTACGGCCGGCACGTCGACCGCGACCTCCGGATCGTCGGGGGTGGTGTTCGCCGGCGCCGGCGGCTCGCGACGCGCTGCGCCGAACGCTTCGTTCTCCAGGCGGCTGACCTCGTCGTCCCCGGCGCCCGAACGGCGCTTGAGCTCGAGGTGCTCGCGGATGGCCTCATCGAGCGTGCCCATGGCGGAAAGGTTAGCCAGCCTTCATCACGCGGTTCTTGCCGAGCCGCTTGGCCCGGTACAGCGCGGCGTCGGCGGCCTGCACGAGCGCGTCCTTGTCGGGCACGGAGGAGTGCGGCAGCGCGGCAACGCCGACGGACGCGGTGATGCGCACGACGCCGTGCCCCTGCAGCACCGGCACGGCGAGCTCCTCGATGCGCCGGCGCAGGCGCTCGGCGAACTCCAGGGCGCCCTCGATGTCGGTCTGCGGCAGCACGACGGCCATCTCCTCGCCGCCGTACCGCGCGGGCTCGTCGATCTCGCGCGCCGTGTCCAGCACGACGCGCGCGACCTCCTTGAGGACCTGGTCGCCCTGGAGGTGCCCGTAGCGGTCGTTGACCTGCTTGAAGTCGTCGAGGTCGAGCATCACGAGCCCGAGCGGGTGGTCGAAGCGCTTCGCGCGCTCCACCTCGACCGCCACGACCTCCTGGAAGCGGCGATGGTTGAACAAGCCCGTGAGGCCGTCCGTGACCGCCTGGCGCTGCACCGTCTCGGCCGCGTCGACGTGCTCGATGGACACCGCCGCCTGGCCGGCGAGGTAGGCGAACAGATCGTGGTCGGCGGCACTGAAGGCGCGGCCGGAGCGGGCCAGCGACATCAGCCCGACCACCTTGGAGCTCCCCTCCTGCTGGCGCAGGGGCACGGCGAGCGCATGTCGATCGCCCTCGTGGGCCTCGGCGGGCCGGCGGCGCTCGAGCACCTCGTCCTCGGCCCGGTCGAGCACCGTGCCGAGCGAGGTGACGTCGCCGACGGCGGCGCGGCGCTCCAGCGGTCCGCCCGGTGCCTGCCGCACGCTCGCGCGCCCTGCGCCGGCGCCCGTCCCGTCCACGGCGGTCTGCATGACGATGTCGAGCACCCGGCTGCGATCCGACCCGGTGGCGATCGACTCCCCCACCCGCCGGATCGCCGCCTGCAGGCGCGCGCGCTCGGACTCCAGCTCACTCAGCTGGCCCCGCAACTGCCTCGCCATCGCGTTGAACTCGCTGCCGAGCGCGGCGAACTCGTCGGAGCCCTCGGTGGGGACGTCGGCGTCCCACTCGCCACGGCCGAGCCGCCGCGCGGAGTGCAGCAGGCCGCCGATCTGCGCGTTCAGCGAGCGCGACACCGCTGCCGCGAAGGCGAACGCGAGCAGGACGAAGGCCAGCAGCAGCAGGATCACGGTGCGGCGGTCGTCGCCGGCCTGGCCCTCGGTGTCGCTGCGGTCGGCGAGCAGGCTGATCGTCGTCGGGCCGGCGGCGAAGCCCGCGACGCGGAAGTCGCGCCCGGAGCGGGTGACGGAGCCGCGCCGGGGGAGGCTCGCGTCGTCGAGCACCACCTCGAGTCCGGTGGCGCGCTCCAGACGCTGCTCGAGGGTCAGCGGGGTGGCCACCGACGCGCGCAGCGTCCCAGCGGGCCCGTCCGCCCCGGTCAGCGCGACCTGCCCGACGGCCACCACGGGCGCGGGCGGGGCGGTCAGCTTGCGCCCGGCGGGCAGCGTGATCGTGGCCCCGGCGAGGCGCTGGGCCCGCGCCTGCGCGCGCAACGCCGCCTCGGCCGCGTCGGGCCCCTGTGCGAGCGCCGTCGCCAGCGACGGCGAGGCCGCCAGCCGCCGCGCCGCCGCGGCCGCCTCGTCCTCCAGCGACCGGTAGACATCGCTCGCGCTGGTCTGCGCCTGGGCCAGACGGGCGTCGGTCTTGCCCGTCTCACTGTCCGACACCAGCCGGAGCAGCACCGTGGTCACCATCACGATCGGCAGGATCACGATGACGACGAAGAACCAACTGAGTCGCGCGCGGAAGCTCTTGGAGAACATGGGCGTACGTTGCGGGGCAGCGTACGGGCCCGACGTAAGCCCCACCTAGGTACAATCGGCGGTCAGCGGCACATGCGGAAGCCTTGCACGTCCGTCAGCCACGGGGCTATAGCTCAGTTGGGAGAGCGCCTGGATCGCACCCAGGAGGCCGCCGGTTCGAGTCCGGCTAGCTCCATCAGCACCCGCCGTGCGAGGATGGCGGCATGAAGGGTCCTCTCGCGCTCGGCGCGCTCGTGCTGCTCCTGCTCCCTGCCACCGCCGCGGCGGACTTCTACAGCGACGCGGCGAAGGTGCCGGCCAAGCACGGGAAGCTGATCCGGTCGAAGCCGCTGACCGGCCCGGGGGTCCCGGCCGGGGGATCGAAGACGAAGCTGCTGCTGTACAGCGTGAGGGGCGTGACCGCTGCGAACGTCGCGGTGAGCGGGACGATCACCTATCCGAAGGGCAAGCCGCCGAAGCGGGGCTGGCCCGTGGTGACGTGGGCGCACGGGACGACGGGCATCGCGGACAAGTGCGCGCCCTCGAAGTTCACGAGTCCGACGAACGAATTCCCGCTGCTGAAGCGCTGGCTGAAGTCCGGGTGGGCCGTCGCGCGAACCGACTACGAGGGGCTCGGGACTCCCGCGGTCCATCCCTACCTGGTCGGCACGTCGGCGGGGCGGTCGGTGCTCGACATCGTGCTCGCCGCGAAGAAGCTGAACCGCAAGCAGGTCGTGATCTCCGGCCACAGCCAGGGCGGCCACGCGACGCTCTGGGCGAATGCGCTCGCGGCCTCCTACGCACCGGGCCTGAAGATCAGGGGGACCGTGCCGTTCGCGCCGGCGTCGCACATCGGGGAGCAGGGCCAGTCGCTCTCGCTGCTGACCCAGCCGAGCGGGCTGAGCGGGCTGGCCGCGACGATCCTGCGCGGCATCGAGGTGCAGGACCCGTCGCTGAAGATCGCCTCGCTGCTGAGCCCGCGGGCGGCCGAGCTGTACCCGCTCACGGAGACCGAGTGCCTCCCGGCCGTCACCGCGGAGAGCGCCTACGGGGCGCTCGCGCCCGCCGACCTGGCCAAGCCGTACGCGGACCTCACCGCCGTGATCGCCGCGCTCAGCGCCAACGACCCCGAGGATCTCGACGTCAAGGGCCCGCTGCGGATCGAGCAGGGCGACGCCGACGGCACGGTGTTCCCGGCCTTCACCGACCAGACCGTCGACGGATACGAGAGCAAGGGCGTCAAGGTCGCCTACGACAAGCGCAGCGGCCTCGACCACAGCGGGATCGTCACCGACGCGGCCACTCAGAAGGCCGCCACGAAGTGGATCGCGAAGCGCCTGAGGTAGGGATCCGCCCGCAGGTCTACCGCGACGAGCGCCCCGCGGAGGCGATGGCGCCGTTCCACGAGTGGGCGCGGACGCACGAGCCGGGGTGGACGTACACCGCCGTGAGGATCCTGCTCACGCCGGTCGCCCTCCTGCTCTACCGGACCAGGGCGATCGGGCGCGATCACGTCCCGGCGAGGGGCGCGGTGATCCTCGCGCCCAACCACTTCTCCAACCTGGACCACTTCTTCTGCGGCGTGTGGCTGCGGCGCCGGATCCGGTTCATGAGCAAGTCGCAGTTCTTCGGCAACCAGCCGCTGCTGAGCTACCTGTTCCGCGTGTCCGGGCACTTCCCGGTCCGCCGCGGGTACGCCGACGACGAGGCGTTCGTCACCGCCCACTCCATCCTCGACCGGGACGGCGTCGTGGGCATGTACGCCGAGGGGGGACGCTCGCGCACCGGGGACCTGGGAGAGCCGCGGCCCGGCATCGGCCGGCTCGCGCTCGAGTCGGGCGCGCTGGTGATCCCGATCGCCATCAACGGCTCCAAGGACGTGCGCGGCTGGCGGCGCGGGCGCTTCCCGCGCATCACGGTCACCTTCGGCGAGGGCCTGCGCTTCGAGCGCCAGGACGACCCCAGCCGGGACGAGCAGGCCGCGGCGGCGCGGCGCATCTTCGATCACGTGCGCGACCTGTATCGTCGCGCGGAGTGATCGTCGACTCCATCCTGGAGACGATCGGTGACACGCCGATGGTCCGCCTCCGCCGGCTCGATCCCGAGCTGCGGACGCCGTTGGTCGCCAAGGTCGAGGTCACCAACCCGGGTGGCTCCATCAAGGACCGCGTCGCGGTCCGCATGATCGAGGCGGCCGAGCGCGACGGGCGGCTGAAGCCGGGCGGCACGATCGTCGAGCCGACCTCCGGCAACACGGGCACCGGGCTGGCCATCGCGGCGCGCCTGAAGGGCTACCGCGTCATCGCGGTGATGCCGGACAAGATGTCGCGCGAGAAGATCGACCTGTTGCGCGCCTACGGCGCCGAGGTCGTGGTGTGCCCGACCAACGTCGCCCCCGACTCGCCCGAGGCCTACTACCGCGTGGCGGACCGGCTGGCCGCGGAGACGCCCGGCGGCTTCCAGCCCAACCAGTACGCCAACCCGGCCAACCCCCAGGCCCACTACGAGTGGACCGGCCCGGAGCTGTGGGAGCAGACGGAGGGACGCATCACGCACCTCGTCGCGGGCGTCGGGACGGGCGGGACGATCACCGGCTGCGGGCGCTACCTCAAGGAGCGCAACCCGGCCATCCAGGTCGTCGGCGCCGACCCGGTCGGCTCCATCTACTCCAACGACGACGTCAAGCCGTACCTGGTCGAGGGCGTCGGCGAGGACTTCTGGCCCGAGACCTTCGACCCCACCGTCGTGGACCGCTACGTGACGGTGTCCGACAAGGAGTCGTTCCTGATGACGCGGCGGCTCGCGCTGACCGAGGGGCTGCTGGTCGGCGGCTCCTGCGGCCTGGCCGCGCACGCCGCGCTGGAGGTCGCCCGCGGTCTGGACGACCCGGACGCGCTCGTTGTCACGATCCTCCCGGACGGGGGCCGGTCGTACCTGTCGAAGATCTACAGCGACGCCTGGATGACCCAGCACGGCTTCCTCCCGCGCGCCACCGAGCGCACGGTCGGCGAGGTGATGGAGCCGGGCATCGTGCACGTCGACGCCGACCACACGGCGCGCGAGGCCGTCACCCGCATGCACGACCACCAGGTCTCCCAGCTCGTCGTCCTCTCGCGCGACGGGATGGTGGCCGGCTCGATCGGCGAGCGCGGCCTGCTGCGCCGGGCGACCCACGACCCGAACGTGCTCGACGCCCCCGTCTCGGACGTGATGGAGCCGCCCTTCGCGACCGTCTCCACCACGGATTCCGTCCTCGGCGCCATGGAGCTGCTGGCCGGGCCCCGGTCGGCGCTGACGGTCGTGGACGGCGACCGGCCGGTGGGCATCGTCACCCGCGCCGACCTGCTCGAGGCCCTGGCCGGATGACGCAGAGGGGGTTCGCCACACGCGCCGTCCACGCCGGGCTGACGCCGGACCCCTACACGGGCGGCGTCGTCCCGGCCATCCACCAGGCCACGACCTACGTCCAGTCCGCCCCGGGCGACTTCGTCGAGGAGTACGACTACAGCCGCTCCGCCAACCCGACCCGCACCGCGCTGGAGACCGCGCTCGGCGAGCTGGAGGGCGGTTCCGGGACCGCGTTCGCGTCGGGCATGGCGGCCGAGCACGCGCTGATCACCGCGCACTGCGACGCCGGCGACCACGTCGTCATCCCCGACGACCTGTACGGCGGGACGTACCGGCTCATCGACAAGGTCCTCGCCCGCTGGGGTCTCCGGTACACGATGGTCGACCAGCGCGACCTCGACGCCGTCGCCGCCGCCGTCACCCCGCAGACCAAGCTCGTCTGGGTGGAGACGCCGACCAACCCGACGCTCAAGGTCATCGACATCGCGGGCGTGGTCGCGCGGGCCGGGGACGCGCTCGTCGCCGTCGACAACACGTTCGCCACCCCCGTCAACCAGCGCCCGCTGGAGCTCGGTGCCGGCGCCGTGGTGCATTCGACGACGAAGTACCTCGGCGGCCACTCGGACGCCGTCGGCGGCGCGGTGATCGTCGCCGACCCGGCCCTGCACGAGCAGGTGCGCTTCGTCCAGAACGCGATCGGCGCCGTGCCCGGCCCGCTGGACTGCTTCCTCGTGCACCGCGGCCTGCGCACCCTGCACCTGCGCATGGCCGCCCACGCCGTCAACGCGCAGCGCTGCGCGGACTTCCTCGCCTTCGCCGACGGCGTGACGGAGGTCTTCTACCCCGGCTTCGGCGGCATGGTCTCCTTCCGCCATCCCGACGCCACCCGGATCGCCGCCGCCACCCAGCTCTTCGCCCTGGCCGAGTCGCTGGGCGGCGTCGAGTCGCTCGTCGAGGTCCCGCAGGCGATGACGCACCAGTCCGTGGAGGGCTCGGACGCGGCGGTCCCCGCCGACCTCGTCCGCCTCTCGTGCGGCATCGAGGACCCCGACGACCTCGTCGCGGACCTCCAGCGGGCGCTCAGCCCGCCGGCGTAGCCGTCGCGTCGCCCTCGGGCTCGTGGCAGACCACGAGCTCGCCGTCGCAGTCCGGGCTGTCGGTGATGACGCGGCGCGCGCGCGCGGCCGAGGTCGTCGGGTTCTGTGACACGAGGTCGGTGGCCTCGAGGCTGCCGTCCGCGCGGAAGTCGAGCAGCGCGAGCCCGACGGACTGGCTCCCGATGCCGAAGAGGCCGCCCGCGCCGATCGAGCCCGAGTTGACGACGGTGACCGGGCCGAAGCGTTCCAGTCGCTGGCGGTGCGTATGGCCGACGAGGATCGCCAGCGGCGCACCGTCGGGATCGGCGTCGCGGATCATCGCGGCGAGCGCGAGCCCGATCGCCTGCTGGTGGACGACGAGGATGTCGGGGCGATAGGGCAGCTCGCGCCACCAGCGCCAGCGCTCCTGGACGGCGGCCTCGAACCGCTCGTGCCCGTCGGGGATGTCGCCGAAGCTGATGCCTGCGCGCAGGCCGTCGGGAAAGTCCCCCTTGGCGAACATGAGCGGATCCTCGAAACCCGCCACCTCGAGCCCGGAGATCGTGCGGGGGCCGTCCTCATGGCGGAGGACCGTGACGCCGCGGCGGGCGAGGGCAGCCATGATGCCCGGCGAGTCGTGGTTGCCGCTGACCGCGACGACGGGCTTGCCGACCGTTGCCATGCGATCCAGCAGCGGCGCTTCCGCACGTCCCCCGTTGATGGTGAAATCGCCCGCCAGGAAGGTGAGATGCCCCTTCGCGTAGCGGCGCAGGGTCGGGAGCGTGAGCAGGTTGTTGTGGATGTCCGAGGCGAGGGCGACCCGCTGCGTCGGACCGCCGGACGCCTCCGGCGCCAGCGGGTTCGCGCCGACCCCGCGGTCGTTGAGCAGCCCGGTGATGCCGCGCACCGCGTTGTCCACCCGGTCGGAGTACTTCTGACCGCTGCGCCGCAGGGAGTCGGCCTGGGCGAGGATCCGCTCGAGCTCGGCGCCCGACGCGTAGTACTCAGGACGGTCGAGCCGGGTCGCGTCGAAGCTCAGCGCCGCCCAGGCGATCAACCCGCCACCGACCAGCGCCGTGCCGGCCAGCGCCGCCGCCGGGGCGATCCACAGGCGCCGCCCGCGCCGCCCGGCGGCGTGCCAGATCAGAAGCGCCAGCAATCCACCGGCGAGGCCGCCCGCCAGGGCGAAGAGGCCTGCCCGCACCGTCGCCGCCCGCAACGCGCCGTCGAGATCGTCGCGCAGGGCGGGAACGGCGTCCCGGCCGCCCGTCGACACGGTTCGCGCCACCCCGACGCGGTTGATCCGGCGCGGCTCGATCCGGACCCAGACCGGCGCGCTCACCACCCGCGCGCGCAGGCCCCAATCGGCCAGCGGCACGTAGAGGCTGACCCCGCGCCGGGACGGTGCGGTGGCGCCGACGCGGATCTGCACGTCGGCCACCGCCGTCGCGTACGTGGCCGGCCCGGCGACCCGGGGCCCGGCCCAGGCGCCGGCGACGGCGCAGACGAAAAGCACCAGCACGTCCCATCGGCGCCGCAACCGTCGCATGCCCCTGACGCTAATACGGTGGTCGCCGCATGCCCAAGGCCCCCGGGAAGAACCGCTCCGGACCGCCCGAGTTCGTGGGGGTCGGCGCCCAGCGCAGCGGGACGACCTGGTGGTTCGACCTGCTGCTGAGCCATCCCCAGATCCGCCCGCCCAAGGGGCGCCGCAAGGAGTTGCACTTCTTCGACCGCTTCGGCGCCGAGGAGATGACGCAGCGCCACGTCGAGGAGTACGCCGAGTTGTTCCGCCGCCGCCCCGGGCAGATCGCCGGCGAGTGGACGCCGCGCATCATGGGGGACGCGTGGGCGCTGCGCCTGCTCCGCCGCGCGGCTCCCGACGCGCGGCTGCTCATCCTGCTCCGCGACCCGATCGAGCGCTACCGCTCCGGGGTGCTTCACCGCGCCAGCCGCGGCGTCGACCGGCGCAAGGCGCTGATCGCCTCCGACGCCATCGAGCGCGGACGCTACGGGACCCACATGAAGCGCGTCCGCGAGCTCTTCGAGAAGGAACGGGTTCTCGTCCTCCAGTACGAGCGCTGCGTCGCCGACCCCGTCGGCCAGTACCGCCGCACGCTCGCGCACCTCGGCGTCGACGACCACGTCCCGGACGACGTCGCGAGCCTGCGCGGTCGCTCGATGACGCCCCACAAGACCGAGTTGTGGCCGGAGCTGCTCGAGGGCCTGCACCTCACCTTCGACCCCGAGGTCGCGGCGCTCCGGGAGCTGGTGGGTGACGACATCGACCTCGACCTCTGGCCCAACTTTGGCTAAGTCGACCGGCCCACCCGACTTCATCGGCGTCGGCACCTACCTGGCCGGTACCGAGTGGTGGATGCGCAACCTGCTGAAGCATCCGCGCATCCGCGGGCCCAAGGGGCGCGGCTTCAGCCTCTACCACTTCGAGCCGTTCTGCGAGCAGCCGATGACCGACGCAGACCTCGCCGCCTACCACCGGTACTTCCCGCGCGCGCCCGGCCAGGTCACGGGCGAGTTCTCCAATCGCTATTCCTACGACGTCTGGACGCTGCCGCTGATCAAGCGCGCCGCGCCCGACGCCAAGCTGCTGATGATCCTCCGCGACCCGGTGGCGATCTACGAGCGCAGCTTGGGCTATCGGCGCGGGAAGCGGCTGCGCTGGCACAAGCGGCGCAAGCGCCACGAGCCGATCTACATGGCCGAGGAGGTCCACCGCGGGCGCTTCGGCTCCCAGCTCCACGCCGTGACGCAGCTCTATGACCGCGATCGCATCCTCGTCCTGCAGCTCGAGAAGCTGCTCCGCGACCCGGTCGGCGAGTTCCGCCGCACCTTGCGCTTCCTCGAGGTGGAGGACGACGTCGTGCCGCGCGCGCTGGCGTCGCGGCCGCCCCGCACGGACGACTCGCCCGTCGAGCACGCGCGGCTGCTGCGCCCCTTCGGCCTGCCGCCCAGCGTCAACGTCCAACCGCTGCGCCGGGCGCTCGGCCGGCCGGTCCCCGTCGCCGCGCCGCTGTGGCCGGACATCCAGGCGTCGCTGCGCGCCGAGCTCGAGCCCGAGGTCGAGGCGATGCTGGCCTACGACGTCGATTTCGACATGCGGCTATGGCCCTTCTTCTCCCACCTGGGATGATGGCGGAGCCTTGGCCGTCCGCCGCACGAAGATCGTCGCCACCCTCGGCCCCGCCACGGAGAGTCCCGAGACCCTGGATGCGGTGCTCGAGGCCGGCGTCGACGTCGTCCGCATCAACTGCTCGCACGGGACCGCGGACGATCAGCGTGCCCGCTGCGCGGCGGCCCGCGCCGCCGCCGCCCGCGCCGACCGCGCGCTCGGCGTGCTCTTCGACCTCCAGGGCCCCAAGCTGCGCCTCTCGGCGCAGACGGAGACGCGCCGCGTCGCCGCCGGCGACACGATCGTCTTCACCGGCACGGCGCGGGCCGCCCGGTCCGGAGACGTGCAGGTCGACTTCCCCGACTTCGTCGACCTGGTCACCGAGCGCTCGCAGATCGTCATCGGGGACGGCCTGCCGCGCTTCGCGGTCGAGGAGGTCGCCGACGGGCGCGTGCACGCCCGCGCGGTGAGGGCGGGTTCGCTCTCCTCCCGCAAGGGCTTCAACGTCACCTACGCGCGGCCCAACCTCCCCGCGCTGACCGAGAAGGACATCGCCGACCTCGCGCTCGCCGCCGAGTGCGGAGCGGACTTCGTGGCGCTCAGCTTCGTCCGCTCCGCCGCCGACGTCGCCGATCTCCGCGACCGGCTGCGCGAGCACGGCAGCCGCGCCCGGACGATCGCCAAGATCGAGAAGGTCGAGGCATACGAGCACCTCGACGACATCATCGCGGTCGCCGACGGGATCATGGTCGCCCGCGGGGACTACGGCGTCGAGGCCGGCGTCGCGCGCGTCCCGCTGATGCAGAAGGACGCCATCTACCGCGCCACCCAGCACGGCAAGACGGTGATCACGGCGACGCAGATGCTCGAGTCGATGATCCACGCACCGGAGCCGACCCGCGCCGAGGCCGCCGACGTCGCCAACGCCGTCATCGACGGGACCAGCGCGGTGATGCTGTCCGCCGAGACGGGCGTCGGCGACTTCCCCGTCGAGGCGGTGCGCGCGATGGCCGAGATCGCCCACGAGGCGGAGGCGTCGCCGGTCATCCACGGGCGCTGCCGGATCGAGGACCACGAGTCGGCGGCCGCGTCCGTCCTGCACTCGGCGGTCCTGCTCGCCGACGACCTCGACGTCGCCGCCCTGGTGATCCCCAGCGCCACCGGCGGCGGTGCCCGCGCGTGTTCGAAGTATCGCCCGGCGCGCCCGATCGTCGCCCTCGTGCACGACGAGCAGGTCGGCAACCAGCTGCAGCTCGAGTGGGGCGTCCACGTCGGCCGCATGGACGTCGCCGCGAGCGTCGACGACCTCGTCGAGGACGCGCTCGTGTGCGCTGCCGAGGTGGCGCACCTGTCCAGCGGCGCCAGCGTCGTCCTCACCGCGGGCCGTCGCACCGGGACACCCGGCGCGACGAGTCTGATCATGGTCCGAGAAGTGCCCTAGCCAGCGCGCAGGCGAGGAGCCCGAGCCCGAGGTGGACGACGCCGCGCACGCGGTCCTCGAGCGTCCAGCCGCTGAAGGACGTGAAGGCGCCGAGGAAGCCCGTGCCGACCAGGAACCGGGCGTCGCCGGTGAGGCCCGACAGCGCGCCGAGCAGCGCCGAGCCGATCAGGTTGACGACCAGCAGCGACGTGCGGCGCTCGAGGACGTCGCGCGCGACCGCGCCGAGCCCGCCGACCAGCGCCATGCCGACCCACGCGATCACGCGAGCCGCCTCCCGAAGCCGACCGCCAGCCAGCCGAGCACCGCGCTCGCCGCCAGGTAGGCGACGGCGTCGCCCGGCGACAGCTCCAGCGCCTCGAGCTGCAGCGTCGAGAACGTGGTCAGCCCGCCGCAGAACCCGGTCCCGACCAGGGGACGGCGCTCGGGCCGCGCGGCGACGACGTAGCCGAGGAGCGCGGCACCCGCGACGTTGACCAGCAGCGTGCACCATGGCGACGCGATCCCCTCGGCGACCCCCGCCCGGGCGAGCGTCCCGAGGACCCCGCCGACGTAGACGGCGAGGATGCGATTGGATGGTCGGATGGCTGACAAGGGGTTCTGGGGGAAGCTGAGCACGTCGAGCCCCCCGCCGGTCAAGGGCACGTGGCAGTTCGCGGCGTGGAAGCAGGTGACGCGCCTCAACGTATGGCTCTACCGCACGTCGGGCGGGCGCATCGGCGGCAGGTTCGACGCTGCACCGCTGTGCATCCTGCACCACACCGGAGCCAAGTCGGGCGAGCCGCGGGAGACGCCGCTGACCTACCTTCCCGACGGCGACCGCGTCGTCCTGATCGCGTCCTACGGCGGGGCCCCGAAGAGCCCCGCCTGGTACTTCAACCTCAAGGCGCACCCGGACATCGAGATCGAGCGCCTCGGCAGACGCGAGCCGATGACGGTCCACCAGGCCGACGCCGCCGAGCGCGCCGATCTGTGGCCGCGCATCACCGCGATGTACCCGGGCTACGGCGACTACCAGGAGCGCACGACGCGGGAGATCCCGGTCATGGTGTGCGCTCCTCGTTCGCCTTGAAGTAGCGCACCATGTTCTCCACGTAGTCGCCGAAGTTCGGCGGCTCGAGGCCATGGGGGCCGAGCACCTCGACGGCCTTGCGCGTGTCGAACGTGACGGCGTGGTTGAGGTAGGCGATCGACTCGCGCGGGGCGCCGCCGAACAGCGCCCGCATGCGGGCGAAGCGCAGGCTGTTCTCGACGAGCCGGGGCGGGACCTTGCCCTTCGGCGGGCGGCCCGCGTAGGCCTCCGACAGCGCCGTCACGAGATCCGAAGCCGCCAGCGGCTCGGGGTCGACGAGGTGCAGCGTCTCCCCCTCCGCCTCGGGCAGGAACGCAGCGGCGGCGATGGCGGCCACCACGAAGTCGACCGGCACCACGTTGAACGACGCGGCCGACTTGCCGAACTGCATCACCGGCCGCCCGAGCGACTCCGAGCGCGCGATCGTGCGCAGGAGGTAGTACGGCCCGTCGAACTTCTCCGTCTCCCCCGTCTGCGAGTCGCCGACGACGATGGCCGGCCGCAGGATCGTGGTGGGGACGCGGTCCATGCGCTCGCGCACCCACACCTCGGCCTGGAACTTCGTCGACTCGTAGTGGTTCTTGAAGCCCTGGCCGAGCGCGAGCTCGTGCTCGTAGACGACGCCGTGGCGGTCGCCCGCCACGTAGGCGGTGGAGATGTACGCGAACCGCTCGAGCCCCGTGCACGCCTCGCACAGCTCGAGCACGTTGCCCGTCCCCTCGACATTGACGCGCTGGGCGATCTCCTCGGGGACCGCGAGGTCATAGACCGCCGCGAGGTGGAACACGTGCGTGACGCTCCCGGTCAGCCGGTCCCAGTCGCTGTCCGCCAGGCCGAGGCGGCGCTCGGTGATGTCGCCCGCGACGACCTCGACGCCCTCGATCCCCAGCCCGTTCGCGGTGTCCACCATGCGTGGCTCGACCAGCGCGACGACGCTGTGGTCGTCGGCGAGCAGCGTCCGCACGAGGCGGCGCCCGATGAAGCCCGGGAAGCCGGTGACGAGGGCGGTGCCCATCAGGCGCGCTCGAGGATGACGACGGGGATCTGGCGGTCCGTCTTGGTCTGGTAATTGTCGTAGTCGGGCCACTCGCCGACCATGACCTCCCACAGGCGCTCGCGCTCCTCGCCCTCCGCGTCGTGGGGCGTGGCCTTGAAGACGTCGCCCTTGACCTGGACCTCGACCTCGGGGTTCTCCTGCATGTTCAGGTACCAGGCCGGATGCTCGGGCGCGCCGCCCTTGGAGGCGACGATGACGTAGCGACCGTCGTCCTCGGCGAAGATGAGCGGAAGCGTCCGCTCCTCGCCCGACTTGCGGCCGGTCGTCGTCAGCAGCAGGCACTGCGTGCCCTTCCACTCGTAGCCGCGCTCGCCGTCCGTCTCGCGGTAGGCGTCCACGTGCTCCTGGCCGAACAGATCGTCGTCACTCATGGCGCGCAACCCTAGAATGCAGGCCATGCCCGACACGCGCACATCGGTCTTCGGCAACTACGCGGAGGCGCGATCTGGCGTCTCGACCGCGCAGCTCCTCGGCCAGGTCATGTTCCTGGTCGCCATCGCCATCGGCTTCCTCGTGCTGGGCAGCTGGATGGGTCGCGACCTCGAGCTCGGCACCGCGCGGATCCTGTCCTTCGCCGGGTTCGGCATGCTGATCGTCGCGTCGTTCGTCGGCGCGCTGCGCACGGGGCCGGCCGCGATGGCGTGGTTGTTCGCGACCGCGCTGGTCATCGGCCTCGGCCTCGGGCCGGTGCTCGCCTTCTACGCGTCCGCGGACTCGTCCGCCCTGACGCAGGCCGCCGGTGGCACCGCCCTGATCGTCCTCGGCGCGGGCGCAGGCGGCTTCGCGCTGTCCAAGGACCTCGCCGCGTGGATGCGCCCGCTGAGCTTGATCGTCCTCGGCCTCGTCGGCGTCTCGCTCGTGATGTTCCTGTTCGGCAGCGGCGGCAGCCCGCTGATCTCGCTGGCCATCGGCGGCGTCTCCGCCGTCCTGATCGTGGTCGACTTCAACTACCTGCGCAAGCACGGCGGCGAGGACGACGCGATCTGGCTCGCGACCGGCATCTTCGTCTCGATCGTCAACATCTTCCTGGCGCTGCTGAACCTCTTCGGCAACCGCTAGGCAGGGGTCAGCTGGCGGGCGTCCGCGGTCGACACGTCGCCGCCGCGGTGCAGCGGCTTCGCCAGCTCGACCTGCAGGACGGAGATGCGGCGCTCGGTGAAGCCCGCCTCGCAATAGGCGAGGTACAGCCGCCAGATGCGACGGAAGCGCTCGTCGTAGCCGAGCGCCTCGAGCCGGTCCGCGTTGGCCTCGACGTTCGCGCGCCAGCGCCGCAGCGTCTCCGGGTAGTGCCCCGAGAGGTCCTGCATGCCGGTCATGCGCAGGTCGGTCCGGTCGGCCACGCAGCGCGCGATCACCTCGACGGAGGGCAGGCAGCCGTTGGGGAAGACGAACGTACGGATGAACGAGCGCGACGCCTTCTCGACCTCGTAGGCGCGGTCGTCCATCGTGATCGACTGCAGGAGCATCACCCCGTCCGGCTTGAGCAGGCTCGAGCACTTCGCGAAGAAGGTCCCGAAGTCACGCCAGCCGACGGCCTCGATCATCTCGATGGAGACGAGCTTGTCGTACGTGCCCTCCAGCAGCCGGTAGTCGCGGTCGACGACGTCGACGAGGTGCTCGAGGCCGGCGGTCCGGACCCGCTCGCGGGCGTAGCGCAGCTGCTCGTCGGAGATCGTCGTGGTGGTGACGCGGCAACCGCGCGTGCGGGCGGCGTGGACCGCGAAGCCGCCCCAGCCCGTCCCGATCTCGACGACGTGGTCGCCCGGGCCGAGGTCGAGCTTGTCGCAGATCAGCTCGAGCTTGGCCGTCGACGCCGCCTCCAGCGACATCGAGGGATCCGCGAAGTACGCGCTCGAGTACGACATCGTCGGGTCGAGCATCAGGTCGTAGAGGTCGTTGCCGAGGTCGTAGTGGGCGGAGATGTCCTGCTTGGACTGGCGCTCGGTGTTGCGTACGGAGCGCAGGCGCTGGAAGGGCTCGCGCAGCGGGGTGAGGCGCTTGCGCCACGCGTCGAGCTCGGTCGTGTTGCGCGCGGCGACACGGATCAGCGCGGTGAGGTCGTTGCAGTCCCACAGGCCGCGCGCGTAGGACTCGCCCAGCCCGCTGGAGCCCTTGAGCAGCAGCGGCCACGCCCGTGGCGAGTGGACGACGACGGTCGCCTCGGGGCCGGGCACGCCCCGGGTGAAGACCGTCGTGTGGTCGTTCTCGACGACGGTGAGCGAGCCGATCAGGACGCGGGAGAGCAGTCCGTGGACGATGGTGCGAGCAACGGAGGTGGCGTTCATGCGGGATGGGGGTGGCCGGGCACGCCACGCAGGCGGAGCGCGAGGGCGTGCAGGTAGATGAGGGGAAGCGTGCGCAGCGCGCTGCTGAGCAGCAGCCCGCGCCTCGCGAACGGCTTGCGCCGCAGGTTGAGCGTGGCGTCGAAGGCGCGCTCGCCGCGTTCGGTGGATTCGATGTGGACGGACAGGGTCGGGCCCGGCTCGGGCGCGACGAAGCGGTAGGTCTGCTCCATCCCCATCAGCGGGGACACGTGGAGCTCCTTCGCGATGCCGTCGCCCGCCGTGTAGACGTGGCGCTCGCCCCACGGGGTGTTGGTGACTTCCGCAAGCACGGTCTGCATGGCATCGTCCTCGTCGAAGCAGTAGTAGAAGGACACCGGGTTGAAGATCAGCCCGAACGTGCGGGGGGTGGTGAGCAGGCGCACGGGGCCGGTGGTCCCGGCGCGCGCGCGGCAGTCGTCCGCGGTCAGGTAGTCCGACGGGCGGAAGGAGACGACCCCACCCACCCCGCGGTCGCGCGGCAGGGCGTCGAGGTCGACGTACGCGTACGCGACGCGGTGCGTGAACTCGCTGCCCTTGGTCTGGAAGCGGCGGTGACGGACGGTCCCGGCGTAGACGGCGTTGCTCATGCGGGCACCGCCTCGCGGCTGCGCGCGACGGAGCGAGCGGCGCGCAGGCCGCTCTGGACGCCGTCCTCGTGGAAGCCCCAGGCCCAGTACGCGCCGGCGTAGTGGGTGCGCCGTACGCCGGACACCTCGGGCCAGCGCCGCTGCGCGCGCATGCCCGCGCGGGTGAAGACGGGATGCGCGTAGGCGATCGTGCGGATCACCTTGGCGGGGTCGATCGCCTCCGTGCGGTTGAGCGTCACGAAGTACTGGGTGTCGCCGGGAAGCGACTGAAGCCGGTTCATCCAGTAGGTCACCGTGGCGGGGCCGTCGTCGCCGAGGTGGAAGTTCCAGCTCGCCCAGGCACGGCGGCGGTTGGGCATCACCGCGGCGTCGGTGTGCAGGACGGCCTCGTTGGCCTGGTACGGGATCGCGCCCAGGACCTCGCGCTCGGCGTCCGCCGGATCGGCGAGCAGCGCGAGCGCCTGGTCGGAATGGGTCGCGATGACGACCTCGTCGTAGGCCTCGCCGTCGACCTCGACGCGGTCGGGGAAGCGCTCGACCCGCTCGACCGGGGTGCGCAGCCGCACGTCGAGGCCATGCGTGAGCGCCCGCACGTACGTCCACGACCCGCCCGTGACGGTGCGCCACTGCGGCCGCGCGCGGAAGCCGAGCATCCCGTGGTTGTCGAAGAACTCGACCAGGAAGCGCGCCGGGAACGTCTCCATCTGCTCGAGGTCGGCGCTCCACACGGCGGCGGCCTGCGGCACGATCAGGCGATCGACGAAGGCCTGGCTGAAGCGCTCCTCGCGCAGCCACTCGCTCAGCGACGGATCGCGGTCACCCGCCAGCAGGGCGCGGGCGGCGCGGTTGAAGCGCACGTACTCGCCGACCATGCGCTGGAAGCCGCGGTCGATCAGGTGGCGCGGGTTCGCATACAGCGCCGCGGGCGAGTGGGCGGCGTACTCGAAGTCGGCGCCGTCGCTCACGCCGAAGCTCATGTCGGACGGCTGCGTGGCGACGCCGAGCTCGTCCAGCAGGGCGGTGAAGCCGGGGTAGTTGCGATCGTTGAGGACGATGAAGCCGGTGTCCACCGCCACGCCGCCGACGTCCACCGTGTTGGTGTGCCCGCCTGCGTAGGCCCCGGCCTCGAGCACGACGACGTCGTGTCGCGCCCGCAGCTTGTGGGCAGCGACTAGACCGGAGACCCCGGCGCCGATCACGGCGATCCTCATATGGACATTTTCGCGCACCATCGTCATCCGGATCACGCCTTGAGCGCGTAGGAAGACACCGATGCTCCGTTACCGACTCCTTGACGCCGCGCTCCAGCGCGATCTGATCCCCGACCTCGTGCTGCGGGCCGGCTCCCGATTCGGCGCCGGCGCCCGGGTCCGGCGGGAGGCCCGCGGCGGGATCGAGGTCCAGGAGCAGCGGCTGCGGGCGCTGCTGGGCCGGATGTCGTCCGGCCCCATCGCCGAGGAGACCGACAGCGCCAACGACCAGCATTACGAGCTCCCGGCCGAGTTCTTCGGGCTCTTCCTCGGGCCGCGCCGCAAGTACTCGGGCTGCCTGTGGGCCGACGGCGTCACCGACCTGGCCGGCGCCGAGGACGCCATGCTCGCGCTCACGTGCGCTCGGGCCGGCATCCAGGACGGGATGGACGTGCTCGACCTCGGCTGCGGGTGGGGCTCCCTGTCGCTGTGGCTCGCCGAGCACTACCCCAACGCGCGCATCCTCGGCGTCTCCAACTCACACGGCCAGCGCGAGTACATCGAGGCGGAGGCCGAACGGCGCGGCCTCGACAACCTCGAGATCGTCACCCAGGACGTCAACGACTTCGATGCGGACCGCGCCTTCGACCGTGTCGTCTCCGTCGAGATGTTCGAGCACATGCGCAACTGGCAGGAGCTGCTGCGCCGGATCAGCACGTGGCTCAAGCCCGACGGCAAGCTGTTCGTCCACGTCTTCTCGCAGCGCCGGCTGCCCTACCTGTTCCAGGGCACCTGGGCAGCGGAGCGCTTCTTCACCGCCGGCCTGATGCCGTCCCACGACCTGATGTCGCACTTCCAGCGCGACCTCGTGCTCGAGGAGCGCTGGGCGGTGCCGGGCACGCACTACGCCAGAACGCTGCAGGCGTGGCTGCGCAACCTCGACGCGCAGCGTGGCGAGGCGCTACGGATCCTCGGACGTGCCAACCCGCCCTCGGAGGCGCGGCGGCTGCTCGGCACCTGGCGGCTGTTCCTGCTGTCCACCGACGAGATCTGGAAGTGGCGCTCGGGCGACGAGTGGCTCGTCAGCCATTACCTCTTGGCGGCAAGGGGATGAAGCCGCTCGTGCGCTCGACGTACTCCTTGTAGCCGGGCCGCGACGACATCGACTTCTCCAGCAGGTCCTTGCCCGACACGCGCGTGAGGAGGACGGTCATCAGCACCGGGCCGGGGAACGCCCACCAGGCGCCGCCGTCGAGCGCGACCAGGTAGATCCCCCACCAGACCGCGAAGTCGCCGAAGTAGTTGGGGTGGCGCGTGTAGCGCCAGAAGCCTTGGTCCATGACCTTGCCCTTGTTGGCCGGGTCGGCCTTGAAGCGCTGCAGCTGGAGGTCGCCGCCGGCCTCGAACACGAAGCCGACCAGCCAGACGGCGACGCCGATGAACGCGAGCGGGCCGAGGCCGTCGTTCGTCGACGCGGCGGCGCCCTGCAGCGGCAGTGACACGAACCAGGCGAGGACGGCCTGGAGCAGGAAGACCATGAACAGGCTGCGGAGGACGAAGGATCGGCCCCGCCCATCCGCGCGCTCGCGCATCTTCGTGTAGCGGGGGTCCTCCCCGGGATGCTTGACCTTGCGGTAGCCGATGTGGAGCGCCAGCCGCAGCCCCCAGACCGTCACCAGGCCGACCGCGAGCGCGGAGCGACCGCCATCGCCGTCGGCGAGCCACGCGCTGACCCAGGCGATGTCGACGAACGCCAGGCCCCAGGCGACGTCGACGATGGAGACGTCGCGCATCGGGATCGACAGGATCCACGCCGCCAACAGGAGCGCGAGGGCGGCGCCTCCGGAGACGGCGAGTGCGATACCGAGATCGGCCATTACCGTTGGCAGTATGAACCCACACGCGGTTCTGGGCGTGTCAGCTGACGCGGACGAGGAGGCCATCAGCGCCGCCTACCGCAAGCTGGCCAAGCGCTTTCACCCCGATGCCCGCCCCGATGACGAGGGCGCGGCGCTGCAGATGGCGGAGATCAACGTCGCCTACGCGCTGCTGCGCGACGCCACGGCGGACATGCACGCCCGCAACGGCAAGGCCGCGGTGGCGCCCCCGCCCGACCCGGAGCCCTTCCGCAAGCTGCTCGGCCGCGAGCTGGCCGGCGCCATGGAGGCCGGCGAGCGGGTCGAGGTCGTCACGGACGCGGCGACGTGGGACTCGTTCCGCGTGCGCCTGGCCGTCACCGACCGGCGCCTGCTGTGGCTGCGCGACGATTCGCCCACGGACCGCGTCCGCTCGCTGCGCTGGCGCGAGATCGCGTCGGTCGACGGTCGCCTGCGCCGGCCGCGGCGCCGCGTCGGCGAGCTGGTCGTCCGGCCGCGTCACGGCCGCCGGGTGGCCTTCTCCGAGCTCGACCCCCAGGCCCTGCGCCTCGTCCTCCTCGGCGTCCGCCGCCACATCCCCGCCACGTGATCGACCTCGAGGACGTCAAGGCGGCCGCCCGCCGGCTGGAGGGCGTGGCCGAGGTGACGCCGGCGATCCCGTTCCGCGGGGCGGTGCTGAAGGCCGAGAACCTCCAGCACACCGGCTCGTTCAAGTTCCGCGGCGCCTACAACGCGGTGGCGCAGCTCGGCGCGGTGGACGGGGTGGTCGCGGCGTCGTCGGGCAACCACGCCCAGGCCGTCGCCCTCGCCGCCCAGCGGCACGGCCTGCCGGCGACGATCGTCATGCCGCTGGACGCGCCGCGCATCAAGCGCGAGCGAACGATCGCGCTGGGCGCCGAGATCGTCGATTACGACCGCTACGCGGAGGATCGCGAGGCGCTGCTGGGCGACTACGCCGCCGAGCGCGGCCTCGAGCCGGTCCACCCCTTCGAGGACCCGCGCGTCATGGCCGGGCAGGGGACCGTCGCGCTGGAGCTGCTCGGCCAGGCGCCGGACATCGACGTCCTGATCGTCCCGGTCGGCGGCGGCGGGCTGATCTCCGGCTGCGCGATCGTGGCCGCCGCGGCGGGCGTCAGGGTCGTCGGCGTCGAGCCCGAGGCCGGTAACGACACCCAGCAGTCGCTGGCCCGCGGCGAGCGCGTCACGATCCCGATCCCGCGCACGATCGCCGACGGCCAGCAGGCGCCCGCCCCCGGCGTCAACACGTTCCCGATCGTCCAGCGCCTCGTCTCCGAGATCGTGACCGTCACCGACGACGAGATCCGCGCCGCGATGGCGGTCGCCCGCGACGAGGCCGGGCTGACGCTCGAGCCGTCCGGCGCGACGGCGCTCGCCGCGTGGCTGCAAGGCCGAGTCACCGCCACCAAGCCGGGCATCGTCCTCTCCGGCGGGAACGTCGACCCGGCATGACCGCCCGCATCGCGCTCATCCTCGGCGTCGCGGCGCTGGCGGTCGTCGGCGTGGTCGCGCTGCTCGGTGGCGGCGGCGAGGGGACGCCGGTGCCCGTCGAGCCCGACTTCGTGCCCGCCGGGGTGGGTGGGGGCGGTTCGGGCAAGCCGTTCAAGGACCCGTTCAGCTACACGGTCGACCGCCGCGCGGAGTTCGAGGCGCGGGCAGCGGCCGGCAACGCGCACGTCCTGTACGCGTTCTCGCCCGGCGGTGCCGAGGCGACGGCGGCGCGGGTGGCGCGGCTGCGGCCGGCGATCGCGAAGGCGGCGCAGGCGGCCGACGTGTCCCCGTCGATGCTCGAGGCGCTGGTGTTCCTCGAGAGCGCGGGGCGGCCGGACGCGCTGACCGCGTTCGGGACGGAGGGCGCGGCGGGGCTGACGCAGATCGTGGCCGAGACCGCGACCAACCTGCTCGGGATGAAGGTCGACGTCGCGCGGTCGCGGAAGCTGACCAAGCGGATCGCCGAGACGCAGCGGCAGGCCGTGGCGGACCGCCTGGGCCGCGAGCGCCGTGCGGTCGACGAGCGCTTCGACCCGCTCAAGGCGCTGGCGGCGACCGGGCGCTACCTCAAGCTCGCCGAGGACCGCTTCCACAGCGAGGAGCTGGCCTTCGTCAGCTACCACATGGGCATCGGCAACCTCGAGTCGGTGCTGTCGGCCTACGCAGGCGGCGACATCCCGGAGGAGCCGCTGCGCTACGCCCAGGTCTACTTCGACTCCTCCCCGGTCAGCCACCCGGACGCCTACCGCAAGCTCTACGCGCTCGGCGACGACTCGTCCAACTACCTGTGGAAGGTGCGCGCGGCGCGTGACATCATGCGCCTGTATCGCAGCGATCCGGCCGAGCTCGCGAAGGCCGCCGCCGCCCAGACGGCCAAGAACTCCGCCGAGGAGGTCCTGCACCCGGCCGCGACCACGCCGGCCTACGCGACCCCGCAGCAGCTCAAGGCCGCTTACGACGCCGGTGACATCACCGCACTGCCCGTCGACGTGACCGTCACCGGCCTGCGCATCGACCCGAAGATGGGCGAGCTGGCCCGCAAGGTCGGCGCCAAGCCTTCGCTCTACCGCGGCCTGCGCCCCGAGGCGCTGGCCATGGCGATCTACATCGGCGCGCAGGTCCGGGCCGCGTCGGGGGACGCCTCCAGCGCGCTCACCGTCACCTCGTCGGTGCGCGACCAGCGCTACCAGCGCGAGCTCGTCAAGACCAACAGCCAGGCGACGCGCAACTTCTCCCTGCACACGACGGGCTGGACGTTCGACGTGCTGCGCCGCTACCGCTCGCCCAAGCAGGCACTCGCCTTCCAGGCGGTGCTGGACCGGCTGCGCTCGCTGAACCTGATCGCCTGGGTACGCGAACCCGCCGCCATCCACATCACCGTCGCGGCAGATGCCGTCGCGCTCAAGGGTCTGCTGGATAGGGTCCGCTGATGGACGCCATCAGGACCCCCGACGAGGTGCTGCACGGCCTCCCCGATTTCCCGTACGAACCCCATTATCGCGAGGTCGACGGGCTGCGGCTGGCCCACATCGACGAGGGCGACGGGCCACCGGTGGTCATGTGGCACGGCGAGCCGACGTGGTCGTTCCTGTGGCGCCACGTGCTCCCGCCCGTCCGCGACGCCGGCTTCCGCGTCATCTGCCCCGACCTGGTCGGCTTCGGGCGCTCGGACAAGCCGGTGGACCGGGACTGGTACACGTACGACCGCCACTGCGCGATGGCCGCGACCCTGCTCGAGGACCTCGACCTGCACGACGCGACCTTCGTCGTCCACGACTGGGGCGGGCCGATCGGGCTGCGGCTCGCGGTCGAGCACGCCGAGCGCGTCAAGCGGCTCGCGATGATGGACACCGGCGTGTTCGTCGGCGCGCCGATGGGTGACGAGTGGCAGCGCTTCCGCAGCTTCGTCGACCGCATCGAGGACGTCCCGATGTCTCCGATCCTGCAGGGCGGGACGACGAGCGAGCTCTCCGACGCGGTGCTGGCCGGCTACGAGAAGCCGTTCCCGAACCCCGCAGCGAAGGCCGGGATGCGCGCCTTCCCGGGCCTGATCCCGCAGACGCCCGACGCTCCCGGCGCCGAGTGGGGCCGGAGGACGCTCGAGCACCTGCAGTCCGACGGCCGGGACAAGCTGGTGCTGTGGGGGCAGGACGACTTCGTCCTGCCGAAGGCGATCGGGACCGCCCTCGGTGCCGCGATGGGTGTCGAGACCGTGCCGATCCACGACGCCGGCCACTTCCTCCAGGAGGACAAGGGGGCGGAGATCGGCGCGATCATCGCCGACTGGCTGACCGCGTGACGGACCTCGGGACGGTGACCGCGGCGATCCGCGCCAGCTGGACCCGGGAGACCTCGGACGACCCGGGCGAGTGGACCCCGGAGTGGTCCTCCCGCGGGCAGTGCGGCGTCAGCGCCCACGTGGTCCAGGCCCTGCTCGGCGGCGAGATCCTGATCGCCCCGGTCCACGGCAGCCACCTGCCGGGCGAGCACCACGCCTGGAACCGGCTGCCCTCCGGTGAGGAGGTCGACCTGACGGCCGATCAGTTCCGGGCCGGCGAGACGCTCGGGGAGCCGTGGGTCGGCGAGGTGCTGGTCGTCGACGACGGCGTCGACCGCGGAGCGCTGCTGCTCGAGGCCGTCCGCGCGCGCCTCAGCGAGCGGTGACCAGCTCGTCGATCAGCGCGAGCTTCTCGATGACCGCGGGCGTCAGCACGTAGGGATACAGGTCGCCGTGGCCCAGGCTGCGGTTGATCGCGTTGAGCGCGTAGGACAGTTCGATCCACTCGTTCACGAGCGCGCCGATCGGAGCCGCCGGGTCCGCCTGGGTGAGCCGCCACGCGGCCGCCGTCTGCATCACGTCGCGGATGTGCAGGTAGTGCGCCCAGGTCTCCGCCCAGTCCTCCCACGGGTGCATCGTCGCGTATGCGGAGACGTGCGCTTGCGCCCAGTCCTCGGGTGCGCCGTGCTCGTAGTGGCGGTCGAGCGCCGCCTGGTAGTCCTCGCGCTCGTCCCCGAACAGCGCGCGCACCTCGTCCTCGCGGCCGGCCATGAGCCCCGGTTGGTAGAAGTGGCCGATCTCGTGGCGGAAGTGCCCGAGCACGGTGCGGTAGGGCTCGTCGAGCTGGTCGCGCATCCGCTCGCGGTGGACGTCGTCGACCTCGCGCAGGTCGAGCGTGATGACGCCGTCGGCGTGCCCGGTCATCGCGCCCTCGGAGAAGTCGAACACCGGGATCGGCTCCCACGGCCACAGCCCCAGCTCGCCGAGCTCGAAGAACAAGCGGCGCTTGGCCGTCTCCGCCTCCGCCCAGCGCTCGTCGTCCGCCGGGCGTCCCCGGGTCAGCTCACACGACTCGCAGACGTCCGCCCGGGTCGTCCAGTTGCAGCCCGGGGTCGGGCAGCGGCGGTCGGGCGGGCGCAACGCGACGATGTCGCGCCGCGGCCACGAGAAGGCGACCTCCGTCCCGCAGTGCAGGCAGCGCGAGTTCTCGAAGAACAGGCGCTGCGTGCAGACGGGGCAGCCGAAGGCCCTCAGACCTTCTCCGCCAGACGTTCCTCGGCCGCGGGGGTGGACTCGGCGGCGCGGCGCTCGTACGCGGCGCGCTCGCGGCCGTGCGCGGCGTCGATGAGCACGCGGTCGGCCTTGAGGAACACGGCGATCTTCTCGCGCACCGAGCGCGGCCACAGCGCCATGAACTGGTTGATGGGGCCGGTGACCTTCGGCACGTAGACGTCGAAGACGGGCTGCTCGAGCGCGCCCACGATGGCGCCGGCGACGTCCTCGGGCGTGATCTTCTTGACGAAGCGAGCGTCCTTGAGGCCGGCGGCCAGCTCCGTGTTGACGATGCCCGGCATCACGCAGGAGACCTCGACGCCGGTCTCGCGCAGCTCGAAGCGCACGGCCTCGGAGTAGCCGACGACGCCGTGCTTGGTGGCGCAGTACGTGGCGCCGCCCGGGAAGCCGCCCTTGCCGGCCACGGAGGCGATGTTGACGATGTGGCCCGAGCCCTGGCGCTTGAAGCGGACCATCGCCTCCTTGGTGCCGTGGATGACGGCGTGGAGGTTGAGCTCGAGCTGGCGGAAGACGCTCTCGTCGCTCTCCTCCTCGGCGGGCGTCAGCGGCATGATGCCGGCGTTGTTGACGAGCACGTCGAGGCCGCCGAGCTCCTCGGTGACCTCGTCGAGGAAGGCCGTGAAGGCGGGGCGGTCGGTGACGTCGAGCCGCCGGGCGATCGTGCCGGCGCCGAGGGCGGCGGCGGTGCGCTCGGCCGTGTCGAGATCGACGTCCCCGATGGCCACCTTGGCGCCCTTCGCGACCAGCGCGCGGGCGGTGGCGGCGCCGATGCCGCGGCCACCGCCGGTGATCGCGACGACCTTGCCTTGCAGTGAACGGGGCGGTGTCTTGGCCATCCGGCCAGTAAACCACCTTGGGGGCCCGCCTACGGCGGCCCGTTACGGCCTTCGGGTTGTCGCGCCGGGCTGGGCCGCCTCCGGCACCCCTACAGATACGCCCCGCTGGGGATGTAGGGGCGCATCGGGCCGACGGTGCCGCGCACGCACGTCGCGCCCGCCGGCACGACCTTCAGCCCGGCCTCTAGGACGATGTCGATCGCCCAGTCCTGGAGCGCGTCGAGGAAGTCGACGGTGACGGCCCGCTGGT
This sequence comes from uncultured Solirubrobacteraceae bacterium, assembly GCA_963740765.1. GTDB lineage: Bacteria > Actinomycetota > Thermoleophilia > Solirubrobacterales > Solirubrobacteraceae > DATLGB01. The sequence continues at coordinate 1,038,354 of CAVUFN010000016.1, read as the reverse complement.
CGTGGATCGCCGTCTGCAGCAGCGCGCGGGCGATCCGGTCGTCCCGAGCGGCGACCGTGAACACCTTGCCCGGCTCGATGAACGCGAAGCCCCCGTCGTCGTGGACCAGCAGGCGGCGGCCCTGGGCGAGCATGACGTCGATGTCGGGGCCGTGGGCCGCCCCGCGCACGTGCCGGCTCGTCGCGTCGACGAGGTCGCGGTCGGCGGGCCAGCGGGCCGTGCGCACGCTGGGGTCCGCTCGCGGCGGGCGGCGCACCTCGCCACCGGCGTCGAAGGCCGGCCGCAGCGCGTAGCCCGCGCGCCAGTACGAGCGCAGCGCCCGCGGGTCCTCCGAGGCCATGATGATCCCGGCTCGGGTGTCGGCCCCGTAGGCGGTCGCCGCCCGCATCAGCTCCCGTCCCTGGCCGGCCGACTGGCGGTCCGCCCGGACGATCAGCAGCGACAGCCCCCACAGGTCCTCGCGGACGAGCGCGAGCGCGCCGCCGTCCACCTTTCCCTCGTCGTCCGTGGTCACCCAGGCGCCGCCCGGGTCGGTGTCGAGCAGGTGCGTGATGCGCAGGCGGCCGGCCCGACGGTTCCCCACCCCCCAGGTCGCGTGCATGATGTCGAGGACGGCATCGGCGTCGTCGGTGGTCATCGGCCGCAGCACTTAGATTGAGCCTAAGCGCCGTCCCCTAGCCTTCCGAACCGCTATGGCCAGCCGTCAAGAGGAGAAGGAAGCCCGTCGCCGCGAGCGCATGGAGCAGGAGGAGGCCGAACGCAAGGCCGCCTCGCGCAACAAGCGCCTGCAGATGCTCTTCGGCGGCCTGCTCGCGGTGCTCGTCATCGGCGGGGTCATCGCGGTGATCGCCGGTGGCGGCAGTGACGACATGAGCGGCGAGGACACCGGCGCCAAGCAGGCGACGAGCACCGGCGCCAAGCTGCCCGCCGTCGCCACCACCAACGAGAAGGAGGCGGCCAAGGCCGCCGGCTGCACCCTCGCCAACCCGACCGACGAGGGCCGCGGGCACGAGGAGAAGACCTTCACCGCGAGCGACTACAAGACGAACCCGCCGACGAGCGGCTCCCACTTCCCGTCCTGGGCCCAGGACGGCATCTACGACGCCGGCAACCTCCCGCCGCTGGGCGAGCTCGTCCACACGCTCGAGCACGGCCGCATCAACATCCAGTACAAGCCGGGCACGCCCAAGAAGGTCGTCGATCAGCTCGAGGAGCTGCTCGCCGAGAGCGACGCCGGCTACCACATGCTGCTCTACGAGAACCCGACGGGGATGGAGGCGGAGATCGCCGCCACCGCGTGGGACCACTCCCTCACCTGCCCGACGATGAACGACAAGGTCTTCGACGCGCTGCGCACCTTCCGCCAGGCGCACATCGACCGCGGGCCCGAGAAGGTCGCCTAGCCCTTTCGCAGCTTGATCCTCACCGTCTTCCGCGTCTTGTTGCCGGCGCGATCGGTGAAGACGACCTTGACGGTGGCGGTCGCCCTGGCGCCCCTGCGCATCGCCTTCTTGAGCTTGCGGATGGCCTTCTTGCCCTTCGGCTTGAGCTTGAGCCGCTTCTTCTGACCGGCCTTGATCGGGGTGCGCGCCCGCTTGAGCGCCACCTTGACCCGCTTGGCGGAGACGAAGGCGCGGTTCGAGCCGCCCGCGGTGGTGATCGATCCGGTGGCGGAGACCGTGCCGTCCTCGTCGGAGGTGACGGTGACCGTGATCGGGTCGCCGGCCTTGGGGCCCTTGCCGCCCTTGACGGTGCCGCCGGGCTTGTCCGTGTCCGGCTTGGGCGTCGGGGACGCCGTCGCGGTGGCCGAGGGGGTCGCCGAGGGCAGCGGATCCACGGCCACGACCGTCTGGCAGGGCGAGAACTCCGAGGTGCCCTCGGGCCCGGTCGCCGTCGCGGAGACCTTGTCCTGGCCGGCGGGCAGGGTGATCGGTGACAGGAAGGTCGCGTTGCCGGCTCCGTCCGTGGTGACGTCGACGGTGCCGAGCGGCGTCTGCCCCTCGCCGCTGCCGTAGGCGTTGCAGCGCTCATTGGCGAACAGCTCGATCGTGTACCTCGTCGACGGCTTCGAGGCGAGGGCGCCGCTCGCCGCCGTGGCCCCTCGCGCGGTCTGCACGGAGAGGACATCCGGGTGGTTCTGGAGGCCGTTGGGTCCCGCGTCGGCGTCGCCAGGGTCGTTGGCGGTCGGACCGAACGCCTGGGTGCTGACCTCCACGGCCTTCGGCTCGAGCAGGTCGAAGCCGAGCGCCGCGACACCGGGGACGTTGAAGCCGACGCGCGAGTTGTCGAAGATGCGGTTGCCGCGCAGGACGACGCCCTCGGCCTGCGCGATGCTGGACCCGAAGGAGGTGGGGAAGCCGAGCCAGAGGCCGCCGCCGTCGTTGTGGGCGATGTCGTTGTCCTCGACCAGCGTGTTGCTGTGCGAGCCGATCAGCCATGGGCCGATCGCGTTGGACTCGAACCGGTTGCCCCTGATGACCGTGCCGCTGGACGCGCGGCGCCGGGCGGCGCCGCGCGCGGGCGTGCCGCCGCCGGGCGGGTCGCCGAGCGCAACTGCGGTCTCCTCGACGTCGGCGGGGGTCGTCGCGTCGGCGAGCGCGAGCGGGCCTTGGCTGGGGTCAGCGGTGAAGGCGAGCTTGCGGTCCTGGTCGCGGACGCGGAGCTTCTCGGCGTCGACGCCGGCCTTCTCGAGCTCGGTCCTGGTCGGCGCCCAGTTGAGCAGCATCGCCGGGAACAGGTTGCTCGAGAACGCATTGCCCTCGTCGATGCGCAGGTCGGTCGTCTGCACGCCGAGCATCCCGATCGCGCTCGCGTTGACGGTGTTGGCGCGGAAGTGCCCGCGGGTCGTGCCGAGCAGGATGCTCGCGACGCCGTTGGCCTTGAACTCGTTGCCAGCGCCGGCGTCGCCGATGTCGCTGTCGGCGCCCGCCAGCAGCACGCCGATGATCGAGCCGAGATCGCCGACCGTCTGCGGCCGACCGTCGAAGCTCTTCAGCCCGATCGAGTTCTTCCGCAGGGCATTGCCATCACCGGCCAGGAACACGTTGATGAGGTTGCCGACGATCCGGTTGTCCTCGATCACCGCGCCGTTACCGCCCACGAGCACCCCGAAGAGGTTGTGCCCGCCGAGCGCCGGCTCGTCGTCGGCCTCCAGCGCCTCCACCAGCGCCTTGATGTCCTCGTCGGCGCCGATGTCGTTGTCGGTGATCCTCGGCGCCGCGCCTGCGCCGGCGAGGATCCCCAGGATCTGGTTCTGGATCGTGTTGTGGTCGACCACCACGTTGGAGATCTGACCGATCAGCGCCACCCCGAACAGACCGAGACCGGTCAGCTCGTTGTCCCGGATCTGCACGTCATCGAGGGCGTTGTCGACCGGCGCCAGCGCCAGCACCCCGATCAGGGTTTCCTTGAACGCGTTGTCATGCACCGAGGCGCCCTCGAGGATGCCGTCGGGCGCGATCGCGACACCGACCGTCGAGGGCAGCGAACCGCCGGCCGGATCGCTGCCGAACGTGTTGTCGGAAACCTCGACGTCGCTCGCGTTGCTGTCGGACACGACCACCCCGGACCCCAAGGCGACCAGCCCATCATGGACCGAAGCCGGGCTCTCGTCGCCGTCCAGCCCGTTCACGTACGCCTTGCCATCGGCGGGCGGCTTTCCGTTGCCCGCGATCACGTTGTCCGTCACGCGCACCCCGGCGGCGCGCACATCGATCCCGGCGCCGTTGCCCGCCGCCACGTAGCCGTCGCCGTCGCGCTTGAAGCCGACCCAGTTGCCCTCCGCCGCGCTGTCCTCGCCGGCGAGCACGATCCCAGGCCCTGTGAAGCCGTGGACGTCCAGGCCCTTCACGGAACTGTCGGCGCCGTCGAACCGAAGCCCGGCGAAGGTGCCGCCCTCGACGGCGATCAGGGGCGCGTCGTCGTAGTCGGGCTGCGTCGTGCCGTCCAGCGTCGACCGTCTCGGTGATCGCCGGCAGCTCGGAGCCGACCGTGAGCGTCTGCGGGCCGCCGTCGCCGACGTCGAACTCGATCGTGGCCGCCTCGCCCTCGGCGTTCACCGTCTCGATCGCGGCGCGCAGGCTGCACTGCGCCCCGGCTTCCTCGTCGTCGTCGTCGCAGACGCCGTCCTCGTCGTCGGTGTCGGCACCGTCGCCCGTCTCGGTGACGGTGATGCCCGACGTCGAGGGCAGCGCCCACTCGATGTTGCGTGCGTTGCCGTTCACGAACTGCCCGGGAGGGAAGGGGACCGAATGGTCGTTCTGGAGGTCGCCGGCGTTCTTGACCCGGATGTCCCAGATGGAGTCGTCCGCATCCGCGAGGGCGTAGGCGATGTACTCCCCGTCAGGTGAGTACGACGCGCTGGTGACCGGTGTCGCGCGCGCGAGGCGCGTCGATCCGCCCGGGCCGAGATCCCGCTCCTGCATCGTCTCCATGGGCCCGTCGCCGACCGCGTAGAGCAGCTTGCCCCCGTCCGGGGACACGTCGAGCGGGCGGATCACCTGGTTGCGTGCCCACGGCGTCACCGCGCCGCTGGCGTTGTCCGAGAACCGGAACCACCAGATCGCGTAATCGGTGACGGTGACCTCGGTCCCCTGGGGGCTGACCTCCTGGTAGTAGCGGCGCGCGCGGTAGTAGACCCTGTCGCCGTCCGGCGCCGCGACCGGGTCGGTCGCCGACATGTCCTTCTGGACGAAGGCGGTCTCCTGCCGCACGTCCGTGCCGTCCGCCCTGGCGCTGAAGAGCTGGTAGTAGTTCGATCCGGTGTAGTCGCGATAGACGACGCGGTCGGTCGCCAGGAACGCCGGCTCGGAGACCCGGAGGGTCGTCGGGACCAGGGGCGCGTAGCCGGGATCGGCGTCGAGCGCCGTGGTGCCGAGCGCGGGCGGCGGGGACTCCTCGCCCTCCTCGACGTCGACGCTGAACTGGAAGGCCAGGCGGGACCCGTCGGCCGAGGCGGTGACGTCATCGTGACTCACCTCGTCGTGATCGACGTCGGTGACGGGCTGCAGCCCGCTCCCGTCCGCATTGATCCGGCCGATCGTGTTGCCGGCCGTGAAGACGATCGGGCCGTTCTCGCCCGGGAACACGGCGGCCGCCGAGGCGGGGAAGGCGAGCAGGGTGAGCAGGGCGATGGTCAGGCGGCGCACGTCCACCTAACGGTGGGTAAGCCGCGTTACTGCCGCCAGCCGCCGGTCTCGCCGCGGTAGAGCCCGCTGCCGGTGACGGCCATGCGGATCGTGGTGAGGAGGATGCGCAGGTCCAGGCGCGGACTGGCGTGCTCGATGTAGTGCAGGTCGAGCTCGATGCGGTCCGCCCACGGCAGCGACGCGCGGCCGTTGACCTGGGCCCAGCCGGTCAGGCCGGGCTTGGCGGCCAGGCGCAGGCGCTGGCGCTCCGTGTAGCGGTCGACCTGGACCTGGACGGTGGGGCGCGGGCCGATCAGCGACATCTCGCCGCGCAGCACGTTGACGAGGTTGGGCAGCTCGTCGATGGAGGTGCGGCGGATGAAGGCACCGACCCGCGTGATGCGCGCGTCGCCCTGGTCGACGGCGAGGCCGGCGCCCATCGACTCCGCGCCGCTGACCATGGAGCGCAGCTTGTAGAGGTCGAAGGGCCTGCCGTGCTGGCCGACGCGCCGCTGGCGGAACACCGCAGCTCCGCGGGACTCGAGGCGGATCGCCACCATCGCCGCGGCGACGACGGGCGCCGTGACGAGCAGGATCGTCGCCGAGACCAGCACGTCGAACCCCCGCCGGACCGGGCTGCTCAGCCACGGGCTCGTCATCGCGTCCCCTCCGCGATCTCCCAGTGCTCGGGCGTCCCGTGGCGCAGGTGGTCGTAGAGGCCGGCGGCCAGCGAGGCCTGGGTGAAGACGTAGTAGCGGGCGATCAGGAACGGCCGCTCGCGGCGGTGCGCGAAGGCGGCCGTGACCAGCGCGGCGTGGGCGGCGCGCGTGCGGTGGCCGCCGGTGAGGAACGCCGCGACGTGGAGGAGCGGGGTGGCGTAGCGCAGGACGCGATGGCTCAGGATCATCAGCGCGTAGAGCGGCGGGTACGCGAGCAGGTCCAGCAGGCCGCCGCGCAGGACGATCCGCCAGGCCTGGGTCATCATCCGCCGCTTGCGCTGCCACTCGCCCTCGATGCTGGGGACCATCTTCTCCGTCGCCCGGGCGGCGGGCGCGTAGACCGCCCGGCGGCCGCGCTTGACCAGCGTGAAGGGCAGGAACAGATCGTGGCCCATCGGGACGTCCGGGACGACGTAGTCCTCCCGCCGCACGGCGTAGATGGCGCCGTTGCCGCCCGTGACCGAGTGCAGCCCGGACTCCATCGCCCGCAGCCACATCTCGTAGCGCCAGTACAGCCCCTCCTGGTTGGTTCCCTCAGCGTTGACGAAGGCGACCTGCCCGCACGCGTACGCCACGCCCGGGTCGGCGAACGGCTTCGTCAGCTCCTGCAGCGCGTCCGGCTCCCAGCGCGCGTTGGCGTCCGAGAACGCGAGAAGCTCCCCCGTCGACCGCCCGACCGCCGCGTCCTGCGCGCGCATCTTGCCGCCGCGAGGCAGCTCCAGCACCACGTCCGCGCCCGCCGCCCGCGCTCGCGCCGCGGTGGCGTCCGCGTCCCCGTCCACCGCCACGATCACCTCGAGCCGGTCGCGCGGCCAGTCCAGCGCCAGCGCATCGGCGACCTTGTCCGCGATCACCGCCTCCTCGGCGTACGCCGCGATCACCAGCGAGACGGAGGGGACTGTCCCCTCAGTCTCACCCGATGCAACTGAGGGGACCGTCCCCACAGTTGCACGGCGGGTGAGCAGGGCCAGGAGCAGGCCGTAGCCGGCCTGCGCGTAGACGAGCAGGCCGGCCGAGAGGGTGAAGAGCGCGCCGCGCATTGCGGCGCGCCAGGCTACGAGAGCGCCTTGACCAGGTTCACGCGGCCGAAGCCGAACGTGCTGTCGCGACCGGCGGCCCCGAGGTCGTCGACGCCGGCGTCGAGGCGCGCGCGGATGCCCGCCGCGGTCAGCGACGGGAACTTGAAGCCGATCAGCGCGGCCACGCCGGCGACGTGCGGGGTCGCCATCGAGGTGCCCGAGAACTTCGCGTAGCCGCCGCCCGGGATCGTGGACAGGACGTCGACGCCGGCGGCGTCGACCTCGACGTCGCTGTTGACGTTGGAGAACGAGGCGTGGGCGTCGTTGCGATCGGACGCCGCCACGGAGACGACCTCGGGGTAGGCGGCCGGGTAGTTGAGCGTGCTGTTGCCGTCGTTGCCGGCGGCCGCGACGATCAGCGTGCCGTTGCCGTTCTTGTAGGCGTTGACGACCGCGTTCTGGAGCGTGGTCGACGACCCGCCGCCCAGCGACATCGAGATCACCTTGACGTTCTGCGCCGCGGCCCACGTGATGCAGTTGGCCACGCCGGAGGTGGACCCGCTGCCGCTGCCCGACAGTGCCTTGCAGGAGGCGATCTGCGCGTTGGGCGCCACACCGGCGACGCCGGTGCCGTTGTTGGCGATCGCGCCGACCGTGCCCGCCACGTGCGTGCCGTGGTCGTTGTCGTCGTTGCACTTGTTCGCGACGATCGTCGGATCGCCGCCGATCAGGCCGCCGAGGCCGAAGCTCTTCACGCCGGCGCAGGCGACGGTCTTGCCCGCCAGGTCCGGGTGGGTCTGGTCGATGCCGGTGTCGACGATGCCGACCCGCACGCCGCTGGTCGGGAAGGCGCCGGCGCCGTACGCGAGGTCCCAGCCCTCGGGACCGTCGAGGTCGGCGTCGTTGGCGTTGTTGATCCCGTAGAGCTCGCCGAAGGACGGATCGTTCGGGACCGAGGACGCCCGCAGGATGTAGTCGGGCTCGGCGTAGAGGACGCCGGGCGCGCGGTTGAGGCGAGCGGCGGCGGCCCTCGCGTCGCCGCTCACGCGAACGACGCTGGCGCCGACGCCGGCGACGCGGTCGAGCGTGGTGGTGACGCCGGCGGCCCTGGCCGCAGCGGTGCGCGCAGCGCTCGAGGCGCCGTCCGCGTACTTGACGATGACCTGATGGTCGACGTAGTCGGCGGCGTCCGCGGCAGGCGCAAGCGCGAGGACGGCGGTGCCCGCGGCGACGAGCGCCCGGATGGTGCGTGTCATGACGATGCTTCCCCTCGTTGAAATGCCCGGCGCTCCCGTGCCGGCCCCTGTCTGTCCGCTCGCGTACCCACCGGTGGGCGACGGGCAAACCATTCCGGACTACCGTCGGAGGCCGTGTCCCGCCCGTTGCTCGTGTTGCTCCCCGAGCCGCTGGAGCGGTTCGCTCACCGCACGCTGGCCGAGGAGCTGCTGGCGGCCGAGGTGGCCGTGGTGGCCGATCCGCCGAGAACCTCCTACCGGCGCCAGGCACGCCTTCCGGATGCGATCGGCGTGAGCGTGGCCCACAAGCAGGCCCGGCGGCTGCGCAAGCGGTTGCGCGACGCGCCGCGGGTGGTGGTCATCTTCGAGCCGGCGCAGTACCCGCTCGCCCGCGGCCTGCTGCAGATCTTCCCGGCGTGCGAGCTCTGGTACGAGCACACCGCCGCGATCGACGACGCACGAACGGCCGAGCTGCACGGGATGGCCGCCGAGCGTGCGCGGCTGCGCTTCGCGGCGACGGACCGCGACACGCTCGAGACCGCCCTGCAGCGGGTGGTGGCGGGCTAGCCCTTGGCGGTGCGCGGCTTGGGCCGCACGCCGCGCAGGAGGTCGATGATGTTGGCGGTGAGCTGGGTGACCGGGCCTTCGCGGCGGACCAGGTGCTCACCCCAGCCGGGCAGGCCGACGCGGACGACGAGCCCCTTGCCGACCGTGGCGGCGCTGAGGGCCGGGCGCAGCTGGTCGGTCTCCTCGCCGACGCTGGTGGTCACCTTCGCGCCCGCTCCGGGCCCGAGCAGCTCCTCGACCTCGCCGAAGCCGCCCAACCGCCCCGAGAAGCCCTCCAGCAGCCCGAGGTCGGGGTCCTCGTCGAGGACGGTGAGCGGCCCGTCGAAGGCGCGGACCGCGGCGATGCGCCCGCCGAGCGCGTCGACCGGCGAGACGGGCGACGGTCGAGCGAGGACCGCGTCGCCGACCGACACGGAGGCGCGCAGGGCCTGCGGTCCGAACAGCGCGAGGCGGCCGCCGTCGCGGACATAGCCGCGCAGCCGCTTGGCCAGCCCGCGACTGATCCAGGTCGGCTCGCCGGCCATGAGAACGCCGCGCTGCTCACCACCGGGCGCACTCGTGAACGAGAGGTCGAGGTCCGTGGCCAGGTCGTAGCGCAGGCCGACGTCGTCCATGTAGGTCAACAGCGGCGCGATGTCGCTCAGCAACCCGGGCGGCAGGCCGCCCGGGTAGGCGAACAGGCGCGGGAAGCGCACCGCCGAGCCGGACCCGAAGACGTCCGGCACCCCGTCGCCGGTCTGATCAACCGGATCGCGGCCGAGCCAGGAGACCAGCGGCAGCACGACCAGGGGGCCGACCGGATTGCGCGCGCGCACGGCGATGGGGACGGTCGTGTCCGAACCGTGCGACTCCGCGCGCAGCAGGAAGACGCCCGACGGGCCGCGCGGGATCTGGACGAGGACGCTCGTCTTCCCCGCCTCCTTGCGTCCCGACTGCACCGGCTTGCGCTCGCCGAGCCGCCGCAGGGTCCAGCTGAACGCGCGCCCGCGCGCGTCCACGCGCAGGTTGACCTGGCCGCCCGACTGGACCGAGCGCACCGGCGGCTGGATCGCGAGCGAGCGGACGGTGACGCCGGGGCGGCCCTCGACGGCGCGGGGCGGATCGGGCAGCGGCAGGCGCGGGCCCTGACCCTCGTTGCGCGCCTTGTCGTAGGCGGTGACGGCGATCAGGTACGTCCCCGCCGCCGCCGGCTTGCCGAGCGCGTTGTTGCCGTCCCACACGTAGCTCGTGCTGCCAACCTCGCCCTCGAGGCGCCGCACCGCCCGCGGCGGGGAGACGTCGGTGCGCAGGATGGTGAAGGACGGCGCCTCGTCGAGGCCGGCGCCTCGGACGCGGAAGGGGACGTCGCCGCCCGGACGGACGATCGGCGTGTCGGCGTCGACGACGACCGCGGGCCGCGGCGGCTCCGTGTCGACGTAGAACGGCCGGGGCGCCAGCAGCGAGCGGCCTTCACCGAGGATGAAGCGCAGCCTGTACTCGCCGTCCTTGACGACCCTCCCCTCGTCGTCGCGCCCGTCCCAGGTCACGCGGCCCCGGCGCCCCGAGCGCAGCCGTTCGCGGTCCGTGATCCGCCGGACCGCCACGCCGTCGGCGTCCACCACGTCCACGCTCGCTCGGTCGTTGATCTTGACCGTGTAGACGATGGTGTCCTTGTCCCGGCGGCCGTCGCCGTTGGGCGAGAAGAACGTGTCGCGCCGGATGACCTCGATCACCGGCGGCTTGGACTTCAGCCGGTTGGCGACCAGGAAGGCGCCGATGGTGGCGGCCAGCAGGACGGAGAACGCGACTACCGCGAGCCGCGTGGTCCCGCCGGGCTGCGGCATCTACGGCGTCTGGTCCGCGCCCACGACGATGACGACGTCCGCACCCGGGGCCAGCTGGGCCGCAGCGTCGACGATCGGCTGACGATCGGAGATGTCCAGCAGCTTTCCGATCGCGATCGCCTGCGTGCGGTTCTCCGAGCCGTTGTAGAAGACGACGGAGGCGGAGCGCGCCTGGTCCGTGTAGTTGGTCGGCGTCTGCGCCTCGGTGTAGCCGGCCTCGGTCACCGCGGTGTCGACCTGCCCGGCGAGGCCGGAGACGGTGGTGCCGTTGAGGACGGCCACGGTGGTGTCGGCGCGGTTGGCCGGAGCTTCCTTGTCCTTGCCGTCGGGGGTCGCTGACGGGTCGGACTGGGCTGTCTCGGCCGGCGCCTCGTTGGGCGTCGTGTTCGCCTGCTTGGGAGTGCTGTCGTCCCCGCCCGTGAAGATGGCCAGCAACGCGATGACGACGAGGATCAGGCCCGCGGCGACCCCGGCGGCGATGATGCCGGTGCGGCGCCCGGAGGACGGCTCGTCCTGCGTGACGGCGGGTGCGGGGCGGCGGCTCGGCGGCTCCGTGGCGCGCAACGGCTGCGCGGCGGGCGCGGGGCGGCGGACCCCCGGGGTCGGCGGGCCCTTCGTCGCGCGCGGGGGAAGCTTGGGCGGGGCGTCGCCGGAGCCGTTGGCCGGGGTGACGGCGGGCGTCGCCGTGGTGGCGGCGGTGGCGGCGCCGACGGGCACGGCCGCGTCCTGCTCGGACTTCTCCTCGTCGGCGGCGGGGGCGTCGGTCGCGGGCGCGGAGGCGACGACCGGCTGCTCGGAGGGGGTGTCCTCCGACGTGGCGGTCTCGGCGGGCGCCTCGGCGGCGGCGGGCTTGGCTGCGTCCTCGGCGGCGGCGGGCTTGGCTGCCTCCTCGCCTTCGGTGACGGCGGGAGCGGGCTTGGCCTCCGGCTTCGCTCCGGGCTGGGCCTCGCCGTCGGCGGCCACGGCGGGCTGGGCGGTCGTCGGCGCCTCGGTGACCGCGGGCGCGGCCTTCGCGGCCGCGGTGGCCGGAACCGCCTTGGCGGCCGCCGTCGCGGGCTGGCCTGGGCGGCGGGACGGCGTCGCCTGGACGCGGCGCGCCTGCTCGGCCTGCTGCACCACGCGCTGCTCGAGCTCCTGGGCGCGCTCGGGCGCCCGACCCGCCCAATCGCGCAGGCGTCGGATCTCGCGCGCTTGCGCGAAGGCGAGGACGGAGAGGACCGCGAATCCGAAGAACGCGGCCAGCCCTGCATAGGCTCCGCCCTTCTCGATCAGGTCCGACAGGGTGACCGCATAGGTGACCATGTGGTGAAGGCGGGCAGTCTAGGCGGACGCCCGGACCGCTTCAGCCGCCTGGGCGGGCACCCGCACGAGCGCCAGCTCGGACACCGTCGCCGCCAGCCGCGCGGCGTCCCCCTCGCGCGCGAGCGCGGCGATGTCGTGGAAGGTCGCGTCCACGAACTCGGGGTTGAGCGGCGGGCGGTCGGCGCGCTGGATCCGCGGCGCGTCGGTGGCCACCGGCGTCTCGTAGGCGTTGAAGAGCTCCTCGTGGATCTTCTCGCCGGGGCGCGCGCCGATCTCGTGGATGGCGATGTCGCGGTCGGGCTCCAGGCCGCTGAGCCGGACCATCTGCCGGGCCAGGTCCATGATGTTGACCGGCTCGCCCATCTCGAGCACGAACGTCTCCCCGCCCCGGGCGAGCGACCCCGCCTGCACGATCAGCTGGACCGCCTCCGGGATCGTCATGAAGTACCGCGTCATGTGCTTGTCGGTCACGGTGACCGGGCCGCCCGCGGCGATCTGGCGGCGGAAGATCGGGACGACGGAGCCAGAGGACCCGAGCACGTTCCCGAACCGCACCGACGCGAACACCGTGCCGGGATAGGCGTGGCCGGCGGCCTCGACCTGCCACTCGGCGAGCGCCTTCGACGCCCCCATCACCGTGGCGGGCGCGACCGCCTTGTCCGTGGAGACGAGGACGAAGGTCTCCACGCCTGCGGCGCCCGCGACGCGCGTCATCACGCGCGTGGCGATCGCGTTGTTGCGCACCGCCTCGATCGGGTTGGCCTCCATCATCGCGACGTGCTTGTAGGCGGCCGCGTGGAAGATGACCGCAGGGCGGTGCTCCGCGAGCACCTCCCGGAGACGATCCTCTTCCTTGCAGTCCGCGATGACGCCGACGGCGGAGAGGACGTGGCGGTCCTGCTCCAGCTCGCGTTGGATCTCGAAGAGGTTGTCCTCGGCGTGGTCGACGAGCACGAGGCGGCTCGGGTTCACGCGCGCGATCTGGCGGCACAGCTCCGACCCGATGGACCCGCCGGCGCCCGTGACCATCACGCAGCGGTCGGTGAGGTAGCCGCCCACGCGCTCGACCTCCATGCGCACCGGCTCGCGGCCGAGCACGTCCTCGACCTCCACCCGGCGGACCTGGCGGACCATGGCGCCGCCGGTCTGCAGCAGCTCGAAGACGGTCGGCAGCGTGCGCACCTGGACCCCGCGCGCCCGGCATTCCTTGACCACGCGCCCGCGCAGCCAGCCGCTCGCGGACGGGATCGCGATGATGACCTCGTCCGGCTCGACGTTCTCGAGGATCCGGCCCAGGCCCGCGACGTTGCCGTGCACGCGCTGGCCGCGGATCTTGCGGTCCAGCTTGCCGGGGTCGTCGTCGACGAAGCCGACGGGCCGCAGGTTCAGGCTCGGGTTGGCGAGGATCTCGTTCTGCACCAGTCGGCCGCCGTCGCCGGCGCCGACGATCAGGACGGTGCGCGCGTTGCGCAGCGCGCGACCGCCCGCCGGCCGGTCCAGGAACAGCCGCACGCCGAAGCGCGCGCCCAGCGTCAGCATCAGCGCCAGCAGGAAGAAGAGGCCGATGACGCCGGCGGGTGGGCTCAGGCCTTCGAGGCCTTCGGGGGTGGTGATGTAGGCCGGGTCGAGGACGGCGATCGAGCCGACCATCATCAGCGTGGCCACGATCACGGCCTGCGGGACGCGCACGAAGACGTCGCGGTCGGCGTAGCGCCAGGAATGCCGGTAGAGGCCGAAGGCCCAGAACACGAGCACCGTGCCGACGACGCTGATCGTCAGCGAGTGGTCACGCAGCGCGGCGTAGCGATCGGGGACGCCCTCGTCGAAGCGCAGCCCGTAGGCGAGCAGGTGGGCAAGGGCGATCAGCCCCGCGTCCAGCGCGATCTGCGGCAGCGCCTGGCGGTGGATCGTCGGGACGGCCCGGCGCATTGCGGTTCAGTTTACGGGTGACAGCAGCAGGTCCGTGAACGTGGACGGGTTCCTGCGCACGCGCTCCTCCGCGCTGCGGCGCGGAGCGTCGAGGTCGATGTCCTGCGCCCGCTCGAGCTTGCGCAGGCGGCCCGCTGCGATGAGGCGCTCGTCGACGGCGCCCAGCCGCCCCTCGAAGGTCGTGTAGACGGGCGTCCCGAGCGCGACCGCCTCGCGGTTCATCGTCCCGCCCGCCGAGATCACCAGGCGCGCGCGGGCGACCAGCGTCTGGGCGTCCACGGCCCGCTCGGGGACGACGAAGCCGCGGCCCTGCAGCTCGGCCCGCTGCGCGGGGGTGCGGGGCAGGACGACGACCTGGGCTTGGTCCTTGAGGTGTTCGAGGACCTGGCCGAACAGCGGGTTCTCGAAGCGGTGGTAGAGCGAGACGTCGGGTGGCGTGCGCACGACGAAGAACTCGCCGTCCAGTCCGAGCTCGCCCAGCACGTCCTCGTCCGGCTCGAAGTCGCTCAGGTAGTACTCCTCCTTGAGCCCCTCGTAGCCGTGGATCTTGCCGGTGGCGCCGTAGGGGGCGAGCCGCTCCGGCGGGATCACGTCGGGGACGACGACCGCCTGGGCGAGCCGGCAGTTGACGTTGTGCTGCACGCGCGCGAACTCGTAGTCGAAGGTCGTCGAGCACGGGATCCGCCGCAGTCTCGCGGCCACCGAGATGTCGTTGGAGCCGTGGCCGAGCGCGACGTCGAAGCGCCGGCCCTTCGCCCACCGGGTGAGCGTGAACGAGCGGTCGAACAGCCCGATGGCCTTGGCGGCGAGCCTGCCCCCGCGGTGATGGCCGATCGCGGTATGGGCGATGCCGAAACGGTCGCACAGCGCCAGCGTCTGGGCAAAATCACGCGCGGTGACGGTGACGTCGTGGCCGCGTCGCTGCAGCTCTTCGATCACCGGGCGCATGACCAGCACGTGCGGCGAGTTGGTCAGATCGATCCATACGTTCACTTGAAGGGACGCAAGCTACTGTCGCGGGCCGATGTCCTTCCTCGTCCAGGCAGCCGTGACCGATGGTCTGGTCGACTTCGCCGTCAACGTCATCGACGACCTCGGCCTGCCCGGGATCTTCGTCCTGATGCTGCTGGAGAGCGCCTGCATCCCGATCCCCTCCGAGGCGACCTTCCTGTTCGCCGGCTTCAACGTCGACGACGGGCGCTTCAGCTTCATCGAGGTCGTGGCCGTCGGCACCGCGGCGAACCTCGTCGGGTCCTGGCTGGCCTACGCGGTCGGCTACTACGGCCGCGTCGACCTGCTCGAGAAGCACGGCGCCAAGCTGCACATCAAGCCGTCGCACCTCGCCTGGGCCGATCGCTGGTTCGAGAAGTACGGCGACGCGACCGTCTTCTTCGCGCGCATGCTGCCGATCATCCGCACCTTCATCTCGCTGCCCGCGGGCGTCGCCCGGATGCCGTTCTGGCGCTTCACCCTCCTGACCACGCTCGGCTGCATCCCGTGGATCGCGGGCCTGACCTTCATCGGCCTGCAGGCGGGCGACAAGTGGGAGGACTGGAAGGACAGCCTCCACTACGTCGACTACGCCGTGGCGGCGTTGATCGTCCTCGGCGCGATCTACCTGTTCGTACGGTGGCGCAGGAACCGAACGCGGCCGCAGCCTTCCTCCTCGGCCTGATCCAGGGCCCGGCCGAGCTGCTGCCCGTGTCCTCCTCGGGGCACGTGGAGGCAGCGCGGAAGGTGTTCGGCTGGGAGGGCGACGAGGTCGCGCTGCACGCGGGGTCGCTGGCCGCGCTCGTCCTGGGCTGCCGCCACGAGGCCTGGGCGATCCTCCGCCGGCTGAGCCCGCGCCGGGTCGGCATGCACCTGCTCGCGGGCGGGATCCCCGCGGTGGCCGGGTTCGCCCTGGAGCAGCGGACGGCGCGGCTGCCGGTCGTCCCCGGCCTGGTCGCCGGCTCCGTCCTGCTGCTCGTCGCCGAGGGCGCGGGCGGGACCCGCTCGCGCTGGGACGCCGGGCCGTCCGACGGGGCCTGGCTGGGCGTGGCGCAGGCGGCGGCGCTGTGGCCGGGGGTGTCCCGCAACGGCGCGACGCTGGCCGTCGCCCGGCTGCGCGGCTTCGCGCGCTCGGAGGCCAACCCACTGTCGCGCGAGGTCGGCGTGCCCGTCACGCTCGGGGCGGTGGCGCTGCGCGGCGCCCGGGTCGATCCCGGGACCGCGGCGGCGTTCGTGTCGGCGCTGGCCGCGCTGCCCGCGCTGCGGGTCGTCGACCGCGGGGGCCCGCTGTGGCCGTTCGCGGCCGAGCGCGTCGCGCTCGCCGCGATCCTCTCGCGGCGCTAGTCCTCGCCGTCGTCCGACCCGCCGGCCTTCTCCGGCGGGTCGTCGTAGTCGCCGCCGCCGGGCGTCTCGTCCGAGTCCTTCGGGTCGTGCTCGCCCGGCTTGAGGCGCTCGCCGCCCTGCCCGAGCTCGGTGTCGGCCAGCGACGCGTCGACGGACTCGCCGATCGTCTCCGGCACCTCCTCCTCGGCCTGCTCCTCGCGCTCGGTCGCCTTGCGCTCCGCCGTGGAGGGCTCGCGGTGGCCGGGATCGTCCTCGCCGAGCGACTCCGGGATCATCGCCTCGCCCCGCGCCGCCTCCAGCTTGGACCGCGCCTCGTCGGCGGTCTCCGCGTTGCGCTCGCTCTCGCGCTCCAGGCGGTCCGCGGTGTCCTCGTGCTCGTCGGCCAGCTCGGCGTGATCGTCCATGGCAACCGACGTACCCAGGTCGGCCGGAGATGTAGCGTCCCGGCAGCGGGTCGGCAACGGCCTCGACACAGAAATCCGCTCAGCCTCGGCTGACGATCGACCGCAGCCCGGCGTCGTAGGACTCGAGCTCGCGCAGTTCGCCGTTGCGGGCGTCCCAGGTGCCGTCCTCCAGGTCGCGGCGGACGGCGGCGACGACGCGGTCGACGACTGCGGACGTCATCCGGGAGAAGCCGGAGGTGTTGTTGCGAGCGGTCTCGTCGAGCACCCACTCGGGGTGGGCCCAGAAGGCCCCCATCATGCGGTCGGGGGTGTCGCGGTGAATCGGGACGACCTCGATGTCGGCGCCGCCGAGCCAGCCGGCGACGACCTCGGGGGCGGTCATGATCTCGGCGTCGAGCGCGGCGACCTCCGGGAGGTAGTCGCGCGGCAGCCACATCGACGCGGACACCCGCGGGTCGTAGGTGAAGATCGCGACCGGGCCGCGGGCGACGCGGCGCAGCTCGCGCACACCGGCCTCGCGCTCGGCGTCCCAGTGGTGGATGGTGACCATCGCCATCGCGGCGTCGACCGCGTCGTCGATCAGCGGCAGCGCGCCGGCGGTCGCCTGGATGGCCGGGACGCGGTCCGGCGGGCGCTGCCGGATCATGACCTCGCTCGGCTCGATGGCGACGACGTGGCGGTCGCGGGGCTCGTAGGAGCCGGCTCCGGCGCCGACGTTGACCACCGTTCGCGCGTCCCCGAGGGCCTCGGCCAGCCGCGCCGAGATCCGCGGGTCCTCCTGACGCGTCTGCGCGTACGTCCTCCCGATGGAGTCGTACCGCGCCGTCACCGTCGTTCGGTGGTCAGCGACAGCAGTTCGGCGCGGGTGCGCGCGTCGTCGCGGACACGTCCGCGCAGCGCCGAGGTGGTGGTGCGCGCGCCCGGCTTCTGGACGCCGCGGATCGTCATGCAGAAGTGCTCGGCGTCCAGGACGACGCCGACGCCGCGTGGCTCGAGCTCATCCTCGAGCCAGTCGGCGATCTGCACGGTCATGCGCTCCTGCACCTGCAGGCGCCGGGCGAAGTGCTCGACGATGCGGGCCAGCTTGGACAGGCCGACGATCCGCTCGCCGGGCAGGTAGGCCACGTGGGCCACGCCGACGAACGGGATCAGGTGGTGCTCGCAGAGCGAGTGGAACGGGATGTTGCGCGCCACGACCATCTCGTCGTAGCCCTCCGCGTTGGGGAACGTCGTCGCCTCGAAGGGCTGCGGGGTGAGCAGCTCGGCGTACGCGGCGGCGACGCGGCGCGGGGTGTCGCGCAGGCCCTCTTCCTCGATATCGATGTCGAGTGCCGCCAAGAGCTCGGCGACGGCGCGCTGGGCCCGGTCGGCGTCCACGCGGGGCAGGTTACGACGCGGAGTGGAAGTCCCCGCCGCATCGCGCGAGGACTCCACCCTGCGCCCGCTTCGCCGCCGCCCGATACCGGGCGACCCGCTCGAACGGCCGCTCGAACACGTAGACCTCCGCCCAGCCGCGGCGGACCATCAGCTCGCCGAGGTCGGTCCCTGACCCCCGGAGCATCACGTAGGCGAGGCGGCGGCCGTAGCGGTCCCGCTTGTCCTGGGTCGGATCGCTCACGAGGCGGACGCGGCGGCCCGACGCGAGCGCCTCGAGTGCGCGCGTGGCCCCGCGCGCACCGCATTCGACGGGCGTTCCGGGGCGATGGGACTCGGGCGTGTCGATCCCGAGGAGGCGCACCGTCTCGTCGCGCTGACGCACCTGGACGTGCAGCGTGTCCCCGTCGACGACGCGGATGACGGTCCCGCTGATGCGCTCGGGCGGCTGGTTCGTGACGGCCCTTCCGCCGAGCACGGCCGCGGCGGCGAGGAGCAGGGCGAGGAGGAGCTTGCGCACAGCTGACAGCCTCGCAGGATGGGTAGGTTCTGGGCCATGGCCCGACTCTTCAGCGCTCGCACCCTCATCCTCGGCGGCCTCGCGCTCGGCGCGGCGCTCGCCGCCAAGAACCGGCGCGCGGCGAGCGGCCTGCTGGGCGGCGGCGCGGCGTCGGTGCCCGCGCCTGCGCCGGCACCTGCCGACGCGCCCGTCGGCACGGCCGCCGCCACGCCCGGCCCCGCCCCGGCGCCCGCCGTCGCCAACGCGGACGCCGCCGGGCCGCCCGAGAACACCGCCACGCACGTCCCGGCGCCCGACCCGCAGGTCCACGAGCCCGAGGGCGGGATCGACGAGGCGGCCGAGGAGGCCGCCGCTGCGGCCGAGGCCGCCAACATCGGCGGCACGCCGGAGGAGTATCCGAGCGAGGAGGACCCGACGGTCCCGGCCGACGAGGCCACCCGCCCGCTCGAGGAGGCCGGCGAGGGCTATTCGGAGGGCCAGGAGCTGGCCGAGGCCGACCTGGCCGACAACGCCGAGCCCGCCGCCGGCGACCCGCTGGAAGGCGCGCGCCAGATCGACGAGGTCATCGAGGCCCAGGACGATCCCAACTCCGGCGAGGCCGGCGAGGCGCTGGCGCAGTCGGAGACGCCGGCCGAAGAGAAGGGCTCGGCGGTTTGGCGCATCGAAGACGCCGCGGACGACAAGTAGGCCTCTGCGAACATAGGCGGCGGACATGAGCCCGCTCGTCGGCACCCTGCTCTCCGGGCGCTACCGCCTCGACGCCCAGATCGGCACCGGCGGGATGTCGACCGTGTACCGCGCGTTCGACACGACGCTCGAGCGCGTCGTCGCGGTCAAGCTCATGCACCGCGAGATCGCGTCGGACTCCGACCAGCTCGAGCGCTTCCGCCGCGAGGCCCGCGCCGTCGCCCAGTTCTCCCACCCGCACATCGTCGGGGTCATCGACGCGGGCGAGGACGACGGCCGCCCCTACATCGTCTTCGAGTACGTCGAGGGCGAGACGCTCAAGGACCGCATCCGCCGCTGCGGCGAGCTGCCCGTCGACGAGTCGCTCGCCTACGCCATCGAGATCACGCGCGCCCTCGGCGCCGCCCACGGCCGCGGGATCGTCCACCGCGACATCAAGCCCCAGAACGTCCTCATCGACGAGGAGGGGATGGCCAAGGTCACCGACTTCGGCATCGCCCGCTCGCTCGACGAGGACGGCCTCACCGCCGACGGCCGCGTCCTCGGGACGACGGACTACGTCTCCCCCGAGCAGGCCCTCGGCCACGCCGTCAACGGCCAGTCGGACATCTACTCGCTCGGGGTCGTCCTCTACGAGATGCTGGCGGGCGACGTCCCCTTCCACGGCGAGAACCAGGTCGCCGTCGCGATGAAACACGTCCGCGAGGACATCCCGGACATCCTGCGCATCCGGCCCGAGGTCAGCGCGAGCGTCGCCTCCGTCCTCGACCGCATGACCACCAAGTCGCTCGATGCGCGCTACGCGGACACGGTCTCGCTCGAGGACGACCTCGAGGACGCGCTCGCGCACGAGGCCGCCCGCCGCGGCCGCTCGACGGGCGAGGCGACCGCCGTGCTGCGCACCCTGCCGGCCGAGTCGATCCCCTTCCGCCTGCGCGCACGCCGGCCCATCATCGCCGTGACGCTCGTCGGGGTGATGATCGCCGTGGTCGCTGCGCTCGTCCTGGTCCTCGACACCGGCAACCCGGTGCGCAAGGGGACCGGCGCCCCGCGCGGCGCCGCGCCCAAGGGCACGAGCAACGTCTCCGTGGAGCGAGGCTCCGCGCACGCCTACGACCCGGAGGGCGACGCGGAGGAGCACTCGACCGCCGCGCCGCTCGCCGTCGACGGCGACCCGGGCACCGTCTGGGACACCGAGCGCTACCAGAACCACCAGATCGCGGGCGCCAACGGGCCGAAGTCGGGCGTCGGGCTCTACATCGACGCCAAGCCCGAGCTCGTGGCCACGGCCCTGCGGGTCCAGAGCCCGACCCCGGGCTGGGAGGCGACGATCTACGCCGCCCCGCCCGGCGCCGTCCCCGAGGACATCGGCGGCTGGACGGAGGTCGGGAGCGGCACCGTGACGGCCAAGAAGAAGACCTTCCAGGTCGACACCGGGGACGAGAGCTACCGGTACTACCTGATCTGGATCACGCAGCTCCCGCCGGACGACGACCACGTCGAGATCGGCACCGTCTCCCTGTTCGAGACCAAATAGCGGTCAGCGGCCCGATCGCTCGAGCGCGAGCGCGACGAGCCGATCGCAGAGCGTCGGGAAGTCGATCCCGGACGCGGCCCACAGCGAGGCGTACACCGAGGTCGGCGTGAAGCCGGGAAGAGTGTTGAGCTCGTTGACGAGGACGCGGTCGCCCTCGACGAAGAAGTCGACGCGCGCGAGACCGGCGCAGTCCGTCCGCAGGAAGGTCTCGACGGCGAGGCGGCGGACCTCTTCGATCGCGGCGGCCGGGACGCGGGCCGGGACGACCAGCTCCATGCCGCCCGCCGCGTACTTGGCCTCGTAGTCGTACCAGTCCGCCCCGCCCGTGAGGACGATCTCGCCGGGGACGCTGGCCTCCGGCTCGGCGTTTCCGAGCACCGCGCACTCGACCTCGAGCCCGTCCGACATGGCCTCGGCGATCACCAGCGTGTCGTAGCCGAACGCGGTCTCCAGCGCCGCGTCGAGCTCCGACCAGTCGGTGACCTTGACGATGCCGATCGACGAGCCCGCCCGCGCCGGCTTGACGAACACGGGCAGCCCCAGGCGGTGCACCGCCTCGGGCGCATCGCCCGGCCGCAGCGCGACGTAGTCGACCTGCGGGATGCCGGCGGCCGCCAGCACCTCCTTGAAGACGACCTTGTCCATGCACAGCGACGACGCCAGCACTCCGCCACCGACGTAGGGGACGTCGAGCAGCTCGAGCAGACCCTGGACCGTCCCGTCCTCGCCGTAGGGGCCGTGCAGGACGGGGAAGACGGCGTCCGCGCCGGCCAGGCCGTCGCCCGGGGTCAGCGTCACCGCGCGGCCCTCGACCGTCCAGGCGCCCGCGCGGGTGAGGTGGACGTCGACGACCTCGTGACCGGCCTCCGCGAGGCCTCCGCGCACCGCCGCGCCGGAGGCGAGCGACACATCGTGCTCGGACGACCGGCCGCCGCTGAGGACCGCGACCCTCAAGTTGCGACCGGCCTCCGGCCGGTGCTTTCTCGATGCTTCGCGATCACGGCGTGGCCGTGGGGGCCGGGGACGCGCTCGGCTCCGGCGTGACCGTGTCGTCGGGCTCCGGGTCCAGCGAGGAGTCGTCGAAGACGCCGTAGGTGATCGTCACCGTCTCGCCCTTGCGCAGCTTGCCGGACGCCGGGTCCTGGTCGAGCACGATCCCGTCCTCGTCGGGTGAGTCCACCGAACGCTTGAGCTGGCGCACCTGCAGGCCGGCGTCGCCGAGGTCGCCGAGGGCCTCGTTGACGGTCTCGCCGCGCACGTCGGGAACGTCCACCTCCGCGGGCACCTTGGCAATCGTCAGCGCGACCGTCTCCCCCTTGCGCAGGGTCTCACCCGCGCCGGGCGACGACGCGGTGACCGTGCCTGCCTCCGCCGTCGTGGACTCCTTCTTGGTCGTCGTCACCTCGAAGCCGGCGTCCTGCAGCTGCGCCGTCGCCTCCGCCTGGCTGAGCCCGATCACGTCGGGCACCTCCGCCTCCTCGGGTCCCCTGGACACGATCAGCGTGACGGTCTTGCCGAGGTCGATCTGCGTCTGCGCGGACGGGCGCGTGTCGATCACGCGGCCCTTCCTGACCGTCTCCGAGAACGCCTCCTCGACGTCCACCTTGAAGCCGGCCTTCTCCATCCGCCGGCGGGCGGTCTCCTCCTTGGAGCCGACCACGTCGGGCACGTCGGCTTGGCCCGGGCCGGTCGACACGTAGATGGTGACGGTCGAGCCCTCGTCCGCCTTCTCGCCCGGGCCCGGCCGCTGCCGGCTGACGGTGTCCTCGGGCACGTCGGGGTTGCGCAGTTGGGTCAGCTCGACCTCGAAGCCGAGGTTGTTGAGGCGTGTCGTGGCCACGCGCGAGGTCTGCCCGACCACCTTGGGCACCTTGACCTCCTTCGGCCGCATCAGCAGGTACGCGCCCACCGCGATCGCCGCCAGCGCGAGCACGACCAGGACGATCAGCGCCCAGAAGCGCCCCCCGCGGCGGCGGCGCTCGGCCTCGACCTCGTCGGAGTACAGCCCGAGGGCCGGGTAGACGCCCGTGAGGTCGCCCGTGCGTTGCGCGAGGTCGGGACGCGCCGGGTAGTCGCGCACCGCCTCCAGCGCGCCGATGAACTCGTCGGCCTCCGCGTACCGCTGCGACGGGTCCTTCTGCAGTGCGCGCAGGACGACGTCCTCGAGCTCCGGTGACACGGCGGGGTTGACCGACCGCGGCGGGGCGGGCGCCTCGTTGACCTGCTTGAGGGCGATCGACACGGCCGATTCCGCGTCGAACGGCGGTGCGCCGGTGAGCAGCTCGTAGAGCAGGATGCCGACGGAGTAGAGATCGGAGGACGCGCTGACGGCGTGCCCCTGGGCCTGCTCGGGCGACAGGTAGGCGGCCGTGCCCATGATCGCGCCCGTCTCCGTCATGTCCGACGCGCCCGCGCGGGCGATGCCGAAGTCGGTGACCTTGACGCGGCCCTCGCCGTCGACGATGACGTTGTGGGGCTTGAAGTCGCGGTGGATGATCCCGCGCTTGTGGGCGAAGCGCGCGGCGCGCAGCACCTGGATCGTGATGTCGATGGCGCGCTGCGGGTCCAGCGGCCCCTCCTCGCGGACGAGCTGCTTGAGCGTCCGCCCCTCCAGGAGCTCCATCGCGATGTAGTAGGTGCCGTCGAGCTCGCCGCGATCGAAGACCTGGACGACGTTGGGGTGCTGCAGGCCGGCCGCGGCGCTGGCCTCACGCCGGAAGCGCTCCACGAACTCCGTGTCGGAGGCAAAGCGGCGGTGCAGGACCTTCAGCGCGACGCGGCGCCCGAGCTGGGCGTCCTCGGCGCAGTACACGTCGGCCATGCCGCCCGCGCCGATCCGCGACACCACCGTGTAGCGGTCGTCGACGATCTCGCCGGAGTCGATGCTCTCCTTGAGCGGATCAGTCACCGAGGGACTCCAGCATCGCCTTGGCGATCGGCGCGGCGACCGTCCCGCCCGTCCCGCCCTGGACGCGCTCGACCATCACCGCGACAGCGTGCTCGTCCGTGAAGCCGATGAACCACAGGTCGTTGAGGCCGTTGTTGTTGAGCTCGGCGGTCCCGGTCTTGCCCGCGAGGTCGACGCCGCTCAGCGCCGCCGCCGTGCCGGTGCCTTCCTTGACCACCTGCTGCATCATGGCGGTGACAGCGGCGGCGGAATCCTCGGACATCACCCGCTCGGCCTCGTCGGGGTCGCGGTTGTACGCCGTGCGGCCGTCGTCGTCGAACGCCTTCTCGACCAGGTAGGGCTCCATGCGCACGCCGCCGTTGCCGATCGTCTGCGCGACGGAGGCCATCTGCAGCGGGGACACGAGCAGCTTGTCCTGCCCGATCGCCATGCGCCCGACGTCGACGAACCGCGACGTGGCCGGGATCAGCCTGCCGTTGCGGCGCTCGCCCGAGCGCGGGAGCTGGGAGGCCGGCAGGTCGATGGGCGGCGCCGCCTCGAATCCGAAGCGCTGCATGTAGTCGCGCATCGTCTTCTTGCCGAGCTTCTCGCCGATCTCGCCGAAGACGGTGTTGACCGAGTTGGTGAGCGCCACGGTCAGCGAGATCGCGCCGAAGTCCTCGCCGGCGAAGTTCTGCAGCGGGACGCCGGAGATGACCTTGCCGTTCTCGCCGGAGATCGTCGACTCCGGCGTGTAGTCGCCGCTGTCGACGGCGGCGGCGGCGGTCACGGCCTTGAAGGTCGAGCCCGGCGGGAACAGGCCCTGCGTGGCGCGGTTGACCAGCGGCGTGTCGTCGTTGTCGGTCGAGAGCCTGGAGAACGTGCGGCCCTTGTCGAGGTTGGACGGATCGAAGCCGGGCGCGGACACCATCGCCCGCACCGCGCCGGTCTTGACGTCCATCGCCACCGCGGCGCCGCGGCCGCTCGGGGACGCGTCCAGCCCCTGCTGGGCGATCCGCTGGACCTTGGCGTCGAGCGTCGTCTCGAGGTCCTGGCCGACGCGCTTGCGGCCGAGCAGCGAATCGAACACGCCCACGAGCTCCGAGCGCCGGTCGGTGAGCCGGTCCTCGTAGGACTGCTCGAGCCCGCTCGCGCCGAGGTTGGCGTAGGAGTAGCCGACGGGCTGGCCGAACAGGGCGCCGAGCGGATAGCGGCGCCGGTAGGTGTTGTCGGACTGCTTGACCGAGCCCGCGATCAGCTCGTCGTCCGCCGTCCGGATCGTGCCGCGGTGGATGCGCTGGTCCTTGAGCGCCTGGCGCTTGTTGATCGGCTCCTCGTTGAGCGCCTTGGCGTCGAACACCGACCAGTACGACGTGAAGCCGATCAACACCGCGAAAAGCAGGATGATCGCGCCGTAGAGCTTGACGATGGCGGTCTTCATCCCCGCACCGCCTCCCGGCGCGCGCGGTCGGACACCAGCAGCAGCAGGGCCAGCAGCACGAAGTTCGCCACGATCGACGAGCCGCCGTAGGAGACGAACGGCAGCGTCACGCCGGTGAGCGGGATCACGCGGGTGTTGCCCCCGACGATCACGAACACCTGCAGCGCGAAGACCGCCGTCAGCCCGCTCGCCAGCAGCGTCGAGAACGAGTCCCGCGCGATCATCGCCGTCTTGAAGCCGCGCTCGACCACCAGCAGGTAGACGAGCAGCAGCCCGCACGCGCCCGCCAGCCCGAGCTCGTTGACGATCACCGCGTAGATCGAGTCCGTCGGCGTCACGTCCTTCGGGGTCAGGATCAGCGAGGCACCGAGGCCGGTTCCGAAGAGCCCGCCGTCGGCCTGTGCGAACAGGCCCTGCGCGACCTGGAAGGACCCGCCGACCTTGTCGTAGAGGTCGCGGTCGAACGGGTTCATCCAGACGTCGACGCGGTCGGCGATGTGGCCTTCGAGCCCGACCAGGGCCCAGGCGCCGACGCCGAACGCGATCAGCCCGACCACCACGAAGCCGACGCGGTTGGTGGCCACGTAGAGGATCGCCAGGAAGGCACCGAAGAACATCAGCGACGACCCGATGTCGCGGATGAAGAAGAGCAGGAACATCGCCGTCGCCCAGATCGCCAGCAGCGGTCCGAAGTGCTTGAGCGGCGGGAACGTGATGCCGAGGAAGCGGCGCGCGTTGATGACCAGCACGTCGCGCGTCTCGCGCAGGTACGCGGCGAGGAAGATGACGATGCCGAGCTTGGCGAACTCGGCCGGCTGGAACGCGATCGGACCGGCGTCGACACCCAGGTAGGCGCCGTTGGTCTGCGAGCCGACGCCGGGCACGCGCGGCAGGATCAGCAGCAGCAGCGCGGCGGCCGCGATCGTGTAGCGGTAGTGCTCGAGCACGCGGAAGTCCTTGCGCAGCGCGATGATCGTCCCGCTGAACAGGACGAGTCCCGCCACGAACCAGTACGCCTGGCTGAGCGCCTTGCCCGGGTCGAGCCGGTAGATGATGACCAAGCCGAAGCAGGCGAGCACGGCGACGAGCGGGAACAGGTACGGGTCGGCGTCGGGCAGCGTGAAGCGGATCACGATGTGCGTCGCGACGCACAGGCCGAGGAAGATGCCGCCGTAGGTCAGCGAGACGTTGTCGAGGACCTGCGAGCGCTGGATGAAGATCGCGGAGAAGCCCGCCGCCACCAGCAGCGAGGCCGGGACGAGGGCCAGGAGCTCGCGGTTGCGAGCGCTCCGCATCTACTTGACCGTCCCCGTCTCCAACTGGCGGACGAGGTCGCTGGCGTCGTCGAGGGACCGCAGCTTGTGGTTCGTGAACGTCGCCCGGCGGTTCTCGGGCACCTGGTCGATGCGCACGCCGGACGTGTAGTTGCGCGTGTAGAGCTTGGCGCCGATGTCGTACGGGAGTCCGCGGTAGATGGTCACCGTGCGGTTGGCGTCGAGACCCACGAAGAACACGCCGCGCATCGCGACGAAGGCGGCCGTGCCGAACAGGGCGAGCAGGATCGCGATGACGATCAGCGGCTTGATCACGCGGCGGAAGCCCGTCGCCGGCGCCGGCGCGCCCGGATCCCGGCGCGGCGGGGGGGCGACGGTCCGCGGCGGCGGCGCGGCGGAGACGGGCTCGGGCGCCACCGGGTTGTTGACGGTGGTGATCTGCCCGTCCGGCTCGGTACCCGGCGCGCCGGCCTCGACGTCCTCGAGCTCGAACAGGATCACCGTGATGTTGTCCCGCCCGCCCGCGGCGTTGGCGGCGGCGATCAGGTTGCGACCGGCCTGCTCGAGCGAGGGGACGGTGGTCAGGATGCGGGTGACGTCGGCGTCGCGGACCATGTCGGTCAGCCCGTCGCTGCACAGCAGGAAGACGTCGCCGGAGCGCGCGGCGATCCGCTCGGCGTCGACCTTGACGCTCGGCTCGGGCCCGACCGCGCGGGTGATGACGGAGCGCTGCGGATGCGTCAGCGCCTCCTCCTCGGTGACCTTGCCGCGGTCGAGCAGTTCGCCCACCAGCGAGTGGTCGCGGGTGATGCGGATCAGCTCGCCGTCGCGAAGCAGGTAGCAGCGCGAGTCGCCGACGTGGGCGACGAGCACCTCGTCGACGGTGACGTAGGCGACCGTGCAGGTCGTGCCCATGCCGTGGTACTCCGGCGTGCGCTCGGAGGCCTCGTGCACGCGCGAGTTGGCCTGCTCGATCGTGGCGACGAGGCCGTCGACGTCCGCGGGCAGCGCGGCGCGGAAGGCCTCGATCACGATCTCGGAGGCGACCTCGCCCGCCTGGGCGCCGCCCATCCCGTCCGCGAGCACGAACAACGGCGCCTGCACGAACAGGCTGTCCTCGTTGCCCGTCCGCTGGCGGCCGACGTCCGAGCCCTGCCACTTCTCACTCACGCGCAACATGCGATCAGCGCTCGAAGGTGAACTCGGAGTCGCCGATGCGGATGCGATCGCCGTCGTGCAGCGGCTGTGGCCCGCCGAGCGGCTCGTCATTGAGGTAGGTCCCGTTGGTGGAACCGAGGTCCTCGAGCACGACGGCGTCACCCTGCGGGGTCAGCCGCGCGTGGCGCGAGCTCGAGAAGGTGTCCTCCAGCACGATGTCGGCCTCCGTCCCGCGGCCGAGCAGCGCCCCCCCGCCGAGGTCGTAGGCCGCGCCCGCGCGCAGGCCGGGCGCCGACTTCACACGGAGCCGCGGCGCGCCTCCGTGGGGCTCCATGGCGTCGCCGGCGCGGTGCATCGCCGTGGCGTCCTCGTACTCGGGCGCGTGCGCCTCGCGGTCGGTGGTCGTCGTGCGGCGCAGGTCGCGCAGCGCCGAGCGGCTGACCCACAGCAGGAACAGGTACAGGACGGCGATGAAGCCGAACTTGAGCGCGACGGCGATGGGATCGAGCTCGGTCATGGAGCCTCGAAGACGATGTCGGTCACGCCGATGGTTATTACGTCGCCGTCGTTGAGGACCTGGGCGTCGGAGGGGCGACGGCCGTTGACCTTGACGCCGTTGGTGGAGCCCAGGTCGCGCACGACCCAGGCGTGGCCGCTGGGCCGGACCTCGGCGTGGCGGCGGGACGCGTTCTCGTCGCTGATGACCACGTCGCAGTCGCGCGAGCGCCCGAGCACGGCCCCACCCGAGCCGAGGATCACCGCACGGCCCTCGTGACGGAGCTGAGCCCGCGTACGGCGGGCCTCGGTCGCCTCGGCCAGCGGTTCGGCGATGCGCTTGGCGGTCGAGTACACGGAGGTGTGCCCGGCCTCGCCGCGGACGGGCTCACGATCGCGGCCCTGCGCTTCCACCAGGCGGGCCTGGATGCCGAATTCGCCCAGGCGCAGCCGTTCGTCGGTCTCGAAGTCGATCACCGGCGTGGTGAGGAAAGCGACGCGCTCGCGGCGCGCGTGCTCGAGCAGGTAGGAGCTCAGTTCGTCGCGCAGATCCCCCTCGTACCCACGGAACTGGTCGCGGTCACGCGAGGAGAGCCAGACCGTGTACTCGTTCGGGACGTAGGTGCGCGAGACGGAGACGACCTTGTGCTGGTCCATTTCACGCGCGAGCTTGCGCGCGATCTCGACCGGTCGCACCTCCGACTTGAAGGCACGACTGAAGGTCCCCTCGACCAGGCCCGCGAGCTTCGACTCCAGGTTGCGCAGCACACTCACTCATCCGAGTATCGCGGACTCGCGGCGGCGATCAGCCCGGCCAGGACGGTGAAGGCCACCAAACCCCGTGGTTGAGCCAGATCCAGCGCCGCGGCGAGGGTTCCCGTGGCGGACGCGAGAGCCGCAGCCCACGCTGTGGCGGCCACGACGTCCACGATCAGGAAGCGGCCGCGGACCAGCCACGGGAGGATCGCGGCGGCGACCGCCCAGACCGCGATGACCGGCAGTCGCAACGGGTCGATCGCGTCCGGATGCTGGGCGAGCTCGAGCCACCAGGCACCGAGCGCGCTGGCGGCCGCCCGCTCGGGAAAGCGCCGCAGCTGGCCCGCGACGGCGGGGAAGGCGCCCTGCAGGCCGAGCGCGAGGACGGGCAGCGACCAGGCGCGGGGCGCGCGGATCAGCAGCGCGGGGACGGGCAGGACCGCCAGGGAGAGGGCGAGCGCCCGTTCCGAGTCGTAGTCGAGCAGGAGCACGGTCACGGCGCCCGCCATCGCCGCCAGCCAGCCCATCCGGGGCAGCACGAGGGTCAGGACGAACGCCGCGGCCGCGGCCGCGGGCCACGGCACGACGGTCTGCTCGAACAGGGCGACGCCGGCGATCGCCGCGGCGCCGGCGGCGTTCAGCGCGCGGCCGGTGCCGCGCGGGATGCGGACGGGGGTCTCGGCCGGATGCCGGGAGACGACGCCGCCCTCGTCGTCGACCTCGGTCAGCGCCAGCTCGAGCGCGTCCGCGAGGTCGTCGAGCGTGCCGCGCTGGGCGGGCTGGACGTGCAAGGCGGTGTCGAGCGCCGCCACCAGCTCGGCCGGGACGTCCGGGCGGTGCTTGGCCAGGCTCTGGACCGGCTTGCCGATCTTGTTGGCGGTCGCCGCGGGCGTGGCGCCGCGGTTGGGGTTGACGCCGGCCAGCGCCTCGTAGAGGACCAGCGCGAGCGAGTAGAGGTCCGCGCGGTGGTCCACCCGCTTGCCCGCCGCCTGCTCCGGCGCCATGTAGGCGAGCGTCCCGACGACGTCCCCGGTCACCGTGAGCGGGTCGTCGCCCGCCAGCATCGCCACCCCGAAGTCGGCCAGCTTGGCCGCGCCGCGCCAGGTCCTCGGCCGATCGGGGACCAGGATGTTCGCCGGCTTGAGGTCGCGGTGGATCACCCCGCGCTCGTGGGCGTGCATCAGGGCGTCGCACAGGGCGAGGCCGACCCTCAGGACGTCGCGGTCGGTCAGCTCCCCGGCGTGCGCGAGCTGGGCCAGCGTGCGCCCGTCGACGAGCTCGGAGATCAAATAACGCGCGCCGTCCTCCTCCCCGGCGTCGTAGATCGCCACGATCCCCGGGTGCTCCAGCCGTGCCGCCGCCACGGCCTCGCGGCGGGCGCGCACCGGCGTCTCGGCGTCGGCGGGGATCACCTTGACCGCCACCCAGCGGTCCAGCATCTCGTCGACGGCCTCGTGGACCGCCCCGAACCCGCCCGCGCCCAGGCGCTTTCCCAGCCGGTAGCGGCCGAGCACCAGCCCCGCGGTCTCGAGCTCCTCCGTGATCACGCTTAGAGGTTCGATAGGCAGTCCCGCGAACCTTGCAGGGAGAAGCGGAGTTATGGCGAACGGACCGGTCACGCCGGATGGACCGGCATACTGCCCGAAACGTCGCCCAGAGGACGAGCTTGCGAGTCCGGACGGGCGAAAGGAGCCATCAGGTGTCCTTCTTCGACGATGACGACGAGCCAACCCGCCGGGCCCCCCGGCCCCGCCGCACCGCCCCCGCCGGCGGTCCTGCCGTCGATCCGCAAACGCTGTGGACGCGGCGCGCCGTGGCGATCGGCGTCGGCCTCCTGCTGTTCATCTTCCTGATCGTCGTCATCAACGCCTGCCAGGACTCGCGCCGCAAGAACGCGTTGCGCAACTACAACCGCGAGGTGTCGCAGATCGTCGCCCAGAGCGACAACGACGTCGGCGCGCCGTTCTTCGAGACCTTGAGCCAGGGCGCCAGCCAGTCCCCCGAGGACCTGCAGACCCAGGTCTCGTCGCTACGCGCCACCGCGGACACGAGCCTCAAGCAGGCCAAGGACCTGAGCGCGCCCGGCGACCTGGGCGACGCGCAGCAATCTCTGCTGATCGCCCTGGAGCTGCGACGCGACGCGCTGCAGTACGACTCGGAGCGGATCGCCACCGCCCTGGGCAACGAGGGCGACGTCGCCGATCAGGCCATCAACGGCATCACCGGGCAGATGCAAGCGCTGCTCGCCTCCGATGTGCTCATCCGCACCCGCGTGACCACGCAGATCCGCGACCAGCTGAAGAAGAACGACGTCGTGGCCGACCCGGCGACCACGTCCGGCTTCCTCAAGGGCGCCCAGGGGTTCTCCTGGCTGCAGCCCGCCTTCGTGGCCGGCAAGCTCGGCACGCGCCTGTCCGGCGGCGGCTCCGGCTCCACCGGGAGCACCGGCAAGCCCGCCCCCGGCCTGCACGGCAACGGCCTCGTTTCCACCAAGGTCAACGGCGTCACGCTGACGCCGGGTGAGACGGGCAGCAACAAGGTGCCCCTGAGCGGGGACTCGAGCTTCATCGTCGAGTTCGCCAACCAGGGCGAGAACACGGAGACCGACGTGAAGGTCAACGTCACGCTCCAGGGCGGCTCGGGCAAGGACATCACCGGCTCCAAGACGGTCGACGTGATCGCTGACGGCGAAACCGCCGAGGTCACGATCCCGCTCTCGCGCAAGCCCACCGCCGACGTCTACACGGTCAACGTCGAGGTCCAGGCGGTCCCCGGCGAGAAGAAGACCGACAACAACAAGAGCACGTACAACGTCCTGTTTGAATAGGGGGCCGTGAGCGACTTCTCGTCCGCCCCCGGCATCGTCGCGCTGGCCGCAGCCGGCGTCGCCGTCATCGCCCTTCTCGGCGTGCTCGTGCTGAGCCTGCGCCTGCGCCGCCTGCGGGCCGACCAGCGGGTTGTCCTGGGGCCGGACCGGACGGAGGACCTGGTCGGGCACGCCGCGACGCTGCACCACGCCTTCGAGACGCTGCAGGCCAGTGTCCAGGAGACCGCCGCGCAACTCGAGGCGCGCATGGGAACGGCGGAGCACCGGCTCGACGGCGCGCTCGCCTACCGCTCGCTGGTCCGCTACGACGCCTACGGCGAGCTGTCGGGCCACCAGTCCACCACCGTTGCCCTCCTCGACGCCGAGCACAACGGCGTCGTGCTGTCCTCGATCGCCCACCGCGAGTCCGCGCGGCTGTACTGCAAGCAGGTGATGGCGGGGGAGGGTGAGCTCGAGCTGTCGCCGGAGGAAGCGGAGGCCGTGCGGCTGGCGCTCGCCGGCGAGCTCGGCTCCCGCGTGCTGGAGACCTAGGTGCGCGCGGCCTACCTCGGCCCGGAGGGGACGTACTCCCACGCCGCGCTCCTCGCCGATCCGCGGGCCGCCGACTGGGACGCCGTTCCCGCCCCGACCATCTTCGACGCCGTCCTCGCCGTCGAGGAGCGCGCGGTCGACCGGGCGCTCGTCCCGATCGAGAACTCGACGGAGGGTGCCGTTGCGACCACGCTCGACGCGCTGGCCGTGGAGACCGCGGACGTGCGCATCGTCGGCGAGGTCGTCCACGCGATCCGCCACGCGCTGATCGCGGCGGGCGAGCTCGACCTGGGCGAGGTCACCGCCGTCCTGTCGCACCCGCAGGCCAACGCCCAGTGCGCGCGCTTCGTGCGCGCGCACATGCCCCAGGCGGAGGTCATCGCGGTCGCCTCGACCGCCGAGGCGGTCCGCGTGGTCGTCGAGAGCGGCGAGCCGGCCGTCGCGCTCGGCCCGGCGCTGGCGGCCGAGCTGCACGGCGGCATCGTGCTCCGCGACGGGGTCGAGGACCTCGAGGGCAACGCGACGCGCTTCGTCTGGCTCGCGCCCGCGGGCACACCGGCGCTGGGCGAGCCGGACAAGACCAGCGTCGTCTGGTGGGGCGACGGCGACGAGTCCGCCGGCTGGCTGGCGCACTGCCTGGGCGAGTTCGCCGCGCGCGACGTCAACCTCACGCGCATCGAATCGCGGCCCCGCCGGCTCGGCCTCGGCCACTACATGTTCTTCGCCGATCTCGACGGCGCGGCCGCCCCGGGCGACGGCGGGCCGGTCACCGCGGCGATCGAGGCCCTGGCCGCCGCCGCCGAGACCGTCCGCGTACTTGGCTCCTACCCGTCCGGCTCGTCGGGGTAGAATCCGGGCGCAACCCATGGCCACCGTCGTCCCCCCAGGCCCACTGGGGTCCGTGTCGCTCCTCGATCACCGGCGACACGGACCGGACTCCGGCGCATCGCGCTGGTCGGGTGGTCGTGTGCTGGTGCTCAACGCCACGTTCGA
Organism: uncultured Solirubrobacteraceae bacterium; assembly: GCA_963740765.1. Classification (GTDB taxonomy): domain Bacteria; phylum Actinomycetota; class Thermoleophilia; order Solirubrobacterales; family Solirubrobacteraceae; genus DATLGB01. The sequence goes on along the minus strand of CAVUFN010000016.1, from coordinate 1,005,416 downwards.
GCCCATCAACGTGTGCACGGTGCGCCGCGCGACGGTGCTCCTGCTCAAGCAGAAGGCCGAGCTCCTCGAGCGCGGGGAGTCCGAGCTGCACTGGGCGACGGGCGCGCTGCCGCGCCCGCACGTCATCCGCTTGCGCCAGTACGTCCGCGTCCCTCGCGACCCGCACCGGCGCAAGATCACCCGCCGCGCGGTGTTCGCCCGCGACCAGTGGGAGTGCCAGTACTGCGGCGCCCGCACCGCCCTCACCGTCGACCACGTCATCCCCCGCTCCAAGGGCGGCGGTTCGACCTGGGACAACATCGTCGCCTCCTGCGCGCCGTGCAACCGCCGCAAGGGCGACCGCCTGCCGCACCAGATCAACATGCACCCGCGCATGAAGCCGCGCGTGCCGTCCTCGCAGGTCTTCATCCAGCTCGCGTCGCCCACCATCCCGGCGAGCTGGCAGCCCTATCTCGAAGCCGCCTAGAAGATCTGCAGCAGACGCGGGGCGAGCTGCTTCTTGCGGCTCATGACGCCGGGGAGGGCGACGACGCCGTCGGACGTGCGGTCGCCCAGGGCGCGCTCGACGCGTCCTTCCTCGCCCGACACCAAGAGGCACGTCCCCTGGGTGGCGATGTCGGTGACCATGAGGGCGAAGCAGACGTAATCGCGGCGCTCGCGGACGGCGTCCATGGCCGCCTTGAGCTCCTCGCGGCGGTCGAGGACCTGGTCCCCGACCGTCTCGATCTGCGCGATGCAGAGCGTGCGGCCGCCTTCGACCTCGTAGTGCTTGGCGTCGCGGGTGACGACCTCCTCCGCGCTGACGCCCGACAGGTCGGCGGTGGCGGCGAACATCTCGCGGCCGAGCTCGCGGGCGTCGAGGCCGAGCGAGCGCTCGAAGTACTCGACGACGGCATGGTCGCGCGTGGTGGTCGTCGGCGAGTTGAGGATGACGGTGTCGGCGAGGACGGCGGCCAGCAGCAGGACCGCTGTCGAGCGGCTCGGCTCCATGCCGTTCTGGCGGAAGCGCTCCACCACCAGCGTGGCGGTCGAGCCGACGGGGTCGAAGGTCGCGCGCACGGGCACCGTCGTCTCGATCGACCCGATGTGGTGGTGGTCGAGGATCTCGGTGATCTCGGCCTCCTCGACGCCGGGGACGCTCTGCGCGGACTCGGCATGGTCGACGAGGACCACGCGGCGGCGGCGCGGGTTGACCAGGTCCCAGCGGGTGACCAGGCCGACCGGCGCGCCCGCGGAGTCGACGGCGACCGCGGCGCGGTAGTGGATGTCCTTGACCGCCTCGGAGATGTCGGAGACGAGGTCGTCGGGGCGGATCGTGAGCGGGTCGGCGTCCATGAGCGACCGGCAGGGCGCGGCCAGGGTGATCATCCGGCCGGTGACGTAGCTGTCGAGGGGGGACACGACGACCGCGGCGCCGTGCTCGCGCGCGAGGTCGCAGACGGCATCCGTCGGCGCGACCCCGTTGGAGGCGACCACGAGCGCGGCGCCCAGTTCGATGGCGCGGCGCTGGGCGTCCTCCCGGTCTCCGACGACCACCACGTCACCGGCGCCGATCCCGCTGGGCGAGTGGGCGTCGCGGGCCTGGACCCAGACGCGGCCCGCGACCTCGGCGTCGGCGCCGATCAGCGCCTCGCCTTCGAGCACCTCGACGATCGCGGCGACGGTGGTCGGCGTGTCCACCAGCGACGACGTCTCCCGCGACTCGCGGATGTAGCGGCGGGCCAGCGCCCGCTCGGTGATCACCCCGGCGAGCGTTCCGTCGGCGTCGACCACCGGGACGACGTCGGCGTCCTCGCGGGCCATCGCGAGACCGGCAGCCCGCACGCTGTCGGTGTCCCGCGCGGAGACGAAGTCGCTCTGCATCACGTCGCGGGCACGCAGCATGATGTGCGGGAGCAGGCGCGGCTCGGGCGCGCCGGCCCGCTCGAGCACCCAGCGCGTCTGGGCGTTGACCTCGCCCAGCCGGACCGGGATGTGCTCGGTGTCGGAGTCGGTGCGCCCGAGCAGTTCGGCGTAGCCGACCGCGGACGCGATGGAGTCGGTGTCCGGGTTGCGGTGCCCGGTGACGTAGACGCGGCCGGCCATGGTCGCCTAAGTCTCGCCGGTCACGGCAGCGAGTTGCGTCTCGAGGTCGTCGTCGGGTACGCCGGCACGCACGCGGCCGAGGATCCGCTCGCGCCACTGGAGCTCGACGTCGACCCCGAACTCCGACGAGAACGCCTGCACAGCGGCGCAAAAGGCGCGGGCGTCGTCGCCGTCGGCGGTGGCCTGCTCGACGCGCAGGAACGCGCCCGCCGTCCGCGGCGAGCCGGGAGCCGGCTCGGGCTCGTCGAAGAACCCCGGCGGCTGATCGCGCCAGGTGCGGGCGCCCGCCAGCAGGCGCGTGCGGGCCTGGACCTGGTCGGCCAGCGCGTCGTCGACCTCGGAGGCGACGAAGAAGACCAGGTACTCCGGCACGCTGCCCGCTCCTAGCAGCCCTTGAGCCGGCGGACGACGCGGCGCTGCTTGCCGCTGCGCTTGGTCGCCACGATCCGCACCGTGTGCACCCCGGGACCCGCGATGCGGACGCGAACCGAGCGGACGTGCCTGCGGCGCACGGTCTTGACCCGCTTGCCGTCGACCTTGACGCGAGCGCGGACGTAGTTCGTCCGGCGGCCGGCAAAGCGCACGCGGTAGCGCCGCGGCTTGCAGGCCTCCGTCGCGAGCGTCGGATTGCCGAAGGCCTTCGGATCGGTGCTGGACGCCCCCGGCTTCACGGTCGGAACGGTGACCTTCGCAGCCGCCACGTCCACCACGGCGGCCTGGCGGGCGGCGAAGTACAGCGTGGTGCCGCCGGTGATCTGGAGGCTGTACGTCGAGCCCTCGGTCGTGTCGACGGCGATGCCCTCCAGCGGCAGCGTCACGGTGTGCTCGGCGCCGTCGAAGGCGACGGCGATCGGGGTGACCTGGTTGCCGATGGCCAGCCCGCGCTTCTCGTCGATGAGCTGCGCGTACACGACGCCGTCGGGCGACGCGGCCGTGCCCGAGTAGCGCAGTTCGAGCTGCGGCTCGCCCAGCAACTGGGTCCCGGCCACCGGGGTCTGCAGCGGAACGGTCAGCGCGTTGGCGGCCGGCATCGCGACGACCTCGGCGCCCGAGCTGTCGCCCGGTGCGACCGCGAGCGTCCCCTTGCCCTCGCCGGTCACCGGGTCGCCCTGCGGAACGGGCCAGGACTCCGCGTAGTGCAGGCCGCCCGTGTCCGAGACCCAGCGGAAGCCCGCGCCGGTGTCCACGGACGCGTCGCGCTTGACCCAGCGCTCCATCCAGTTGAAGGCCTCGTCGGGGGCGAGGCTGGGCTGCGGCCCGAGCGGCGTCGTGCAGACGCCGTGGGCGGTCGACGGGTCGGTCAGGCCGCCGCAGAAGAAGTTCATCGAGATCGGGACGCCCGCGGCGCGGCCCGCCCGGTAGTTCTCGATCGCCTCGTGCAGCGTGAACAGGGTGTCGTCGGTCCCCTGCGAGATCAGCGTCGGCACCGTGATCTTGGAGATCAGCTCGTCGCCGGGGCCGCGCGCGTCGAAGTAGGCGACGTCGTCCTCGCCGAAGTGCCCGGTGGCGAGGCCGTTCGTGATCGCCTTGGTCGTCTGCGGATCCTGCTGGCGGCCGAACTGGAACTGGGCCAGGCCCTGGCCGTTTGACCCGACCGTCCCGACGCCGTAGAGCACCGTCCCCCAGCCACCCTTGGGGATCTGGTTCTTGTACAGGCTGGTGAGCAGCGAGTGCCAGGCGATCTGCGGGGCGATCGCGTCGACGCGCTTGTCCATCGAGGCGAGCACGTTCTGGATGCCGCCGCCGTAGCTCGAGCCCACCATGCCCAGGCGCGGGTCGCCCGGGCGGTCCAGCTGCACCTCCGGCTGCTGGGCGATGAGGTCGACGAGCGCCTGGGCGTCGCGGCCCTCGAACTCCGGCGAGTCGGTCATCACGTTGCCGGTCGACGCGCCGAAGCCGCGCGGGTCCCAGGTGAGCACGTTGTAGCCGTGGTCGAGGTAGCGCGCGACGATCTTGTTGTCCTCGGCCGCCCCGCCCTGCGCATAGCCCGGTCCGCTCATGATCGTCGGCGCCGTTGCCCCGTCCGCGAGCTCGTGCGCCGGGTAGAAGTGGTACGCGATCCTGGTGCCGTCGAAGGACGTGATGGAGCCGTCACGGGCCGCGGCGGGAGCAGCCGCCGCAGCGAGCCCACCGATCACGACGAGCGCGGCCGCGAGGAAGCGGCGCATGATGAGCTGGATCCTAGAACGACGAAGGGCGGGGAGTCGACGCTCCCCGCCCTTCGCACATACCTGCTGGATGCAACACCACGCCGGCTTGGCGAACCGCGCGCCGGTGGGACGAGTCCCGGCACCGACGAGGCGGGTGTCACGGTCTGGATTCCGCTGGCCTATCCAGCGGTGTGAGCCCTGACCTGGGCTCAACTCCGGCTAGCGGCCGGACACCTCCAGGGTCCCACAAGAACTGTCACTCAACTTTGGACCACCTCCTTTCTCTGGTCCAGCCAGAATACACAAGGGGGAGGCGCCTCAGCGCGCCGAGATCACTTCGCGACCACGACCTTCACCCTGAAGCCCTTCTTGCGCTTCGCGCCGGCCTTCGGGGAGGTCGCGATGACCCTGCCCTTGCCGACCTTCTTGCTCGACTTCTTGGCGACCTTGCCGACCTTGCAGCGGGCCTTCTTGATCGCCTTCTTGGCCGCCTTGAGCTTCTTGCCCTTGACGTTCGGGACCTTGCAACGCTTGGGCGTGGTCGTCGGCTCGGGTGACACCGACGGCTGTGGGGACGCGGACGGGGACGGGGACGCTGTCGGCAGGACGTAGGGATCGGACGTGACCGTCGGCTGCGGCGAAGCGGACGGCTGCGGCGACGGGGACGGGGACGGGCTCGGGGAGGCCGAGGGTCCCGGGGACGGCGAAGCGGACGGGGACGGGGACGGGACGGGGACGGCGACGGGGACGGCGACGGGGACGGGGACGCCGTAGCCGACGGATCCGGCGACGGGGTCGCCGTCGCCTCGGGGAGCGTCGTGGACGCAAAGCTCGTCGCTGGGTCGATGTACGAGATCACGCCTTCGCCACCCTGCGGGTTCGTACCCGCGGCCACCGTGCCGGGCGAGCAGGCGAAGGTGATCTTGATCGCTCCGCCGAACAGCTTGCCGACGGCGATGAAGCTGCCGACCTTGGTGCCGGCGTTGACCGGCTGGATGGTGTCCTGGCGGAAGTCGGCCACACCGCTCGAGCCTGCGGTGAACGTGAGGTCGTTGTACGTCACGTCGAACGAAGCGTCCGTCGCCGTCTCGTCGCCCGTGCCGGGGGTGTCGTCGGGATCGTTGATCGTGGTCGTCAACGTGCTGCTCGCGGTGTTCGTCGTCTTCGCGCCCTCGACCGTGTTGGTGCCCTCGAGCACGGTGTAGAAGTCGGTCGGGATGTTGTTCGTGCCCTCCGAGAGGACGCCGAGGTTGTAGCCGGCCACGAAGATCGAGGCGGGGATGGTGCCCGACTGCTCGAGGTCGGTGAGCGTGATCGGGTCGCCCGCCCCGGCCGTCGCCGGAGCGTTGCCGCTCGTGTCAACCGTGATCTGGTTGTTGTTGGCGGTGGCGCTGTTGTCGCACGCGTTCGTCACCGACGCAGTGCCGCGCTCCCTATCCCGAGCGGGCGCGGAAGCTGCCACGAGCGTGGCGATGAGCACTGCGACTACAACGACTACGGGCGTAGCCGGATGGCGGAAGAGGCGCAACAGAAACTCCTTGTGGGAGTGATGGAACTCCGGGACGGGGGAGCGAACCTACCTAGCCGCGGGCCCGAAGGCAACCGCGGCGTTCCTCAAGGCGCCGGGTGCTCCCCGGGAGCGGGCTCGTCCGGCAGCTCCGGCGGCAACTCGAGCTCCCCCTGGTCGGCGTTCTCGTCGTTCGAAGAGCCCTCCACCACGAGGGCGACGGCGCTGACGCGATCGTCCTCCTTGATGTTCACGACGCGCACGCCGGTGGCGTCCCGGCCCTGCTTGCTGATCCCGCGCACGGACTGGCGCACGACCATGCCGCTCTCGGAGATGAAGACGAGCTCCTCGTGCTCGCGCACGACGAGCGCGCCGGCGAGGTCGCCCTTGTGCCCGGCCGCCTTGATCGCGCGCACGCCCATGGCGCCGCGCTTGGTCTTGCGGAACTGGTCGACGCCGGTGCGCTTGCCGAAGCCCGCGTCGGTGATGACGAACAGCTCCTGGTCGTCGCGGGCGACGTCCATCGAGAGCACCCAGTTGTCCTTGGCGGACACGTTCATACCGGCGACGCCGCTGGTGTCGCGGCCCATCGCGCGCGCGTCGGACTCGTGGAAGCGCACGGCCTGGCCGGCGCGCGAGACCATCAGGACGTCGTCGTCGCCGGACGTGCGGCGGACCTGGATCAGCTCGTCGTCGTCGCGGACCTTGATCGCGATGATGCCGTCGGCCTTGATCGGCGTGTTGTACGCCATGAACTCCGTCTTCTTGACCACGCCCTGCTTGGTGGCGAAGAGCAGGTACTGGCCCTCCGTGAAGTCACGCGTGGCGATCACGGCCTGGACCCGCTCGTTCTCGCGCAGCGGCAGCATGTTGCCGAGGTAGCGACCCTTGGCCTGGCGGCTGTCGGGCGCCGGCAGCTCGTGGACCTTCTTGCGGTACACCTTGCCGCGATCGGTGAAGAACAGCAGGAAGTCGTGGGTGGACGACACGAAGAGGTGCTCGATGTAGTCGTCGTCCTTCATCCCCATGCCGGTCACGCCGCGACCGCCGCGCGCCTGGGAGCGGTAGGTGTCCAGCGGCAGCGCCTTGATGTACGAGGACTGGGTGATGGTGATGACCATCTGCCGCTCGGCGATCAGGTCCTCGACGTTGAAGTCGCCCTCGGACGGGGCGATGAAGGTGCGTCGCTCGTCGCCGTAGGTCTCCGAGATCTCGCCGAGCTCCTCCTTGATGAGCTCGAAGACCTTGCCCTCGTTGCCGAGCAGCTCGCGCAGCTCGCCGATGCGCTCCATGGCGTCGGCGTGCTCGCGGCGGATCGTGTCCGCCTCCAGCGCGGTCAGCTGCTGCAGGCGCAGCTCGAGGATCGCCTGCGCCTGGATGTGCGTGAGGTCGAAGTTCGACATCAGGCCCTCGCGGGCGGCGTCGCGATCCTTGGACGACCGGATCAGCGCGATGACGGCGTCGAGGTGATCCAGCGCGATGAGCAGACCCTCGAGGCGGTGAACCCGCGCCTCGAGCTGGCGCAGCTCGTGCTTGGAGCGCCGGACGATGATCTCGCGCTGGTGCTGGACGTAGTTGTGCAGCACGGAGCGCAGCGGGAGCGTGCGCGGCACGCTGTCGACCAGCGCGACCATGTTGACGCCGAACGTCGACTGCAGCGACGTGTGCTTGTAGAGCTTGTTGAGGACGACGTCGGGGTTCGAGCCGCGCTTGAGCTCGATCACCAGGCGCATGCCGGTGCGGCCGTCGGACTCGTCGCGCAGGTCGGAGATCTCCGAGATCTTCTTGTCGTTGACCAGTTCGACCATCTTGCGGATGACGCCGGTGTCGCCGCCCTTCTTGACCATGAAGGGCAACTCGGTGACGATGATCGCCTCCTTGCCCTGGCCGATGTCCTCGATGCCGGCCTTGCAGCGCACGCGCACGCGGCCGCGGCCGGTCTCGTAGGCCTCCTTGATGCCGTCGGAGCCGAGGATGATGCCGCCGGTCGGGAAGTCCGGGCCCGGGAGGTGCTTCATCAGCCCCTCCGTCGTGATCTCCGGGTCGTCGATGTAGGCGATGACCGCGTTGATCGTCTCCCGCAGGTTGTGCGGCGGGATGTTCGTCGCCATGCCCACGGCGATGCCGGACGAGCCGTTGACGAGCAGGTTCGGGAAGCGCGACGGCAGGACCGTCGGCTCCTGCGTCTCGTTGGAGTAGTTGGCGACGAAGTCGACCGTGTCGGCGTCGAGGTCCCGCAGCATCTCCCGCGCCAGTGGCGCCAGCCGCGCCTCCGTGTAGCGCATGGCGGCGGCCGGGTCGTCGTCGACGGAGCCGAAGTTGCCCTGGCCGTCGACCAGGACGTTGCGCATCGAGAAGTCCTGCGCCATGCGGACGAGCGTGTCGTAGATCGCCGAGTCGCCGTGCGGGTGATAGTTGCCCATCACCTCGCCGACGATCTTCGCGCACTTCGAATACGGCCGGTTCGGGTTCAGGCCCAGCTCGTTCATCGCGTACAGGACGCGACGGTGGACGGGCTTCAGGCCGTCGCGGACGTCGGGCAGCGCGCGCCCGACGATGACGGACATCGCGTAGTCCAGATACGACGAGCGCATCTCCTCCTCGAGCCCGCGAGGCTCGATGTTGCCACCGCTGATGACGTCCGATGAACCCATTCGTCTTCCTTCCTAGACGTCCAGCGAGGCGGCGCGGGCGTTCTCTTCGATGAACTCCCGCCGCGGCTCGACCTTGTCGCCCATGAGCATCGTGAACAGCTGGTCCGAGAGCGTGGCGTCGTCCATGCCCACCTGCGCGAGCGTGCGCGTGGACGGATCCATCGTCGTCTCCCGCAACTGCTCGGCGTTCATCTCGCCCAGACCCTTGAAACGCTGGAGGCGGACGCGCTTGCCGGCCACCTCGAGCACCTTGCGGCGCAGTTCCTCGAAGGACAGCGCGTCGTCCGAGTCCTCGCCGAGCCTGATGGTGAACGGCGGCTCGCCGGCCAGGCCGATCAACTCGGAGTGCACGCGCAGGAACTGGCGGTACTCGTTGGACTCGAGCATCGCCGCGCTCACCGTGTAGGTGCGCGCGAGGCTGGTCTTGCGCTCCGTTGCCTTCACGCGCACGCGGCCGTCGACGCGGTCGACGAACTCGGTGAGGTACGGCTCGCCCTCGGCGTCCTGGCCCTCGATGAGCTTGATCAGCGCATCGACGTCGGTGATCCCGCGGTCGAGGACCTCGGACTCCGACAGGAAGGTGACGACGTCGTGGCCGAAGTCGGCCCGCAGCGCGGCGCCCCAGCCCTCGTACTGCTTGAGCAGGCGCGTGTAGCGCTGCCAGCGAGCCTCGGTGAGCCGGAGCTCGGTGCCGTCGTTGGCGTTGATGACGAACTTCTCGAACTTGTCGCCGAGCAGGATCTCCTCCAGTTCGGAGTCCTTCTCGATGTAGCGCTCGCGCTTGCCCTGGGTGAGCTTGTAGAGCGGCGGCTTGGCGATGTAGACGTAGCCCGCCTCGATCAGGTCCCGCATCTCCCGGAACAGCAACGTGAGGATCAGGGTGCGGATGTGCGCGCCGTCGACGTCGGCGTCCGTCATCAGCACGATCTTGTGATAGCGGGCCTTCTCGATGTCGAACTCGTCGCGGACGCCCGTGCCGAGCGCGGTGATGAGCGCCTGGATCTCGTTGTTCTGCAGGACCTTGTCGATCCGCGCCTTCTCGACGTTGAGGATCTTGCCGCGCAGCGGGAGGATCGCCTGCGTGTGGCGGTCGCGGCCCTGCTTGGCCGAACCACCGGCGGAGTCGCCCTCGACGATGAAGAGCTCGGCGAGCTTCGGGTCGCGCACGGAGCAGTCGGCGAGCTTGCCCGGCAACGCCGAGTTCTCCAGCGCCGACTTGCGCCGCGTGAGATCGCGCGCCTTGCGGGCGGCGGCGCGGGCCTGGGCGGCCGACACCGACTTGCGGATGATGCGCACGCCGTCCTTGGGGTTCTCCTCGAGGAACTCGGCGAGACCGGCGTTGACGATCGACTCGACGAAGCCCTGCATGCCCGGGTTGCCGAGCTTGGTCTTCGTCTGGCCCTCGAACTGCGGCTCGGCGAGCTTGGCGGAGATGACGGCGGTCAGCCCCTCGCGGACGTCCTCGCCCGACAGCGCGGGGTCCTTCTCCTTGAGCTCGCCCTTGTCCCGCGCGTACTTGTTGAGCGTGCGCGTGAGCGCACCGCGGAAGCCGGACAGGTGGGACCCGCCCTCGTGCGTGTTGATGTTGTTGGCGAACGAGAAGATCGACTCCTGGTACGAGGAGTTCCACTGCATCGCGACCTCGCAGGACCCCTCCGGGCCCTCTGCCTCGAAGTAGATGACCTTGTCCTGGACCGGATCCTTGTTCTCGTTGAGGTAGGACACGAAGTCCCGGATGCCGCCCTCGTAGTGGAACTCGGCCTGGTGGCCCTCTCCGCGCTCGTCGGTGATGTTGATGCGCAGGCCCTTGGTGAGGTACGCGGTCTCCCGCAGGCGCTGCTCGAGCGTCGCCCAGTCGAGCTCGAGCTCCTCGAAGACCTCGCCGTCGGGCAGCCAGGTGATCTCCGTGCCGGTCTCGTCCGTGGCCTCGCCCTGCTCGAGCGGGCCTTGCGGCGCGCCGCGGACGTAGTCCTGCGTCCAGGTGAAGCCGTCGCGGCGGATGACGATGTGGAGCTTCTCGCTGAGCGCATTGACGACGGAGACGCCGACGCCGTGCAGGCCGCCCGACACCTTGTAGCCGCCGCCCTCGCCGAACTTGCCGCCGGCGTGGAGCACGGTGAGCACGACCTCGACGGCCGGCTTCTGCTCCTTCTCCATCATCTGGACGGGGATGCCGCGGCCGTTGTCGCGCACGGTGACGGAGTTGTCCGGATGGACGTGGATGTCGACCGTGTCGGCCTCACCGGCCAGCGCCTCGTCGACCGAGTTGTCGACGACCTCCCAGACCAGGTGGTGCAGCCCGCGCGGACCCGTCGACCCGATGTACATGCCGGGTCGCTTGCGGACCGCCTCGAGGCCCTCGAGCACGGTGATGTCCTGCGCGTCATAGCTGCCCTTATCGGGGGCGCCGCCATTGGGCTGATCAGCCACGAAACTCCTCTGTTCACACACGACGCCCCGGCCAGAGACCGTCGGCGAGACGGGCGGGACCGGGGCGACGACTTATGTTCATAAGTCTAGCAGGCGACCCGGTCGGAACCCCGGGTGCAGCTGTTACAAAAGCGCTGCAAAACGTAACAAAATGTGGGATGGTTCTAGGCGGGTCGAGCGTCGGCGCGGAGGCGGGTGACCGCTGGGCGTCCGAGGGCGGTGTTCAGGGCCTCCACAACCCGCGGTCCGAGGAGGTCGAGCTCCTGTGCCCAGACCGCCGATCCGCACCGCACGACGACCGTCCCGGCGCGCTCGGAACAGGGGGTCGCGACCGCCGCCAGCGCCGGTCCGGCCGCCTCCGGCCAGACCTTCTGGACCTCGGCGAGCAGAGTGTCGGGCATGACGTCGTCGGCCAGGCGCTCGAGCGCCGGCGTGAAGCTGCGCGGGGCCGGGCGGCGCCTCACGCCGCCTCCGCGGCGGACGCGGCCTGCATGACGGCGCCGTCCACGATCGCGATGCGGGTGACGTCGGAAGCGTCGGCACCGGGCACCAACCCGAGCTCCGTCGCGGCGATGACGCTCTGCCCGCCACGCCGCAGCACCTCGACGAGCCGCTCGCGGCGGCCGGAGTCGAGCTCGGACATCGGGTCGTCGAGCAGCATCAGCGGGGGCGTCCCGCGCACGGAGGCCAGCTCCTCGCGCTCGGCCAGCAGCAGCGACAGCAGCGCGAGGCGCTGCTGTCCCCGGGACCCGTAGGCCCGCAGGTCGCGACCGTCGAGCGTGAAGGCGATGTCATCGCGGTGCGGCCCGTGACCCGTGAAACCGCGCTGCAGGTCGCCGTCGACGCGCTCAGCCAGCTCGGCGGCCAGCGCCTCGGCCGACTGCGCCTTCGAGCGCGGCTTGTAGGTCAGCACCGCATCGCCCTCGAGCCCGAGGCCGTCGGCGTGCTCGGCGTAGCGAGGACGCAAGCGGCCGATCGTCGCCGCCCGGTCCTCCATCAGCGCGACGCCGTGCCGGGCCAGCTCGGCGTCCCACACGGGCAGCGATCCACGGCCGGCCCGGCCGGCCCGGATCGCCGACACCAGGGCGTTGCGCTGGGCCAGCGCCGCCGCGTAGGACCGGCGGGTCCCCGATCGCGACGGCCACACCGCCGCGACCACCTGGTCGAGATGCGCGCGCCGCAGCGCCGGCGTCCCCGCGATCAGCTCGAGCCGATCCGGCAAGAACACGGAGACCAGCGGCCGCACGGACGCGTCCGACAGCCGCTCGACCGCGGCGCCGTCGACCGTGAAGCGCTTGGACTCCCCCGGTTGGAAGCCTGTGCACAGCTTGTGCACACCGTCATCGCCGTGCACGTCCATCTCCAGGCGTAGCACCGACGTTCCGAAGGCCACGCACTCGCGCTCGTTGGAGGTCCGGCACGAGCGGCCGGTCGAGGCGAAGTAGATCGCCTCCAGCAGGTTCGACTTGCCGGCGCCGTTGCGTCCCGCCACCACCGTGATCCCCGGGCCCAGCCGCACCTCGACCCGGTCGTAGGACCGGAACGAGCGCAACGACACGGAGGAGACGATCACACGTTCAGGCGAATCGGCATCAGGAGGTACTGGAAGCCGGACTCGTCCGCCGACCCGAGCAGACCCGGGCGCAGCGGCGAGATCAGCTTGAGCAGCACGTCCTCGCCGTCCATCGACTCGAGCCCGTCGCGCAGGAAGTCCGGGTTGAAGCCGATCTCCAGGGGCTCGCCCGCGAACGGGACGGGCACGGTCTCCGACGCCTCGCCGATGTCCGGCGTGCGAGCCGACACCGTCACCTCGCCCTCGGTGAAGGCGAGCCGCAGCGGCGCGTTCTTCTGTGCCAGCAGCGAGATGCGGCGCACGACGTCCCCGACCTCGCCGGCGGCCAGGCGCAACTCGTGCTCGTAGGCATCGGGCAGCAGCTGGCGGTAGTTGGGGAACTGGCCGTCGATCAGCCGCGAGGACAGCGTCACTCCGCCGACCTGGAAGATGACCTGGTTGGTCTTGACCGACGCGGCCAGCGACTCCGCCTCCGCGGCGCCGACGATCCGGGCCAGCTCGGCGAGGGCGCGCGCCGGGACATTGGCCTCGAGCTCGCCCTCCAGCGGCGACTCGAGCTTGGTCTCCTTGACGGCGAGGCGGTAGGAGTCGGTCGCGACCATCCGCAGCTCGTCCCCGCTCGCGGACACGTAGATCCCGGTGAGCACGGGGCGCGTCTCGTCCCGCGAGGCCGACCGCTGGACCTTGGCGAGCGTCGCCACGAACGCGGCGGCCGGCACGATCACGCGTGCGCCGTCCTCGGACTCCGGGAAGGGCGGGAAGTCCTCCAGGCGCAGCGTGCGGATGTGGAAGGTGGCGTTGCCGCCCTTGATCTCCACGTCCTGCTCCGCGGCGCGCAGCTCGATCGTGACGTCGGCCCCGGGCAATGCGCGGACGACGTCCACGAGCAGGCGGGCCGGCAGCAGTGCGGCGCCCTCGCGGATGACCTCGCCCTCGAGGGGAACGCGCAGGCCGATCTCCGTGTCCGTCGCGCGCAGCTCCAGCGTTCCGGCCTGGGCCAGCACCTGGACGCCGGACAGCGCCTGGTTGGGCACGCGCGTCGACGCGGCCCGGGTCACGGTCTGCAGCTGGGTGAACAGGGCGTCGCGGCCCGTCGAGAGCTTCATCGGCTCGGCTCCCTCTTGAAACAGATCATCTCCACCAAGAAGAACCTAGGAGAGGTAGGGGTTGTGGATAGGTTCATAAGAGCGTCTCTGGCCCGCTCGTTGCGGGAATCTGCGTTGTCGAGAAGCTGACGAAGACTGTCAGCAACCCCGGACGGTCAGTCGCTTATCTCCAACGAGAGGAAGCGGACGGCCTCATAGGAGGCCTTGTCGGCGGCGATGCGCTCGGCGGTCTTGGTGCAGGCGTGCATGACCGTCGTGTGGGTGCGGCCGAATGCGGCGCCGATGGCCGGCAGGGTCTCGTCGGTCAGCTCTCGGGACAGGTACATGGCGACCTGCCGGGGCCAGGCGACGCGGGCGGCCCGGGAGGGGGAGCGCATCTCCTCGAGGGTGACCCCGAACGCCTCGCACGTGCGCGCCTGGATGCTCTCGACGGTGTGACGCGGCAGCGCGGGCGTGCCGGTCTTGGCGGGGTACAGGACGCCGAGGACCTCCTCGACCAGGTCGGCGGTGAGCTCACGACCGGTCAGCGACGCGAACGCGACCACGCGGATCAGCGCGCCTTCGAGCGCCCGCACGCTCTCGTCGACCCGGGTGGCGATCAGCTCGAGCGCGGCCGGGTCGACCTCGCCGATGTCGTCCTGCATGATCCGCTTGCGCAGGATGGTCAAGCGCGTGACGACGTCCGGACGGCCGAGCTCCGTGACCAGGCCGGCCTCGAAGCGCGCGCGCAGGCGGTCCTCGAGCCCCTGCAGATCGCGGGGCGGCTGGTCGGAGGTGAGGACGATCTGCGCGCCGGCGGCGTGCAGGGCGTTGAAGGTGTGGAAGAACTCCTCCTCGGTCTTGACCTTCTGGGCGAGGAACTGCACGTCGTCGACGAGCAGGACGTCGACGCCGCGGTGCAGCTGCTTGAAGGCGTCCATCTTCTCGCCGCCCGCCCGGGCGCCGGTGAACCCGCTCGTGAAGGCCTCCGCCGTCGTGTAGCGGACCACGAGGCCGTCGCCGTAGGTGCGCACGTAGTTGGCGATCGACTGCAGCAGGTGGGTCTTGCCGAGGCCGGGCTCCCCGCAGATGAAGAGCGGGTTGTAGGCGAGGCCAGGCAGCTCGGCGACCGCGAGGGCCGCGGCGTGCGCGAGGCGGTTGGCCTCCCCGAGGACGAACTGGTCGAAGGTCAGGCGCGGATTGAGGTCCCCGCCTGGGAGTGACGCGGGCGAGGCGGCGGACACAGCTGCGCCGGGCGCCACGAGCTCGACGGAGACGTCGGGCCCGAGTTCGGCGGCGGCGCAGGCCTGCAACAGCCGGCCGAAGCGGTCTCCCACGTACGCGCGGACGCGATCGGGGGCCTCGACGGCGAGCGTGTCGCCGGTCATCTCGCGCGGGGCGAGCGGCTCCAGCCACAGGTGCCAGGTCGTGTCCGTCACGGCCCCGCGGAGATGGTGGCGGATGGCCTTCCAGTGGTGGTCGAGGTGCGCGACGGGTGGCAAGGGGACGGGAAGCTACCGCCGGTCCAGCGGCGTTTGGAGAGGCTCCCCGCAAACACCGCGCTATCGTTCCCGACCCCATGAAGCGGACCTACCAGCCCAAGAAGCGCAAGCGCGCCCGCACCCACGGGTTCCGTAAGCGCATGGCCACGCGCGCGGGCCGCGACGTCCTCAAGCGTCGCCGCGGCAAGGGCCGCAAGCGGCTCACCGTCTGACGAGGTTCCATGGCCGCCAAGCGCCGCCGCCTGTCGCGCAGCGCTGAGTTCGAGCGCGTCTATCGACAGGGACGCTCGAAGGGCAACCGGTTCCTTGTGCTGTACGCGTTCCCGCGCGGAGCCGAGGATGCCGGCGAGGACGCCCGCCTCGGCCTGTCCGTGTCTCGCAAGGTCGGGAACGCCGTCGACCGCGCGCGGGTCAAGCGCTGCCTGCGCGAGGCCTTCTGGGCGGAGTCCGAGCGGCTCCCCGAGGGCTCGGATTACGTGGTCGTCGCACGGCCCGATGCGCGCGAGCTCGCCGAGCGCGACGGCATGCCGGGGATCCAGGCCGCCCTCGCTGAGCTGGTGGACCAGGTCGCTTGATGCTGCGGGCGGTCGTGCTAGCCCCGATCCGCTTCTACGCGCGGTTCATCTCCCCGGCCCTGCCGCCCCGCTGCCGGTACTACCCCAGTTGTTCCGCCTACGCTGTCGGCGCGGTCGAGCGCTACGGCATACTGCGTGGCCTCGTGCTCGCGGTGTGGCGCGTGCTGCGCTGCAACCCGTGGAGCCATGGCGGGTACGACCCACCTGAGGCCCAGACCCTGTTCACATGAAAACCGTCCTCGCCGCCAACCCGCTCCAGCCGCTGATCGACCTGTTCGAGGCGGTGCTGTCGTTCTTCCACGACAACATCGGGCTCGGCTGGGGCACCGCGATCGTCCTGCTGACGCTGATCGTGCGCGTGCTGCTGCTGCCGCTGACGCTCAAGCAGTTCAAGTCCATGCAGTCGATGGCCCGGCACCAGCCGGAGATGAAGAAGCTCCAGGCCAAGTACAAGGACGACAAGGACCGGCTCAACCAGGAGCTGATGAAGTTCTACCGGGAGAACAAGATCAACCCGCTGGCCTCCTGCCTGCCGCTGGTGGCGCAGATCCCGGTGTTCATCTCGCTCTTCTACATGCTGCGCAAGGACCTCCGGGTCGACATCTGCCCGACGGTGCTCGTCAACGGCGAGCGCGTGGCCAACTCGGTGGCGAACCCGAGGGCGTGCCCGGACGGCGGCAACGCGGCCTTCCTCTTCATCGACAACCTGACCACGCGGGCGACGGGCGGCGTCCTCGTCACGCTGATCGTCCTCTACGTCGGCTCGCAGCTCGTCTCGACCGTGATGTCGACGGTCAGCGCCGACAACACGCAGAAGTACCTGATGTACGGCCTGCCGTTCTTCTTCGTGATCTTCGTGTTCCAGTTCCCGGCCGGCCTGCTCCTGTACTGGATCACCACCAACCTGTGGACCATCGTCCAGCAGCTCATCGTCAGGCGCCGGCTCGGCCCGCTGCGCCCGCCGCCGGATCCCGACGCGCCGCCCGAGGAGAAGGGCCCCGGCCTGCTCGACATGCTGCGCGGCGGCGGGGACACGTCGACGTCGAAGCCCGCCGTGGCCGCGTCCGGCCCCAAGGGCCGCCCGACCGGTCCCCCGCCCGCGCCGCCGCGTAAGAAGAAGAAGCGATCGGGGAGGCGCCGATGACGGCCGAGGAACGAGTCCGCGACATGGTCGAGGAGGTGCTCGACGCCCTCGACCTCGAGGCTGAGGTCGAGGTGGAGACCGTCGGCGAGGAGATCGACGTGCGGGTCGAGGGCGAGGACCTCGGCGCGTTCATCGGCCGCCACGGCTCGACGATCGACGCCGTGCAGCACCTCGCCTACAAGATCGCCGGCGGCGGCCGGGCCAGCGGCCCGCGCGTGAACATCGACGCGGCGGGCTACCGCGAGCGCCGACGCGAGGTGCTCGAGCGCCAGGCCGAGGAGGCCGCGGAGCGCGCGGAGCGCACGGGCCAACCGGTGGCACTGGACGCCATGAGCGCGATCGAGCGCAAGGTGGTCCACGAGCACCTCAAGGAACGCGGCGGCGTGGAGACCTTCTCCGAGGGCCAAGAGCCCGACCGCCATCTCGTTGTCGCGCCTCTCTAGGCTCGCCGCCGCGCTGGACGCGCCCGATGCGCCGACGGCGCACCACGACGGGCGGGCTCACGTCGAAGACGCGCTGACCGGCCTGGCCGCCGTCGGCTCGCCGGCGTCGATCGCCGATCTCGGGTCGGGGAACGGGATCCCGGGCCTGGTGCTCGCCGACGCGCTTCCGGAGGCGCACGTCACCTGCGTCGAGTCCGTCGGCAGGAAGGCGGACTGGATCCTGGCGACAGCCGCCCGGATGGGGCTGGAGAACGTGTCGGTGGCCTGGTCGCGTGCCGAGGAGTGGGACGGCCGCGCCGAGGTCGTGGTGGCGCGGGCGCTCGCGGCGCTGCCGGTCCTGTGCGAGTACGCGGCCCCGCTGCTCGAGCCCGGCGGCCGCGCCGTCTTCTGGAAGGGCGCGGTCGCTGAGCGCGAGGCGGCCGACGGCCGGTACGCGGCGGAAGTCCTCGGGCTGTCGGCGCCGGTGGTCACGGCGGTGCCCGGCACCGATCGACGCTCGCTGTGGACCTTCGCGCGCGTGCGCGCGTGTCCCGACCGATTCCCGCGCCGTGCGGGGATGGCCGTGAAACGTCCGCTCGCGGCGGTACCGTCGCGGTGACCATGGGGACCGTCTACGCGATCGCGAACCAGAAGGGCGGTGTCGGGAAGACCACGACGGCCGTCAACGTCGCTGCCTGCATCGCCGAGGCGGGCTACCGCACGCTGCTGGTGGACGTGGACCCACAGGGCAACGCGACGACCGGCCTGGGCCTGGAGCGCTCCGGGCCCGGCCTGTACGACGTGCTGGGCGGGGAGGTCGCCGCATCCGACGCGGTGCGCCCGTCCGCGATCGAGCGCCTGGACCTGCTCGTCTCGACCCCTGACCTCGCCGGCGCGACGATGGAGCTGCCGCGCCTGCCCGGCTCGGAGAACCGCCTGCGCGACGCGCTGGCCGGGGTACGGGACGCCTACGCGTACCTGATCCTCGATTGCCCGCCGTCGCTCGGGCCGCTGACCGTGAACGCCCTCGTCGCGGCCGACCGCGTGATCGTGCCGGTCCAGACCGAGTACTTCGCGCTCGAAGGGCTCGCTGGGCTCCTCGACACCCTCGACCTGGTTCAACGTGAGCTCAACCCGAGGCTGACGGTTGCCGGAATGCTGCTGACGATGCACGACGCGCGCACGCGGCTGGCCCAGGACGTGGAAGCCGAGGTCCGCCGGCACTTCCCCAAGCTCGTGTTCGACACCGTGATCCCCCGCAACGTGCGGCTGGGCGAGGCTCCGAGCTTCGGCCGGCCCGTCATCCACCACGACCCGGACTGCGCGGGGTCGGAGGCGTACTTCGAACTGGCGAAGGAGGTGGCCGCGCGTGGCTGAGCGAGGCATGGGTCGGGGCCTGGCGGCCATCCTGACGGCGACGGGGCCGGCGAACCAGGACCCGGGGCCGCTGGCGGCCGACCTGCGCGAGATCCCGATCGAGATGATCGCGCCCAACCCGCACCAGCCGCGCCGCACGTTCAACGCGGGCTCGCTGCAGGCGCTGGCCGACTCGCTGTCCGAGCGCGGCGTCCTCCAGCCCGTGCTCGTACGCCCCGTGGCCGGCGGGACCTACGAGCTGATCGCCGGCGAGCGTCGCTGGCGCGCCTCCCAGTTGGCGGGCGTCGCCACCGTGCCCGCGGTCATCCGCCCGCACGACGACCAGGAGTCGCTCGAGCTCGCGCTGATCGAGAACATGGCCCGGGAGGACCTGAACCCGGTGGAGGAGGCGCGCGCCTGCGCCCTGCTCACCGAGGAGCTGGGCCTCACCCGTGAGGAGCTGGGCCGCCGCGTGGGGCGCTCGCGTGTCGCCGTCTCCAACCTCGTGCGGTTGCTGGATCTTCCCGACGAGGTCCTGACCCTGCTCGAGGAGCGCACGCTCTCCGAGGGCCATGGCCGCGCGCTGCTGATGACGCCCGACCACGACGATCGCCGCCGCCTCGCGCGGCGCGCCGCCGAGGAGCACTGGAGCGTCCGCCGCACCGAGGACGAGGCCCGGGCGCGCGCGGAGGCGACGCAGCCGATCCGCGTCCGCCGCGGCACCCGAGGCGCCCATCCCGACCAGATCGCGGCGGCCGCCGAGCTCGCCGACAGCCTCAGCAGCGCCCTCGGCTCCGCCGTCCGCGTGACGCCCAAGGGCGAGGGCTACACGGTCACCCTGACCCTCGAGGACCACGCCGCCGCCGAGGCCCTCGCGCGCCGTTTCGAGGCCTAGCCCGGGCGCTATCATCGCCCTCCCTCAAGGGCGATTAGCTCAGTCGGTTAGAGCGCTTCTCTGATAAGGAAGAGGTCCCAGGTTCGAGTCCTGGATCGCCCATGCGCGACAGTGCCGCTCGACCGCTTGACTTCCGGTGCGCTGGTCAGTAGAAGATCACGCACCGGTGCGGCGCGGGGCCGCGCTGCAACCAAGGAGGCTCAGCATGCGTTCAGCCAAGGCCGCAGCGATCAGCACGGCCGTGATCGCAGCGTTCGTAGTCTCGGCGGGTTCGGCGGCAGCATCGAACGGCAACGGTGCTCGAGCGGGTGCTCGGCAGGCCGCGCGATCAGTGACGGCGGCGGACAACGTCTCTCCGGGCACCTGGTACTCCTTCTCCTTCGCCGGGCCTGGGTCCGCAGCGGACCAGGTCCCGGCTCCCCGCCGGACTACGAGGCCGCACCGACGCCGCCGTGGACGTTCACGACGGCAGGCCCGGTCGACTTCAAGGTGACCGACGGCTTCCTCGCCGGAGACAACTTCGCGGTCTACGACAACGGAGTGCTGATCAAGACGACGCCCCCGGTCCCCGCGGACAGCTCCAACACCTGCTCCGACCTGCCGGACGCCTGCTACCACGACTCGGCGCACAGTCACGGGTCCGTCCGGCTCGCCGCCGGCTCGCACGTGATCACGATCGACGTGGTCGACTCGCCCTTCGTCTCCGGGCAGGCGTTCTTCCGCTTCGACCCCGCCGCCCTGATCACCGGGTCGGGCAACACCGCGGCGACGCCGACCAATGCCTTCACGATCGATGTTCCCTACTCCGGTGGTGGGACCGTCACTTACACCGGGTCCACCCGGAGCTTCAGCGGCACGGTCACCTGCACCAACATCATCGGCAACGCGGCCACGATCGTGTCACAGAGCGCCGGCGGAGCGATCATCAACCGCACGTTCGTGCAGGACAACGGGCTCAGTGGCGACAAGCTCATCAACACCAACGTCGACACGACCAAGGCCTCGGCGAAGACCATCGCCAAGTACAGCACCTGTATCGATCCGCCGGTCGCCGAACTGGCCGCGCGCCCGGCGCTGGACGGGGACGCGATCCAGATCGACACCAGCACAGGAGTCTGATCAGGACGGCCCCACATCCCGGCGGCGATCGCCCGTAGGTCCAATGGTGGCAAGCGCCTGCGCGGTCTCCTCGAGCAGATCGAGGGCGTCGCGCAGGCCGGCCTCCATGCCCGATCGCAGGTGCACACCTCACGCCGATCGCTCTTCCGGGTGCGGGGCTAGAAGGTGGCGGGGGTGATCGCCGGCCGGTCGGTGTCGTAGAGCCAGTCGTCGAAGAACGCCTGGATCCGCGCGGGGTCCTGGCCCGAGCGCGCCTGCACCAGCTCGGTGAACAGGGACGTCTGCACGTTGCCATAAGCATGCTCGCTGGCCCAGGCGGCGAGGATGCCGTAGAACGTCGCGTCGTCGCCGATGATCTGGCGCAAGGCCTCGAGGGTCATGGCGCCCCGGTTGTACATGGCGTTCGTGTCGAAGAGCTGCGCACCCGTGTCGGGGTGGGCCGGTGCCACGGACCAGAACGAGTCACCCTCCGGGTTCCCGTCGTAGAACGCCTGGTAGCGGGCAGCGGTGGTGGAGTCGCCGATCGACTCGAGGAAGCGCCAGGACGAGAACTCGGCGAACCCCTCGTTGAGCCAGATGTCCTGCCACTGCTTGCGGCGAGACGGCTGTCGCCCCAACACTGGTGGGCGAGCTCGTGTGAAACAGTCGCGTCATCCGCGATCGGCCCGTCGGGTAGATCGGCTTGGTCTGGGTCTCCAGCGAATAACCGCGCGCGGGGAAGTTGTCGACGATCTGAACCGACGTTCGCGAACGGGTACTCGCCGAAGGTGCCGAACAGGAAGTGACCGCCTCGCCCTCGCGAGCGATCTGCCCTGGGTCCGACAGCGGCCCGCAGGGCGGGATCGATCGCGTCGTAGTAGGGACGCCGTCCGTCGACGCGCTCTCGGCGATCGTGAAGTTGCCCGAGCGTGGCGGTGGCGAGGTAGGTCGCCATCGGGTGCGTCTCGTCCCAGGTGAAGGAGCTGGTCTGTCCGTTGTGTCGTCTCGTCGGTCAGCAGCCCGTTGCCGATCACCTCGACGCCCATCGGAACGGTCATCTTGAGCCTGAGCGCCGCTTTGTCCGACGGGTGGTTGTTGTTCGGGAACCAGCCCTCGCGCCCTGCGGCTCGCAGACGACCACGGCGCCGTCCGGGTCCCGATGAAGCCCTCGTCGGAGCCGTCTGCGTCGGTGATCGTGGGCGGCGACCCGCTGTAGGTGACGACGGTGGAAGTCCGCGCCGGAGGTGATGCCGGCGGGTGGGGTGACGCGCAGCTTGTCCCGTCCGCGTTGGCGAAGGTGGCGGGCTGCCCGTCGACCGTGACCGCGCTGACGGAGAAGTCGTCCACCAGTCGAGGCTGAAGCGACTCAGGTCCTGGGTCGCGGTGGCGAGGTGGTCGCCGAGCCGCTGAGTTGGTCGGTGCCCGGTGTGTAGCACAGGTCGAGCCCGTAGTGCTGGACGTCGTAGCCGCCGTTGCCCAGGGCCGGGAAGAGGATGTCCCCCGCGGTCTCGCTGCCGATCGTCGCCGTCGCATGTCGGTGTAGGTGACGCGTCCGGCACCGGCGATGGCGTTGCGGTCGGCGAGGCGGTCCCGGTGGGGGTCGCCGTCGGAGACGGAGCGACGGCGGGCGACGTCGTGATCGTCAGTGAGCGCGTGCGGCAGCGACTCCGGGCGCAGACCCGGATCCGCGCCGGCCCGGCCGCGATCCGCCGAGTCGGGATGACGACGCGCAGGGAGAAGGCGCGCGGCTTGCCCACGCGCAGGCGGCGGAGCACCTTGGCCGCGATCTGTCGTGATTCGCCGCCTTGCACGATCGCCGCGCGAACGACGAGGCGCTTGACCCGCGCGCGCCGAGCGATGACGTGGCTGCGGACCCTGAACGCGCCGGTGGGAGCCGCCGTCGCAGGCACGCCGCTGACCGCACGAGCCGCAGCTTCGACCGCTTCGTGCCGGCTTGCGCAGGCGCGGCGAGAAAGGCCACGACCAGCACGCTCGGCCAGCGTCAGGCGGCGCGTCATCGCGCGAGAATAGGCCAGGCCGGTACCTATACTGCGGCTCTTGCAGGAGATGGTCATCTACGGGGTCAGCTTCGACATGGTCGGCAAGCAGCCGATCGTGCTCCTGAAGGCGGTGGACACCAACAAGTTCCTCCCGATCTGGATCGGTCACCCCGAAGCGGCGGCCATCCTGATGAAGCTGCAGGGCGCCACGACGCCGCGCCCCATGACTCACGATCTGCTGCACGAGATGCTGGGCGAGCTCGAGGTCAACTGCTCCCGGGTCTCCGTCACGGAACTGCGCGAGAACACCTTCTACGCGACGATCACCCTGACCCTGAACGGTCGCGACGTCGAGATCGACTCGCGGCCGAGCGACGCGCTGGCGCTCGCGGTGCGGGCCGGCGCGCCCATCTTCGCCGCCGAGGACGTCATGGCCGAGTCGGCCATCGAGTTCGAGCACGAGGTCGAGGACCAGGAGGAGGTCGTCGACAAGTTCAAGCAGTTCCTCGACGAGGTCACCCCGGAGGACTTCGCCGGGGAAGACTCCTAACCGCGTTTCACGTTTTACGCGGCGAGCGCCAGGATGCGCTCGACGAGCGTGTCGAACGCGATGCCGGCCGCATCCGCGGCCTGCGGGAGCAGCGAGGTGTCCGTCAGCCCGGGGATCGTGTTGGCCTCCAGCACGTGCAGCCCCCCGTCACCGTCGAGCATCAGGTCGACGCGCGCGAAGCCGCTGAGCCCCAGCGCCGTCCATGTCGCGACCGCCAACTCGGCCGCGCCCGCGGCCACCGCGTCGTCCAGCGGCGCCGGGCAGGCGAACTCGACGGCGCCGATCTCGTACCGGGCCTCGAAGTCGTAGCCCTCGGGCGCGAGGATCTCGATCACCGGCAGCGGCGCGCCGTCGATCAGGGAGACGGCCAGCTCACGCCCGTCGATGAACTGCTCGAGCAGGATCCGCGTGTCGTACGCGAACGCGGCCACCAGCGCGCCCGGGACGTCGGCGTCCGCCCGCGCGAACTTGATGCCCAGCGACGACCCGCCGCGGGCCGGCTTGACCACGATCGGGAAGCCGAGCCGCCGCTCGATCTCCGGAAGCGCCGCCGCCGCGCCGAGATCGCGAAAGGCGGACTGGTTGAACGCGCAGTACTCGGGCGTCGGCACGCCGGCGTCGCGCAGCACGTCCTTGGCCAGCACCTTGTTCCAACTGCGCGCGCTCGCGCCGGGCCGCGAGCCGGTGTACGGGATCTCGAGCAGCTCGAGCAGTTCCTGCACGGAGCCGTCCTCGCCGTCCTCTCCGTGCAGGGCGACGAAGGCGACCTCCGGCGCGGCCTCACGCAGCCGCGCGACCAGGTCGCTCCCGACGTCGATCGGGACGACGACGTGGCCGAGCCGCTCCAAGGCGTCCTCCACGCGCGCCGCCGAGCTCAGCGACACGTTGCGCTCCAGGGAGCGGCCGCCCTTGAGGACGGCAACCCGGCTCATGCCGAACGGCGGCGCAGTTCGACCACGTCGGCGGCCCGCGGTGCCGCGGAGCTTCGCGGCGGAGCCACCGGCCGACCGGTGAGCGTCGAGTACAGCCCGACCTGTTCCGCGACGACCTTGCCGATGCGGCGCACGCCCTCGCGGATCGCGTCCTCGTCGACGCCGGAGTAGTTCAGCCGCATGGACGACCCGCCGCGGCCGTCCAGGAACGCGGCCCGGCCGGGCACGAACGCAACGTTCTCGCGCAGCCCGCGCGCGAGAAGGTCGGTCGTATCGAGGTAGTCGGGCAGCGTCGCCCACACGAACAGGCCTCCGGCGGGCTCCGTCCAGGTCGCCTCGGCGGGCAGGTGCTCGGCCAGCGCTTCGAGCATGACGTCGCGCCGCCGCCGATACAGCGAGATCAGGTCGTTGACATAACGCCGCCAGTCGCCCGCGGCGAAGAACCCGGCCACGAAGTGCTGCGTCAACGACGACGAGCACAGGTCCGCGCCCTGCTTGCCGAGGTTCATCTTGGCCAGCACCGGGCGTGGCGCCGCGGCCCAGCCCAGGCGCAGCCCGGCGGACAGGATCTTCGAGAACGTGCCCAGATAGATCACGTAGTCGCCGCCGTCGAGCGACCGCAGCGTGGGCAGCGGCTCGCCGTCGAAGCGCAGCAGGCCGTACGGATTGTCCTCGAGGACCAGCAACTC
Organism: uncultured Solirubrobacteraceae bacterium; assembly: GCA_963740765.1. Lineage (GTDB taxonomy): Bacteria > Actinomycetota > Thermoleophilia > Solirubrobacterales > Solirubrobacteraceae > DATLGB01. The sequence goes on along the minus strand of CAVUFN010000016.1, from coordinate 980,769 downwards.
GCGCCGCCGTGCGATCTGGACCAGGCGCCGCCGCCGGTCGAGCGACATGGTCATGCCGCCCGGGTTCTGGAAGGTGGGGATCGTGTAGATGAACTTGGGGACGCGACCCTCGGCGTCGAGCCGCGCCAGTTCGGCCTCCAGCACGTCGATGCGCATGCCGTCGTCGTCCATCTCGATCTGCACCACGTCGGCCTGATACGCGCAGAACGTCGGGATCGCACCCGGATACGTCGGCGCCTCGGCGATCACGACGTCGCCGGGGTCGAGCAGCGTCTTGCAGACCAGATCGATGACCTGCTGGCCGCCCGTGGTGATGAGCAGGTCGTCGGCGTCGACGCTCATGCCCTCGGCGGCCATCACGTCGATGACGGCCGCCTTGGCCTCGGCGAGGCCCTCCGTCGGCCCGTACTGCAGCGCCGCGGCCATCCGCTCGGTCCCCATCCGCTGCATCACGGTCGCGAAGACGCCGGGCGGGAAAGTGCTCGTGTCCGGCAGACCGCCGGCCAGCGAGATGACCTCGGGACGTTCGGTGATCGCCATCAGGTCGCGCATCGCCGAGGACTTCATGACCTGGGTGCGGGAGGCGAACAGACCCGCGTAGCGCTCCAGTTCGTGCCGGGTGCTCGGCCGTTGTCCGCCCTCTAAGGTCACGCACGACAACTTTATGGACACCGTGCTCGATCTCCTGCAAGCCCTCGGCATCGGCGCCGCCGTCGGCATCCGCCCCTTCCTGCCCGCGCTGCTCGTCGGCGCGCTGGCCGCGGGCGACCTCGGCGTCGACTTCGACGGCACCGACTGGTCGTTCCTCGAGCAGGCGCCGTTCCTGCTCGCGATGATCGCCGGGTTGGTCGCGTTCGATCTCTTGCGCCGCCGCGCGGGCGACGAGGCCCTCGACGCCGGGCCTGCGCTCGTGGCCGGGACGCTGATCGCGCTTGCGATCGCTGCGCTCGAAGGCGCGGGGTCTCTGGCCGACCGCGGGCACGGCGTTCCCGGCGGCATCATCATCGCGCTCGCCGGTGCCGCTCTGGCCATCGCCGCACTGCGTCCGCTCTTCATCCGCGTGCGCACCCGTCTCGGCGCCGAGGCGGGACTGCTCCCGCTCTACCGCGAGGCCGCCGCCCTGGCCGCCGCGGGCCTGTCCGTGCTCTTCCCGCCGCTCGCCCTCGTGATCGTGGGCGGCCTCGTCTTCATGCTCCTCGGCGGCCAGCGCCGCGAGGGCGAGAAGTACGCAGGCCTGCGCATCCTCCGCTAGTGGCGCGTTCCAAGCTCGTCCTCGCCGTCGTGGACGCCATGAAGCCGGCGATGCTCGAGCGTGCGATCTCGACCGGCAAGGCCCCGGCGATGGCGGCGATCATGCAGCGCGGCCACTACCGGCCCGACTGCGTCGCCGCATACCCGTCGGTGACCCCCGTGTGCGCGGCCTCGATCGCGACCGGCACCGCCCCCGACCGGCACGGGATCCCGTCGATGAACTGGTACCACCGGGCCGAGGAGCGCTACGTCGAGTACGGGACGAGCTTCGGGGCCACGCGGACGTTCGGCATCCGCAAGTCGCTCACCGACACGATCTACAACATGAACGGCGAGCACCTCAGCGCGGACACGCCGACCGTCTTCGAGTCGCTCGACGACGCCGGCGTGCGCACCGCGGGCACGACGTACCTGATGTACCGCGGCCGCCACGAGCACCAGCCCAACGACGAGACGGCCCTCGCCCGGCTCGCCACGCAGGTCTTCCGCAAGCCGGTGCTCGGCCCGCGCGAGTTCTTCTACGCCGACCTGTTCTCCTCGCGGCGGACCGGGTGCAAGACGACGATGGGGATGCCGGGCTTGCGCGACCGCCAGACGGGCTGCCAGGGGACGTTCCTGATGGAACACGACCTGTTCGACTTCCTCCTGCTCTCCCTGCCCGACAACGACACCTACTCGCACCGCAACGGACCGTCCGCCCAGGTCACGTCGCTGGCCGAGGCCGACCGGCAGCTCGAGCGGCTCTTCCACGCCGCGGGCGGGCCCGACGCGTTCCTCTCCGACCACGCGGTGATCGTCTGCTCCGATCATTCTCAATCCAAGGTCGAGGCCGAGATCGACCTGTTCGCGGCCTACGACGGCTTCGACGTCGTTCCGCCCGACGGGTCCAAGGCCGAGGAGCGCGAGATCGCCCTGTGCCCCGCATCCCGCTCGGCGCAGGTGTACCTGCTCGACACGGACGCCGGCGACGAGCTGCGCGAGCGGGTCGTGCGCACGGCGCTCGCGCTCGAGGGCGTCGACATCGTCATGCACCGCACGGACCACCCGGACGGCGAGGCGATCGTGCGCACCGGCCGCGGCGAGCTGCGCTTCCGGCCCGGCGGGGACCTCACGGACCTGCGCGGTGACCGCTGGAGCGTGGACGGCGACCTCGCCGCGCTCGAGCTCGATACGACCGACGACCGCGTGCAGTCCGCCACCTACCCGGACGCGCTCGGCCGGATCTGGGCCGCGCTGCGCTGCCGCCAGTCCGCCCAGCTGCTGCTCAGCGCCAAGCCGGGCTACGAGTTCACCGACTGGGGCCGCGCGCACCACGTCGGCGGCGGCTCGCACGGCTCGCTGCACGCCAACGACTCCCACGGCGTGCTGCTGTGGGCGGGCGGCACCCTCCCGGCGGCCGACAGCAAGGAGCAGTGGACGCTGCGCGACGCCACGCCGATGACGCTCGACCACTTCGGGGTGACGGCGTGACGACGACCGCGGCGCTGCGCAATCCGGCCCACTGGGCCCAGTTGCTGCGCTTCTGCGCGGTCGGCGGCTCGGGCTACGTCGTCAACCTGGCGGTGTTCTTCGCGATGACCGAGCTCGGGACGGGCCATCGCGGTGCCGCCGTGGCCGCGTTCCTCGTCGCCGTCACCAACAACTTCGCCTGGAACCGGCGCTGGACCTTCGACGCCCGCGACGGGCACGCCGGCTTCCAGGCCGCCCGCTTCCTGGCGGTGTCCGTCGTCGCCTTCCTCTTCTCGCTCGTCGTGCTGGAGGTGCTGGTCGGCGCCGGGACTGCGGAACTCGCCGCCCAGGCGATCGCGATCGTCACCGCGACGCCGCTGAGCTTCCTCGGCAACCGGTTGTGGAGCTTCCGGTGAGGTGAGAGCCGCCCTCGTCGCGGCGGCGCTGCTCCTGCTCGTGCCCGTCAGTGCGGCTGCGCAGAGCGCCGGGCAGGCTCCGGAGCGCACGCGCGACCCGGAACTGACACCGGTCGCCGCGAACGGACCGGTCGCCGGCCGGCGGCTGCACCCGCGCGCCGTCGTGGCCACCGCGCGCGCCGTCCCGAAGGTCGCGCGCGTCCTGGCCCGGCACGCCGGCACCACCGACCGTGTCTACCTGCGCGCGGGCGGCGAATGGCAGGTCGCGCTCGTCGATGGCGGCACGGAGATCGCGCAGGTCCGCGTCGACGACCGCACCGGAAGCGTGACCGAGGCGTGGACCGGCATCCAGGTCGGCTGGCCGATGGCACGCGGCTACCCGGGCGCGTTCGGGCGCCACGCAGCCTCGCTCCCGATCTGGCTGGCCGGGTTGGTCCTGTTCCTGCTGCCGTTCGCGCGGCCGCCGTGGCGGATGGTGCACCTCGACCTGTTGGCGCTGTGCTCGCTGTCGATCCCCTTCGCGCTGTTCAGCGCGGGCCACGTCCGCGCCGCCGTCCCGCTCGTCTACCCGCCGCTGCTGTACCTGCTCGGCCGGCTGCTCCATCTCGCGCGCCATCCGCCGCGACCGGTTCCGGCCCCGGCGTGGCTCGGCCTCGCGATCGTCTTCCTGCTGGGGTTCCGCATCGGCCTGCAGATCGTGGACGCCAACGTCATCGACGTGGGCTACGCCGGCGTGATCGGGGCCGACAAGCTGGCCCACGGTCGCGAGCTCTACGGCGCCTTCCCGGCCGACAACCCCCACGGCGACACCTACGGGCCGCTCCTCTACCTGGCCTACGTGCCGTTCGAGCTGATCTGGCCCTGGTCCGGCATGTGGGACGACCTCCCGGCCGCCCATGCCGCGGCCGCCGCCTTCGACCTCGCCTGCGCCGGGGGGCTGTACCTGATCGGTGGCCGCCTGCTGGCGTACCTGTGGCTGGCGTGCCCGTTCACGCTGCTGATCGCGAACTCCGGGACCAACGACGCGCTGGTGGGAGCGCTCGTGCTCGCTGCGGTCGCCCGGCGCAGCGGCGCGCTGACCGCGGCGGCGGCGATGACGAAGTTCGCCCCTCTCGTCCTGGTTCCGCTGCTGGTGCGCGGCCGGCGCGCGGCCGCCGGCACCGCGCTCGTGTTCGCCGGCGCCGGCGCGCTGGTGCTCGGCACCGACTTCTGGGACCGGGCGATCCGCTTCCAGGCCGACCGCGACTCTCCCTTCTCGATCTGGGGCCTGTACGAGCTTCCGGCGCTGCAACTGGTCGCCCAGGCCGCGGTGCTTGCCGCCGCGCTGTTCGCCGCTCGCGTGAAACACGCTGACCGCTACGCCGTGGCGGCGGCACTCCTCCTCGCGGTCCAGTTGACCGCGGGTCACTGGTTCTACCTCTACCTCGGGTGGGTGCTGCCGGTGGTGTTCGTGGCCGTCTTCGGCCGCAGCACGGCCTCGATCGACTCCGCGCGGGCGGGTGGGCCAGATACGCAGCGCACGAGCACCGCCATCAGCCACGGGTCCTCGGTCGCTGTCCCGTAGCGGGTCGGCATGTGCGTGCGCATCCGCCCGATCGAGTCCTCCTTGGTCACGCCGATCACCCCGTCGCGCGCGCCGGTCATCCCCACGTCGGTGATGTAGGCGGTCCCGCCCGGCAGCACGCGGAAGTCGTTGGTGGGGACGTGGGTGTGCGTTCCGACGACCGCGGTCACCCGCCCGTCGAGCCACCAGCCCATCGCCACCTTCTCGCTCGTCGCCTCCGCGTGGACGTCGACCAGCACGAAGTCCGCCGCGGCGACCTCCTGCAGCGCGGGCTCGATCTCCACGAACGCCGGGCGCGCCGAGTCCATGAACAGGTTGCCGCTGATGCTGACCACGCCGAGGGAGATGCCGTTGCGGGAGATCACGGTCGTGCCGTGGCCCGGCTGGGACGGCAGGAAGTTCACGGGCCGGACGATGCGCGGCTCCTCGTCGAGATAGCCGTAGACCTCGCGATGGCGGTAGGTGTGGTTGCCGAGCGTGATGGCGTCGGCCCCAGCCTCGAAGATGTCGCGAGCCGTCTTGGCCGTGATGCCGATGCCCCCCGCCGCGTTCTCACCGTTGACGACGACGAAGTCCAGCCCGAGCTCCTCGCGCAGCCCGGGGAGCAGCGCGCGTAGCGTGTGGCGTCCCGGCGCGGCCACGACGTCGCCGACGAACAGGATGTTGACGGTGGCCACGCGCAGGGACGGTAAGCGATGACTGCACCCGATGACCACACGGCGCCCGCAGACGCCGAGCGGGCGGCCCACCCACCGCCCGGCGGCGCGTCCTCCGGCGTGGAGCCCGTCGTGGTCCCCCGCTGGATCCAGCTCGTCGCGCTGCCGCTGTCCGCGCTCGGCGCCTACCAGCTGCTCCAGGCCGCCGGCGGCGTTCTGCTGCTGTTCATCGTCGCGGCGCTGATCGCCCTGCTGCTGAACCCGTTCGTGACCATGGCGCGCCGCACCGGACTGCCGCGCGGGCTGTCGGTTCTCGTCGTGCTCCTGGCGCTCGTCACCGCGCTCACGGGCATCGGCATCCTCGTGTCGACCCCGATCGCCGACCAGGTCTCGTCGATCCAGGACAACGTGCCGACCTATGTGGACGACGCCAACGGCGCGCTCGAGGACCTCCAGGGCTTCTTCGACGACAAGGGCATCGACGTCCAGATCACCAAGCAGGGCGAGACGGCGCTGGAGACGATCGGCGACCGGCTGACGGAGGGCTCGGGCAGCATCGTCCGTTTCACGCGCGATGCGCTGACCCGGCTCGTCGAAGCGTCGCTGGCGCTGTTCCTGGTGATCGTGCTCACGGTCTACCTGCTGCTGTACGGCGAGCGCATCGGCACCGCGGTGCGCCGCGTGATGCCGCGCGGCGACGGCTCGCCCGAGGACGACTTCCCGACGCGCATCCAGCAGGCCGTGCTCGGGTACGTCCGCGGCCAGTTCCTGTTCAGCCTGATCATGGGGACGAGCGCGGGCGTGATGCTGTTCGTCCTGGGATCGGTCGGCATCTTCCCCGACGGCAAGACCTACGCGCTGGCGTTCGGCGCCTTCTACGGCTTCGCCGAGCTGATCCCCTACATCGGCCCGGCGATCGGGGGTGCGCCCGCCGGCATCGCGGCGCTGCTGAGCGGCGACCCGATCGACGCCCTGTGGCTGCTGATCGCGTTCACCGCGCTGCAGCAGCTCGAGGGCCACGTGGTGGCGCCCAACGTCTTCGCGCAGGCCCTGCGCATCAACCCGATCGTGGTCATCCTCGCCCTGCTCATGGGCGGCCAGATCTTCGGCATCGTCGGCGCGTTCATCGCCCTGCCGATCGCCGCGATGCTGCGGGAGACGATCGTCTACTTCCGCCGTCACCTGATCCTGGAGCCGTGGCCGCGGCTCGCGCTGGCAGGCGCGGGCACCGGCGTCGAGGTCAGCGGGGCGGGTGGGGGCGAGTCCTGTCCGGAGTGCGGCGCGCGCGTCGGCGACGAGGACGTCGTCTGCACCGCGTGCGGGACCGAGCTGCCCGATGACGCCGCGCGGTCGGCCGCCTCCTCTTCGGCGCCTGGCTAGGTTCAACGGGGTGGACGCCCTTCGCGCCGAGCGGCTGAGCAAGCACTACGGCGCCCGCAAGGCGGTCGACGGGGTGTCGTTCTCGGCTGCGCCCGGTGAGCGCGTCGCGATCATCGGCCCCAACGGCGCCGGCAAGACGACGCTGCTGCAGATGCTCGCCGGCGCGCTGCCCCCGACGGGCGGGACGGTGCACACCGAGTCCGCGATCGGTTGGGTCCCCCAGCAGGCGGCGGTCTACGGGAAGCTGTCCGTGCAGGAGAACCTCAAGCTGTTCGCGCGGCTCGAGGCGGTCGACGACGTCGACGCGGCGGTCGACCGCTGGCTGGATCAGACGCGCCTGCGCGAGCGCGCACGCGAGGAGGTCGCCAAGCTCAGCGGCGGCAACCGCCAGCGGCTCAACATCGCGGTCGGCCTGCTCAGCGAGCCGCCGATCGTGCTGCTCGACGAGCCGTCCTCGTCGCTGGACCCGCGCCAGCGCGAGGTGCTGTGGGAGTTCGTCGGCGGCCTCGCCGAGCGCGGCACGACCGTCATCTACTCCACCCACAACGTCGGCGAGGCCGAGCACTACGCCGACCGCGTCCTCGTGCTGGCCGACGGCGAGCTGCTGTTCACCGGGACGCCCGCCGAGCTGCGCGGGGACGCCGAGCACTTCGAGTCCGCGTTCGTCCGCTTCCTCCACGACAAGGGCCACTGACGTGCGCTGGCTGCTGATCAAGGACCTCCAGATCCTGCGCCGCTCACCGCTGCTGCTCGCGACCGTCGTCCTGTACCCGGTCGTCCTCTCCCTGCTGGTCGGGGTCGCGTTCAACGCCGGCCCGAGCAAGCCGAAGGTCGCGTTCCTCAACGAGGTCCCGACCTCCAAGAACGAGGTGTCGATCGGCGGGGAGCGCGTCGACGCGAGCAAGTACGCGCGCGAGATCTTCAAGAGCATCGACCCGATCGACGTCAAGACGCGGGCGGAGGCGCGCGCCGCCGTCGAGTCCGGCCGTGCGCTGGCGGCGCTGATCGTCCCGGCCGACATCACCGACCGGCTGCAGGCGGCGGCGGGCCTCGGCGCGGGCGACCCGCCCCAGGTCGAGGTCCTCTACAACGCCGACAACGCGCTCAAGGTCCGCTCGGTCCGCTCGACCATCAACGCGGAGCTCGGCCGGGCCAACGCGGTGCTGTCGCGCAAGCTGACCGCGATCGCCGCCAACTACATCGACCTGATCGTCACGGGCGGCAACCTGTCGCTGCTCGGGCAGCAGATCAACATCCTCGGCCTGCGCAACGCGCAGGGCATCATCGAGGCGACGCTCGGCCGGCTCGACGAGGACGACCCGCTGCGGCCGCCGCTGGAGAACGTCGCGCGCTTCGCCCGCCTCGCCTCGGAGAACCTCGACATCTCCAAGCCGATCCTGGCGTCCATCGGCCAGCCGATCCGCGTCAAGCAGACCGTTGTCAAGGGCAAGACGTCGACGCTGGACTCGCTGGTGGCGCCGCTCACCGTCACCGTCGCGCTGACCTTCGTGACCCTGCTGCTGGCGGCCGGGATGCTCGCGCTCGAACGCGAGGAGAACGCCTTCGGGCGCCTGGTGCGGGGGCTCGTGTCCCGGCTCGGCCTGGTCGTGGAGAAGGTGGGGCTCGCGGCGCTGTGCGCGTTCGCGGTGTGCCTGGCCATGCTCGTCGTGCTCGCGTTGTTCGTCGACCTCGACTGGGCCCGTGCGCCCCTGTGGATCCCCGCACTCGCGGCGGGCGCGCTCGCCTTCGCCGGCATGGGCGTCGCGCTCGGCTCGCTGGCCCGCGAGGTCCGCTCGGCCTCCCTGCTCGTGTTCGCGCTGTCGTTGCCGATGGGCGCGCTCGCCCTCGTCCCCTCCGGCGCCACCGGCGACGGGCTCTACACGCTGGTCGAGGCGGTCAACTTCGTGCTCCCGTTCAAATGGGCGCTGCAGGCGATGGACGCGGCGATCAACGACGCCGAGCCGGCGCTGCTCGTCCCGGTGCTGCACCTGCTCGCCCTGACGGCGGCGTTCGTCGCCGTCGCCCGACTCGCGATCCGCCGGTTCTAGCCTCAGATGGCTGTGTCCGCGTCCTTCCCGTCCACCCGTATGCGCCGACTGCGCCGCACCGGCGTGCTGCGCGACCTGGTGCGGGAGACGACGCTGGCGCCGCGCCACCTGATCTACCCCCTGTTCGTCCACACGGAGACCGGCCGCGCGCCCATCGGCTCCATGCCGGGCGTCGAGCGGCTGAGCATCGAGGCGGCGGTCAAAGAGGCCGGGGACTGCGCCGCGCTGGGCATCTCGGGCGTGCTGCTGTTCGGCCTGCCGGCGGCCAAGGACGAGGAGGGCTCGGGCGCGTGGGACGACGACGGCGTCGTCCAGCTCGCCACGCGGGCGATCAAGGCCGCGTACCCCGAGCTGCTCGTCGTGACCGACCTGTGCCTGTGCGAGTACACGAGCCACGGGCACTGCGGTGTGCTGCAGGGCGACAGCGTCGACAACGACGCCACGCTCGAGCTGCTCGCGCGGACCGCGGTCGCCCAGGCCGAGGCGGGTGCCGACCTGATCGCCCCGAGCGACATGATGGACGGGCGCGTCGGGCACCTGCGCGAGGCGCTTGATGACGAGGGCTACCACGACACGCCGATCATGGCCTACTCCGCCAAGTTCGCGTCCGCCTTCTACGGGCCGTTCCGCGAGGCGGCCGACTCCGCGCCGTCGCGCGGCGACCGGCGCGGCTACCAGATGGACCCGGCCAACGGCGACGAGGCCCTGCGCGAGGTCCTGCTCGACGTCTCCGAGGGCGCCGACATCGTCATGGTCAAGCCCGCGCTCCCGTACCTCGATGTCATCCGGCGCGTCAAGGAGCGAACCGAGATGCCCGTGGCCGCGTACAACGTCAGTGGGGAATACAGCATGATCAAGGCCGCTGCCGCCGCCGGCTACCTGGACGAGCGCGCCGCCGTGCTCGAGGCGTTGACCGGGATCCGCCGCGCGGGTGCCGACATCGTCATCACCTACCACGCGAAGGACGTGTCCCGATGGCTGATCTGACGTCGCCCGAAGGCGCGAACTTGAGAGCGTCGAAGGCGAATCCCAAATATCGGACGAGGAAGGGCGGGTCCGCCGTCCCGCTCGACGACGTCGACAAGGGACTGCTGAACCTGCTGCAGGGGTCGTTCCCGATCGCGCAGCGGCCGTTCGCGCACATCGCCGAGCTCGCCGGGCTCAGCGAGGACGAGGTGCTCGAGCGCGTCCAGTACCTCCTCGACAAGCGCATCATCCGCGAGATCACGCCGATCTTCGACACGCGCGCTCTGGGCTACCAGTCGATGCTCGTGGCCGCCAAGGTCGACGCGGAGCATCCGCACCGCGCCGCCAAGGTCATCAACTCGCACCCGGGCGTCACCCACAACTACCTGCGCAACCACGACTTCAACCTGTGGTTCACGCTCGCGGTCGAGCCGGACTCGCCGCTCGGGATGCAGGGCACGCTCGACATCCTCGCCGAGAAGACGGGCGCGGAGTCGATCCGCCAGCTGCCGACCCTGAAGCTCTTCAAGATCCGCATGGATCTCGAGATGGTCGGCGGCACGGATGCGCTCGCGCAGGCCGTCACGGCCCAGGAGCCGCTCGAGCTCGACCCGATCGAGGTCACCGACGAGGACGTCGCCACCATCCGCGCCACCCAGGGCGCGATGCCGGCGATCCCCGAGCCGTTCGCGCCCGCCGCCGAGCGCCTCGGCGTCTCCCAGGACGAGGTCTTCGCCAGGCTCGAGTCGCTCAAGGAGCGCAAGGCGCTGCGCCGCGTCGCCGCGATCCTCTACCACCGCCGTGCGGGCTTCTCCGCCAACGGCATGGGCGTCTGGGTCGTGCCGGAGGACCGCGTGCTGGAGATCGGCCGCCAGATGGCCGCCACCCGTGGCATCAGCCACTGCTACGAGCGCCCGACGTACGCCGACTGGCCCTACGCGCTCTTCACGATGGCCCACGGCCGCTCGAAGGAGGAGTGCGACGCGATCCTCGACTCGATCAGCGAGGCGACCGGCATCACGGAGCGCTCCACGCTGTACTCGAGCACCGAGTACAAGAAGGTCCGCATGCTCTACTACACCGACGCGTTCCGGGACTGGGAACGCGAGCACGCCGGGGTTTGACCGCTTCGATCACCGACACACGGTCCGCCGCGCTCTACGAGCGCGCGGTGAAGGTGCTGCCCGGCGGGGTGAACTCACCGGTCCGGGCGATGCGCGCGATCGGCCGCGACCCGATCTTCGTGGAGCGGGCCGAGGGCGCCGAGCTGACCGACGTCGACGGCAACCGCTACGTCGACTACGTCTGCTCGTGGGGCCCGCTGATCCACGGGCACGCGCATCCGGCGATCCTCGAAGCGGTGACGGAGGCCGCCGCGGCCGGGACGACCTTCGGCGCGCCGACGGAGCGCGAGGTGCGCCTGGCGGAGGTCGTCGCCGCGCGCGTCCCGTCCGTCGACATGCTGCGGATGACCTCGAGCGGCACCGAGGCGGCCATGAGCACGATCCGGCTCGCCCGCGCAGCGACCGGCCGCGACAAGCTGCTCAAGTTCGCCGGCGCCTACCACGGCCACGTGGACGGACTGCTCGCCGAGGCGGGGTCCGGCCTCGCCACGGCCGCGCTGCCGGCGTCCCCCGGCGTCCCGGAGGCTGCCACCGCGAACACGATCATCGTGCCGTGGAACGACCCGGAGGCGGTCGAGGCCGCGCTGGCCGCGCACGAGTTCGCCGCGGTCCTTTGCGAGCCCTACCCGGCCAACATGGGTCTCGTCCCGCCCCAGCACGGGTTCCTCGAGCTCCTGCGTCAGGGTGCGACGGCCAACGGCGCGCTGCTGGTCTTCGACGAGGTCATCTCCGGCTTCCGCGTGGCGCCCGGCGGCGCCCAGGAGCTCACGGGCGTCCTCCCCGACATCACCGTGATGGGGAAGATCGTCGGCGGCGGGCTGCCCGCGGCCGCCTACGGTGCCTCGGTCGACCTGATGTCGAACATCGCGCCGGCCGGCGACGTCTACCAGGCCGGCACGCTGAGCGGCAACCCGCTCGCGACCGCGGCCGCCCTGGCCGCGCTCGAACTGCTCGACGACGCGGCCTACGCCCGGCTCAGCGCCACCACGACGTCCCTGGCCGACGGCCTGCGCGCCGCGGCCGGCGATACGCCCGTCCAGATCTGTCACACGACGGGCCTGCTCACCGTCTTCTTCTCAGAGGACCCCGTGACCGACTACGCGAGTGCCCAGGCCTGCGACCTCGACGCCCACGCGCGCTGGTGCCGCGCCCTGCTCGCCCGCGGCGTCTACCCGCCGCCGTCGCAGTTCGAGGCCTGGTTCCCGTCGCTCGCGCACACGGGCGATCACGTCGCCCGCACGCTCGAGGCCGCGGAGGCGGCGTTCCGTGACGCTCGCTGAGCGGCTCCGGGCCGCCGGCCTGCCGGTATCGGTGCCCACCCACCCTGCGCGCTTCGACGCCGACGCGGCCGTCCGGGAGGGCGAGCTCGCCCACTACGCCCGCGGCGCGGTCCTCCATACCGACGACGCTGATCTGGCGCTGCTGGCGGGCGACCACCTGTACGCCGTCGGACTCGCCGACCTGGCCGAGCGGGGCGACCTGGACGGCGTCCGCCGCCTGGCCGCGATCATCGCGCGCTGCGCTCAGGCGCACGCCGAAGGCCGCCCCGAGGAGGCCGCGGCGGCCTGGGAGCGAATGTGACGTTCGCACACGACCGACGATCGGGCGCCTGCGGACGCTGCGCACCGCGTACTATCTCGACCGGCGGATCCTGAGCCGCCCCTAAAGCCTCATGCCTCGCAAGACTCCGAAGTCCAAGTACACCGCTGACCGCAACATCCCAGGCGCCTACGAGGGCGAGACGGTGACCCGTCGCCGCCTGATGGTCGGGACGGTCCACGGCGCCGGTGCCCTGGCCGCGATGGGCTTCACGCTCCCCGTGCTGGGCTTCGCCGCCGGCACCCCGCTGTTCGAGCGCCCGCAGGCGGTTTGGACGGCTGTCGGCAAGCCCGAGGACTTCCCGAACGACACGTACGTCCCGCGCGTGGTGACGATGGTCCAGGGCGTCGGCGAGATCGGCAAGACGACCGCCTACGTCCGGGCGCGCAACGACGACCTCGACACCGACATCCAGTTCCCGGACGGCATCGACTTCCTGGCCATCTCGACGCGCTGCATGCACCTGGGCTGCCCGGTCCGCTACGTCGACGCGGCCAAGCGCTTCATCTGCCCGTGTCACGGCGGCGTCTACGACTTCACCGGCAAGGTGTCCGGCGGCCCGCCCGTCCGGCCGCTCGACCGCTTCCACCTGCGCATGACCAACGGCCAGCTCGAGGTCGGCCCGCGCTACTCCGTCAACAGCCAGTTCGAGGTGCACGAGCACTACCGCGATCCGGGCGAGGATCTCGACGGTGTCGGTCAGTACCTCTACCCCGGCCGTCCCTCGACCCCCCTCCAGAAGTAGGCATCGATGCCGATTCCCAAGCTCCCGCTTCCCCCCGTCCCGGACAAGCTCCGGACGACGCCCAAGCGCCCCGGCACCGAGCCCACGCGCAAGCCGCTCGAGCAGGCCAAGGAAGCCGGGATCTCGGCGGTCGACTGGGTCGACGAGCGCACGTCGCTGTCCGGCGGGCTGCGCTGGATGCTGTTCCGCAAGGTGCCCAAGGGCACCAACTGGGCCTACACGCTCGGCTCCGCGGCCATGTTCGCCTTCCTGTCGCAGGCCGTGACGGGCGTCTTCCTCGCGATGTACTACCGCCCCGACGCGGCCGGCGGCGCCTACGAGTCCATCCGCCACCTGACCAACGAGGTCTTCCTCGGCGAGTTCGTGCGCGGTATGCACAAGTGGGGCTCGTCCGTGATGGTGATCCTCGTCTTCCTGCACATGGCCAGGACGTTCTTCTGGGGCGCGTACAAGTACCCGCGCGAGCTCAACTGGATCATCGGCGTCGTGCTGCTCATCCTCACGATGACCATGTCCTTCACGGGCTACCTGCTGCCCTTCGACCAGCGCTCCTACTGGGCGACGATCGTGGGCGTGAACATCAACGGCACGGGGCCGTTCGTCGGTCCCTACCTGTCGGACTTCCTCAGAGGCGGGGCTGAGTTCTCGGCCATCTCCTTGTCGCGCTTCTACGCGATCCACATGCTGCTCGTGCCAGGCGCGATCGCCGCGATGATGGGCTTCCACCTCTATCTCGTGGCGAAGCTCGGCACCACCGCGCCGCCGTGGCTGAAGGTCCCGGACAACCCCGAGCTGCGAACGGACGAGGTATGAACCAGCTCGAGAAGGAGCGCTACCTCCGCGAGTACGCCCTGCACAAGGCAGCGGGCAAGCCGTTCTTCCCGTACGCAGTCGCCAAGGACTCGATCATGGCGGCGATCGTGGTGTTCGCGATCATCATGATGTCGCTGATCTTCGGCGCCGAGCTCGGCCCGAAGGCAGACCCGACGACGACGACCTACGTCCCGCGCCCGGAGTGGTACTTCTTCTTCCTCTTCGAGCTGCTGCGCGTCATCAAGCCGGCGGTGCTCACGCCCGTCGCCACGATCGGCGTTCCGACCATCTGCATGGTGCTGCTCTTCCTGCTGCCGTTCTACGACCGCTCCCCGGAGCGCCGCCCCGAGCGGCGCCCGATCGCCACGGCGGCCGGCATCTTCACCATCGCCGCCATGGCCTACCTGACCTACCTCGGTGCCTCCGCCGGCTCGCCGAACGAGATCGACATGAAGGTCGCGGCGCGCTACGAGCCCGGGAAGATGGTCGTCGCCCAGTCGGGCTGCCTCGCGTGTCACAAGATCGGCGAGAACGGCGGCACCCTGGGCCCTGATCTGACTCACATCGGCGATCGCGTCCTGCCCGGCGCGATCCGGCGGACGCTGGACAACCCGACGTCACCGATGCCGTCGTTCCGCGACCTGCCCGAGAAGAAGAAGACCGACCTGGTCAACTTCCTCGCTTCGCTCCGCGAAGACAAGTAGTCGGACCGCTGATGCCATCCGCAGCCGCTCGCGCCGGGACTCTGCCCGAGGGGCAGGTGCGCGCGATGTTCGACCGCATCGCCGGCGTCTACGACCTCATGAACTCGGTCATGACGGCCGGGCTGCACCACGAGTGGCGGCGCCGCGCCGTCGGCCTGGCGGGGGTCGGGCCGGGGTCGCGCGCGCTCGACGTCGCGACGGGAACGGGTGACCTGGCCATCGCCCTGGCCGGCGCGGGCGCGACCGTCGTCGGTTCCGACTTCAGCGAGGGCATGCTCGACCGCGCGCGCGTCAAGGCGCCCAACCTGACCTGGGAGTGGGGCGACGCGCGCGAGCTGCCCTACGACGACGACACCTTCGACGCCGCCACGGTCGGCTTCGGGGCGCGCAACTTCGGGGACCTCGATGCTGGGCTGCGGGAGATGGCGCGCGTGGTCCGCCCGGGCGGGAAGGTCGTCGTCCTGGAGATCACCACCCCGACGCGCCCGCCGCTATCGACGTTCTTCCACCTGTGGTTCGACCGCGTCGTCCCGCTGCTCGGTCGCTTCGACGACGCCTACACCTACCTGCCCGCCTCCGTGCGGCGGTTCCCGGACGCGCACGCGCTCGGCGGCCGCCTCGTCGACGCGGGGCTGCACGACGTCCGCTGGCTGCTGACGGGCGGCGGCATCATCGCCATCCACCACGGGACCGCCTAAGTGGCATCCGCCGAGAGCGTGCTGGCGGTCATCGACGCCGCGGGCGCGCACGTCCCGGGGCTGATGGACCGCCTCGAGACGCGGCTGCACGAGCTGGCCACCGACCACGGCGACGTGCTCGCCGAGCACGCGGGCGCGACGATCGCCGCGGGCGGCAAGCGCCTGCGGCCGCTGCTCGTGTTCCTGGCCGCCGGCCCGGTGGACCCTGACGAGGGACTCCTGCGCGCCGCCGCTGCCGTCGAGCTCGTCCATTCCGCCACGCTCGTCCACGACGACGTCCTCGACGGTGCCTCGCTGCGCCGCGGCAAGCCGACGGTCTTCGCCGAGGGCGGCCGGCTGATGGCGACCGCCACCGGTGACCTGCTCTTCGCGCAGGCGTTCGCGGAGCTGGCCCGCAACGACCGCGCCGACCAGATCCGCGTGCTCTCGGACGCGGCGTCCGCGCTGGCCCGCGGCGAGCTGCTCCAGCGCGAGGACGCCTGGAACACGGGCGTCACCCGCGAGCGCTACCTGCACCGCTGCGAGCTCAAGACCGCGCGCCTGTTCCAGGCCGCCGGGGAGCTCGGCGCGCTCGAGGCCGGCGCCGACGCCGAGGTGCTCGGGCAGTTCGGGCGCCGCATCGGCCTCGCCTTCCAGCTGCTCGACGACGTCCTCGACGTCTCCGGTCCCGCCGAACGGACCGGCAAGCACCGCGGCACCGACCTGCTCGACGGGACGGTCACGCTCCCGTTCATCCTGGCCGGCGTCGACGTCGACCTGCGCGACGTCACGACGCCTGCGCAGGCAGAGGACCTCTGCGACCGCATCGCCGCCACCGGCGCACTGGAGGCCGCCCGCGCGCAGGCGCTGGAGATGGTCGCGGAGGCGAAGGCCGCGCTGCCGTCGCTGCCCGAGGGCCAGCAGCTCGCGCTCGAGCTCGTGGCCGACGGCGTCGTCGACCGCTACAGCTAGAAGTCTTCGGGCAGGATGGCGTCGGCGTCGAGCGCCGCGCGGAAGCGATCGAGCTCGTCTGCCATGTTCGCGTGCGTCAGCTGGCGGAGGTCGCGAACGAGCGCTTCGGTGCCACGGTCGAGCTCGGCGTCGAACCGATCGACGACGTCCTGCGCATACAGGTCAACGCCATGCCACTCACAGTTCGGACACCGCAGCGAGACCTCCCAGTGCAGCGCGTCGTGCTCCTCCCAGGCGACCGGGTAGACGAGACCGGCGTCGCACCGGGGGCACACGTGCAGCTGGCGCCGGCCCTCGTCGGGCAGTCGCACCGGAGGGTCGGGCTCGAAGTAGACGACCTCGATGCTCCGGCCGGAGGGAAGGACGACGCGACGGACGTAGTGCTGGGGTTCAGGAGTAGCGGGCATGGCGGGCGGTTCTTGCGAGGCATTTCGGCAGGCGGCTCGACAAGCTTGAGCGGTTGTGCTAGTGCCCGAACGACTAGCCTCAGACCTCTGACCATGGAACGGTCGATGGCGACCGGTTTTGACGCATGAACATCGGACTCCCTGAACTCCTCATCGTCCTCGTCGTGGTCCTGCTGATCCTGGGCCCGAAGCGCCTGCCCCGCCTCGGGCGTTCGCTGGGGGGCGGGATCCGCGAGTTCAAGGACTCGGTCACCGGCGGCAACAAGGACGCCGAGCCGGAGCTGACCGCGGCCGAGACGACGACGGACCGCGAGCCGCTCGACGGCGAGGTCGTCCCCGAGCCGCGCCGGTAGACCGCCTGTGGCCGCCGCGCTGCGAGGCGTCAAGCACGAGGACCAGCTCAGCCTGGTCGAGCACCTGGACGAACTGCGCACGCGCATCCTCGTCTCGCTGTTCGCCTTCCTGATCTGCTTCGCGGTCGCCTTCTGGCAGAACGACCGCGTCCTCGACATCGTCAACCGACCGTTCATCAAGGCGACGTCCGGGCAGAAGGCCGGCGGCGCGCTGGCCAAGACGCAGACCTACAACCGGCTGCTGGGCAAGTTCGCGACCCAGACCTCCGACTTCGCCGCGGCGGTGGCCGCCGACGAGGGCGCCAGCGACGCGCTCAAGCGCACCGCGGCGGCCTTGCGCGAGCAGGGCGCCCTGCTCGCCCGCAACATCCCGCCGGCGACGCGACAACCCGTGACCCTCGGCGTCGCCGAGCCGTTCACGTCGACCTTCAAGGTGGCCGCCTACGCGGGGCTGCTGGTGTCCCTGCCGCTGATCCTGTTCCAGCTCTACGCGTTCGTCCTGCCCGCCTTCTCCCCGCGTGAACGGGAGGTCGCGCTGCCCCTGCTGGCGATGGTCCCGTTCCTGTTCATCGCCGGCGTGCTGTTCGCGTACTTCGTCGTGCTCCCCAGCGCGATCAAGGTGCTTCAGAACTTCAACTCCGACAACTTCGACATCCTCGTCCAGGCGAAGGACCTCTACAAGTTCACGATCCTCACCTGCATCGCGCTCGGCGCGCTGTTCCAGTATCCGCTGGGGGTGATCGGCCTCGTGCGGATGGAGATCCTGTCGGTGGCGCAGCTGCGCGCGAACCGCCGCTATGCCGTCCTCGTCATCGCCGTCCTGGCCATGCTGCTGCCGGGCACGGACCCCATCACGCTCTTCCTGAGCATGATCCCCCTGCTCGTGCTCTACGAGGCTTCTATCCTCGTTGCCGCCCTGCTCGACCGCCGCGCCCGCAAGCGCGACCCCGATGCGGACGAGGCGGATTTGCTTTCCGACGAGGACTGAACCCAGCGCCATGCTCTTCGATCTCCGCGGCCGCGGCCGCCAGAACACCGTCAAGATCGTGTACATCACGCTCGCCTTCCTGATGGGCGGGGGCCTCGTGCTGTTCGGCATCGGCGGCAACACCAACGGCGGCCTCGTCGACGCCATCACCGGCTCGAACTCGGGCGGCGACGTCGGCGCCGACCGCTACAAGAAGGACATCGCGGCGGCCAAGAAGACGCTCGCCGCCAACCCGAAGGACGAGGTCGCCTACGCCAAGCTCGTCCGCGCGCAGGTCTCCCTGGCCGGGACCGGCGACCAGTACAACTCCGCGACGAACAAGTACACGTCCGCGGGCGAGGCCGACCTCCGCGACGCCGCCACGTCCTGGAAGGCCTACCAGGGGATCGAGCCCAAGGACACCGACGAGGAGGCCCGCGTCGCCTCCCGCATGGTCCAGGCCTACGCCGCGCTCGGCGACCTCGAGGAGCTGGTCAACGCCCAGGAGGTCGTCGCCCTCAACCGCGACTCCGTCGGTCCCTACTCGGCCCTCGCCCAGTACGCCTACCTCGCCGGCCAGACCCGCAAGGGCGACCTGGCCGCCAAGAAGGCCATCTCGCTCGAGGACCCTGACCAGCGTCAGCAGCTCAAGGGCGACCTCGCGGCTGCCAAGCAGCAGGGCGCGCAGCAGGCCGCTCAGGCCGCCGCCTCCGCGATCCCGGAGGCCTCCATCTCTCCTGAGGAGGCCAAGAAGCAGGCCAAGGAGCTCTTCGGCAAGGACAAGAAGAAGTCCTCCGGAGACAAGAAGAAGAAGTAGCTGTCGCTATCCTCCGCTGCCGCGCCCTTGTAGCTCAATTGGCAGAGCAGCGGACTCTTAATCCGAAGGTTGAAGGTTCGATTCCTTCCGGGGGCACTCAGCAGGACAGCAGGTTGGTCCGGACGGAGGTCACCGTCGCGCTACGTCAAGATTCCTCCCATGCTCCTCCTCGACCGCCGCTGACGTGTTCTTCGACGACTGGCAGAGTCTCGTTCGGATCGTGGTCGTGGGGACCTGTGCCTACCTGGCCCTGATCGTGGTGCTGCGGGCGTCGGGCAAGCGGACCCTGGCCAAGCTCAATGCCTTTGACTTCGTGGTCACCATTTCGCTCGGGTCGACCCTGGCAACGGTGCTGCTGTCGTCAAGCGTCACGGTCGCGGAGGGGGTGACCGCGCTGGCGCTGCTCGCCGGCCTGCAATACGCAGTGGCGTGGGCGTCCGTCCGCAGCCGCCGGGTCGAGCGACTCGTGAAGTCCGAGCCTGCCCTCGTCTACCGCGAGGGGTTGCTCCCCGACGCCATGCGCCGCGAGCGGGTCACCGTCGACGAGCTGCGGCAGGCCGCCCGGGCGCAGGGCCACGCCGGCCTAGACGACGTGGCGGCGATCGTGCTCGAGAACGACGGCACGTTGAGCGTCCTCATGGGGCCGCCCGCGCTTCGCCCGGAGCCGTGAGCACACGGCCGCCACCCGCGCCGCTCCTCGACCAAACGATCAGCTTCGGCACCCGGAGCGTGCTCCCGGTGGCCCATCAGGTGCGGTCAGCGCCGGGTATCCGAGGCGGCGTAGAACCGCGTGCCGATGGTGACCAGCGCGTGAGCGACACCGAGCGCGATGAAGAACGCGGTGGGCGCGCCTTCCACCGAGAAGCCGAACAGGAACGGAGACGCGATCAGCAGCGCGGCGAGCAGGAAGTCCAGGACCACGTGAAGCTGAACCTGAAGGATGGCGGACAGCCCGGTCGGGCCCTCTGTGATGGCCGCCACGACGAGCACGATGACGCCGATCACGATCGAGGCCGCCTTGGCCGAGCCATGGTCGAAGCTCAGCAGGAACGGGGCGATCAGCAGCAGCACGCCAGCGACGTACTCGATCGCTCCATGGGCGAAGCGGGGGATGGGACCGTCGCGGAGCATGGGTTGAACCGTATCGGTCGTGTGGTGATGAAGCCGGTCCCTGCTTCACTTGTCCGTTGTGGACCGCCGAAAGGTGGGTCACCTCCCAGACGGTGCACGGGCACGGCCCGTGCGCCGTCGGGTCCCTTCGAGGGGCTCGAGGCGTCTTCGCCGGGCGAAGCGGGGATCCGAGCACGGCCCGCCGCCTGGATAGACTCGCAGAGCGAAGGGCATGCGCGCCGAGGTACGTCTTCCACGCCGAGCCGGCCCAGGCGCCGGGTCCGCGCCGGGGCCGTGACGATGCGCGACTCGCTCCTGGCGCTCGGCGCCGACCTCCTGCGGCTCGGCGACGCTCCGAACGACCTTCCGCCTCGCCACGAAACCGCTCACGGGCACGCATGAGCCCGGTCACGGACACGGTGCGCGATGCGCTGCGCAGCCAGCTGTGGCCTGTGCCGCTGCTCGGGGTGCTCCTGGGACTTGCGCTGGGCATCGCGCTCCCACGGATCGACGCGAGCGTGGACAGCCACCTCTCCGCCGGCCTCACCGAATACGTGTTCGGCGGAGGCCCCGACGCCGCGCGGACCCTGCTCGGCGTGATCACCGGCTCGCTGATAACGGTCACATCGCTGACGTTCTCGCTCACGGTGGTCACGTTGCAGTTGGCCAGCAGTCAGTTCTCCCCGCGGCTGCTGCGCACGTTCAGCCGCGACCGCTACGTCCACGTCACCCTGGCGCTGTTCCTGGGGACCTTTAGCTACGCGCTGGCGGTGCTGCGGACGGTGCGCGACGAGAGCGACCGCATTGGCGAGTTCGTCCCGAGGATCTCGGTCTCGCTCGCCTTCCTGCTCTGTCTCGCCAGCGTCGTGGGCCTCGTCGTGTTCCTCGCGCACCTCGCGCGGAAGATCCGGGTGGAGGCCATGCTCGTGCAGGTGCACCAGGATGCAACCGAGGCCCTCCGCCGGATCCTGCCCGTTCTGGAGGATGGGGACGGCGGACCAGAGCTCGGCCCCGCGGCACCGGCCGACGCCATGCCCGTTCCGGCTCCGGACAACGGCTTCCTGCTCACCCTCGACAGTGAAGCGTTGCTCCAGGCCGCCCGCGGCGTCGATGCGGTCATTCTCGTCGACCAGGGTCCGGGCAGTTCTCTCGTGCGGGGCGTGCCGGTCGGGGTGGCCTGGGCTCGTGAGGGAAAGCTCGGCCCGGAGGACGCAGAGCGGCTGCGCGAGGCGGTGGCCGAGGCGGTGACCACGGGAATCGAGCGCACCGCGGTACAGGACATCGGCTACGGGCTCAAGCAGTTGACCGACGTCTGCGTCAAGGCGCTGTCTCCCGGTATCAACGATCCCACGACGGCGATCCACGCGCTCGGGCACACCTCCGCGTGGCTGTGCGAGCTGGCCGGGCGCGACCTCGCCCCGCAGCTGTTGCGCGACGAGGACGGCGAACTGCGGATCATCCTGCGCCGCGCCGCGTTCGGCGACCTGGTCGAAGGGGCCCTCGGCCCGCCGCGGCGCTACGGCGCGTCCGATCCGCTCGTCCTGGCGCGCATCCTGGACCTGCTGCGCGAACTGGCGTGGTCTGCCCGGCGTCCCGAGCAGCGCGACGCGATCTCCGCCCAGCTCGCCCGGGCGCGGGCGACGGCGGCCGCCCAGGACTTCGACGATGCCGAACGGGCCGGGCTCGCGGGCCGGGCAACGCACGTGGAGGCCGCGTTGGCCGGGCGCTGGCCCGTCGCCGGTCCCGGCCGGCGGTGAGGCGAACCGAGGGTCTCGAGGGGAGGTAGCGTGATCGGGATGAGCCTGTCCCTGCCGATCTCGGTGCTCGACCTGGCGTTCGTCGGCCGTGATCGAGCCGTCGCCGACGCCCTCCACGGGACGGTCGCGATCGCCCAGCGCGCGGAGGCCCTCGGGTACGAGCGGGTCTGGTACGCCGAGCACCACAACATGTCGTCGATCGCGTCGTCGGCGACCGCCGTCCTCATCGCCCACGTCGCCGGGCACACGGAGCGCATCCGGCTCGGCGCCGGCGGGATCATGCTGCCCAACCACGCCCCGCTGGTGATCGCCGAGCAGTTCGGAACGCTGGCGGAGCTGCACCCCGGACGCATCGACCTCGGCCTGGGCCGGGCGCCCGGATCGGACCAGAACACGGCACGGGCCCTGCGCCGTGAGAACTCCGCCGTCGACACGTTCCCGCAGGACATCCAGGAGCTGCAGGGCTACCTGACGGGCGAGACGCTGATCCCCAACGTGCACGCGGTGCCCGGGCGCGGCACGAACGTCCCCCTGTACATCCTCGGCTCCTCGCTGTTCGGCGCGCAACTGGCCGCTGCGCTCGGGCTGCCCTACGCGTTCGCGTCGCACTTCGCGCCGCAGGCCCTCGAGCAGGCCATCGCCGTCTACCGCGAGCGCTTCAAGCCGTCGCCGCAGCTCGACCAGCCGTACGTCATCGCCGCCGTCAACGTGCTCGCGGCCGACGACGATGACGAGGCCCGCCGGCAGTTCGCGGCGCGCCGGCGCGAGTTCGCCCGCGGGATCTTCAGCCGCCCCGGGCGGCGCCTCGACGATGCGCAGCTGGGGGCGGTGCTCGCGTCACCGCAGGCCGCGCACGTCGACCAGATGCTGCGGTTCACCGCAATGGGCACGGCCGACAGGGTGGAGGCCTACCTCGAGGAGTTCGTCACCCTCACGGAGGCCGACGAACTGATCACCGCGCATCAAGCCGACACGCTCGACGGCCGGCTGCGCTCGCTGGAGCTGCTCGCGGACGTCGCTAGCCCACGACGGGAAGACCCCGCTCGTTGCTGAGCCGGGTGAGGGTGCGCTGCATCCGGCTCCGTACGAGCCGGTAGCCCTCCTCGATGTCGGGATCCACGCCGAGCTCCGCGCGCAGGTCGATCGGGGGCATGACGCGGATGGTGATCTTCGAGGGCAGCGGGAGGCGCCCCGGGAGGTCGAGGACGGTGATCCCGAAGGGCGGCCCAATGGCGATCGGGAGCACCTTCAGGCGCGCGAGCCGGTCGAGCCCCAGCGCGCTGGCGAGGCCCTTGCCCGGACCCAGGAAGAGCGCGGTCTCCTGTCCGCCGATCGAGACGACGGGGACGATCGGGACGTTGTGCTCGAGGGCCAGCTCCACGAAGCCGGTGCGCCCGGCGAAGACGACCTCTCCGCTCTCCCAGGTCGGGCGGAACGAGTCCTCGTCCCCGCCGGGGTAGACGAGGAGCGCTGCGCCCTCCTCCAAGGATCGGCGCATGTTCTCCGGCGAGGCGGGAACGGTCCCGTAGGGCTGTGCGAGCGCGCGCAGTCCCGGCGCCTTGAACACGAGGTCGTGGGCCAGCTGGCGGAACCCGCGGTCGGGGCCGAAGTGGTCCAGGAACGCCTGGGCGAACACGAAGGTGTCGGCGATCACCGTCCCGCCCGAGTGGTTGCCGACGAGTAGCACCGGTCCCTCGTCCGGGATGCGCTCGAGCCCGGACACGTCGGCGCGGAAGTACACCTCCGAGAGCGCCCGCACCGCCGGGAGTGTCGCGCGCACGTACTCGGGGTCCAGCGCGGCGAACGGGTCGTCGGGCGGGCCGCTCGCCCCGGTCAGGTTCAGCGGGCCGAAGGCCGCGACGAGGTCCTCCGTGGCCGCGCCCGCCATGCGCAGCGCACCGCGGGCCGCGCCGACGGCGCGCAACAGGTTCGGGACGGTCACGGGCCGGGCCTACCCACGAAACGCCGTCTGACGCTCACACCCGTCATCATCAGGGGATGCCCGTCGACCCCACCGGACAGGACCTGAAGCGCTACCTCGCCGAGGACCCCGGCGGTCCGGTGGTGATGCTCAACCTCCTCAAGTACAAGCCCGACGGCGGTCGCGAGCGTTACGGCGAGTACGTCGAGGCCTTCCGCGACCATTCCGGCCGGTTCGGGGCCGAGGTCGTCTACGTCGGGGACTGCCAGACCGTGGTGGTCGCCCCGGACGCGCACGACTGGGACGCAGTGCTGCTCGTCCGCTATCCGAGCCGGCAGGCGTTCAGCGACATGGTCCGCGACTCGGACTACCAGCAGATCACCCATCTGCGGTCGGAGGCACTCGCAGACGCCGTCCTCCAGGCGACGTCGGGCTGGTAGCCGTCGCGCCCCCGCACCCCGGGCTCCGTCGCCATCGAAGGCAGGCCTGATCTCGCCCCGGGGGTACGCTCGCCACATGGTTGACGACGTGACGGTGCGAGACGTTCCCGAGGCGGAGCGGTACGAGATCCGGGTGGGTGACGAGCCGGCGGGGTTCGCCGAGTACCGGGGCCGCGCGAAGGTCCGCGCCTTCACCCACACCGAGATCGCGGAACGCCACGAGGGCCAGGGCCTCGGTAGCCGGCTCGTGGCGTTCGCGCTCGACGACGCCCGGGAGCGCGGCCTGCAGGTGGTCCCGGTCTGCCCGTTCGTCGCCGACTACCTCACCCGCCACCGCGACCAGCTCGCGCTCGTCGCGCCGGAGCTGCGGCGGGCCTTCAACCTCCCCGAGCCGCCGCGACGCGCTCCTGACGTCTCGGGTCACTCCTCGGCGCCGGCGTGACCGACGATGTTGTCCACCAGCGCGGTGCGCTGCTCGTCCATGATCTCGCGGACGAGTGCACCGGGCACTGCGGCCGGTCGATCGGCAGCTGCTCGTAGTTGACGCCGATCCGATGCAGATGGGTGTCGTGGACCCGTTCCACGCCGGATCTGGCGCACGTCGAATCCGGATCGCCTGGACGCGCGGGCTGAAGGCTCACCGCGGGAGCGCCTTGGCGGCCTGCTGCTCGGGGCTGACCGTCACGACGTCCCACGCGAGGCCGAGGCGCGCCATCCCGGCGATCACGAGGCCGCTGACGTCGAACTCGCTGCGGCGCAGGCCGTGGCGAGCCGACGTCGGGAACGCGTGGTGGTTGTGATGCCACGACTCGCCGAGGGACGGGATCGCGAGCCAGAACACGTTGCGCGACTCGTCCCCGGTCGTGAACCGGCGGCGGCCGGCGAAGTGGCAGACCGAGTTGATCGAGAACGTCACGTGGTGGAGCAGGAAGATCCGCACGAGGCCGCCCCAGACGAACGCTGTCAGAGCGCCCATCCAGGTGCCCGTGAGGAGCAGCCCGAGGCCCGCGGGGAGCAGGAGCGTGAGCACGGCGAAGACGGGGAAGAGGTCGGAGATCAGGATCATGCCGCGGTCCTTGCGCAGGTCGCCGAGGTAGCGGTCGCGGTCCTCCTGGCGCCGGCCGAAGACCACCCAGCCCAGGTGGGCGTGCGCGAGGCCGCGGACGGCTCCGCGCCACCCCGGGCCGTGACCGTGCGGTGAATGCGGATCGCCGTCGGCGTCGGAGTGGACGTGATGCTTGCGGTGGTGGGCCACCCACGGCAGCGCGGAGCCCTCGAGCGCCAGCGACCCGAGAACGGCCCACATGTACCGAAGGCCCGGGTAGGTCTGGAAGGCGCGATGAGTCAGCAGCCGGTGGTACCCGACCCCGATGCCGAGGCACGTGATGACGTAGAGCGCCGCCATGATCGCGAGGTCGGTGACGGACACGCCGTGGCCCCACAGGAGCACGACTGCCGCGGGCAGCCCCAGGAAGGGGAGGATGATGCCGACGAACTGGAAGACCTGCGTGGACACCGGCATGGAGCGCGGGGTGGGCACGGAGGCTTCCATGTGCCGCCCACTCTCCCTCCCGGGCGTGCGCGAAGCGGCGGGGAGTCGCGGAGGTTCCTTTCGGACGTCCGGGCCCGTCGGGCATCATGACCGGATGGCGAAGTCCGAAGCGATCGTGATCGACGCGGGTGGCCGCGAGCTGCGCGTCTCGAGCCCGGACCGCGTCATCTTCCCGGCCACGGAGCGCACGCCCGCACTCAGCAAGCGCGAGATCGTCGCGTACTACCTCGCGGTCGGGGACGGCATCCTGCGCGCGCTGCGCGACCGGCCGACGACGCTCGAGCGCTGGCCGAAGGGCGTTCAAGAGGGCATCGTCCTGTCCCAGCGCGGCGAGCGCGGTGGCGACGCCTTCTACCAGAAGCGCGTCCCCACGGGTGCGCCGGACTGGGTCGACACCTGCCGCATCCAGTTCCCCAGCGGGCGCCACGCGGACGAGGTCTGCCCGGACCACGTCGCGGTCGTGGGGTGGTGCGCGCAGATGGGGACGCTGACCTTCCACCCGTGGCCGGTGCGCGCCGCCGACGTCGACCATCCCGATGAGCTGCGCATCGACCTCGACCCGCAGCCGGGCACGGACTTCGCCGACGCCGTCCGGGTGGCGGGCACGGCCCGCGAGCTGCTCGCCGACCTCGGCTACACGGGCTTCCCCAAGACCTCGGGCGGGCGCGGGGTGCACATCTACGTGCGCATCGAGCCGCGCTGGTCGTTCACCGACGTCCGCCACGCGGCGATCGCCTTCGGGCGCGAGCTCGAGCGGCGCCGGCCCGGCGAGGTGACGACGAAGTGGTGGAAGGAGGAGCGCGGCGAGCGCATCTTCGTCGACTACAACCAGAACGCCCGCGACCGCACCATCGCGTCGGCCTACTCGATCCGCCCGCGGCCCGGCGCGCCCGTCTCCACCCCGCTCGAGTGGGACGAGCTCGCGCATGTGCAGCCCCAGGAGCTCAACGTCGCCACGATGCCGGCGCGCTTCGCGGAACGTGGGGACGTGCACGCCGCCATCGACGACCGGGCCCACTCCCTGCAGCCGCTGCTCGACCTCTACGAGCAGGACGGCACCGACCTGCCCTATCCCCCGGAGTACCCCAAGATGCCGGGCGAGCCCAAGCGCGTGCAGCCGTCGCGCGCACGGGAGGACTGATTCCGTCCGCAGGCAATGCGAACATGCGTTCGTGTCCGCCACCGTCCTGCACGCCGACCTCGACGCCTTCTTCGCCTCCGTGGAGCAGCGGGACGATCCCGCCCTGCGCGGCAAGCCGGTGGCGGTCGGCGGCGGCGTCGTGATGGCGGCGAGCTACGAGGCGCGCGCGTTCGGCGTGCGCTCGGCGATGGGCGGGCGCGAGGCGCGGCGGCTGTGCCCGGACCTGCTGGTCGTGCCGGGCCACTGGGAGGCGTACCGGGAGGCGAGCCTCGCGGTACGCGCGGTGTTCGCGGAGACCGGCGCCAAGGTGTCGCAGGTCTCGGTGGACGAGGCGTTCCTGGACGTCCGCGAGGTCGACGCGGATCCGCTGGAGGTCGGCGAGTGGATCCGCGGCGAGGTGCGCGCGCGGGTGGGGCTGCCGATCACCGTCGGCGTCGCGCGAACGCGGCTGCTGGCCAAGATGGCGGGCGCGTCGGCCAAGCCGGACGGCCTGCGCCTGGTGGAGCCCGAGGACGAGGTGGCCTTCCTGCACCCGCTGGCGCTGGAGAAGCTGTGGGGCCTGGGCCCGGCCAGCGCGCGCAAGCTGCACGGGCGCGGGCTGCGCACCATCGGCGATCTCGCCGAGCTGGACGAGCATGAGCTGGTGGCGATCCTCGGGCGCGGCCCGGGCCGGCAGATCCACCACCTCGTCGCCCGGCGCGCGACGCGCCCGGTCGCGCGCCGGCGCGCGGGGCGCAGGTCGTTCGGCGCCCAGGCGGCGCTCGGGCGCCCGCGGCGCTCCCCCCAGGAGCTCGACGCGGCGCTGGCGCGCGTGTGCGAGCGCGTGACGAGCCGGATGCGCGCCCGCGGCCGGGTCGGCCGCACCGTGGTCCTGCGGCTGCGCTTCGGCGACTACAGCCGCGCGACCCGCTCGCACACGCTCCCGCACGCGACCGCCGAGGGCCCGACGGTGCTGACCGCGCTGCGGGGGCTGCTCGCGGAGGCGATGCCGGAGGTCCGCCGCCAGGGCCTCACGCTCGTCGGGGTGACCGTCGGCAACCTGGAGGAGCCGGTCGACGCCGGGCAGCTGACGCTCACGCTCGACGCGTAGGCTGCGGGCCATGACCACCTACCTGGCGTCGGTGGACGGGGCGATCGCGCCCCCGGAGGAGTCCGTGATCAGCGTGACGGACGAGGGCCTCCTGCGCGGCGACGGCGCCTTCGAGGTCGTCCGCCTCTACGGCGGGCAGCCGTTCGGGATGGAGGACCACTACACGCGGCTGCGCCGCACCTGCGAGGGGCTGCGGCTGGAGACGGACATCGTCGCCCTCGAGCGCGAGGTGGACGCGCTCCTGGACGAGACCGGCGAGCTCGACGCGCTGCTGCGCATCGTCCTCACGCGCGGCGGGCGGCGGATCGCGATCGTCGAGCCGATGCCGGCGCATCCGGCGACCGCGCGTGTCGCCACGATCACCTTCGCGCCGGGGCGGATCCTCGACACGCTCAAGACGCTGTCGTACGGCGGCAACATGCTGGCCGGCCGGCTCGCCAGGGAGAAGGGCGCCGACGAGGCGCTGTTCGTCTCGCCGCACGGCCGCGTGCTGGAGGGGCCGACGTGGACGTTCTTCTGGGTCGACGGCGACGGCCGGCTGCTCACCCCGCCGCTGAGCGATCGCATCCTGGAGTCGATCACCCGCGAGCGCTTGTTCCGCGTGACGGACGCGGAAGAGCGCATCACGACCCTGGACGACCTCGCGGCCGCCCAGGAGGCCTTCATCGCGTCGTCCGTGCGCGAGGTGCTGCCGATCAGCGCGATCGACGATCGCGAGCTGCCCGCTGCACCGGGCCCGGTCACGGCCGCCGCCGCGCGCGCGTTCCGCGAGCACGTGGAACACATGCTCGGCGGCTAGGGGTGCAGGAGGCGGCCATCCCAGCGCGCGCAGGTGAGTCCGAAAGAGCCGCCGGAGGCGGGCCCCCGAGCGATCTTCGGGTCCTCACCGTCATCGGGAACCGGCCGCAGTTCGTCAAGGCCGCTGCGGTGTCCGCCCGCCTGCGCGAGCGCGCGAGCGAGGTGATGGTCCACACGGGCCAGCACTACGACGACGAGATGTCGCGGATCTTCTTCGACGAGCTGGGTCTGCCGCGGCCCGAGCACCGGCTAGACCTCGGTGGCGGCTCGAACACCACGCAGACCGCGCGCATGCTCGCGGCGGTCGGTGACCTGCTGCGGGCGGAGGCGCCGGATGCGGTGCTCGTCTACGGCGATACGAACTCGACGCTCGCCGGCGCGCTGGCGGCGGCCCAGGCGCGCATCCCCGTCGCCCACGTCGAGGCCGGCATGCGCTCCTTCGACCGCGCGATGCCCGAAGAGCTCAACCGCGTCCTCACCGACCACGCGTCGGACCTGCTGCTGTGCTCGAGCGAGGCGCCCGCCGCGCACCTGCGCGCCGAGCGCGTGACCGGGCGCATCGAGGTCGTCGGGGACGTGATGGTCGACATCGCGCAGCTCGTCCGCGTCGAGCCCCGCGCCGGGGACTATGTCGCTGTCACCGCGCACCGGGCGGGCACGGTCGACGACCCCGCGCGGCTGCGGGCGCTGGTCGAGCTGCTGCTGGAGGTGCCGGGCGACGTCGTCTTCCCGTTGCACCCGCGCACCCGTGCGCGGCTGGCCGCGCAGGACCTCCTCGATCGGCTCGCCGCCGGCGTCGAGCTGCTCCCCCCGCTCGGGTACCTCGAGTTCACCGCGCTGATCCGCGGTGCGCGTGCCGTCCTCACCGACAGCGGCGGCGTGCAGAAGGAGGCATACCTCGCGGGCGTGCGCTGCGTGACCCTGCGCTCGACCACCGAGTGGACCGAGACCGTCGACGCGGGCTGGAACACGCTGGTGGATCTGGACGCCGAGGCCGCGCTCGCCGCCCTCGAGGTGCCGCCGCCGGCCGAGCGCCCGCCGCTCTACGGCGACGGCCGGGCGGGCGAGCGCGTCGTGGAGGCTCTCGTAGGATCGCTCGCGTGAGCACCCAAAGGCCTTCGACCTCGGGCACAGGCGAGCGCGTCATCCGGGTCGCCGTCGCCGGCCTCGGCTACTGGGGCCCGAACCTCGCCCGCAACTTCGGGGCGCTGCCCGGCTGCGAGGTCGCCTGGCTGTGCGACGGTGACGCCGCCGCGCTCGCGCGGATCGGGGCGCAGCATCCGGGCGCACGCCGCGCGTCCCAACTCGACGAGGTGCTCGCCGACGACACGGTGGACGCCGTCATCCTCGCCACCCCCGTCCCGTCGCACGCCGCCCTCGCCGAGCGCGTCCTCGACGCCGGCAAGCACTGCTTCGTCGAGAAGCCGCTGGCCACCAACGTCGCCGACGCGGAACGGGTCGTCGCCGCGGCCGCGCGGGCCAAGCGGCTGCTGATGGTCGGCCACCTGCTCGAGTACCACCCCGCCGTCGAAGCACTCAAGGAGGTCGCGGACTCCGGGCAGCTCGGCGACCTGCACTACGTCTACTCGCACCGCCTCAACCTCGGCAAGCTGCGCGCGGACGAGAACGCGCTGTGGTCGCTCGGCGCGCACGACGTGTCGGTGATGCTGCACCTGCTCGGCGGCGAGGAGCCCGCGGACGTCGTCGCCCGCGGGGAGAGCTACATGCGCCCGCCGGTCGAGGACGTCGTCTTCTGCTTCATGCGCTTCCCGTCCGGACGGGCCGCGCACATGCACCTGTCCTGGCTGGACCCGCACAAGGCGCGCACGTTCACGATCGTCGGATCCAAGCGGATGGCGACCTTCGACGACATGGACGTCGAGCGCAAGATCACCGTCTACGACAAGGGCTTCGACGAGTCCACCGACGGCTACGGCGAGTACATCACCCGCTCGGGCGACATCTGGTCCCCGCGCATCCCCAGCCGCGAGCCGCTGCGCATCGAGTGCGAGCACTTCGTCGACTGCGTCCGCACGGGCACCCCGCCGCGCTCGGACGGCGAGAGCGGCCTGCGCGTCGTGCGCGTGCTCGAGCAGGCCCAGGCCCAGCTGGACGCGTCCCGCCGCGAGCATGCGCGCGCCTAGCGCCGTCGTCTACCCCGGCACGGTGCTGGGGGAGAACGTGATCATCCAGGATGGCGCCGTGCTCGGCAAGCCCTCGGTGCGCCCGAAGGGAGATGTCCCCCCGCTGGTGGTCGGCGACGGCGCGGTGATCGGCGCGCAGGCGATCGTCTTCGCCGGAGCCGAGATCGGGCCTGGCGCCGTCATCGGTGATCAGGCCTATGTGCGAGAGCGTTCGCGTGTCGGTGCCGGCACCCTGATCGGACGCGGGGCGTGCGTGGACAACGACGTCGTGGTCGGCGCTCGCGTGAGCATCCAGACCGGCGTGTACCTGACCGCGTTCAGCGTCGTCGAGGACGACGTCTTCGTCGGCCCGGGCGCGTCGACGACCAACGACGACACGATGGGGCGGCACGGTCCCGACTACGTGCTGCGCGGCGCCACCCTGCGCCGCGGCTGCCGCATCGGTGGCAGTGTTGTGCTGTGTCCGGGGGTCGAGATCGGCGAAGAGGCGTTCGTCGCCGCGGGCGCCGTCGTGACGAAGGACGCGCCGCCGCGCGCCGTCGTGATGGGCGTACCGGGCCGGGTCGTGCGCGAGGTCCCGGCCGCCGACCTGCTGTGAGGCGTCCCACCAACACCGAGCTGTTCGGCGTCGGCGCGGTCGGCCTGACGGGCCTGGTGATCGTGTCGGAATACTGGGGGGTGTGGCGGCGCGGGAGTGCGCCGCTGCCCACCGAGACCGACGACGTCCCGGGCGCCGCCGCCGAGGCGGCGCGGGAGACCGTCGAGGTCGCCGTCGTCGGCTACAAGGTCTCGCCGACGCGCGAGAACGCCGCGCTGAACCTGCTCCTCTCCTACGCCGTCACCGCGGTCGTCGTGCGCGTCAGCACGCACACGATCCGCTCGCGCGGCGCGTTCGGCCCCTTCCGCAACCGGCGGGTGCGCGGGCGGCACATCCACCATTTCATCCCGGGCATCATCCTGGCCTTCCTGGCGGGCGCCGCTTCGGTGATCTCGCGCAACGAGGACCACGATCCGCTCTTCGCCGTCCCGTTCGGGATCGGCGCGGCG
Source organism: uncultured Solirubrobacteraceae bacterium (assembly GCA_963740765.1). Classification (GTDB taxonomy): domain Bacteria; phylum Actinomycetota; class Thermoleophilia; order Solirubrobacterales; family Solirubrobacteraceae; genus DATLGB01. The sequence goes on along the minus strand of CAVUFN010000016.1, from coordinate 948,861 downwards.
ATGACGCTCGACGAGGCCGCGCTGCTGATCGAGCTCGACGACGTCTACTGGTCGCAGGAGGGCGTCCTGTCCGTCCAGGTCACCCTCGCCACCCTTGCGCTGCTCGGCGCGACCGTCCTCGGCGCGCGGGCCTTCGGTCGCGGCGAGGACGAGGTGCTAGGCGGCGGCGACCTTCCAGATGTCGCTGGCGCGGCCTGACTCGGTCCAGATCGTCTGGTCGCGGCCCTGGCCGACGCCGACGAGCGCGATCGGGACGCCGATGAAGTCGGCGATGAAGTCGAGGTAGTCGCGGGCGGCCTGCGGGAGGTCGTCCATCGACTCGGCGCCGGTGATGTCCTCGTCCCAGCCGGGCAGCGTCACCGTCTCCCCGACCACGTGGTGCAGGACCGACTGGTGGTACGGGAACTCGGTGAACACGCGCTCGTTGCCGCGGTATGAGGTGCAGACGGCGACGTCGCCGATGCCGCTGAGCACGTCGAGCTTCGTGATGGCCAGGTGGGTGAGCGAGTTGAGCCGGGTCGCGTAGCGCAGGGCCACGAGGTCGAGCCAGCCGACGCGGCGCCGGCGGCCGGTCGTGGTGCCGTACTCGCCGCCCTTGTCGGTGATGAGCTCGCCCGTCTCGTCCTCGAGCTCGGTCGGGAACGGGCCGGCGCCGACGCGGGTCGTGTACGCCTTGACGACGCCCCAGATCTCCTTGAGGTCGCGCGGGCCGACGCCGGCGCCCGCGCAGGCCGCACCCGCGACCGGGTTGGAGGAGGTGACGAAGGGATACGTGCCGTGATCGATGTCGAGCAGCGTCCCCTGGGCGCCCTCGAAGAGGACGTTGAGGTCCTTGTCGAGCGCCTCCCAGACGATCTTGGGGGTATCGGCGATGTACTGCTCGAGCGCGTGGCCGAAGTTCAGGTACTCCTCGGTCATGCGCTGCAGGTCGAGCTCGGGGTTGCGCGCGTACGGGCGCAGACTCAGGCGCTTTGGCTCCATCGCGGCGACGATCTTCTTCTTGAGGATCTTCTCGTCGAGCAGGTCCTGGACGCGGATGCCGAGGCGCAGCGCCTTGTCGGCGTAGCACGGCCCGATCCCGCGCCGGGTGGTGCCGATCTGCGCCTTGCCCAGCCGCGTCTCCCCCGCCGTGTCGAGCAGCAGGTGATACGGCATGATCACGTGCGCGTTGGCGGAGATGCGCAGGCCGGACAGGTCGACGCCACGGCCGCGCAGGCCGTTGATCTCGCCCGTGAGGACGACGGGGTCGATCACCACGCCGTTGCCGATCGCGCAGCGCTTGCCCGGGTACAGGATCCCGCTCGGGATCAGGTGGAACTTCCAGACGTCCTCGCCGCGGACGATGGTGTGCCCGGCGTTGTTGCCGCCCTGGAAGCGGATGACCACGTCCGCCTGCTCTGCGAGCAGGTCGGTGATCTTCCCCTTGCCCTCGTCGCCCCACTGGGCGCCGATGATCACGATGCCGGCCATGCCCCTCCGAGTCTAAGGAGCGCCGCCGTAGCGCAGGGGCGCACCCGGTTCGGGGAGCGTCACCTCCGTGCGGTGGTCGACCTCGTCGTGCAATGGAAGCGCGTCCCCGCACATCTCGTGCAGGCGGGACACCGTGCGCTCGCCGAGCTGCTTCTCCAGCTCGGTCGGGTCGAGGTTGGAGGTGACGACGATCGCCTTCTCCTCCTCGTAGCGGGCGTTGACGATCGTGTAGAGCTGCTCGAGCACCCACTCATTGGAGCGCTCGGCGCCGGCGTCGTCGAGGTGCATCAGGTCGACGGCGGCGAGCGCGTCGATGATGTCGTGGAAGGTGCCGCCGCTGTCGTCGCCGAACGTGCGGCGCAGCTCGGAGAGCAACTTGGGCGCGGAGTAGATGCCGACCGTCCGCCGCCGCTCCAGGGCGGCCTGCGCGACCACCATCGCCAGTGTCGTCTTGCCGGTCCCCACCGGCCCGAACAGCCACAGGCCGCGGCCGGAGTCGAGGTTCGCGTCGAGGTCGACGACGTAGCGCCGCACCGCGGACACCACGAACGGGTCCATGTTGGTGACGGGCGAGCGGTCGAAGGACGCGCCCCGGTACTTGCGCGGGATGACGCTGTTGAGGCGCTTGGCGCGGCGCTCGGAGACGCGCTGCGGCCGGCACTTGCACGCCGTGGTGACGCGCGCCTCCGTGTCGACCACGAAGCCGGACCCGTCGCAGACGCCGAAGGGGCAGTCGGTCATGCGTAGCGCTCCGCGTCGCGGATCCCGGGCATGAAGCGCGGGTACTCGTGCTGGAACACGAGCGGCACGTTGCCCAGGCCACCGTTGCGGTGCTTGGAGATCAGCAGCTCCGCCTCGCCCTGGTGCTCGGAATCGTCCTCGTAGTACTCCTCGCGGTAGATGAACATCACGAGGTCGGCGTCCTGCTCGATCTGGCCGGAGGAGCGCAGGTCGGAGAGCATGGGGCGCTTGTCGTGGCGCTGCTCCACCGCGCGGCTGAGCTGCGAGAGGGCGATCACCGGCACCTTCAGCTCGCGGGCGAGCGTCTTGAGGCCCTTCGAGATCTCGCCGATCTGCTCGACCACGCTGTCGCTGCGGCTGTCGGAGCGCATCAGCTGCAGGTAGTCGACGACGATCAGGCCGAGGTCCCCGTCGATCTGCTGGGCGAGCCGGCGGGCCTTGGCGCGGATGTCCAGCACGCTGAGGTCGGACGAGTCGTCGATCCACAGCGGCGCCGCCCCGAGCGTCTTGACCGCCTGCGTGACCTTCTGCCAGTCCACCTTGCCCTTGCGCAGCGCGTTGCCCTTGATCGAGCCCTGGCTGGCGATGAAGCGCTGCGCCAGCTCGGACTCGCCCATCTCCAGGCTGAACATGACGCCGGGCCGGCCGTGACGGACCGCGGCGTTTTCGAGGAAGTTGGCTGCCAAAGCCGATTTTCCCATCGACGGACGTGCGGCCAGGACGATGAGGTTGCCGGGCTGGAAGCCGCCGGTGATCTCGTCGAGGTCGGAGAACCCGGACGGCGTGCCGGTGATCTCGGCGCCGGCGCGCGAGAGCTTGTCGAGCTTCTCGATCTCCGACTCGAGGACGTCGAAGATCGGGCGGAAGTCCTTGCGGCGGTCGTCCGAGCCGATCTCGAGGATGGAGCGCTCGGCGCGGTCGAGCAGCTCGACCGGGCTGCCGGCGTGCTCGGCGACCTCCTGCTGGATCAGCTGGGTGGCGGTGATGAGACCGCGGACGAGCGAGGCGTCCTTGACGATCTTGCCGTACTGCTTGGCGTTGCCGACGACGGGCGGCGCGGCGGCGAGCGCCTCGACGGCGGCGGGCCCGCCCGCGGACTCGAGCTGGCCGGACTGCTTGAGCTTGTCGGTGACGGTGAGCGTGTCCACCGGCTCGCCCTGCTCGTAGAGCGCGAGCATGGCGGCGAAGATGGCGCCGTGGGACGGGCGGTAGAAGTCCTCGGGCTTGAGGTTGACCTCGATCGTCAGCGCGTAGAGCGTCTGTTCCGACAGCAGCACGGCACCCAGGACGGACTGCTCCGCCTCGAGGTTCTGGGGCGGGAGGTAGCCACCGGGCGGGCCTGCGCCGCCACCGTTGGAATGCCCGTTCTGATGCTCGCTGATCGCCATCGGCCGAAGGACCCTAGATCGATACCAGCACCATCGGACGGGGTCGCGGCGACCCGTTTCGCTAACACCGCACTTTTGTCGCGATCGTGACCTACGCTGCCGCGATGTCGACCCACGCGCCGGAGCTCGAGGCCACGCTGCGCGACTGGCTGGACGCGAAGATGGCGGGCGACCGGGATGCGATCGTTGCGCTGCTCTCCGGCGACGAAGGGGTCAGCGCGATCGGTACGGAGGGGAACGAATGGGCGGTCGGACCCGAGGCCTTCGCGCGCCTCCACGGCGACGCCGGCGCGTTCACCGGGACCGTCGAGCACCTCGACGCCCGCGTAGAGGGCGACGCGGCCTGGGCGACGGTGCGGGCCCACGTGCAGTGGGAGGCGGAGACGCTGACCGTCCGCGTCTCGATCGTGCTCGTGCGCGAGCCGGCGGGCTGGCGTGTCGTGCACACCCACGCCTCCGGCGCCGGCTGAGCGCGGTTCGGGCTTGCGCCCGCGCCCCGTCGAGCGCATCATCAGGACATGCTCGTGCGCATCGAGCGGGTCGCGTCGGTCGCGGCGATGGCGCTGGCGGCGCTGAACGTCTTCACGGGCGCGCCGCTGCTCGGGCTCTGGGTCGGCGCCCAGATCGTCGGGGACAACGGGCAGATCACGATGCTCGCCGTGTTCGCGGTCGCCGTGGTCATGTTCGCCGCTGCCTACCTGATGATCCTGCTGCTCGGCTGGCTGGGCGCGCAGGACGACCGGCTGTCCGGCCGCACGGCCACGGTGCGGCGCCACACGCCATGGCTGCGGAGCATGAGCGGCGAGCGGCCGGCCAACATGCCGGGAGTCAGGGGCCAGCTCAACGCGCTCGAATACGTGCTCGTCGCCGCCGTCGTGCTGGCTTTCCTTGCATTCGAGTACTGGTTCTTCTTCAAGGCCGGCTCGCCCCTCGACGGCCGGTCCGGACGCGACTGAGTCGCTATTCGGGCCGATCCGGGCGCTCGAGGTGCGTCGCCATCCACCACGGGTCGCCACCGCGGGCCATCACGGCGAAGCCGGCGATGCGCGTCGCGACGATCAGCAGGGCGAGGCCGGCCATCACCCACTCGCCCAGCACTGCGCCGATGATGACGAGCGCCACCCCGACCCAGAGCACGACGAGGTTGACGAGCACGCGGTGTGATCGCCGGGGCATCCGGCGGACGGGCTACTTCTGCTCGGTGACCATGGTCTTGACCGTCGCGGTGACGCCAGGGGCGACCTCGACGGAGACCAGGTGGGTGCCGACCGATTTGATCGGCTCATCGAGCTGGATGTGACGGCGGTCGATGCGCAGGCCGCGGGCCTCGCGGATCGCGTCCGAGATGTCCTCGGTGGTGACGGAGCCGAAGAGGCGCCCGTCGTCACCGGCCTGATGGCTGATGGTGAGCACGGTCTTGTTGAGGATCGCGGCGTTGTCGGAGGCCTTCTGCTCGGCCTCGGCGACCGCGCGGTCCGCAGCGGCCCGGCGCAGCTCAGCGGCGGCGATCGAGCCCTTGGTGGCGGGCTCGGCCAGTTTGCGCGGGATCAGGAAGTTGCGCAGGTAGCCCTTGGAGACGTCGACCACGGCACCCTTGGCGCCGACGTTCTCGACGTCCTGCAGCAGGATCGCCTGGGGCATCTCAGCGGTCCCGGTCGCGGTCGCTGCGGCCGCGACGGCCTTCCTCGCGGTCACCGCCCGCAGATTCGGCCACGTACGGCAGCAGCGCCAGCTCGCGCGCCCGCTTGACGGCGGTCGCAACCTGGTTCTGATGGCGGCGGCACGCGCCGGAGATGCGACGCGAGCGGATCTTGCCGCGGTCCGAGATGAACTTGCGCAGCGTCGTGATGTCCTTGTAGTCGACGAACTCGACCTTGTCCCGGCAGAACGGGCACGGCTTGCGGCGGACGGAACCGCCTCTGGTCGTCTTCTCACGCCGACGGGTCGGCTTGCTGCGCTGCTTTGCCACGGTCAGAAACCTCTTGAAGTCGTCACGAAGGCCGGACGCGGCGCGGGAGCGCGCCGAAGTACCCGGCTCGGTCGACGAAGTCTAGCGCCAGGCGCTCGCTGATCACCGCCTGAGGCCACCGGACGGGCCCACCCGCGCGCTCAGTGCACGCGTCGGACTCGTCCGGCGACTTCGGCCCGCGCCGGCGAGCCCCCGGTGGCTAAAAGGGGATGTCGTCGTCGGCGGGCGCGGAGGAGCCGTTGGCGAGTCCGCCGCCACCGGCCGGGGCGCCCGCGGGCTGGAAGTCCGACACGTCGGCCGGCACGTCGCTCTGCTGCGGGGCGTAGGCGCTGTAGCCCCCGCCGCCCTGACCGCCGCCGCCGTTCTCGCCGCCGCCGTTGAGGAACTGGACGGAGTCGGCCACGACGTCGACCGCCTGGCGCTTCTGGCCGTCCTGGGTCGTCCACTCGCGCCACTTGAGGCGGCCGTCGACGGCAACCGGGCGGCCGCGGGTGAGGTAGCGCTGGCAGTTCTCGCCCTGCGCGCCCCAGACCGTGACGTCGAAGTAGTTGGGCTCGTCGATCCACTGGCCGGACTGGTTGTCCTTGCGGCGCGAATTGACCGCGAGCCGCAGCTGGGTGACCGTGGTCCCGCCGGCCTGGCGGGTCTCGGGATCGCGGGTGAGGTTGCCGGTCAGGATGACGCGGTTGATGTTCGTGGCAGCCATGGGGAGGCTCCTTTCTCGGACGGGCGAAGCTTTGTGCGAGAACCTTAGATCGGGGGTCGGCGGTGAGCCGACCGAAGTCACGAAGTTGCCGCTGTGTCCGTACGAAGTCGTAACAGACGCGGCACTTCTGACACGGACCTAGTCCTCGTCGGAGGCTTCGCCGGCGACGACGCCGGCGGCCGCGGCCCGGAGGTCCGGCGGCTCGGGCGTGCCCGCGCGCAGCTTGATCACGCGGAAGCGGTTGACGCCATCCGTGATCTTGAGGGTGTGATCCAGCGCCGTGAGGACTTCCTTGGTGGCGTAGAACTGGATCAGGTGGTAATCGGCGCTGGCCTTCTTGCGGACCTCGAACGCCGTCTGACGCACGCCCCAGTCGTGACGACCGACCAGCGAACCGCCGTGCTTGTCGATCAGCGTCTCGACGTCGACGATGATCTTCGTGCGGCGATCCTCGTCCGACTCGGGATCGAGCAGGAGGGTGAGGTCGTAGATCGGGGCTTCCTGGGCCATGCGGCGGACCACTGTAGCCACCGTGAGACGTTTCCGGCCCCCGGGACCTAGGACGGACATGCTCGCTCGTGTGCGGTGGAAGAACGTGGTCGTTGCCCTGGGTGTGGTGGGGGTGCTGGCGTTGGTGGTGGCCTGGCCGATGTTGGCGCCGGAGGAGGTGCGGGTGCCTCCGCCGGTGGCGGTGCGAGGGGTGGCGAGCGCCTCGCCCAGCGCGTCACCACCGCCCAGGGTCCGTGCGTCTCGGCCGGAGGTTCGGGTTCGCAGGCGCCGGCCGCAGCGGCAGGTTCAGAAACCGCATCGGGTGAGGAGGAGGCGGGAGGCACGGGCCGCCGTGCCGGCACCGGCGTCCGTGGTGGCGCCGACCCCGCCGGCGCCGGCGGCAGTGGCCGCGCCCCCGGTGATCCGGGGGGATTTCACGGGTCTCGAGGGGTGACGAGACGGTGCGTTCTGTGTTCCCCCCGCTAGGAGGGGAGAAGCGAGGACGCGGTCAGTCGTGGTCGCCGGCGACCGGAGCGGCGGCGACCTTGCCGGCGTCCTCCCCGCGCGCCTTGCGGCGGATGTCGGAGACCTGGTCGTCGACCCAGTCGCCCGGGTCGCGTGAGACCAGCACCTCCTTCAAGGCCGACGCCCGCCGCGCCCGCTCGGAAGCGTCCATCGTCAGCGCGGCGTGGATCGAGTCCGCCAGCTCCTGCACGTCGAACGGGTTCACGGTCAGCGCGAACTCGCCGAGCTCCTCGTGCGCGCCCGTGTTCTCGGACAGGATCGAGACGCCGTCGCGGGAGTTGACCAGCGCCGCCTCCTTGGCCACCAGGTTCATCCCGTCGAACATGGCGTTGACCATGATCACGTCGTAGTGCTTGTAGGAGGCGACCGCCTCTTCGAGGTCGTCGCGCAGCTTGAGGTCGATCGGCATCCAGTCCGGCGTGCCGTGGCGGTGGTTGACGACCGCGACGAGGGCCTCGATGCGCTCCAGGTACTCCGCGTACTCGGGCACGTCGGTCCGGGACGGCATCAGCTGGGCGGTGAAGGTGATCCGCTCCAGGTACTCGGGGTGCTGCTCGAGGAAGATGTCGAAGCCGGTGAAGCCGCGCAGGATGTTCTTCGACAGGTCCGCACGATCGACGCGCAGGATCGAGAAGTCCCGGCGCCGCGCCAGCAGCTTCTCCTCGAAGTCCTTCACCCGGTCGCGCTCGGCCAGCGCGCGGGTCGCCTCGAAGTCGATCGGCAACGGGTAGGCGCGGACCCAGACCTCGCGGTCCTCGACGAAGACCACGCCGCGCTCCATGTCGATCTCCAACCCCATGAGGTCGACGCAGCACTGCAGGAAGTTGCGCCGGTAGGACTTGGTGTGGAAGCCGATGATGTCGTTGGCCAGCAGGCCGTGGAAGATCTCCTCGCGGATCCCGGCCGGCAGCACCTTCCAGGCATCGGACTGCGTCCACGGGATGTGGATGAAATGGTGCAGGAAGACGTCCGGCCGCGCGCGGCGCACCATCGCCGGCAGCGTGTAGAGGTGGTAGTCGTGGACCATGACGACCGGCTCCTCGACCCCGTCGATCTCGTCCAGGACGGCGTTGGCCAGGTCCTGGTTGACGACGTTGTAACCGAACTGGAACGCCTCGACCTCGTGGTTGCGGATGTCCGGGGCGTTGGACTGGTCCCAGAGGTAGTGCTGGATGAACCACAGCATCGGGTTCGCGAAGATGTTGTAGAAGCGGTCGTAGGCGTCCGGCTCGGACTCGACGAGGCGCACGTTGAAGGTGCCGCCCTCGGGCGTGTCGATCGAGAACGCCCCATCGCCCTCCTCGCGGGCCTTCGCGGCATCCTGCTCGGTCATCGTCGACGCGATCCAGGTCGCCTCGCGGTGCGACGCCAGCCCGGTCAGCGCCGTCACCAGGCCACCACCACCGCGCTTGACCGACCCGTCCTCCTGGTAGGTGACCGGACCGCGGTTGGAGACCAGGACCAGTGGAGGTGATTCGCTCACGCTTCCAACCTACCCCGCGTCGTCGGGACGCTTCGCGAGCTTCACCTGCACCGTGCGCCTCTTGCCGTCACGGACCAGCACGAGCGGCACGGTCTGCCCCGGCTCCAGGCGCGCGACGACGCGGCCGAGCTCGTTGGGCTCGTCGAGGACGGTGTTCCCGATCTTGGTGATGACGTCGCCGCCGGGGATCACGGTCTGGGCCTGGAAGCGCTCCTCGCCGTCCGTCCCCGCGCGGACGCCGGCGTCGCGCGCCGGCCCGTCGCGGACCGTCTGCACCCACGCGCCCTTGTCGACCGCGAGGTCGAACTTCTCGGCCAGCTGTGGATAGACGTCGACGGTCGAGACGCCGATGAACGCGTAGTCGACCCGGCCCTGCTCGCGCAGCTGGGAGAGGGAGCGCTTGGCGAGGTCGATCGGGACGGCGAAGCCGACGCCCGAGTTGCCGCCTGACTGCGATTCGATCTGCTGGTTGAGGCCGAGCACGCGGCCGCGCGCGTCCACCAGCGGCCCGCCGGAGTTGCCCGGGTTGATGGCCGCGTCGGTCTGGATCGCGCCGGCGATGCGGAACTTCGTCAGCGACTCGACGTCGCGGTCGACGGCGGACACGATCCCCACCGACAGCGACTGGCGCTCGCCGAACGGGGACCCGATCGCCGCCACCGGCGCGCCCACCTTGACCGTGTCGCTGTCGCCCAGCGGCAGCGGATGCAGGTCCAGCCCGGCCGGATCGACCTTGATCAGGGCGACGTCGGACTCGGGGTCGAAGCCCATGATGTCGGCCTCGACGCGGTTGCCGTCGGCGAACTCGACGTAGACCTCGTCGACCGGCTTCAGGTCGCCGCCCGCGTCGTCGGTGACGACGTGCGCGTTGGTGGCGATCTCGCCCTTGCCGTTGAGGACGAAGCCCGAGCCCAGGCCGCCGCCCGCGCCCGCCGTGAAGATGGTCACGACGCCCGGGGCCTCGCGCTCGTAGATCGCCTCGGCGTCCAGGCCCGACGATGTTCCCGGCCCGGACGACGACTCGATGACCTTGGTGGTCTGCACCGTCGTCGTCTTCGTGGCGCCGCCGCCACAGCCGGCGAGCACGAGCACGGAGAGCAGCCCGAGCCGCCTCATTCCGGCAGCACCAGCGTGAAGGTGGTCGAGCCCGGCCGGGACTTCGCGGCGAGCGACCCGTGCATCCGGTCGGCCAGCTCGGACGCGATCGCCAGCCCGAGGCCGGCGCCGCGTGTGCCGTCGTCGGTCTCGGTGAAGAAGGGTTCGAAGATGTGGGGCAAGGTCTTGCGCTTGATGCCGAGTCCGGTGTCAGTCACCGCGAGATGCGCTTCCCCGTCTACGCGCGCGGCACGCACCCGGATCGCCGTTCCCGGTGGGGTGTGGACCAGCGCGTTGTCCATGAGGATGCGCAGAACCTGCGCTACCCGCTCCGGGTCGCATTCCACCTCGACCCCGCTGTCGTCGGTCACCGTCACGGCCGACTCGTGCTCGGCGAGCGCGGGCGTGAACTCCTCGGCCACCTCGCGCGCAAGCACCGCGAGATCGGTCGGCTCGGGCCGCAGCACCACCGCGCCCGACCCGAGCCGGGACAGGTCGAGCAGCTCCGTGGTCAGCTTCGTCAGGCGCTCCACCTGGCCGCGGACCTGGTCGACGAACTGGCGCCGCGTCTCGTCGTCGAGCTCCTCGTCGGCCAGCAGCTCCAGGAAGCCGCCCAGCGAGAAGATCGGGGTGCGCAGCTCGTGCGACGCGGTCGCGATGAACTGCTCGCGCGCATCCTGCAGCTCGCTCAGCTGGCGCTGCATCTGGTCGAACGCCGCCGCCAGCCGGCCCAGCTCGTCGTCGGAGTCGACCCGGATCCGCGTCGAGAAGTCCCCGGCCGCCACCTGGTGCGCCGCCCGCTCCAGCCGCCGCACCCGTGCGGTCAGCGCGCGCGCCACGAGGTAGCCGGCCGCGATGGCGACCACCAGCGCGATCAGGCCGCCGATCAGGATCCGCTGGCGGATGAAGGCGACGTTGCGCTGGACCGCCTCGAGGTCGTCCGAGAAGACGACGACCTTGGCCACGGAGCCCCCGAGCTTCAGCGGGATGGCGACCTCGGCCACGCGTCCGCGGCCCGTCGGCTCCGTCCCCGCCACCGTCCGGCCCGACCGCGCGGCCTGGTCGGCGAGCACGTAGCGGCTGTCGGTCTCCGCCGGCCGCTGCGACCCGAGCGCGAACGTCAGCCCGCGGCCCTGCGTGCCCGACGCCACGTCGAGGATCGTCACGCGCGCGCCCGACCGCGACGCCGCCGTCTCGACGCGCTTCTGCACGAGGCGCGTCTCCACGCGCGACCCGACCGTCGCCCGCAGCGGCGCCACGTGCACGCGCGCCGCCTCGCCCAGCGCCTCGACCTTCTGCTCGCGCAGCTGCCCCGCCAGCGGCGGCACGACGGTCAGGTAGGAGATGAGGAAGCCGCCGACCACGATCAGGCCGAACAGCAGGGCCTGGCGGTTGCGGAGGCTACGCAACGTCGCGGAAGCGGTAGCCCACGCCCCGCACCGTGAACAGGTACTCCGGGTCCTTGGCGTCCAGTTCGAGCTTCTCGCGCAGGTGGCGGATGTGGACGTCGATGGTGCGCGGGTCCCGGTACGCGGAGTCCCCCCACACGCGCGTGAGCAGCATGTCGCGCGTGAAGACCCGGCCCGGGCTGCGGGCCAGCGCGGACAGGATCTCGAACTCGACGAACGTGATCGGGACCGTCTCGCCGCGCACGTCGACGGTTCGCTTGGCCGGGTCGATGACCAGCTCCAGCGTGAGGATCGGAGCCTCGTCGGCGGGGTCGGTCCGGGCCAGAGCGGCTCGGCGCAGCGCCGCCTTCACGCGCGAGCGGAACTCGCGCACGGAGAACGGCTTGGTGATGTAGTCGTCGGCGCCGAGCTCGAGCCCGAGCACCTTGTCGATCTCCTCCGAGCGCGCCGTCAGCATGATGATCGGGACGGTTTTGCCGTTGCCCGCCTGGGAGCGCAACCGGCGGCACACCTCGAGCCCGTCCATCTTGGGCAACATCAGGTCGAGCACGACGAGGTCGAAGTGCTGCTCGCCGAAGCGCGCGAGTGCGTCGCGCCCGTCCGCAACCGTCACCACGTCGTAGCCGTCGCGTTGCAACGGGAACGAGAGCAGCGTCTGGATTGGCTGCTCGTCGTCGACGAGCAGGATGCGGGGCGAGCGGTCTGGCACCTCTTCCTCTCCTGCGAGGATAGGCAGACACGTGCTCGACCATCGCGTCTATCGCGCCGCCTTCCTCCCCGCCCTCGTAGCGGTGTTCGTCCTGGCCTTCAGCCTGACCGACCGGCCCAAGCCGCGGACCACCCAGCTCGCCGCGCTGGCCTTCGACGGCCCCCGCGCCTTCAAGACGATGGAGGACCTCGCCGCGCGCTTCCCGCACCGGCGGCCCGGGAGCACGGACGACGCCGGGCTCGCCGACCGCGTGGCGGCGCAGTTCGAGCGCACCGGCTTCGCCAAGGCCGCCGGTGTGCAGCGCCGCAGCTTCGACGCGCGGACGATCGACGGCAAGGTGACGCTGGAGACGGTCACGGCGAGCCGCGAGGGGCTGTCGAACCGGACGGTCGTCGTCATCGCCCACCGCGATGCGGTCGGATCCCCGGCCACCGCGGAGCTCAGCGGCACGGCGGCGTTGCTCGAACTGGCCCGCCTGTTCGCCGACCGCGACCTGGCCAAGACGATCGTGCTGGCCTCGGTGTCGGGCGGCAGCGGGGGCTTCGCCGGTGCGCGCGAGGCCGTCGAGCAGGCCAGCGGGCCGGTCGACGCCGTCTTCGTGCTCGGCGACCTGGCCTCCGAGAAGCTGCGCCGGCCGTTCGTCGTCCCGTGGCGGATCGGTCCGGGGGCGATCCCGATGGCGCTCGAGCGCACGGCCCAGACCGCTCTGCGCGCCGAGCTGGACGCCGACCCCGGTCACGCCCGGGCGGGCGTGCAGCTGCTGCGGCGCGCGCTCCCGCTCTCGTCCTCCGAGCAGGGGCCGCTGGACGGCGCCGTCCTGATCTCGGCGAGCAGCGAGCGCCCCCCGGCCGCGGACGCCGCGGTCTCCCCCGCCCGCATGCGCCGCTTCGGGCGCGGGGTGCTGCGCACGCTGTACGCCGCGCTGGACGCGCCGGCGCGCGACGCCTTCCCGCGCGCAGACGGCGTGGTCGTCGCCAAGCGCCTGATCCCGACGTGGTCGATCCGGCTGCTCGTCCTCGCCCTCCTCGCCCCCGCGCTGCTGACCGCCTTCGACGGCTTCTTCCGCGCCCGCCGCCGCGGCGCGCCGATGGCCGCGTGGTCGCTGTGGGTGGCCGGCTTCGCGTTGCCCGTCCTGCTGGCGTGGGGCTGGGCGCGGCTGCTCGGGGTGGTCGGCGCGATCGACGTCGTCGGCGCGCCCGACGTCAGGCTCGGTGAGAACGGGTCCCGGATCGGGGCGGCCGGATGGGCCTGCGTGGGCTCCACGGTCCTGGTGCTCGCCGCCGCCGCGGTGTTCCTGCGCCCGCGCCTCACCGGCCTGCGCGGGCCGGAGGTCGCGAGCGGTGGCGCGGCGGTCGCGACGGGCCTGATGCTGGCCGTGCTCACGCTCGTCGTCTGGGCCGTGAATCCCTACGCTGCCGCTGTGCTGCTGCCGGCCGTCCACGCCTGGCTGCTCGTGTCCGCTCCCGCGCACCGGCTGCGCCGCCGTGTCGCCGCCACCGCGCTGGCCGCGGGCCTCCTCGTCCCCGGGCTGCTGGTCGTCTACTACGCGACCGCGTTCGGCCTCTCGCCGCTCGAGGCGGTGTGGACGGGTTTCGGGCTCGCCGCGGGCGGCGTGCTCGGGATCGGGGCGCTCGTGGCCGTCGCGGGCTTCGGCGCCGGGCTCGGCGCCACGGTCTCCATCCTCCGGGTCCGGCGCGGACTTGCCGATACGAGCGAGGGAGACCCGGACCGCCTGGTCACGCGCGGACCGCGCAGCTACGCCGGCCCGGGATCGCTGGGCGGCACGGAGTCGGCCCTGAGACGATGAGCACCCTCGAGGAACGCATGACGCCCCAGACGCGGCCCGACGGCGAGCCGCCCTCGCGGACCCGCCGCAGCGGCATCCTGCACGCGCTCTCCACCGTCCTGATCGTCTCGGGCGTGCTGCTGCTCGCCGACGCCGGCCTGACCGTGGCGTGGCAGGAGCCCCTGTCGGCGGTCTACAACCACTTCCAGCAGTCCTCCCTGTCCGGCCAGCTCGACGACGACGTCGACGGCAAGCTCGCGCCGACCCCGATCGAGAAGCGCGCGCTCAAGACCCTCCCGGACGCCGAGAGCCGGATCGCCTTCGCGGCGCGCGCGCTGGACCGCAAGATCAAGCCCGGTCAGCCGATCGGGCGCATCCGGATCAAGCGCATCGACCTCAACAAGGTGATCGTCGAGGGCACCACCACCGACGTGCTCCCCAAGGGACCCGGCCACTACCCGGCCCAGCCGCTGCCCGGCGCCCCCGGCACCGTCGCGATCGCGGGCCACCGCACCACCTACGGCGCGCCGTTCCGGCATGTCGACAAGCTGCGCAAGGGCGATCAGATCACCATCGACATGCCCTACGCCAAGGTCACCTATGCGGTCGAGCGGCTGCGGATCGTCCAGCCGTCGGACACCTGGGTGACGGCCCGGCGCAGCTTCAACCGGCTCGTCCTGACCGCCTGTCATCCGCTCTACAGCGCGGCCAAGCGCATCGTCGTCTTCGCCAAGCAGGTCAAGGCGGAGCCGTCGAAGTCACTGTTCTAGTCCACCGCGGAGGACCCGCCGATGGGCGCCGCACGACTTCCGGTCAACCCCAACCGCGCTGCGGAGGTTCCGTTTTACGGAACCTACGGAGCGCGGTTGGCGCCGACCGGAACCTACGGAGCATGGTTGCCGCCCCGAACCCACTCCCTCATCGATGTCGTTGGGCCCTGGCAGCGCCCGCGTCACGAGCTGGGGCTAGCTCAGCAGTCCCAGCTGTCGCAGGATCGAGACGGAGTCCGAGTAGACGTCCTTGCGGGCCACGAGCCCGTCCGTGAACGGGATGACGTCCATCCCGTCCCAGGTGAGGATCCTTCCGGTCGGCTCGGCGACCAGGTCACCCCGGCGCATCACGTTGGCGTGGGTGGCCGTCGCCGTCCACTCCTGCACGACGAGGTCCTCGCGCACGTACAGGCGCCGGGGGGCGAAGGCGATGTCGGGCCAGGTGGTGAAGATCGCCCCGATGTGCTCGCGGACGCCGGCGCCCGTCGCCTGCTCCCCGGCCGTGTGATTGTGGAAGACCATGTCGGGTGCGTGCAGCGCCATGATCGCGTCCAGGTCGTGGTCGTTCCAGGCCGCGTTGTAGCGATCGATGACCGCCTGCAGGTCGGCGCTCACGCCCAGGCCATCGGCTCGTAGCCGCTGGTGCGGGGCGCGGAGACGACGAGGACGGCTGCCGTCTCGTCGCCGTCGTTGCGGAGGGTGCGGCGCAGCGGCGGGTCCAGGCGGGCGAACGTGCCCGCGGGCGCCGGATGGTCACTGCCGTCGACGACCAGCGTCGGCGCTCCGGAGACGACGAAGAAGATCTCCTCCTGGTCGCGGTCGGTCTCGTCGTGCTCGGGGATCTGGCCGCCGGGCGGGATCTCCACGAGGTTGATGCCGAAGGCGCTGCAGCCGAGCGTGCGCCGCACGAGCGCCCAATCGCCCGTCCGCTCGAGCTCGTCCCGGTGAGCGATGGTGAGGCCAATCACGTCAGCCATCGGACATCGCTGACAATCTACCACGGGATCGGGGTCGCGACCGACCGAATTTAACTCAGGTCTACGCCTTATCAGCGTTCCGTCGATCCGGGGCGATCCTCATCATGTGAGCATCGCTGAGCGTCGATACGAGCCGCAGAACCGAGACACGCGGTCCGATCACTCTGGCAGGGGTGTGACGGAGAGGACCCCCATCAAGGGCACCCACCACATGGGAGAGATCACAGTGAACACCTACGAAGTCGACGCCAAGGCAGTCGCCGACGCCATCCTCCGCCGGCTCGTCGCCGGCTCTCGCAAGTAGTGGATCCCTAGAGCGCGTGCTCGTGGCCCCGCCAGGCGGGGTCACCGCCCCGCAGTGAGAGCCCCGACCCGTCCTCGACCGTGCCGATCCAGGTGACCCCGTGGACGTCGAGGCCGGGCGGGACGCACGCGAGCAGCTCGTAGTCCTCGCCGCCCGTGGCGGCCTGCTCCAGTGTGGCGCCGTCGGCGACGGGGATCCGGCCCGCGTCGATGACCAGGCGGACCCCGGAGGCCTCGGCGACGTGGCGCGCGTCGGTGGCGAGGCCGTCGGAGAGGTCGATCATCGCGTGCGCGCCGCGCAGGGCGATGCCCTCGGCCAGCCGTGGCCACGGCCGCATGAACGGCGCGCCGGTCGCGGCCAGGCTCGCGGCCGATGCGCCCAGCGCCCCTGTGACGCCGACGCGGTCCCCCGGCCGCGCGCCGTCGCGGCCCACGACCGCGTCCTCGGCGTCCACCCACCCGACCACCGTCACGGCCACGGTCAGCACCGGGCCGGCCGCCAGGTCGCCGCCGGCGATGGTGACCCCGCACTCACCGGCCAGCGCCTGCGCGCCGCGGTGCAGCGCGACGAGGTCCGTGCCCGGCGGCGCCACGACCGCGAGGTAGGCCTCACCCGGCTCGGCGGCCATCGCGGCGAGGTCGGACAGGGCCCCCGCGAGCGCCCGCCAGCCGACGTCCTCCGGCGCGGCCCCGGCCAGGAAGTGGGTGCCCTCCACCATCACGTCAACGGAGGTCACCGCGAAGGCGCCGGCGCGCACGACCGCGCAGTCGTCCCCCAGCCACCTCACCACCCGCGATCCGGGCGCGCGCTCCAAGACCGCCGCGATGGCGGCGATGAGAGCGCGTTCGCTCACCCGTCGGGCGGCGGCTGCGGCGCGGACTCGTACAGGTCCGGGTCGAAGCCGCCCGCGCCCGTGTCCGTGCCCCCGTCGTCCGTGCTGCCGTCGTCGGTGGCCGGCGGCGCGGTGGTGCCGCCGGGATCGCTCGGTGCGACGGTCGCGGTCGGGTTGGTCGGATCGTACGTCCCGGTCGAGGACGACGATCGCCCGCCCGAGGCGTACTTGCCGTAGAACTTCGTGCCGGTGAAGGGCTCCTTGGGCGGCGGGAACTCGCCGCAGAACGAGCCCTTGACGGCCTTGGTGTAGTCGCCCCAGATCTCGGCGGGGAACGTGCCGCCGGCCACCGGGCCGCCGTGGTACTCCGTGTACATGTGGACGTTGGCGTCGGGATAACCGACCCACACGGCACTGGCCAGCCGCGGGGTGAAGCCCACGAACCACCCGTCGGAGTGCTCGTCGGTGGTGCCCGTCTTGCCGGCCGTCGGGCAGCCGGTGGCGGCGTGGGTCCCCGTGCCGCCCTGGACGTTGGCCTCGAGGATCTTCGTCGCCTCGTAGGTGACGCCGTCCGAGAAGCGCCGCTCGGACTTCGGCCGCAGGCGCTTCGGGAGCTTGGAGCCCTTGAGCACGGACCCGTCCGCGGTGCGCACGGAGGTGATGGCGATCGGCTTGTGCCAGACGCCGCCGCTGGCGATGGTCGCGTAGGCGTCGGCCATCTCCAGCGGGGACACGCCGTCCTCGAGGCCGCCGAGCGTCTCCGCCGGGTAGCCGTTGAGCTTGGAGGTGATGCCCATCTTCTCGGCCGTCTCCTTGACGTTCTCCGGGCCGAGGTCGAGCGCGAGCTGGATGTAGACGGCGTTGTCGGACTTCAGGGTCGCCGTCCGCAGGTTCATCGAGCCGCCGTAGGAGCCGTCGTAGGTCTTGACCTCGACGTGCCCGTAGGTGGGGTCCTCCACGTTGATCGGGTGCGAGTTGTAGTACGTCGAGTCCGGGTCCACGCCGCGGTCGAGCGCGGTCATCAGCGCCATCGTCTTGAAGGACGAACCGGGCTGGCGATGGCCCTGGGCGGCGAGGTTGAACTTCGACTTGCCGTAATCCGAGGAGGACGCCATGGTGAGGATCTGGCCGTTGCGCGGGTCGATGGTCACGATCGCCGACGACGGGCCGATGCCGGCGATGCGCCCGGCGATCGCGGTGCGGGCCGCCTCCTGCTTGTCCGGGTCGATCGTCGTGTGGACGCGCAGCCCGCCGCGGCGGACCTCGCGGATCGGGAACGCCTTGTAGAGCTCGTCCTTGACGTAGTCGAAGAAGTAGTCCTCGCGCCGGGTCTGGAAGTACTTGGACATGTCGAGGCGCAGCGGCTCGGCCTTGCTCTCCTCGGCCTGCACGTCGGTGATGTACCGCTGCTTGGCCATCGCGTCGAGGACCTCGTTGCGGCGCGCCTTGGCGGCGGACGGCGAGCGGACGGGCGAGTACGACGTCGGCGCCTGCGGCAGGCCGGCGAGCAGCGCGGCCTGCGCCAGCGTCAGGTCGCGCGGGGGCTTGTTGAAGTAGGTCTTGGCCGCGGCCCAGACGCCCAGCGCGGTCTGCCCGCCGTAGGTGCCGTAGGGGACCGTGTTGAGGTACTTGGTGAGCACCCAGTTCTTGGAGTGCTCGTTCTCGAGCTCCTCGGCGAGCTTGGCCTCGCGGATCTTGCGCTTGTAGCTCTTCTCCGTCGACCCGTACAGCGTCCGGACCAGCTGCATGGTCAGCGTCGAGCCGCCCTGCACCTGCTTGCCGGACTCGAGGTTCTTGACGGCGGCGCGGATGACGCCCACGTAGTCGACGCCCTTGTGCTTGTAGAAGCGCGAGTCCTCGATCGCGATCGTCGCGTCCTTGAGGTTCTGCGGGATGCTCGTCGACGGGATCTCCTTGCGCAGGTCGCGCGCCTGGATGACGCCGAGCTTGCGGCCGTTGCGGTCCAGCACCAGCGAGAAGCCGCCGGGGTCGCGCGGCTTCAGCGAATCCAGCGGCGGCGCGGACGACGCGATCGACACGACGTAGCCCACCGCGGACAGGCCGGCGATCCCCACGACGGCCAGCACCACGCCGACCCCGAGGAGGATCTTGCTGCGTGGTTTGGTGCGGCGTGCGCGCGCGCGACGGGTGCGTTGCGAATGGGTCATGCGACCGACCCAGGGTAGTTCAGGACCGGGGCTGCGATCCCTGCTCGTGCAACGCCGCGAGCGCTCGTCCGCGGAGGTCGTTCTGCCGCCCGGCCCGCTCGGTGACGGGCGCGTAGCCGTCGCGGACGACGATCCGGTTGCCCTCGGGCGTGGCCTCCGCGACGAAGGCGTCCTCGAACAGCGCGAGCGCGGCGGCGACGTCGGCTTCGGGCGCGATCCAGACGTCGGCCTCGACCGCGAGCCGGTCCGCGCCGAGCGTGTCGTTGCGCAGGATGCCCGACGCGAGCTTCTCGTTGGGGATGGCGATGCGCTCGCCCGTGAGCCCGCGCACGAACGTGTAGCTGAGCGTCACGTCCTCGACCGTGCCGACGATCTCGTCGAACACGATGCGGTCCCCGAGGCGCAGCGGCTGGGTGACGGCGAGCATCAGGCCGGCGACGAAGTTGGCCAGCGTCTGGCGCGCCGCGAAGCCGACGACGGCGGCCGCGATCGCGCTCGACGTCAGCAGCGCGCGGCTGACCGAGCGCACCGCGTCGAACTTCGACAGCGCGATCGAGATGCCGACGGTCAGGACGACCGCGTAGATCAGGCGCTCCACGAGCCGCAGCCGCGTCTCGGCCTCGACCGGCAGGCCGATGTGCCGCCGGGCGAAGGCGAACCGCAGGGCGGCGACGACGAGAACGGCGACGCCGATGGCGACCGCCGCACCGATCCAGCTGTCAGTCTCCGCAGCCATGGCCGAGCAACCTAGAGCGCTCCTGCTCGATTGCTTGGGCACCCTCGTGGCTCTGGAGCCGCCGGCGCCCCGCCTGGCGGCGGCGCTGGGCGTCCCGCTGGCCGGCGCGCAGCGGGCGATGCGTGCGGAAATCGCCTACTACCGCGCCCACATGCACGACTTCCCCCTGGCCGAGCTGCGCGAGCGTTGCGCCGCCGTGGTCTCGGACGAGCTGCAACGCCACGTGGACGTTCGGACGCTGCTGTCCGTGCTGCGCTTCGCGCCCTTCCCGGACGTCGTGCCCGCGCTGGCGCGCTGGCGGGGGCGGGGCCTGCGGCTGGTCGTCGTCTCCAACTGGGACGCGTCCCTGCACGACGTGCTCGCCTCGTGCGACCTCACGCGCTTCCTCGACGGCGCGGTCTCGTCCGTGGAAGTCGGCGCGGCGAAGCCCGACCCGCGCCCGTTGCTCGAGGGCCTGCGCATCGCGGGGACCGACGACGCGTGGCTGGTCGGCGACGACGTCGAGGCCGACGCGGGCGCCGCCGCGGCCGCGGGCTTGGAGTTCGTGCTCGTGGACCGCCCGCGAACGGACCTCAGCCGCGTCCTACCTTGACATTCAGGATGAGCGTCCCGCCGCCCACGACGGCCCCGCGCCCGCCGCGCGGCTTCGAGTGGTGGTCGCCGTTCGTGGCGCTGCTGTCCGCCTACGGCGCGGCGCTGGTGCTGGTGGTGATCCTGGCGGGGGCGACGGGCAACACCGACGGCGACCTGCCGCCCGCGATCACGCTGATCGCGACCTTCTTGCAGGACGTGCTGCTGATCGGCGCGATGATCGGCTTCGCGACCCTGACCGCCGGGCGCGTGACCCCGGCGACGTTCGGCCTGCGCAGGCTCGGCCGGCGCGAGGCGTGGCGCGCGGCCGGCCTCGGCGCCGCCCTGCTGGTCGCCTTCTTCGTGTTCGTCAACTACTGGTCCAAGCTGGACCCGGGAACGACGGACGACCTCGCCAAGGACCTCGGCGCCGACGAGTCCGCCGCCGCGCTGGTCGCCGTCGCCGTGCTGGTGGCCTTCGTCGCGCCGGTGGTCGAGGAGCTGTTCTTCCGCGGCTTCCTGTTCGGCGCGCTGCGCGGCGTCATGCACTGGGTTCCGGCGGCCCTGCTCGCCGGCATCGTGTTCGGCTTCGTCCACGCCGGGGGCACACCGGCCATCTTCCTCGTCCCGCTCGCGCTGCTCGGCTTCGCGCTGTGCTTCCTGTACTGGCGGACCGGCTCGCTGCTGCCCGGCATCGCCGTCCACGCGCTCAACAACTCGATCGCGCTGGGCGCGAGCTTGAAGTGGGATGCCGGGGATGTGATCCTCCTCGCCGTGGCGGCTCCGACCGTCCTCGTGTTCGCCGTCAGCCGCCTCGCGGAGCGGTGATGACGCGCCGCGACGGCACGCGGCTCGCCGGATACGCACTGCTGGCCGTCCTGGGGTCGCTGCAGTGGATCCGCTACGTCGAGGGCGCCTCGGCGGGCCGGGCGGTCGCCTGGGCCGCGGCCGGGACCGTGACGGGCGCGCTGGTGATCGCCGCCCGCGGTCGGCGGGTCCTCCAGTCCGTCGCCGTCCTGGCCGGGCTCGGCCTGGCGGTCGGCGCGTCCGGGCTTGACCTCACCTACCTCGAGCCGAAGCACCTCGACGAGCTGGGCGGCGGCATCGGGCGCGGGCTCGCCGCCCTCAACACGGTGCGGTTGCCCTACCTGGGCAAGGAGCCCTGGGTCCTCACCACGGTGCAGCTCGCGGGCGCGGTGCTGTGCTGGGCGGCGGGCGCGCTGGCGGTGGACGGGCGCCGCCGCCGCATCGTCGCCCTGATCGTCCTGCTCACCATGGCGGCGTCCCCGATCATCTCGATCGGCGCGGCCCGCCCGGCGCTGCTCGGCGTCGCCCTCGCCGTCCTCGTGGCCGCCTTCCTGTTCGGCGAGCGGCTCGCCCACCGCCCCGGCCTGGGCGCCATCGCCCTCGGGGCCGCCGTGCTCGCCGCTGCCGTCCCGCTCGGCGCGGCCGCCGATCGCGAGGAGCCATGGTTCGACTACAAGGCGTTCAGCGAGAAGCTCTCCGGCGGCGTCGCCGTGAGCTACTCGTGGGACCACGACTACGGGCCGATCGACTGGCCGCGCGAGGGCGTCGAGCTGTTCCGCGTCCAGTCCGACCGCCCGTACTACTGGAAGGCCGACGTCCTCGGGCGCTTCGTCAACGATCGCTGGGCGGACGGTTCGGCCACCGGAGACCTCGCGACCGAGCTGGCCGAGCCGCGGCGGCGCAACTGGGTGGCCGACTTCCGCGTCGCGCTGCGGCGGCTGCGCACGGAGACGGTGGTCGGGGCCGGGACGGTGCTGGCCGTCACCGACTCCACGCGCCCGGTCGAGCCCAGCTACCTCCCCGGCGTCTGGAACGTCGAGGGCACCCGCGACCTGTCCAAGGGCGACTCGTACCGCGTGCGCGGCTACGTCCCGCGGCCGACGCCGGACCAGCTCGCCAGCGCCACGGTGGGCGACGCCGACCCCGACGACCTGGAGTTGGAGGTCGGCATCCGGCCCGACGCCGTCGACAAGACGCCGTCGATCGTCTCGGGCCTGTCGGAGACGGAGATCCACCCGGACACCGCGAGCGTCCAGTTCTCGCCCTACGAGACCGGCGACCCGCCCAGCGCCCAGTACGAGCAGTTCGGGCTCACCGACACGGGCGAGCACGCGTTGCGGCTGTCGACCTACGCACGCACCTGGGACCTCGCGTCACGGTTGCGCCGCCAGTCCAGCTCGCCCTACGACTACCTGCTGCGCGTCAACGACTACCTGCGCGGGGACGGCTTCGTCTACACGGAGGTCCCGGACCCGCCCGCCCCCGGCGTCCCGGCGCTCGAGTCGTTCCTGATCGACTCCAAGCGCGGCTACTGCCAGCAGTTCAGCGGCGCGATGGCGCTGCTGCTGCGGATGGGCGGCGTGCCGGCGCGCGTCGTCACGGGCTTCTCTCCGGGCGGCCTGCGCGCGTCCAGCCAGGAGTGGGTCGTGCGCGACACGGACGCGCACTCGTGGGTGGAGGCGCGCTTCGACGGCATCGGCTGGGTCACGTTCGACCCGACGCCGCCCGACACGCCGGCGCGCAGCCAGATCGCCGCGGTCAACCCCGGGGCCGGGGACGGCGGGGACACCGGCGGCGACGACAACCAGGGCACGCCTGCGCTGCGCAACCGCCGGCCCGGCGGCGCCCAGCGCGACCGGGTGGGCGGGGACGGGTCGGCCGCGGGCGGGGGCGGCCAGGACGACGGCTCGCCGTGGCCGTGGCTGGGCCTCGGCGCCCTGGTCGCAGCGCTGATCGCGGGCGGCGCGATCGCCGCCACCCGCGGCGGTGGCGGGGACGCGCTGGCCGACCTCGAGCGCGCGCTGCGCCGCTCCGGCCGCCCCGTCCCGACCGGCATCACGCTGATCGAGCTCGAGCGCCGGCTGGGCAGCTCGAGCTACCTGCGCGCGCTGCGCGCGGCCCGCTACGGGCCCAACGCCGCCGGGCCGACCCCCGCCGACCGCGCCGCCTTCCGCCGCGAGCTCGCGTCCGGCCTGGGCTGGACCGGCCGCCTCCGCGGATACTGGGCTCTCCCGCCGCGGGGAAGGTCCCTACCTTCTCGTCGCGAAAGCCCCGGTAGCTCAGCTGGATAGAGCGGTCGCCTCCTAAGCGACAGGCCGCGCGTTCGAATCGCGCCCGGGGCATCCCGGGCCGCGGAGGGGCGGACGGGGCACAGACATGTATTTGCGACTTGCGCCATGCTTAACGAAAGATCAAGCCGCACGACCGGAGGATCCCGGGCCGGCGGCGAGAGTCCTATGAGGAGGACGACCCCATAACCGCAGGACGCATCCGCGGAGCCCATTCCGCGTGACCACCGGTGCTGTAGATCTTCTCCACGGAGAGGACGGCCCCGTCGTCCCCTCGACCGAGGGCGACCACGACGAGATCGCCGCGCGCTCTCCCCTGGAGCTCTTCTGGCGTCGGCTGCGCCGCGACAAGGTCGCGATGGTCGCCCTCGGCTTCATCGTCTTCCTGATCGTCGTGGCGGTCCTCGCGCCGCTGATCGTCAAGCTCTTCGGCGCGCCGGACTACCGGACCCGCGACGGCTCGACGCTGGACGACTTCGGCCTGCCGTCCACCCAGCTGGGCGGCGGCGCGTTCGCCTCCGGGCACCCGTTCGGCGTCGACCAGATCGGCCGCGACGTCTTCAGCCGCACGGTCTACGGCGCCCGCGTGTCGCTGGAGATCGCCTTCATCTCGACCCTGATCAGCGTGGTCGTCGGGACGACGCTGGGCATGATCGCGGGCTACTACCGCGGCTGGGTCGACACGATCCTCAGCCGCATCATGGACATCCAGCTCGCCTTCCCGGTGCTGCTGCTGGCCATCGGCCTCGGTGCCGCGTGCTCGATCGGCGAAGGCTGCCTCGGGGCGCCCGGCGTCGGGTTCTTCCTCACCGCCGTCTTCTTGCTCGTCGCCCTCGGGCTCACGGTGTCGGCACTTGTCCGCGGCACGCGGTCGTTCGTCGCGCCGCTGATCCTGGTGGCGGTCGCGGCGGCCGCCGCGATCTTCGCGCTGGTGGGCCCCGACAGCGGGCTCCTGAAGCCGGGTCTCCCCGTCGTCATCTTCGTGATCGCGATCTCCCAATGGCCCTATATGGCGCGCATCATCCGCGGCCAGACGCTGTCGCTGAGGGAGAAGGAGTTCGTCGAAGCAGCCAGGTCGCTCGGCGCCTCCGACCGCAGGATCATCTTCCGCGAGATCCTGCCCAACCTCGTCGCTCCGATCATCGTCTACTCGACGATCCTGGTTCCGACGAACATCCTCTTCGAGGCCGCGCTGTCCTTCCTCGGCGTGGGCGTCCAGCCCCCGACGCCGTCGTGGGGCGCGATGATCTCCGACGCCACCAACATCTTCGACATCGCATGGTGGTTCATGCTCTTCCCCGGCCTCGCGCTGCTTCTCACGGTGCTCGCGTTCAACCTGGTCGGCGACGGCTTGCAGGACGCCCTGAATCCGCGGGGCAAGAAGTGATCCCGAAGGTAACGTCGTCCAGAGGCCGGAGGTCGGCCGGACGAAACAGAAAGGAACTCATGAGGAGACTCATTCCGCTGGCACTGCTGCTGGCGGCCATGGTGCTCGTCGGCGCCGGCTGTGGCGGCGACGACGGCGGCTCGGGCAGCTCGAGCAACAGCGACAGCAACGCCGTGCCCAGTGGGAGCGAGGTCGGCCAGGGCAAGCAGGGTGGCGACGTCACCTTCCTGTCGTCCGCCGACGTCGACTTCATGGACCCGGGCCAGAGCTACTACACGTTCGGCTACATGGTCCAGTACGCGGTCAACCGGCCGCTCTACAACTTCACGCCGGACGCGCCGGACAAGGCCGTGCCGGACATGGCCGACGGCGAGCCCGAGGTCTCCCAGGACAAGAAGACGCTGACCATCAAGATCAAGTCCGGCGTCAAGTACGCCCCGCCGGTCGATCGCGAGGTCACCTCCAAGGACATCAAGTACGCCATCGAGCGCGCGTTCACGACCAGCGTCCCGTCCGGGTACGCGACGTCGTACTTCGCCGAGATCGAGGGCGTCCCCGAGAACGCGCCGATCAAGATCGCCGACCTCAAGCCGTTCAGCGGCCTGCAGACGCCGGATGACAACACGCTGGTCATCAAGCTCACCAAGCCGGTGGCCGAGCGCGTCGCGTCCGCTCTCGTCATGCCGATCACGGTGCCGGTGCCGGAGGAGTACGCCTCCAAGTTCGACAAGAAGGCGCCGACCGACTACGACCAGTACGTCGCCTTCACCGGCCCGTACATGGTCAAGAACGACGCCGACGGCAAGCTCGTCGGGCGTCAGGCCGGCAAGCGCATCGAGCTGGTCCGCAACCCCAACTGGGACAAGTCGACCGACTTCCGGCCGGCCTTCCTGGACTCGATCACCATCGAGGAGGGCAACGACGACGCCAACGTGACCAACCGGCGCACGCTGCAGGGCTCCAAGCTGCTCTGCTGCGACTCCGGCCAGCCGCCGCCGTCGATCCTGTCCCGTGCGCTGCGCCAGAACAAGGACCAGCTCGGCATCGTCCCGTCCGGCGGCACCCGCTGGGTCGCGATGAACACGAAGCTCGCGCCGTTCGACAACCTCAACGTCCGCAAGGCGGTCATCGCCGCGACGGACCGCACCGCGCTGCAGAAGACGCGCGGTGGCGAGGCTGTCGGCCCGATCGCCCAGGGCTTCATCCCGCCGGGCATCCCGGGCTTCGAGGAGTCCGGTGGCGAAGCCGGGTTCACCGACTTCGACTGGATGCAGAAGCCGGAGGGTGACGCCGCGCTGGCCAAGAAGTACATGCTGGCCGCCAAGAAGGACGGCGTGCCCGTCGACGCCGACGGCAAGTACACGGGCCCGAAGATCAAGCTCGTGGGCGACAACGTCGATCCGGGCCTGGCCACGGCGACGGTCGCGCAGACCGAGCTGGACAAGCTCGGCTTCGACATCCAGTTCACCAAGGTGCCGCGCGACACGATGTACACGAAGTTCTGTGGCGTCCCGAAGGCGCAGCCGCAGCTGTGCCCGACGGTCGGCTGGTTCAAGGACTTCACCGACCCGGAGTCCATGCTCGAGCCGACGTTCGACGGCAAGGCGATCAAGCCCGCCGGCAACGTCAACTGGTCGCAGCTCGACGTCCCCGAGATCGACGCGGCGATGGCCAAGGCCGCGCTGCTCTCAGGCGACGAGCGCTTCCAGGCGTGGGCCGACATCAACAAGATGATCGTCGGCCAGGCGCCGGCGATCCCGTTCATCTGGGACAACAGCTACCAGCTCGAGTCCAAGGACATGAACGCCGTGATGAGCGCCTACACGACGACGTGGGACCTGTCCTTCACGTCGGTCAAGTAGAGCCCTAGGAACGAAGCCGCCGACACGATGCTCGTCTACATCATCCGCCGCATCGGCTGGTCGATGCTGCTGCTGGTGGTCGTGTCGGCGGTGACGTTCTTCATCTTCTACACGCTGCCCTCGGCCGACCCCGCGGTCATCCGCGCGGGCCGCAACCCCGACCCCGACCTCGTCAAGGTCATCCGGGAGCAGTACGGGTTGGACAAGCCGTGGTACGGCCAGCTGTTCCTGTACTTCAAGCAGTTGCTCCTCCACTTCGACTTCGGCAAGAGCTACCAGAACAACGTCGAGGTCCGCGAGGAGATCTTCAGTCGCATGCCGGCGACGATGTCGCTGGCGATGGGCGGCGCGATCATCTGGCTGCTGGTCGGCATCCCGATCGGCATCCTCAGCGCCGTCAAGCGGGGCACGCTCGTCGAGCGCACGATGATGGGCCTCGCGCTCGTGGGCATCTCGGCCCCCGTGTACTGGCTCGGGCTGGTCAGCACCTACCTGCTCTCGAAGGACATCGGGGTGGTGAGGGTGTTCGACACCACCGGCAACTACGTGGATCCATGGGAGAACTTCGGGCAGTGGTTCGGGTCGCTGTTGTTGCCCTGGATGGTGTTGGCGGTGTCGTTCGCGGCGGTCTACGCGCGCTTCATGCGCTCCAACCTCGTCGACGTCCTCGACGAGGACTACATCCGCACGGCGCGCGCCAAGGGCCTCAAGGAGCGGCGCGTGATCTTCCGCCACGGCGTGCGCTCGGCCGTCACCCCGATCGTCACGATCTTCGGCCTCGACCTCGGCATCCTCTTCGGCGGCGCGATCCTCACGGAGACCGTCTTCAACATCCCGGGCATCGGCCGCGTCGCCTTCGAGGCGATCCAGAAGTCCGACATCCCGATCGTGCAGGGCACGGTGCTGATCGGCGCCATTGCGATCATCTTCTTCAACCTGATCGTCGACATCCTGTACGCGTTCCTCGACCCGAGAGTGAGGTACTGAGTGCCCCTGCTCGAGATCAAGGACCTGAAGGTCCACTTCGACACCGAGGACGGGCTCGTCAAAGCCGTCGACGGGATCTCGTACTCCGTCGACAGCGGGCACACGCTCGGCATCGTGGGCGAGTCCGGATCAGGCAAGTCGGTGTCCTCGATGACGCTGATGGGCCTGACACGCGCGTCCAACGCGACGATCTCCGGCGAGATCCTCTTCGAGGGGGAGAACCTGCTGGAGAAGTCCGACGCGCAGCTGCGGCAGATCCGCGGCAACGACATCGCGATGATCTTCCAGGACCCGCTCAGCTCACTGCACCCCTTCTACAAGGTGGGCAAGCAGATCGCGGAAGCGGTGCGCGTGCACAACGACGTCTCCAAGACCGCGGCGTGGGACCGGGCGGTCGAGATGCTCGGCCTGGTCGGCATCCCCGAGCCGCGCAAGCGGGCCGACTCCTACCCGCACGAGTTCTCCGGCGGCATGCGCCAGCGCGCGATGATCGCCATGGCGCTCGCGAACAACCCGAAGCTGCTGATCGCCGACGAGCCGACCACGGCGCTCGACGTGACGGTCCAGGCGCAGATCCTGGAGCTCATCGAGCGGCTGCAGGCGGAGTTCGACGCGGCCGTGGTGATGATCACCCACGACCTCGGCGTCGTCGCCGAGGTGGCCGACGAGATCGCCGTCATGTACGCGGGCCGCATCGTCGAGCGGGCGAAGTCCGACACGATCTTCCACTCGCCCGAGCATCCGTACACCTGGGGCCTGCTCGGCTCGATCCCGCGGCTGGACACGCCTCGCGACGAGGAGCTGATCCCGATCTCCGGCCGGCCGCCGTCGCTGATCACGCTGCCCGGCGGCTGCTCGTTCCACCCGCGCTGCCCGTACGTGCGTGAGGCGCACCGCAAGACCGAGCCGGTGCTCGAGCCGATCGCCGACGCCCCCGACCACGCGGTTGCGTGCCTGCTGGACTCGGGGACCCGCCGGAAGCTCTGGCGCGACCTCAAGCAGGGCGTCGCGCCGCTGGAGGCACGCAAGCAGGTGATCGGCGAGCCGCTCCCGGACGGCATCGCCGCCGATCCGGAGCAGGAGCGCGCCGACGCCATCCAACGCGTGGAGGACGCCGGATGACCGATACCCGAACGACTGCGTCGCCGGGCACGGAGAACCTGCTCGAGGTCCGCGGCCTCGTCAAGCACTTCCCGATCAGCTCGGGCGTGATCTTCTCCCGCCAGGTGGGCGCGGTGCAGGCGGTGGACGGCATCGACCTCGATGTCGTCAAGGGCGAGACGCTCGGCATCGTCGGAGAGTCGGGCTGCGGCAAGTCCACGACGGCGCGGCTGCTGATGCGCCTGCTCGAGCCGACGAGCGGATCGATCCAGTTCGAGGGCCGCGAGATCGCCGGCATCAAGGGCGCCGAGCTCAAGGCGCTGCGCCGCGACGTGCAGATGATCTTCCAGGACCCCTACTCGTCGCTGAACCCGCGCAAGACGATCGGGTCGATCATCGGCGAGCCGTACACCATCCACGGCATGCACACCGGGGAGGGTGAGCGCCGCAAGGCGGTGACGGAGATCATGGACATCGTCGGGCTCAACCCGGAGCACTTCAACCGCTACCCGCACGAGTTCTCGGGCGGCCAGCGGCAGCGCATCGGCGTCGCCCGCGCGCTCGCTCTGCGGCCCAAGGTGATCATCGCCGACGAGCCCGTCTCCGCGCTCGACGTCTCCATCCAGGCACAGATCCTCAACCTGCTGCGCGACCTGCAACGCGAGTTCGGGCTCACCCTCGTCTTCATCGCGCACGACCTGTCCGTCGTGCGGCACATGTGCGACCGCATCGCGGTCATGTACCTGGGCAAGATCGTCGAGCTGGCGAGCTCCGAGGAGCTCTACGGGCACCCGCGCCACCCCTACACGGGCGCGCTCATGTCCGCCGTTCCCGTGGCCGACCCGCGGCTGGCCGCCCGCAAGAAGCGCCAGATCCTCGGCGGCGACGTCCCGTCGCCCACGAACCCGCCCAACGCGTGTCGCTTCCACACCCGCTGCTCCAAGGCGCAGGAAGGCACCTGCGACACGGACGAACCACTGCTCGAGCCCAAGGACGGCGGCAACGTCGCGGCGTGCCACTTCCCGCTCACCGACACCGAGGTCACCGAGCGCATCCCGACTGCCCGTATCACCACCTAAGAACAAAAGGGGACGTTCCATGCTGAGACACAAGATCGTGCTGGGGTTGTGCGCAGCCCTGGCAGCCGGAGCCGTTGGTTGCGGCGGCGACGACTCGAGCTCGAGCTCGGACAAGACCGCGTCCGAGATCGGCGGCTCGTCCAAGACCGAGATCCCGACGGACGCCAAGAAGGGCGGCGACCTGACGCTGCTCGCCGCGGGCGACATCGACTGGGCCGATCCTGGCCAGACCTACTACCAGTTCGGCTACCAGATCCACGACGCCGTCAGCCGTCGTCTGTACGCCTTCAAGCCCGACGACGACGCGAAGCCCGTGCCGGACCTCGCCGACGGCGAGCCGCAGGTCTCCGACGACCAGAAGACGGTCACCATCAAGCTCCGCAAGGGCGTCAAGTTCGCGCCCCCGGTCAACCGCGAGATCACGTCGAAGGACATCAAGTACGCCATCGAGCGCACGTTCACCTCCAACGTCCCCAACGGCTATTCGGCCGCCTACTGGTCCAGCATCGAGGGCGCCCCGGCCGAGCCCGTCTCGACGAAGGACCTGAAGCCCTTCAGCGGCCTCCAGACGCCTGACGACAGCACGCTGGTCATCAAGCTCACCGAGCCCAAGGCGGCGCTGGTGACGGGCGCGCTGGTCCTGCCGGGCACCGCGCCGGTGCCGGAGGAGTACGCGAAGAAGTACGACGCGAAGTCCCCGACGGAATACGACCAGTATGCGGTCGCCTCCGGTCCGTACATGATCGAGAACGACGCGTCGGGCAAGCTGACCGGGCGCAACCCGGGCAAGAACCTCAAGCTCGTCCGCAACCCGAACTGGGATGCCAAGACGGACTTCCGCCCCGCCTATCTCGACACGATCACCGTCGAGGAGGGCAACTCGGACGAGGTCGTGTCCGCGCGCCGCACGCTGTCCGGACAGGACCTGATCTGCTGTGACTCGTCCAAGCCGCCCGCGCAGATCCTGGCGCGCGTGCTGCGCAACAACCAGGACCAGGTCGGCCGCGCGCCGTCCGGCGGCGCCCACTGGGATCCGTTCAACACCCAGAAGGTGCCGTTCGACAACATCAACATCCGCAAGGCCATCATCGCCAACGCGGACCGCTTCGCGATCCGCAAGGTCAACGGCGGCGAGGCCATCGGCCCGATCCAGCAGAGCTACATCCCGCCGGGCATCCCGGGCCATGAGGAGTCGGGCGGCGACGCCGGCTTCGACGACCTCGACTTCATGCAGTGCGCCGACGGCGGCTGCCCGGACGTGGCCAAGAAGTACATGGACCTCGCCGAGAAGGACGGGGCGGACGTGTCGAACGGCAAGTACACCGGCCCGCCGATCACGCTCGTCGTGAACAACACGGCGGACGGCAAGACGGAGGCCGAGGTCACGGCCGGCCAGATGGAGGAGCTCGGCTTCAAGGTCAAGATCCGCCAGGTCGAGCAGGGGACGCTCTACACGAAGTTCCTCGGCGTGCCCAAGCAGCAGCCGGAGTTCGCCGTGGGCGTGGGCTGGGTGAAGGACTTCCAGGACGCCCAGACCCTGCTGTCGCCGATCTTCCCGTCGGACACGGTGAAGCCCGCCGGCAACGTCAACTGGTCGCAGCTGAAGTCCCCGGAGGTCGACAAGGCGATCGCCGAGGCGGAGACCAAGCCGGCCGGCGCTGAGCGCGACAAGGCGTTCGCGGCGGCCAACAAGGCGGTCACCGAGCAGGCCCCGGCGCTGCCCACCGTGTGGGACGACAACATCCAGCTGTCGGCCAAGAACGTCCTCGGAGTCATGAACCTGTTCAACGGCTCCTGGGACTTCAACTACTCGAGCATCAAGTAGGCCCGGCGCGACTCAGGGGACCGTCCCCTGAGTCGTGTCACTCCTCCTCGTCGTACAGGGACTCTCGCGCGAGCTCGGCTCCGCGGGAGTCCCAGAGGTGGATCTCCATCAGGTCGCCCTTGTAGTTGTCCGGGGCGATCAGGGTGAAGCGGTTGTCGACGAGGCTGCACTGGTCGGTCGCAAGGCCGGCGAGCTCCGCGGTCACCGTGTGCCCGCCGCCGGTCAGCGCGGTGCCCCACACCAGGGTCATCGCGGCGACCTTGCCGTGCTCGCCGCGCCAGCCGCCGATGACCTCGTCGCAGAGGTCGAGCTTCCAATCGGGGTTGGCCTCGGCCGTCTCGTCGGTGAAGTCGGCGACGGCGTGGAAGTCGGCCGGCTCCGGGTGATCGTCGTCGGCGGGCGTGAAGGAGACGAAGCCGAAGACGTCCAGGCCGCTGTCGGTGCGCGCGGTGATCGGGATGAACGTGCGGCCCATCCACGTGCGGTCCGGGTGGTAGTTGAGGTCGCCGACGGTGCCGATCTCCTCGTCGAAGCCCAGGCACGCGCCCAGGAACTCCTCCTGGAGGCGCTGCGCCCAGCGGCCGCTGGGCAGCATCTCCTGCGGGGGTTCGGCGGCGAAGCGGCAGATGAAGCGGTCCTCGGGCGGCATGGCGGCGAGGCTAGTGAGCGAGACGCGCCCGCGCGTGCTCGGCGGTGGCCGCGCCGCAGGTCATGCCGTCAGCGCCGTGACGAGCTCGTCGGGGCGGCTGAGGGCGACGCAGTGGTCGCCTCCGATGACGATCGGCTCGGTGCCCGTGCGCTCGCGGGCGACGCCCCGGAACCACTCGAGCGGGAAGCAGCGGTCGTCTTCGGAGTGGATGACGCGCGTCGGGACCGCGGGGACGTCGTCCGGGAACGGGTCGTGCATCGAGCCGAGCTCCTCGCGCACGTGCTGCCACGCTTCCTCGACCAGCTCGGGCGGGGTCAGCTGCAGGAAGATCGCCACGAGGTCGTCGCCGAACTCCACGGCGTGGCCGGTGTTCGCCCACCACTCCATCCCGGTCTCGCCGGGGCGCGGGATCATCGCGTTGAGGTACACGAGCTCGTCCACCTTGCGGTGCTTGGGGATCTGCCCGGCCGTGAAGCCGCCGAGCGACTGCCCCACCACCACGAGGTCCTGCTTGTCGCCGATCGCCTCGAGCACGGTCGCGACGTACGCGTCGAGCCCGGCGTCGGGGTCGTCGGCGGGCAGGTCCATCGTCACCACATCGTGGCCGCGCTCGCGCAACCGCGGCTCGACGAGCGACCAGTGGAAGCGGGAGTCGCCGGCGCCGTGGATGAGGACGAAGGTCGACATCAGAGCTCGAGCAGCAAGGTCACCGGCCCGTCGTTGACGAGCGCGACCTCCATGTGGGCGCCGAAGACGCCGCGCTGCGCGTCGAGGCGGTCCGCGAAGCGCTCGTAGAGCGGCTGGGCGTGGTCGGGTTTCGCGGCGTCGACGTAGCTCGGCCGGTTGCCCTTGCGGCCGTCGCCGTAGAGCGTGAACTGGGAGACGACGAGCACCGCGCGGTCCCCGAGCGGCTCGTTCATGCGGCCCGCGTCGTCGTCGAAGACGCGCAGCGCGCGGACCTTGTCGGCGAGTCGGTCCGCGGTCGCGTCGTCGTCGTCGTGCGTGACGCCGAGCAGGACCAGCAGGCCGGAGCCGATTGCGCCCACCCGCTCACCGTCGACGGTCACCGACGCCGCGCTCACTCGCTGGACCAGTGCTCTCATGTGACCAGGGTGATGATGACGCCCGCGAGCACGACGAGGGTGGTTCCGTAGGCGACGGCGCTCGCCTGCAGGCCGACGTCGAGGCCGTAGGCGTGGGCGACGACGAGGCCGTTGACGCCCGTGGGCATGGCGGCCGCGACGAGGTACGGGTCGGGCAGGTCGATGAGGGGCAGGGCGAGCAGGAGAAGCAGTCCCGGGGCGAGGAGGAGGCGCAGGCCGAGCGCGGTGGCCAGCGTGCGATCCGGCCGGCCGATGTGGCCCTCGCCGGCGAGCACGATGCCGACCGCGTAGAAGCCGATCGGCAGCAGGGCGAACACGAGGACGCGCGAGGCGTCGACGAGCGCGTCGGGCGCGAGCTCGCTCGGCGCGAGCAGGCCGAGCACGGCGGCCAGCAGCGGCGGGTTGCGGGCGACGAAGGCGCGAGCCCGCTCGCGGCGGGTCTCGCCGGCCTTGGTGCCGAACGCGGCGCCGACCGCGAAGACGGCGAGCAGCAGCGTCGGCGTCCCCACGAGCGTGTCGTAGGCGATGGCGCGGTCGAGCGAGTCGGTGCCGAGCGCGGCGGCGCACACGGGCAGGCCGAGGTAGCCCGTGTTGGGATGCAGCGTCGTGTTGATCAGCGTCCCCTGCTGCGGTCGCTCGAGGTGCAGGAGGCGGGTGCCGACCGCGTAGGCGACCAGGCCGGCGACGAGCACCGAGATCCACGCGAGCACGATGCCGACGCCGATGTCGGTGGTGAACTCGAGGTGCGCGAGGTTGAGGAAGACGACGGGCGGGACCAGCACGGAGAGCATCGCCGCGAGGATGCGCTGCGACAGCCGCGCGGCACGCTCGCCGTGCCGGCGCTGGGTGGCGACCCCGGCCGCCACGGCGGCCGCGATCACCACGGCGACCAGGATCACGCGCGCAGCTCGGCGGCCCAGGCCTCCGGGGCGATGCCGCAGGAGGCCACGCCCGCGCTGCGTCCCAGCGGGTCGTCGATCGGGGCGCCGGGGAGGATGTCGATCCGCCAGCAGTAGTGCTCGGCGCCGGCCGGAGCGGTGCGGACCCAGGCCTCGAAGCCCGGGCCGAGCCGGTCGAGGGTCCGGGCGAGCAGCGCGTCGCCGGTCGGCGCGTCGTCCTCCCAGCGCGCGGCCGGGACGCGCGGGGCGAGCAGCAGCTGGCGCTCCCGCTGGGAGGCGTAGGGCGCGAAGACCACGGCGTCGTCGTCGTAGCCGACGAGCCGCGTGCGGCGGCGGACCTCCTCCTGCGTCAGGTCGCCGAGCAGGTTCCCTCCCATCGTGCGCGTCGCGTAGGCGCTGAAGCGCTCACGCTCGCGGGCGATCGCCGCCGGCACGAAGTCGAGCGCGTACACGGTCGCCTCGTCGATCCCCTGCGCGCGCACGAGCGTGCAGGCCGCACCCGACGTCCGGACGTGGTCGCGCCAGGCGACCGGGCCGCCGGCCACGAGCTGCTCGGCGGTGGCATCGGGCACCGATGTGAAGAGGTCGTCGCGGGTCGGCTCGTGCTCGGCGGCGACGCGGGTGCGCAGCCCCGTGAGCGGATCGACCCGCAGCTCAGGCACGCAGGTAGCGCTCGATGTCGTCCTGCAGCGCCGCGTAGGTCTTGTACTGGCCCTGATGGGTGAACGCAGGCTTGCCGTCGGCGCCGATGAAGAGCGTGATCGGGTAGTTGGCCGGGATCTCCAGCGCGCGGGCGATGTCCTCGTCGTCGTCGCGGTAGGACGGGAACGGGATCGGGAACTCGCGCATGAACCTCTGGGCCTCGCCGAGGTTGTCCTTGCCGTCGACGCCCAGGAAGGCGACGCGCTTGCCGTAGTCGGCGCCGGCGCGCTGGAAGAGCGGGAACTCCTGGCGGCACGGGTAGCACCACGAGCCCCACTTGTTGACCACCACGGGATGCCCGCGCAGCTCGCGCAGGCGTGCGCGGATGGCCTTGACGCCGCCGTCGAGCAGCTGGGCGTGCTGCTCATGCAGGCCGGCCAGCGGCGCGGGCGCGCCCTCCAATTTCGTCAGTGCCGCGTCGAGGTCGAACCGCGGCTGCTCGGGCTCGGAATCGCCCCCGGACGCCTGGAGGAGCCCGATGACGACGATCGCCAGGACAGCGAGCGCGAGCAGGGGTGCGACGGCGCGACGCATCAATTGCGGAGAGTAGGCCGGGCGATCTGCTTCAATGGAGGTGCGCAACGACTCGTGCCCGGCTCCTAGAGCCCGCGACCGCGCTCCCTCGACGTCCGCCGCTTCCTGGCGCCGTCGCGAACGTACGACCTACCAGAGCCTTTGGCTGACGCAACAGCAGTGGCCGACGCGGCCACGTTCTCCTTGCCGCCCGCGGGCGACATCGAACGGGTGCAGAAGTTCACCCGTGAACCCTTCCTGCTCGAAGGGGAGGACGTCGCGTCCGCGCTCGGCGCCGACTCACCGCGCCGGCCGGCCTTCGACGCGGCGCTGGCCGAGGTCGACGCCGGGCTCAAGGTCCCGTCCTTCGAGTGGCGGCGGACCTACTCGCTGCTGATCGGCCTCGAGCGGCTGCTCGACGAGGATGAGCCGACGCTCGTCGACGGCACCGTCCTCTCCGCCCACCAGATCGACGCGCTCTCGGGCACGCTGACCGCCCTGCTGGCCGAGGCCGCCGGCGGTCCCGTCGCCGCCCCCGAGGCGCCGCCGCTGCCCGAGCTCGAGGCCGAGCCCGGCGACGAGGACGAGGACGACGAGCCCGAGGAGGAGCTGGAGGCCCCACCCGTCCTCGGCGAGGGCGACATCGAGGAGGCGCCGGACGACCCGGCGGCCGGCCGTCGCTTCTGGTTCGAGCACGCCACGGGTGCCGGCAAGACGGTCGCCGCGGTCGGCTTCGCGGAGGCGTCGCGCACCGGCGGCGTCCTGATCCTCACCCACCGCCGCAACCTCGTCGACCAGTTCAACGGGGAGCTGCGCGACCGCGGCTACAAGGACCGCATCCACGGCCCGCTGCTGCGCGGCGAGGACTGGATGGGCAAGGCCGGCGGCCCGGTCACGGTCGAGACCTACCAGTGGTACGTGCGCCACGCCGGCAACGTCTCCGACGCCTACTCGATCGTCATCTGCGACGAGGCCCACACCGCGCTGGGCGAGAAGACCTCCGCGGCGATCCGCAACTGGCACGAGCCCGTCTTCGTCGGCATGACCGCGACGGGCGCGCTGATCGCTCGTCACGTCACCGACCTCTTCCCGACCCAGACGTCGCGCTTCGATCTCGCGCAGGCCGCGCGCCGAGGGGTCATCTCGCCGCTGCGCTGCGTGCGCATCCCGCCGGGCACCGGTGTCCGCAACATCGCCAAGGTGCCGCTGCGCAAGGGCGAGGTGGACATGGAGTTCGACCAGGAGATGCTGGCCGAGCTGCTGGACGTCCTGCCCTTCAATCTGGCCATCGCCGACCTCTACAAGACGCGCTTCTCCGGCGTGCCCGGCGTCGTCTACGCGGCGGGCGTCAAGCACGCCATGAACGTCGCGGAGGCCTTCCGCGAGGTCGGCCTCAAGGCCCGCGGCGTCTCCGGCGAGACGCCCAAGCGCGAGCTGGCCGAGATCCTCGCCGCCTACGAGCGCGGGGACGTCGACGTGCTCGTCAACGCGCAGCTGCTCGCGGAGGGCTGGAACTCGCCGCGCGCCACGGTCTGCATGCACCTGGCGCCGACGGCGTCCAAGCGCATCTACCAGCAGCGCGTCGGCCGCGTGACGCGCCGCAACCCGGGCAAGGAAGCCGGCATCGTCGTCGACTTCGTCCACCCGGCGACCAAGCACGACGACCCCGTCGTCACCCTGCACTCGCTGCTGGACCGCGACGTCTACCGCGGTGGCGCGATCGTCGTCGGCCCGGTGCGCCGGGGCCGCGGGCGCCGCCTGCGCGTCGAGCGTCGCGTCCTCCCGGTCACCGCCGAGGAGAACCGCCGCATCGAGGTCTTCGAGCGCGAGCTCTGGCGCATCGCCGTCGAGCACCTCGACTACGGCGAGCAGATCCAGTGGGCTGCGCTGGCCGGCGCCCGGGTGGCGCCGACGGGCTGGCGCCGCGCGCGGGCGATGCTGCACTTCGACCAGCAGGGCGAGCTCAAGCGGACGTTCCTGCTGACCGCGCTGCACCGCAACAAGAACCCGCAGCTGCGCATGCGTGCGCTGCAGGAGATCGCCGCCGCCAAGGACGACGAGGCGTTCGACGTCGCCGTCGAGACGGTCGGCGGCTGGCCGCGCGACGACAAGCGCGAGGGCGTCAAGCTCCTGCTGACGGCGCTGGCCGAGCGCAAGCTGGGGCGCCGCGACCAGGCCAACAACTGGATCTGGCGCTGCGCCGAGTACACCCGCGAGCTGCACGAGGAGTACGCCGTGCAGCGGTGGCCGGAGACCAAGCGGCTGCTCGGGCTGCTGGTCAACTCGTCCGGCGGCGCGCACGCGCGCAACGCCCGGCGGCTGGTGCAGGCCGCGCGCCAGCAGGACCGCCGCCTCGCCGCCGCGCTGCTCGCCGCCGCGCTGCCGCACACCGCCGAGGCCGGCGAGGTCGTCAACGGCGCCCGCATGCGGATGTCCCGCAAGCCGGGCGCGCTGGCGCGCGAGCTGCTGCGCAACCTGCCCAAGGGCGGGAAGTCCAAGCGCCGGCGCTCCAAGCGTCGCAAGGGCAGCGGTGCCGCCGACGGCGCGCCGCAGGTGGAGGAGGGCGCCGTCGCCGCGGTCAACGCGGACCCCGATCGCGACGCGCCGCCCGAGCTCGACTCGGAGCCGCAGGCCTACTCCGCTGAGATCACCGCCGCCGACCACGACAAGCCGAAGCGCAAGCGCGCCCCGCGCAAGCGCAAGCCGAAGCCCGCTGCGGAGGTTCCGGTCGCGGCGAACCCCGCTCCGGAGGTTCCGGAGAACGGAACCGAGGCAGCGGAGTTGAAGCCCGCGGCGAAGAAGCGCCCGGCGCGCAAGCGCGCGCCGAAGAAGTCCGCCGCCACGCCGGCGCCGGAGATCCTTGCCGCCGCCGCCGAGGCGGTCGCCGAGGTCGCGCAGGCCAAGCCGGCGCGCGCGCCCCGCAAGCGCGCCCCGAAGCCGCCCGCCGCCGAAGCGGCCTAGTCCTCGACCTGGATCAGCCCGCGCTCGAGCAGCGCGGCGCAGAGCTCGGCGAGGTCCTTGCGGACGCGCTTGATCGGCGTGCCGAGCTCCTTCGCGGTCCGCCGCGCGGTCTCGGTGGCGTCGCCCGTCTCCTCGAGCAGGGCGATCATGTAGCCGCCGGTCGGGTTGAGGCCGTGGTAATGGCCCGTGGCCAGATGGAGCAGCACCTTCTCGTCTCCGAACTGGCGGCGGACGACGTCGTCCGGGATGGTGATGCGTCCCGTCGGGAGGTCCACGCTCAAGACCCTAGATGGACCTCGCCGGAATCGAGCCGCTCGTCGCCGACGATGAGCCGGCCGGCGTCGTCGATCCCGCCCGCGATCCCCTCGCCGCCGTCCCAGCGGACGCGCTGACCACGGAGCGCGTCTCGGGCGCGCAAGGCGTCCACCGTTGCCTCGAGTGGCTCCTGCAGGCGCGCCTCGAGCGCCGCGAGGAGCTCGGCGAGGACGGGCTCGCGGTCCTCGCGTCGGAGGCCCAGCGAGCCCGCCGTGTCGCGCAGCTCGGGCGGGAACGTCTTCACCGCGACGTTGAGGCCGATGCCGAGCACCGCCCAGCCCTCCTGTGGGCGGCCCTCGACGAGCACGCCGGCGACCTTGCGGCCGTTGATGAGCACGTCGTTGGGCCACTTCACCTTGGGCGTTGGTCCGGTGGGGGTCCCCCTCCTGCCGCAAGCGGGATCACCGGCAGGGGGAACCCCCACCGGACTCCTTTGTCCTTGGCCCCGGCGGCGTCGGCGACCGCTAGGCCGGCGCGTAGGGACAGCAGCTCGTCGTAGTCGCGCAGGACGAGTGAGAGGAGCAGTGCCTGGCCTGGTGGGGCGGACCACGTCCGGCCCTGGCGCCCGCGGCCCGCCGTCTGCTCGTCGGCGGTGACGAGGGTGCCGTGCGGCGCCCCGGCGGCCGCGAGCTCGCGGGCCCGCGCGTTGGTGGACGCGCAGACGCGGAGGTGGACCCGCGGGCGCCCCAGCGTCATGGCGCCAGCCGGATCTCGTCGCCGGGCGCGAGGCCGAGCTCGGCGCAGGCGTCACCGCCGTTGACGGCCAGCGACAGACGCCGGCTCGGGTCCTCGTAGACGACCAGCGCACCGGTGGGGACGTCGGCGAAGGTGCGGGCGAAGGTGGCGTCGTTCTCGCCGGCGCGGACCGGGCGGCCGAGGCGCAGGACCTCGCGGGCGAGGTCGTGGGTCGCGTCGAGCAGGACGTTGCCGAAGCCGTCGACGGCGATGACGTGGGCGACGAGCACGCCGTCCTCGACGCGGGCGTGGGGGAGGTCGAGCGCGACCAGGTCGTCCACCTCGATCGGGTCGCCGGCCTCCTCGAGCGCATCCCCGGCGGCCAGGCGCGCCGCCACCGGCGCGAACAGGTCACGACCGTGGAAGGTCGCCGACACGGGCTCGAGCCGCCACGGCGACCGCGAGATCTCCACCGCCTCGACGACCCCGCCGAACCGTGCGGCGCCGGCCATCAGCAGGCCGTTGTCGGGCCCGACCAGGAGCCGGTCCTCCTCGGCGGTGCGCAGCGCCACCGCCCGCCGCCGCGCCCCGACCTCCGGATCCACCACGGCGAGGTGCACCCCGGCCGGCGTGAAGGGCAGCGCGCGCTCCAGCGCCAGCGCCCCCGCGACGGCATCGTGGCGCGGGATGCCGTGCGTCAGGTCGATCACCCTCGCCTCCGGCGCGATCCGCGCGATCACTCCGTGCACGACGCCGACGAACTCGTCCGCGAGCCCGTAGTCGCTGAGGAAGGTGATCGGTCGCGCCACCCGGGTAGCTTCGCAGCATGTCCTCCCCGCACGAGATCACCACCCGCCGGAGCGATCGGCACGTGGTCGTGGAGCACGACGGCGTCGTGCTGGCCGACACCACGCGCGCGATCGAGCTCGACGAGCCGCCCATCCCGACCCGCTTCTACATCCCGCGCGAGGACGTCCGCGCCGCGCTCGAGCCGAGCGAGACCACCTCGCACTGCCCGTTCAAGGGCGACGCGACGTATGTCTCGGTCGCCGGCGTCGAGGACGCGTTCTGGGTCTACGAGGCGCCGGACAAGAAAGCCGCCGAGCCGGTCGCCGGGATGCTCGCGCCGTGGCCGGGACGGCTGACCGTCACGGTCGACGGCGAACCGCAGCGCTGAGGGCGGTGACGAGGCCGTCGGGCGTGTGGGGGTCGGCCTCGAGGTCGGGCTCGCGGCCGTGCTCGCGCAGGGCGGCGGAGGTGGCCGGGCCGATCGAGGCCAGCCGCGGGCCGTCGGGGAGCGCTCCGCCGCAGGCCTCGGCGAGGAAGCGCACGGTCGAGGCGGACGTGAAGGTGATCCAGTCCACGTCGGAGACCGCCCCCACCCGCCCCGGATCGAGCGGCTCGGCGACGGTCTCGTAGAGCGCGAGCACGGTGACCTGGGCGCCGCGCTCGCGCAGCGCGTCGGGGAGGACGTCGCGGCCCTCGCGGGCGCGGACGAGCAGCGCGCTGGCGATGGGGACGCCGGCGAGCGCCTCGACCATCCCCTCGGCGACGGCGCGGTCCGGGACCACGTCGGCGACGATGCCGTGCTCGCGCAGGGCGCGGGCGGTGCCGGGACCCATCGCCGCGATGCGGTGGCCGGCGAGCGAGCGCGTGTCGCGGCCCTCGCGCTCGAGCGCGGCGAACAGCTCGTGGGCTCCGTTGGGGGAGGAGACGACGATCAGGTCGTGGCCGGCGAGGATCGGCAGCTCGGCCTCGAGCGAGCGGGTGCGGATGGCGGGCGCCTCGACGACGTCGGCGCC
This sequence comes from uncultured Solirubrobacteraceae bacterium, assembly GCA_963740765.1. Classification (GTDB taxonomy): domain Bacteria; phylum Actinomycetota; class Thermoleophilia; order Solirubrobacterales; family Solirubrobacteraceae; genus DATLGB01. The sequence goes on along the minus strand of CAVUFN010000016.1, from coordinate 907,779 downwards.
CAGTTCCCGCAGGCGGGCGGCGAGCGGGGAGGCCTGGGCGCGGGCGCGGGTGACGGCGATCGACCGCCCGTGCAGCGGCCGGCGGGTCAGCCACTCGAGCTCGTCGCCCAGCGCGGCGACCGGCCCGACCACCGTGATCGCCGGCGCCTTGACGCCGACGTCGGTCGCGCGCGCCGCGACCGTGGCGAGCGTCGCGTGGGTCGTGCGCTGGCCGGCCATCGTCCCGCGCTCGACGATCGCCACCGGCTCGTCGGCGGAGCGGCCGCCGTCGATCAGCCCGGTGCTGATGCGCGGCAGCGCGCGCACGCCCATGTAGAAGACGAGCGTGCCGGGGAAGCGGGCGAGCGCCTCCCAGTCGAGCTCGGCGCCGTCGCGGGCCTGGTGGCCGGTGATGAAGGCGACGCCCGCGGCGACGTTGCGATGGGTGACCGGGATGCCGCCGTAGGCCGGGGCGGCGATGCCGGAGGTGATGCCGGGGACGACCTCGAAGTCGACGCCCGCCGCGCGCAGCACCTGTGCTTCCTCGCTGCCGCGGCCGAACACGAACGGGTCGCCGCCCTTGAGCCGGACGACGGCCTTCCCCGCGGTGCCGTGCTCGACCAGCAGCCGGTTGGTCTCGTCCTGCGGGACCTGCTCGCCGCCGCCCTGCTTGCCCACGAAGATCAGCTCGGCGTCATCCCGCGCGCCGGCCAGGATCTCCGGGCCGATCAGAAGGTCGTAGAGGATCACGTCGGCGCGCGCGATCAGCTCCTGCGCGCGGACCGTGAGCAACCCGGGGTCACCCGGGCCGGCACCGACCAGGTACGCGGTCATCCCTCGGTCTCGCTTCGCTCGCCACCGCTTCGGCCTTCGGCCGAGCTCCGCAGCAGGTCGCCGGCGCCTGCGGCCAGCATGCGGCGAGCGAGGCCCTCCCCGTCGAGCCCCTCGAGCTCGTCGAGCACGTAGGCGGAGCCGTCCGGCGCGCCCACGAAGCCGCGCATCCAGCGCCCGTCGGCGTGGATGCCGATCGGGGTGCGGCAGGAGGCGCCCAGGACCTTCGTGGCGGCTCGCTCGGCGAGCAGGCAGGCGAGCGCGCGCGCGTCGGCGACCGGCGCCACGGCGGCGCGCACCGCGGCGTCGCCGATCCGCGCCTGCAGCGCCAGCGCGCCCTGCCCGGCGGCGGGCACGAACACCGGCGCGTCGAGCACGATGCCGCCTTCGTCGCGTCCGAGCCGCCGAAGGCCCGCCCGCGCGAGCACGATGGCGTCCACCTCGCCGCCGCGCAGCTTGCGCAGCCGCGTGTCGACGTTGCCGCGCAGGTCGACGACCTGGATGTCGTCACGCCAGGCCAGCAGCTGGGCCGCTCTCCTCAGCGACGCCGTCCCGACCCGGGTGGGCGGGGTCACATTGCCGATGAGGACGTCGTGCGGATCCTCGCGCGGCGGCACGGCGACGATCTCCGTTCCCTCGGCGAGGTCGGCCGGGACATCCTTGGCGGAGTGCACGGCGAGGTCGATCTCGCCGGCGACCAGCGCCCCCTCGATGGTGTCGACCCAGCGCGACTTGTCCTGTTCGAGGTTGCCGTCGTCGCCCGAGGTGCGCAGCACGACGAGCTCGCCGCCGATCTGCTCGGCGACCCAACCGGCCTGCGCGAGCGCCAGCGCGCTCCCGCGCGTGCCGATCCTCAACGGACGCGCTCGCGCGACGGCTCGGGCGACGTCTCGTCCAGCAGCCCGAACAGCTCCCGCAGCACGTGCATGCGGGCGTGGCGGGTTCCGCCCGTCGCCTGCTTGACCTGGAGCGTCGGCTCGTGCAGCAGCCGCTGCGCGACCGCGCGGGCCACGGCGGCCACGCGCTCGCGGTCGCGCTCGGACAGGTCCTCGAAGCGCGCGTCGTTCTCCTCCAGCACGCCGGCCACGATCGCGTCGGCGTGGCGGCGCAGCGCGGCGATCGTCGGCATGACCTCCAGCGAGCCGAGCCAGGACGCGAAGTCCGCGATCTCGTCCTCGACGATCGCCTCGGCACCGGACGCCTCGGACTGGCGCACGCCCGCGTGGCGGCGCACCACGGCGTGCAGGTCGTCGACGTTGGCGAGCGTGACGCCGGGCAGCCCGGCACAGGCCGGCTCGATGTCACGCGGGACAGCGAGGTCGATCAGCAGCAGCGGCCGGCCCTCGCGCTCGGCCAGGACCTCGTCGATCGCCTCCGCCTCGATCAGCGCGTGCGGGGAGGACGTGGACGCCACGACGATGTCGGCGCGCAGCAGCGCGGTCGGCAGCTCGTCGAAGGACAGCGTTGCGCCGGCGAAGCGCGTGGCCAGGATCTCGGCGCGCTCGCGCCGGCGGTTGGCGACGAACAGCGTCGCGACGCCGCGCTCGTGCAGCGCCTGCGCCGTCAGCTCCGCCGTCTCGCCCGCCCCGACGATCAGCACGTTGCGATCGGCCAGGTCGCCGAGCGTGTCCATGGCGAGGTCGACGGCGACGGAGGCGACGGACTGCCGGCCGGCACCGATCTGCGTCTCCGTGCGCACGCGCTTGCCGGTCGCCAGCGCGGCCTGGAACAGGCGGTTGGTCAGCGTCCCGGTCGTGCCCGCGGTCTGCGCGGCCTCGTAGGCGCGCTTGACCTGGCCCTGGACCTCAGCTTCGCCCACGACCATCGACTCCAGGCCGCTCGAGACCCGGTACAGGTGCCGTGCCGCGTCGCAGTTGCGCTCGGAGTAGACGCCCTCCAGCAGCTGGGTCGGCCGCAGCCCGGCGCGGCGGGCGAGCTGGGCGACGACCGCGCTCTCGGCCTCGACGGGATCGCCGACGACGAGGTACAGCTCCGTGCGGTTGCAGGTGGAGACCACCACGGCCTCCTGCACGTCCGGGATGGAGCGCACCTCGGCGAGCAGCGTCTGCACGCCGGTGTCGGTCAGGGCGAGCCGTTCGCGCAGCGCCAGCGGCGCGGTCTTGTGGGACGTCCCCAGCAGCAGGAGCTCGCTCACGAGGGCACCTTCTCACGCTCGCCCGCGTCGCGTCGCTCGATCAGGTCCGCCAGCTCGCCGAGCTCGCGCTGCACCGTGGCCAGCCGGATGGCCATGATCGCGACGTAGACGAGGATCAGCGCCATGAAGACCAGGTAGGCGGCGGCGACGTACTTGCCGGCTTCGTCGAGGGGGAGCGCGGGCATGGTTCAGACCTCCTGGGGGGCGGCGGAGCGCCCGAGCGCGAGCGTGTCCTCGCCGGCGAGCCGGCGCTTGAGCGACTTCAGCCGCATGCGCGTCGCCTTGTGGGCGAGCTCGTACTTGCACAGCGTCACGAACAGCACGCCGATCGCGACGATCGCCAGCACGAACGTGAGCGCGACCGGGCCCGGCAGCCCCTCGGCATGGGACAGCGTGCGCGGGTGGATGTCCTGCGTCGCCGAGCGCACGGCCGCGAAGTTGAGCGGCACGAAGACGCCGCCGACGATCGCGAACACGGCCGCGTAGCGCGACTGGCGCTCCGGGTCCTCGATCGAGAAGCGCAGCGGCTGGTAGCACGCATACAAGAGGAAGACGATCAGGAAGGACACCAGCGTCGGCTCGTCCCACAGCCACCAGTGGCCCCACGACGCCTTCGCCCAGATCGAGCCCGTGATGAGCGCGGCGACGCCGAAGATCAGCGCCATGTGGATGGCGACGTAGGAGCGCAGGTCGTGCTCGCGGTCACCCGAGCGCAGGAAGCGGATCCCGTAGATCCCGCCGACCACGAAGCCCACCAGCGCGGTGATCGCGATCGGGACGTGCAGGTAGAAGATCTTCTGGATGAAGCCCTGGTCGGCGTCCAGCGGCGCGTAGAAGAACACCAGGGCGAACGCCCCCACGACGAGCACCGTCGATGCCACTGCATAGAACTTCAGGCCGCGACCGAATGAGATGGGTCAGTCCTCCAGGAGGTAGTCGAACACCGCGTATGCGATCAGTCCGAATACGACATCGTAGAGCGCGAGGATCAGCAGCCAGTGCCCGTCGAGCGGCTCGGCGCCGCCCCGCAGCAGCAACGGCGCGGTGGCGTTCGCGCCGGCGATCAGGACCGGGAGGCTGAGGGGGAGCGCGAGCAGGGGGACGAGCAGGTCGCGGGCGCGCGTCTGGACCGCCAGCGCGCCCACGAGCGTGCCGATCACCGCCAGCCCGACGTCGGCCAGCAGCAGGACCACCGGCAGCTCGGGCAGCGCCTGGCCGAGGCCCGGGCCGAGCAGCAGCACCGCGAAGGCGAGCACGGCCACGACCTCGACCACGACGAGGAAGCCGAACAGCAGCAGCGCCTTGGCGACGAACATCGACGTGCGGTCCACCGGAGCCAGCAGGAACGCGTCGAAGCCGCCCTGCTCGCGTTCGGTCACGAACAGCCGGTTCATCCCCAGCACGGCGGTGAGCAGCAGCGTCACCCACAGCACGCCCGAGGCGAGGTCGCCGCCGAGCGTGTCCCGGTCCAGCCCGAAGTGGAAGAGCACGAAGGCGGAGACGACGAACATCAGCATCGCCGGGACGGCCTCGAAGGACCGCAGCTCGGCCTGCAGGTCCTTGCGGATCAGGGCGCCGACGGCTTTCACAGCTCGAGCACCGCGTCGGCCTCGGCCCGGGCCGACTCGACGTCGTGGGACACCAGCACCCGCGTGCGCGCCCGCAGCACCTGGGCCACCAGCTCGGCGGCCTGAGGGTCGAGGTTCGCGTAGGGCTCGTCGAGCAGCAGCAGCTCCGGCTCGTGCAGCACGGCACGGCAGACGGCGATGCGCTGGACCATCCCGCGGCTGAGCAGGCGCAGTGGCTCGTCGGCGCGCAGCGCCATCCCGACGCGTTCGAGCAGCTCGTCGATGCGCGTCCGCGCGACGTCGTGCAGCCGCGCATGGAAGGAGAGGTTCTCGCGCGCGGTCAGGTCGCGGTAGAGCAGCGGCTCGTGCGCCAGCAGCCCGAGCCGCCCGCGCACCGCGTGGCCGTGCCGGGGGACCTCGTGGCCGAGCACGCGCACCGTCCCGGCGTGCGGACGCAGCAGCGTGGCGAGCATCCGCAGCAACGTCGTCTTGCCGGCGCCGTTGGCGCCGAGCACGGCGAGCGTCTGCCCTTCCTCGACGACGAACGAGAGGTCACGGAACACGACGCGGTCGCCGTACGCGCGACCGGCGCCCGCGACCTCAATGGCGGGAGTCACCGTGGAGGGTGCGCGAGGCGTGGGCGAGCACCGGCTCGAGCACCCCGAAGCACTCCTCGACCGCCTTCGGCGATCCAGGGAAGTTGACGATCAGCGTGACGCCGCTGATGCCGGCCGTCGCCCGGCTGAGGACGGCGTGCGGGGTGTGCTGCAGCGACGCGGCGCGCATCGCCTCCGTGATCCCGGGCGCCACGCGCTGGACGACGGCGCGCGTCGCCTCCGGGGTGATGTCGTCGGGCGTGAAGCCCGTGCCGCCGGTGGTGAAGACGAAGTCCACGCCGACGTCGACGTAGTGGTGCAACCGGTCCTCGATCAGGCTGAAGTCGTCCGGGACGACCTCCATGGCGACGACCTCGCAGCCGGCCGACTCGGCGAGGCCGGCGAGGATGGGCCCGCTGAGGTCCTCCGCGCGGCGCGCGGACACGGACGTCGAGACCGTGAGGATCGCGGCCTGCACCTAGGCAGGCACGGCCGCAGAGCGCGCCGCGTCGATCAGCGCACGCACGCCGTCCTCGTCGCCGGCGCGCAACAGGGCGATCGGGTCCGGCTCGCCGTTGACGATGCCCTCGAAGAACTGCTTGCGGTCCTGGTAGGTCGGCAGGTTGCCCTTCGCCCACCCGCGCGCGTCGTTGAGCAGCTCGGCCAGGCGTGCGTGCTCGGGGCCGTAGGCGTCGGCGATCTCGCGCTTGATGCGCTTGGCCAGTGCAGGGGACGCGCCGGCGGTCGAGATGGCGATGGCCAGTGGCCCCGTCCGCACGATCGCCGGCAGGATGAAGTTGCACAGCGGCGGGACGTCGACGATGTTGACGAGCATCGCGCGCCGCTCGGCGTCGTTGAAGATGCCGATGTTGACGTCGGTGTCGCTGGTCGCCGCGATGACGATGAACGTGCCCTCGAGGTCGGCGGGGTCGTACTCGCGCCGCTCCCACTCGATCGAGCCCTCGGCGGCCAGCGTCTCGAGCGCTGGAATCGCGTCCGGAGCGATGAGCACGACGCGCGCATTGCAGGCGAGCAGCCCCTCGACCTTCTCGAGGCCGATGTCCCCGCCGCCGACGACCACGCACTTGCGCCCGGTCAGTCGCAGGCAGGCGATGTAGAACGGTGTGTCGAGCATGTCGCGCACGCAGGTCTGGTCGCAGATCCCGCGCCGGAACTGGCAGACGCACTCCTTGCCCGCATAGGCCTGAGCTGGCATGAGCTCCAGCGTACTCTCGGTCCGTATAGAGGCTGTGCCACCTTCGGGCTACTTCACCGACGACTCGATGCTCCGGCGCGTGAACCGGGAGACGGTCGTCGGCCTCGCGGGGATGCGCTCGCTGCTCATGCAGGCCGCGCATCCGGTCGCCTTCGCGGGCTTCTTCGAGGCGACCACGATGCTCTCGGAGCCCTACCCGCGACTGGAGCGCACCGCCCGGGTCCTGACGGCGATCGGCTTCGGCACGAAGGCGGACGCCGACCGCGCCACCGCCCCCGTGCGCCGTATCCACGCCAAGGTCCGCGGGACGCTCAAGGAGCCCGCCGGCCGCTTTCCTGCCGGCACGCCGTGGCGGGCGGACGATCCCGAGCTGCTGCTGTGGATCATCGCCACGCTCGTGGACTCCAACCTGCTCGTCTACCAGCGCTACGTGCGGCCGCTCACGCGCGACGAGCAGGAGGCCTACTGGCAGGACTTCCGCGTCATGAGCAAGCTCTTCGGGCTGCCCTACGAGGACACCCCGAAGGACATCGACGCCTTCGAGGCCTACATGGCCGCCATGCTCGCCTCCGACGATCTCGACGTCGGCCCGAAGGCGCGCGAGCTGGCCATCGACATCGTCATGCAGCCGCCCGTCCCGCTTGCCGCCCGGCCGCTGCTCGAGCTGGCCAACCAGATCACCATCGGCCTGCTCCCGGGCTCGATCCGGCGGATGTACGGCTTCCGCTGGGACCCGGTCCGCGGCCTCGCCGTGCGGGCCAACGCCGAGTACCTGCGGCGCTTCGTGATCCCCGTGCTGCCCGAGCGGCTGCGGATCGCGCCGTCGGTGCGCGCCGCCTAGCGCCGGTCGCGGAGCATCCGCGCGGCGACCCGCGCGAAGGAGAGGCCGCCGCGGCGGACGACCTCGAGGCGCTCCGACTCGCGCCCGTAGAGCAGCCGCGCCGCCGTCTGGGACGCGCGGACGAGCGTCGGGTCGTAGGGCAGCCAGCGGGCGTAGCGCAGCCGCACCGACCGCGAGGCGAGCTGGCGGACGCGGGCGTGGCGGGCGATCCGCACCGGCGCGGCCACCGAGGCGTCGCCGTGCTCGTTGACCCAGGTCAGCTCGACGTCGAGCGCGCGGGCGATGCGCTCCGCGGCGTCGGCATGACCCGCCCACACCGAGACGGCGGGCGCGCCGGCGCAGAGGGCGATGGCGGCGGACTCGTCGTCGGCCTCGACGACGGACAGAACGGGCCCCTCATCGCCCGGGGTCGGGTCCCGGCGCACGACGGCAGGCGTGGCGGGCGCGGACATCTCCGTGGCGGGATCGCGCGGATCCCCGACGACGATGCGGGCGACGGCCGGCTCGAGCGCGCGCACGAGCGTCTCGGCGTGACCGGCGATGGTGACGATGCGCCCGACGGACGCGACGCCGTGGCCGCCGCGCGCGAACGCGGCCCACACCGCGCCGGCGACGACACGCTCCAGCGGCGCGTCGGGGAAGACGAGCATGGTCGCCTTCGGCCCGGTCGCGCCGCTGTCCACGACGGCGTCGCAGCCGGCGAGGTCGTCCGAGACGGTCAGAAGCTCGTCGGGAAGGCCGGCCCGGCTGAGCACGGCGTCGAAGCGCTCGCCGAGCGCGGAGCGTCCCGCCCACACGACCCCGTTGCCCGCCAGCAGCGCCGCGGCGGTCTCCAGCACCGGCTCGGCCCACGGTGAGCCGTCCCCGCCGCGCACGCCGACAACACCGACGGGCCGGTGGAAGAGGATCGAGCGGCGCAGCAGCGGGGCACGGCCGAGGCGGCGGTCGGCCAGGGCGTCCGGCCCGGCGTCGGCAAGGTCGTGCAGGCCCGCCACGCTTCGCAGCAGCTCGGCCAGCAGCGCCTCCGTGCGCGGGACCTGCGCCTCGGCGGCGAGCAGGTCGGCGAGCGCGTCGACCTCGTCGAGGATCGCCTGGGCCGCGCGGCGCAGGTACCGCGCCCGGGCGACGGGTGGCACGGCCGCCCACAGCGGCTGCGGTCCCCGGGCACGGTCGGCGGCGGTCATCTGCCGCCGCAACCTACGCGACGTGGCGGTTCGCGGACCGCATGCGGGCGTCGAGCACCGGCAGCAGCAGTTCGGCGAGGCCGTCCCACCAGCGCTCGTCGGCGACGAACGTGTCGACGGTGGCGCCGGCGTCGTGGTCGATGGCAGCGATGCCGATCAGCGTCTCCGTCCCGTCGATGAGGGCGAAGGCGGCCAGCACGGTCCGCTGGGCGGGGTCGAAGCGCAGCAGGCGGCGGACGCCGAACTCGTACGCCTCCGCGTCGCGCCGGCGCAGCAGCGCGACGACGCCCTCGCGGTCACCGGGCCGGGCGTGCCGGAGGCGGACGCGCGGGCCGTCCGGAAGGGGATGCGTGCGGGTGAACACCGAGTCGGGCACTGCTCCCTAGTACGGCGCACAACCCTCAACGCCGCGTGAACATCCTCCCACCGTGCCCGACGTCACACAGGGCGGCCGCGCGCCCGGCGGGCGGCCTCATGGCGCTCCCGCGCGTCCTTCTCGGCGTCGTCGGGCGCGTAGAAGCGGACGTCGCCGACGCTTTCCGGCAAGTGTTCTTGCGCGTTGACGTGGCCGGGGTGGTTGTGCGGGAGGTCGTAGCCGATCCCGCGGCCGAGCTTGCGGGCGGCGGCGTAGGCGGCGGTCCGCATGGCCGACGGCGGGTCGACCGCGCCGTGCTCGCGCACGTACTCGCGCGCCGCGCTCAGCGCCTTGCCGGCGGCGTTGGACTTCGGCGCCAGCGCCAGGTACACGGCGCACTGCGCGAGCGCGTAGTGCGCCTCGGGCATGCCGACGTGCTCGACCGCCGCCGCGGCCGCGGTCGCCTGCAGGAGCGCCTGCGGGGCCGCCATGCCGATGTCCTCGCTGGCCAGGATGATCATGCGCCGGGCGATGAAGCGCGGGTCCTCGCCGCCCTCGAGCATGACCGCGAGGTAGTACAGCGACGCGTCGACGTCCGAGCCGCGGGTGGACTTGATCCACGCCGAGATGAAGTCGTAGTGCTTGTCCCCGTCGCGGTCGTAGAGGACCGCCTTGCGCTGCAGCGCGTCCTCCGCGGCCGCGACGTCCAGCTCCGCGTGCGTCTCCTGCGCGACCTCGAGGGCGTTGAGCGCGGTCCGCGCGTCCCCGCCCGAGCGCGCGGCGAGGAAGGCGGCGACGTCGTCGGGGATCGCCGGCTCCGCGCGGCGCAGCAGCGTGACGATGTCCTCGTTGCTGAGGGCGCGCAGCTCGTAGACGCGGGCACGGGAGATCAGCGCCGAGTTGACCTCGAAGTACGGGTTCTCCGTCGTCGCGCCGATCAGGACGACCGTGCCGTCCTCCACCGCCGGCAGCAGCGCGTCCTGCTGGGCCTTGTTGAAGCGGTGGATCTCGTCGAGGAAGAAGACCGTGCCGCGGTTCTCGGTGCGCCGGCGGTCGGCGGCACGGGCCATGACCTCGCGCACCTCGGCGCGTCCGGCCTGGACCGCGGACAGCTCCTCGAAGGCGTGGTCGGCTTCGCGGGCCACCAACCGCGCGATGGTGGTCTTGCCCGTCCCGGGCGGGCCGAACAGCAGCATCGAGTGCGGCGTGCCCTGCTCGATCGCCGTGCGCAGCGCCGTGCCCTCGGCCAGCAGGTGCTCCTGGCCCACGACCTCGCCGAGGGTCTCGGGCCGCATGCGAGCGGCCAGCGGCGCGTTGGGCGCCACCGGCGGCGGTCCGCGGTCGGGCTCGGGCAGGTTGAAGAGCTGGTCGGACACGGTCGGGATAGTGTGACGCGCGTGGAGGAGCTCCAGCAGGAGGCCGCCGATGTCCTCGGCGAGCTGATCCGCTTCAACACCGTCAACCCGCCGGGCAACGAGCGGGCGGCGGCCGAGTGGCTGGCCGGCTACCTGCGCGACGCCGGTCTCGAGACCGAGCTCGACGGCGCTGAGCCAGAGCGTCCCAATCTGGTCGCCTGGCTGGGGGACGCCGACGACGGCGGAACGGTCCTGGGCTATCTCGGCCACCTCGACACGGTGCTCGCCGACCCGGCCGCGTGGTCGCGCGACCCGTGGGACGGCGGCGTCCACGACGGTCACGTCTGGGGCCGGGGCGCGATCGACATGAAGTCCCAGGTCGCCGCCGAGGCCGTCGCCATCGCGCACCTCGCGCGCTCCGGCTGGCGCCCCGAGCGCGGCGCCGTGAAGCTCTTCGCGGTCGCCGACGAGGAGACGGGCGGCCGCCTGGGCGCCCAGTGGCTGACCCAGAACCGGCCGGACCTCGCCCGCTGCGACTTCCTGCTCAACGAGGGCGCCGGGATGGTCATGCCCTACGGCGACCGCCGCCTGTACGGCGTCTGCTGCGCCGAGAAGGGCACGTTCCGCTTCGCCGTGACCGCCCACGGCCGCGCCGGGCACGCATCCGTCCCGGCCCTGGCCGACAACGCCCTGCTCAAGCTGCTGCCGGTGCTCGAGCGCCTGGCGACCGCCGACCTGCCCTTCGACCTCACCGACGAGACGCGCGGTCTGCTCGCCGGCCTCGGAGAGGACCCGGAGGACCCCGCCGCCGCGATCGCCGCGATCGCACGAACCGAGCCGCGCCTGGCCCCGATCGTGCGCGCCAACCTCGGCCTCACCGTGGCGCCGACGATGATCTCCGCCTCGGGCAAGATCAACGTCATCCCCAACGCGGCCGAGCTGCGGGTCGACTGTCGGGCGCCCGCGGGAATGGACGCCGACGCGGTCGCGGCCCGTCTCGAACCCGTGCTCGACGGCGCCGAGCTGAGCTGGATCGAGCAGGTCGTCGGCAACCGGTCGCCCGTCGAGTCGAGGCTGATGGACGCGATCCGCGCCTGGGTGGGCGAGGTCGACCCCGGTGCCGAGGCGGTCCCGACCGTCCTGCCCGCCTTCACCGACTCGCGCTGGTGGCGACACGCCTTCCCGGACTGCGTGGCGTACGGGTTCATGCCCCAGCGCCACCAGACCCTCTATGACGGCTGGCCGCTCATCCACGGCGCCGACGAGCGCATCGACGTCCGCGACCTCGCCCTCGCCGCCGGGTTCTTCGCCCAGCTCCCCAAGGCGCTGCTCGGATGACGCCGACCGACAAGTTGCGGCTCGGCGGGATGGCACTGGCCAACGGGCTGCTCGTGCACGGCCCGACGCACTGGGCGGCCGCGATCCGCGCCCGCGACGGCTCGATCCAGGCGGCGTCGGGGCGCAAGCCGCGCCTGCGCGTCGTCGACGACGTGCCCGGCCTGCGCGGCGTCGCCCGCCTCGCCGAGGCGATGGCCGTGATCCCGCTGGTCAAGCGCGGGCTGCCCGGCGCCCGGATGCCCTTCCAGCACGCCTCCGTGCTCGCCGTGTCCGCGGGCGCGACCCTCGGCGGCACCATGCTGCGCAAGCGAGGGACCAGCGGCGAGGTGGGCGCCGCGCTGCTGTCGATCGCCCCGGCGCTGTTCACGCTGCGGGCCGGCGAGGTCGCGCAGTACCACGGCGTCGAGCACAAGTCGATCGCCGCCTACGAGCAGGACGGAACCGACGCGCGTGATTCTCCCAAGGAGCATGAGCGCTGCGGCTCGCACCTCGTCGCGCCGATGCTGGCGTCGAACCTCGCCGGGACGCTGCTGCTCAAGCAGGTCCTCACGCGGCCGAGCCCGATCGCGGGCGGCGCGGTCGCGATCGCGTCCACCGCGGTGGCCGTCGAGGCCTTCGCCTGGGCCGAGCGCCACGACGGCACCGCGCTCAGCCGGGCCTTCCGCAGCCCCGGGTTCGCGATCCAGCGCGCGATCGGCACCCGGGAGCCGACGGCGACCCAGCTCGAGGTCGGCCGGGCTGCCCTGGACGAGATCCTGAGGGTCGAAGGCGCGATGGGGTCGGCACCCCAATCCGTTTAGCGCAGGCGCTTTTCGCTTGCGGGCGGGGTACGTGTGGTGATGTAGTCACCCTCCGACGCTTGGATCCAGGACTTTCTGATGAACACCCCCACCCCGCCGGTCGACGTGCCGCATTGGTACGACTGGGACAACCTCCAGGACCTGGTCCTCACGTGGTCTCCCATCCTGTTCATGGGGCTGCTCGTCTTCTTCCTGTGGCGGACGATGAAGTTGATGCCGCGGACCAAGCCGCAGGAGATCAAGCCCGACGAGAAGGCGGGGGTCAACTGGGAGGACGTCGCCGGCGCCGACGAGGCCAAGTCGGAGCTGCAGGAGGTCGTCGAGTTCCTGCGCGACCCCCAGCGCTTCGCCGCGCTGGGCGCCAGGGTCCCGGCCGGGATCCTGCTCCACGGCCCGCCCGGCACCGGCAAGACGCTGCTGGCCAAGGCCGTCGCCCGTGAAGCCGGCGCGGAGTTCTTCGCCCAGTCCGCCGCCTCCTTCGTGGAGATGTTCGCCGGCCTCGGCGCGGCTCGCATCCGGCGCCTGTTCGCCGAGGCGCGCAAGGGCGCCCCGTCGATCATCTTCATCGACGAGATCGACGCCGTCGGCAAGACCCGCGGCTCCGACAACAACTCCGAACGCGAGCAGACCCTCAACCAGCTGCTCGTGGAGATGGACGGCATGGGGACGACGGACAACGTCGTCGTCATGGCGGCCTCCAACCTGCTGGACTCGCTGGACACGGCGTTGTTGCGGCCCGGGCGGTTCGACCGACAGATCTTCGTGTCGCCGCCCGGTGTCGCCGGCCGTGAGGAGATCCTGGTCGTCCACACGCGCGACAAGCCACTGGCCGACGACGTCGACCTCAAGCTGCTCGCGCGCCAGACCGCCGGCCTGGCCGGCGCCGAGCTCGCCAACGTCTGCAACGAGGCCGCGATCTTCGCGGCCCGCTCCGCGCGCCACCAGATCCATCAGGAGGACTTCGACAGCGCGCTCGAGCGCGTCATCGCCGGCATGCAGTCGCGCCGCACGCTGACTCACCACGAGCGTCGCGTCGTTGCCTTCCACGAGGCCGGGCACGCCCTCTGCGCCGAGATGCTCCCCGGCGTCAACAAGGTCCACAAGATCTCGATCGTCCCGCGCGGCAAGGCGCTCGGCTACACGCTCAACCTGCCCGAGGAGGACCGCTACCTCAAGACGCGCGAGGAGCTGATCAACCACATGATCGTGCTGCTCGGCGGCCGCGCGGCGGAGGAATGCGTCTTCGGCGCGGTCACGACCGGCGCGAGCGACGACCTGCACCGGGTCGCCGACATCTCCCGCGCCATGGTCCACGAGTACGCGATGGGGACGTCACTGACCTCGCTCCAGGTCAACGCGGAGGGCGGCGCCGTCTCCGACCGCACGCGCCAGCTGCGCGACGAGGAGCAGCAGCACCTCGCCGACCAGGCCATGCGCTACGCGATGAAGATCGTCCGCTCCCACCGCGACAAGCTCGACGCGTTCGCCTTCGCCCTGCTGCGCAACGAGGTTCTCGAGCGCCCCGAGATCGACCGCATCATGGCCGACGTCGACCGGCCCGACCAGCCGGCCGCCGCCGGGGACCTCCGGGTCGTCGCGGCAAAACCGGACTGACACGGTCAAGGCAGCCTTCCCGCACGCCGATACCGGTGTAGTGGGGATGGCCTCCTCGATCCAGACCGCGTCCGCAGCCACGCTCCGGCGGCTGACCCACCTCCAACGGCTCCTCGAGCCGGGGGGCATCCGCCCTGTCTACCAGCCGATCGTGCGCACGCTCGACCTCGAGCCGATCGGCTACGAGGGCCTCGCGCGGTTCCCGTACGCCGACGGGCTCAGCGACATGAGCCCGGACGTCACGCTGGCGGCAGCCGACCAGGTCGGGATGCGCGGTGACCTCGAGGTGGCCTGCTGGTCGGCGATGGCCACCGCCGGCTCGCCGCCCGCCGGCCGCCTGCTCTTCGTCAACATCTCCCCCGGCACGCTGCGCCACCCGAGCCTGCTCACGCTCGCCGACCAGCTTCCCAGCCGGCTGGTCATCGAGATCACCGAGCAGACCGAGATCGCCGACTACGCCGAGCTGCGCGAGCAGCTGCAGCCCTGGATCGCGCGCGGCGTCCAGATCGCGATCGATGACGCGGGTGCGGGCTACGCGTCGCTGGAGCACGTCGTCGAGCTGCGCCCCGACTTCCTCAAGCTCACCCGCGGCCTGATCGCCGACATCGACAAGGACGCCAACCGCCAGGCGCTGCTGCGCGCGCTGGGCGCCTTCGCGCGCGAGGTCGGGGCGGTCATCGTCGCCGAGGGCATCGAGCGCCCGGAGGAGCTCGCGGTCCTGCGCGAGTCCGAGATCGACTACGCCCAGGGATGGTTGTTCGGCCGTCCGGGCGCGCCGTGGCCGACCGTGCCCTACGTGGAGGAGCCGGACGCAGGCCCGTCGCTGACCCACTCCGCCGTGCAGCGGATGTCCGAGCTGGAGGCCGAGATGGCGCGCGCCGCCGACCCCCGGGCCGCCTGCGTCGTCGCCGCCGACCACCTGGACAAGCTCGGCCTGCTGCCCTCCATCTACGTCCAGCAGGGCGAGCGGCTGCGCTGCCTCGCCTCCCGCGGCTACTACGCGATCCACGACGGCATCGACTCGGAGGCCGGGCTGGTGGGCCGCAGCTACCGCACGCGGGCGGTGGTCAGCGAGGACGACGTCACCAGCGCGCCGGGCTTCCTGCGCTCCATCACCACCGTGAAGACCGCGCGCTGCGTGCCGATCCACGCCGGCACCCGCGTGGTCGGCGTGCTGAGCGTCGAGTCGCCGGCGCCGATCTCGAGCGACATCACCGGCGAGGCCATGCGCTGCGCCGACCTGCTGGGCCGCCGGCTCGCCGAGCTCGGCCGCCTCGATCCCGCCACGCCCGGCCAGCGGCTGGCTCGCGCCGCCGCGCGAACCGCCGCCCAGGAGGATCCCAGCGCCGTGGTCAGCGAGGCCGCCGCCGCCGCGCTCGAGGTCTCCGGCTTCGAATCCGTCCTCGTCGCGCTCCGCGACGCCGACGGGGGCGTCCACTGCCAGCACGCCGTCGGCCCGCTCGCCGACGTCCTCACCGCGTTGTCCAAGAGCGAGCTCGCCGCGATCGCGCAGTGGGTCGAGCCCGGGACCTCGGTGCTGACGATGGCCGACGCGTCCGGCAAGGGGGACACGGTCGCCGAGACCCTCCGCCAGGCCGGCGCGGGTGCCCTGCTCGTCGTGCCGATGGCGGTCGGTCGCGCCCGGCTCGGCTTCCTGGCCCTCGCCGATCGCTCCACCCTGCGCCCCGACACCGAGCGCACCGAGCTCGTCGAGCTGCTGGGCGTCCAGGCCGCCGCCCAGCTGCGCGGCCTCGCCGCCGTGGTCGAGCTGCGCGACCGTGCCGCCCGTGACCCGCTCACCGGCCTCGGCCACGAGCGCGCCTTCCGGTCCAGACTGGCCCGGCGGCGCGCCGCCACCACCGACGCCGAGCGCAAGCTGGCGCTCGTGCTCGTCGCGCTCGAGCCCGCCGGCGACCAGATCCTGCAGGACCTGGCGGCGCTGTTGGGCGAGACCGGGCCGGACGACGCCGTCGGCTACCGGACGGGTGCCGACGAGCTCGCGCTGTTGATGGAATGCGACGACCGCGGCGCGGCCCAGGAGGTCGCCTGGCAGCTGCAGTCCCGGGCCCGCGAGCAGCTGGGGGTGGCGCTGTCCATCGGCGTTGCGATCGCCGAGCCGGCCGAGACGGACGCGGAGCTGCGCGAGCGCGCAGGCGCCGCCGTCAGCGAGGTGCGCCGGCGCGGCCGTGACGGAGTGGCGCTGGCGCCGACGCGCTGACCGGCGCCCCGACGTAGTACCCCTGCGCGCGGTCGACGCCGAGCTCGCGCAGCAGCTCCAGGGTCTCGGCATCCTCGACGAACTCGGCCACCGTCTCCTTGCCCAGGCCCTGGGCGACGGCGACGATGGCACGCACCGTGACCTGGTCGGCGTGGCTGGTGCGCAGCTCGCGCACGAACTGGCCGTCGATCTTGATGATCCCGAGCGGCAGGTGCTTGAGGTAGGCGAACGAGCCGAACCCGGCGCCGAAGTCGTCGAGCGCGAAGCCGCAGCCGAGCTCCGTGAGCCGCTCGGCGAGGTCGCGGGCCTGGGGGAGGTTGCCGATCGCCGACGTCTCCGTGACCTCGAAGATCAGCGCGGACGGGTCGATCTCCGCCGACCGGACCTGGGCGACGATGAAGTCGACCACGCTCGGGTCGGAGATCGAGTCCCCGGAGAGGTTGACCTCCATGGTGCGGTCGTCGCCGGCCGCCTGGCGCGCGGCGAGCAGCGCGATCGCCTCCCGGACCACCCAGCGGTCGATGGCCTGGATCTGGCCGAAGCGCTCGGCCACGCTGAGGAACGCGGCCGGCTCGACCACCCGCCCGTCCGGTTCGACGAGCCGGATCAGCATCTCGCTGCGGTCGACGACGTCGTCGGCGAGGCGCAGGATCGGCTGCTCGTAGAGGGCGAAGCCGCCGCTCTCCAGCGCGTCGCGGATGCGCTCCGACCAGCGGATCCGCGCGCGGATGCGGGCGGGCTGCAGGTCGCCGGGGCGGACGACGACGAGGCGGTCACGGCCGCGCTCCTTGGCGTCGTACATCGCCATGTCGGCCTCCGCCAGCAGCGCACCGGCGTCGCGGGCCTCCGCCGGGTCCAGCGCGCGCAGGCCCGCCGACGCGGTGACGCGCACCGACCGCTCGCCGACCGGCACCCGCAGGTCGCGCAGCGCGTCGACCAGCTCGCGGGCAACCGTGCGCGCCGCGGCCGGGTCGGTGCGGGAGAGGATCACGCCGAACTCGTCGCCGCCGAGGCGGCCCAGCTCGTCCGTGGCGCGCAGGCGCTGCTGGAGCGCGTCGGCAGCGGCCCGCAGGACGGCGTCGCCCGCGGCGTGGCCATAGGTGTCGTTGACGTGCTTGAAGTTGTCGACGTCGAGGGTGAGGACGGCCGCCTGGTCGCCGTGGCGACGGACGTGGGCCAGCGCGGAGTCGAGCGCCGCTTCGAACGAGCGGCGGTTGAGGACGCCGGTGAGCGCGTCGTGGCTGGCGAGGTGCTCGAGGTCGGACTCGTACTGCCGGCGCTCCGTGACGTCCTGGATCTGCGCGACGATGGTGCCGTCGCCGATCGGAGCGCCGCGGAAGTGCACCCAGCGCACCTCGCCGTCGGCGCGCACCAGGCGCATCTCGCCGGAGGTCTCCGGCGCGCCGTCCGCGAGCCAGCGGGTGCGCTGGGTCTCGTCGCCGTGGTCGTCCGGATGGGCGATCACGGACGTCGGCCGGCCGACGAGCGCGGCGGCGGGGCGGCCGACGATCGCCGCCATCGCGGCGTTGACCTCGACGAAGCGCGCTACGCCCGCCTCGTCCACCCGTGTGATGGTGATGCCGATCGGCGCGCTGTCGAAGGCGGCCCGGAAGCGGTGCTCGGCGCGTCGCCGGCCCTCCTCGAGACGGTCGGCGAGGACCGCCTGCGCGGCGCGCTCCGCGATCGCGGAGAAGAGGCCGAGGTCGCGCTCGTCGAAGCGCCGCCCGCCGGCGGCCGTCGCGACGCCGAGTGCGCCGATGAGCTCCCCTTGCGTCGCCATCGGCACGAGCGCGAGCGAGCCGTACCCGGCGGATTCGCCCACCAGGACCGGTTCACCGCGGCGGACGATGTCCTCCGACAGCAGCGAGCCGGCGCGCTCGGCCAGGACCGGGTCGACCGCGTGCACGGCGGCGGTCTCGAGCGGCCCGCCGGGGGTCGCGAGGGCGACGACCGCCAGGTCCGCCCACTCCGGCACGAGGATGCGCGCCAGCGCAGCGAGCGTCTCCTCGACGTCCGTGGGGCGGACGGTGGCTTCGGCGGCCCGGGCGAGGGCGCGGGCGCGGCGCACGGCGCGGCGCTGGCGCCGGTGGGCCTCGAGGCCCTGGGTGACGAACACCGCGCCCTCGCCGTCCGGGAGCTGGGTGACCGTCACCCCGACGGTCACGGTCTCGCCGCGGCGCGTGTGGCGCAGCGCGTCGTAGGTGAGGGTCGCGCCGGCGATCGCGGCGGCGATGGCGTCCAGCTCACCGGCCCGGGCGCCGGCCTCGCGCGCCACCTCGAGCAGCGGGCGCCCGACCACCGCGTCCCGGTCGAAGCCGTTCAGTCGCTCGGAGGCGGTGTTGCCCTCGACGATCACGCCCATGGCGTCCGTGACCAGCACGGCATCACCCGCAGCATCCAGTGCCGCTCTCAGTCGCGCCGTTCCCCCCACCGTCACCTCGTGGTTCCCGTTCGGTTGGTGCATTGAACCGACCGCTGGACGGAGGGAGTACTCAGATGGACCCCCGCCGGACCAGCCGGAACGACTCTTGCAGGGTGAACCGCACCGTGGGCCCCGCCTCGACGAGCTCGCCGTCGACGTTGAAGGGGGTCCCGGCCGGCACCTGCAGGGTGAACGCCTTGGCCTGCACATGGACGACCTGTGGATCCTCCGCGAGGTCGCCACGGCGCATGCGCCGTGCGCGCGGCAGCAGCGCGAGCCGACGGCCGCCGGGGACCACGAGCAGGTCGAGGCGACCGTCGTGTGCATCGGCGGCATCGATCTCCGCACCGCCTCCGAAGGCGCCGGAGACCGCGACGATGACCTGCCACGCATCCCCGTCGTAGTGCGTGCCGGCGCGCAGCGCGATGGGCTTGTCGAGGGCGCCGGCCAGGATCGCGCCGACGGCGTAGGCGAACGGGCCGAGGATGCGCTTGAACGGTGCTGCGCGGCGCGCGGCGGCGGGGGCGAGGCCGGCCGCGGCGACGTTGACGAACGCGCGCCCGTCGATGCGGGCCAGCTCGCGCGGCGGCCCGGGCACGCCGGTGACGGCGAGCTCCGCCGCCGCCTCGGCATCGTCGGGCAGCCCGGCGTCGCGGGCGAAGTCGTTGGCGGTTCCCGTCGGGATGACCCCGAGCGGGATCCCGCGACGCGCGGCCAGCTCCGCGCCCTGCGCGATCGTTCCGTCCCCGCCCGAGACGACGATCCGCTCGGCCTCGGCCTCGTCGACCAGCGTGGCCCCGTGACGCTCGAGCAGCTGCCCGATCTCACCCGTGTTCGTGGACCCACCGGAGGCCGGATTGCAGTGCAGATGGACGCGCATACACTCGCCACCCTATGTTCGGCCGCATCGACCACGTCGGGATCGCGGTGTCGGATCTCGACGCCGCCATCGCCCTTTACGAGACCTCGTACGACATGAAGCTCGTGCACCGCGAGACGGTGGACGAGCAGGGCGTCGAGGCAGTGCTGCTCGACGTCGGCGAGAACCACGTCGAGCTGCTCGCGCCGCTCGGCGACGACACGCCGGTGGGGAAGTTCCTGGCCAAGAAGGGGCCGGGCCTGCACCACGTCGCCTACCAGGTGGCCGACATCGAGTCGACGCTGGCGTCGCTGCGCGACGCCGGCCTGCGGTTGATCGACGCCGAGCCCCGCACGGGCATCCGGTCGTCGCGCGTCGCCTTCCTGCACCCCGCCTCCACGGGCGGCGTGCTCACCGAGATCGTCCAGCCTGCCGAAGGAGCCCACTGATGGCCGACCGTCCGAAGCGAATCGCCCTCGGCTTCCACGCCGGCGGCGCCCTGTCCCTGCGCATCGCCGCAGGCCCGCTCGCCGAGCTGCAGAAGGCCCTGAAGGACAACGAGACGATCTTCCGCGAGATCGAGACGGCGGACGGTCCCGTGCTGATCAACCTCGGCCAGGTCATCTACCTGCGCGTGGAGTCGGACGAGCAGCGCGTTGGGTTCTGAACCCGACGTCGTCGAACCCCTCCACGAGGCGGAGCGGCGAGGCGGTCTCCGGGCCTGGCTCAACGCGCTCGACCTCTCCGTGTACCGGGCGTTCCGCTCCCTCGCGCGCGACGAGCGCCGCGTGGCGACGGTGCGACGCTTCTCGTCGCTGGGCGAGCACGGCCTGCTGTGGGTCGGGCTCGGGACGGTGGGCTTCGTCGTCGACCGCCGCCGCCGCGCCCGGTGGCGCTACGGCGCCACCACCATCGGCCTCACCTACCTGACGTCCTCGTCGATCAAGGCCGCGATCGGGCGCCCCCGACCGGCCATGCCCGACCTCCCGAAGCTGATGGAGACACCGACCGGTCTGTCCTTTCCGTCGTCGCACTCCTCGTCGTCGTTCGCCGCCGCGCAGGCCTACTCGGCCCTCGCCCCGGCGCCGATCCTCTACGCGGTCGCCGTTCCCATGGCGCTGAGCCGCCTGTTCCTCGGGGTCCACTACCCGAGCGACATCCTCGCCGGGGCCGCGCTCGGCACCGTTCTCGGCCGGATCGGGCGGGCCTGATGAAGGTCGGGATCGTCGGGCTGCCCAACGCGGGCAAGTCGTCCCTGTTCAACGCGCTCTCGCGCGCGGGCGCCGAGGCGGCCAACTACCCCTTTACGACGATCGAGCCCAACGTCGCGGTCCTGCCCGTCCCGGACCCCCGGCTGGACGAGGTGGCCCGGGTCATCGGCGCCTCCAATCTCGTCCACGACACCATCCAGGTCCACGACATCGCGGGGCTCGTGCGCGGCGCCCACGAGGGCGAGGGCCTCGGCAACCAGTTCCTCGGCAACATCCGCGAGACGGACGCGATCCTGCACGTCGTCCGCGCCCACAGCGACGGCAACGTCATCCATCCCGAGGGCGACGTCGACCCCGCCCGGGACATCGACACGATCGAGACCGAGCTGATCTACGCCGACCTCGAGCAGGCCGAGCGCCGCCACGCCCGCGTGGTTCGGGACGCCCGCTCGGGCGATCGCACCGCCGTCGCCGAGGAGGGCTGGCTCGCGCAGGTGATCGAGGCGCTGCAGGCGGGCAGGCCCGCCCGGACCGTCCCCGTGCCGGACGGCGCGCCGAACGCGATGCGCGACCTCTCCCCGCTGTCGGGCAAGCCCGTCCTGTTCATCGCCAACGTGGACGAGGGCACCGACGAGGTCCCCCTCGCCGTCGCCGAGCACGCCGCCGCCCACGGCGCCACCGCCGTCGCCGTCTCCAGCCGCATCGAGGCTGAACTGTCCGAGCTCGACGACGACGAGGCCGCCGTCATGCGCGAGGAGATGGGGATCGGGGAGTCCGGCCTGACCCGCGTGGTCCGCGGCGCCTTCGAGCTGCTCGACCTGATCGCCTTCTTCACCGCCGGCGAGGCCAAGCCCGCCCAGTCCTGGCACCTGCGCCGCGGCCTCACCGTCTGGCACGCCGCCGGCGAGATCCACTCGGACATCCAGAAGGGCTTCGTCCGCGCCGAGGTCATCGCCTGGGACCGCCTCGTCGACGCCGGCGGCTACTCAGGGGCCCGCGACAAGGGCACGCTGCGGCTGGAAGGCCGCGACTACCTGATGGCCGACGGCGACGTCATCACCGTCAAGCACACCGGCTAGCGGTAGACGGGCGTCTGCCCGAACAGCTGCTTGGCGGTCCCGAAGGCGGGCTTCGGCGAGCCGTCGTAACGGAGCAGGCCCTTGTTGTGGAGGGCGTCGCGGTCCTCGCTGGGGATGTGGGCGCCGCCGTCCCAGTGGGGCTTGACGTAGAACTCGCGGGCGGTCCAGTAGATCGCGCCGGCCAGCCACGGCTGGGCCTTGACGATGTCGAGCGTGCCGCGCACGTAGTCGGCCTGGAACTGGTAGGTCTGCTTCTGCGAGCGTGGACCGTTGTGGGTGGCTTCGGCGCCGAACTCGGTGATCAGCTGGGCTTGGCGCGGGTACAGGCGCCGCTGGCGCTCCAGGAAGGGCGTCAGGGCCGACAGGCGCGCGGTCGACTGGGCGCCCGCCTTGCCGTCGTACCAGCCGTAGTACGAGTTCAGCCCGAGCAGGCCGAAGGCGTCGTAGACGTCCTGGCGCGGGAGGTTCGGGTAGGTCAGGAGGTCCAGCGCGGAGGGCACGGTGTTGTCGAGGTCGCGGGTCAGCCGCGCGGCGCGCAGCAGGAAGTTCCGGGTCCCGGGCATCGTGTCGGCGACGGGGGAGAGCTCGTTGGCCACCGAGTGCGTGAGCACGGACGGGTGGTTGCGGTCCTCGAGCACGGTGGTGCGGACCTTCTCGAGGGCGGCGCGCCGGCCGCTCTCCTCGCGCAGAGCGACGTCCTCGTGGTAGACGGGCGCCTGCGACCACACGAGGATGCCCTTCTCGTCGAGCTCCTCGAGGACGCGCTCGTCCAGCGGGTACTGCGCGCGGGTGACGTTGGCGCCGAGGCGCTCGAGGTCGTTCACGATCGTGTCGACGTCCTCGTCGCGCAGCGCCGGGCCACGGCCGGGCAGGTCCTCCTGGATCGAGGCGCCGCGCAGCTGCAGCAGGTGGCCGTTGAGGTACAGGCGCCCGTCGCGGACGCGGACGAAGCGCAGCCCGACGCGCCGGTCGTCGACCATCGTCACGTCGTCGCCGACGTTGACCTGCGCGCGGGCGGCGTACAGGTTCGGGTGCACGGGCGACCACAGCGCGGGGGTCCCGCGCACGTCGATGGGGAAGCGCACCCGCCGCCGCTCGCCGGGCTTGAGTCCCTTCACGTCATGGGCCGCCAGCGAGACGGTCCCGTCGGGTGCGGTCAGCGCGACGGCGACGCGGGCGTCCACGGTCTGGCCCGTGTGGCTCTGGACCCAGCCGTCGGCGCGCGCGATCGCGCGGCAGTCCTTGCCGTCCGCGTCGCACTTCACGTCGGACAGGACGCCGAGGTCGTCCCACATCACGCGACCGATCGGCTCGAGCACGACCGGGCGGGTCAGGCCGCCCCAGTTCCACCAGCCCTCGCGCAGGTCCTCCGTGCGCAGGTTGGAGACGCGGACGACCAGCTCGTTCTGCCTGCCGGGCGCGCGCAGCCGCGGGAGCGGGATCGTGAACGGCTCGTAGGCCTTCTGGGACCCGCCGATGCGGCGGCCGTTGAGGTAGACGGTGGCGCGCCGCCGGACGCCCTCGAAGCGCAGCGCCCAGCTGAACCCCGCGGGCGTGGCCGGCGTGGTCAGCTTGAGCCGGTACCAGCCGATCGTGCCCAGGAACTGGCTGTCGACCGGGGTGGCGTTGAAGACGTGCGGGACCTCGACGTCACGCCAGTCCTGGTCGAAGCGGCCGGACTTGTAGTTCTCCGTCAGCCCGCGGTTGCCCGGGTCGTAGGCGACCTCCCAGCCCGTGTTGAGGTCGGCCGCCAGCGGGGGCAGCAGGGACTGCTCCGCGCGTGAGGCGGGTGCGGCCATCGCGAGGAACGCGAGCAGGGTGGTGACGACGAGACGGCGGGGAGACATCGGACGCAGCGAAAAGAATCTAGAGCGAGCGCAGGCGCTCGGAGAGGCGGCGCATGCCGAGCTCAGCCGCGGCATCGGCGCCGCCGGCGCCGTCCGTGAGCGCATCGGCGGGCCGTTCGAGGTCCATTCGGCGCAATGTCGCCACGTCCTTGAACATCCGCAGCTCGTCCGCCTGGCCGATCAGCGCCTTGCGGACCCCGGGCTTCTCCTTGATCGCCTTGTCGATCGCCGTCTCGAGGTCGCCGTGGCGCTGCAGCAGCGTCGCGGCGGTCTTCTCGCCGATCCCCTTGGCGCCCGGCAGGCCGTCGCTCGGGTCACCGCGCAGCGCGATGAAGTCGGGGACCTGCTCCGGCGAGACGCCGTAGCGCGCGCGCACCCCGGCGGGGTCGAGCTCCTCCGGCCCCTCGCGCCCGCGTTGCTGGAGCAGGACGTGGACGGACGCGGTGACGCACTGGAACATGTCCCGGTCACCCGACAGGATCAGCGCCTTCCCACCCGCCTCCTCCTCGAGGGCGCACAGGGTGCCCATCACGTCGTCGGCCTCGTACTCGGAGGAATCGAGGACGTGCCAGCCCAGCGCCCGGTACAGGTCCGGGGCGAGCGCCCACTGGTGGGCGAGGTCGTCCGGCGTCTCGGGCCGGTGCGCGTGATAGGGCGGGTAGGCGTCCGTCCGGTAGACCGCCGCCTCGGCGCCGAAGCACATGACCACCGCGCGCGGCTTGAAGCGCTCCACGCACCACAGCGTCTGGTTGACCGAGCCGAGCAGCGCGTTGACGGGCCGGCCGTCGGCGCCCGTGATCGAGTCGGGCAGCCCGAAGAAGGCCCGGTAGAGCAGGTGCGGGGCGTCGGTGACGAGGAGCGGGCCGGGCATCAAGGCTGCCAGTATGTCGTCCCATGCGCGAGATCAACGGGATGGACGAGCTCAAGGCGGCTGCAGGCGAGGACCTCGGCACGAGCGAGTGGCACGAGATCGACCAGGACGCGGTGAACGCCTTCGCCGACGTGACGGGCGATCACCAGTGGATCCACATCGACACCGAGCGCGCCAAGGACACGCCGTTCGGCGGCACGATCGTGCACGGCTACTTCACGCTGGCGCTCGCCCCGGTCGTGGGCGCCGAGATCGTGTCGTTCTCCGGCTTCGACTTCGTCCTCAACTACGGCCTGGACAAGGTGCGCTTCCCCGCGCCCGTGCCCGTCGGGTCCAAGGTCCGGGCGTCCGGGAAGATCGCCGAGGTCAACGAGGTCTCCGGCGGGGTCCAGGTCAAGCAGGTGCTCACCTTCGAGGCCGAGGGCGTCGAGAAGCCGGTCTGCGTCGCCGAGACGCTCGCGCGCTTCTACGCATAGGGCCATCACCAGGCGCGGATGACCGCTCTGCTGGAGCGCGACGCCCCGCTCGCCGCCCTCGAGGAGCGGCTGCAGATCGTGCGGTCCGAGGGGCGGGGAACGCTCGTGCTGGTGGGCGGCGAGGCCGGCGTGGGGAAGTCCACGCTGGTGCGCACGCTGTGCCTCGGCGCGGGCGCCGGCCGCGTGCTCTGGGGCGCCTGCGACCCGCTCGACACCCCGCGCCCGCTCGGCCCGCTGGCCGACATCGCGGAGGACGTCGGTGGGGAGCTCGCCGCGCGGGTGGAGGAGGGCACGGCGTCGGGCGAGATCGTGGCGGCGCTGGGCCGCGAGCTCAAGCGCGAGCGGCCGACGATCCTCGTGCTCGAGGACCTGCACTGGGCCGACGAGGCGACGCTCGATGTGGTCCGGATCCTCGCCCGCCGTGCCGACCAGCTGCCCGCGCTCATGGTCGGCACCTACCGCGACGACGAGCTCGACCGCGCGCATCCGCTGCGGATCGCGCTGGGCGAGGTCGCGGGGGTCGAGCGCATCGTCCTGGCGCCGCTCTCCCCGGACGCGGTGTGCAGGCTCGCGGCGCCGGCGGGCCTCGACGCGAACGAGTTGCACCGCCTGACCGGCGGCAACCCGTTCTTCGTCACCGAGGCGGTGGCCGGCGGTGACCTGTCCGCGACGGCACGGGACGCCGTGCTCGGCCGCGCGGCCCGCCTGAGCGACGCGGGCCGCGCGATGCTCGACGCCGTCTCCGTCGTGCCCCAGCGGGCCGAGATCGCCCTGCTCGAGGTCATGACGGAGCCCGGCCTGCCCGGCCTCGACGAGTGCCTCGCGTCGGGCATGCTCGCCGCGGAGGCCGCCGCCGTCCGCTTCCGCCACGAGATCGCCCGGCTGGCCATCGCGGAGACGCTGCCCCCGCATCGGCGCATCGTGTTGCACCGCCGGGCGCTGGCGGCGCTGTCCGCAGCGCCCGCACCGGACCTCGCCCGCGCCGCCCATCACGCCGCGGGAGCCGGGGACGCCGCCGCGGTGCTGCGCTACGCCCCCGCCGCGGCGGAACGCGCCGCCCGCCTGCGTGCCCATCGCGAGGCCGCCGCCCACCTCGGCCGCGCCCTCGATTACGCCGACCGCCTGCCGGCCGAGGAGCGAGCGGCGCTGTTCGAGCGCCGCTCGTTCGAGTGCTACCTCACCGACGACATGCCGGCCGCCGTGGAGGCCCGGCGGCGCGCCCTCGAGGTGCGGCGCGCGTCCGGCGACCGGCGCGGGGAGGGCGACGCGCACCGATGGCTGTCGCGGCTGGCCTGGTTCTCCAGCGACAACACGCTCGCCGCGGGCCACGCGGCGCAGGCGATCGCGCTGCTGGGCCCGCTCGGCCCGAGTCGGGAGCTGGCCATGGCGTACAGCAACATGAGCCAGCTGCGGATGCTGATGCGCGACCGCTGGGGCACGGATCACTGGGGTGAGCAGGCGATCGCCATGGCCGAGGCGCTGGGCGAGACGGAGACGCTTGTGCACGCGCTCAACAACGTCGGGACGGTGCGGCTCGAGCTGGGCCTCGACGTCGGGTACGAGCCGCTCGAGCGCAGCCTCGCGCTGGCCCAGCAGGCGGGCTTGGAGGAGCACGTCGCCCGCGCCTACACGAACCTCGGCTCGGGCCACCTGCATCTGCGGCGCTACCCGCTCGCCGAGCGGTACCTGGCCGAGGGCATCGCCTACTCCCGCGACCGCGACCTCGATGCCTGGGCCCTGTACATGTCGGCGCACGCCGCGCTGTCGGCGCTCGACCAGGGCCGCTGGGACGAGGCCGCCGAGCTGGCCGCCTCGGTGGCCGGCCGGCCGGGTGTCGCGGCGACGTCCCGGATCGTCGCGCTGTCCGTCCTCGGCCAGCTCCGGGCCCGGCGCGGCGACCCCGAGGTCTGGCCGCCGCTCGACGACGCGCTGGCGCTGGCGCGCCAGACCGGGGAGCTGCAGCGGCTGGCGCGGGTGGCCGCGGCCCGCGCCGAGGCGGACTGGCTGGCGGGTGCGGACGAGCGCCTCGCCGACGACACGGAGGAGACCCTCGCCCTCGCCGTCGAGCTCGAGGACGCCTGGTCGGTCGGTGAGCTGGCGGTGTGGCGCCGTCGCGCCGGCCTCGATGAGCCGGCACCGCCCATCGCGGCGGAGCCCTTCGCGCTGGAGCTGGCGGGGGAGCGCGCGGCCGCCGCGGCGTGCTGGCGCGAGCTCGGCTGCCCCTACGAGGCCGCGCTGGCCGCGGGCGACCGCGACGGCCTGGAGGCGCTGCAGCGCCTCGGGGCCAAGCCTGCCGCGCAGCGCCTGGCCCGCGAGCTGCGCGCCGCGGGCGTGCGCGACCTGCCCGCCGGCCCGCGGGCGGCGACGCGCGAGAACCCGGCCGAGCTGACCGCGCGCGAGCTGGAGGTCCTCGCCCTGCTGGCCCAGGACCTCCGCAACGCCGACATCGCCGAGCGGCTGTTCCTCTCCCAGCGCACCGTCGCCCACCACGTGTCGGCCATCCTGCGCAAGCTCGACGCGCCGACGCGGGCCCAGGCCGTGACGCACGCCGCCCGGCTGGGCATCGTCGATAGATAGGCACTTCTGCCCATGTGCGGGCGGCCGGGGTGCGGGAGGCTGCAGTGGTCAGCCAACGACCGCAAGGAGCACTGCCCCATGCAGCAGTACGTGATCATCCGCCGCCACGGCTGGGCCTCCGGCGCCGAGCTCGAGGCCGCCGCGAAGCGCTCGACCGAGACCGCCGAGCAGGACCTGCCCGACGACATCCGCTGGATCCGCTCGTACGTCCTCGACGAGGGCGAGGGCGCCGTCGGCACGGTCTGTGTCTACCAGGCCACCAGCCCGGAGGCGATCCGCCGCCACGCCGAGCTCGCCGACCTCCCCGTGGACGAGATCATCGCGGTCGCCGACACCGTGATCGTCCGCCCGGACCCGCAGCCGACCGCGACCTAGAGCGCCGGGCGGCGGTCCGCCCACGGGGCGGCCACCTCGAGCTGGGCGGCGAGGCGCAGCAGGAGCGCCTCGCCGCGCAGCGGCGCCACGAACTGCACGCCGAGCGGCAGGCCGGCCTGCGTCCAGTGCAACGGGACGCTCATCGCGGGTCGGCCGGTGAGGTTGGCCAGCTGCGTGTAGGGGACCCAGCTGAGGTTCTTTTCGATCATCTGGTCGACGATCCCCAGGCGCGGCAGCAGCGCGCCGGCGCGCGTCCTGAGCACCGCCTGCCCGCCGAGCCGCGCCACCGCCGGCGTGTCGAAGGCCCCGATCTCGGGCGGCGGGGTGGCCAGCGTCGGGGTCAGCAGCAGGTCCCACTCGCCGTGAAAGGCGGCGAGCCGCTGGACATGCCCTTGGCGGCGGTCGATCGCCCCGTACGCCTGGACGCTGCTGGTCGCGCGCCCGATCGCCGCCATGAGCAGCGTGTCCTGCTCGAAGCCCTCGTCGCCGCAGCCGGTCGCCGCCTTGATGCGCTCGACGAGCACGGCGGCGTTGACGAACCACGACGTGAGGAAGTCCCGGGCCAGCGGCTTGGCGTCGTAGGGCGCGTCGACCTCCTCGACGTGGTGGCCGAGCCCTTCGAGGATCCCGATCGCGGCGCCCACGGCAGCCCGCGCCTCCGGCCCGGGCGCGGGATCGAGCGCGACGCCGATGCGCAGCGCGCCGACGTCGGCACCGACCTCCTCGACGAAGGGGCGGTCGGGCATGGCCGTCGCATACGGGGACGCCGGGGCCCCGCCGGCGATGACGTCGAGCATCGCGGCCGTGTCGCGCACCGAGCGCGAGACGACGCCGTTGAGCGACGAGCCGAACAGGCCCTCGCCGACCGTCGGGCCGGCCGGCACCAGGCCGCGCCCGGCCTTGAGCCCGAACAGGCCGGTGCAGGCGGCGGGGATGCGGATCGACCCGCCGCCGTCGCTGGCCGCCGCGCAGGGGACGATCTCCGCCGCCACGGCCGCCGCCGCGCCACCCGACGACCCGCCCGGGGTGCGGTCGAGGTCCCACGGGTTGCGCGCCGGGCCGTAGAGCTCGGGCTCCGTGACGCCCTTGGCGCCGAACTCGGGCGTGTTGGTCTTGCCGAACACGACCAGGCCGGCGTCGAGCCAGCGCTGGACGACGGTCGTGGTCACCGGGGCGCGAACGTCCGCCATCGCCTTGCACCCGTTGGCGGTGACCTCGCCCGCGATGTCGTGGAAGAGGTCCTTGAGCAAGAAGGGGACGCCGGCGAACGGACCGGCGCCCGACGCCGGCGGGTCGATCTCGCGCACGACCGCGTTCAGGCGCGGGTTGACCGCGGCGAGCCGCGCCCGGGCCGCCTCCAGCAGCTCCGCCGCCGTCACCTCGCCCGCGGCGACCAGTGCCGCGAGGCCAACCGCGTCGTGCGCCGCGTAGTCCGAGTGGTTCACCTGCGGAGTCGTACCACGGGACCGGTGTCCGCGAGGTAGCGGACGCGGTAGCGCCCGGCGCGACGCGTGTCGAAGGCGTAGCGCCCGGAGGCGTCGGTCGACGTCTCGCCCACCGTCCGCCAGCCGCGCGCGGTGCGGCGCTGCACGAACACGACGCCGTCCCCGGACGCGGGGTGCACCTCGCCGCGCAGGCGGAGGGCCGGGGAGGAGGACACGCGCACGGACGGGTCGAGGTCGCCGACGCGGCGGTCCTCGGGCGCCTTCGGGGCGGCGCCCGTCGTGATCGACGTGAAGTACACCCAGCTGTCGAACAGCCCGAGGCGGGCGCGCAGCGTGCCGCCCGACACCTCGGTCCGGCCGCCCGAGCCGACGACGTCCGCCGTGACGATCCGCGGCGAGTCGCCCCGGCGCGTCACGTCGATGCCCTTGAACTTGCCCTTGACCAGGCCGGACAGCTTGCTCGCGGTCGTCTTCATCGACCACTTGTACGGGCCCCAGCGGTGCTTGGGGGAGGCGTCGTCGTAGGGGTCGTCGACGCTCTTCAACCAGGGAAGCGGCTCATTGCCCAGCACCGAGTTCTCGACGCTCTCCGTGCGACCCCCCGAGGTGGAGAAGAAGTAGGTGACGACGGGCTTGCCGGCGTAGGTGACGACCTCGCCCGCGGTGTCTCGCACCGCAGCGTCCGTGGCCGCCGTCTCCGCGTCCACGCCGCCGTAGACCTGCGACCGCGTGTCCGGGTACTGGTCGAAGCCGTTGCCGTTCTTGGACGTCGTCAGCGCGTAGGTCCGCGCGGCGACCGCCTGGGCCTTCAGCGCCTCGGCCGGCCACGACGACGGCGACTCGCGGGAGACGACGCCGCGGACGTACTTCTCCATCGCGACCGCGTTGACCGCCTGCACGCCGAACAGGCCGGACGCGCGGTACTCCAGCGCGCCGCGGTAGGTCCCGACGCCGCCGAGCTCGATCGCCGGGCCGCGCACGCGCAGCACACCGGTGACCCGCTTGAGCACGCGGCCGGAACCCGAGGTCAGGTACACCTGGCCGGACCCGCTGCCGTGCTTGACGTAGTAGGTCGACGTGCGCTTCAGGCGGCGGCCGCTGGCGGAGGTGGCGCCGCTGAAGGACGATCGCGACACGGAGCCCTGCAGCAGGACGCGCACCGTGCTCGACCCGGAGTCCTCGAGCGCGGTGCCCGAGTAGTAGTGCGCGAGGATGTCGTCGTACGTCCAGCCCTCGTTGGCGTAACCGTACGCGCCGTACTGGCTCATGCCCACGCCGTGACCGAAGCCCGCTCCGCGGATCGTGAAACGGGAGGCGGCGTCGGCGCTCGCCGTGAGGGCGGCGAACGCGACGAGCGCAACGCACATACGGGTCCAGGTCTGCATGATGGGACGGAGCACGTTAGAGACGACACGACAAGAGGGAAGGAGTTTCGACATGGACGATCGCAATGCCGCCGACCTCTTCGTCGATTGCCTGGAGGCCGAGGGGGTGCAGTACGTGTTCGGCATCCCCGGAGAGGAGACGCTGGACCTCAACCGTGCGTTGGCCGACTCGCCCATCGAGTTCGTTCCCGTTCGACACGAACAGGGCGGTGCCTACATGGCCGACATGTACGGACGGCTGACCCACAAGGCGGGTGTGTGCCTGGGGACGCTCGGTCCCGGCGCCACCAACCTCGTCACCGCGGTCGCCGACGCCTGGCTGGACCGCTCCCCGGTCGTCGCCCTGACCGGCCAGGGCGACCTCGAGCGCACCCACAAGGAGTCCCACCAGTACATCGACGTCGTCTCGATGTTCAAGCCGATCACCAAGTGGAACGCGCGGCTGAACTCGCCGAAGATGATTCCCGAGGCGGTGCGCAAGGCCTTCAAGGTCGCGCAGAGCCAGAAGCCGGGCCCGACGCACATCGAGCTCCCCGAGGACGTGATGGCGTCCGATCCGGGTGACGCGCAGCCGTTGCGCCACCGCCAGGAGCGTCGCCGCCCCGAGCCGTCCCAGGGCGAGCTCGACGAGGCGGCCGAGCTGATCCGCAACGCCGAGTACCCGCTCGTGCTGGCCGGGAACGGCATCTCGCGCGGGGATGCCGCGCCGGCACTGCGAGCGTTCGCCCACGCGACCGGGATGGGGGTCGCCGCGACGTTCATGGGCAAGGGCGTCCTCGCCCAGGACGACCCGCACTGGCGCGGCACGGTCGGCATGCAGGCGCGCGACTACGAGCTGGCGGGCTTCGAGCACGCCGACGTCGTCATCACCGTGGGCTACGACCTCGTGGAGCACGCGCCCGTCAACTGGAACCCGCGCGGCAACAAGACGATCATCTGCATCGACACGGTCGCCCCCGAGGTCGACGAGCACTTCGTCACCGCCTCCGACCTGATCGGGGACATCGACCTGATCCTGCGGCGCATGACGGGCCTCGTGGCGATGGGCGAGCCGATGACCACCACGCCGTCCAAGCTCGAGGACCTCGTCCAGGGCGCGTTCCAGGCCGGAGCGAGCGACGACGCCTTCCCCATGCATCCGCCGCGGGTGCTGTGGGAGATCCGCAAGGCGCTGGGCCGCGAGGACATCCTGATCTCGGACGTCGGCCTGCACAAGCTGTGGATCGCCCGCATGTTCCCGGCCTCCGAGCCGGACACGGTGCTGATCGCGAACGGGCTCGCCGGCATGGGGATCGCGCTGCCGACCGCGATCGCGGCGCAGCTGGTCAAGCCGGACCGCAAGGTCGTCACGGTGTCCGGCGACGGCGGCTTCCTGATGAACTGCCAGGAGCTCGAGACCGCCAAGCGCCTGAAGACGCCGATCGTGAACATCATCTGGGAGAACCGCCAGTTCGGCTCGATCGTGTGGAAGCAGGACAACAAGTTCGGGCGCCACTTCGGCGTCGACTTCACCAACCCGGACTTCGTCGGCCTGGCCCAGGCGTTCGGGATCCCCGGCTTCCGCTGCGAGGCCGTCGAGGACTTCCCGGCGCATCTGGACAAGGCGCTGTCGCTCGACGAGCCCTCGATCGTGGTAGTGCCCATCGACTACTCGCAGGACATCGGCCTGCAGGAGCAACTCGGACAGGAGACCGTGAGCGCGTGAGCGAGCAATCCGTATTGGAATCCGTCAAGACCGGCCTCTTCATCGGGGGCGAGTGGCGCGACGCCGCGTCGACGCTCGACGTGGAGGACCCGTCGACCGGGGAGACGATCGCGACGATCGCCGACGCCTCGCCCGACGACGCCCAGGCCGCGATGGACGCGGCGGCGGACATGCGTGCCGAGTGGGCGGCCACGCCGCCGCGCGACCGCGGCGAGATCCTGCGCGGCGCCTTCGACCTCATCACGGAGCGCGCGGACGACCTCGCGCTGCTGATGACGCTCGAGATGGGCAAGACGCTCAAGGAGTCCAAGGCGGAGGTCACCTACGCCGCCGAGTTCCTGCGCTGGTTCTCCGAGGAGTCGGTGCGCATCAACGGCCGCTTCGCCGTCGCCCCCAACGGCGTCGGCCGCATGCTGGTCATGCGCCAGCCGATCGGGCCGTGCTACTTCATCACGCCGTGGAACTTCCCCATGGCGATGGGGACGCGCAAGATCGGACCGGCCATCGCGGCGGGCTGCACGATGGTCGTCAAGCCGGCCAAGCAGACGCCGCTCTCGATGTTCGCGCTCGCCCAGATCCTCGAGGAGGCCGGTTTGCCCGGCGGCGTGCTCAACATCGTCACCGCGCAGTCGGCGTCCGACGTCTCCAAGCCCGTGTTCGCCGATCCGCGGCTGCGCAAGCTGTCCTTCACCGGTTCGACCGAGATCGGCAAGATGCTGATCGCGCAATCGGCGGACAACGTCCTCAAGGTGTCGATGGAACTGGGCGGCAACGCGCCGTTCCTCGTCTTCGAGGACGCGGACATCGACGCCGCCATCGAGGGCGCGCTGATCGCCAAGATGCGCAACATCGGCGAGGCGTGCACGAGCGCCAACCGCTTCCACGTCGCGGAGGCGATCGCGGACGAGTTCACGTCCAAGCTGGCGGAGCGCATGGGCGCGATGAAGGTCGGCCGCGGCACGGAGGACGACGTCGAGGTCGGGCCGCTCATCGACGCCACGCAGCGCGACAAGGTCGACGAGCTCGTCCAGGACGCCGTCGGCAAGGGCGCCGACGCGGTGACCGGTGGTCAGAAGCTTGACGGGGCGGGATACTTCTACTCCCCGACCGTGCTGGCCGGGGTCTCGGATGACGCTCGGTTGCTCAAGGAGGAAATCTTCGGCCCGGTGGCCCCTGTCACCACCTTCGCTTCGGAGGAGGAGGCGATCGCGCGTGCCAACGACACCGAGTACGGCCTCGTCGCCTACGTCTACACCGCCGACCTCAAGCGCGCGCTCCGTGTCTGCGAGGGCCTCGACACCGGCATGGTGGGGCTCAACCAGGGCATGGTCTCCAACGCGTCGGCGCCGTTCGGCGGCGTCAAGCAGTCGGGCTTCGGCCGCGAGGGCGGCATCGAGGGCATCGACGAGTACCTGGAGACGAAGTACGTGGCCATGGCTCTCTAGCGCGCTGCTCCTGCTGCTCGCCCCGGCGGCGACCGCGTCGTCGTGGCCGGCGGCGGGCGGGGGCGGGGCGCGGTCGGGGAGTCAGCCGGTGGAGCCCGGCGCGCTGCCCGCGGTGACCGCGTGGGGCTTCGACGAAGCCGCGTCCGTCGCTGTGGCGCCGGTCATCTCCGACGGCTCCGGGCCCTCCGGCCAGCACGTCGCCTACGCGACCACCGACGGGCGCGTCCACCTCCGCGCCCTCGACACCGGCGCCGAGGTGGTCCCCGGCGGGACGTCCGTCGTCGACAGCGCGCTGGCCGCCGAGGGGACCGCGCTGACCGGGTCGGGACTCGTCGCCCGCGGCGCGACGCTGTTCGTGCCCCATGACGACGGCGCGGGCGTGGAGGTCGCGCGCGTCGACGCCGGCACGGGGCAGCGCGCCGGTCCCGACGTCGCCGTCCCGGACTCGCTGGGGTGCTCCGTCGCGGGCGCCCCGCTGCTGACCCCGATGGCCGGGGATGGCACCGCCCTGCTCGTCTTCACCGTCGAGGGCAACTGCGGACCGGCGCTGATCCGGGCCGCGGTCGACCGCGACGGTGGGCTCGGCGCCATCGCGCGGACGCCGGTCGCCGGGCTGGTGACCGGGATCCCGCCGGTCCAGGTCGTGCTGGGCGTGCCGCCGCGCTTCGCGTTCCTGGTCGCGCGCCGCATGGGGCTGGACGTGATCGCCACCGATGGCTCCGTGGCGGGCGCGATCGAGCTGGGGGACACCCCGGCGGCCGTCGCTGCCCCCGAGACGCTGCTGGCACCGACGCCGACGGTCCTCGTCGCCGGCGGGAGCCGCGTGCACCGGCTCGACCAGGGCATGGACGGCGTGCTCCGCCCGGCGGCCAGTGCCGACGTGCGCGGCACGGCGCTCGCGCTCGGCGGTGGGGCCGGGCCGCGCATCGCCGTCGCCGGCTCCTCGGGGCTGACCGTGCTGCGCAGCGACCTGGAGATCGCCGGGACCGCTCCGGGCGTCTTCACGGCGGTGTCCGCGGCGGGGGACCTGGGCTTCGCGGTGCGTGACGGGCGGCTCGTCGCCGTCGACCTGGCCACGCTCGCGGCCACCGACCTCGGAGCCGCCACGGTCGCGCCGGCGATCGCGCGCGGGTACGTCGCCACCGGTCCGGGCGCGGTGCTGACCACCGACGTGACGCCGCCGTCGGTGACGCTCGGGGACGGGTTCTCCGCGGAGGCGACCGACGACCGCGGGGTGGCGGCCGTCGACTTCGGGCTCGGGGGGCGCTCCCTGGGCACCGCGACGGCGGCGCCCTACGCGATCACCCCCGACCTGCGGCACTGGCCTCCTCGCCGCTACAGGCTGGAGGTCCGCGCGCGTGACAACGCGGGCAACGTCGCCCGCGCGACCCGCAGGCTGCGCTTGTCGTGCCGGACCCGCCGCGGGACGCGGCGGGCGGATCGGCTGCGCGGCCGCGCCGGCCGGGACTGCGTGCGCGCCGGGCGCGGGCGCGACCGCATCAACGTCCGCCGCGGCGGCGCGGACGCGGTCCGCTGCGGTCCGGGACGTGACCGGGTACGGGCCGATCCGTTCGACCGGGTTGGCGACGACTGCGAACGCGTGCGCACGCAGTGACCGTCATACTGCGCCGGTGACCACGCATGGGTCAGCCCCGGCGACCGGCCTGATCCTGGTCGTCGACGATCACGACTCGGTGCGGGCGTTCCTCGAGGCTGCGCTGCGCAAGCACGGCTTCGACGTCCAGGGCGTGGCGACCGGCGCGAGCGCGATCGAGGTGACGGACGCCACGGTCGACGCGGTCCTGCTCGACCTCGGCTTGCCCGACATGCCCGGGCTCGACGTGCTGGACTCGATCCGCGCGCTGCCCTACCCGCCGCCCGTCATCGTCATCACGGGCTCCGTCGACCGCGACATGCCGGCCTGCCTGCAGCGCGGCGCGCACGACTTCATGTCCAAGCCGCCCAAGCTCGAGGAGCTGGTGGCGCGCGTGAACGCCGCCGTGCGCGTCAAGCGCCTCCAGGACGACCTCCACAACGCCAACCGCCTGCTCACCCACCAGGCGATGACGGACGCCCTGACCGGCCTGGCCAACCGCCGCCACGGGTTCGACGAACTGGACCGGCTCGTCGCCGCCGCCGAGCGCCACGGGCGCTCGCTCTGCCTGTTGATGGCCGACCTCGATCACTTCAAGACGCTCAACGACACCTACGGCCACGACGCGGGCGACAGCTGCCTGCGCGAGGCGGCCCGGCGGCTCGCCGACGCGGTGCGCACGAGCGACCTCCCGATTCGCTGGGGCGGCGAGGAGTTCGTCGTGCTGATGCCCGACGCGTCGGCCGAGCGCGCCGCCGAGGTGGCCGAGCGCATCCGCGCCGCGGTCGCCGACCCGCCCTTCCGCGCCGGGCTGGACACGATCCACGTGACCATGTCCGTCGGGTGGGCGATGCGCCACGACGGCGAGACGGCAGCCGGCCTCGTCGGCCGCGCCGACGGCGCGCTCTACGAGGCCAAGCGCAGCGGGCGCAACGCCGTCGTGGGCAGCGCCGTCTGACGCCTCCGGCCGGCGGGAGCTACTGCGCCTGTGAGCCGGCGGCGATCTTGCGCAGGTCGAGCGCCTTGTCCAGCGTCTCCTCGTCGACGCCGTGCTCACGCGCGACCTCGCGGAGGGTGCCGCCGGACGCCGAAGCGGCCTTCACGATCTCCGCGGCCTTGTCGTAGCCGATGAAGGGGTTGAGCGCCGTGGCGACGGCGAGCGTCCCTTCCGCGGAGGCCTCGCAGCCCTCGTGGTTGGGCTCGATCCCGTCGACGCACTTCTCCTTGAAGGCGGTCGTCGACGTCGTCAGCAGGTGGATCGACTGGAGCAGGTTGCGCGCGATCAGCGGGATGCGCACGTTGAGCTCGAACTGACCCTGCATGCCGCCGATCGTGATGGCGGTGTCGTTGCCGATCACCTGCGCCGCGACCTGGAGGACGACCTCGGGCAGGACCGGGTTGACCTTGCCGGGCATGATGCTCGAGCCCTTCTGCAGCTCGGGCAGGAAGAGCTCGCCGATGCCGACGCGCGGGCCCGAGCCCATCAGCGCGAGGTCGTTGGCGATCTTGGTGAGGCTGACGGCGACGACCTTCAGCGCGCCGCTGAGCTCCACCAGCGCGTCGCGGTTGCCCTGCGCCTCGAACGGGTCCTCCGGCGCGGAGATCGTCAGCCCGGTCGCCTCGGACAGCTTCGCCCGCACGCCGTCCGCGAAGTCCGGATGCGTGTTGAGGCCGGTGCCGGTCGCGGTGCCGCCGAGCGGGATCTGCGCGACCTGGGGGAGGGCGTTCTCGACGCGCCGGCGGCCGAGCCGGATCTGCGCGGCGTAGCCGGCGAACTCCTGGCCGAGCGTGACCGGCACGGCGTCCATCAGGTGCGTGCGGCCGGACTTGACGATGTCCTTGTACGCGTCCGCCTTGGCCTGCAGCGACTGCTCGAGCGCCTCGAGCGACGGCACCAGCCGGTTGGTCGCCTCGTCGAGCGCGGCGAGGTGCACGGCGCTCGGGAAGACGTCGTTGGACGACTGCCCCATGTTGACGTGGTCGTTGGGGTGGGCGCCCTCGCCCGCGAGGTTGGCGAGCACCTCGTTCGTGTTCATGTTCGAGCTCGTGCCCGAGCCCGTCTGGAAGACGTCGATCGGGAACTGGTCGTCGTGGTCGCCGTTGGCCACCGCATCGCCCGCGTCGGCGATCCGGCCCGCCAGGTCGGAGTCCAGCAGCCCGAGCTCGCCGTTCACGCGCGCGGCCGCGCCCTTGATGCGCCCGAGCCAGCGCACCACGCTGACGGGCACCCGCTCACCGGAGATCGGGAAGTTGGCGACGGCCTTCGTCGTCTCGCCGCCCCACAGCTGCTCAGACTCGCTCACGCTCATCGCAATGACGCTACAGGCAGAAGGCGGCCAGCTCGCGCGCCATCCCGACCGCGTCGTCATAGGCCATCAGGAACCCCGTTCCGGGCAGGACGCGCAGGGACGCGTCGGGCAGCAGGTCGACGAGCTCCTCGGCGATGGACGGGTCGTGGAACGGGTCCTCGTCGGCCCACAGGACGAGCGTCGGGCAGTCGATGTGGCGGTAGCCGTCGAGCAGCTCCGTGTCGGACCCACCCACCCCGGGCGGCCAGCGGCG
The DNA here is from genome assembly GCA_963740765.1 of uncultured Solirubrobacteraceae bacterium. GTDB lineage: Bacteria > Actinomycetota > Thermoleophilia > Solirubrobacterales > Solirubrobacteraceae > DATLGB01. Next base: position 869,876 of record CAVUFN010000016.1, on the reverse strand, counting down.
GGCCGCCTTCGCCCAGGCGCGCGCACGGTTGCCGTTGCGCGGGAGGTCGGCGAGGGCGTGGCGGATGAGGTCCCGCGCAGCCGGGTTGCGGCGCGCGGAGAGCTGCTCGCCGACGGCAGGGCGGAAGGCGAGCGTGGTCCCGCGGGCGGCGAGCCGGCCGAGGCCGGGGATGGCGCCGGCGCGGGCGGTGGCGCGGACGATGCGCTCGGTCCGCGCTCGGTCGGTGCGGCGGTGCAGGGCGCTCGGGAGGATGACGAGGCGCTCGGGCTGGAGCTGGCGGGACAGGATCGCCCGCAGGACGAGCTGGGCGCCGACGTCGTGGCCGCCGACGAGCGGGCGCGGGCCGCACGCCTCGCGGATGAAGGCGGCCAGCACCTCGACGGTCCACTCGCGCGTGTACGGATGGCGCGGGCGGTCCTCGGAGTCGCCGTGCAGCGGGAGGTCGGGCAGGACGAGGCGGAAGCGGTCGCTGAGCTCCTCGACGAGCGGCTCGAATTCGCGGTGCGAGAGGCCGGCGGAGTGCACGAGCGCCAGCGGCGGCCCGGTCCCCGCCTCCCGGTAGGCGATGCGCGCCCCGTCGGAGTGGTGATAGAGACGGAGCTTCATTGGCCTCTGGGAGAGCGTACGACCGGGAGATCCTGCGGCTGGCCGCGCCGGCGCTCGGCGCGCTCGCGGCCGAGCCGCTCTACGTCCTCGTCGACACGGCGATCGTCGGGCACATCGGCACGACGCAGCTCGCGGCGCTCGCGATCGCGACCACGATCCTGCTCAGCGCGTTCGCCCTCTTCAACTTCCTCACCTACGGGACGACGGCGCAGGTCGCGCGGCTCCATGGGGCCGGTGACGACGCGCAGGCGGCGGAGGTGGGCGCGCAGGCGCAGTGGCTCGCGCTGGCGATCGGCGCGCTGCTGCTGGCGCTGGCGATCGTCCTCGCCGCGCCGCTCGTCGCGCTCATCGGCGGCAGCGGCGCGGTCCGCGACCAGGCCATCACCTACCTGCGCATCGCGGCGCTCGGCGCGCCCGCCTTCATGCTCGCCAGCGCCGGGCAGGGCTACCTGCGGGGGACCGGGGACCTGCGCACCCCGCTGGTCATCCTCGTCGCCGCGCACGTCGTCAACGCGATCCTGGAGGTGCTGTTCGTCTACGGCCTCGACTGGGGGCTCGAGGGGTCGGCGATCGGAACGGTGATCGCACAGCTCGGGATGGCCGCCGCGTTCGCGCGCAGGCTGGCGTGGGTGCGGCCCGACCTCCGCCGCATCCTGCGGCTGATCCGGATCGGCAGCGAGATCGCGGTGCGCACGACGGCGCTGCTCGCGGTCTTCCTCGTCTGCTCGGGCGTCCTCGCGCGGGTCGGCGCCCCGGCGCTGGCCGCGCACCAGATCGGCTACCAGCTGTTCCTGCTCATCGCGCTGGTGCTGGACGCGATCGCGATCGCCGGCCAGGTGATCGTCGGCCGCACGCTCGGCGCCGGGGACGCGGACAGCGCCTACGCGGCGGCGCGCCGGATGATCGGATGGTCCGTCGCGCTCGGCGCGGTCTTCGCGCTGGCGCTCGTCCTGCTCGCGCCCGTCCTCCCGCAGGCGTTCACCGACGACCCGCGGGTGGTCGACCGCGCCGGCGACCTGTGGCCGCTGCTCGTCGTGATGATGCCCTTCAACGGGGCGGTGTTCGCGCTCGACGGCATCCTCATCGGCGCGGGGGACACGGGGTTCATCGCGCGGGCGATGGTCCTGGCCGGCACGGTCGGCGTCGGGGGCGCGGCGATCGCCTCGAGCGTCAGCGGCGTCTGGCTCGCGCTGTGCGCGTTCATCGCGGTCCGGCTCGTCACCGGCCTCGTCCGCTTCGAAGGACGGCGGTGGGCGCGCGTCGGCGTCTAGCATCCCGCGCGAGATGCGCCGCCCCGTCGTCCTGCTCGTCCTGCTGTGTGCGCTTGCCGCGCCGGCGACCGCCGCCGCCCAGGGCAGCGCCTTCGGGCCGCTGCCGCCGGCCAGCTCGCCGTCGCCGACCCCGGCGCCCGAGCCCGACAACCTCGACCAGGGCAGCGTCAGTCGCCCGCTGCTGCTCGGCATCGCCGGCGTCGTGGCGCTGCTGTTCCTCGGTATCGGGGTGTACATCACGCGCGACGCCCGCAAGAACCTCACCGCCCACGACCGGCGGGCGCTCGAGAAGCGCGAGGCGCCCACGAGCCCGGACGAGCGGCGCAAGGCTCAGCAGGCGCGCAAGAAACAGCGGCAGAAGACGCGCGCCCAGAAGCAGGCGCGCAAGAAACAGCGTCGTTAGCCCCGCGTCACGACGCCGTCGCGGACGCGGAAGACCGCGTCGTTGGCGGTGAGGCTCGTGAAGGGGCGCGTGAGGTCGGCGAAGCGCGCGCGGCCGCGGTAGTCGGCGAAGCGCGCGAAGCGGCGGTTGTTGGTGAAGACGAACAGCTCGGTCGATTCGGCCGTGTAGCGCAGCTCGCCCTTGAAGGTGAAACCGAGCTGCTTCGAGATCGCAGCGCGTGGCGTCTTGCGGTCGAAGATCAGGACCTCGTCGAAGTCGAAGCCGGCGATCGCGCGCAGGTCGACCGGGTCACCCGTCTGGCCCGCCTCGACGACCGCCTTGGAGATCGCCTCCGACAGCTCGGAGTCGACTGCGTACGTGTCCTCGTCGCGCGTGACGTAGACGACGCCGCCGAACACGATCATGAACAGCGCCAGCACGGTCCCCACGGCGATCAGCGCCTTGCCCATCGCCCCGAGTATGCCGTCCGGGCCCGAACGTAGTGTCCGCGGTGCATGAGGCTCGTCGAAGCGGACCCGCTCGCGCACCGCGCTCTCGACGGCCTTCTCCGTGCCGAGGCAGCCGTCCGCCGCCGTCTGAGCGCGGACCTCGAGCGCGAGGGTCTCAGTGCCCCGGGCTTCGGCGTCCTGGTCCTGCTGGGCGAGGCCGGCGGCGAGATGGAACTGCGCGCGCTGCGCGTGCGGCTGGGCACGAGCAAGGCGAGCGCGACCGAGGTGGTCAACACGCTCGCCGCCCGCGGCCTGGTCACCCGCCACCGGCTGACCTCCGACCGCCGCGCCGTCGCCGTGACGGCGACGGACCGCGGCCGGGAGATCGTGGACCGGCTCTATCCCGAGCACGCCGGCCGCATCGCCGCCACCTTCGCCGCGCTCGACGACGTCGAGAAGGTCGCGCTGGCGAAGATCTGCTCGAAGCTCGCCGCCTAACGCGCCCGCATCTTGAAGGTGCTGGTCTGGCCGGACGCGTCGACGTCGATGATCACCGAGCCGCGCCGGCGCGCCGTGCGCGTCCCGCCCTTGCCGTAGATGATCTTCACGGTCTTGGTGCCGCCGCTGCTGGAGAAGGGCTTCGAGCCGATCGGCTTGGCCGGCTGCCTGCCCTTCGCGACGGCGGTCGCGGAGATCTTCCCCGAGCACGCCGTCGGGCACTCGACCCTGACCTTGGCGCCCTTGCCGTGCTTCCACGACGCGCCCTTGGCCTTGATGGGCGTCGCGGGCCGGGGCGGCGAGCTGATGTCGTCGCCCGTCTCGGCGGGCTGGTAGCCGGTCGGGGTCGGCTCGGGCTCCACCGTCTCCTCGGACTCGGGCGCGTCGACCATGGTGCGCCGGATGACGGCCTCGCCGGTCAGGCGCAGCGTGCAGGCGGTCTGGTAGATCGTCCACTCGCCGCAGGTCACCATGCGGTCGATCGGGACGGTGACGGTGCCGTGCTTGATCAGGTCCGTGAAGGAGAAGTCGGTCGGCGGGACCGTGACCGGCTCGGTGGAGACGTCGATGGTGTCGGCGAAGGACGAGAAGCCGGTGCAGTCGCGCGCCTGCGTGACCTTGCCGCCGATCACGAACCCGTACAGGGAGCCCTTGTCCCCCAGGCGCATGACCGATACGTCGCCGTTGCCGCCCGCCGCCTCGGCCGCCGGTGCACAGCTCCAGCTGATGGTGCCCATGGCGGTCTGAAGCGCGTACTGCTGGTCGAGCCTGGTCATCGAGACCTGCGGCGGCACGGACGCGGTGCCCTCGATCGTCTCGTCGCTGCGCCCGTCGGCGACGCCGGTCAGGCCGGTGTAGGACTGGCCGACGACGGCGGAGAACGACGACGCGCTGGACCAGCCGCCGCCGTCGCTTCCGCCCGCGGTGCCGGACAGCCTCGCGGCGATGTCGATGTCGTAGGAGGGGGTCGGCGCCGCGAGCGCCGGGCCCGCGAGGGCGGCGGCGAGGAGGGGGGCGGCGAGCAGGGAGCGCGTGAACATGGGCGGCATGCTGCGGGCCGCCACGTCGGCCGTCGTCGGGCGCGATGATGATCCGCGGTCGTCCGCCCGGACGACCTCAGATCTGCTTCAGGTTGTTCGCGAAGTCGGTGATCATCGCGTCGAGGACGGTCTCGACCATGCCCTCGCCCATCGACGCGACCTTGCCGCGCATCGAGGCCTCGGTGCGGATCGTGCCGCCGTCGCCCTCGAGCGTGACGGTCACGTTCGCGTCCGCCTGGCCGCCACCGGCCTTCTCGCGCGACTTGACGACGAAGAGGGCGCGGTGCGCCGCGTCGTCGCGCTCGGCGATGGTCACCGTGCCGGCGAACGTCATCGACATCGCGCCCATCTTGACCTTGATCTCGGCGCGCGCGGCCTCGTCGCTGGTGCGCTCGATGACCTTGCCGCCCTGCACGCAGGGGACGATGCGATCGAGGTCGAGGACGGCGTTCCAGTTGTCGTCGGTGCCCTTCCCCGTGGAGAAAGCGTGCTCAAGCGTGACCATCGTGCTCCAATACCTCCTATGGATGGGACCTACGGACCGCAGAATGCCACGCTGACGATCCACACGAAGCGCGCCGGAGCCGCGGCCAAGGCAGGGCACGACCTCCGCATCGAGGTGACGCAGTGGGAGGCGACCGTCGCGGACGGGAAGCTGACGCTGACCGCCGACCCCGACTCCCTGAAGGTGATCGAGGGGACGGGGGGCATGAAGTCCCTCGACGACGACGACCTGCGCAACATCGAGCAGACCATCCGCGAGGAGGTCCTGCTCGGCAGGCCGATCCGCTACGAGGACGGGCAGCTCACCCTCAACGGGCAGACCCACCCGGTCAGCGCGACCGTCACCGACACCGGAGGCGAGGCGGTCATCACCCAGACGCGGTGGGGCATGAAGCCCTACTCGGCGCTGTTCGGGACGCTCAAGGTCGCCGACGACGTGCGGGTCGAGGGGCGCCTTGCGTGACACCAGCTTCGACCTGGTCGACGACGATGGCAACGTCCGCGCGACGCTCACCGTGGGTCCCGATGGCGGTGGCCTGCTCGCGCTGCGCGACGGCGAGGGTCACGTCCGCGTGCTCGTCAAGCCGGGTTCCGTCGACCTGATCGACCCGGACGGCAACCAGCGGGTCGAGATCAAGGAGCAAGGCCCCGGCGGTCTGGCTGTCTGGGACGCGGAGGGCCGGCACCGCATCCTCGTCGGCCACGGCCCGGCCCCGGACCGCGACGCCTCTGTGGAGCTGTGGGACGGCGACGGCCACTACCGCGTCGGCCTGGGCGTGTGGCCCGACGGCTCGACCGGCGTCGAGCTGCTCGACGATCGCGGCAACGTCCGCGGCCGCCTCGGCGAGCGCCCCGACCGCACGGTCTGCGTCGAGGAGTGGGATCGCGAAGGCCAGCTGCGCGCGCGCTTCGGCGACCGGCCCGACGGGTCGTTCACCGTCGACTTCTGGGACCGCGACGGCACCTACCGCCACGGCCTGGGCTCGCTCCCCGACTAGCTTTGAAGGGGTGCCGACGTACCCCGCCGTCGATCCCCGCCAGAGCTTCCCCGACCTCGAGCAGCAGGTGCTCGAGCGCTGGCGCGAGCGCGACATCTTCGGCGAGTCGATGCGCCGCCGTGAGGGCGCGACGCCGTACGTCTTCTACGAGGGCCCGCCGACCGCCAACGGCCGCCCGGGCTCGCACCATGTCCTCGCGCGCGTGTTCAAGGACATCTACCCGCGCTACAAGACGATGCAGGGCCACCACGTCCTGCGCAAGGGCGGCTGGGACTGCCACGGGCTGCCGGTCGAGATCGCCGTCGAGAACGCGCTCGGCTTCACCAACAAGCACGACATCGAGCGCTACGGCATCGCCGAGTTCAACGCCAAGTGCCGCGAATCGGTGCTCACCTACGTCGAGGAGTGGAAGGCCCTCACCGAGCGCATCGGCTTCTGGGTCGACACCGACGACGCGTACGAGACGATGGCGACCCCGTTCGTCGAGTCCGTGTGGTGGGCGCTGTCTGAGCTGCACGAGCGCGACCTGCTCTACGAGGGCCACAAGGTCGTCCCCTACTGCACCCGCTGTGGGACCGCCCTGTCCAGCCACGAGGTCGCGATGGGGTACAAGGACGTCGAGGACCCGAGCGTCTACGTCAAGTTCCCGTTGCGCGACGGCTCCGCCTCCCTGCTCGTGTGGACGACGACGCCGTGGACGCTGGTGTCCAACGCGGCGGTTGCGGTCGACCCGGCGCTGACCTACGTACGCGCCGACCTGGCCGGCGAGGTCTTCATCCTGGCCGAGGCGCTGGTGGAGCGGGTGCTGGGCGAGGACGCCGTCATCCGGGAGCGCTTCCCGGGCGCGGACCTGCTCGGCCTCGCCTACGACCCGCCGTTCCCGTTCCTACCCGCGAGCGCGTACGGCGAGAAGGGCCACACCGTCCTGGCGGGCGACTTCGTCTCCGACACCGACGGCACCGGCATCGTCCACACCGCGATCGCGTTCGGCGAGGACGACTACCGGCTGGGCCTCGAGGCGGGCCTCAACGTCGTCAACCCGGTCCGGCCCGATGGCACCTACGACGAGCGCATCGGCCCGTACGCGGGTCGCTGGGTCAAGGACGCCGACCAGGACCTGATCGCCGACCTGCAGGCGCGCGGGCGCATGTTCCGCGCCGAGACGCTGCTGCACGCCTACCCGCACTGCTGGCGCGACGGGACGCCGCTGCTCTACTACGCCAAGCCGAGCTGGTTCATCCGCACCACGGCGCTGCGCGAGGAGCTGCTGGCCGCCAACGAGTCGGTCACCTGGCACCCGCCGCACATCAAGCACGGGCGCTTCGGCAAGTGGCTGGAGAACAACGTCGACTGGGCGATCTCGCGCGAGCGCTACTGGGGCACGCCGCTGCCGATCTGGCGCAACGCGGCAGGGGAGACCGTCGCGGTCAGCTCGCTCACGGACCTGGCGGAGAAGTCGGGCGTCACGCTCGACGACCCGCACCGCCCCTACGTCGACGACGTGGAGATCCCGTCCCCGACGGGCGGCGAGCCGCTGCGCCGCGTCCCCGAGGTCATCGACGTGTGGTTCGACTCGGGCTCGATGCCGTTCGCTCAGTGGGGCGCGCCGCACACCGGCCGGGCCACGTTCGAGCGCGACTTCCCCGCCGACTACATCTGCGAGGGCCTCGACCAGACGCGCGGCTGGTTCTACTCCCTGCTCGCCGTGAATACGTTGCTGTTCGGACGCGCTCCCTACAAGGACGTCGTCTGCCTCGGCCTGCTCAACGACGCCAACAACGAGAAGATGTCCAAGTCCAAGGGCAACGTGGTGGAGCCCTGGACCGTGCTCGACGCCTACGGCGCCGACGCACTGCGCTGGTACTTCTTCACCTCCAAGCAGCCGTGGGACGGCTACCAGTTCTCGCCCGCCGCGGTCGGCGAGTCGCTGCGCCAGTTCCTGCTGCAGCTGTGGAACACCTACGGCTTCTACGTCCTCTACGCCAACGCGGCGGAGGACTACCGGCGCTCGGAGCCCGCGACCCCGCTGGACCGCTGGGTGATCAGCCGCCTGCAGAGCACGACGCAGGCCGTGACGGAGGCGATGGAGCGCTACGACGCGACGGTGGCCGGCCGCGCCATCGCGGACTTCGTCGACGACCTCTCCAACTGGTACGTGCGCTTGTCACGGCGCCGCTTCTGGGACGGCGATCCCGCCGCCTTCGCGACGCTGCACGAGTGCCTCGTCACGGTGGCGAAGCTGCTCGCGCCGTTCTGCCCGTTCGTCGCCGACGAGCTGTACGAGCGCCTCGACGGCACCGAGCCGAGCGTTCACCTCACGGACTTCCCGACGGCGTCCGGGGGGGACGCCGCCCTCGAGGCCGAGATGGCGCTGGTCCGCTCGACGGTCGAGATGGGCCGCACGGCGCGCGCGCAGGCGAAGGCCAAGAACCGCCAGCCGCTGGCGGCCGCGGTGATCGTTGCCGACGCCGCGGAGCGCGACGCCCTGGTCCACCACGAGCAGCTCGTGCGCGACGAGCTCAACGTCAAGGAGCTGCGCTTCGTCTCCGGCTCGGACGAGCTCGGGTCCTACGCGGTCAAGGCCAACTACCGGACCCTCGGCCCGCGCTTCGGCAAGGCGATGCCGCAGGCCGCCGCCGCCATCGCGGCGCTCGACCCGAGTCACGTCGCCGCCGCCCTGCGCGACGGCCGGTCGGTGGGCGTCAACCTCGAGGGCCACGAGCACGAGCTCGGCCCGGATGACCTGCAGCTGGCGATGCAGCCGCTCGAGGGCTACCAGGTCGAGCGGGCGGGCTCGCACGCGGTCGCGCTCGAGCTGGCGCTGACGGATGACCTGTTGCGCGAGGGGCTGGCCCGCGAGCTCGTGCACGCGATCCAGGGCGAGCGCCGCGACGCAGGGCTCGACGTCTCCGACCGCATCCACCTCGAGCTCGACGGCGACGCGGACACGCTGGCGGCCGCCCGCGCCTACGCGGACTACATCGCCGGCGAGGTGCTGGCGACGTCCGTCACGCTCGGCAACGGCGGCGGGCCGCTGCGCATCACCGTCGCGCGCGCCTGATCGGCGGTCACGACGTCGCGAGGGTCCGCGACAAGGTCCCACTGCACGTCCGTCGCGCCGAGCGCGCGCAGGCGCTCGAGCGGGCGGCAGCCGCGGACCACGGCGAGCGTGTGGCCGTTGCGGCGGGCGCGGCGGCTGGCCGCGATGATGCGGGCCAGCCCGGCCGAGTCGATGAAGGAGACCTGGCGCAGGTCGATGACCAGGGTGTCGAGGCCATCGGCCTCGGCAGTGCAGAGTGCGTCGTCGAATCCGTAGGCATGCGCCGCGTCGAGTTCGCCCTCGACGTGGACGCAGACTGCTCCGGGACCGAGCTCCTCAGAAGTCAGCATGCGGACTAGATGCCCGCAGGATTTGATCCGAAAACGCGGACTTACGCGAGCGCGGGCTCGAGCTCGGCCTCGAGGCGCTTCTTGGGCAGCGCGCCGATGACCTTCGCGGCGGGAGCGCCATCCTTGAAGAGGATCAGCGTCGGGATCGACAGGACGCCGAACTGCTCGGCCGTGACCTTGTTGTCGTCGACGTTGAGCTTCACGATGTTGAGGTCCTGGCGCTCGGACGCGATCTGCTCGAGGACGGGCGCGACCATGCGGCAGGGGCCGCACCAGGGGGCCCAGAAGTCGACCAGCGTGGGCTTGTCGGCCTCGAGGACCTCGGCTTGGAAGTTGGTGTCGGTGACTTCGGTGATGTCGGCCATTGCTTCAGGAAGTATAGCGACCCTCAGATGACGGCCCGGAGCACGTCGGGCGTCACCCAGACCTCGATCGCGGCCGCAGCGAGCAGCATCGGGACCGCGACCGCGGTGGTGGCGAACGTCGCCGCCAGCAGATCCTGCCAGCGGCCCTGGCGGCTCGCCATCGTCCAGGCGGCGAGGGGGAGGAACAGCGCGGTCAGCTCGGGGATCGCGTGCAGTGAGATGACCAGCAGCAGGCTGCCCGGGCCGATCTGCCACTGGGAGGCGAGCATCGCGGCGGTACCGCCCAGGTAGTAGGCCTGGGTGGCCAGCGAGAACAGGGTCGCCGCGATCACGAACCCGATCGCGAGCGGCTGCGCGACCTCGTGGGCCTTGCGATACCAGCCGCTGTAGCCGCCGGCGATGGCGGGCAGCGACGAGCCGGCGATGAATCCCGCCACGCAGGCGAGGGCGTGCAGCAGCAGCACGAGCGAGTTGCGCAGCAGCACCCAGCCGTAGTCCCCGGGATGCGACGGGCGGGTCACGCCCGGGAACTCGAGCAGCGAGTACGGGTCGGCCGGCGAGAGGCGCGCGACCGCGTAGGTGCTGAGCAGCAGCAGCACGGCGACGGCGAGGCTCATGCGCAGCCACGGGATCAGGACGGTCCCCGGCCGGTCGTTCCAGTCGCGCAAGGTGGCCTTCGTGTGGTCCCAGCCCTGGACGAGCGCGAGCTGTTCCGTGTTGACCGCCTTCACCCTCCGTCCATCGGCAGGGGACGAGCCGCGCGTTACCCCAAGCGCAGGAGGGGAACGCGCCAGGCCGCCTCCAGCGCGATCGCGGGTGTCATCTTCGAGGTGCCGACCTCGCGCTCTCGGAACGTGATCGGCAGCTCGGTCACGCGCAGCCCGCGACGCAGGGCGCGGTAGGTCAGCTCGACCTGGAACGCGTACCCGTGCGCGCGCACGGAGGCGAAGTCGACGGCCTCCAGGGCGCTCGCGCGGAAGCACTTGAAACCGCCGGTGAGGTCGCGGACCGGGACCCGCAGGACGGCGCGCGCATACACGCAGCCACCCCGGGAGACGGCGCGGCGCAGCAGCGGCCAGTTCTCGACGCCCCCGCCGGGGACGTAGCGCGAGCCCAGGGCGAGGTCGGCTCCGCCGCGGACTGCGGCCAGCAGCCGGGGCAGGTCGGCGGCGGCGTGGGAGCCGTCGGCGTCCATCTCGAACACCTCGCTCGCGCCGCCGGCGAGGGCGTGGGCGAAGCCCGCGACGTACGCGGCGCCGAGCCCGCTCTTCGCCGGGCGCGACAGCACCTCGACGCCGTCGAGGGCGGACGCGATCGCACCCGTTCCGTCCGGTGAGCTGTCGTCGACGACCAGCACGCGGGCCTCGGGCAGCGCCGCGCGCACGCCGCCGACCACGTTCGCAACGGACTCCGCCTCGTTGTACGTCGGCAGGACGACCCAGGGGTTCAAGGGCGAGATAGCTTAGGAGCGTGGCTTTGACCAACGCCGCCATCGCACAGGCCTTCGACGAGCTCGGCGACCTCTACGAGCTCGACGGTGCCGACACCTACCGGGTGATCGCCTACCGCAACGCGGCGCGGTCGATCCGGGACGCGTCGGTCTCCGTCGCCGAGCTCACCGAGCAGGGCAAGGCGACCACCCTGCCCGGCATCGGCAAGACACTCGACGCCAAGCTGCGCGCGCTCGTTGCGGACGGTGACATGCCGCAGTCGGTCAAGCTGCGCGAGAAGTTCCCGAGCGGGCTGCTCGCGGTCATGCACCTGCCGGGCTTCGGGCCCAAGCGCGCACGGCGGCTGCACGACGAGCTGGGCATCGACTCGCTCGAGGCCCTGCGGGCCGCCGCCGAGGCCGACCAGATCGCGGGGCTGCGCGGGTTCGGCAAGCGGGTCCAGGAGACGCTGCTCCAGACCCTCGCCGACACCGAGGAGGGTGGGCCGGCCCCGCGCGTATTGCTCACCCGCGCGCTCGGTCTCGCCGAGCAGATCGCCGCGGCGCTGCGGCGCGTCGACGGCGTCCACCAGGTCGAGATCGCCGGTTCCGCTCGGCGCCTGACCGACTCGGTCAAGGACATCGACCTGATCGCCACCGCCGACGATCCCGGCGCGCTGTGTGGCGCGCTCGCCGACCTCGACCTGATCGAGTCCGCCGGGACGCCCGGCGACAACGCGGTGAAGGCGACGACGCACACCGGCATGAAGGTCGACCTGCAGGTGGTCGAGCCGGACCAGTTCGGGAACGTCCTCCAGCACCTCACCGGCTCGAAGGCCCACAACGTGCAGCTGCGCGAGGCGGCCGTGCGCAAGGGCTTCCACGTGTCCCAGTACGGGATCGTGGACGACTCCAGCGGGGAGACGATCCGCTGCGCGTCCGAGGAGGAGGTCTACGCGACGCTCGGCTACGCGTGGGTCCCGCCGGAGCTGCGCGAGGGGCGCGGCGAGCTGGAGGCTGCGCGCGCGGACGAGCTCCCCGCGCTCATCACCGTCGAGGACCTGCGCGGCGACCTGCACTGCCACACGACCGCCTCCGACGGCCGCAACTCGGTCGAGGAGATGGCCGAGCGCGCCATCAAGCGCGGTCTGCAGTACCTCGCCATCACCGACCACTCTGCCTCGATGGGCTTCGGCATGAACGTCACCCCCGAGGCACTGCGCGAGCAGATCGAGAGGGTCCGCGCGATCAACGCGACGCTCGACGGCTTCGAGCTGCTGATCGGCTCGGAGGTCAACATCCTCCCGGACGGCTCACTCGACTACGAGGACGACCTGCTCGCCGAGCTCGACTGGGTCGTCGCCTCCGTGCACACCTCCTTCGGGATGGCGACCAAGGAGATGACCGCGCGCATGGTCGCCGCCTGCGAGCACCCGTGGGTCGACGCGATCGGGCACCCGACCGGCCGCAAGATCCAGACGCGGCCGCCCTACGCGCTCGACGTGCACAAGCTGATCGAGGCGGCCGCGCGCACCGGGACGATGCTCGAGATCAACTCGGCCGGCGACCGCCGCGACCTCGACGACGTCCACGCGCGCGCGGCGGCCGCGGCGGGCGTGATGATCGTGATCGACTCCGACGCCCACGGCGTCAACACGATGGACATCACGCGCTGGGGGATCGCCACGGCCCGGCGCGCCTGGCTCACGCCCGAGCAGGTCGCCAACACCCGGCCGTGGGCGGAGTTCGCCCCGCTGCGCAAGCGGGGTGCCGGAGGCGGCGGAGCCCGAGCTGACGCTCCAGAGGAGTAAGCGCCGCCGGAGGCGGGTCCCCGGGTCGTTTCACCAGTCGCGCCGCGCCAGCCCGTAGCGGTGCGCCCACGGCACGTCGCAGGGCGGCGGCACGGGTGCGCAGTCGACGAGATAGCCGAGTACGACCGGCTCGCCATAGCCGAGGTCGGCGGCCTCCGCGGCCCGGGTCGTGAGCAGCCGGTCCGGCAGGACGGGGTGGTCGGCGAGCAGCAGCGGGACCCGGCCGGGTCCCGGCTCGGGATGGAGCCCCCCGGCAACCGTCTCCGCGCCGGCTGGGGTCCGCCGCGGGCGGGCGAGGTCGCGGACCCGGGCGGCGACGCCCCGCGCGCGCGATCGCAGCGGGACGGCGGCGAAGGCCAGCGGGGCGAGCACCCACTTCGCGCGGTCCGCGGCGCTCGGCGCCGGACGCAATGGCGGGTGGACGGGGAGGCCGCCCGCGTCGAGTCGCAGCGGCACGCCGGCGCCGGCCGCGAAGGCGCCGAGCGCCCCGGCGGGCTCGCCCAGGGGTGCCGCGCCGGCGGCGTAGCGGTGGCGGCGCGCGCGGAGATCGACGCTGCGCAGCAGCAGCGCTCCGGGCGCCTCGCCGGCGCCCCGCATCCGGAACCGCGGCAGCGGCTGGGCGCTGTAGGAGGGCTGTACGTCGGGTCGCCCGTCCTGCAGGTGAACGACCGCGCGCGTGTGGGCGCGGGTCTCGAAGCCGATGGCCGGATCCATCCAGGGCGGCGCCTCGGCGGTGCGCCGCAGCGTCTGCTCCATGATCCTCCGCAGTTCGCCGTGACGGCCGGTGGTCCCCAGCGCCAGCACGATCTCCGACCACTGGTGCCGGGTGCGCAGCGGTCTCGGCCGCTGGGCGCGGACGCCGTCGAGGTCCAGTGGCGGGAAGCCGGTCGCCGCCTCCAGCCCGCCGGCTGCGACGAGCGCGCACATCGTCGTGACGCACTTCGGGCAGCGCCCGCAGTTGTCCGGGCGGTCCTCGTGGTAACAGACCTTCAGATGCGGCAGGAGGTCGGGCCGCTGGGTGGCGAGCAACGCCACCTTGCCCATGCGCCCGTGCCCCGAGAAGTCGTGCTCGATGGCGACCGCCTCGGTGCTGAAGAAGTGGTCGAGGGCGGGAGAGGAACCGATCGGGCCGAAGGACCGTGCGGAGTCCCCGGTCGGAAGCACGACGCGCCCGGCTCCGCCTGCGAGCGCCAGTCCCAGCCCCGCGAGGACGCTGCCGTGAGTGTCGTGGTAGAGGGTGTGGCGGTCCAGCGGTGCCCGCAGGTCGTTGGCGCCGACGATCAGCGGCAGCCCGACACGGTCCGCGATCGCCCGGCACTCCCGTTCCTCGGCGTCCGCAGTGGCGGCGCTGTGCAGCGGTTCGAGCCCGCGCCAGTGCACGAGCGCCGTCAGCGGGTCGGCGACGCGCTCGACGGCGGCGGAGAAGACCGAGTCGACGCCGCGCGACATCATCCCGATCACGCCCGCCGCCGGGGTGGACGGCGCCGCGCCCGCGCCGCCGTCGGTCACCAGTGCCGGACGCAGGCGCGGGTCCCACGCGCAGAAGACCGTGGCGACGCGGTCGAGGCCGCGCCGCATCCGCGCGGAGACGACGCCGTCGATCTCGAGGTCCTCGTGCACGGTCATGGCGAGCAGCAGCAGCGCGGCGACCCAAGGCGAGGCGTCCCCCTCCGGGCCGGCGTACTCCGGCGGCACGGCGATCGTGGTGCGGACATCGCCGGCGCTCCAGCGCACCCGCATCGACGTGGCGACCAGTCCGTCGCGTTCCTCGCGGCGCCAGCCGTCGACGATCACGGCGCGAGCCTATCCACCACATCGCGCGGCGATCGCGGCGGCCGCGCAGGCCTCGCGCTCAAGCGCGGCCGCGATCGCGCCGATCTTCCTCCTATGAAACTTCGCCCCGGGCAGGACGCCGTGCTGTCGTGGTGCGCGGGCGCCGCCGACTGCCGTGTGGTCGCGGCGGCCGGCCAGTTCGTGCTCCTGCGGCCGCTGACGCTGATGTCCTTCACCGACTCGCTGCCGGACGAGTGCACGCTCACCTTCCTCGACGGGATGATCCCGATGGGGTGGGACGGTCACGTCGAGTTCGGCCCGGTCCCGGGTGAGCTGCGCTTCCGCCTCGCCGACGTCGACGCGGGCGCCGAACGGCGCTCCTCCGTCCGGCTGCCCGTCTTCGCCGAGGTCACCGTGACCTCCGCGGGTCCCGGGACCCGCGGCTCGCTGCTCGACATCTCCGCCGGCGGGATGCGTTTCCGCGACACCGGCCGGCACGAGCTCGGCTCCGTCCTGCGCATCTACGTGCAGCTGCCCAACGACGGACCGGTCGTCGACGCCCACGGCGAGGTCCGCCTCTCCGAGGTCGGCGGTGTGACCGCGATCGCGTTCACGGAGTTCCACATCGGCTCGGCGCAGGAGATCGGCGCCTGGACCGTCAACCAGCTGCGCCAGTCACTGACCCACGCCTAGAGCAGGCGCGGCAGCACCTCGTCACGCACGACGCGGTCGACGGCTCCGGTCCTGAACGGCGCGAGCAACTCGGCGGCCCGCCCCGCGTAGCCCGGGAGCGGATCGTCGAGCGCGGCCCGGATCGCCGGGCCGAGCTCCTCGGCGACCGAGCGCGGGTCGAGCTCGCGCGCGAGTGGGAGCGCGGCGTACGGGCCGGGCCCGGGGGTGGTGACGAGCACGCAGCCCGCGGCGAGCGCCTCGAGCTGGGCGATGCCGTAGTCCTCACGCCGCGGCGCGGTGACGAATGCGCGGGCGCGGGCGAGCAGCGTCCGGTACTCGTCGCCTGGGAGCATGCCGGCGTAGCGCACGCCCGGCTCGTCCGTCCCCTCCAGCCCGGCCACCACGAGCTCCTCGCCGTCGCCCCGGACCGACCGCCACGCGGCCAGCACGCGATCGAGGCCCTTCTTCTCGGGATGCGCCCCGTAGGTGACCGCCGCCACATCCCGCGTGCGACCGGGGGGACGGTCCCCTGAGTCGCACGGGACGGGGACGACGACCGCCGGCGTGTCCACCCGCGGCGCTTCGGCGAGCGCGCCCGCGCTCCACGGCAGCAGCAGGGGCGCGGCGGCGAAGCGGCGGCGCTCGGCGGGCCGCTGCCAGATCCCGTGGCGGCCGGGGCGGTTGCCGGCGGCCGGGGCGTCGAAGCGGATCGCGCCGGCGCGCGGGGCCAACAGCGCGGCGGTCGTGGAGGAGTAGACGATGGCGCGCGCCTCCCGGACGGCGGCGCGGGCGGCGCGCGCCTGGACGAGGTCGGTGAGCGCGAGGGTCCGGACCCGCGGCGCCGCGCCGGCCCGCACGATCTCGACGGCCGCGCCGGCCCGCTCCAGGGAGGCGGCGAAGGCGTCGTCGGCCGTCCGCAGCCCGCCCGTCGTCCCCAGGGAGACGATGAGGACGTCGATCACGGCTCGGCGGGGTGCGGGTCGCGCCGGTCGCTCTTGCGCAGGAACGTCCCACCGAAGCCGGGCGTGCGGATCAGCCGGATGGGCGCGAAGGCCGACGTGCGGTCGACGTAGAAGCGCGCCGCGTCGCGCTCCTCGATCGCCGCCACGGCGTTGCCCTGGCGCCGCCACGCCAGCGCCACCAGGATCGCGAAGCCGGCCGCGGCGCTCGGGACGGAGGGCGCGAAGAAGCCGGCGGCGGCGGCACCGATGGTGACGAGCAGCAGCAGCCACAGCCGGTTGAGCAGCGTCACGGCCGGGCGCAGCTCGGGCAGTGTCGTCTGATGGCGCGCGTCGGCCATCGCTCGGGCGATGCCCTCGTGGGCGCGGCCCTCCAGGCGCAGGCCGGCGAACGCGGTCAGCGTCCACCAGCCGACGGAGACCAGCACGAGGACGTCGTCGTAGTCGCGCGTCGCGGCGATCACCGTCACCGCCGCCAGTGCCGTCGCCGCCCCCGCGCTCAGCAGCACCGCCGCCCGGAGGAAGTCGGCGAACCTCACCGTCCGCTACTCGGCGAGCGCCTGCAGCAGCTCGCGGACGCCGTCGGTGCCGTCGACCATGACATCGGCCTCGGCCTCGAGCTGCGGCGGGCCCTCGTCGGAGCGCACCCCGACCTTGAGGACCTCCGCGATGGAGCCGGTGGCCGACAGCTCCTCGAGCCCGCGGAAGGCGTCGACGTCGGTCAGGTCGTCGCCCACATAGACGGCCGCGGCGAGATCGACGTCCGCGAGCAACCGGATGATCCCGGCCCCCTTGTCGATGCGCACGGGCGGGCGGATCTCGAGCACCTTGCGGCCCCAGTGGGTCACGAAGCCCGCGTCCTCCGCGGCGCGGGACACGTTCTCGATGGCCCGCTGCGCGTCGTCCTCGTCGGGGACGCCGCGCCAGTGCAGCGCCGCGATCGCCTCCTTGTCCTCGAGCCGGACGCGCAGGCGGCGCATCTCCTCGTCCATCGCTTCGTTGGCGAACGCGCGCACCCGCGCGCTCCAGCCCTGCAGTTCGGCGTCGAGCTCGGGGGCGATCGTCCCGGCGCGCAGGATCTCCGACCCGTGCGAGCCGAGATAGGAGATCGAGCCCAGGGACACGATCCGGCGTGCGTCCGACGCGCGCCGGCCGGACACGCAGGCGACGATGCCGTACCGCTTGGCCACCTCGATCAGGGGACGGCGGGTGGTCTCGGGCATGTGGGCGTCGTCCGGTTGCTCCACGATCGGGGCGAGTACGCCGTCGACGTCCAGCAGCACCGCCGAGCGCTCCGGGTCGGCGGTGAGGGGGGCGAGCAACGCGTGGAGATCTGGCACGCGCCTAGTATGCCCGGCCTCATGCCGCGAACGAAAAGGCAGGGGGGCCCGGCTCGGCCGGCAAGGGTTCCGGCGTGTCGGCCTCGCCACCCCTGAAGCTGGCCGCGATCGGTTCGGCGGCGGGCCTCTTCAGCGGTCTGTTCGGCGTCGGAGGAGGCACCGTGCTCGTCCCGCTGCTGGTGCTGTGGCTCGGCTACGCAGAGCGCGAGGCGGCCGGGACGTCACTCGCCGCGATCGGGCTGATCGCCGCCGCCGGCGCGGCGTTCAGCGGCGCCGCCTACGGGACCGTCCACGTCGGCGCCGGCCTGCTCGTCGGCGTCCCCGCCCTGGCCGGGGTGGTCGCCGGTACCACGCTCCAACAACGGGTCCCCCAGGAGCGCCTGCGCCAGGGCTTCGCCGTCCTGCTCGTCGCGGTGGCGATCTCGATCCTCGTGTGATGGTCGAGGCGATCCTCATCGGGCTCGCAGGCGGCGTCGTCGCGGGGCTGCTCGGCGTCGGTGGCGGCATCCTCTTCGTGCCGGCGCTGACGCTTGCGCTCGGCCTCGATCAGGTCGACGCCGAGGCGACGTCGCTGCTGGCGATCATCCCCGTGTCGGCGCTCGGCGCGTATCGCCAGTCCACCTACGGCAACGTGCGCTGGCGCGACGGCCTGCTGGCCGGCGCGCTGGCGATCGGTGGCGTCGCCGGCGGCGTCGCGCTCGCCAATGCGTTGGACGAGCGGACGCTGGAGGTCGGCTTCGCGCTCCTGATGCTGTTCGTCGCCGCCCGGCTCGTCAGACCGACGCGGGCGTGACCTGCGCCGTGCAGAACGCGCAGCGAGAGGCCTTGCCGGGGATGTCCGACAGGCACTCGGGGCAGGCACGCACGGGGTCGTCGACGCTCTTGCCCGGCTTGAGCCGGTCCATGACCTTGTTCATGGGCGTCACCACGGCGAAGTAGATGACCGCGGCGACCGACAGGAACGTGATGAGCGCGTTGATGACGTTGCCGTAGCCGAACTTGGAGTCGTTGATCGTGAAGCTCAGCGCGCCGAAGTCGGGCTCGCCGATGATGGCGCCCACCAGCGGCGTGATGATGTTCTCGACGAGCGACGCGACGACGGCACCGAACGCCGCACCGATGACCACCGCCACGGCAAGGTCGACGACGTTGCCTTTGAGGATGAAGTCCCTGAACCCTTTGAGCATGTGCCGGAAGATACGCTCATGGCCAGATGACCGACGACGAACCGCTCTACGTCACGATCGAGATCCCGAAGGGGTCGCGCAACAAGTACGAGTGGGACGAGGACCTGCAGGCGATCAAGCTGGATCGCTACCTGTTCAGCTCGGTCGTCTATCCGACCGACTACGGCTTCATCCCCGGGACCTGGGCCGGTGACGACGACCCGCTCGACGCGATGGTCTGCGTGACCGAGCCGACGTTCCCGGGTTGCATCATCCCCTGCAAGCCGATCGCCCTGTTCCGCATGACCGACGACCACGGCGAGGACGCCAAGGTCCTCTGCGTCCCGTACCGGGACCCGAACTGGAACACGCTCGAGCGCCTCGAGGACCTGCCTGACCGCCTGCAGGACGAGATCGAGCACTTCTTCTCCATCTACAAGCAGCCGGAGGGCAAGGAGGTCACCGTCGACGGCTGGTATTCGGTTGACGAGGCGCTGCAGGAGATCGAGGAGTGCCGCGAGCGCTGGCGCAAGCGCGACGCCGAGAAGTCTGCCGGCTCCGAAGACGGGTGAGCCCGGTCGTCGTCGGGCTCGGCGGGACCACGCGCGCCGGCTCGTCGTCGGAGCGCGCGCTGCGCGCGGCCCTGGACGCGTGCGCGGCGCTCGGCGCGGAGACCGAGGCGTTCGCCGCCGCCGACCTCGAGTTCCCGATCTACGCGCCCGGGGTCACGGCCGCGGACGAGCGGGTCGACCGCTTCCTCGCCGCGATCCGCCGCGCCGACGGCATCGTCGTCTGCTCCCCCGGCTACCACGGCGGCGTCTCCGGCCTGGTCAAGAACGCGATCGACTGGGTCGAGGAGCTGCGGACGGACGCCCGGCCCTACTTCGACGGCCGTCCCGTCGGGCTGATCGTGGTCGCCGACGGCTGGCAGGCCACCGCGACGACGCTGACCTCGCTGCGCTCGATCGTCCACGCCCTGCGCGGCTGGCCGACCCCGTACGGGATGACGGTCAACCCCGCGTCCGGCGCGGGGGCCGAGCCCGACTTCGGGCTGCTCGCCCGGCAGGTGCTGTCGCGCATCGAGCCGCCCCATGGCAGCTGACGAGCTGCTGCAGGCGGGCTGACAGGCGCGCCCGCTCGGTGGCCGTCAGGTCGCCGTAGGCGTTGTGGAGCTGCTCCGGGTCCCTGCGCAGGTCGTAGTACTCCCGCTCGCCGTCGTGGTACTCGACGTAGGTCGCGGTGCGGGTCCGCAGCGCCTCGTAGGACGGCGGGTCGCCGCTCGCCGGCGTCTGGTTGTCGGGGTCGTTGGACTTGCGGTCGGTGTGGGTGTGCTCGACGATCGCCGCGTCGCGCCAATCGTCGGGGACCGCGCCGCCGTGGATCATCCCGGCCAGGCTGCGGCCGTCCATGTCCGGTCGCGGGACGGCGCCGGCCAGCGCCTCGAAGGTCGGCGCGATGTCGGTGTTCTGCACGAGCGCGTCGACCTTGCGCCCGGCGGGGACGCCGGGGCCGCGCACGACGAACGGGACACGGATGTCGGTCTCGAAGGCGGTCAGCTTCCCCGGCAGCAGCCGGTGCTCGCCCATGTGGAAACCGTTGTCGGAGCCGAAGACGACGTAGGTGTCGGACAGCTGGCCCGTCGCCTCGAGGTGGTCGATGAGCCTGCCCAGCAGCTCGTCGACGCTCACCACGGAGCGGGCACGCTGCCGGTAGCGGATGTCGATGCGCGCGACGCGCGCCGCCGTGCGCCTGCGTCGCGAGGCCAGCCAGCGGGGCGCGTCGACGATCGGCGTGTTGAAGGCGGGCCCGCGCGGGGCCGTGGTGCCGGCGAACAGCCCGCGATGGCGTGGCGCCGGGATCGCCGGCCGGTGGGGCGTGAAGGTCGACAGCTCGAGGAGGAAGGGGCGGCGGTCCGCGGCCGCCTCGTCGATGATCCGCGCCCCGCGCTCGGCGATCACGTCCGTGAGGTAGTCGGACTCCCCGTCGCCGAAGAACGTCGGCACGCCGTTGACGTCGAGCGTGTAGTCGAAGCCCTGGTAGCCCTTCGCGCTGCCCGCCCAGTCCGTCCATCCGGGTGGGACGGCGCCGCTCGAGGCGCGGTAGCCGTTGAGGTACTTGCCCATCAACGCGGTGCGGTAGCCCTGGGCGTTGAGCGTGCGCGCGAAGGTCCGGCGGGGGTTGTGGTTCACCGCGAACGCGTAGATGCCGCCGCGCGGGAAGACGTTGGTGCGCACGCCGGTGTCGTGCGGCAGCCGGCCGGTCAAGATCGACGCGCGACTGGGGCAGCACAGCGACGCGCTGGTGATGAACTGCGTAAAGCTGGTGCCCTCGCGCTGGAGGCGCTGCACGTTGGGCATGAACTGCAGGAGGTCGGTCGAGAGATCGTCCGTGAGCACGTAGACGATGTTCGGCCGGCTGACGTCGTGGGCGGCGGGTGGCAGGATGGCCGCCGCCGGCGATTCGGTGCCGCAGGCCGTGAGGCAGAGCACACAAAGAGCGAGAACCGCCGAGCGCACGCCGGGGAACGGTAGCCTCGAACCCATGGCCTACGTGACCGCCGAAGCGCGCCAGGAACTGGCCGACTCCGTCGCCGACGCGGCGGGCCAGCTCGGCACCGCCGTGGCCGCGCTGGGCGCGGCGTACGAGGCGTTGGACGAGGCGTCCGCCGACCGCCTCGAAGCGGTCCTCTTCCGCCCGGTCCAGCTCGCCTACGGGCGGGCGCAGAAGACGGCGACGTCGTTCGCGGAGCGCACCGGCGTGTCCGTGCCGACGGTGTCGCCGAAGCCCGAGGGCCCGCCCTCGCGCGGCGTCAAGGGGTTCGTGGAGGACGCCACGGAGGCGGTCTTCCTCGCCGAGTCGATCCTCACCGAGCTGCAGGACTCGCTGTCACCGGTCGAGGTCGGGGACGCGGAGCTGCGCGCCGGGCTCGCCGACGTGCGCGAGCGCATCGCCGGCATCCCCGCGACGGCGGAGGCGTTCGTCAGCCGCTTCGGCCGCTGATCCTCCTCCTCCACGGCTTCCTCGACGGTGCTCGTCCCGACGCCGCCCGGCCACGCCGGCGCACGACGTCGGCAACTCGCTGGGCGGACGGCCGCTGGACCTAGCGGCAGCGCCTGGTGCGGACCCGGCGCTTGACGACCGGGCTCGCGGCGCCGGCGGCCGACCGCAGCGAGGCGCGGATCCGGACCTTGCGGTGGGGCCTCACCTTCACCCGCACCCGCGAGCGCGCGCTGTCGGTCAGCACCCGCTGCTTGCCCACGCGCAGGTCGTGGCGGCCCGTGCGCGGGAGGACGGTGACGCGCAGGCGACGGCAGCTCAGGCGCTTGACCCGCAGGCGCGGCGTGACGGCCGGCGCGCCGTGGCCCGGGAGGGCGGCGAGGTCGAACGCCTCGGAGAGGAAGCGTCCCGCGCTGTCACGCGGCGGCGCCAGCCCGAGCAGGCCCATGATCGTCGGCGCGGGGTCGACGTTCTCCGCCTGCTCAGGATTGGCGAGCGTGTCGTCGAACTGCTCGCCCGCCGTGCCGGGCACGCGCTGCTGGCGCAGGTAGCCGCCGCCGCCGGTGACGGCGAAGAAGTTGTCGCGCGTCTGCGGTCCGCCGTGGTTGCCCGGCAGCGGGTTCGAGGAGAAGGACGGGTCGGTGAACGCGCCGCCGCTGGCGTGGGTGACGAACAGGTCGCCGGAGCGCTCGCCCGCCGCGTGCCAGCCGGGATGGACCCCGTCGAGGGTGAACGCGCCGTCGCCGTCGGCCGGGTTGGGCTCGCGGTACAGCGCCTCGACCACGTCCGGGGTCGCGAGCGCGGCGGCGCGCAGCTGCTTGAGCAGCTCGAAGCGCTGCGGGTCGGTGCGGTCGGCGAGGTAGACGGCGTCGACGCTGCCGTTCTGCACGACCATGAAGCGGTCGTCGGAGATGCCGGCACCGGTCAGCGAGCCGGTCAGGTTGGTCTTTGCCGGCGTCGTGTCCATCGAGTGGTCGGACAGGATGATGAGCACCGTCCGGTCCCATTCGCCGCGCGCCTTGAGCGCGTCCACCAAGCGCTTGACCTGCTGGTCGGCGAGACCGATCGTGGCGTCGTAGAGGCCGCTGTCGGTGCCCGTCGCGTGACCGGCGCTGTCGATCTGCTGGAGGTTGACGAAGGTGAAGTCGGGCCGGCGCAGCGGCTCGGGCCCGATGCCCTCGTTCATCGTGCGCAGCACCTCGTCCATCACCGTCGCGTCGTCGATCGCGTAGCCGGTGATCGGGTTCGTCGGGACGTCCCCGCAATAGTCGTCGTCGTCCGCGCCGCTCGAGCACGGCGCCCAGAGGTAGTCCACGTCGCGGTGGGTCCCGTCGAAGCGCTTGCCCGCGAAGATCCGGCCCAGCTTCGGCTTGCCGAGCACGGCGGCGGTGCGCAGGCCGTCGGGGTTGCCCTGTCGCTTGACCGCTTCGAAGACCGTCTGGGCAAGCGGGCAGTCGGCGTTCTCGCCCGAGGTCTTGCTCGGGAGCCTGGTCAGGTCCACCGGCCCGGTCGCGGTGCAGGAGTCCTCGCTCTGCAGCGGCGCGTAGAGCGCGAAGGCGTTACCCGGGATGCCCGAGGTCGCCCCGTACGCGCCCGTCATCATCGCCGTGTGGTTCGGGTTGGTCTCGGCGATCATCACCGAGCGCGACTCGGGGTAGTAGGTCGCGCGGCCGGTCTCGCCGGCCAGCAGCGACGCGATGAACGGCGCGTCGCCGGCGTCGATGCGATCGCCGTCGAGGCCGTCGAGCACCACCGTGTAGACGATCGGCCGCTCCGCCGCCACGGCGGCGGGGGCCACCAGGATCGCGGCGAGCAGGGCGAGCAGGGCGATCCGCATGGTCGGACGGTACCGTCCCGCCGCGATGAGACGCGAAGGTTCTGGTATCGAGGTGGAGGGTCTGGTCCGCGAGTTCAAGGGTGGCATCCGCGCGGTCGACGGGATCGACCTGCAGGTCGCGCCGGGGGAGATCTACGGCTTCCTGGGTCCCAACGGCGCGGGCAAGTCCACCACTGTGCTCGTGCTGACGACGCTGCTGCCGCCGACGGCGGGGCGCGCGTCGGTGGCGGGGTTCGACGTGCTGACGGACGGGCCCGAGGTGCGCATGCGCATCGGCGCCGCGCTGCAGGAGGCGGCCCTGGACAACTTCCTCACCGGCCGCGAGCACTTCGACCTCCAGGGCGGACTGCACGGGATGGCGAAGGCCGACCGCGCGCGGCGAGCGGACGAGCTGCTCGCGCGCGTCGGTCTCGAGGAGGCCGCGGACCGCAAGGTGGGCGGCTACTCGGGCGGGATGCGGCGCCGGCTCGACCTGGCGCTGGCGCTCGTGCACAACCCGTCGATCCTGTTCCTCGACGAGCCGACGACCGGGCTCGACCCGCAGTCGCGCTCGTCGCTGTGGGAGGAGGTGGCGCGGCTCGCCCACGATGAGGGCGTCACCGTCTTCTTGACCACGCAGTACCTCGAGGAGGCCGACGTCCTGGCCGACCGCGTCGGCATCATCGACCGCGGCAAGATCGTCGCGGAGGGGACGCCGGAGGAGCTCAAGGCCCGCATCGGCGGGGCGAGCGTGGAGGTCATGCCGGCCGATCCGGGTGACCTCGATCGGCTGCGGGCGGCGCTCGCGCGCTTCGGCGAGCCCGCCGCGGGATCGCCGACCACGGCGGCCGTGCAGCTCGCGTCCTCGCAGCTGGCCGACGTCGTCCGCGCGCTCGACGGCGAGGGCGTGCGCGTCGCCAACCTGCAGCTGCACGAGCCGTCGCTGGACGACGTCTTCCTCGCGGAGACGGGCCGCTCGCTCGAGGGTGCGGGCGACGATGAGCAGCCGGATGAGTGACCTCGGGTTCATCGCACGCCGGTCGGTGCGGCGCACGTTCCGCCAGCCGGCGATGATCGTCCCGACCTTCGCGTTCCCGCTGTTCCTGCTGGCGCTCAACTCGGCGGGGCTGGACGGCGCGACGGAGATCAAGGGCTTCCCGACGGACTCCTACCTCGACTTCGCGCTCACGGTCTGCTTCCTGCAGGCGGGGCTCTTCGCGGCGACGACCGCGGGCACCGAGCTGGCGACGGACATCGAGACCGGGTTCATCAACCGGCTGCAGCTGACGCCGCTGCGCCGCATCGCGATCCTGGCCGGCGAGCTGACGGGCGGCCTCGTCGTCGCCGCCATGGCCTCCGTGATCTTCATCGTCGTGGGGCTGGTCGCCGGCGTCTCCTTCCAGTCGGGCCCGGGCGGACTGCTGGTGCTGATGGTGCTGGCCGTGCTCACGGCACTCGGGTTCGCGGGGATCGGCGCGATGATGGCCGCCGCTTCGGGGTCCGCCGAGGCCGTGCAGGGGCTCTTCCCGCTGCTGTTCGTCACGTTCTTCCTGTCGTCGCTGAACCTGCCGCGCCCGCTGATCGAGACGGACTGGTTCCGGACCGTGACCACGTGGAACCCGGTCTCCTACATGGTCGAGGGCATCCGCTCGCTGATCATCACGGGGTGGGACGGGACCGCGCTGTGGAAGGGCTTCCTCGCGGCAGGCGTGATCGCCTCCGTGTCGCTGTTCGGCGCCTCGCGCGCGCTGCGGACTCGAATGGCGCGGACGTGACGCCGTCCCGCGCCTCGACCCTCGGCGTCGCCCGCGCGGTCGCCAAGCGCCAGATCCGCTCTGCCTTCAAGAACCCGGCGCTGCTGCTGCCGGCCGTCCTCTTCCCGCTGATCTTCTTCGTGTCCTTCGCCGGCGGGTTGTCCGCGGTCGGCAGCGTGCCCGGGTTCGACTTCCCGAGCGGCTACACGGCCTTCCAGTTCGTGTTCATCCTCATCCAGGCGGCCGCGTTCGGCGGCTTCTTCGGCTCGATCGGGATCGCGGTCGACTTCGAGCACGGCTTCGCGCGCCGCATCCTCCTGGCCTCCGCGAACCGCACGGGGATGCTGCTGGGGTACGCGGCCACCGCGTGCGTGCGGTTCTCCTTCAATGCCGTCCTCGTGACCATCGCCGCCCTGATCGGCGGGATGGACATCGACGGCAGCGGGCTCGACCTGTTCGGTCTCTACGGCCTCGGCCTGCTGGTCGCCATGCTCATGACCCTGTTCGCTGCCGGCGCCTTCATCCGGACCAAGTCCGTGCAGTCCGCGCCCGCGCTGCAGACGCCCGTCTTCCTCGTGCTGTTCCTCGCCCCGGTCTACCTCCCGCTCGACCTCCTCGACGGCTGGATCAAGGCGATCGCCTCCGTCAACCCCTTCACCGCGGTCATCCAGGGCGGCCGCGGCTTCATCTCCGGCGTCCCCGCCCACCCGGGCCTTGCCTACGCCGCCTGCGCCGGCCTGCTCGCGCTCGCCGCCCTCTTCGCTGTCCGCTCCCTCCGCCGCGCGGAGGCCGGCCTGTAGGTGCGCGCCTCCGATGCGGACCGCGACCGCGCGGCCGGCGCGCTCCGCGAGCACCACGCGGCCGGCCGGATCAGCGACGAGGAGCTCGAGGAGCGCCTGTCCGTCGCGCTGACCGCCAGCACGCTCGACGAGCTGGCGGCGCCGTTCGCCGACCTCACCCCGCCGCCGCTCTCGCCCGCTCGGCCGGCCGAGCCGATCACCATCGGCGGGTACGGCCTCCGCGAGTTCCGCCAGCGCCACGTCCTGGCCTGCGACCGCGCCAGCGCATGGCGCTCGGTCATGGCCCACATCGCCCCCTCCATGTCCGCCTACGGCTACACGGTCGTCGACCGCTACGAGCCGGACTACATCGTCTTCGAGCTCGAGGAGAGGCCCACCTGGCCATGGCTGTTCATGGGCATGGCCGCGCTCTTCGTGAGCGACCGCCCCACCCGTGTCGTCGTCGCCCTCTCCGAACCCACCCCCGGCCACACCGAGCTGCTCGTCTCCGGGACCGCGCGCCGCCCGGTGCGCCGCGCGTTCGCCGGCCTCAGCAGCCCGTCGTAGGCGCCCGTCCAGCGACGGGCATCCTCGCTGTAACCAACCCTGACGTACGTGTAAGGTGAGGACGGTGAACCTCTGATCGAGTCGACTTCCACATGAGCGCTGTTGCTGTCGAGCGCTCCCCGCTCCGGCGCCGGCTCCCCGCCGCCAGCATCCTGCGCGTCGAGATGCTCGCCGGCCTGGTCGTGGCACTGGCGCTGATTCCCGAGGCGATCTCGTTCTCGTTGATCGCCGGCGTCGATCCTGCGGTCGGACTGTACGCCTCGTTCACGATGGCGGTCACGATCGCCATCGCCGGTGGCCGGCCGGCGATGATCTCCGCCGCGACCGGGGCCATGGCACTGGTGGTGGTGAGCCTGGTCAAGGACCACGGCTTGCAGTACCTGCTGGCCGCGACGATCCTCGCCGGCGTGATCCAGATCGGGCTCGGGGCATTGCGCGTCCCGCGACTGATGCGGTTCGTCCCGCGGTCGGTGATGACGGGCTTCGTCAACGCGCTCGCGATCCTGATCTTCCTCGCACAGGTCACGTACATCCGCGACGGCGGCATGCTCGGCGTCGCGCTGATCGTCGCCGGGCTCGCCGTCATCTACACCGTGCCCCGGCTGACCACCGCGATCCCGTCGCCACTGGTGGCGATCGTGCTGCTCACGGTCGTCGCGGTCGCCGGCGGCCTGGACCTGCCGGACGTGGGCGACGAGGGTGAGCTGCCCAGCGCGCTGCCGTTCCTGGGGCTGCCCTCGGTGCCGCTCACGCTCGACACCCTGCTGATCGTGCTGCCGTACTCCGCCACCCTGGCGGCCGTGGGGCTGCTCGAATCGCTGATGACCGCGCGACTGGTGGACGACATCACCGAGACCCGTTCGGACAAGGAGCGCGAAGCGCGCGGACAGGGCATCGCCAACGTCGTCACGGGCTTCTTCGGGGGCATGGCCGGCTGCGCGATGATCGGCCAGACGATGATCAACGTCCGCGTCAGCGGCGCCCGCACCCGCATCTCGACCTTCTGCGCGGGCCTGTTCCTGCTCATCCTGATCGTCGGCCTCGGCCCGCTGGTGGCCGTCATCCCGATGGCCGCCCTCGTCGCGGTGATGATCCTGGTCTCGGTCTCGACGTTCGACTGGCACTCCGTCCGTCCGGCCACGCTCAAGCGCATGCCCACCACGGAGACCGTCGTGATGACCGTCACGGTGATCGGGACGGTCGCGACCAGCAACCTGGCGATCGGCGTCGCGGCCGGGACGCTGACCGCGATGGCGAGCTTCGCGCGCAAGGTCGCGCATCTCGTCGAGGTGGAACGGGTGCTCGATCCCGACGGCACCGCGGTGTTCTACTCCGTGACCGGCGAGCTGTTCTTCGCGTCCGACCAGGAGCTGATCGACGCGTTCGACTACCCCAACGACCCCCAGCGTGTGATCATCGACTTCTCCGGCGCGCACGTCTGGGATGCCTCGGCCGTCGCCGCGCTCGATGCCATCGAGCACCACTACTCCCGGCACGGCACCACCATCGAGATCACCGGCCTCAATGATCCCAGCGCCGATCTGCATGGCACCCTGTCGGGTCAGATGGTGGCTGCGCACTGATGCCCGCCCAGACACCGACCGCCACGCTGCACATCGGGGAGGTCGCCGACCGCGCCGGCCTCTCACTGCGCACGGTGCGCTACTACGAGGAGCAGGGCCTCTTCGAGCCGGCCGGGCGGACCGCCGGCGGGTTCCGCCTGTACACCGACGACCAGATCGACCGGCTCATGCTCATCAAGCAGATGAAGCCGCTCGGCTTCACCGTGCAGGAGATGCGCGACCTGCTCAGCGCCCGCGACAACCTCGGGCACAAGCGCACCACGATCCGGCGCGCGGCAGAGGCGCGTCTCGACGAGTTCGCCAAGGACGCCGCCGAGCGCTGCGAGCACCTACGAGCGGAGCTCGCACGCGCCGAGGAGTTCGCGCGCCAACTGGCCGAGCACGCCCCGAACCCCCGGGGCGGGTCGGCCTGAACCCGCCGTCCGCTCGGGCGCCGGCCGGCTCCCGGGCGCTCACGCGTCGATCAGGCCGAGGCGAATCGCGTAGCGCGTGATCGCGACACGGTCCCGCGCGCCGAGCTTCTCGAGGATGTTGGACCGGTGGCGCTCCACCGTCTTCTCGGAGATCTGCAGCGCGACGGCGATCTCCCGGCCCGAGCAGCCTTCGGCGATGAGCTTGGTCACCTCGGTCTCGCGCGGGGTCAACAGGGCGGCCGAGTCCGCACTTCGCGCACGTTCGAACTGGGTGCGGCTGGTCCCGGGATGCACGAACCCCTGCCCGCGCACAGCCGCTCGGCACGCCTCCACAAGATCCTTGGCCTCCGAGGACTTGAGCACGTACCCGGACGCACCGGCCTCGAAGGCCTGGGACAGGTAGCGCTCGTCGTCGTGCATGGAGAGGATCAGCGTGCGCAGCTCCGGGCGGTGCTCGCGCAGCCTGCGCACGGCCTGGAGCCCGGTGAGGCGCGGCATGGAGATGTCCAAAACCACGAGGTCCACGTCGTCACGGAGGGCCCGATCGAACGCCTCGGCACCATCGGCGGCCTCCGCGACCACCTCGATGTCGGGCTCGGACTCCAGGACCAGCCGCAGCCCACGGCGGACGAGCTCGTGGTCATCGGCGAGCAGGATGCGGATCTTGATCGGCGTGGCCACGTCATGGTGCCGGCACCGGATCGACCTCGACGCGCAGCTTGCCGAGCATACGCTCGATCCGGTGGGCGAGAACGTGGTCCTCCATGCGCATGACGTCGCGGATCTGGTCTGTGGGCGTGTGATCGAGCAGCATTCCGAGGATCGGGAGATCGACCGGGTCCACGCGCCGCGCCGCGCTCTCCATCAGCTCGCGCGGGACGGGCGGCAGCACATGCTCGCCGTCGACGACGGCGCGGATCGCGTCGAACAGCTCGCGCGCAGGGATGCCCTTGCCGACGACGCCGTCGGCGCCGGCGAGGACCGCCGGGATCGCCAGCTCCCCGCTCGCGTAGGCCGAGTAGAGCAGCACCTTCGGCGCCAGCGCAGCGGCCTTGATGCGGCGGCAGATCTGCAGCCCGTCGCGGCCCGGCAGGTGATAGTCGAGCAGGACCACGTCGGGGTCCGTGGTCTTCAGCAGCGGCCAGAGGTCCAGCTCACCCTCGGCCGCGCCGACGGGGACCAGCCCTGGTGCCGCCTGGAGCACGGCCTCCAGCCCGGCTCGGACGGCGGGGTGATCATCGACGACCGCGATGCGAATCATGTTGGGCTCCTCGTGCGACGTGGGGAATGTGAAGGGCGACGACGGTGCCGGGGCCATCGGCGCGCGGGTCGATGCGGAGCGCCCCGCCGATGGTCCGGGCCCGGTTGTGCATGTTGCGCAGACCGTTGTTGGCCACGCGCTCGCCGCCGGCCGGCATCCCGCGTCCGTCATCGATCACGACGACATCGGCGCCGCCGGCGCCCTCCGAGAGGTTGACCTCCACGCGGCTCGCCGCGGCGTGGCGCGCGGCGTTGATCACTGCCTCGCTGGCGATCCGGAATGCGTGCGCAGCGGTGAGCGGGTCGAGGTTCTCGATGGACCCCCGGACCTTGAAGCGCGGCCCGTGGCGGAGGGTGAACTCGGCGATGTGAGCCCGCAGGGCCACGTCGAGCGGGCGGCCCTCCAGCGGCGAGCGCAGCTCCTCCAGGCTGGTGTCCATGTCGGCGGCGGCCGCCTCCAGCTGATCGAGCACGAGGTCGAGCGAGCGCTCCGGCGACCCATCGGGGGTGTCACGGAGGGCACTGAGGACGAGATGCGCCGCGTGGACCCGCGCCTTCGCCGAGTCGTGCAACTCCCAGGCGATGCGCCGCCGCTCGGCGTCGATCGCCAGCCGCTCCGACCGGGCGCGCTCAGCTCGCAGCTGCCGCAGCGCCTCGGCGACCGCCGCCGCCCCGAAGGCGACCAGGACCGGGAGGGTCAGATGGGTCGCCAGCGTCTCGACCGTCGTCTGGCGCCCGATCCTCAACGGATCGGGGCCGACGAAGTGCGCCAGGACCAGGTACGTCGCGCTGAAGGCACAGCCGATCGTCACGCCGACACGGGCGGTGGCGGCGATCGCCGGCGTGACCAGGGTCGTGACGGCGAGCAGGAAGAAGGGGCTGCGCCAATCCCCTGACACCGCGACCAGCGCGAGCGCCGCCGAGCTATCCGCCAGCCAGGCCAGCGGCTGGGACGCGAGGCCGGGGACGAACACCGCGATCATCACGACCGCCAGCGAGTATCCGCACACCGCGACGATGAGCACGCCGTCGTAGTTGGTCAACCGATGCACTATCAGCAACACGACGGCGTTCGCCGTGGCGAGCAGGCGGATGCTCAGGATCAACCGCACCCAGGCGGTGGTGGAGATCGAATGTCCGCCCCTCAGCCTCACACCGTCATCCTGGGGGATCCGGCCCGGCGATCCCATGGGTGGTGACCCCCAGCTACGCCGGCAGCGTCAACCGGACCTCCGTGCCCCCAGTGGTTCGGCGCGTCACGGCAAGGTCGGCGCCGATCAGCGCCGCGCGCTCTCGCATCCCGGCCAGCCCGACTCCCCGCCGCTCGGCCGAGGAGATCCCCGGCCCGTCGTCGCTGACGGACATCGTCAGCTGGCGATCCTGGCGTGAGACGCGAATCACGACGTGGCTCCCCGGTGCGTGCCGGACAGCGTTGGTGCAGGCCTCTTGGGCGATCCGGTAGACGGCGAGCTCCGCCTCGTCGTCGAGACCATTGAGCGCACCGGGCTCGAGGACCGCCTGCACCGGTGATTGGCCGTCGCCTCCGAAGCTGGCTCCCAGCGCCAGCAGCGAGTCGCTCAGCCCCAGGTCGTCCAACGTCCCCGGTCGCAGCCGGCGCGCGATGCCGCGCACGCTGTCCAGCGCCTGCTCGAGCGTCAGGCGGACGGGGGCCAGCCGGTCCTCCGTCGGCGCCTGCGACGGGAGCCCGGCATGGTCGACGCCGAGCAGGGCAGCGGTGATCAGCTGGCCCACCTCGTCGTGGAGCTCGCGAGAGACACGGCGGCGCTCGTCCTCCTGGGCAGCGACGAGCTGCCGGGCGCTCTGCTCGCGCTCGGACTCCAGGCGAGCCAGCATCTCGTTGAGGGCGATCGCGATCCGGTGCACGTCAGGGCCTGCGTCGGGCAGCTCGAGTCGTGCTCCCGGCAGTTGCGGATCGACGCTCCTGACGAAGCCAACAAGCTTGTCGAAGGGAGCGAACGCCCGGCGCATCACGACGAAGTTGACGGCGAGCAGCGCCGCGAGTCCGAGAGCGAGCACGAGCGCCTGCACCGGCCCGATCGGGAAGCTCACCGTGGCCGGTGAGGCGGCGAGCCCGACGGCAGCGGCGGTCAGCACGACGGCATTGCCCGCGAACACGCGCCAGAACAGGCGCGATCGAGGCGGGGCGGACGCAGGTGACGCGCTCATGTCCGGCCAGCATCGCAGCCGGGCAGCTCCGCAGAGGACAGCGCCTTGACCTGCTCGTCGTCCGTTCAGATCAGCACCTCCGGCCTCATTTGAGGTATCCGGCGCCGAGGCCTGGCGCCGATGGCACACCATGGGCACTCCGGCGAAGCAGGGCATCACCCGCGGCGATCTGCTGAAGGCCGCGGCGCTGGGGGCGCCCGGGCTCGTGTTCGCCGGCCGGGCGGACGCCGTGACGCGGCCGCAGCCACGCCGGGCGCCGCGAGCGGCCGGTCTGGAGGGGATGAACGTGCTGGTGTTCCTCACCGACCAGCAGCGCGCGGTCCAGCACTTCCCGCGCGGATGGACGCAGCGCAACCTGCCCGGCCTGGCCCGCCTCCAGCGGCACGGGATGAGCTTCGACCACGCGTTCACCAACGCGTGCATGTGCTCGCCGGCACGGTCGACGCTGATGAGCGGCTACTTCCCGGCTCAGCACGGCGTCAAGTACACGCTCGAGACGGATATGCCCTCCCCGAAGTACCCGCAGGTCGAGTTGGCGACCTCGTTCAAGAACCTCGCCACGGTCACCGCGGCCGCCGGGTACACCCCGGTCTACAAGGGCAAGTTCCACTGCAACAAGCCTGCCGACGGCGCGACCTGGGTCCCGTCCGACGTCAACCAGTACGGCTTCACCCGCTGGGATCCGCCGGATGCCGGCGCCAACCAGGACGCGTCGGAGCAGGGGGGCGGCGACGCGGACAACGACGACCGCTTCATGAACGCGCAGGGCGCCGCCGAAGCCGGCACGGAGGGCGCGGTCCAGTACCTCGGCTCCGCGGCCGCCCAGCAGCAGCCGTTCTTCATGGTGGTCTCGCTCGTCAACCCGCACGACGTGCTGGCGTACCCCAAGACCTACACCGATACGGGCTACGACGACTCGTGGCTGGACGGCGAGATCAGGCTGCCGGCCACCGTCCGGGAGGACCTGTCGACCAAGCCGTCCGTGCAGAAGGAGTTCCTCCGGCTCTTCAACGCCTCGGGGCCGATCCCGACGCCGGCGATGAAGCGCAACTACCTGAACTTCTACGGCAACCTCATGAAGGCCTCGGATGCCTATCTGGTCAAGCTCCTGGACACGCTCAAAGCCGCCGGGCTGCTCGAGAACACGCTCGTGATCGCGACGGCCGACCACGGCGAGATGGGCACCGCGCACGGCGGCCTGCGCCAGAAGAACTTCAACGTCTACGAGGAGTCGACGCGCGTCCCGCTCGTGTACTCCAACCCCCGCCTGTTCAGCGGGCCGGTGACCAACCATTCCCTGGTGTCCCACGTCGACTTCCTGCCCACGCTCGCCAGCCTGGTCGGCGCCCCCGCCGAGGCCCGGGCCGACTGGGCCGGCGTCGACTACTCCGACCAGATCCTCAGCCGCGCCCCCAAGCCGGGCCAGGACTACACCGTGTTCACCTACGACGACTGGCAGTCCGGTCAGGCTCGCGGGCCGTACCCGAAGGCGCCCAACCACATCGTCAGCATCCGCGAGCGGCGCTACAAGATCGCCCGCTACTACGACGCCGACCACAAAGTGCGCTCCCAGTGGGAGATGTACGACCTCAAGACCGACCCGCGGGAGCGCATCAACCTCGCCCACCACTCGCACAAGCGCACCCCCGCACACGATCGCCAGTACAAGCGCCTGCGCCGCAAGCTCGCCCGGGTCGTGCGCACCCGGCTCCAGCCGCTGAGCTGAACGGCAGGACCCACGGAGCGGCGATGGAGTCGAACCATCCCACCGCGGGGTCGCCGCGGCTCGCCGGTTTTGAAGACCGGGCGGGGCACCGGCCCCAGCCGCTCCAGGCCGGGAGAATCTAGGCTCCAAGGATGCGGCGTCTGGTGATGCTGACCGCGCTGGTGGTGCTCGCGGCCGTGCCGGCCTCCGGGCAGGAGTACGGAGTGCCCCCGGCGACACCATCCCCGACCCCGGGGTACGCGCTGCCGACGGTGACGCCGTCGCCGTCCCCGAGCCCGGCCGCGACGCCGTGCAGGACGACGAAGGCCATCCGGCGGATCAGGTTCTCGAAGACGCTGTTCCCGAACGTGCGCAAGCACTACCGGGTCGCGACCGGGCGCGGGTGGCCGAAGGTGCTGGTGCTCAATCGCAAGGGCGCGGCGGCGCGCACGAGGAAGGTGCTGGCGAAGGTCAAGTCGAAGGCCGGCTACGACCGCGACGAGTACCCGCCGGCGATCGGGCGCGGGAGGGGGAAGGGGCTCAGGCAGGGCCGGAAGCCGCGGGGGTGGGTCGCGGACGTGGGATACGTGCGCTCGCCGGAGGGCGTCGTCGCGACGCTGGCGACCGCCGTCAAGCTGGCGCGCTACTGCGACGGCACGAGGTTCCGGTACGCCTTCTCGAAGTAGGTTGACCCGGTGCGCCGGGTCGTCATCGTGCTCCTCTGCCTGGGCGTGACCGGATGCGGCGCCGTCGACGACGCCAAGCGCGAGGCCAAGCAGCAGGTCGCGTCCGTCGAGACGAGGTTCAAACGCCTGCGCGCGAAGGTGGAAAGCGCGTCGACGCGGCGCTCGCCGACGGTGGACACCGCCTGCGGCGAGCCGGCCGACGACATGGCCGCCTTCTACTGCCCGGCCGACGACACGATCTACTTCGGCGAGCGGCTCGGCCGGGGGGTCTACGAGAGCATCGGGGACTTCGGGGTCGCCTACGCGCTTGCACACGAGTACGCGCACAACGTGCAGCAGGAACTCGGCTGGTTCTCGGAGGGCGCGCGGCTGACGACGGTCGCGCCGTTCGAGCTGCAGGCCGACTGCATGGCCGGCGCGTGGGGCTACGCGGTCTACCGGGAGGGCCGTCTCGACGACACCGACGTCTCCGAGGCGGTCAGGACCGCGCTCGCGGTCGGCGACTTCGACCTCACCAACCCACAGCACCACGGCACGCCGAAGGAGCGTGCCGGCGCGTGGCTGTCCGGGTACGAGTCGGGCGACCCGTCGACCTGCCGGGCCTTCCTCTAGGTCGCGGTGACGTAGAGGATCGCCGCCGGCCGGACGTGCACCGGCTGGCCGTCGATCGTGTCCGGGTCGCCGTAGCCGGCCTTGCGCGTGAAGCACGGCAGCGCGGGCGTGTCGGGCGCGTGCCCTTCCAGCGCGCTGACCACGTCGGGCAGCTCGTCGGTGACGAGGATCGACTCGCCACCACCGAAGACGATCTGCGTGGGCATGAGGACGACAATACATCGGGTAGGCCGCCGGCATGAAGCGCCTCGGGTTCGCGCTGGTCGCCAGCGCCTGCGTTCTCGCCGCTGCTCCGGCGGCCGCTCGGCAAGCACCGGGAGCCCCCGGCCACGAGGGCATCTGGACGCCCGCCGACAAGCACGGCGTCGTGACGTCGGCGACCGGCACGAGCCGGGTGTGGCAGACGCTGCGCCAGCGGACGCTGACCGAGACGTACTGGCCCGACCTCGGCACGCCCGCGGTGCGCGACCTGCGCTTCGCGGTCACCGACGGCAAGCGCGTGCAGACCGACGCGCAGGTCCCCGGCCGCGTCGAACCGCTCAGTGGCCGCTCGATGGGCTACCGGCAGGTCAGCACCGCCAAGCGCTGGACGCTGACCAAGGAGGTCGTGACCGACCCACGGCGCAACGCCGTCGTGATCAGCGTCGCGCTGGACGCGCGCAACCCGAGCGCGAGGCTCCACGCCATCCTCGATCCCGCGCTCTCCAACACGCCGGACGACGACCGTGGCGACGGCTTCGCCGTTCGCGACCGGCACGCCGCGCTGTCGCTCGCGACCGCGAGCCAGCTGACCGCAACCGCCGGCTACAAGGGCACCCGCAGCGACCCGCTCCGGCGGCTGCGCCGCACCCGGCGCCTGACGCCGCTGGAGGCGAAGCGCCCGGGGAACGTGGTCATGGCCAAGCGCCTCACGGCCACCGACACGATCGCGCTCGGCTTCGGCCGCACCGGCGCGCGGGCGTTCGCCGCGGCGACGAAGGCGCTGGACTTCGACGCGGTCGCCCAGCGCTTCGACGCCACCTGGCACGCCTACCTGGACGGCCTGCCCGCCGCCCCGGCCAGCGTCCCGCTCGACCTCGTCGGCCTCTACGACCGCAGCCTGATGGTCATGCACGCCAGCGAGGACAAGGCGCATCCGGGCGCCGGCGTCGCGTCCCCCAGCATGCCGTGGGCGTGGGGCCGGCTGACGATCGACGACCCGTCCGCGCCGTACCACCTCGTGTGGTCGCGCGACCTCTACCAGGTGGCGACCGCGCAGATCGCCGCCGGCGACCGAGCCGGCGCCGAGCGCGCGCTCACCTACCTGCTCGACGTCCAGCAGAAGCGCAACGGCTCGTTCCCGCAGAACTCCGAGGTCGACGGCACGCCGCACTGGACGAACCTGCAGCTCGACGAGGTCGCCTTCCCGCTCGTGCTCGCCTGGCAGCTGGGCCGCACCGACGCCGCGACGTACGCGAAGCTCGAGCGTGCGGCGAACTTCATCGTCAAGAAGGGCCCGGAGTCCCAGCAGGAGCGCTGGGAGAACCAGGAGGGCTGGTCGCCGGCCACGATCGCGGCCGAGATCGCCGGCCTCGTGTGCGCCGCCGACATCGCGCGCCGCAACGGCGACACCGCCTCTGCCGAGCGCTGGGAGGCGACCGCCGACCGCTTCCAGCGCACCGTCGAGGCGTGGACCGCCACCAGGACCGGCCCGTACGCCGACGGCCAGTACTACCTGCGCGTCACCAAGAACGCGCTGCCGGACTCGCGCAAGCGCTACGCGATCGGCGACGGCGGGCCGAAGGCGGTCGACCAGCGCCGCGTCGTCGACCCGAGCTTCCTCGAGCTCGTGCGCCTCGGCGTCAAGCCGTGGGACGACCCGGTGGTCCGGACGAGCCTGAAGGTCGTCGACGAGCGGCTCGGCGTGCCGACCCCGCACGGGACGTTCTGGCACCGCTTCAGCTTCGACGGCTACGGCGAGACGCGCACGGGCGGCCCGTGGCGGCTCACGAAGGACAACTCCTACAAGACGATCGGCCGCGCGTGGCCGCTGTTCGCGGGGGAGCGCGGCGAGTACGAGCTGCTCGCCGGCCAGGACGCCAGCGCGCGCCTGCGGGCGATGGCGGGCGCCGCCAACGACGGCGGCATGCTGCCCGAGCAGGTGTGGGACGGGCAGCCGCCCCTCGACCACCCGATCGGCGAAGGGACGTTCAGCGCGACGCCGCTGGCGTGGACGCACGCGCAGTTCGTCCGTCTCGCGTGGTCGCTCCAGGCCGGCGCGCCCGTGGAGCAGCCGAGCGTGGTCGCCTGCCGCTACGTGCGCGCCTGCTGAGGGGCGGGGGACGGACATCCGAGTTTGGCGCCGCGAGGTCGGGGAATGAGCCGGGCAACCCCGCGCGCACGTCGCGCGACCCATCCGAGGAGAGAACCCTTGCGTTTGAAGACGTCGATCGCCGCGCTGGCGATCCTTGCCGTTCCCGCTGGTGCCATCCCGACCGCGCAGGCCGCGCCGAAGCGAGCCAAGCTGCGGGTCGCGAAGGTCACCGCGCCGCCCAAGACGGTCGCCGCGGGCGACAGCTTCCGCGTCACCGCCACGCTGGTCAACCGCGGTCGTCGGACCGGCCGCGGCAAGTTGCGCATGACGCTGATCCGCGGCCCCAGGCCCTACCAGGTCGGCCTCGTCAACAACGTCCGCGTCCGCCGCGGCGCGAAGACCAGGGTGCGCATCTCGCTGACCGTCCCCGGCAACGCGATCGCGGGCGGCTACCGCCTGCGCACCTGCATCCGCCTCAACGGCGCCTCCAGGTCCCGCTGCAAGCGCAGCCGGCCGCTCGTCGTGACCAACGCGACCCCGACGCCCACGCCGACTGCGTCCCCGACCGCCTCGCCCACGACCAGCCCGACCGCGACGCCGGCCCCGCTTGCCGAGCAGGTGCGCGACGCCGTCACGGTCGACGGCATGTTCACCCACCTGAGGGCGCTGCAGGACATCGCCGACGCCAACGGCGGCAATCGCGCCGCCGGCAGCTCCGGCTACGAGGCCTCCCTGGCCTACGTGAAGTCGACGCTCGAGGCGGCCGGCTACACGCCGGCCGTGCAGACGTTCGACTTCGTCGCCTACGTGGAGAACCAGCCCTCCCTCGTGGAGCGGACGGACGTCGACCCGGACGTGACGATCGAGAGCCAGACGCTCGACTACTCGCCCTCCGGTGACGTCGAGGGCGAGATCCAGACCGCCACGCCGAACTTCACGCCGCCCCGGGAGGCCGGCGACGACGGTTGCGAGGCCGCGGACTTCGACGGCAACGACTTCACGGGCAAGATCGCGCTGATCCAGCGCGGCACGTGCAACGTCGTCGACAAGGCGGTCAACGCCAGGGAAGCCGGCGCGATCGGCATGATCCTCTTCAACGCCGGCGACAGCGACGCGCCGGATCGCAACGGTCTCCCCGCCATCACGCTCGGCGAGGATCCCGGCATCCCCGTGGTCGGCATCTCGTACGCCGACGGCGAGGCACTCGGCACCGGCAGCGGCACGAAGACCGCCCACGTCGTCACCGACACGACGCTGACGCCCACCACGACGTCGAACCTGATCGCCGAGACGCCGGGCGGCAACCCCGACCGCACGGTGCTCGTCGGCTCGCACCTGGACTCCGTCCCCGCAGGCCCCGGCATCAACGACAACGGCACCGGCTCGGCGTTCAACCTCGAGCTGGCGCTGCAGATGGCCAAGCTCGGCACCGAGCCCAAGAACAAGATGCGGTTCGCCTGGTGGGGCGCCGAGGAGGCCGGCCTGGTCGGCTCCAACCACTACGTCGAGCAGCTGACGCTCGAGGACGCCCAGAAGATCGCGGCGAACCTCAACTTCGACATGCTCGGCTCGCCGAACTACATCCGCTACGTCTACGACGGTGACGGGGATGCCTTCGACGCCGAAGGCCCCGCCGGCTCCGCCCAGATCGAGCACGACTTCAATGACTACTTCGCCGCTCAGGGCCTGGCGACCGCGCCGACCGCCTTCGACGGCCGCTCGGACTACGGGGGCTTCATCGCGGTCGGCATCCCCGCGGGCGGTCTGTTCTCGGGCGCCGAGGGCGAGAAGACGCAGGCGGAGTCGGAGATCTTCGGCGGCATCCCGAACGTGGCGTTCGACCCGAACTACCACGAGGCGGGCGACACGATCAACAACGTCAGCCGCCAGGGCTTCACCGAGCTGGGCAAGGGCGCCGCGTACGTCAGCGGCCTCTACGCCTTCGATCGCGAGCTGTCGGCTCCCGAGATCCCCACGGAGCGCGTCGCCCGTCGCAAGGCGGCCGTCCGCGGCAACGCCTACCGCGGCGCGAAGGCCGTCCGCTAGCTACCGCTGAAGGCCGTGCTCGAGGGCGCCCTTGACGGCGCCCTCGAGTGCGTTGAGGCGGTGCAGGGCGATCGCCTCCGGCGACTGGAAGCGCCCGTCGCCGTGGTGGGTCAGCACGCAGTGCACGACGGCGAGGCGCTTGGCGTCCGGCACGCCGTCGGCGCGCGCCTCCATCAACCGCACGCCGGACGCGACGTGCCCGCTCAGGCGGCCCTCGTCGGAGATGCCGATCTCCGCGCCGTAGGTGAACTCGCGCGTCTTGCCGAGGTCGTGCAGCAGCGCCGCGGTGATGAGGACGTCGGAGTTCAGGCGCGGGTGCAGGATGCAGGTCTCGAGCGCGAGCGTGCCGACCGCGACGGTGTGCTCGAGCAACCCGCCCAGGTACGCGTGGTGGCCGGCCCGCGTACAGGGGGCGCGGCGGAACTCGGCGCGCAGCTCGGTGTCGGCGAACACCGCGCGCAGCCAGCCGCGCAGGTCGGTGTCGTGGACCTCGCGGATGAGGTGCTCGAGGAAGCCGTCGAGTTCGTCGAGGTTGCGGTAGGCGACGGGCAGGAAGGCGGCCGGGTCGGCGTCGGCGGCCCGCGCGATCGCCGCGACGTCCACCGACAGCTCGTCCCGGAAGCGCTCGACGCGCCCGCGCACCCGCACGAGATCGCCCCGCTCGAAGCCTCCCGCCAGCGCGTCCGCGTCCCGGAACGCGCGTCCGGCGATCTCGCCCGTGCGGTCCCGGAAGGCCAGCGCCAGGTACGGCGACCCCGAGCGCGCCAGCAGGCGCTCCTTGCGGGTGCAGGCGAGGACGAGGTCGACGTCCTGCCCCGCTCGCAGGGCCGCCACGGAGGGTTCGCTCACGGTCTCAATCGCCACAGACCCATCATGTACCGTGGCCCGGATGCAGCCGTTGCGCTGGGAACGCCGACCCGACGGGCTGCGAGCACCGGCGCTGGTGGCCGCGTTCGAGGGGTGGAACGACGCAGGGGATGCGGCGTCCAGCGCGTTGACGTTCGTCGGCGGCGCGCTGAAGGCGCAACGCTTCGCGACCATCGACCCGGAGGACTTCTACGACTTCCAGGCGACCCGGCCGATGATCCGCTTCGTCGACGGCATCAGCCGCGAGGTCGACTGGCCCGAGGTGCAGATCCACGCCGCGACGGCGCCCGGCGCGCCGCGTGACCTCGTCCTGGTCAGCGGCCACGAGCCGTCCTACCGCTGGCGCACGTTCTGCGAGACGATCGTCGACCTCGCCGAGGCGCTCGGCGTGCAGTCGGTCGTCACGCTCGGCTCGCTGCTGGCCGACGTGCCGCACACCCGTCCCGTGGGCATCACCGGGCTGGCCTCCGACGAGGCGCTGATCGAGCGCGTCGGCCTCAACCAGTCCTCCTACCAGGGGCCGACCGGCATCGTCGGTGTCCTCCACGACGCCTGCCAGCGCCGCGGCATTCCGTCGGTGTCCCTGTGGGCGGCCGTCCCGCACTACGTCGCCGTGTCGCCCAACCCGAAGGGCGCGCTGGCCCTCGTGCGCAAGCTCGAGGGCGTCGTCGGCGTGGCGGTCGACGCGACGGAGCTCGAGGAGGCCGCCGGCGAGTACGAGCGCCAGGTCAACCGCGCGGTCGCGTCCGATCCCGACGTGCAGGCGTTCGTCGAGCGACTCGAGCGCGCCGCCGCCGAGGAAGAGCCCGAGCCCGACCTCGAGAACCTCCCGTCGGGGGACGTGCTCGCCAAGGAGTTCCAGCGCTTCCTGCGCCAGCGCGGCAGGGGCAGCGGACCGCCCACCGGCCCCGCCTTCGGGGGTTGACCCCGCAGGTTCGGCGGCTGCTGGGCTTCATCTCGGTCGCCCTCATCGTCGAGACCTCGATCTACTCGACGATCACCCCGCTGCTCCCCGCGCTCGTCGACGAATACGGATTCTCCAAGGCCGGCGCCGGCCTGCTCAGCGCGAGCTACCCGCTCGGCACCGTGCTCTCGAGCCTGCCCGCCGGGGTGCTCGCCGCGCGCCTCGGGCCGCGCCGGACCGTGGTCGGCGCGCTGGCCACGATCGCGCTCGCGAGCCTCGTCTTCGCCGTGGCCAACAGCGCCCCGCTGCTGATCGTCGCGCGCCTGATCCAGGGCGCCGCGGCGAGCGCGGTGTGGGCGGCGGGGCTGGCCTGGGTCGCCGCCGTGGCCCCGCGCGAGCGGCGGGTCGAGGCGATCGGCACGGCGATCGGCGCCGCCATCGCGGGCGCGCTCGGTGGGCCGGTACTCGGCGCGGCCGCCGACGTCGCCGGTCGTGACATCGTCTTCGGCGGTTTCGTCGTCGTGCCGCTCGCGCTGATGGCCGGACTCGCCCGCCTGCCCGACCCGGAGTTCGCCTCCCTGCCCACCAGCACCGCGCTGTTCCGGGATCGCCAGGCCCGCATCGGCATTCTCCTGATGGCGATGCCGTCGGCCGTCTTCGGCGCGGTCAACGTGCTCGTCCCGCTGCGCCTGGACGACCTCGGCGCGGGCGCAGTCACCATCGCCGCCGTGTTCCTGGTCGCGGTCGTGCTCGAGTCCGCGCTGTCCCCGCGCGCCGGCCGCATGGCCGATCGCCGCGGCCCGCTCGCCCCCGCCCGGCGCGGGCTGGTGCTCGGCGCGATCGGGCTCGCCGTGCTGCCGGCGATGGGCTCCCCGGTGACCGTCGGCGCCGCCGTCGTGGTCGGGCTCGGCTGTCTCGGGCTGCTCTGGGCTCCCGCCATGTCGATGATCGGGGACGCTGCCGAGCGACGCGATCTCAACCCGGCCTTCGGCTACAGCCTGGGTAATCTCGCCTGGGGCGGCGGCACGGCGCTGGGCGGTGCCGGAGCCGGCGCGATCGCGAGCGCGGCGGGCGACGTCGTCCCGTATCTCGCCCTGGCCGGGGCAGCGGCGGTGATCGCCGCGACGGTGCGCTGACCCCGCCCAGAGTTCAAGGTCGCCGCCCGTTCGGCCGATCCAGGACGTGGTGGGGACCTTCGGCCTGCATCCAATGCCGTTCTTGATCATCGCCGCGATCCTGGCGATCGTCGTCTACCGGCTGCACCGCCGGCTGGTGACCGTCGACCGCGCGCACCGCCGCGAGCTCGAGGAGTACGCCAACCTCGCGAGCGCGATGCTGGTCGTCATCGACCGCGATGCGCGGGTGCTGCGCGCCAACCGGATGGCGCTCGACGTCCTCGGCTACGACGAGACCGAGCTGATCGGCGCCGACTGGTTCGCCAAGGTCGCCTCCGCCAAGGATCGCGACGAGTCGCGCCGCAACTTCGACCGCATCTTCGCCGGTGCGGCACTGCGCGGCAGCAGCGTGCGCCGGGTCGTCCGCCCCGACGGGACGGAGCGCATCTGCGAGTGGCAGTTCGCGGCGCGCCTCGGCGAGGAGGGCGAGGTCCTCAGCGTGCTCGTCTCCGGACAGGACGTCACGAGACGCCATGCCGCCGAGCAGCGGGTCGAGTGCCTCCGCCGGCTCGCTCAGGACGTGGCGGCCAACGACGACGCGCGCCAACTCGTCGTCGACCACGCCCAGGAGCTGCTGGCCGCGACGTCGGTCCGGCTCGTCGAGGACGGTGAGGTCACCGCCGCCCGCCCGGCGGTGGAGGACGCCGAGAGGCCGACCGACGACGCGGACGTCGTGCGCAGACCCGTCACGGTCAAGGGCACGCGCGTCGCCGACCTGGAGGTCGTGTGGAGCGGTGTCGCGCCCGCCGTCGACCCGGCGCGCGAGAGCCTGCTCGAGCTCCTGGCCCAGGAGATGGCCACCGCGCTCGGTCGCCTGCAGCTGCTCCGTAGCCTCGAGCGCAAGGCCGTGCGCGACGTGCTCACCGGCGTACCCAACCGGCGCGCCCTCGACGAGGAGCTGCCGCGCGCGCTGGCGCGCGCCGAGCGCACCGGCGAGCCGCTGAGCGTCGCCGCCCTCGACCTCAATGCCTTCAAGGTGCTCAACGACACCGAGGGCCACGACGCCGGCGACCGCGCATTGAAGGCCTGCGCCGCGGCGTGGGCGAACGAGCTGCGCGTGACTGACATGCTCGTCCGGATCGGCGGCGACGAGTTCATCGCCTTGCTGCCCGAGTGTCCCGCGGACCAGGCCGGGGAGGTCGGCGAGCGCCTGCGGCAGGCGACGCCCCACCGCGGTGGCGCGGCGGTCGGCGCGGTGACGCTCGTCGCCGGCGAGACCGGCGACGAGTTGCTCAAGCGGGCCGACCAGGCGCTCTACGCCGACAAGGCGAAGCGCCACGTGGACCGGTTGGCCGACCCGAGACGCCTCGCGGCCGTTGCGAGCACCGGGCTCATGCGGGGCCAGGGCGACTCGGTGCTCGACGAGATCACCCGCACCGCGCAGTGGTTGCTGGACGTGCCGTCGGCAGCCGTCACGCTCCTCGATGCGGACTGGCAGTTGTTCGCGAGCCATTGCGGCTTGTCGGCGGAGGCGGGCGACGCCGGTCGGAAGTCGTCCGAGTCGTTCTGCCAGCACGCCGTCGTGACCGGGGCTCCGCTGATCATCGAGAACGCCCGCCGTGACGCCCGGGTCCAGGACAGCCCGGCGGTCAAGGAGCATGAGCTGATGTCCTACGCGGGGATCCCGCTCAACGACGGGGCGGGCAACGTCCTCGGCGTCATGTGCGTGTGGGACGGCGAGCCGCGCGCCTGGACCGAGGGCGAGATCGGCGCGCTCACGACCCTGGCCGATCGCGCCGCCGCCCGGCTGGAGCAGCGCATCGCCGAGTCGTCGCTTGCGGCCTAGCGCGCCGCTTCAGCGCTCTGCGGCCGGGCAGGCGATGCGGTAGTCGCACATCGAGCAGGCGCTGAAGGACGGCGTCGGCTCGAAGCCCTGGCTCTCGATGCCCTCGGCGACCTCGAGCACGGTCCCCGCGATCCACTCGCGGTCGTCCTCCGTGCGGTCGACGGGGACCTTGGCATCGTCGAGGACGTAGTAGTAGGCCTGATGGGCGGCCTCGAGGTCCCACGCCTCGATGGCCGCGACCGAGTACAGCGCGAGCTGCACGTCCTCGCGCAGGTCGGCGGCCTTCTTCGGGCGACCGGTCTTGTAGTCGATCAGCTCGTAGGCGCCGTCGGCGAGGCGGTCGACGCGGTCGACCCGGCCGCGCACCGTGTGCCTGCCCAGCGCGAACGAGAACGACTTCTCGAACCAGACCGGCTCGGCGTCCTCCCCGGTGAAGCGCTCGTGGTAGCGGATCAGGGCCTGCTCGGCCTTGCCCTGCAGCTGCTTCTCCTGCTCGGACGCGCCGAAGCCGCCGCGCCGC
The DNA here is from genome assembly GCA_963740765.1 of uncultured Solirubrobacteraceae bacterium. Lineage (GTDB taxonomy): Bacteria > Actinomycetota > Thermoleophilia > Solirubrobacterales > Solirubrobacteraceae > DATLGB01. The sequence continues at coordinate 825,273 of CAVUFN010000016.1, read as the reverse complement.
CAGCCCTGCTCGAGCAGGCCGAGCATCTCGGGGAGGGTCCCCCCAGGTGTCTCGCCCGCATGGAAGCGCTCGAGCACCTGGTGGATGAGGATGCCGAAGCGCTGGTTGAGGGTCGGCTCCTGCGGGATGCGGAACACGCGCGCGAACTTGTACTTCAGCGGGCAGGTCCGGTAGGTGTCGATGTCCGACGCACTCAGCACCAGACCGTCGCCGCGGCGGGGGAGGAACTGCTCCAGCGACGGCTCCGAGCGGCGCCCGACGAGCGCGGCGCGGGTGCGCTCGTCGCGCTCGGCATCGAGCAGGTAGGCGTCCAGCGCGCTCGTCTCGAAGATCTCGCGCTGCTCGCTCGTGACCGCCTGCAGCAGGCGGGCGTTGACCTCGGGCAGCGCCTCGTTCACGCTCATGCCCGCCCGCGTCCGCTCCAGCAGCGCGCTCAGCTTGATCACCTCGAGGTAGCGGACGACGGCGTGCGAGACGTCGAGATCGGTGTCGAAGCGCAGCTCCCCGAGGCGGCCGCCGACCTCGGCCACCGTCGTCATGAGCTCGTCGCGCAGGACGCGGAAGGTTGACTGCAGCGTCTCCGCCGGCCCGAACAGCTCCTCCTCCTTGCCGACCCACTCACCGCCGACGGCCGCGCGCGCCTCCTCCGCGAAGGGCGAAGGCTGCTGGCGGGCGCCCCGGTCGGTCTGCTCGGGGTAGGCGAGCACGAGCCGCTCGCGCGCGCGGGTCATCGCCACGTGCAGCAGGCGGCGCTGCTCGTAGATGTGCGCGGCCTTGGTGTCGGGCGGGACGGCCTCCTTGAGCAGCGCGTCGGGGATCGGCTCCAGCGAGCGCCGGCGCGGGCCGGGCATGCGCGCGGCGAACAGGCCCAGCACGTAGACGTGGTCGAACTCGAGCCCCTTGGCGGCGTGCATGCCCATCACCTGGACGCCGGTCGCGGACGTCTCGGCCTCCTCCTCGCGCAGGCCGGCCTCGGCGACCGCGGAGATCGAGCGTGCGAAGTCGCGGGCCGTGGCCTGTGGCGCGCGGCGCGCGTAGGTCGCGGCGAACTCGCCGAACTTGGCCAGGTTGACGAGCCGCTCGGCGACCTCGGGCGTGGCGGCGAACAGCAGCTGGCGGCGCAGGCCGAGGCGCTCGATCAGCCGATGGGTGAACAGATCGGCGCGGGCCGAGTCCAGCCCGGCGGCGAAGCCGCGGTAGAGCTTGAGGAAGGCGAGGATGCGCTCGCGCGCCTCCGGCGGGATCTGCGGGGACTCCATCGCGGCGCCGAGCGCGCCGACCATGTCGAGCTTGCGGCGGCGCGCGATCTGGGTCACGCGCGCGAGGTCGATGGCCCGCAGCTCCACGGGCGGGCGGGCGAGCGCTCTGACCACGGCGCCGGCGTCGCCCGGGTCGACCAGCAGGCGCAGCCAGGCGAGCAGGTCGCGCACCTCGGCGCGCTGGAAGAACGCGGCGGCGCCGGCCACGCGGTGGGGGACGGCGCGCTCCTCCAGCGCGACCGCGACGGCCTGGCCCTCGCCCTTGACCGAGCGCACGAGCACGGCGACGTCCTCGGGGGCGACGGGTGGGTGGGACGAATTGATCAGGCGCTCGATATCGGCGGCGACGGCCTGGGCCTGGGCGCGCTCGTTGGCGGCGGCCCAGAAGGCGACCTCGCCGCCCTCGCGTCCGGTCAACGTCTTCGCGATGCGGTCGTCGAGGGGAGCGACGACCGCCTCGGCCGCCGTCAGGATCGTGGCCGGAACCCGGTGCGAGTGCTCCAGGCGGACGGTCGCGCCCTCGAACTCCCGCAGGTTCTTGGTCGCCGCCCCGCGGAAGCGGAAGATCGCCTGGTCGTCGTCGCCCGTCGCGACCAGGTTGCGGTTGAGCATCCGCAGCAGCAGACCTTGGGCGAAGTTGACGTCCTGCAGGTCGTCGACGAGGACGTGCGCGAAGCGGCTCTCCAGGCGCGTGCGCACGTGTGGGCGCTCACGCAGCAGGCGGAAGGCGTGCAGGACGAGGTCGCCGTGGTCGAGCGTCCCCGTCTCGGCCAGCATGCGGTCGTGGGCGGCGTAGATGTCGGCGAACTCGCGCTCGCGAGCGTCGGTCGCCCAGGCCGCGTAGTCGCTGGCCGTGATCAGCTCGTCCTTGAGCCGGTCGATGCGCCCGACGACGGCGCCGAGCACCGCGCTCGGGTTGCCGCGCAGGTCGTGGTGCGTCAGCGGCAGCTCGTCGATGCGCTCCAGCAGCATCGCCAGCCGGTCGCCCTGGCTGACCGGGACGGCGAACGGGTCCACGCCCGCCTCGGCCGCCTCGTCGCGCAGCAGCTGCGCGCAGAAGCCGTGGAAGGTGGTGACGGTGAGCGCCTCGTAGGAGCGGTCGACGGCCGTCTCCATGCGGGTGCGCAGGTGCTCCGCAGCGGCGGTCGAGTGCGACAGGACGAGGATGTCCTCGGGCGCCGTCCCGGCCCGCACGAGTCCCGCGAAGCGCTCCACCAGCGCAGTCGTCTTGCCCGTGCCGGCCCCGCCGAGGATCAGCACCGGGCCGTTGCTCACGGGCATCATCGTGCAGGATACGTCTGTGGACCCCGACTGGCTGACCGTGTGCCGCGCCGCCACGGAGGCCATCGAGGACCTCCTGCTGCGCGAGCCCGACCGCGCGCGGGTCACCGGCACGCGCGGCGAGGGAGGTGACGCGACGCTCGTCATCGACGCCGATGCGGAGAGCGCGATCTTCGCCGAGCTCGAAGCGCTGCACCGCGCCGGCGCGCGCTTCGGCGCGGTCAGCGAGGAGCGCGGCGAGGTCGACTTCGGCGCCCCCTTCCCGCGGGTGGTCATCGACCCCATCGACGGCTCCACCAACGCCAAGCGCGGACTGCCGCACCACTCGGTCTCGATCGCCGTGGCCGAGGGGCCGACGATGGGAGACGTGGTGTTCGGCTTCGTCTACGACTTCGGGCCGCGGGAGGAGTGGAGCGCCCGGCGCGGCGAGGGAGCGTTCCTCGACGGCGTCCGGCTCCCGCGTGACCGGCCCGAGCGCCGCAGCGCCGACGGGCGGCTGGAGCTGCTCGGCCTCGAGTCCTCCGATCCCCGCTTGATCCGCGCCGCCGCCGACGAGCTGGCCGAGGCGGCGCACCGCCTGCGCGCGCTGGGCACGATCGCCGTGACGCTGTGCCAGGTCGCCGCCGCCCGCCTGGACGCGATGGTCACCCTGCGCCGCTCACGCGCGGTCGATGCGGCGGCGGGTCAGCTGATCGTCCGCGAGGCGGGCGGCGTGGTCGCCTTCACGGCCTACGAGGACCCGCTGGGCGCGCCGCTGGACACCGCGCCCCGGTCGCCGCTGATCGCCGCCCGGACGGCGGCGGGACTGGACGGGCTCCGCGGGGTGGCTCCACCTAGCCTCGACTGATGGTCGACTGGCGGCTGGCGGAGCGGGTGGCGAAGGCGGTGTCCTCACAGACCGGCCCGCCTCCGGGCGACTCGACCGCCGTCGCCGGCGAGGTCCGCGACTTCGCGCAGCGCAGCGCCGAGCTGGTCTCCGAGTACACGGGGCTCACCTCCCCCGACGGCCTGCCGGAGCCCGAGACGGTCGATCGCGGCGAGTGGGCCGCCATCAACCTCGGCTCCATGCAGACCGTGCTCGAGCCCGTGGTGGCCAGACAGGGCGAGAACCTCGGGCCGCTGGCCGGCCCCGTCCGGTCGGTCACGGGTGCGCTGCTGGCGGTCGAGGTCGGGGCGCTGTCGGGCTTCCTGGCCGCGCGCGTCCTCGGGCAGTACGAGTTCCCGATCACCGACCCCGACGCGCCCGCCCGGCTGTTGTTCGTCGGGCCCAACCTGGCCGCGGCGGCGCGCACGATGGACGCCGATGACACCGCCCTGGTCCGCTGGGTCGCCCTCCACGAGACCACCCACGCCCTCCAGTTCTCCGGAGTTCCGTGGCTTCGGTCACACATGGCGAGCCGGATCACGGCCCTCGTCGAGTCCCTGGACGTCTCCGTCGACGTGCGCTCGCTGCTCCGGCTGCCCAAGCTCGACGACCTGCGCGCGCTGGCCGAGGCGGTCCGCCGCGAGGGCCTCGTCACGATCATGGCCGGACCGGAGCGACGCGAGCTGCTCGACGAGCTGCAGGCCACCATGGCGCTGCTGGAGGGCTACGCCGAGCACGTGATGGACGCCACCGGCGAGGCCCTCCTCCCCGACCTCCCGCGCCTCCGGAAAAGCCTGGAAAAGCGCCGTAAAGAGCGCTCCGGGCTGCTGCGCACGTTCGAGCGCCTGATCGGCCTCGAGCTCAAGCTGCGCCAGTACGAGCAGGGCAAGGCGTTCTGCGACGCCGTGGTCGCCGAGGGCGGCATCGAGGCCCTCAACCGCGCCTGGGTCGGCCCCGAGGCGCTGCCCACCCTCGCCGACCTGGACGACCCGTCCGGGTGGCTGGCGCGCGTCGCCACGCCGGCCTGATCAGAACCTGCGTTCGTGTCGTTGTAACCGGCCGCCCGGTCCGGTTTACAAACACATGTTCGAGGGAATAACTACCTCAGGACTGGTTAGAACTAATATCCTTACCTCCACGAGGGAGCTGATTGCCACTCATGGCTACCACCAACACGTCCACCACTTCCACCCGTCGCAGCACCGCCAAGAAGCCTGCCGCCAAGCGCAGCGCGAAGCGTGCCGCGACCGCGCGCCGGACCAACGGCACCACGTCGCCGGCCGTCAAGCAGCGCAACCAGCAGGCTGCCGCCAAGCGCGCCCGCACCACGGCCGCCAACCGCACGGTCGCCGCGACCGAGTCCGCCGCCAAGGCGAACGAGAACGCGATCAAGGCCACGGGCAAGCTCTACGGCACGTACGCCGAGCGCGTCGTGCTCACGAGCGTCGGTGCCGGCCTCGAGGCCCGCGACACGGTCGTCGAGACGGTTGACGATCTCGTCAAGCGCTACGGCTCCGTCGAGGCTGCCAGCAAGGAGATCGACAAGGCCCAGCGCAACCTCACGCGCGACCTGAAGAAGTTCGAGCGCCGCGGCAACACCGCCCGCAACCGCTTCGAGCGCGAGGTCCGCAAGGCCCGCACGCGCCTCGAGCGCCAGCTGCGCACCCGCCGTCGCTCGGTCGAGCGCACGGTGACCACCAACCGCAAGCGCGTCGAGCGCGAGGTCACCTCGATCCAGAAGGACCTCACCAAGCGCGTCGACGAGGTCGCCGAGCAGGTCAAGTCGCTCGTCTAAGCGCAACCCCTTCCCCGCCGGACGCCTGAGGAGACGGTCCGGAACGGGAGAGTCCGCTCGCCTCATATTCCGCGAGTGGATGTAGCACCCTCTCCTCCCTCAACCGCCGGGTCGGTCCGCAAGGACCGGCCCGTCGGTCTTTAAGGACGGGCGACCGTCGCCCGCCCGGTTAGGGCTCGAGGACGATCTTGCCGAACAGCTCGCCGGACGCCATGGCGGCGAGCCCGTCGCGGGCGTCGGAGAGGGGGAGGGTCCGATCGATGATCGGCTTCACGTCGGCCGCCGCCATGAAGGCGAGCATGTTGTCGAGCTCGTCGCGGGTGCCCATCGTGGACCCGATGATCTGCAACTGCAGGAAGAACGCCCGGCGCAGGTCGGTCTCGGCCTTGTGGCCGGAGGTGGCGCCGGAGACCACGAGCCGGCCGTTGGGCCGCAGGGACTTGATCGAGTGCGCCCACGTGGCCTGGCCGACGGACTCGATGACGCAGTCGACGCGGTCGGGCAGGCGGGCGCCGGACTCGAAGGCCTGCTCGGCGCCGAGCGCCTCGGCGCGGGCGCGCTTGTCCTCGTCACGGGAGGTGGTCCAGACGCGCAGGCCGGCGGCGGCGCCGAGGGCGATCGCGGCGGTGGCGAGCCCGCCGCCGGCACCCTGGACGAGGACGGTCTCCCCGGGCTTGCAGGCGCCGCGGGTGAAGAGCATCCGGTAGGCGGTCAGCCAGGCGGTGGCGACGGACGCCGCCTCGGGGAAGGACAGGGCCTCGGGCTTGGGGACGAGGTTGCGTCGCGGCACCGCGACGCGCTCGGCCAGCGTTCCCTGGTGCAGCTCGGAGAGCAGCGTGCGGGTGGGGTCGAGCGTCTCGTCGTCGCGCCAGTCCGGGTCGCCGATGACGGCGTGGACGACGACCTCGTTGCCGTCGGGGTCCACGCCCGCGGCGTCCGTGCCCAGGATCATGGGCACGCGGTCCTCGCGCAGGGCGATGCCCTGGAGGGAGAAGAGGTCGTGGTGGTTGAGCGAGGCGGCCTTGACCTCGACCGTGACCCAGTCGTCGGGCGCCTCGGGCTCGGGCCGGTCGCCCACCTCGAGGTTGTCGAGCGGGTCGTCGGCGTCCATCCGGGCGCAGTAGGCGGCGAGCATGCCCTACCAGTACCCGCGCGGCTCGCGATCGACCGCTTCGGCTCGCGCGGCGTGGACCCAGCCCGACGGCTTGGTGTCCGCGGGTTCGGAGGCCACCGTGGTGTCGCGGAGGAACTGCTCGATCGCGGCGATGACCGCAGCGGCCTCTTCGGGCGTGGGAGCCTGCATCGCGGCCCATACTATGGAGGTCATGCCCACGAGAGACCAGGTCCTCGAGGCCCTCAAGGCGGTCATCGACCCCGAGCTGCACAAGGACATCGTCACGCTCGGCATGGTCCGGTCGATCGACATCCACGCGACCGGCGTCGTCGACGTGACCGTGTCGCTGACCACCGCCGGGTGCCCGATCCGCAACTCCTTCCAGACCGGCGTCACCGACGCCGTCCGCGCGCTCGACGGCGTCATCGGAGTCAACGTCGCCTTCGACGTCCTCTCCGACGAGGAGAAGCGCACGCTGCAGGGCAAGCTCGGCCGTGGCGGCTCGCTGCCCGACGGCTCGCTGGCCGCGGTCAAGAACGTCATCTGCGTCGGCTCCGGCAAGGGCGGCGTCGGCAAGTCGTCCGTCACCGCCAACCTCGCCGCCGCGCTGGCGGCCGAGGGCAAGCGCGTCGGCGTGCTCGATGCGGACGTGTGGGGCTACTCGATCCCGCGCATGTTCGGGCTCGGCGCCGAGCGTCCGTCGGTCAACGGCGAGCGCAAGATCGTCCCCCACGAGTCCAACGGCATCAAGATCATGTCGATCGGCTTCTTCCTCGACGAGGACGCCGCCGTCGTGTGGCGCGGGCCGATGCTCCACAAGGCGCTCACCCAGTTCCTCAAGGACGTCGCGTGGGGCGATCTGGACTACCTGCTCGTCGACCTGCCCCCGGGCACGGGCGACGTCTCGATGACGCTCGCGGAGCTCCTCCCGCAGTCGCGCTTCCTGATCGTCACCACGCCGCAGGCCACCGCCCAGAAGGTCGCCCGCCGCGCCGCCGAGATGGCCGACAAGGTCAAGCTCGAGGTCGCCGGCATCGTGGAGAACATGAGCGCGTTCACCACGCCGAGCGGCGAGCGCTTCACGATCTTCGGCGAGGGCGGCGGCCAGGCGCTGGCCGACGAGATCGGCGTTCCGCTGCTGGGCAAGATCCCGCTCACGATGCCGTTGCGCGCGCAGGCCGACGCCGGCGTGCCGATCGTCATCGAGGACCCGGACGACCCCGCCGCCCAGGCCCTGCGGCAGACCGCCCGCGGCATCATCGCGATGACGCCGGTGCCGCTGCCGACGCTGCCGATGATGCCCGACGCGCTCGAGGTCATCCCGCCCGCGGCGCCGAAGCCCGCCGGGATGTCGCTCCCGATGGCGGGCTAGGTGTTCTTGAAGTAGTCCGCGTTCATCGGGACGTACTTCTGCCACTCGTCCGGGACCTGGTCCTCGGCGAAGCAGGCGTCCACCGGGCAGGCTTCGACGCACGCGTCGCAGTCGATGCACTCCTCGGGATCGATGTAGAGCATCTCGACCTTGTCGTAGTCGGGCTCGTCCGGGGTGGGGTGGATGCAGTCGACGGGGCACACCTCCACGCAGGAGTTGTCCTTGGTGCCGATGCAGGGCTCGGTGATCACGTAGGCCATAGGTCGGCCGCACATTAGCCTCCCGGCCCGATGCTTCTCCTGACAGGAGCCACCGGGCGGGTCGGGTCGGCGCTGTTGCGGCGGCTGGTCGACCGCGGCGAGCCGGTCCGGTGCCTGGTCCGCGACCCCCGGCGGCTCGGTCCGGAGCGCGTACGGGTCCAGATCGCGCTCGGGGACCTGGGCGATCCGGCGTCGTTCCGGCACGCGCTGCGCGGGGTCAGGACGGTGGTGCACCTGGCCGCCACCGAGCGCGATCAGGCGCAAGCGACGATCGAGGAGATCGACGGCGTCGCCACCTGGCGGCTCCTGCGCGCCGCCGAGGCCGCCGGCGTCGAGCGCTTCGTGTTCCTGTCGCCGCTCGGCGCCTCGCCCCACCACCGCTCCCGCGTCCACCGCACCAAGGCCCTCGCCGAGCGGGCGGTCCTCGACGCCGACCTGTCCTCGACCGTCCTGCGCTGCTCGCTCATCTACGCGCCGGGGGACACCAAGCTGGCGCTCCTCGACCTGCTCTCGCTGCTGCCGGTCGTGCCGGTGACGTCGACGATGGGCCGCGCGCGGGTGCAGCCGGTGTGGGCCGACGACGTCGCCGCCTGCGTCGCCGCGGTGCTCGACGACGGGGTGCCGGGCGACCGGGTGCTCGAGATCGCCGGGCCCGAGACGCTGACCTCCCGCGCCGCCGTCGCGCGGGCGCTCGCCGCCGCCGGCCGCCCCCGCCGCCTGGCCCGCGTCCCGACCCGCGCGCTCCTGCGCGCGCTGCACGTCTACGAGGCCTTCACCGGTCCGGTCGCCCTGGCCACGCGCGACGAGGCGGAGGCGATGGGCGCGACGATGGTCTCCGACCGGGGGACGGAGGACGCCGAGGCGCTCGGCGTCACCCCGCTCCCGATCGCGGCGGTTCTGGCGTCTTAGGCATCCAGGGGACGCCTAATCCGCCACGCTCGCGGCCGGGCGGGCCTGCGCCCACGGCGCGGCGACCTCGAGCTGACGTGCGAGCTGGAGCAGCGTGTCCTCGGCCAGCGGGCGCCCGACGAGCTGGACGGCCGACGGCAGGCCGTCGGCGCCGAAGCCGGCCGGGACGACGATCGCGGGCTGGCCGGTGACGTTGAAGAGCCCCGCGTAGGGAGCGAACCTCACGGCGCGGTCGAACGCGTCCATCGGATCGCCGTCGCCGAAGCCGGTCAGCTCGCCGATGCGGGGCGGGCGGGCGGCCAGCGCGGGCATCAGCATCACGTTGCAGTCCGCCCACATCGACACCACGCGGCGGCTGAGCGCCTGGAGCATCGCCAGCGCGCCCTGGTACTCGACGGCGTTGGCGGCGAGGGCACGGTCGAACATCACGCGCGAGAGCGGCTCGATGTCGTCCGGGCCGGCCTCGCGGCCCGCCAGCAGCTGGGCGTGAGCGATGCTCAGCCCGATGTTGGCCCCGAACACGGCCAGGAACAGCGGCAGCGTCTCCTCGCCGGGGAAGTCCGCCTCGACCTCCTCGACCTCGTGGCCGAGGTCGGCGAGGCGCTTGGCGGTCTCCTCGACGGCGGCGCGGTTGTCGGGGTCCAGCTCGGCGCCGAGCGGGTTGGCGGTCACGACGTGGATCCTCAGCGAGCCCGGCTCGCGGTTGACGGCGGTCGTGAAGGCGACGTCGGGGGGCGGCGCCCAGGTGGTGTCGCCGGCCTCATAGCCCGTCAGCGCGTCCAGCACCGCGGCGGTGTCGAGCACCGTGCGCGAGAGGACGCCGTCGCAGACCAGGAAGGAGTCGCCGCTGTCGGGCCCGCGGGAGACCCGGCCGCGGCTGGGCTTGAGCCCGACCAGCCCGCAGCAGGCGGCCGGGATGCGGATGGAGCCGCCGCCGTCGTTGGCGTGCGCGACCGGCAGCATCCCCGAGGCGACCGCGGACGCCGCGCCGCCACTGGAGCCGCCCGGCGTGTGGTCGGGGTTCCACGGGTTGCGCGCCGGGCCGCCGTGGCGGGACTCGGTGGTGGGCAGGATGCCGAACTCGGGGCACTTCGTCGACCCGACGAGGACCATTCCCTCGTCGCGCAGGCGTCGCACCAGGTGGGCGTCGTGGCTGGAGCGATGCCCGTCCAGCAGGGCGCTCCCGTAGTCGAAGATCAGCCCGGAGGCAGGGGTGTTCGCCTTGATCGCGGTGGGGACGCCGGCCAGCAGCCGCCGGTCGTCGGCCGCGATCTCCCGCGCCCGCGCGAGTGCTCCGTCGCCGTCGATCGACGCGAACGCGCCCAGTCCGGGATCCGCCGCCTCGATGCGCCGCAGGGCTGCCTCGGTGGCCTCGGCCGCCGACACCCGCCGCTCCCGCAGCAGCGCGCCCAGCTCCACCGCCGAGAGAAACGCAAGCTCGTCCATGACCTTGAAGCGCTGAACATACCCATGCTGAGACAATGGAGGCTCCAGTGCCTCCCCACTTAGAAAGCGAACGAGTATGAGCGAAGTCCAGTCCGGCCTCGAAGGTGTCGTCGCCTTCGCCACCGAGATCGCAGAGCCCGACAAGGAGGGCGGTGCGCTCCGGTACCGCGGGTACGACATCGAGGACCTGGTCGGGACCGTCCCGTTCGAGAAGGTCTGGGGCCTGCTGGTCGACGGCGAGTTCGATCCGGGCTTGCCTCCGGCGGAGCCCCATCCTCTCCACTTCCGCTCCGGCGACCCGCGAGTAGACCTGCAGTACGCGCTCGCGCTGCTCGGTCCCGAGTGGGGCTTCCAGCCCGTCATCGACATCACGGACGACGAGGCGCGCGACCAGCTCGCGCGCGCGTCGGTCATGGGCCTGTCGTTCGTCGCGCAGTCCGCGCGCGGCGCCGGCAAGCCGCCCGTCCCGCAGAAGCAGATCGACCAGGCGCAGTCGATTCCCGAGCGCTTCCTGATCCGCTGGCGTGGCGAGGCGAACCCCGATCACGTGAAGGCGATCGACGCCTACTGGATCTCCGCCGCCGAGCACGGCATGAACGCCTCCACGTTCACGGCGCGCGTCATCACCTCGACCGGTGCGGACGTCGCCGCGGCCCTCTCGGGTGCCGTGGGCGCGTTGAGCGGCCCGCTCCACGGCGGCGCGCCCTCGCGCGTCCTCAAGATGCTCGACGAGGTCGAGCAGGCCGGCGACGCCGATAAGTGGGTCAAGGACGCGCTGGACCGCAAGGAGCGCCTGATGGGCTTCGGGCACCGCGTCTACCGCGCCGAGGACCCCCGCGCGCGCGTCCTGCGCCGCACGGCCAAGGAGATCGGCGCCCCGCGCGCCGAGGTCGCCGAGGCGCTGGAGAACGCGGCCCTGGCCGAGCTCAAGGTCCGCAGCCCGGACCGCGTGCTCGCCACCAACGTCGAGTTCTGGTCCGCCGTCGTCCTCGACTACGCCGACATCCCGCCGGAGCTCTTCACCCCGATGTTCGCCTCCGCGCGCGTGGCCGGCTGGAGCGCGCACATCATGGAGCAGAAGCGCGAGGCGCGCCTGATCCGGCCGACCGCCAAGTACGTCGGCCCCGAGCCCCGCGAGCTGCCCGACGGGGTCGGGAACTGAGCGCGGCCCTCGCCGCACACGCCGATCTCGGCGCGCTCTTCGAGTCGCGCCGGTTCGGCGACGCGGTCGCCGTGCGCGCGCCGGACGTCGACACGCGCATGCTCAACCGCGTCGCCGGCCCACTCGGGTCCGCGGACATCCCCGCCGTCCGCGCCTTCTACGGCGACGTCGCCCACGTCGTCAGCGGCGGCGAGGGGATCGCCGACTCGCTGCGCGCGGCGGGGTACGTGGAGGGCTACGCGTGGATGCACTTCGCGCGCGCGCCCGATCCGCCCGCCCACGCGCTGACCGACCTGCGCATCGAGCAGGTCGGTCCCCAGGGCGGGATGCACTTCGCGCGACCGGTGCGCATCGCGTTCGGGTTGCCCGAGATCGCGGAGGGCGCGCTGCGCCGACTGCCCGGCCGGGAGGGCTGGACGTGCCTCGTCGCCTACGACGGGGACGCGCCGGTCGCCGCCGCCGCCCTGTTCGCCGCGGGCGACGAGGGCTACCTGGCGTTCGGCGCGACGCTGCCCGACGCGCGCGGCCGCGGCGCCCAGTCCGCCCTGCTGGCGGAGCGCATCGCCATCGCGGGCCGCCTCGGCCTGCGCAGCATCACCACGGAGACCGGCGTGCGCGGGGCGGGTGGGGGCGGGGTCACCGACCGCTCTTACCGCAACATCCTGCGCGCAGGCTTCGAGGAGACCGGCGTCGTCCCGAACTGGGACTCGGTCAGCCGCCGCGACGCAGCCTGAGCCGCAGAGCGGGTGTTCCCCGCCGGACCGGCAGGCTGATCCGATCAGCGCTCCGCTGCGCTCCAACTACCAAGGACCCCGATCGGAAGGCAGCGCATGACCGAAGTACGCAATCACCTGTACGACACCATCGACCGGCAGAACAGCCACTTGCCGGCCGTCAACCGCCGTCGCCTGGTGCAGACGACCGCAGCCGCGCTCGGTTCGATGGGCCTCATGGGGATCGCGTCGGGAGACGCGTTCGCCAAGGTCAAGACCAACCCGGAGAACTCGGTCGAGAACCTGACCGCCGTCGCCGCAACGGCCGAGGTGCTGGCCACGATCGTGAACACGGTCGGCCCCGAGAAGCTCGGCGACAAGCTCGACCCGGTGACCAAGCGCAACATCCAGGCCGCGGCCCAGCAGGAGAAGAACCACTACGAGCTCCTGACGTCGAAGGCGGTCGGCGGCAAGGCCGTGACCACGACGATCTGGGTGCCCGACGAGGTCTTCGCGTCGAAGGAGAACCTGCTCACGACGCTCGTGGTCGGCGATCAGGTGTTCATCAACGCCTACCTGCTGGCCACCACCGTGTTCGCGCGCCAGGGCACGCTCAGCGGCTCGAAGTTCGCGCGCTACAGCGCCGAGATCATGGCCACGGAGGCCGTCCACCGCGCGCTCGCGCTGCAGTCGCTCGGCCGCCTCGGCAACGATCGCGTCTACGCGAAGTTCGGCCAGAACGAGGAGGCCGAGGGCCTGCCCACGACCAACTCGGGCGGGTTCTTCCGGATCATGCGCGCGGTCGAGATCCTCGAGTCGGCCGGTTTCGGCTTCGGCAAGGAGGGCTCGAAGCCCGGCCAGGCGTACGAGTACGCCGAGGTCGCGGCCCGCACCCCCACGGACCCCGGGGTCAACACGATCTCGATCCGCTAGATCAGCTGAGGACGGCTCCCGCCGTCCTCGATGACGAAGTTAACGGCCGAGGGCCCGGCGTGAGCCGGGCCCTCGGTTCGCAACCTGCGAAGCGAAGTCGCTTCCTACATCATCCCCGACATGTCCGGCATGCCGCCGCCCATGCCGCCGCCACCGTCCTTGTCGGGCATCTCGGCCACGATCGCCTCGGTGGTGAGGATGTTCTTGGCGATGGAGGCCGCGTTCTGCAGCGCGGAGCGCGTGACCATGGCCGGGTCGATGACGCCCTCGGCGATGAGGTCGACGAACTCGCCGGTCGCGGCGTTGAGCCCGTTCGGGCCCTCGGCCTTGCGGACCTCGTTGACCACGACGGAACCCTCGAGCCCGGCGTTCTCCGAGATCTGACGGAGCGGCTCCTCGAGCGCGCGCAGGATGATGCGCCCGCCCGTCTTGACGTCCTCGCCCACGAACAGGTCGAGGTCGATGGCCTCGGAGGCGCGCAGGAGCGCGACGCCGCCGCCCGCCACGATGCCCTCCTCGAGGGCGGCGCGGGTGGCCTGCAGCGCGTCCTCGACGCGGTGCTTCTTCTCCTTCATCTCCGTCTCGGTCGCGGCACCGACCTTGACGACGGCGACGCCGCCCGACAGCTTGGCGAGGCGCTCCTGGAGCTTCTCGCGGTCGAAGTCGGAGTCGGTGTTCTCGACCTCCGTCTTGATCTGGTTGATGCGGCCCTTGATGGCCTCGGTGTCACCGTTGCCGTCGACGACCGTGGTGTTGTCCTTCGCCACGACGACGCGGCGGGCACGGCCGAGCTGGGACAGCTGGGTGTTCTCCAGCTTGAGACCCATCTCCTCGGTGATGACCTCGCCGCCCGTCAGGATGGCGATGTCCTCGAGCATGCGCTTGCGGCGGTCGCCGAAGCCCGGGGCCTTGACCGCGACGCCCGTGAAGGTGCCGCGCAGCTTGTTGACCACCAGGGTCGCGAGGGCCTCGCCCTCGACGTCCTCGGCGATGATCAGCAGCGGCTTGCCGGACTGGATGACCTGCTCGAGCACCGGGAGCACGTCCCGGACGGAGCCGATCTTCTGGTTGGCGATGAGGATGTAGGGATCCTCGAGGGTGGCCTCCATCCGCTCCTGGTCGGTGACCATGTACGGCGAGATGTAGCCCTTGTCGAACTGCATGCCCTCGGTGAACTCGAGGTCCATGCCGAAGGTCTGGCCCTCTTCGACGTTGACGACGCCGTCCTTGCCGACCTTGTCGATGGCGTCGGCGATGACGTCGCCGATCTCCTCGTCGCCGGCCGAGATGGTGGCGACACGGGCGATCTGGTCCTTGCCGTCGACCTCGTTGGACTGGCCGGCGATGTTCTCGACGACCGCGTCGACAGCCTGCTCGATGCCCTTCTTGAGCGCGAGCGGGTTGGCGCCGGCGGTGACGTTCTTCAGACCCTGGCGAACGATCGCCTGGGCGAGGACGGTGGCCGTCGTCGTGCCGTCGCCGGCCACGTCGTTGGTGGCCGTCGCGACCTCGCGGACGAGCTGCGCGCCCTGGTTCTGGAAGACGTCCTCGACCTCGATCTCACGAGCGATGGTGACACCGTCGTTGGTGATCGTGGGGGCGCCGAACTTCTTGTCGAGCACCACGTAGCGGCCGCGCGGGCCGAGCGTGACCTTGACCGCGTTCGCGACCGCGTCCACACCCTGCTCGAGCGCCTTGCGCGCGTCGACGTCGTACTTCAGTTCCTTGTGAGCCATAAGTGGTCTCCCTTACTTCTCGAGCTTGGCCAGCACGTCGGACTCACGGAGAACGAGGAGGTCTTCGCCCTCGACCTTGATCTCCGTGCCGCCGTACTTGGAGTACAGGACCTCGTCGCCCTCGACGACGTCGAGCGGAATGCGCTTTTCGCCGTCCTCGTCCCACTTGCCGTCACCGACGGCCAGGACCTTGCCCTTCTGGGGCTTTTCCTTCGCGGTGTCGGGGAGGACGATGCCGGAGGAGGTCGTCTCCTCCTCCTCGAGTGCCTTGACGATCAGTCGATCGCCGAGAGGCTTGAGCTTCATGTCTGAAGTCCCTCTTTCGTGTGTTTCCAGAGCCTGTTGGCACTCTCATGTGGAGAGTGCCAAACCGTCTGGTGAGAGTAGC
The DNA here is from genome assembly GCA_963740765.1 of uncultured Solirubrobacteraceae bacterium. Classification (GTDB taxonomy): domain Bacteria; phylum Actinomycetota; class Thermoleophilia; order Solirubrobacterales; family Solirubrobacteraceae; genus DATLGB01. The sequence continues at coordinate 810,040 of CAVUFN010000016.1, read as the reverse complement.
GGTTTCTTCGCGAATCGACGAGAACTGCCGATAGAGGACGCGTGCGCCAGTTCAGCCCCACCACAAACCTCGTCCTCGCCGTCCTCTCCGGGTTCGGACTGCTGGCCAGTCTGACCATGCCGTGGTTCGCCGCGCCCGTGCAGGACCTGGTGGCGACGGATGGCCCCGTCGAGCGCGCCGCGTTCCAGGTCGGTCAGGTCTTCGCGACCAGCGCAGAGGGGACGGTCAGCGGGACGGACGCCCTCGGCTCGGCCCAGGTGCTGGTCTTCGGGCTCGTCGTCATCATCGCCCTGCTCGCCGTCGCCGTCGTGGTGCCCGCCCTCCGCCGCCAGGCCGAGGACATCATGCGCGTCGCCGTCTACACCGCTCCGCTCGTCGTCCTCGTCGCGGCCTTCACCCACCCCGGCGTCGCGACGCCGGTCCGCCTCCACTACGGCCTGCTCGTCTCCTTCGTCCTCACCGCGCTGATGAGCAGCGCGGCCTGGCACGGGGCGAACATGCGCCACCAGCGGGCAGCGCAGGCGCCCCGGCGCTACGGGTCAGCGGCTCGCTAGCCGCGGTGCTCCGAATTGCTAGTTTGGAGCACCGCTCGTCCGCGCGCTCCATCGAGGGGCGCGAGCCCCTAGTTCTGCGCGCCGCCGACGCCGCGCAGGTGATCGCGGTAGTCGGGCGGATGCTCGATGATGCGGGAGAAGCGGACGACCGTGACGGTGTCCTCGAGCGTGACCTCGCGCCCGTAGATCTGCTCCATGAAGTGCATGAGCTCGTCGGCGCGGCGGAACTCCGGGTTGTCGTGCTCGATGTCGCGCGGGGACAGCTCGGAGACCTTCTTGACCTCGACGTTGTCGATGACGGCGTGGAAGACCTTCTCGCGGGGTGAGTACTGGTAGCCGACCGTGACCATCACGACCTGGTTCTTGCGGTACTTGTGCCGCTTGTCGCCGAGCCGGATCGTGGCCGTCTTGCGGCCGCGCTTCATCTGGTCGGCGAAGAGCTGCGAGTAGAAGTTCAGGGCCTGCACAGAGGGCGGAACTCTATCCGTCCGCACGCAACAGCTGGATCGCGTTCTCGACCATGCCACGCTCGCCGGGGTAGGTCAGCTCGGTGCGGGCCTGATCGAGGGGAACCCAGAGGGCCTCGGTGACCTCATGGTCGTGGTCGTCCGTCGATCCCTCGACGTAGTCGAGCAGGAAGAAGGTCACCGTCTTGCGGATGCGCCGGCCCGAGCGGCGGTAGTGGTAGACGACGTCGCCGAGCGGCGCGCGCACCGTCCCGGTCAGGCCGGTCTCCTCGCGGACCTCGCGCGCGGCGGTCTCCTCGGGCGTCTCGCCGCGCTCGGGGCCGCCCTTGGGCAGCGCGAGGGCGCGCTTGCCGCGCGGCACGATCGTCGCGACGTCGTCCCCGCGCACGCACACGCCGCCGTAGGAGTGCTCCCGCAGCGTGCGCCGCTGGCGCCGCTGCCCACCTTCAGAAGACATACCGCTGGAGCGACTCCGGCTCGTGCACGGTCACCCGGCCGCGGCCCTGCGAGACGATCCCGGCGCGCTCGAGCACGGCCAGGAAGCGGCTCGCGGACTCGCGGCTGGATCCGGCCAGCTGGGCGACCTCGGCCTGCGTGGCGATCACGAGCACGTCCGTCGCGGCGGCGCCCTCGTCCTGCGCCTGGCGGACGAGGTTGCCCAGCACGGTGGCCACGCGCGACTGGACGGTCTGGAAGGACTGCCGCGCCAGCCGCTCGTTGGCCTCACGCAACCGCCGCCCGAGGGCGACGACCAGGGCGACGGCGATGTCGGGGTGGCGGCGCATCAGCGCGCGCATGTCCCGGCCCAGGATCGCGACCACCTCGAGCTGGTCCACGGCGTCGACCGTGGCCGAGCGGCGCTCGTCGGAGAACATCGCCAGCTCGCCGAAGATGTCGCCCGGCCCGAACGTGGCGAGGGTGATCTGGCGACCGTCGGAGTGCTCGCGCAGCGCCCTGGCGTGCCCGCGGTGGACGACGTAGCACGTGTCCGAGTCGTCCCCCTCGCGGAAGACGACCTCGTGCGAGGAGAACGACCGGGGCACCGCCACCCCCGCGACCCGTTCGAGGTCCGCGGGGGTGAGCGTTTCGAACGCTGGGACGTGCCCCAGGAGCTCGATGGTCTCCTGGGTCGTCGCGGTCATGCCCCCTAGTTCATCACACGGTCTCGAGGACGCGGTTCCGGCCGCGCCGTCCGCTCGCCCGCAGGCCGAGCGCGGCGAGCAGCCCGAGCAGGCCCAGCGGCAGCAGGACGGAGCCCGCGATGACGACCACGCCGGCGGCCACCTCGAGCACGCGGCCCGCGTCGCGAAGGGCGTCGCCGGGGGTCCACCTGCCGTCGTCGACCGGCGCCACGGCGCCCTGCTTGGCCTGCAGCGTGACGCTGACCGCCGCAAAGCGCGCACGCCGCAGGACGCGTTCCAGCGCGGCCTTGTTGGCGGCGATGGCGCCGTTGACGTCGTTCAGGCGCGCCTTCAATGAGGCGACCTCGTTGTCCGTCGTGGCCTTGGCGAGCCGGGCCAGCAGGCTGCGTCGCTCGGCGACGCCCTCGTCGTAGCGGTCGCGGACGACGTTGCGCTCGGCGGTGATGTCCTGCGAGCCCTGCGTGCGCTCGGACACGTGCCCGAGCTTGGACAGGCGCGCGAGGGCGTCGTCGAGCCGGGCGACCGGGACCCGCAGCTGGAAGTCGCCACCGCCCCGCGTGCTGACGTTGGAGGACATCACGAACCCGCCGACCTGGTCGGTGACCGCGATGACCTCGTCGCCGAGGTCGGCGAGGTCCTTGCCGGGCGCCACGAGGGTCAGCCCGGCGGTCTCCTCCTGCACGCGGCCGGTGAGGGCCTTGGCGGCGCTGGGGGCGACCGCGTCGGCGGCGGCGGACGGGCGACCGGCGCTCTCCTGCGGCGCGGAGCTGATCGCGCTCGAGCCGCCGCTGCTGCCGGAGGACGACCCGCTGTTGTCCGACACGCCGCTGCCCGCGCTTCCGATCACGGCGATGATCACGACGAGCCCGGCCACCGCCGTCGCCGGCAGGCCGAGCCACACCAGCGAGGGCATGCGGAAGCGCCACGGCGGCTTGGCGAAGCCGTCCGTGGCGCGCTGATCCAGGCTGCGGGCGAACGTGGGGTCGATGACCGGCCGGTCCTCCTCGAGGACCCGGACGATGTCGTCGAACTCGCTGAGGTCGATGGTGTCAGGCATTGAGGGCCTCCCGGAGGTTCGTCATGGCGCGGTGCAGCAGGGTCCCGGCGTGGTTGGGGGTGACGCCGAGCACGCCCGCGACCTCCACGGTGTCCAGCCCGGCGTGGAAGCGCAGGGCGATGATCTCGCGGTCCTTGACCTGGATCCTGGCCAGGGCGGTGCGGACGGCGGCCCTGTCGACGACGGCGGACGCGAGGTCCGGCCCGGCGTCATCCGGCGGGTCGTGCGTGAGTTCCGCGTGGCGCTTGCGACGCCGCAGCTCGTCGAGCGCGGCGTGGCGGGCGATCCCGAACAGCCAGGCGCGGCCTGAGCCGCGCTCGCCGTCGAACGCCCGCTGCTTGCGGTAGGCCTTCTCGAAGGCCGCGGCGGTCACGTCTTCCGCCGCGGAGCGGTCCCGCAGGATGGTTGCCACGTACGCGTACACGTCGTCGCGGCTGGACCGGTAGAGCGCCTCGAAGTCCAGCGCCGGCGTTGACCGGGATTGGGTTCGTGGGATGGTCAAGGTGCTGGTCACGCCGACACTACGCCGCTTCGCCGCCCCTCATCACACGAGTTCGGAGGCGCGTCACCGCAACGATCCGGCCTGCCTCGCGTTTAGGGAGTGCGATGCCCTCGCGCCCGACCCTCATCACCGCCGCCGTCCTCGCCGCCCTGGTCGCGCAGGGCGCGACCGCCGTCGGCGGCGGTCCGGTCACGGCCCCGTCCGTCCAGGCGCGTCAGGCGGCCAAGAAGCCCAAGCCGACCAACCTGAAGACGTCGAAGGACCTGTGGGCGACGATCAACGTCTGCGACACCGCTGACCACGCCAACGCGATCGGCGTCCGCGGCGCCATGCCGGGCCTGGGCAACCGCCGCTCACGCATGGCGATGCGCATCCGTGTCCAGTACAAGGCCAAGACCGACGGGAAGTGGAAGCCGGCGGGAGAGACGGCCGACTCCGGCTGGAAGCGCGTCGGCTCGACGATCCGCCAGGTCATCGAGTCCGGTCAGAACTTCACCTTCAAGCCGCCCACCGACGGCGGCTCACACCTGCTTCGCGGCAGCGTCTCCTTCCGCTGGAAGCGCAAGGGCAAGGTCGTCGCGCGCCGGCACCGCCTCACCACGCGCGGCCACAAGACCTCCGTCGCCGACCCCAAGGGGTTCAGCGCGGCGCAGTGCGAGATCACCGCTCCGTAGCGAAGAGGCGCGGATCGTTGGTGATCACGCCCGTCACCCCCATGCGCTCCAGCCGGGCGATGGTGGCCGCGTCGTCGACGGTCCACGCGTAGAGCTCGCCGCCGGCGTCGCGGACCGTGCGGGCCAGGCGCGGCGTGACGAGCCGGTGGTAGGCCATGATCGCGTCGCAGAAGCCCGACCGCAGCTCGATGCCCGCGCGGCGCGGGAAGGTCTGCCGGGCGGCGGCGAGCAGGCCGGCGGCGGGGAGGACGGTGAGCTTGGAGGCGGTGTAGTCCTTGCGCACCTTGGGGACCGACCAGCCGAGGGTGATCTCGGGGTCGATCGCGCGGATGCGGTGCAGGGCCGAGCGCTCCATCGAGGAGATGAGGGTGCGGTCGAGCAGGCTGCGCTCGGCGAGGGCGGCGACGACGCGGTCCTCGTAGCCGGCCAGCTTGAGGTCAACGTCGAGGCGGACGTCGAGCCCGACCAGGTGGTCCAGGCCCTCCTCCAGCGACGGCGCTGCCTTGACGTCGTGCGTGTAGTCGTGGCAGAGGACGAGTCGGGTCGTGTCCCGCTTGGTGTGGTCCTCGGGCAGGACGTCGAACTCGATCATGTCGACGCCGGCCTCCATCGCCGCGTCGAAGGACGCGAGCGTGTTGCCGGGCGCGATCAGGTCAGCGCCCTTGTGTCCGACTCTGATCAGGGGTGGCGAGGCCCTGTCGCCCGAGCCCTGGCGGTCCGAGCCGGGTCCCCCTGGATCTACTGTTGACATCCCGGGCACCAGAAGAGAGGACGGTTGTCGTCGCCCTGAGTTGCGCGGCGGATCTTCGTCCTGCAACGGCTGCAGGCCGTGCCGGCGCGGTTGTAGACCTGCTGGTCGCGGTTCTGGAAGCCGTCCATCGCGGACTTCTGCATCAGCGGGCGCACGCTGGAGCAGAGCAGCAGCGCTTCCGCATCGGAGATCGAACGCGCCTCGCGCCAGGGGTCGACCTCCGCGCGCCAGCACGCCTCCGAGCGCCACACCGTGCCCATCCCGGCGACGACGCGCTGGTCGAGCAGGGTGTCCCCGATCGGCCGGGTCGGGTCGTCCTCGCGCAGCCGCCGCAGGTAGTCGCGCTCATCGAAGGGCGCGGGGGCGACGACGTCGGGGCCGAGCCCGGCGATGCGCTGGTCCAGCCGCGTGCGCGAGTCCGTCATCAGCTCCAGCACCGGCCCGTCGAACTGGATGACCTCGCGGTCGCCGCGGCGGATGACCAGCCACGCCCGGCGCGGGTGGCGCCGCCACTGCGATCCGAGCGGGTGCACCTGCCAGGACCCGGTCATGCGCAGGTGCGAGTGGATCGTCAGCCCGCCCTCGAAGCGGATCATCAGGTGCTTGCCGCGGGCGTCGACCGCCCGCACCGCGCGGCCGCCGAGCCGGTCGGGCCAGCGGTCGCGAGCGAAGCGCCGGTGCGGCGTGCGGATCTCGTCGGGGACGTGCCCCTCGAGCACCGGCCGGATCCGGTTCGCCGCGTAGTGGATGGTGTCACCCTCGGGCATCTCACCGACCTCGACGGACGTGACCGCGCGGAGGGCGTCCAGCGACTCTCCTCGATGCCTCCGAGGGCGGCACTATGACGTGAGCGTGAGCTTGGACGTCCCGGAGCGGAAGCCGAGCTCCAGCAGGGCCGACTCCCACTCCGAGCCGACGACCGGCTCGCCGTCGATGCGCTCCAAGGCGAGGCGCTTGAGCCGGCCGCGCAGGACGAAGTCGGCGAGCTCGGCGAGCGAGGGCATGACGCGCTCGTCGAGCGGGTCGACGAGGATCTGCAGCCCCTTGCCACCGCGCTCGAGGTAGAGAACGGGATCGCCGGCGCTGAGGACGACGTACGCGCCCGCGGTCCGCGACGGCGAGCGTTCCTCGCGTTGTGGCCACTTGAGCACGCCGCCGTAGGGCTGGGACGGGTCGGTGGCGGCGAGGACGACGGGGCGCTCGCGCTCGTCGTCACGCTGCGCGCGCAGGCGCTCGACCGCGCCCGGCAGGGCGAACTGCGCGCCCCCGAGGCCCTCGATGAAGTAGCCGCGGCGACAGGCGCCGAGCGTCTCCATCTGCGCGAAGGAGTCGTAGAGGACCGAGAAGCCGCCCGGGACGCCCTCGGCGAGCACCTGCTCGCGGGTGACGATGCCGTAGCGCTCGAGCAGCAGCTCAGCCTGCGCCCGACGGCGTCCGGCCGGATCGTTGTCGCCGGCGGCGAAGAGGCCGCCCGTCAGCGACCAGCGGCCCTGGACGACGCCGACGGCCCCGCGCTTGCGCGCGGCGAAGCGCGATCGACGCTCGGCGCGCCCGCGCTGAGAGGCCTGCAGGGAGCGGGCAGCGAGCCGCGGCGAGCGCAGCGGCGCCCACGCGTCGTTGGTGACCTCGCCCGCCCACACGAGGTCCCAGACCGCATTCTGGATCTCCTCGGCGGGATGACCGGCGAGGTCGACGAGCAGGTCGGTGAAGAAGCACGCGCCGGCCTGCAGCCGGTCGCGCACGCGGGCGTGGACGTCCTCCTCGGCCAGCACGCCCGGCTTGGGCGGGCCGATCCAGGGTGCGTCCTCGCGGAAGTAGAGGGCGACGCGGCCGGAGGTGCGGCCCAGCGACCCGGCACCGACCCAGACCAGCTCGCCGGACGCGCACAGCTGGTCGAGCCAGGTCGTCGAATATGCGCCCACGCGGCGCGGGAGGACGTCGCGCTCCCAGACGTCGGCGGGCAGCGCCATGCCCTGCAACGACACCAGCACCTCGCGCAGGCGGTCGACACCGGCCCCGGTGGGCGGGTGGCGGTCGACGCCCTGCCAGCTCGGGTAGAAGCGGCCGAGCGCGCGCTGGTCCGCGGGCTCGATCTCCTTGCGCAGGACGGCCAGCGACGCTCGGCGCAGCCTGCGCAGCACCTCCGGGTCGCACCACTCGCGGGCGGTGCCGCCGGGGCGCAGCTCGCCGCGGACGAGGTCGCCCGACGCGACGAGCCGCTCGAGCACGTCGTCGAAGTCGATGCCGTAGCGCGCCTTCAGCGCCGGCGACTCGAACGGTCCGTGCGTGCGCGCGAAGCGCCGGACGACCCGCTCGCGGGCGTTGGGGACGTCCTCCAGGAACGCGGCCGCGACGCCGCCGCTGGGCATGACGCCGAACGCGTCCCGGTACAGGCCGGCGTCCTCGGCGGCGATCCAGCGCATCTCGCCGCCGACGCGAACCTCGATGGCGCGCCGGTCGGCCTCCAGCTCGCCGATGAAGTCACCGGTCGCGCGGGCCAGCAGCTCTGCGGTCGTGAGGTCGCCGAGGCGTCTCAACACGTCGTGCAGCGAGTCGGGGTGTTCGGCTCGCGTGCGCTCGGACAGCCGCTGCAGGTCCGCCTCGACCACGTCGAGCGCGCCCGGATCGATCAGGTCGCGCAGCTCCTCCTGGCCGAGCAGTTCGCGCAGCAGGTCACGGTCCAGCGAGAGCGCGGCGGCGCGGCGCTCGGCGTTGGGCGTGTCGCCCTCGTACATGTACGTCGCGACGTAGTCGAACAGCAGCGAGGACGCGAACGGGGATGCGGTCGGCGTCTCCACCTCGACCACGGAGAGCTCGCGCGAGTGCAGCTTCGTGAGCAGCTCGGTGAGGCCCGGCAGGTCGAGCACGTCGCGCAGGCACTCGCGGTAGGTCTCGAGGATGATCGGGAACTGGCCGTACTTCTTGGCCACCTCCAGCAGCGTCTGGGACTTGAGGCGCTGCTGCCACAGCGGGGTCCGCTTGCCGGGATACGCGCGGGGGATGAGCAGCGCGCGGCCGGCGTTCTCGCGGAAGCGCGCGCCGAACAGCGCGGACCCGCCCAGCTCGCCGACCACGAGGTCCTCGAGCGCGTCCGGCTCGATCAGCATGAGCTCGGCGCCGGGCGGCTCATCCGCGTCGGGCATGTGGATGATGATCCCGTCGTCGGACCAGATGGCGTCGGACTCGAGCCCGTACTCGTCGCGCAGCCGCGCGCTCAGAGCCAGCCCCCAGGCGGCGTGGACCCGCCCGCCGTAGGGGGAGAGGACGCACACCCGCCAGTCCCCGATCTCGTCCCGGAAGCGCTCGATGACGATCGTGCGATCGGACGGGACGACGCGCGTCGCCTCCTGCTGCTCGCGCAGGAAGTCGAGCAGGTTGCGGGCGGCCAGCGGGTCCAGGTCGTAGTCGCGCTCCAGCGTCTCGGCGTCCTGATCCACGGCCCAGCGGCTGAAGGCGCCGACCGCCTCGCCCAGCTCGCGCGGCCGTCCGATCGAGTCGCCGCGCCAGAACGGGACGGCCCCGGGCGCCCCGGGCGCAGGGGTGACGATCACGCGGTCGCGGGTGATGTCCTCGATCCGCCAGCTGGACGCGCCGAGCAGGAACACCTGACCGGGCCGCGCCTCGTGGACCATCTCCTCGTCGAGCTCGCCGACGCGGCGACCGTCCGGGAGGTTGACGGAGAACAGCCCGCGGTCGGGGATCGTGCCCGCGTTGGTGATCGCCAGCGCCCGGGCGCCCTTGCGCGGGCGGATGGTCCCCGCGACCCGGTCCCAGATGATGCGGGCGCGCAGGTCCCCGAACTCCTCGCTCGGGTAGCGGCCGTCGAGCATGTCGAGCACGTTCTCGAGCTGCTCGCGCGACAGCTCGGCGTAGGTGTACGTCCGCGTGACCAGCGCGTGCAGGTCGTCGACGGCCACGCCCTCCTCGTTGATCGCCGCGATGGCGACCACCTGCTGGGCGAGCACGTCGAGCGGGTTGCGCGGGACGACCGTCGCCTCGATGAGCCCCTCCCGCATGCGCTTGACGACCACGGTCGACTCGAGCAGATCGGAGCGGAACTTCGGGAAGATGCGGCCCTTGGAGACCTCGCCGACGCCGTGGCCGGCGCGGCCGATGCGCTGCAGCCCGCGGGTGACGGACTTGGGCGACTCGACCTGCAGGACCAGGTCGACCGCGCCCATGTCGATGCCGAGCTCGAGCGACGACGTGGCCACCAGGCACGGCAGCTCGCCGGCCTTGAGCTGCTCCTCGATGACGGTCCGCTCCTCACGCGCCAGCGACCCGTGGTGGGCGCGGGCGATCTCCTTCTCCGCCAAGTCGTTGAGCCGGAGCGCCAGGCGCTCCGCGCCGCGGCGGTTGTTGACGAAGATGATCGTCGACTTGTGCTCCTGGACGAGCTCCAGGAGCTTCGGGTAGATGGCGGGCCAGATCGACTTGCGCGTCGCCTCGCCGGGTGGGAGGGTTGAAATCGGGTCGATCGAGGGCGCCCCGGACTGCTCGGGCTCGACCATCGACTCGACCGGCACGTGGATCTTGAGGTCCATCGGCTTGCGCACGCCCGTGTCGACGATGGTGCACTGCCGGCGCGGGCCGACCATGAAGCGCCCGACCTCCTCCAGCGGATTCTGCGTCGCGCTCAGCCCGATGCGCTGGACGTCGCGCTCGGCGACCTCGGCCAGCCGCTCGAGCGTGAGGGCGAGATGCGCGCCGCGCTTGGTCTGCGCGACCGCGTGGATCTCGTCCAGGATCACCCACTCCGTGCCCTCGAAGATCGCCCGCGCCTGCGAGGTCAGCATCAGGTACAGCGACTCCGGCGTGGTGATGAGGATGTCCGGCGGGTGGCGCTGCATGTCCCGCCGCTCGGCCTGCGGGGTGTCGCCCGTCCGGACCGCGACCTTGACGTCGGCGCCGATGCCGCGCAGCGGCGCGCGCAGGTTGCGCTCGACGTCGTAGCTCAGCGCCTTCAGCGGCGACACGTAGACGAGCCGGGTGCGCCGGTCCTTGGGCTCGGAGGGCGACGGCTCGGCGACGAACCGGTTCAGCCCCCACAGGAACGCGGCCAGCGTCTTGCCGGATCCGGTGGGCGCGCTGATCAGCGTGTGCTGGCCGGTGGCGATGGCGGGCCACGCCTGGGCCTGCGCCTCGGTCGGTGCCTCGAACGCGCGCGCGAACCACTCGGCGACCTGGGGGGTGAAGACGTCCAGTGCCACGTGATGAGGGTACGGCTGCCACGCTGCTCCGGACCGCTCCTGCGGACCGAAGCTGACCGCTTGCTCAGGCGGTCGCGGGACCGCCCGGCGCGACGCCCCGGCCGCGCACGAGGATCATGACCGCGAGCCCCAGGACGACCATCGCGAACAGGCCGTGGAGACCGCCGACGTACTTGTCCGCGCCCGCGAGCGAGAGCTGCACCGTCCCGAGCACGGCCAGCGCGAGCGCGAGCAGGCGGTCGTGCTTGGCGACGAGCGCGGCGACCAGCACCAGCACCTCGAAGACGTGCACGATGAACCCGACGCTCTTGTGGGCGTCCAGCGAGTCGGCGCCGAAGATGTAGGACGCGATCAGGTAGACCTGCAACAGGACACCGAAGATCACGATGCCGGCGAGGACCATCTGGATGCGGAAGGCGGTGGCAGCCATTCCGCGGATCCTACCTAGGCGACGAGCGTCTCCAAGGCCGGTTGTCCGATCTGCCACCGGCCGTCCGTGCGGCGCAGGACCTCGCCGCGCGCGGACAGCCGCACCATCGCGCTGGTCACGCTCGGGCGGCGGGCGCCGAGCAGCAGCGCGAGCGTCCCGTGGGAGAGGAACTCCGGGAGGAGGATCCCGTCCCGCGTCATCACGCCCCAGCGCTCGGCGAGGTAGTTGAGCGTGACGAGGATGCGGACCTCGACGGACTGCGACTGCACGATCACGAGCTGGCGCGACAGTCCGCCGGAGCGGCGGCCGGTGCAGGTCACGAGCGCGGGGATCAGCTCCGGGACGAGCGCGGCGGAGCGGACGAGGCGACCGTCGAGCACGGCCATGCGGACGTCGGAGATCGCGCGGTAGTAGGTGCTGAAGCGCTCGTCCTCCTCGAACTGGTCGTGGCACGGGCGCAGGATGTCGCCGGGGCCGAGCAGCTCGCCCGACGTGCGGTGGGCGGCGGTGACGCAGCGGATCAGCGCGCCCTCGAGGATCAGGAAGCCGGCGCCGTCGCGCACGTACTCCGCGTCGCTGACGGCGTCCCAGCGGCCGCGGCGCAACTCGGCGACGCGGGCGCGCAGGGTGCGGCGGGCGGCGATGCGTCGCTCGAGGGACAGCAGGTCGTGCAGCTCCGGCAGGGACTCCACCAAGTCCACCGACTCCTCGAGCATCACGCTCCGACGCACCATGCCCATGTCAACCGACGGACACGGTCAGAGTTGCGGATCGCTCAGAAGTTCTTGCTCCGCTCCAGGATCGCGTCGAGCATTTCCGGCGTCAGGCGGCCGGTGAACGTGTTCTGCTGGGAGACGTGGAAGCAGCCGAGGACGGCGAGCGCGCCCACGCGGGTCTCCGCGCCGTGCGCGAACTTGGCTCTGGGTCGCGGTGCGTCGAGCGCGGCGAGCGTGGCGTTCCAGCCGATCGCCCCGAGACACAGCAGGACGCGCGCGTGCGCGAGCCCCGCCAGCTCCGCGTCGAGCCACGGCGCGCAGTTGGCGCGTTCGGATGGCGTCGGCTTGTTCTGCGGCGGGGCGCACTTGACGGGCGCGGTGATGAAGCAGCCGGTGAGGCGCAGCCCGTCGCCGCGGTGCGTGGAGGTCGGCTGGTTCGCGTAGCCGGCGCGGTGCAGGCCGGCGTAGAGGAAGTCGCCGCTGCGGTCGCCGGTGAACATGCGCCCGGTGCGGTTCGCGCCGTGCGCGGCCGGCGCGAGCCCGACGACGACCAGACGCGCGTCGGGGTCTCCGAAGCCGGGGACCGGCTTGCCCCAGTACGTCTCGTCCGCGTACGCCGCCCGCTTCTCCCGCGCCACCTGCTCGCGCCACTCGACCAGCCGCGGGCAGCGGCGGCACGCGGCGATCTCCCCCGCCAGCTGTGTCGCCTGGCGGTGGGCATACCCACCGCTACGCGACACGCTTCGGGTCGGGTGGGCGGTAGGCGCGCGCCTCGGTGGCGACCCAGGCGGTCAGCGCGTCGGCCAGCGGCTTGGGCTGCAGCTCGACGGCGCCGACGCGCTCGATCAGGTCGTCGGCGGCCGGGCGCAGCCGCGTGTCGGACTCCAGGGCGCCGACGATCCGTCGCGCGTGTCCCCACAGGATCCGCCGCGCGAACTCGCGCAGCCCGTCCGCGCCGGCGAAGGCGCGCGCCCAGGTCGCGGTGAGGACGAGCAGCGCGCCGCGGACCGCGCGCTGGCCGGCGGGCTCGACGTCGACCGCGCCGAGCAGGGCGGGGATCATGGCGCCGATCGCGAGCGTCAGGGCGAGCACGAGCCCGACCGTCCACGTCGTCCGGCCGGCCCGGCGCGCGCGCGTCACGACGGACAGCAGCGCGAACGCGCCGGCGACGATCGCGAGCGTCTCCCAGCTGAGGAAGCCGAGCAGCGCGACCCAGGCGGCGGCCACCAGGGCCGGGGCGACGAGGACGGCACCCCGCGGCAGGCGGACCCGGTTCGCGGCGGTCACGGCCAGCTCCGGCTCCTCGCCCTCCGGCCAGCGCCCTAATGCTCGCTCGCAGACCAGCACCTGGATGGTGGAGAAGGCCAGGCCGTAGAAGATCGAGCCGATGATCGTGAGCACGATCGCGGCCGTCTGCCCCTCGGGCAGGAAGCGCACGAAGCCGGCGATCTTGTCGTAGGTGGCGACGTACTCGTCGAGGCCGCCGACGACGATCGCCACGAACAGGACGTTGAGCAGCGCGTAGTGGACGAGCCGGATGCCGAGCACCGCGGCGAGCCGGACGGCGCGCGACGCCTCGCGCGCCATCAGCCAGCCGAGCACGGGTGCGTTGAGGGCCTGCGTCAGAGGCGCGTTGAAGCGCGCCGGCCCGATCAGCGCGACCGTCTGCACCATCGCGGCGACGGAGACGCCGTAGCCCACCCGCAGCCCTTCCGTCGCGGCGGCGCGGGCCAGCGCCACCCCGCCGCCCAGCGCCAGGAAGAACTGCCCGGACGGGGCGAGCCGCGAGGCGAGGAACGAGCAGCTGGCGACGTGCGCGAGGCCGAGCGCCGGCGTCTCGGTCTCGCGCCGCGTGCCGGTCGTCGTCACGCCACGGCGGCGCTGGCGCCGTTGCCGGCGATCAGCACGCCCCGGAGGAGTCGCTCGATGACCGGCTCCAGATCCGCGATGTCCTCGGGGACCCGCTGGCGGATGTGGCGCGAGGCGAGCTCGAGCGTCGCCCCGACCACCGCGTACGCGTCGTCGGGAGAGGCGAGGCGCGGAGCCACGCCGGCCTCGGCGTCGGCGGCGTTGCGCTGGTCGACGTAGGCGGCGATGGCGGCGAGCACGTTGTCGCGGCGCTCGGCCGCCCGAGGCCCGGCGCCGATGATCTCGACGAGCAGCGTCTGCGCGTAGTCGGGGTTCTCGGCGATGACGGCGAGCAGCGCCCGGATGGAGCGCCGGTAGCGCTCGGCGGGCTCGAGGTCGGCCTGCTCCTCGCGCACGGAGGCCATGGCCCCGATGAGCATGTCCATCGCGCGGTCGAACAGCCCGAGGATGCAGTCCTCCTTGTTGGCGAAGTGCTCGTAGAAGGTCGCCTTCGACATGCCCGCTTCGCGCGCGATCGCCTCCGCCGTCGCATCGGCGTACCCCGTGCGCGCGAAGACCGCTGCGGCGGCCTCGCTGAGCCGCTGGAGCTGGCGGTCCTGGCGGACCTCGAGAGGTGGCGCGTGGCGGCCACGGGGGATGGTGTCGCGATCGTTCATCTAAGGAGGACAACGGTAGCTCGATTAGACTCGCTCGGGATGCGCTCCTCCCTTCCCGTCGCGCTGCTCGCCGCCGTCTCGCTGGCGGGCTGCACGCAGGCCCCGAGCACCTCGACGGACGACTTCACGGGCGACGAGAAGGATGTTGCGCAGGTCATCGCCGACCTCTCCGACGACGCCGCGCGCAACCGCCAGGCGCACGTCTGCGGCGAGCTCATCACCGAGCGCCTGCAGAAGGCGGTCGCCGGCGACTCGAGCTGCCCCGACGAGGTCAAGAAGGCCTTCGAGGACGCCGACGCCGCCGCGCTCGACGTGGACGACGTCACCATCACCGGGACCGACGCGACCGCCGACGTCAGCACGAAGGACGGCGACGAGACCGTCAAGCGCACCTTCGAGCTGATCAAGGTCGACGGCACCTGGCGCATCGACTCCTTCGGCTGACCGTAAGGGCGGGCGGCGATCGCCCGTTGGGTGGGTGACATGCCTGACGAATACGACGCCTTCGGGCGCAAGGTGGAGGACTCCGGCCTCGGCTGGGACACCTCGGGCACCCCGACCCAGTCCACCCCGGCGCCGGCCGAGTTCCAGACGGTCAGCCCCGTCAGCACCGGCCCGAGCAAGCCGCGCCGCAACCCGCTCATCCTGCTCGTCCAGGTCGCGGTGATCGCGGGCATCATCGGCGCGATCGTGCTCGCCATGAGCGCGGGCAAGGAGACCAGCGACACGGTCCGGGACACCCTGAACGGCTTCAACGCGGCCAAGGACTCGCAGCCGGGCGGCGGGACGAGCGTCGACGACGGCGACGACTCCGTGCCCGCGCAGGTCAAGCCCGACAGCTTCTTCACCCCGAAGGGCCTGCGCGCCGGGCTCAAGATCCTGGCCACCGAACAACCGGGCCGGATCACCAACTTCTCCATGCGCAAGGACCGCATCAACATCCAGATCAACCGCGGCGGCAAGAGCCACAACGTCCAGCTGTCGGCGGGCGCCGAGGTCCCCGAGGAGTTCTCCGCGTCGACCGCGACCCAGAGCGGCAACGACCGGACCATCACCTACGAGGAGCTCAACCCGACCGCGCCCGAGCGGCTGATGAAGGCGGCCAACGCCCGCCTCGGCCAGTCGCCCCGGAGCGTCGACTACTTCGTCGCGATGAAGTTCCTCGGCCCGCTGACCTGGGGCGTCTACTACAAGAACTCCAAGATCGCCCAGGGCGACTCCCGCGGGCGCTTCACCCGGCGGATCTCGTAGCGTTCACCGCCTGAGCGACTTCGGCGTCACCTCCATGAGCGCCCCGCTGCGGCGGGTGCTCGTCCGCCGCCCGGCCACGAGCGGGGACTGGGCCGCAGCCGGCTGGCGAGAGCCGGACCCGGCGGCGCTGACCCGCCAGCACGAGGCGTTCTGCGCGCTGCTGAGCGACCTCGGTGCCGAGGTCGTGGTCGCCGACGCCGCCGACGGGCTCGTCGACGCCGTCTACATGCACGATCCCGTGATGCTCACCGCCGACGGGGCGATCCCGCTGCGGATGCGCAAGCCGGTCCGCTCGACCGAGCCCGAGCTGATCACCGCCGAGCTCGAGCGCGCGGGGGTTCCGATCCTCGGCCGCCTGCCGGAGGGCGCGTGGGCCGACGGCGGCGACCGCTTCTGGATCGACGACGCGCTGATGGCGGTCGGGATGGGCTACCGGACCACGCCCGCCGGGGTGCGCGCGCTGCAGGGCATCGCGGGCCGGGACGTGGAGGTCCGCGCCTACGACCTGCCGCACGACGCCGGCCCCGACCACGTCCTGCACCTGCAGTCGATGATCTCCGCGCTCACGGATGACCTGTTGGTGATCTTCGAGCCGCTCGCCCCGGTCCGCCTGCTCGACGACCTCCGCGAGCGCGGCTTCGACTGGATCGCGGTCGAGCCCGATGAGTACCTCGGCATGGGCTGCAACGTCCTCTGCGTGCGGCCCGGCGTCGTCGTGATGGTCGACGGCGTGGACTCCCTCCGCCGCCGCATCGAGGCGCGCGGCGTCGAGGTCCACGCCTACGACGGGTCGGACCTGTCGCTCAAGGGCGACGGTGGTCCGACCTGCCTCACGTGCCCGATAAAACGCGGGGGCCCCGGCTCGGGCAATGGTGGCGCGGGCGATACGCCCTCGCCACCCCCTACTTCCTGAGCACCGCCTTCCCCGGCACCGGGATCTTCGCGCCCGCGCCGCGGGCCGCGTCGCCCTTGGATGCGGTGATGTCGTCGACGCCGAGCGTGGGCTTCTCGTCCGAGTAGAGCCAGTCGTCGAAGAACGCGCCGAGGTCCTGGCCGGAGATCGACTCGGCGAGCGCGATGAACTCCGACGTGTCGACGTTGCCACGGCGGTGCTGGTCGACCCACGCCCGGACGAGCTGGAAGAACGCCTCGTCGCCGATCGTCTGGCGCAGCGCCTGCAGCGTCATGCCGCCGCGGAGGTAGACGGGCTGCTCGAACAGCAGGTCGGGCCCCGGGTCGCCGATCTCGAGCGACCAGAACGGGTCGCCCGCCGGGATGACGGAGTAGTAGAAGGCGAGGTAGGTGTCCGGCCCGACGCCGCCCTCGTGCTCGCTCCACAGCCACTCCGTGTACGTGGCGAAGCCCTCGTTGAGCCAGATGTCCGCCCAACGCTTCAGGGCGAGGTCGTCGCCGGTCCACTGGTGCGCCGTCTCGTGGACGACCACCGAGTCGCCGGACTCCGAGTTGTAGAAGAAGTCCTTCGAGTAGATCGGCCGCGTCTGGTTCTCCAGGGCGAAGCCGATGCCCGGGTCGTTGTCGACGATGCCACCGGCGGTCGAGAACGGATAGGGGCCGAAGAAGTCCTCCAGGAAGGCGATGATCTCCGGCTGGCGCTCCAGCGAGCCCTTGGCGATCGCGCCGTAGGTCGGCGGCTCGTCGGCCTTGGTGCCCACGACCCAGTCCGTGTCGTTGCCCGGGCTGTCGGCGGGTGGGGCGTAGACGGCCCAGCCGCCGGCGTCGGACTCGAAGGTCGTCGAGCCCGTTGCGCCCTCGACCTCGATGTCGTCGACGAAGACGCCGCGGTGCTGGACGGTCTCGTCGCTCACGTAGGTGAGGGCGATGCGGACCTTCTTGCCCGCCCACGGCGACAGGTCGACCTTCCACTGCTCGTAGCCGTCGCTCGTCCCGGAGGCCGCGTGCCACTCGCCCGTCGTGCCGGTCGGCGAGCAGGTGCCATCGCCGTTGTCGGTCTGGTAGTGCGCGAGGAACGGGTGGATGTCATGCCACGACGGGCACGAGTTGCCCGT
The DNA here is from genome assembly GCA_963740765.1 of uncultured Solirubrobacteraceae bacterium. GTDB lineage: Bacteria > Actinomycetota > Thermoleophilia > Solirubrobacterales > Solirubrobacteraceae > DATLGB01. Next base: position 792,734 of record CAVUFN010000016.1, on the reverse strand, counting down.
GTCCTGGCTGGTGTGGCCGTTGAGGTCCTCCAGCGTGGTCCAGTCCGACCCGCCCGAGGTCTTCGCCTCGACCATGAAGTAGTCCCAGGTGGGCTCCGTGTCGCGGTTGACCCAGAAGCTCATGGTGGCGCCGCCCGCCGGGATCGTGGTCGCGCGCGAGAAGCGCCGGTAGCCGTTGTCGCCGTTCTGGGAGATCGCGTAGCGCTGGCCGCCGTGGGGACCGGTCGCCTTGAACAGGACCGGGTCGATCGCGTTGTAGGACCGCCGCCCGCCCGCGTCGGAGCGGGTGATGATGAACTGCCCGATCGTGGCTGTGGCCAGGTAGGAGGCCATCGGCTCCTTGGCGCGCCAGACCCACGTGATCGTCTCGTCGTTGCGGTAGCGCTTGCGGATCAGCTCGCCGTTGGCGATCGCCTTGGTGCCGCGCGGCACGGTGATGCGGAAGAGGTAGGAGGCCTTGTCCAGCGGATGGTCGTTGACCGGGAACCACGTGTCCGCGACCTCGGGCTGGCCGGCGACGAGCGCGCCGTCGTCGGTGTGGACGAAGCCCGACAGGCCGAGCTGGCCGTCGCCGATCGTCTCCGGGACGCCGTCGTAGCGCACCACCGTCGTGAAGGCACTGCCGGACGGGATGCCCGTCGCTGGGGTGACCACGAGCTCGTCCTCGTCGCGCGTCCACGTCGCCGGCTCGCCGTCGACGGCGATCGCGCGGACCTTCAGGCCATGGAGGTCGAGGTCGAACCGCGAGAGGTCCTGGGTCGCCGTCGCGCTGATCGTCGCCACGCCGCGGAGGTGGTCGGTGGCGGGCTCGTAGCGCACGTCGAGCAGGTAGTTGCCGACGTCGTAGCCGCCGTTGCCGTCCAGCGGGAAGTACGGATCTCCGAGGCCCGGGCTCCCCGGTGGGAAGGCCTGCGCTCCCGCTCCGGCCGGCACCGCCAGCATCAGCAGGACCGCCACGACCATCAGCTTGCGAGACACCTGATCCCTCCCGTCGATCGACGGCCGGGAAGCTACTCCTCAGCTCAGTGCTTTTCCATACTGCCGCTCGTAGTAGGCGCGGTAGTCGCCGGAGCGGATGGGCGCCCACCAGGCCTCGTTGTCGCGGTACCAGGCGACGGTGTCGTCGAGGCCGTCCTCGAAGCGCACCCGCGGTTCCCAGCCGAGCGCTCGGACCTTCTCGCTCGACAGCGAGTAGCGGACGTCGTGGCCGGGGCGGTCGGCGACGTACTCGATCAGGTCGTCGGAGGCTCCCGTGGCCTTGATGATGCGGTGCACGACGTCGAGGTTCGGGCACTCGTCGGGGCCACCGGCGTTGTAGACCTCGCCGGCGTGGCCGTGCTCGAGGACGTGGCCGATGGCGCGCGCGAAGTCGGTCGCGTGGATCCAGTTGCGGACCTGCTGCCCGTCGCCGTAGACCGGCAGCGAGTCGCCGTGCAGTGCGTTGAGGACCATCAGCGGGATCAGCTTCTCCGGGTACTGGTACGGCCCGTAGTTGTTGGACCCGCGGACGATCACGGTCTCCATGTCGTACGTGTGGAAGTACGAGAGCACCAGCAGATCGGCGCCGGCCTTGGTCGCCGAGTACGGCGAGGACGGGGCCAGCGGCGACTGTTCGGTGAAGGTGCCCTCGTCGATGGACCCGTAGACCTCGTCGGTGGAGACCTGCACGTAGCGGACGCCGGCTGCGCGCGCGGCCTCCAGCAGCGTGTGGGTGCCGAGGGCGTGGGTCTTGACGAAGGCGTCGGGCTCGGCGATGGAGCGGTCGACGTGGGTCTCGGCGGCGAAGTTGACGATCGCCTCGACGCCGGGCAGTGCGCGGGTGACGGCGGTCGCGTCCTCGATGGCGCCGTGCACGAACTCGTGGTCGACGTCGGCGAGGTTCTCGCGCCGGCCGGCGTAGGTGAGCTTGTCCAGGACGACGACCTCGTCGCCGTGCTCGGTGGCCCGGATGCGGGCGAAGTGCGAGCCGATGAACCCGGCGCCGCCACAGACGAGAAGCTTCATCAGGAGACCTTGCTGGTTTGGGAGAGGTGGGCGTGGAGTCCTTCGCGCCACTCCGGGAGACGCGGAGTGTCGTCGCGCTCGGTGCCGAGCACGGAGAAGGCGGGGCGGGGGGCGGGGCGCTTGAACTCCGCGCTGGACGTCCGGTGCAGCGTGACCTCGGCGTCCGTCGCCGCGAAGGTCGCGGCGGCGAGGTCGTGCCAGGAGCACCGGCCGCCGCCGGCGACGTGCATGGTCCCGGTGAGACCGCGCTCGGCGATCTCGACGAGCGCCGTGGCGAGGTGCCCGGTGTAGGTGGGGCAGCCGACCTGGTCGTCGACCACGGAGACCTCGTCGCGCTCGTCCGCGAGGCGGCGCATGGTGTCCACGAAGTTCCCGCCACCCGGCCCGAAGACCCAGGCGGTGCGGACGATGGCGTGGCGCGGGGCGCACTCGCGCACGGCCTGCTCGCCGGCCAGCTTGGAGCGCCCGTAGGCGCCGGTCGGCCCGACCGCGTCGGACTCGAGGTACGGCTCCGCCGAGTCCCCCGCGAACACGTAGTCGGTGGACACGTGGACGGCCAGGGCGCCGGCGTTGGCGGCCGCGGCCGCGACGTTCCCGGCGGCGTCGCCGTTGATGGCGGTCGCGGTCTGCTCGTCGGCCTCGGCACCGTCGACGTCGGTGTAGGCAGCGCAGTTGATCACCGCGGCGGGCTGGGCGTCGAGGACGGCGTGGCGGACGGCGTCGGCGTCGGTGATGTCGAGGTCGCGGCGGGCGAGGGCAATTACTTCGTGCCCCGCCTCGGATGCGGCGGACACGACGTCCTGGCCCAGCATCCCGGCCGCCCCCGTGACGAGGAGGCGCATCGCCACCAGCCTAGTCCGGCGTGTTCGCGATCAGCCAGTGCCCGTTGGCGCAGCGGAGCAGCCGGCCGCGTTCTGCCAGCCGGCCGAGCGCGAGGCTGACCGTCGGTCGCGAGGCACCGACCATGCGGCCGATCGCGGCGTGGGTCATCGTCAGCGGGACGAGGCGACCCTCGGGGACCGGCTTGCCCAGCCGCGCGGCCAGCTGGTCGAAGGTCGCCTCGATCCGCTCGTCCGTGCGCGGCATCTGCCCGATGGCGCCGCTGACGGCGATGCGGTGCTCCTGGTCGGCGAGCCGGCCGTGCAGGTCTCGCATCAGCTCCGGCCAGCGCGCGGCGGCGGCGATGAAGTTCGCGTCCAGGCGTGCGAGCACGCACCAGGACAGCGCGGACACGCTGCGCCGGGCCGCGAATCCGTCGCCCTGCGGGGCCGCGGGCAGGAGGACGTCACCGGCGACGAGCGTCTCGGCGACGGTGCGGTCGCCGAAGTGCACCTCGCTGCGGATCACGCCCGCGACGAGCAGCAGCGCGAACGCGTCCTCGCCGACGGCGAGCGGGTCGATCCGCCCGGGCGGGACCTTGACCGCATGGGCGGGCAGGCGGACGCCGGCCGGGATGCACGCCGCGAGGCGGGAGTCGGAGTCGGAGAGGTCGACGGAGTTGGGCATGGGCGGTGGGAACCTCCGCCGCATCGCCGCCGTGAGACGAGCAGCGAGCTGCGGTGGTCGTCGGCGCCTGCCCCTGGTCCCGATCGGAACCTGGACCTGCACCGGCCATTCTACGGGAACCGCCGGTGCGCCAGATCAGGCGTTCCCGGCGCGGGCGCGACGGGCCCTGGACAGCTCGAAACGGGCGTCCGGATCAGCTCGGCACGGGCTGCGCGGGTACGAGATCGACCCGACGCCGGCAGCGATCCGCGCCGTGAAGGGCTCCGGCTCGCCCGGAGCGTCGTGGAGATCGCACCGGCGCGCCGGCGCGCTCTGCGCGCGTAATCTCCCACGGATGAGGAGAGCCTTCGCCGCTGCCGCGGCCCTGTTCGTCGTCGCCGCGGCACCTGCGCAGGCGGCCCGGAAGGTCACCGTCAAGCGCAGCGCGCACGGCATCCCGCACATCCAGGCCACGACCTTGCCGGCGCTCGCCTACGGCTACGCCCGGGCCCTCGCGGCCGACAACGTCTGCGTGCTCGCCGACACCTACACGACCGTGCGCGGCGAGCGGTCGAAGTACTTCGGCCCGGACGGGTCCTACGAGTTCCGCGGCAACAGCACCAAGCCGAACAACCTCGCCTCGGACTTCTTCTTCCGCAAGATCATCGCCCAGGGCACGGTCGAGAAGCTGGTCGCCCAGCCGCCGCCGCACGGCCCGGTGCCCGCGCTCAAGCGCGCCGTGCGCGGCTACGTGGCGGGCTACAACGCCTACCTGAGGCGGGTCGGCGTGGACAAGATCCCCGATCCGGCCTGCCGCGGCAAGGCGTGGGTGCACCCGATCGAGGAGATCGACGCCTACCGCCGCTTCTACCAGCTCGCGCTGCTCGCCTCGGCCGGCGCCGCGATCGACGGCATCGGCGACGCGGCACCGACGGCCGACCCCGTGGGCGCGCTCACTGCGCAGGCCGGCGCCCTGCCCGAGGCGGAAGACAGGCTCGACGACGTGCTCGGCGGCATCGGCTCCAACGCCGTCGCGCTCGGCAAGCAGGGCACGCAGTCGGGCCACGGCATGCTGCTCGGCAACCCGCACTTCCCGTGGGACGGCTCGGAGCGCTTCTACCAGGCGCACCTCACCATCCCGGGGAAGGTCAACGTCCAGGGCGGCTCGCTGTTCGGGGTCCCGATCATCCTGATCGGCAACACGCGGCATCTGGCGTGGAGCCACACCGTCTCCACCGCGCGGCGCTTCACGCCGTATCAGCTCACGCTGGTGCCGGGCGACCCGCACAGCTACCTCGTCGACGGCCAGCCGCAGAAGATGACGGCGACGGAGGTGACGGTCGAGTTGCCGGACGGCAAGAGCGAGACGCGCACGCTCTACGACACGCGCTGGGGCCCGATGCTGACCGGCATCCTGGGCCTGCCGATCTTCCCGTGGACGCCGACGACCGCGTTCGCGCTCGGGGACGCCAACGCTGCGAACTTCCGCTACCTCAACCACTTCTACTTCACCAATCGCGCGCAGTCCGTCCAGCAGCTCGACAAGATCGAGCGCAAGTACCTGGGCATCCCGTGGGTCAACACGATCGCGGCGGACTCGACGGGCAAGGCCTACTACGCCGACATCGGCTCGGTCCCGAACGTCTCCAACGCGAAGATCGCCGACTGCAACGTCGCGCTCGGAGGCGTCACCGACGCCGCCCTGCGCGTGCAGATCCTCGACGGCTCGCGCGGCGCCTGCGCCTACGACGACGATCCGGACGCCGTCGCCCCGGGCATCTTCGGGCCCTCGCACCTGCCGTCGCTGTTCCGCGACGACTACGTGACCAACGGCAACGACTCCTACTGGCTGTCCAACCCGCAGCAGCCGCTGGAGGGCTTCTCGCGCGTGATCGGAGACGAGCGGACCGCGCGCTCGCTGCGCACCCGGCTCGGGCTGCGCATCGTCCAGCAGCGCCTCGACGGCAGCGACGGCCTGGCCGGCAAGGGCTTCACCCTGCGCCAGCTCCGGGACGCGGTCTTCAACAACCGGCAGTACGCGGGCGAGCTGTTCAAGGACGGCATCGCCGAGCTGTGCGCGGGCAGCAGCTCGCCGGCCTGCCCGGTGCTCGCCGCCTGGGACGGACACGACGACCTCGACGCCAGGGGTGCGCTGCTGTTCCGCCGCTTCGCGTCGCGGCTGCTCGTCAACCCGGCGTCGAGCGCGCTGCCGCCCGCCGAGTCGCCGTTCGCGAATCCCTTCGACGTGAACGACCCCGTCAACACGCCCAACGGGCTCAACACGTCCTCGCCGTCCGTCCGCCAGGCGCTCGACGGCGCCGTCTCGGACCTCGAGGGCGCGGGCATCCCGCTCGACGCCCCGCTGCGCGACTTCCAGTACGAGCTCCGCGGCGAGGAGAGGATCCCGATCCACGGCGGGCCCGGCACGCTCGGCGTCTTCAACGCGATCAACGTGACGTGGGACCCCGCCAAGGGCTACCCCAACGTCCCACACGGCTCGAGCTACGTCCAGGCGGTCGACCTCCCGCCGCGCAGGTGCGCACGCGTGCGCACGATCCTCACCTACTCGCAGTCGACCTCGCCCGAGTCACGCTGGTTCGCCGACCAGACGCGGATGTTCAGCGCCAAGCGGTGGGTGCGCCCGCCGTTCTGCCCGAAGCAGATGCGCCGCGCCCGCTTCCTCTCGAAGCGGACCTACAGGATCCCGATCTCGGAGTTGTCGCCGACCATGAAGCGATAGGCGCGCGGCTGGCGCGTCCCGCGGCTGATCTTGACGTCCTTGCCGAGCAGCGAGGACTCCATGCGGCCGTCGAGGTGGGAGACCTCGGAGCCCTCGAGCAGGATGGAGTGCTCGACCTCGGCGGAGTCGACGAGGCAGTTGTCGCCGATCGCGGTGTAGGGGCCGATGTAGGCGTCGCGGACGACGGCGCCCCTGCCGATGATGGCGGGGCCGCGGACGGTGGAGCGTTCCAGCACGGCGCCGGGCTCGACGACCACGCGGCCGTCGGCCTGGGAGTCGATCAGCTCGCCCTCCACGCGCCGGTTGATCGTCTCCAGGATGAGCCGGTTGGCCTCGAGCATGTCGTCGAGGCGCCCCGTGTCCTTCCACCAGCCGCGCACGACGTGCGGCTCGACGGTGTGGCCCTGGTCGACGAGCCACTGGATCGCGTCGGTGATCTCGAGCTCCCCGCGCGGGGACGGCTCGATCGACTTCGCCGCCGTGTGGATGAGCGGCGTGAACATGTAGACGCCGACCAGCGCGAGGTCGGACGGCGGGTCGGAGGGCTTCTCGACGAGCCGGACGATCTGGCCGTCCTCGCCGACCGCGGCGACGCCGTAGTTCTCGGGGTCCGGGACCTGGGTGAGCAGGATCATCGCTTCGGGCGCGCGCTCGCGGAACCGGCCGACGAGGTCCTTCATGCCCCCCTGGAGCAGGTTGTCGCCCAGGTACATGACGAAGGGCGAGTCGCCCAGGAACGGCTCCGCGGTCAGCACCGCATGCGCGAGGCCGGCGGGCTCGTCCTGCACGATGTAGGTGATGGCGACGCCGAACTGCGACCCGTCGCCGGCCGCCTCGCGGATCTCGTCGCCGGTCTCCGGCGCGATGATGATGCCGATGTCGGTGATGCCCGCCTCGGCCATCGCCTCGATGCCGAAGAACAGCACCGGCTTGTTGGCCACGGGCACGAGCTGCTTCGCCGAGGTGTAGGTGATCGGGCGCAGGCGCGTGCCGCGCCCGCCCGAGAGGATCAGCCCTTTGAGGTCAGCCATCGCCGGACGAGGCTATCGGCAGCCTCAGGACGTACCGCGCGCCGCCGTCCTCGCTGGGCAGGGCCTCGAGGTCTCCGCCGTGGCGACGGGCGAGCTCGCGCGTCACGTACAGGCCGAGCCCGGCGCTCGAGCCCTCGCCGCCCTCGGCGAACGGCCGCTCGCGCATCGGCTGGGCGCTGGTGACGGTGACGATGATCCGGTCGTCCGCCATGCCCAGCTCCACCTGGGCGGCGTCCGCGCCCTCCAGTGCCTCCGCGGTCATGCTCATCACCATCTGGTGGGCGCGGTCGCGGTCGACCAGGGCGGGCGGGAGCGGCTGCGTCGGCACGACGCCCACGCGGCCCATCCCCGTCAGCGCGATCACGATCTCCGACACGACCGGCTCGAGCCGCGTCGCCTCCGGGCGGATCAGCAGGTCCCGCTCGGTCTTCAGGCGCGTGTAGTCGACGAACTGGCGGACCACGTGGCGAAGCGCGATGACCTCACGCCGCATCACCGCGTCGAGTTGCTCGCGCCGGTCGGTCGGCAGCGGCGGCCCGTCGGTCACGCGGGCGGTGAGCCCGACGAGCACGCCGAGCGGGGTGACCAGCTCGTGACTGGCGCCGGCGATCAGCGACTCGCGGTCGCGCAGCGCGGTCGCGAGGGCGACGGCGCTGGCCACGCTGCGCGAGCGCTCCCGCACGTAGAGGGTGATCAGGAAGGCGGGCGGGACGAGCAGCAGGAACGCGTACTCGAAGGTCTGCGACGCGAACGCGGCGAGGATGCCGAGCGGGGAGAGGAGTGCGTCGATGGTCGAGACGAAGCCGATCGTGCGCAATTGCACGCTGGGCCGCAGGCCCTCGCCGAGCCACTCGCGCAGCGTGCTGACCACGGTGTCCCCGGCGAACTGGGCCAGGAGCGCGAGCAGGTAGACGGGCCAGTCCGACCAGTCGGGCAGTTGGGCGTCCGCCGCGAGCAGCACCAGCACCGGGCCGATGGAGAACCAGCAGTTGGCCGGGACGAGCAGCAGGCGGTCGGGATGGGTGCGCCGCTTGCCGACGACCACGTCGGGCAGGCGGCCGGCGAACCACGCCAGCATCACCAGCAGGGGGACGGCGGAGGTCGGCAGCAGGAACAGCATCGGGACGAAGGCCAGCTGCACGGGCGCCGTGTAGGTCACACCGACGTCGATCACGAAGCGGAAGCCGGCCGCGAACAGCACGACGAGGGCGAAGGCAGGACCGAGCGCGAGGGCGCGGTCCGCGTCGCACAGGACCGCGATCAGGACGGCGGCCGCGACGAACGACCCGCCGACGAAGACCTCCGTCAGCGCGCGGCGGTGTCCGAGCGGTTGACCTTCGCGCTCGCGGCCGACGCGGATCAGCTCCGTGACGTCCTCGGCGATGACGGACTCGGGCGTCACACGCGGGAGGCTACGGACGGAGCCGGGACGGTTGGACAAGTGTCCGATCGCGGACACCCGCCCGACCTGCCGATGCTCCGCACCAGCGGCGACGGATCGCCCGTCGCACCTCCGCCAAGGAAAGTCATCGAATGCGCTCGCTCGTCCTCGCCGCCGTTGCGGCGCTCACCGTCGTCGTCCCTGCCGCCCCTGCCTCGGCGGCTGTCACCACCGACTGCGACAGTCCGCCGTCCTCGCCCGTCTTCGCCCGCTGGCTGGACCCGGCGAACTACTTCCTCGCCCCCGACGGCGGCTTCGAGAACGGCGCCGAGGGCTGGGACCTCCGTGGCGCGTCGGTCGTCGACGGCAACGAGAGCTTCGGGCTGGGCGGCCCGGGCACGCAGTCGCTGCGGCTGCCGGCCGGCTCCTCGGCGACGTCGCCGGCCGTCTGCGTCGGCATCGATCACCCCACCTTCCGCTACGTGTTCCGCACGACGTCCGGCCCGTTGCTCGCGGCCCTGCGGGTCTCCGTCGTGCTCCCCGGCGGGGCTGCCGTCCCGGTCGGTACCGTGACCGGATCGTCGTCGTGGACCCCCTCACCCGTGACGCTCATCGGCGCGAACCTGATCGCCGACGCCGTCGCCTTCCGCTTCACGCCCATCTCGGGTAGCTGGCAGGTCGACGATCTCTATGTCGACCCCTGCGGCAGTCGCTGACCGTCCCCTGATCCTCCTGGTCGACGACCAGGCCGACGTCCGGTTCATGCTCTCGCTGTTCCTCGACGACGAGGGCCTGCGCCACGACGAGGCGTCCTCGGGGAAAGAGGCGCTGGAGCGCATCGCGGAGGCGGACTACGCGCTGGTGCTGCTCGACCAGCGCATGCCGCCCGGCCTGAGCGGGATCGAGGTGGCGGAGCGGCTGCGCAAGACGGGCGACGCGGTGCCGATCGTCCTCTACTCCGCCTTCCTCGATCCCAGCGTGGAGGAGCGCGCCGGCGAGCTCGGGTTGCGGACGGTGGACAAGGGAGAGCCTGATCGCCTCATGGAGGCGGTCCGGGCCGCGCTTCAGTAGGTGCCGCCGAGCTTGCGGTGGTCCCAGGTGACGCGCCGCGTCTCGGTGAACTCGAGGCCCACGCGCTTGGGCGCCTGGCCCTCGACGGCCTCGCGGCCGACCTCCCCGCCGCTGTAGCGCGACAGGATCTCCATGCCGAGCGCGGTGACCGCCTCGACGTCGTCGTGGACCACCGTGTCCGCCTCGATCATGATCCCGCGCAGCTGGTCGTAGCGGCCGGCGCCGGCCTCGATCTGCAGGGTCGCGCGCGGGTCGCGGCGCAGGTTGATGGCCTTCTGCGACTTGCCGTAGGTCCACGCCCACAGGGCCCCGTCGCGCACCACGTACCAGAGCGGCATCAGGTGCGGCCGCCCGTCCCTGCCGATCGACGCGCAGGTGACGATCAGCTCCTCGTCGAGGAAGGCGAGCGCCTCCTCGTCGGACATGACGATCTGGTCTCTGCGGCTCACACCGACGCGAGCAGCCGCTCGGCCGCGGTCAGGACGGCCTCGCGGAGGTCGGCGGGCTCGAGGACGACGGCGTCGCCCGCCTCCTTGAGGATCTCCTTGACCAGGTAGCCCTCGCCCTTGAAGGACCACTCGACGATGATCGAGCCGTCCTCGAGCTCGGCGAGGACGCTGCGCTCCTCGCGGGCCCAGCGTGCCTGCGCGGCGGAGATCCACACGTGGGCGACGCGCGAGTCCGACACCGTGCCCGTGCGCGGCCAGCCCTCGATGTCGGCGATCGGGTCCAGCTCGGGCCGCGGCTCGTAGGCGCGACCGGTGATCTCGGCCGCCTTGATGCGGTCGAGGCGGAAGTGGCGCATCGCGTCCTTGGCCGGGTCGAACGCGGTCACGTACCAGCCCTCGCGGCCGTTGATGAGCGCGTAGGGCTCGACCACGCGCTCGGTGATCGCACCCTGGCCGTCGACGTAGGTGAGGTCGAGGATGCGCCGGTTCTCGATCGCCTCGCTGACCAGCCGTGCCGTCTTCGAATCGTCGCCGCCCGCGCCCGTGGTGACCTGCAGGCCCTCGCGGACCGGGTCCTCGCCGAGCGCGGCGACGATCTTGTCGCGCGCGGAGTCGAGCGCGCCCGCGGGGAGGTGGGAGCCGATCAGGTCGATCGCGGCGACGAGCGCCTTGGCCTCGATGGGCAGCAGGCGGGCGGGCCGGTCGAAGGTGTCCGAATACGGCTCGGTGTCCACCTCGATCTCGCCGTTGGGGTGGATCTCCGCGTAGAGGACGTAGGTGCCGCCGCCGAAGTTGACCACGTTGAGGACGTTGACGTCCTCGCGCAGCTCGGCCTCGGAGATCGCGGTGTCGCGGATCACGTCGGCGACCTTCAGGCGCTCGCCGTTGCGGCCGGCGCGGATCAGCACGGAGGCGAGCGTGACCAGGCGGGCGAAGCGCTCGGGGCGGATCGCGGTCTCCGCGCGCTGGCGCCCGCGCGGCTCGGTCTCCTGATCCTCGAGCGCGGCAGCACGGGCCCGGGCGCGCTCGGCGCCGGCGGTGTCGACCTCGTACGGCGGGTCGCCGCGGTGGCCGTCCGTCACGCGGTCCAGGCGCTCGCGCGCCTCCTCGACCAGCGCGGGCGGGCCGAGGATGCGGGCGTGCTCCCCGAAGCCGAGGGTCCACGCGATCAGCAGCCGCGGCAGGGCGTACGAGGAGCGGAAGGTCAGCGCGCCGTCCTCGCCGGCCTCCGTCGTCCCGTAGTCGCCGAAGTGGCGCTCGACCATCCACGCGAGCCGCTCGGAGAACCAGATCTCCGCGGTGTCGATCGGCGCGCCGAGCTGCCACGGGACCTGGTGCGCGTACCCGCGGGGATCGAAGTCCTCGGGCCGTGAGAAGTCGTGCTCGGCCTTGGTGGCGTAGGCGACCTTGCCGCGCATGCGGTCGAGGCGGAAGACGCGGGTCGCGCCGCGCTCGTGGCTGTGGCCGATCAGGTAGAACTGCCCCGCCTCGAAGAGCAGGTGGTACGGGTCGACCTGCCGCGTGGCCGTCTCGTCGGTGGCCATCGTGTGGTACTCGAACTCGACGCGCTTGCGGCGGTAGATCGCCGTGTCGATCTTCGCGATCCGCTGGCTGATCTCGTGCCCGCCGGCAGCCGCGGTGATGCCCAGCCCGACCGTGCGCTGACCCGGCAGGCTCATCGGCGCCGGGCGGCCCCAGGTGATCTGCTGGAGCGCGAGCCGCAGCGGCTCGGCGTACGCGAACTCGCCGTCGAGCAGCGAGAGCGCCGTCTGCAGGGAGGCGAGCTCCTGGTCGGTGAACGCGATCGCGGGCAGGTGGAACGCCTCGCGCGCGAGCGAGTAGTTCTCCTGCTCGCTGAAGCCGTCGGCCGGCTTGTCCACCGACAGGTTGATGCCGAGCGACTCGAGCTCCGCGCGGTCGGCGTAGAAGCGCCGCGCGAACGCGTCCTCGGTCATGTCGGAGTAGCCCTCGACGTCGCGGCGGATCTCGGTGGCCGTCACGGGTCGCCGCTCGGCCATCAGGTACGAGATCAGCGACAGCTGGCGGATGAGCTTCTCGGTGTCCTTGGCCAAGGTGGGTGCAGCGTAGACCGGCGGGGTGGGCGGGATCGGCTCGAGCAGGCATCTGCGTGCTCTTTGCGAACATTGCGCTGTGGACCACGAGGCTCTGCGCAAGTTGCGTCACGATCTGCGCTCACCGCTGGTCGTCATCGACGGCTTCGCCCAGCTGCTCGCCGGCGATCGCCCGATCTCCGACGACGAGCGCCGCGACTACGCCGAGCGCATCCTGCGCGCCTCGCAGGAGCTCGACCAGCTGATGACGACCGCGCTCGGCTAAGCCGCGCGGGTGGCGAACCAGGCCGAGCCGGAGAGCGCCTTGTCGAACTCCGACCAGGCGGCGCCCTCGGGGAGCGCGCGCTCGACGCGGTCGAAGGAGCCGAACTGCGCGCCGAGCTTGTCGATCATGTGGACGAGGGTCGCCTCGCGGGTCATCGGCACGACGGGCGAGCCATGCTCGAGGCAGCCGTGGTGGGAGAGGATGATGTGCAGCAACGAGACGGCGGTCTGCTCCGGGAAGGCGGGCAGCTCCTCGATGGCGCGGCGGACGCGGAAGTACCCGAGCGCGATCTCGCCCTGGAGCTTGCCGAGGTCGGTGAGGTCGATCGCGTCGCCGTCCGCGGGCGTGTAGGCGTCGAGCTTGCCGATGTCGTGCAGCAGAGCGCCGGCGACGGCGACGTCACGGTCGATCCCGCCGAAGGTGGAGGCCATCGCGGAGACGCCCTGGGCCACGCTCAAGGTGTGTTCGAGCAATCCGTGCTCGTAGGCCTGGTGGTAGCGCTTGGCGGCCGGCGCGCAGCGGAAGCGCTCCCACGTCGGGCCCGAGAACAGTGTCGCGAGCAGCGCGTGCAGGTGCGGGCACTGGACGGTGGCGACCAGCTCGCGCAGGTCCGCCTCCATCCGCTCCGCTCCAGCCACCGTGACCATGCCGACAACGTAAATCCGGGGTCGGACGACTCACCTATCCCCAACGAGCAGGGAGTACACGACGAGGTCGTGGAAGCGATCGCCGACGCGCTCGGCCTCGCGGGCGACACCCTCCGCGGTGAACCCGCAGCGCTCGGCGACGGCGCGCGAGCGGACGTTGGCGGGTTGGGCGCGCAGCTCGACGCGGTGCAGGCCCCACTCGCCGAAGGCCAGCTCGCACAGCGCGCGGACGGCGCTGGTGACGATCCCGTGGCCCTGTGCGTCGGCGGCCAGCCAGTACCCGATCGAGGTCGACCGGTTGGGCCAGTTGATCGCGTGGAAGCCGATGGTCCCGACGATCGACGTCGCCCGTACCAACGCGAATTGCGCCCCCTGCTCCTCCCGCACCTGCCGCTGGGCGGCCTCGACGAACGCGAGCGTCGACAGCTGCTCGTAGCCGGTCGCCCACGGCATCCACGGCCGCAGGTGCTCGAGATTGGCCTCGATCGTCGCCCCGAGCGCCTCGACGTCGGCGAGCACGAGCGGGCGCAGCTGGGCGTCGGAGACGAGGGGTAGGGTCGCGGGAATGAGCAAGTGGTGGACGCTGATCGCGGTGTGTCTGGCGACCATCATGCTGCTGCTCGACGTCACCATCGTCAATGTCGCACTGCCCGCGATCGAGCGGGACCTGAACTCGAGCTTCTCGGACCTGCAGTGGGTGGTCGACGCATACAGCCTGACGCTGGCCGCGATCCTGCTGACCGCAGGCTCGCTCTCGGACCTGATCGGCCGCAAGCGCGTCTTCGTCGGTGGTCTCGCGCTGTTCACCGTCGCCTCGACGCTGTGCGGCCTCTCCGGCAGCCCGCTGATCCTGAACCTCAGCCGCGGCCTGCAGGGGATCGGCGCGTCGGGGATGTTCGCGTGCGGGCTGGCGCTGCTGGCCGCCGCCTACCAGGGGAAGGACCGCGGCACCGCGATCGGTATCTGGGGCGCGAGCATCGGCGGCGCCGTCGCCATCGGCCCGCTGGTCGGCGGCGTCCTCACCGACGGCATCGGCTGGCAGGCGATCTTCTTCGTCAACGTGCCGATCGGCCTCGGCCTGATCCTGCTCACGCTGCGCACGGTCGAGGAGTCACGCAATCCGGCGGAGGGCAAGCTGGACATCCCGGGCGTCATCACCTTCTCGGTCGCTCTGTTCCTGTTCGTCTTCTGCCTCATCCGCGGCAACGACGAGGGCTGGGGGTCGGCGCTGATCACGAGCATGCTGATCGGAGCCGCCGTTCTGCTCGCCGCCTTCTTCGTGATCGAGCGCCGCTCCCGGCATCCGATGCTCGAGCTGCCGCTGTTCCGCAACCCGAGCTTCGTCGGCGCGTCGATCGGCGCCTTCGCCCTGTCGGCGTCGCAGTTCGCGATGTTCCTGTACCTGACGCTCTACATCCAGAACCAGCTCAGCTACTCGCCGCTGGAGGCCGGGCTGCGGTTCCTGCCGACGACGCTGCTGTCGTTCTTCGTCGCGCCGTTCGCGGGCAAGCTCGCGGAGCGGATCGGCATCCGCTGGTTCATGGGCTTCGGGCTGCTGATCTGCGGCGCCGGCCTGTTCACCTTCACCGGCCTGACCGCCGACGACGAGTGGACCGCGCTGCTTCCTGGCTTCATCCTCGGCGGCATCGGCGTCGGCATGGTCAACCCGGCGCTGGCGACCGCGGCGGTCGGCGTCGTCGCCCCCGTCAAGGCGGGCATGGCGTCCGGCATCAACTCGACCTTCCGTCAGGTCGGCATCGCCACGGGCGTGGCGGCGTGGGGCGCGATCTTCCAGTCCGCCGTCAACGACCGCGCGGGCCAGTTCGCGTCCGCGGTCGGCGGCAAGCTCCCCACCGACCGCGCCGGCGACTTCAGCGACTTCATCTCCTTCGGCGTCTACCGCAAGCTCGGCCCCGAGGCGCTCGGGCCGGGCCGCGACGCCTTCCTCCACGGCTTCGACCGCATCGTCCTGGTCGCGGGCGCCGTCGCCGTGATCGGCGGGATCCTGTCCCTGCTGCTGATCCGCCCGAAGGACTTCGTCGCGCACGGGTACGAGGCTTGATGAAGCGGCAGCCGTTGTTCGAGCACCGGGTCGAGGTCGACGGCTTCACGACCCGCGTCCTGGAGATCGAGGGCGAGGG
This sequence comes from uncultured Solirubrobacteraceae bacterium, assembly GCA_963740765.1. GTDB lineage: Bacteria > Actinomycetota > Thermoleophilia > Solirubrobacterales > Solirubrobacteraceae > DATLGB01. The sequence goes on along the minus strand of CAVUFN010000016.1, from coordinate 777,448 downwards.
ACCCGGCCTGATCCTGATCCACGGCTTCGGCGATTCCGCCGACACCTGGCGCCCGCTGCTGGACCTCCTCGCGGGCGCCAACCAGCGTGCGGTGGCGATCGACCTGCCGGGCTTCGGCGCCGCGTCCCACCTCGGTCCCGGCGCGATGCTCCCCCAACTGGACGCGTTCGCGGGCGGCCTGATCGAGCGCGTCCATGCGGAGACGGGCGAGCCGGTGATCGTCAGCGGCAACTCCCTCGGCGGCGTCGTGGCGCTGCGGGCGGCCGAGCGCGCCGACCTGCCGCTGGCCGGCGTCGTCCCCATCGCCCCCGCCGGGCTGGACATGCCGCGCTGGTTCGACGTCATCGAGCGCGACCCGGTCGTCCGGACCGTGCTGGCGCTGCCCGTGCCGATCCCGCGCCAGGCGCTCGCCGTCGCCGTGGGGGAGACGTTCAAGCGCCTCGCGTTCGCCCGTCCGGGCGCCGCGGACGGGCGCGTCATCCGCGCGATGGCCGCCCACCACCCCGACAAGGCGTCGGTGCGACGGCTCGTCGCCACTGGCCGCCGGCTGCTCCCCGAGCTGGCCAACTGCTTCGACCTGGAGGCGGTCGAGTGCCCGGTGCTGCTGATCTGGGGGACGCGGGACCGCATGGTCAGCCATTCGGGCGCCAAGGCGCTGAGCGCCGGGATCCCGCACACCGAGGTCGTGCTGCTCGACGGCTGCGGCCACTGCCCGCAGCTGGAGGAGACCGAGCGCGTCTGCGAGCTGCTGCTGCAATTCGCCGGTCAGGCTCGGCTCGCGGCATAAAATCGAGCGGGTGAAGCGACTCCTGATCCTGTTCGCGCTCGTCTGGGCGCCGACCGCGGCTGCCCAGACCCCGCCGGTCCCCACCCCGTCGCCGTCGCCGGCACCGGCAGTCACGCCGCCGCCCGAGCCGGTCGTGCAGAGGGGCGTGACCGTGGCCGGAGTGTCCGTGGGCGGGCAGACGGAGTCCCAGTTGCGCGCCGCGCTGCGCGTCGAGGTCCGCCCGATCGTCCGGCGCCCGATCATCGTCCGCCACGGCGGCGACGAGAAGACGCTGCCCACCCGCCGGGTCAAGCAGGAGTTCGACGTCGACAAGACCGCTGCCGCCGTCCTCGCGGCCCCGGCGAACAGCGCCGTCGCCCCGGTGCTCGAGTTCATCCGCACCCCCATCCGCACGTTCGTCGACGCCTTCGCCAAGAAGGTCCTGGTCGAAGCCAGGGACGCCGGCGTGCGCATCCGGCTGCGCCACATCGGCCGCACCAAGGCACGCGCCGGTCGTCGCCTGGCGGTCAAGCGCGTGAACAAGCTCATCGAGCGCGCGCTGGCCAACCCGACGAAGCCGCGGACGCTACGCGTCAAGCTCGTCCGCACCAAGCCGGCGATCGGCGCCAGGGACCTCAAGCGGCGCTACCCGACCATCATCACCGTCGACAAGTCGTCCTTCACGCTGCGCCTGTTCAAGCGCCTCCGCTACGTCCGCCAGTACGGGGTCGCCGTCGGCCAGCCCGCTTACCCGACGCCCGAGGGCCTGTTCGCGATCCAGTCCAAGCAGGTCAACCCGACCTGGACGGCGCCCAACTCGCCGTGGGCCGGCGAGGCGGCCGGGCAGTCCTACAGCGGCGGCGACCCGGGCAACCCGCTCGCCGCCCGCTGGATGGGCGTCAACGGGTCCATCGGGATCCACGGCACCTTCCAGGAGTACTCGATCGGCACGGCCGCGTCGCACGGCTGCATCCGCATGCGCGCGTCCGACGTGATCGATCTCTTCGACCGCGTCGCGATCGGGACCCCGGTCCTCATCGACAGCTAGGTGGACGACGCGAGCGAGGAGCGCTGGCGCGAGGTCCGCTTCCGCCACAGCCCGTCGTTCGTCGAGGTGCTGCGCCAGATGCGCTGCACCCTGCTGGTCTCGACCTACCAGGCGGGGAAGCTGATCGCGGTCGGCCACGAGGAGGACCGGCTGCACCTGTCCTTCCACGAGTTCGACCAGGCGATGGGCGTCGCCGCGCGGCGGGACCGCGTCGCGGTGGGGACGACGGGGCAGGTGTGGTTCCTCGGCGACCAGTCGCGGCTCGCGCCCGTGATGGAGCCGCAGGGCCGTTACGACCGCTGCTATCTGGCCCGCTCGGCGACGGTGACCGGCGGGATCCAGTGCCACGAGCTGGCCTGGGGCGCCGACGACGAGCTGTGGGTCGTCAACACCCGCTTCTCGTGCCTGGCCACGCTGCACCCCGACTACCACTTCGTGCCACGCTGGCGCCCGCCCTTCGTCACCCGGCTGGCGGCGGAGGACCGCTGCCACCTCAACGGGCTGGGGATGCGCGACGGCAAGCCGTCGCTGGTCACCGTCCTCGGGCGCACGGACGAGCCTGGCGGCTGGCGCGGGGACAAGAACGCCGGCGGCTGCGTGCTCGACGTCGCCAGCGGGGAGCCCGTCACCAGCGGGCTGGCCATGCCGCACTCGCCGCGCTGGCACGACGGCAGGATGCTCGTCCTCAACTCCGGTCACGGGACGATCGAGTCCGTCGACCCCGGCACCGGTGCCCGCACCGCGATCGAGGCGGTCCCCGGCTTCACCCGCGGCCTCGCCTGCCACGGCAACCTCGCCTTCGTCGGGCTGTCGCGGATCCGGGAGACGGCGGTGTTCGGCGGGGTCCCGATCGCCGCGCGCCACGAGGAGCTCAAGTGCGGCGTGGGCGTCGTCGACCTGATCAGCGGCACGACGGTGGCCACGCTGGAGTTCGAGACGGGAATCGAGGAGATCTTCGACGTGCAGGTGGTGCCGGACACCCGCTGCGTGGCGCTCAGCGGCGGCCGCCCCGGCGAGGAGGACGACATCTGGGTCGTGCCCCCGGAACCGGCTCCGGACGCCCGGACGCTCAACGACCGCGGCAACGCCCTCCAGGATGCCGGCGACCAGGAGGGCGCGCTGGCGGCCTACCGCCAGGCGCTGGCGGCCGACCCCGCCTTCGCCCCCGCGTTGCAGAACCTCGGCTACCTGCTCGTGCAGCACGGCCACACGGCGGAGGGCCGGGCGCGGCTGCTCGAGGCCGACCGCGTGCGCCCTGCGCCGGTCAACCGGGTCATGGCGGCCACCGCGCTGCCCGTCGTCTACGCGGACGCCGACGAGGTGGCGACCACCCGCGCGCGGATGCACGCCGAGGTCGAGGCGCTGGTCGCCGCGGGCGCGCGCATCGACACCACCGACGCGCTCGTCCCCACCGGCTTCTTCACCGCCTACCAGGGTGGAGACCAGCGCGCGGTGCAGGCCGGCCTCGGCCGCATCTACCACGGCCCGGACCTCGCGCGCCCCCGGGGACGGTCCCCTGGGGTGCAGCGGGTGCGGGTCGGGTTCCTGAGCGCGTACTTCCGCGATCACACCATCGGCCGCCTCAACCTCGGGCGCATCCAGCGGCTGGACCGGGAGCGGTTCGAGGTGGTGGTGCTGACGCCGGGCCGGGCCCGCGACCCGATGGCGGAGGCGTTCCGGTCGGCGGCGGACACGTTCGTGCAGCTGCCGCAGTCCGTGGCTGCGGCGCGCGAGCAGATCGCCGCGCAGGCGCTGGAGGTGCTCGTCTTCGCCGACGTCGGCATGGATGCGCTGACCTCCACGCTCGCCCACTCGCGCATGGCGCCCGTTCAGGTCGCCACCTGGGGGCATCCGCTCACGACCGGGAGCGCGACGATGGACCACTACCTCTCCAGCGCGCTGCTGGAGACGCCCGACGCGCAGGCGCACTACACGGAGCGCCTGGCGCTGCCGCCGACGCTGTGCACCTACTACGAGCGGCCGCCCCGTCCCGAGGGTGAGCTCGTCCTGCCCGGCGGCCACCGCTACGCCTGCCCGCAGACGCTGTTCAAGTTCCACCCGGACTTCGACGCCGTCCTGGCCGGGATCCTCCGCGGCGACCCGGACGGCGTCCTGTTGCTGATCGAGGGCCGCGTGGCGCACTGGACGGCGCTGCTGCGCGAGCGCTTCGCGCGCGTCATGCCCGACGTCACCGACCGCATCCACTGGCTGCCGGGCCTCCCGCGCCCCGACTACCTGCGCCTGCTCGCCCAGAGCGACGTCGTCCTCGACCCGTTCCCCTTCGGCGGTGGCAACTCGAGCTACGAGGCGTTCGCGATGGGCGCCCCGATCGTGACGCTGCCGGGCGCGTTCCTGCGCGGGAACCTCACCGCGGCGATGTACTCAAAGACCGGGCGGCGCGACCTCGTCGCGACGTCGCCGGAGGACTATGTCGAGATCGCGCTGCGCGCCGGGGCCGAACGCGCCCGGCTCGGCACGGAGGTCGACGCCCTCTTCGGCGACGACGCCGAGGTGCGCGACCTCGAGGACGCGCTAGCGCTTCTGGCGAGCGCCGACGGCGGCTGACGCGCCGGTCAGCGCGGCATTGCCGCCGAAGGCGGCGCGGATCGTCACCTTGCCGCGGCTCCGCTTCCGGCGCAGCGTGACCTTGACCTTGAACGCGCAGCCCGCGGTGAGCGTCGCCGACCGGGAGAAGAGCGGTGTCCTGCGGCCCTTGCGCCGGCCGGTGACGTCGACCGACCCCGAGCATCCCTCCGCCTGCGCGACGCCCGCGGGGAGCGCGAGCCTCCCGATCACCGCGAACGTGTAGCGCCGCTTGCGCGCTCGGGTGCGGGTGGCCTTGAGCTTGAGGGTCGGCATGCCCTTGGTCACCGAGGGCGGCGGTGAGGCAGAAGGTGACGGTGACGGCAGCGGGGACGGCGACGGCGACGCGGAGGGGAACGGGGACGGCGACGGCGACGCGGAGGGGAACGGGGACGGCGACGGCGACGCGGAGGGGAACGGGGAGGGCGACGGGGAAGGGGACGGGGATGGGGACGGGGATGGGGACGCACTCGACTCCGGGCTCGCACTCGGCTCCGGGCTCGGGCTCGGGCTGGGGCTCGGGCTCGGCTCGGCAGCCCCGAGCGCGACCCAGGGCTCGAAGCCCGCGGGGCCCGTGTCGGCCGCGAAGAACAGCCCCCCGCTGAAGGGGACGAACGTGCGCGGGTAGCTCGACGCGCTGCCGGGGCGAGCGTCGCCCACGAGCACCGTGTCGGCGGCACCACCGTCGGACTTCCACAGCTCACCGCCGTCGCCGCCGTCGTCGGCGACGAAGAGCAGGGTGCCGTTGACGTTGGTGAGGCCGGACGGGGAGCTGTCGCCGCCCGGCCGGATGTCCTCGACCGCGACGGTGCCGGCGCCGGACCCGTCGCTCTTCCACAGCTCCCGGCCCGTGACGTCGTCGTCGGCGGCGAAGAAGAGCCGGCCGCCGACCTCGGTGAGCCAGCTCGGGTCGCTGCCCACGTCGGTTCCCGCCGCGATGTCCTTGACGCGGGTGGTCCCTGCGGAGGTCCCGTCGGACCTCCACAGCTCGAACCCGCTCGCGCCGTCGTCGGCGGGGAAGAAGAGCCTGCCGCCGACGTTGACCGGCGCGAATTCGTCGACGCCGGTGCTGAGGCCGCTGTTGGACCCGGGCCGGATGTCCTTGACCCGGACGGTGCCGCCGGCGGTCCCGTCGGACTTCCACAGCTCGAAGCCGCTCGCGCCGTCGTCGGCGGCGAAGAAGACGGTGCTGCCGACGGCGGTCAGGGCCGGCGCGTAGGAGAAGGCGCTCTCGTTCCCGTAGTAGCCCACGGTCGGGTTGACGTCCTTGACCAGGACGGTGCCGCCGGCGGTCCCGTCGGACTTCCACAGCTCCTCGCCCGTGGTCCCGTCGTTGGCGACGAAGAACACGTCGCCGCCCGCCGCGGTCAGCGCCTCGGGGCTGCTGCTCGACCCGGAGGGGGCGACGTTCTTGACCAGCACCGTGCCGTCGCCGGTCCCGTCGGACTTCCACAGCTCCCGCCCGTTCGTCCCGTCGCCGGCGGCGAAGAACAGGATCCCGTCGACGTTCGTGAGCCCGCTGGGAGCGCTGTTGCCGCTCGGGGCGATGTCCTTGACCTGAACGGTGCCGTCGGTGGTCCCGTCGGTCTTCCACAGCTCCGTGCCGTCCGGGCCGCGCGCCGAGAAGTAGATCGTCCCGCCGATGGCGGCGAAGCCCTGCGGCGAGCTGCCGGCGCCGCCCGGAGCGATGTCCTTCACCCGGACGGTGCCGTCGGGGGTGCCGTCGGACTTCCACAGCTCGACGCCGACCGTCCCGTCATCGGCGGCGAAGAGCACGCTGTCGCCGATGCCGATCCCCCCGGTGTCGGGGACGCCGTCCGCCGTGGCCGTGGCGATGTTCGCGACCCTCGCGGTGCCGTCGGCCGTGCCGTCGGACTTCCACGGCTCGGTGCCGGTGGCGCCGTCCTGCGCCGCGAACACCAGCGCGCCCCCCGCGTTGGCCAGGGGCGCGCTCGCCGCGAGGCCGTCCCCCGGGCCGACCAGGACATCCTCGACCAGGAGGGTGCCGGCGCTGAGGCCGTCGGACCGCCACAGCTCGCGCCCCGCGGGGCCGTTGGCGGCGCTGAAGAACAGCGTGCCGCCGACGTTGATCAGGTCGCGTGGGTCGGAGCTCCCCGTCGCGATGTCCTTGACCAGGCCGGTGCCGCCGGCGGTGCCGTCGGACTTCCACAGCTCGGTGCCGGTCGTGCCGTCGTTGGCTGTGAAGACGAGGACGCCGCCGAGGTTGGTCAGTTCGCTCGGCTCGAGCTTCTTCACGACCCCGGTGCCGTCGGCGGTGCCGTCGCTGCTGTAGAGCTCAACGCCAGTGGTGTTCGCGCGCGCCGAGAAGAACAGCGCGCCGTCGACGTTGGTCAGCTGCGTGGGATTGCCGTCGCCGCTGCCCGCCCAGATGTCCTCGACCTGGGTCGTGGTGCCCGTCGTGCCCCCGCTCCTGAACAGCTCGGTGCCGGTCAGGCCGTCGTCGGCGCTGAAGAAGAGGGTGCCGCTGACGTTGACGAGCTCGGTGTCCGAGCCGTCGTAACCGCCTTCCAGACCGCCCTCCTCACCCGGGCGGACGTCCTTGACGAGGACGGTGTGGTCCGCGGTGCCGTCGGTCTTCCACAGCTCGCGGCCGTGCACCCCGTCGTCGGCGGTGAAGAACACGACGCCGCCCACGTTGGTCACGTGCTGCGGGTAGCTGCCCGCGGTGCCGGGGCTCACGTCGGCGACTCGGACCGTGCCGCCGTCGGTGCCGTCGGACCTCCAGAGCTCGCCCTCGTCGGAGCCCTCGCGGCCGACGAAGAACAGCGTGCCGCCCACGTTGGTCAGCTCGGGCGTCGGCGAGCTCGACGCGTCAGGGATGACGGCGTCGCCCACCGTCGCGGTGCCCGCCGCGGTGCCGTCGGAGCTCCACAGACGACGGCCGCCCGCGCCGTCGCCGGCGGTGAAGAAGAGCGTGCCGCCGACGTTGGTCAGGTCACGCGGATCGCTGCCCTGGACGCCCGGGCGGATGTCCTTCACCATCCCGGTGCCGTCGGCGGTGCCGTCCGACCGCCACAGCTCCGTGCCGTGGTCGGCGTCCTGCGCGGTGAAGAAGTAGACGTCGCCTCCGACGGAGGTGAAGCCGGCCGGGTCGCTGCCGATCTCCGTGCGGTTGATGTCCTTCAGCGGCGACGCCGTGAAGTCGGCCGCGCCGGCGGCCGGGACCGAGCCGGCGAGGACGAACGCTGCGGAGCCGGCAACCATCCTGACCATCGGACGGCGGACGGTATCGGTGTTGTGCGGCTAACGGCGCAGCAGGACCCGCAGGCGGGCGATCACGGCGCGGTCGTGCCCGCGCGCGTCGCTCGTCGCGAGGTAGCGTCGCAGGGCGGCGGCGAGCAGCGGCGCCTGCGGCATCGGCCCCGTCCGCGTCGCGCTGGTGGCCTTCGTGGCCTTCCGCGGCTTGCGACGGCCGTAGCGGGCGCTCTTCTTCACGGTCGCGCGCTTCAGCGCCGCGTTGCCGCGGAAGGTCGCCTTGAAGGTGACCTTCCCCCGCCGGCCCGCGCGCTTCTTGAGCTTGCCCCTGACCGTGAACGCGCACTTCTTGGTCAGCGTGGTGCGCTTGAGGAAGATCGGCTTCCTGACGCGACGCTTGCGGCCGACGACGACGACCTTGCCCCTGCAGCCCTGCGCCCGCGTCACTCCGGCCGGGCGCTTGAGCCTTCCCGTGGCCCTGAACCTGAACGGCTTGCGGCGGTCGCGCTTGGGCTTGACCTTCAGCGTGAGCTTGGGCTTCGGCTTGGTCACCGGTGCCGGGGCCGGGCCGGGGGACGGCCCAGGGCTCGGCGAGGCCACCGGCGGGACGGCGGCCGCGCGCCACGGCTCCGTGCCGGTGAGGCCGTCGTCGGCGCTGAAGAAGAGCGCGCCGTCGACGTTGACGAGCGAGCCCGGGTTGCTGTCGTCGTTGCCGGGCTTGATGTCGCGGACGAGCCGCGTGCCCCCGGCCGTTCCGTCCGACTGCCACAGCTCGAAGCCCGTCGCCGCCTCGCTCGCCGAGAACAGCAGCGTCCCGCCGACGTCGACCAGGTTGCTGGGGTAGCCGCTGTCCGTCCCGCCCGTGAGGTCCTTGACCTGGGTGGTGCCGCCGTTCGTGCCGTCCGTCCGCCACAGCTCGCGACCCGTGGTGCCGTCGTTGGCGGTGAAGAGCACCGTCCCGCCGATGTTCGTGAGCTCGTCGGGCCCGGAGCCGTCGGTGCCGCCGCGGATGTCCTTGACCTGGGTGGTGCCGCCGTCGGTGCCGTCGGACTTCCACAGCTCACTGCCGGTGGTCCCGTCGTTGGCGGAGAAGAACACCGTGCCGCTGACGTTCGTGATGGTGTAGGGGTTTGCGTCACCGGCGCCGCCGCGGATGTCCTTGACCCGGGTGGTGCCGCCGTCGGTGCCGTCGGACTTCCACAGCTCCCGGCCGTTCGTGCTGTCGTCGGCCGAGAAGAACAGCGTGCCGTTGACGTTCGTGAGCTCGTTCGGAGCGCCGTCGTCACCGGGGGGGCCGATGTCCTTCACACGCGTGGTGCCGCCGTCGGTGCCGTCGGACTTCCACAGCTCCCGGCCGCTGGTCCCGTCACTCGCCTCGAAGAACAGCGTCCCGCTGACGTTCGTGAGCTCCTCGGGACTGCTGTCGTCGTCACCCACCGGTGAGATGTCCTTGACCCGCAGGGTGCCGCCGGGCGTCCCGTCGCTCTTCCATAGCTCCCGGCCCGTGGTGCCGTCGTCGGCGGAGAAGAACAGGGTCCCGTTGACCTCGGTCAGCTGACCCAGGTTGCTCGAATACTTGCTGGTGGACGGCGAGATGTCCTTGACCAGCACGGTGCCCGCGGTGGTGCCGTCGGTCTTCCACAGCGCGGTGCCGTGGGTGCGGTCGAAGGCGGAGAAGTACAGCATCCCGCCGACGCGCGTGAGATACCGCGGGGCGCCGCCGGCGAGGTTGCCCAGGTAGCCCCGGCCGGTCTCGAACTCCTTGACGAGGACCGTCCCGGCGGCGGTGCCGTCGCTCTTCCACAGCTCCCGGCCCGTGGTGCCGTCGTCGGCGGTGAAGAAGGCGCTGCCGCCCAGCGCCGTGATTGGCGCCGCGTACTTGAAGCTGGCGTCGGTGGTGCTGGTGGAGTTCTTGATCTGGACCGTGCCGGCCGGCGAGCCGTCGGACTTCCATAGCTCCGACCCGGTCGAGCCATCGTTGCCGGCGAAGTACAGCTCCCCCCCGACGTTGGCGAAGCTGATCCCCAGGCCGTACTTGGTCGGCAGGCCGCCGCCGGCGCCCGGCTGCAGATCCCGGACCTGGACGGTGCCACCCGGCGAACCGTCGGACGTCCACAGCTCGATCCCGGTGCTGCCGTCGTTGGCGGCGAAGAACAGCGTCCCGCCGACGTTGACCAGGCTGGGCCCGAGCGCGTACTTGGTGCCCTGCAGGCCACCGTCGGCTCCCGACCGGATGTCCTTGACCCGGACCGTGTTGCCGCCGGTGCCGTCCGACTTCCAGAGCTCGGTGCCGTCCGTGCCGTCATTGGCGGCGAAGAACAGCGTGCCGTTGACGTTGGTGAGGCTGGGGCTGCCGCCGCTGCTGTTTTCGAAGCCATCGCCGGCTCCGGGCCGGATGTCCTTGACCTGGGCGGTCCCGCCGCCCGTGCCGTCGGACTTGAACAGCTCGCGCCCGGTGGTGCCGTCGTCGGCGACGAAGAGGACATCGCCGCTGAAGGCGGTCAGGTTCGAGGGAGCGCTTCCGGACCCGCCGGCCGAGATGTCCTTGACCTCGGCGGTCCCGCCGCCCGTGCCGTCGGTCTTCCACAGCTCGAGGCCGTCCGTGCCGTTGTCGGCGGCGAAGAACACCGAGCCACCGGCGTTCACGAACGCCGGGTCTACCCCGCTGTAGCTTCCGGTGAAGAGGCTGCTCCCACCCGGGTTGATGTCCTTGACCTGCGTCGTCCCGCCGCTGGTCCCGTCGGACTTCCACAGCTCGGTCCCGGTCGTGCCGTCGTTGGCGGCGAAGAGGAGCGTGCCGCCGAAGTTGACCAGGCGGGCGGGCAGGGAACTGGTGATCCCGTCGTCGGAGCCGGGGTTGATGTCCTTGACCCGCTCGGTGACACCGGTGCCCGGATCCGACCGCCACAGCTCCTGGCCGCTGGTCCCGTCGTTGGCGACGAACAGCAACTTGCCGCCGACCTCGGTCAGGCTCGACGGGTTGCTGCCGGGGCCGCCCGGGTTGATGTCCTTGACGAGAACCGTCCCGGCGGCGGTGCCGTCCGACTTCCAGAGCTCCTCTCCGACGGTGGCGCTCCCCGTCGTGAAGTAGAGCGTCCCGCCGACGTTGGTCAGGTACTTCGGCGAGCTGCTGGTGCCGCCCGGGATGATGTCCTTGACCAGCGCCGTCCCGCCGGGCGTCCCGTCCGTCCGGTACAGCTCCAGGCCGGCTTCTTCCGAGAACCCCGCGTAGAACGCGACCCCGCCACCCACCGGCGTGATCTGGTTGGGCCTGATGCCGCTCTGGATCGGGTTGATGTCCCTGATCGGGGAGGCGGCGAAGTCGATCGCGCCCGCCGGTGCGGCGGCCAGCCCCAGCGCGGCCGTGGTCACGACGGCGCCGGACACCGCCGCCCGCCGCCGCCGCTTCTCCTTGGCCCGTCGCTGCCGTGCGCTCATGCCATCACGGACCGTACAGGCGATGGCGGTCTGTGACAATGGGCGCGTGAGCGAGATCGAGGTCGTCCGGGGTCGGCTCGATGCCACCACCCGTGCAGCGCTGGCCGACCGGGGCACGCCGGCTGATGACGTCGTCTGCGTCGTCCGCGACGCGGCCGGGGAGCTTGCGGGCGCGTCCGTGATCCGCGATACCCCGTTCCCGGGGGTCCGCGACCGCCGGCTGTGGACGCTCGAGCTCCTGGGCGCCGCCGGCGACCACTCCCGCGAGGTTCACGCCGCGACCTGGCGGGCGCTCGACGCCGAGTACTCCGGCACCGGGCCCGAGGGGCTCCTGCTGATCCCCGACCGGCCCGACCCCGCCCTCGAGTGGGCCGACCCGCGCACGATCTTCGCCGGGTACACGCAGGACGGACGGGACGCGCGCATCGCCTACTTCAGCGCTGCCCGGACGACGCCGCTGCCCGACTGGCCGCCGGCCGACCCGCCGTACCGCGTGCTGCCGTTCGCCGAGCAGGACGCGGTCAGCGCCGACGACATCGTCGCGCTGTGGCGGCGCGAGGGGATCCTCGACGAGGCGGAGGCCCGCCGGCGCATCGAGGAGCTGCTGCTCGTCGCCGTCGGCCACGGCGGCGAGCTCTTCGGCGTGTCCACCGCCTACCTCCAGCACAACGAGCAGCTGCGCCTCGAGCTCTGGTACATCCGCGCCTTCGTCGCCGGCCCGTACCGCCGCTCGACGGCCGCCACCGCGCTCGCCGTCGGTGCGCGCGACCACCTCGCCGCGGCGTACGCAGCGGGGGACATCCGCGCGCCCGGGATCCTCTTCGAGGTCGAGAACCCGGGGCTCAAGCGGGCGTTCCCCGCCGCCATCTGGAACGAGGCGGACGTCGTGTTCATCGGGGAGAACGCACGCGGAGACCACGTGCGCGTGCACTACTTCAGCGGCGCTTCCCGAACCTGACGCCGACCTTCTTGGTCGCGCGCCCGAGGACCTTGTTGCCTCGGTAGGTCAGCCTGAAGGTCGCCTTGCCGCGCGTACCGGCGCGCTTGTTGAGCTTGGCCTTCCTGATGGTGAACAAGCACTTCTCGTTCACCTTCGTCGTCTTGGTGAAGAGGGACTTCTTGAGCCGCTTCCGCTTGGTGACGACCTTGACCTTGCCACTGCACCCGTCGGCCTTGCTGATGCCCGCCGGCAGCTTGAGCGTGCCCTTGAGCGTGTAGCGGTAGGGCTTCTTCTTGTCGCGCTTGGGCCTGACGGTCACCTTGAGCTTCGGCTTGCGCTTGACGACCGGCGTGACCGTAGGTGTGGCGGACGGCTTCGGCGAGGGCGAGGCCGTCGGGCTTGGGCTCGGGCTGGGGCTGGCGACCGGTGCCGGCGGCCCGGCCGTCCACGGCTCGACGCCGGTGCGCCCGTTGTCGGCGGCGAAGAACAGCGAGCCGCCGGCGTTGACCAGCACCTTGGGGTCGCTACCGAAACTGCCGCTGCGGACGTCGGCGACGCGGGTGGTGCCGCCCTCGGTGCCGTCCGTTCTCCACAGCTCGCGCCCGGCCGACGCGTCCTCGGCGCTGAACAGCACCTCGTCGCCCACCACCGTCAGCGTGCCGGGATAGCTGTCCCCGCCCGGGCTGATGTCCCTGACCTGTGTGGTGCCGGCCTCGGTGCCGTCGGACTTCCACAGCTCGAGGCCGTCGGTCGGACCGGTCGCGGCGAACAGGAGCGTCCCGCCCAGGTTCGTGAGCTCGGCCGGGTAGCTTCCGACGGAGGGAATGTCGATGGTGTCCCTGACCCGCGTGGTGCCCTCGGGCGTCCCGTCGGACTTCCACAGCTCGGCGCCGCTCGGGCCGTCGCTCGCCGCGAAGAACAGCGTGCCGGAGACGTTGGTCAGGCCGGTCGGGTTGCTCTCGCCCCCGGGGTTGATGTCCTTGACCTGGGTGGTGCCGCCTTCCGTCCCGTCGGACTTCCACAGCTCGGGTCCGGTGGTGCCGTCGTTCGCTCGGAAGAACAGCGTGCCGGAGACGTTGGTCAGCGCCTGCGGATTGCCATCGTCACCGGCAGGACCGATCTGCTTGACCTGGTCGGTGCCGGCTTCGGTGCCGTCGCTCTTCCACAGTTCGACGCCGTTGCCCGGGCTGGCGGCCGCGAAGAACAGCGTGCCGTCGACGTTGGTGAAGTCGCGGAAGCTGTCGGCGCCGGCGCCGGCGACGTCCTCCACCGGGACGGTGCCGGCCTCGGTGCCGTCGCTCTTCCACAGCTCGCGCCCGTTCGTGCCGTCGTCGGCGGTGAAGAACAGCGTGCCGGAGACGTTGACCAGGTTCTGAGGCGTCGCGCTGCCCGGGCCGGTGGCGATGTCCCGCACGCGCTGCGTGCCTCCGTCGCTGCCGTCGGACTTCCACAGCTCCGTGCCGCCATCGTCCGTGGCGCTGAAGAACAGCGTCCCGCCGACGTTCGTGAGCTGTTGCGGCGTCCCGCTGACCCCGGAGCCGGTGAAGATGTCCTTGACCATCTGGGTGCCGCCCGTGGTCATGTCGGTCTTGTAGAGCTCGCGGCCGTCGACGCCGTTGTCGGCGTCGAAGAACACCGTCGAGCCGGCGGTCACCGCCTGGTTGGGCTGGCTGCTGAGCGTGTTGGTGTTGAGGTTCTTGACCAGCCCGGTCCCGGCGTCGGTGCCGTCGGAGCTCCACAGCTCCGGGCCGGTGGTCCCGCCGTCGGCGGCGAACAGGAGCTTGCCGTCGACGTTGACGAGTGGTGGCTGGTACTTGCTCTCACCCGCGAAGCCGCCCGAGGGGCCCGGGTGGATGTCCTTGACCTGCACGGTGCCGCTGGGCGTGCCGTCGGACTTCCACAGCTCGCGGCCGCTCGCCCCGTCGTCGGCGACCACGAACGCTGTGCCGCCGACCGCGCCCACGCTGACGCCGGCGTACTTCCCGATCGGGAGGCTGCTGCCGCCGGGGCGGATGTCCTTGGTCAGGACCGTCCCGTCGGACGTCCCGTCGGACGTCCACAGCTCGCGTCCGTTGACCCCGTCGTCGGCGGCGAAGAACAGTTTCCCGCCGGCATTGAACAGCGCTGGAGTCGGGTACTTGTCGAGGGTGGAAGGCCGTGGGATGCTGCTGGCGGACCCGGCGCGGATGTCCTTGACGAGCTCGGTGCCGGCGGCCGTGCCGTCGCTGGACTTCCACAGCTCGGACCCGTTGGTGCCGTCGTTGGCGGCGAAGAAGAGCGTGCCGCCGACGTCGGTCAGCGCGGCCGGGTCGGAGGACGCGGCGGCGGGGTTGATGTCCTCGACGAGGTCGGTGCCGGCCGCCGTGCCGTCGCTGGACTTCCACAGCTCGGTCCCGTTGGTGCCGTCGTCGGCGGTGAAGAACAGCGTGCCGCCGGAGTTGGTCAACGCCAGCGGGTTGGAGGACGCGGCGGCGGGGTTGATGTCCTCGACGAGGTCGGTGCCCGCGGCGGTGCCGTCGGTGGACTTCCACAGCTCGGTCCCGTTGACGCCGTCGTTGGCCGCGAAGAAGAGGGTGCCGCCGACGTTCGTGAGCCCGCTCGGGGTGCTGCCGCCGGTTGCGGAGATGTCCTCGACCATCGTCGTGCCGTCGCCGGTGCCGTCCGACTCCCACAGCTCGGACCCGTTGGTGCCGTCGTCGGCAGCGAAGAACAGCGTGCCGCCGACGTTCGTGAGGCCGGAGGGGTAGCTCCCGTAGGTCCCGGCGCGGATCTCCTTGACCTGGACGGTCCCGGCCGCGGTGCCGTCGCTCTTCCACAGCTCACGGTTGCTGCTGGACGTCGTGGCGACGAAGAAGAGCGTCCCGCTGACGTTGGTGAGCTCGGCCAGCGGGCCGCTGGCCTCGCCCGGCACGATGTCCTCGACCAGGGCCGTCCCGCCCGCCGTGCCGTCCGAGCGCCACAGCTCACGGCCGTGAACCCCGTCGTCGGCCGTGAAGAAGAAGACCCCGCCGCCCACCGGCGTCACGTTCGCCGGTCCGCTGCCGACCTCGGTGAGGTTGATGTCCTTCAGCGGCGAGGCGGTGAGGTCCACCGCGGCTGCGCCGGTTGGAGCGACGAGGCCGATCGCCAGCGTGCCCGACAAGGCCGCCGAGCGCCGCCGCCGCCGCTCCTTCGCCCTTCGCTGTCGCGCGCTCATCGGCGTGGCAAGTTACCAACGGTCGGGGACGTCCGACGGCCGGGCGGACGGATGGCGTCAGGGCGCCTGTCGGTTGATCGCCCGGTAGAAGACCGCGCTGGGCTGGGACACCGCCCACCGCATGCCCGTCCGGTGCAGGGCGAGGGTCTCCGCGCGCGGGGTGCGTCCACCGGCCTCGTCGATCACGGTCAGCTTGACCGTCGCCTCAGCCCGGCGGCCGCTGCGCCGGAAGCGCGGGCGCGCGGTGACCGTCGCGCGCAGGAACCGAGGCCCGTCCAGCAGCGGCTGGATGGGGAGGTGCTCGCCCGGACCGCCGCAGGCCTCCGGGGTCGGCCCGGTGAAGCCCGAGCACAGCTCCCCGATGTCGTGCTGGTTGATCGCCACCAGGTACCGCGCCACCCCGGCCGCCACCGGCTGCGCGCGCTTGGCCAGGGGCCGCGGGGTGGGTGTCGCCGAGACGGCCGGCTCGGGCGTGGGGGTGTGCCGGCGTCTGGGCTTCGCCGTCGGCGCGGGCGTCGGTGGCGGCGTCGCCACAGCGGGCGCCGGCGTCGGGCTGGGCGTCGCGGCGGTCCGATCCGGGTCTTCGCCGCCACCGCCGCAGCCACCGAGCGCGACGGCGGCCAGCGCCGGGACCATGCGCCTCACGCGCGCGAGCGCCGCTTGGCCTTGCGCTGCTCGGTCCGCCGGGCGCGCTTGGCGGCGGTGTCCAGCTCGTCCAGCGCCGCCTCGATGCCCGCGCCGACCACGTCGAGGTCGCCCATGGCGTCGTAGTCGCCGAGCAGGCCGAAGTTCATGCCGCCGTCGTAGGACATGATCGCGATGGCCAGCGCGCGGTCCCCGGCCAGGAACGGGATCGGGAACATGTAGATCATCTTGCGCCCGAGCACGTAGAGCGGGAACTGCGGGCCGGGCACGTTGGTGACCAGCAGGTTGTACATCCGGCTCGAGAACTGCAGCCGCGAGGCCTGCGCGTGGATGGTGGGCGGGGCGAAGTCCTGCAGCCCGGCGATCGCCTGGGCGCCGAGCGCCTGGTTGGACGACTTGAGGTCGCCCATCACCTCGCGCACGCGTGCGAGGCGCTGCACCGGGTCAGCGATCCCGATCGGCAGCGGCGCCATCATGATCGTGATCTCGTTGCCCATGGAGGCCTTCGTCGCGTCCGTCCGCACGGACACGGGGACGCAGGCCCGCAGCTCCATCCCCTCGGCGTCGATGCCGCGCTCGTGCAGGAACCGCGCGAGGCCGCCGGCCACCGCGGCGAGGACGACGTCGTTGACCGTCCCGCCCAGCGCGTCCTTGATCTTCTTGAAGCGTTCGAACCGGACCTCGACGACCTCGAAGCGGCGGAACGGGCCGGGTGGCACGTTGAACGGCGTGTCCGGCGGTGCCTTGAGGGCGGTGCGGGCGACGGAGCCGACGCCGGCGGCCAGCTCCCGCGCGCGGTCGAGCGTCCGGCGGGGGTGCGCGTCGGTGACGATCCGGGCGGCGAGCCCGGCCGCGGTCCGCGCCGCGTCCTCGACCCCGCGCGCGACGAGCTCGGCGCCCGTCGGCTCGCGGTGCGGGACCCACGGTTCCGCGGGCGGCAGTTCCGTGCCCTCCGGACTGAGGTCGAAGAGCACCGTGGCCAGGTCGACGCCGGACACGCCGTCCACGAGCGCGTGGTGGGTCTTCGAGATCAGCGCGAAGTTGCCGTCGTCGAGTCCCTCGACCAGGTAGAGCTCCCACAGCGGCTTGGACCGGTCGAGCCGCTGGGAGAACAGTCGCGCCGCCAGGTTCAGCAGGTGAGGGCGGGTCCCGGGCGCGGGCAGCGCGGTGTGCCGGATGTGGTAGCCGAGATTGAAGCTCGGGTCGTCGACCCACAGCGGCAGCCCGCTCTCCAGCGGTGCCTTGGCGATCTTCTGCCGGTAGCGGGGGACGAGGTGCAGCCGCGAGCGCACGTGGTCGGCGAACTCCTCGTAGCGCGGCGGCGGCCCCTCGAGCACGACGACGCCGCCGATGTGCATGTGCGTCGTCGGGCCCTCCTGGGCGAGGAACCCGGCGTCGATCGCGCTGAGCCGGTCGAGGTGCGCTTGCGCCATCCTCGTGAACCCTAACTAGGGTGCGCCGCAGTGACGGATCTCGCCGCCCTCGCCGATCGTGCCCGCGCCGAGGGGCGGCTGGGGATCGACACGGAGTTCATGCCGGAGGGCCGGTACCGGCCGCTGCTGTGCCTGGTGCAGATCGTGGTCGGCACGGAGATCGTGATGCTGGACCCGATCGCCGAACCGGACTACGACCCGTCGCCACTGGCCGCGCTGCTGGCCGATCCGGAGATCGAGGTCGTGCTGCACGCCGGCCGCCAGGATGTCGCGCTGCTGCGGCGCTGCTGGGACACCGACGTCACCAACGTCTTCGACACGCAGATCGCCGCGGGCTTCGCGGGCTTCGGGGCGCAGGCCGGCTACCTCGGCCTGCTCAACGACGCGCTGCGCATCCGCCTGAAGAAGTCCGCGTCGTTCACCCGCTGGGACAAGCGGCCGCTCACCGACGAGCAGCTGCGCTACGCGGCCGAGGATGTCGAGCACCTCCTCCCGCTCGCGGACGAGATCCAGGGGCGCCTGACCGCGTCCGAGCGGCTCGCGTGGGCCCGCGAAGAGTGCCTGGTGATCGCCAACGCCACCGACGTCCGCGACCCCGACCAGGTCTGGCGGCGGCTGCCGCGCTCCACCGGGATGGACCCGCGCGAGCGCGCGATCGCGCGCGAGCTGACCGCCTGGCGAGAGCGCACCGCCGAGCGTGAGGACCGGCCGGTCGGGTCCGTGCTCAAGGACCCGTCGGTCGTCGAGCTGGCCAAGCGCGCCCCGCGCGACCGCAACGCGCTGGGCAACATCCGCGGCATCGGGCCTGACGTGCTGCGCCGCCGCGCCGACGACGTCCTCGCCGCCATTGCCCGCGGCCGCGAGGCCGAGCCGATCAAGCTCGAGCGCTCCGAGCGGCTGCACACGGAGTCCGGCGACGGGCCGGTGATCGCGCTGGCCGAGGCGCTGGTGCGGGCGCGCGCGCGGGAGGCCGGGCTCGCCTACGAGCTGATCGCCGCGCGCGCGGACCTCACCCCGATCGTGGTCGGCGCCCGCCGCGGCGAGGAGCCCACGGGCGTGCGCACGCTCGAGGGCTGGCGCCGCGAGCTGGTCGGCGAGGAGTTGCTGGCGCTGCTGCGCGGCGAGCGGACGCTGAGCGTCGTCGGCGGGCGCATCCAGGTGCAGTGACCCCGTTCGCGCGGCGGGTGGCGCTGATCGCCGCGGGCGGGCTGGTCGTCCGCCTCGTCCTGATCGCCGTCACCGACGGCAGCACCTTCGACATCACCAACTACCAGCGCACGCTGGACGGCGTGCGGGCCGGTGGCTTCGATGCGTACGCACTGGTCACGCGCGTCGAATGGCCGTACGGGCCGGGCTGGTTCCCGTGGCTGCTGAGCGCGGGCGAGCTCAACCACGTCATCAGCTTCTCCGCGGCCGTGCGGCTCGGGCCGGCGCTGTGCGACGTCGCGATCACCGTGCTGGTCGCCGACCTGCTCGGGCGCTTCGGGCGCGACGAGCGCACGCGCCTGATCGGCGCCGCGGTGGTGGCCTTCGGGCCGCTGAGCGTGATCGGGTCGGGCTGGTTCGGGCAGCTCGACACGCCGGCGGCGCTGGCCTCGCTGCTCGCGCTGTGGGTGTGGGTGCGCTGCGAGCGCCGGGCCGTGTGGGTCGGGCTGCTGCTGGCGCTGGCCGCGTCGATCAAGACGGTGCCGCTGCTGCTCGTGCTGCCGTTCGTGGCTGCCTCGCGGTCGCGCCGGGAGGGCACGACGGTGGCGGCGGTCGCGGTGGGCGGCGCGCTGCTCGCGCTGTCGCCGTTCTACGCGCAGACGCCGAGCCAGGTCTCGGCGCTCGGCTCCTACCACGGGATCCCGGCGGTCGGCGGGCTGTCGCTGATCCTGCAGCCGACGTTCGCCGCGAAGCTGCTGGCCGGCGACCCGCAGCCGGTCGGCGACTTCCTCGCCTTCCTGCGCGACGACGCGACCACCTTCGTGCTGATGCCGGCGCTGCTCGCACTCGCGGTGCTGCTGTGGCGACGGCCGGCGATCGACGTCCTCACAGGCATCTGCCTGACCTGGCTGGTCGTCTACGTCTTCGGGGTCAACCTGTCGGTGACGTACCTCGGGTGGGCGGTCCCGTTCTTCCTCGTGCGCGGGCACTGGCGCGGGGTGCTCGCGGTGCAGCTCGCGGTGACGCCGTTGCTGCTGCTGCTCACGGACGCCTACGACCCGCCGCTCGCGGTGATCTATGTCATCTACACGGCCGTGATGGCGGGCCTGTGGTTCTACGGGGTCGCGCTGCTGGCCTGGCTGGCCTCCAAGGGCGTCCCGGTCGCGGTCGCGGACTCGCCCGGGTCGACCGCGGTCTCGTAGGCGCGGCGCGCCTGGCCGATCACGAACCCGTTGGCGGGATCGAGGCGCAGCGCGTGGGCGAGCGCGCCGAGGCCGCTGACGCGATCGGACGCCGCGAACTCCACGCGCGCGAGCTGCTGCCAGCTCTCCACGTCGTAGGGCTGGCGGCGGACGGCGCGCAGCACGTAGCGGCGCGCGTCGGCGAGCCGATCGCGCCGCTCGGCGACGTCGGCGGCGACCAGCAGCGCCTCCGTCCCCAGCGGGTTGAGGCGGGCGGCGAGGTCGGCGGCGCGCGCGGCCCGCTCGCCCGACGCGAGGCGCAGCGCCCGGTCGGTCTGCCAGCGCGCCAGTCCCGGGAGGGCGACGGAGATCGCCAGCAGCGCTGCGGCCACGGCGACGCCGGCGAGGATCGGCCCGCGGACCGGCGTGCGCCGGGGCGGCGCCGCCCGCCCGGCCAGCACACCGAGGGCGAGCAGCATCGGCAGCGTGGCGGCCGGGATGTCCCACGTCCACTCGAACGGCGACTGCGCGACCCAGGCGGCGGCGACGGCGAGCAGGGCAGCGCCCTCGGGGTCGCGACGGACGCGGCGATAGCCCGCGGCGAGCAGCGCCAGCAGGCCGCCGCCGGCGAGCAGCAGGCCGGGGAGGCCGTTCTCGGCCAGCCACTGCAGTTCGACGTTGTGGGGCTGCTCGACGCGCAGGCCGATGTCGCGGTAGAGCAGGTGGGTGACCCGGAACGAGCCGGAGCCCCAGCCGGTCAGCGGCTTGTCCGAGAACGCGCCGGCCGCCTCCCCCCACCACGACCAGCGGGCGCTGCCGCTGAGCGACAGGACGCGGTCGGGGCTCGTGGTGGGGGCGAGCCGGTCCACGTCGGTGAAGTCGTCCCACGCGCGGCCGACGCCCCCGGTGGCGGCGAACGTGATCGCCACGACGGCGGCGACCGCGGCGACCCCCTGCCAGACGCCGCGGCCAGGGGCGCCGGAGGCGGGCCCCCCTGCGTCATCGGGCAGGACGAGCTCGCGCAGCGCCCGCCCCCAGAGCACCAGCAGCGCGCCGGCGACGACCGTGACGGCGAGCAGGATCAGGCCGTCGCCGGTGCGCGCGTCGACCGGGACGAAGTTCGTCGAGAGGTCCGAGCGCGCGCCCGCGACCCCGATCGGCGCGGCGACGGCGACGGCGACGGACAGCGCGAGCGCGAGCGTCCGCGACCGCTCCGGGGTCAGCCACAGCAGCACGGCGAGCGCGACGACGAGCGCGAACAGCGCGCCCCGCGAGTAGGTCAGGCCGAGCGCGAGCGCGAGCACGTAGGTCCCGGCGAGGGCGGGCAGCGAGCCCCGGACCGCCAGCCGCAGCAGCGGGATCAGGCCGCTGACGCAGCACAGTGCCAGCGCGTTCCAGTAGCCGAGCGGCGCCTGCAGGCGGGAGAGCAGCCCGGCTGTGTCCTTCACCCCGGGGAGCGTCTTGCCCAGCAGCGCCCACAGCGCGGCGAGCACGAACACCGCGCCGAGCGCGACCCCGACCTGCGTCGCCGCTCGTGGGAGCGACGAGCCGAGCGCCACCCCGATGACGACGACCAGCACGTAACCGGCGACGAGGTTCGCGTCCGCCCACGAGCTGTCGGGCGCGACGCTGCTGGTGATGCCGATCGCAGCCCACGCCGCGAAGGCCGCGAGGCCGATCACGCCGGCGAGCGCGAGGCGGTCGGTGCGCAGCGCGAGCCCGTTCCCGTACAGCGCGGCCGCACCGGCCACGGTGGCGACGGCGATCAGCGCGAGCAACGTCCAGGTCTGCGGCCCCGGGTCCTGCGCGCCGCTGGCGAAGGTCGCGTAGAGCAGGCAGCCGGAGAACGACCCGAGGAGCGCTCGCGGAGCGGTCACCCTGCGAAAGTAGGGCCGTGCCCGATGTCGACGAGCCGCCACCGCGGCCACGCTGGTTCGCGGCGGGCGACCCGTTGCGCGGGTTGGCGGCGGTCGTGGTGGTCGTGTTCCACGTCGGGTTCAACCTCGCCTACCAGTCCGGGGACCTCGACTTCTCGACCGCGCTCGGCTGGCTGTACCGCGGCGCGGAGATGTCGCTGCACATCTTCTTCGTGCTGTCCACGTACCTGATCGGCCGCGGGTTCATCCACGCCTACCTGCAGGGGCGCGAGGCGCCGGACGTGCGGCGCTATCTGCGCAACCGCGCGCTGCGCGTGCTGCCGGCCTACTGGGCCGTGTTCGCGGTGGTGATCCTCGTCCGTGGCGCCGACGGCGTCTCGCCGGGCGGTGTCGTCAGCCGCTTCCTGCTCGGCGGCCTGGTCGACAACAGCGCGCGATCGCCGACGATGGGGCAGACGTGGTCGCTGGGGATCGAGGTCGCCGTGTACCTGCTGGTCCCCGTCGTGGCGTGGGTGGCCCTCCGGCGGCGTCGAGGACCAGGCTCGCTGCGCGCCCTCCTGCTCTTCCTCGGTGCGATCTTCGTCGCCAGCGTGATCTTCCGCGCGCTCGTGCCGGGCACGCTGTTCTGGCTGCGCTCGTTCCCCGCCATGGCCTACGCGCTCATCCCCGGGCTCGTGCTCGCCGCGCTGGAGCTGCGGCCGCCCCGGGTGCCGCGCGCCGCCCCGGCGCTGATGGTGCTCGGCGGGGTGGGCTGCCTCGCCGCGACCGCGCTGATCGCGCCCGAGCTCTACCTGACCCACCGTCAGGGCCGGGCGATCCCGATCGCGGTCTTCACCTCGCTGGGCGCCGCGCTGCTGGTCGGCGCCCCGCTGCTGATGCACTGGGACGGACGGGCGCCGTGGCGCGGGCTCGTCAACCGGCCGACGCAGTGGCTGGGCGCACGCGGCTACAGCATCTTCCTCGTCCACCAGGCCGTGATCGTCACGTTGATCCTGCGCGGCGTCGAGTTCGGTGACGGGTTCGGTGGCTTCCTGGTCCTGACGGCGATCGCGCTGCCGCTGAGCATCGTCGCCGGCGCGCTCAGCTACCACTTCGTCGAGCGCCCGGCCATGGAGCGCATGCAGCGCTGGCAGCCCCGCCGCCGCGCCGTCGCGCCGGCCACGGTGACGCTCCTGCTGCTGATCGCGACGGTCGCGACCGCCGCGCCCCACGGTCCGCAGGGCCTGTACTACGAGGTGCGCATGCCGGTGGGCGAGCCGCGCGGCGTCACGCTCGTCTTCCACCCGGGCGCGTGGTGCGGTGCGTCGCCGCCCGGCGCGCGCGAATGCGGCCCGCCCGAGAACCGCCTGCGCGACGATCCGTTCGACGGCCAGTACGCGACCGCGGCCGACGGCCGCATCTTCATGGACATGGAGCGGGCTGCGCTCGGCGCCGGCCAGATCGCGATCGGCAGCACCTACGCCACGGACGCAGCCGGCCTCGCCGACGTCCTCGCCACCTACGACCAGGCCCGCGCGCGCTGGCCCGAGCTGCCCATCTCGGCCTGGGGCAGCTCGGCGGGCGCGCACTGGGCGCTGATGCTCGGCGCCAACCGGCGCCTCCACGCGGTCGTGGCGGAGGGGGCGCCGGCCGATTTCGCGATCTGGAAGACGGACGTGTCGGCGATCTTCGACCCAGCGGAGGACTTCGACCCCGCGCGCTTCTATCCGACCGACCCGCCCACGCCCGCGCTGCTCATCGCCCGCCGGGGCGACCCGACCGTGGGTGTGCGCCAGTCGCGCGTGTTCGCCGCCAAGGCGGGCGCCCAGCTCTTCGTCCTCGATCCCGGTCAGGCGCCCTGGGTCCACGGCCCGGTCGACGCCGCCCAGCTGACCCGGGCCCGAGCCGCCGCGGTGGCGCTGGTCCGATGAGCCTCGCCGCCGTCATCGCCGCCGCCGTGTTCGCGGCCCCCGGAGTCGTGCAGACCTGCGCGGACGCGCCGCCCGGCGCCGGGCTCGCCGCCACCGGCCACTTCGCGGAGCGGGCCGACCCGGGCTTCGACGTGTCCGAGAACGGCTGCGCGCCCGCCGCGCCGCGGAACACGTACGGGCTGGACCCGGCCATCACGGACGGGCTCCAGCTGCGCGTCGTCCCCGGCCCGCCCGGCGCCAGCGTGCCACGCGGCGCGGGCGCGACGGCGACGCTCACCGGCCCGTTCGCCGCATACGGCGCCACCTTCGCCGGCTACCGCTCCGACGCCGGCTACGAGTTCGCCCTGTCCGCGGACGGGCAGGTGCTGTGGTCCACCGAGGAGGCGCCGCCGAAGGTGTTCGCAGTGCCCCCGGGAACCCGCCGCCTGACCTGGAGCCTGACCTGCGGCGTCGCGCGCTGCCCGGCCTTCGCGACCGGCAACGCCCGCCACCGCGGCCTGCCCGCGGTCCTGAGCGTGTACGGGTCGACCGCGATCAAGGCCTCGTCGTGAGACGGGCGCTGCTGCTCGCGACGCTGCTCGCCGCGGGATCGGTCCCACCCACCCTGGCGCGCGCCCATCTGTTCCTGGGCGCCGACGCATCCGTCGACCGCGGCTACGTGAAGCTCTACGCCGTCGGATCGTCGGATCTCGGGCCGGTCACGTTCTCCGAGGACGCGCCGCTCGGGACGCTGGCCCTGACCCAGCCGCTCGGCGACGACCCGCGGCTCGGGCCCCTGTCCGCCGGCTCGCTGTACCGCGCTGCGACCTGGCGCTGCGACCGCCTCGACCGGCGCTTCACCGCCACGGGCACGCGCGCGGACGGGACCGTAGACACGGCCGCCCACGAGGTCCGCACGCCGTCGTGCCGCAACCGGCTGACCCTGGCCGCGCCGGGCCGCGTCAAGCCGGGCGCCATCGCCACGGCCACGATCACCGACACCTGGGGGCTCGGGGACTCGGTCGCGGAGGCGTGCGTGCGCAAGCCGCGCGCCAAGGCCCGTTGCGCGCCGCTGCGCTTCACGGGCGCCACGGCGGCCTTTTCCTTCACGCCGCACGCGCGCACCCGCTACCTCGTGACCGTCCGGGCGCCCGCGCAGCGCCTGCGCCGGCACGTGTCCGTCGGCGTCCCGGCGCGACCCGAGCCGAGCCCGGAGCCCGGCCCGACGATCCTCACGACGGGCGACTCGATGATGCAGAGCGTCGACGCCATCCTGGGTCACCAGCTCGCCAGGCGCGCCGAGGTCGTGGGCGACGTCAAGATCGGTGCCGCGATCTCGTCGGACGCGATCGCCGACTGGCCGAAGCTCGCCCGCCAGCAGGTCGCCGCGCAGCACCCGCAGGCGACGGTCGTCTTCCTCGGCGCGAACGACCGCTATCCGATGACCACGCGGGGCGGCGCGACCGTCACGTGCTGCGGCGCGGCGTGGTCGGCCGAGTACACGCGCCGGGTGCGCTCGATCATGCGCACCTACGCGCAGAAGGGCCGCGGGACCGTGACGTGGCTGACCGTCCCCGCGGCGAAGGATCCCCGCCGGGCCGCGGGTCAGGTGGTCGTGAACGCCGCGCTGCGCAGGGCTGCGGCCGGGCTCGCCTCCGTCAAGGTGCTCGATCTGGCCGAGGTCTTCACCCCCGGCGACCGCTATCGGGCGACCATGGTCGTGCGCGGAAAACGGGTCCGCGTCCGCGACGACGACGGCCTGCACCTCTCGATCGCGGGCGCCCGCATCGCTGCGGGGCTCATCATCGGGCAGCTCGCGGCCGATGGGGTACTGGCCGGTTTCTGACCGGCGCTCAGCAAGTATCCGCTTGGACGGCGCCCTGCCGACTCGGCATACCCCCCCGTTTGAAGGAGAAGTGCCGTGTCCGTCCGTCCGGTGGTCCTGACCGCCCTTGCCCTCATCGCCACCTGCCTCGGCCTGGCCGGCACTGCTGTTGCGGCGACCCCCACAACCATCCGCACGGGACTCCTCCGCAGCGGAGAGGGGGTGGGGATCCAGACGGTCTTCGACTACGCGAGCCTCACCTTCCAGGGAAACACGCCCTCGCCTTCGACGGTCACCTTCGAGGTGTTCGGGCCCAACGACGCCGACTGCAGCGGCCCCGTGGTGTTCGCCTCGACGAATGCAGCCTCGCCGTCGTCGCCGAAGTCGGCCAGCACCTACTCCGGCAGCTTCAAGCCGACGGAGGCCGGGGTCTACCGCTGGATCGCGACCTACAACGGCGACGCCAACAACCTCCCCGTCAGCGGGGTGTGCGGCGATCCCTCGGAGACGTTCGCCGTCTACGACGGTGACACGGAGCCGACGAGCCTTGCGACGCAGGCCTCCGCGCCCCAGGCCGATCAGGACCAGCCCTTCTCCGACACCGCGACCGTCCGGGTCGGCAGCGATCAGGTCCCGGCCACCGGCACCGTGACCTTCAACCTCTACGGGCCCGACGATCCGTCGTGCAGCGCCGTTCCGGTGTTCACGTCCGATGCGACCGTGGCCGGTGGCGAGGCGAGCTCCGCGCCGTACACCACGAACGTCATCGGCACCTACCGATGGGTCGCGGCCTACGGCGGCGACGCGAACTACGGGCCGAGCCTGGGACAGTGCGGCGAGCAGAGCGAGACCGTCCAGGTCACCGCCCCGCGCATCGACGTCCCCACGACCGTGTCCACCGCGTCCGCCGGCGAGGTCCCCTTCGGGACGCCGTTCAACGACAGCGCGACGGTCACCGACGACGGGTTCGGCGATGCCACCGGCACGGTCACGTTCAAGCTCTACGGCCCGGACGACGCCGATTGCAGTGGCACCCCGGTCCTGACCTCGGCCGTGCCGTTGACCGCCGGTGCGTTCGGCGCCCCCAGCGCGACGTCGGCAACCTACACCCCGACCGCGGCGGGCGACTACCGCTGGATCGCGACCTACAACGGCGACGCCAAGCACGCCGGCAGCGCGGGCACGTGCGACGACCCTTACGAGCTGGTGGTGGTGGATCCGAAGCCGGGCACCGTCGTGTTCACGCAGGCGTCGGCCGGCGCGGTCGCCAGCGGAGCGTCCTTCACCGACACCGCGACGATCTACTCCAGCGGGGCTGACGCCACCGGGACGGTCACGTTCAAGCTCTACGGGCCGGACGACGCCGACTGCACCGGCGCCCCGGTCTTCACCGACACGGCCGCGCTGACCGCCATGGAGGAGGAGTACCCGACGGCCACGTCGGCCGCCTTCGATCCGACTGTGACGGGTGACGGCACGTATCGCTGGATCGCGAGCTACGACGGCGACGCCACCTACGCCGGCAGCACCGGTGCGTGCAACGACGACGGCGAGGTGGTCACCGTCGGACCCGTGCCGACGCAGATGTCGACGACGGTCACCGACGCGGACGTGCAGCTGGGCGAGTCGATCTCCGACAGTGCCAGCTTCGCGGGCTCGCCGACCGGCTCGGTGACCTTCGACGTGTACGGGCCGGACGACGCCACCTGCTCAGGCCCCGTCGTCGACAGCTCGACCAGCACGATCGAGTCCGGCGCGCAGTCCGTCCCCTTCACCCCGACGGCGCCAGGCACCTACCGCTTCGTCGCCTCGTACGCCGGCGACGCGCTCAACGACCCCGCCACCGGCGCGTGCAACGACGAGGGCGAGACCGTGGTCGTGCGTGCGCCGGCCGTGGACCTCGATCCCGGATCGATCGCGTTCGGCTCGCGAGCCGTCGGGACCGTCAGCCGGTCGCGTGACGTGACGATCACCAACACGGGCGACGCCGGTCTCGACATCCGAGGGTTCGCATTCGCGGGCGCCGACGCCGCCGATTTCCTCGCGAGCGCCGACGACTGCCGCGGCACGATCGCGCCCGAGGACTCCTGCACGGTGAGTCTGCGGTTCGCCCCTGACGCCGAGGGCGCGCGCACCGCCACGCTCACGCTGCGTGACAACGCACCGGGGACCGCGATGGTCGATCTGTCGGGCACGGGCACCCCGGCAGGCGTGGGCACACAGGGGGAGCCCGGCCCGCAGGGCGCGCCCGGCGTCGGGACGGCGGGGCCGACCGGACCGGCCGGACCGGCCGGACCCAAGGGTGCCGCCGGGCCGACCGGCGCCGCGGGCGCCCCAAGGCGCCCGCAGGCCCGACCGGTCCGCGCGGGAAGGCGAGCATCCTCCGCTGCACCGTGTTCCGTGCGCACCGCAACAACGCGAAGAAGCTGGTGCACACCCAGGTCAAGTGCACCATTCGCAACCGCGGCAAGAAGGCGCGCGTCGCGCTGCGACAGGGCGGGCGGGTGCTCGACCGTGCCCGCGTGAGCGGCCGGCGCGTGACGCTCGGCGCCGCCGCGCTGCGGCGGGGCCGCTTCACGGTCTCGCTGACCCGGCGGGACGGATCCCGCGCGCGCTACACGGCAGCGTCCTAGGGAACGGACCGAGCCCGGGCGGTGCGACCCGGGCACGGCGCGCAGGGCCGTCTCCCTAGCGTGGAAGCGGTGCTTACTCGCCGCTCAGACATCCGCAACGTGGCCATCGTCGCCCACGTCGACCACGGCAAGACGACGCTCGTGGATGCCATGCTGTGGCAGAACGGCGCCTTCCGGGCCAACCAGGACGTCAACGAGCGGGTCATGGACTCCATGGACCTCGAGCGCGAGAAGGGCATCACGATCCTCGCCAAGAACACGGCGGTCCGCTACGGCGACGTGAAGCTCAACATCGTCGACACGCCGGGCCACGCGGACTTCGGCGGCGAGGTCGAGCGTGCGCTGACGATGGTCGACGGCGTGCTGCTGCTCGTCGACGCGAGCGAGGGCCCGCTGCCCCAGACGCGCTTCGTGCTGCGCAAGGCGCTCGAGTCCCGGCTGCCCGTCATCCTCGTCGTCAACAAGGTCGACCGCCCCGACGCGCGCATCGACGAGGTCATCCACGAGGTCGAGGAGCTGTTCCTGGACCTCGATGCCCACGAGGACCAGCTCGACTTCCCCATCGTCTTCACGAACGCCAGGGCCGGCTGGGCGTCCATGACGCAGGGCGAGGAGGGTGAGAACCTGAAGCCGCTGCTGGACCTGCTGGTCGAGACCGTCCCGGCCCCCGAGTACGACGACGAGCACCCGCTGCAGGCCTACGTCACCAACCTCGACGCGTCGCCCTACCTCGGCCGCCTGGCGATCTGCCGCGTCCGCCATGGCACGATCCGCAAGGGGCAGGACATCGCCTGGTGCCGGGCCGACGGGGAGACCGTCACCCGCGCCAAGGTCAGCGAGCTCTACGTCACCGACGCGCTGGACCGCGTCGCCACCGACGAGGCCGGGCCGGGGGAGATCGTCGCGCTGGCCGGGCTCGAGGAGGTCACGATCGGGGAGACGCTCGCCGACCTCGAGGACCCGCGCGCGCTGCCGGTCATCCACGTCGACGAGCCGTCGCTGTCGGTTGTCGTCGGGATCAACACCTCGCCGCTGGCCGGCAAGGACGGCACCAAGCTCACCGCCCGCCAGGTCAAGGACCGGCTGGACGCCGAGCTGGTCGGCAACGTCTCCCTGCGCGTGCAGAACACGGAGCGACCGGATGCGTGGGAGGTCCAGGGCCGCGGCGAGCTGCAGCTCGGCGTGCTCGTGGAGATCATGCGCCGCGAGGGCTTCGAGCTCACCGTCGGCCAGCCGCAGGTGCTGACCCGCGAGATCGACGGCAAGGTGCACGAGCCGATGGAGCGGATGACCATCGACGTGCCGGAGGACTACGTCGGCGTCGTGACCCAGCTGCTGGCCCTGCGCAAGGGCCGCATGGAGGCGATGGTCAACCACGGCACCGGCTGGGTGCGGATGGACTACCTGGTCCCCGCCCGCGGCCTGGTCGGCTTCCGCACCGAGTTCCTCACCGAGACGCGCGGCACCGGCATCGTCCACCACGTCTTCGACGGCTACGAGCCCTGGCACGGCGAGCTCAACACGCGGCCGTCGGGCGCGCTGGTCGCCGACCGTGCCGGCGCCGTCACCGGCTTCGCCTGCTTCCAGATGCAGGACCGCGGCGTCCTGTTCGTCGAGCCCGGGGACGAGGTCTACGAGGGCATGATCATCGGCGAGAACTCGCGCGCCGACGACCTCGACGTCAACGCCGTCCGCGAGAAGCACCTCACCAACGTCCGCTCCTCCAACTCCGACGTCCTGATCCGGCTCGTGCCGGCGCGCAAGGTGTCGCTCGACCAGGCGCTGGAGTTCCTGCGCGAGGACGAGTGCGTCGAGGTCACGCCCCACTTCGTGCGCCTGCGCAAGGCGCACCTCTCCCAGACGGACCGCGTGCGCGCGACCCGCCGCGCCCGCGCGGCGGCTACCGCGTGAGCCGCTCGTAGATCGAGACGACGAGATCCTCGAGATCGCCCAGGCGGTCCGTGCGATCCGCCGCGATCTCGCGGGCGACGAGCTCGTTGGTCGCGCCGACGCAGGCGAGCGCCTCGTCGCTGCCTCCCGTCAGCGCGGCGAAGGCGTCGTGGACGCTGCGGCGCCGCTCGAGCGCGCGGGGGCCGGCGGCGCCGACCTCGATGACGAAGGTGCGGGCGAAGGCGGGCTCGTCGGCGAGCGTCGCCAGGAACGCATGGATGCGCGGCCGCAGGTCGTCACCGGCGTCGCGCATGGTCGCCATGAGGATCTCGACGCCCGCGTCGTAGGCGGCGAGGAAGCACTCCTCCTTGTCGCGGAAGTGCTCGTAGAAGGTCTTGCGCGAGACGCCGGCACGCTCGACCACATCCGCCACGGTGGCAGCGCCGTAGCCGCGCAGGGCGACGGTTTCGGCGATCGCGTCCAGCATGCGGCCGCGCTGGGAGGCCAGGACCTCGTCACGCGCGAGCCGGTGCGGACCGCGGGGCAGCGACCGGGAGCGGGCCATGAGTGAGGAACACTAACGTTCCTCGTTCGCCCATGGCCCGCTCCGACGCTTCCTACAGCTTGTCCTTCACCGTGTCGGAGACGTCTCCGACCGCGTCCTTGACCTTGCCGGTGGCCTTGTCGACCTTGCCCTCGTTCTTGAGGTCCTGGTTGTCGGTCAGGTCGCCCGCGGCTTCCTTGACGCGGCCCTTGGCGTCGTCAGTGGTTCCGTCGCCCATGTCAACAGCTCCTTCGATGGATGGTCAGATGAACGACGATGGTCTACCCCGGGGATGAGCGTTCCTGAACTTCCTGGTTCGCTGCGATCGCTGATCGACGTCGGCATCGCGCTGATGCGGCGCTCCGCGAGCGGCAAGGTGCTGATCGCGCGCTACGAGCCGCTGGTCGACGACGAGGCCGTGCCGGCCGTGATCCGGGCGCAGATGCGGGCCGAGCTCGACGCTGCCCGTGCCGCCGCGTTGACACCGTTCAAGGGCCCGGATCGGTCACCCGTCGCGGTCACCCCGACCGCACAGGTGCACCGCCGCGGGGACCATGCCGTCAAGGTCGCCCGTCCTGGCCTCGCGGCGACGGTGCGCAGCGAGCTGGCGCTGGTCGACGCCCTGGCGGCGCCGCTGCGCGTCGTGCTCCCGAAGGCCGACGTGCGCGCGATCTTCGCCGAGGTGCGCGAGACGGCCATGGACGAGCTCGACCTCGAGCACGAGGGGGAGACCCAGCAGCGCCTGCGTCGCACGCTGCGCCGGCTCGACGGGGTCGTGGTCCCCGAGGTCGAGATCGACGCGTGCGCGCCGGACACGCTCGTGTCCGAGTGGCTCGACGGCGAGCCCGTGACCGAGCTGAGCGCCGAGGACGCCGAGCTGTACGTCGCGGCGCACCTGGTCGCCTGGCGCGACGCGGGCCTCGTCCCGACCGATGCGCGCCCGTCCCATCTGCTGCGCCTGCCCGACGGATCGCTGGGGCTGCTCGGGCTCGGCCTGGCCCGTCCCGCCGACCGTGACCGCAGGCAGCCGTTCCTGGACGCGTTCGCTGCGCTGGCGGCCGACGACGAGGCCGCGTTCGCGGACGCGGTTTCCGGCCTCGGCCTGCTGCCGGCCGACGCTGCCGCTCGCGCCCACGGCCTGATCCGCACGGTGCTCGGCCCCTTCGTCGACGGCGAGGCGACGCTCGACGCCGCCGCGGTCCACGACGTCACCGTCCGGGCCTTCGAGCACCTCGGCGACTTCCTCGCCCTCGGCGCGAAGGTCACGCCGGACCCGCGCGACCTCGCGTCCGCCCGCATGGCCGGCCAGCTGGCGGCCACGTTCGCGAAGTACGGCGTGACGGCGGACTGGCCCGCGCTCGTCGCGCGGGCCGGAGCCGCCGCTCCCTAGTCCTCCTTACGCGCCTCCTTGGCCCGGGCCGCCGCGGCCTCGAGGCGAGCGGCCTCGTCGGCGCGGGTGACCGCTTCCTCGCGCTCGGCCAGCGCTTCCTGCTTCTCGGCCACGACCTGCTGGCGCTCGCGCTCCTCGACCCGCTGGTTGGCCTCCGACGCGTTCTCGCGCGCCTCTTCGGCCTGCGCCTTGCGCCGCTCGGCGGCTTCGGCGGCCTTCTCCTTGGTCTGCGCGCGCTGCTTGGCGGCCTGCTTCTTGGTCGCCGCCTGCTTCTTGGCCGCGCCCTGGCGCTTCTTGGTCGCCTGCGCCTCGCGCTCTGCGGCCGACTCCTCGGCCCGCCCGCGCGCCTTCGTGGCCTGCTCGCGCAGCCGTTGCGCCTTCTCGCGCTGGTCGGCGGCGGCCGCCTTGCGCGCGCCCTGCCGCTTGAGCTGCTCGTCGCCGGTCACGTCGCCGACGGCGCTGCGCACCTTGGCGTCGGCGCGGTCGACGGCGCTGCCGCGGCCGACCAGTTTGGCGGCACGCGACAGCGGCCACTTGACGACGCCGAGATAGGCGCCGGTGACGGTGCGGGTGAGATCACGAACACCCATGTCAGCTGGTCTCCTCGAGGCGCTCGGCCTTCGCGTCGGCCTCGGCGGCCTCGCGTTCGAGCGCGGCGGACCGGCGGGCAGCGGCGACGCGCTCCTCCTCCGCGGAGTCCTCGGCCGATTCGGCGACGATCTCCTCCTGCTCGCGCTGCTCTTCGGCGCGAGCCTTGGCCTCGGCCTCCTGCTGCTCGGCGGTCTGCTCGGCGCGGCGGCGATCCGTCTCGGCAGCGGCCTCGCGGTCCTGCGCGGCGATCTCGTTGTTGAGCTCGCGTTGCTCGGCGGCGGCCTGCGCCTGTTCTTCCTTGACGCGCGCCTGCTCGTCGGCGCGGCGCGCCTCCACCTGCTCCTCGCGCGCTTCGCGCTGCGCGTCGGCGGCGGACTCCTGGAGCCGCCCCTCGCGCTGCAGTTCGTCGTTGTCGGTGAGGGCACCTGCGGCGGCTTTGAGCCGGCCGGCGGCCTTGCCCGCGAGGCCGCCCGTCGTTCGTTCTTCAGTCATTGGGGGACCGCTACCCGCAACGCGGGTCGCGGACCCCCTCTGTGACGTGGTCGCTCAGGCGAGCGGGTGGTTGGAGCGGATGGTGTCGTCGGGGTCGACGGCGGCCTTGACGGCGCGCAGGCGGGCCAGCGTCTCGCCGTCCCACAGCGTGGTGGGGTCTGCGGTGGCGCTCTCCTCGAAGTTGACGACGCGGCGGCCGCCGTCGAAGGGGGCGAGGGCGGTGCGCAGCGCGTCGAGGTCCTCGCGCAGTCCCGGCTGGGCGATGCCGACCGCGAACACCTGGAACGGGTCGCCGAGGCTGGAGAGGCGCTCGCCGGCGCAGATGACCTGCGCCCCGAGCAGGGTCGAGCGGAAGCTGTCCACGAAGGCGTCGGCCGCGGCCTCATTGAAGGCGGGCAGCGTGACGCTGTCACCGACGCCGGGCACGGGGGCGGGTGGGTCCATGTGGAGGTGCTGGAGCTCGTCGATCGGCGTCGGGCGGGTGGTGTCCATCGCCGGGTCCAGTGCGCGCATGGGGGCGAGCAGGGCGTCGCGCGTCCTCGGCGTCGCCGAGCACGACGGTCTCGACGAGCGTGAAGGACTTGCCGCGCAGGTGGGGCGGCGGGCCGTCGATGTCCGGGACACGCAGGAGCCGCACGACGGTCGTGGCCTCCTGCGGGAGCATCGGCGCCCAGCAGGCCCAGGCGCGGACGACCTCGCGGGCGCGCTCGAGCGGGAACCAGAGGTGGCCCGCCTGGACCGGGCCCGGGTCGAAGAGCTCGAACTCGAGCGCCGTGACGATCCCGAAGGCGCCACCGCCGCCACGCAGCGCCGAGAACAGCTCGGCGTGGTGGCGGCGGTCGGCGCGCACGAGCTCGCCGTCGGCGAGGACGAGCTCGGCAGCGAGCAGGCGGCTCGCGGCGGAGCCGTAGCGGCGCCCGTAGAAGGAGAGGCCACCGCCGAGCGTGTAGCCGACCACGCCGACGTCCGGCGCGGAGCCGTGCAGGCACGCGAGGCCGTGCTCGGCGGCGGGAGCGATGACGTCCTGCCACTGCGCGCCGGCCTCGACGCGGGCGACGCGGTGGGGAGCATCGATGGTGACGCCGCGCATCCGGTCCGTGCGGACCAGCAGCGTGTCGGAGAGGTCGCCGAGGGCGGGGGCGCCGTGGCCGGTGCCCTGGGCGGTGACCCGGAGGCCGTTCGCGCGGGCATGGTGAACGGCGGCGACGATGTCGTCGGCCGTCTCCGCGCGGACCACGGCGGCGGGCCGCTGGTCGACGCTGAGGTTCCAGGCCGTACGCGCGTCGTCGTAGTCCGGGGAGTCGGGGAGGATCAGCAGGGCGGGGGGAGCGAGAACGGCCATGGCGGGAACGCTCCCAGCCCGCACGTGGGGCGTCATCAGCCGCCGGGACGATCCGGCCTCCACAATGAGGACGACGTGAGCCGCCGCCGCCTCGACCTCGACGCGTCCCCCCAGGCCGTGTTGCGCATGCTCCGCGGCGGTTCGCGCCCGTTCCTGCTGCTCGGCGCGTGGGCGGGCGGCGGCGCCATCGCCGGCGTGTCGCCTACCGGCCCCCCTGGGGGCCGCGAAGCGACACACCCGGCCGCGGACGTGTCGCGTAGCGGTGGCTATAGCCACCGCCAAGCGACACAAGCGGTGGTGGGGGGCGGCTGGTTCGGGTGGTTGGGCTACGGGCTGGGCGCGCGGATCGAGCGCCTGCCGCCGCAACCACCCCGGCCGCACCCACTGCCCGAGGCCGACGTCGCCTTCTACGACCACGTCTACCGGATGGACCCCGACGGGACGTGGTGGCTCGAGTGGCTCGACGAGGAGCCGGAGGTCGCCCTCGCCGAGCCGGAGCGGCGCCCCTGGACGCTCGACGGCATGCGTTTCCGCGCGCCCGGGCCGGACGGGCACCGCTGGGCCGTCGCGGACGCCGTTCGCCGGATCGCCGAGGGCGAGCTGTTCCAGGCCAACCTGACCCTCCGCCTCGAGGGCGAACTGACGGGCGACCCCCTCGACGCCTTCGCTGAAGCCACCGAAACGCACGCGCCCCCATACGCGGCCTTCGTCCAAGGCGACCGCCACGCGATCCTCTCGTTCTCACCCGAGTTGTTCTTGCGCCGCACCGGCGACGAGGTGCACAGCGACCCGATCAAGGGAACCGCGACCACACGAGAGGCGCTGCAGAACAGCGCCAAAGACGCAGCCGAACACACGATGATCGTCGACCTCGTCCGCAACGACCTCGGCCGCATCGCCGAGTACGGCACCGTCCACGCCGACGCCCCGCAGATCGTCGAGCACCCCGGTCTCCATCACATGGTCTCGCACGTGCACGCCCGGACCGACGCGAGCGACGAGGACGTCGTGCGAGCCGCCTTCCCACCTGGCAGCGTCACCGGCGCGCCGAAGGTCCAGGCGATGAAGACGATCGCCACGCTCGAGGCGACCGGCCGCGAGGTCTACACGGGCGCGATCGGCTACCTGAGCCCGATCGCCGGCCTCGAACTCAGCGTCGCCATCCGCACGCTCGAGGTCGCCGATGGCCACGCCTGGCTCGGCGCCGGCGGCGGGATCGTCGCCCAGAGCGATCCCGAGCAGGAACTTCAGGAAGCCCTGACCAAGGCGCGGCCGGTGCTCGCGGCCCTGAAGGCGACGACACCCGATCCCACCGCCTGGCGAAGGCGCGACCTGCCGCCGCTCTTAGAGATCCCGAGGCCGGACCCAGCCAAGGGACTGCTCGAGACGATGCTCGCCATCGACGGCACCATCCCCCTCCTCAGTGCCCATCTGTCCCGCCTCGGCGATGACGCGCACCGGGAGGCCCTGCTCCAGGCGGCGCACGAAGCGGGCCCGGGCCGCCACCGCATCCGACTCCTCAATGACGCAGTTGAGATCACGCCGGCGGCGACGCGCCCACCGCCGAACCTGAGACCGGTTCTGATCCCCGGCGGTCTCGGCGACAAGAAGTGGGCCGACCGCCGCTTCCCCGGCGACATCCTGATCGTCGACACCGACGGCCACGTCCTCGAAGCCGCCTGGGCCAACGTCTTCATCGTGGAGGGCACGCGGCACATCACGCCGCCCGCCGACGGTCGCCTCCTCCCCGGCATCACGAGGAACCGCGTGATGGAGGCGGTCGGGGCGGTCGAGGACGCGGTGGACCTGGACCGCTTCGCCGCCGCCGACGCGGTCTACCTCACGTCGGCGATCAGCCTCGTGACCCCGATCAGGGGCGCAGGGTCCGCGCCGTCTTTGAGCGCGGCACCGACCGCTGATCCGGCGCCGTCCCCAGCACGCGGTCGCTGACCGTGTTGGTGATGCCGTGCCAGTACCGCTCGTTCTTGAAGTGGTGCAGCCGGTGGCCGCGCCAGATCGAGCGGAAGTAGCGCGACCGCGGCCGCACGGCCGTGTGGATGAGGAAGTGCGTCCACTCGTACGTCAGGATCAGCGCGTAGCCGGCGACCACCGCGCTCAGGGCTGCGGGCCGGCCGAGCGTGACCAGGAAGACCGAGGCGACGAGGGGGACGGCGCCCAGGAGCAGCGCGACCGCTTCGAGCGGACCCAGCAGGATCATGAACAGGTTGTGCGGGTCCTCGTGGTGCATGCGGTGCGAGCGCGCGGTCATCAGCTCGACCTCGCGGCCGCGCCAGCGGAAGGGACGCAGGTGCAGGAGGTGCACATGGATCGCCCACTCGCCGAGCACGTAGATCGGCAGCATCGCCCCCGCGGCGACGGCGTCCCGCCACCCGAAGTCGCCCACCGCGATGCGGATCGCCGCCGCCACGGCCAGCCCCGCGCCGAGGATCTGCGGCGAGCGCTTGCCGCGGAACTCGGCGAACGCCTGTCCGAGCGTCTTCACGTCCGCGCCGTAGCGAGCGGGCATAGGGTCCCAGGATATGCCCACGGCGAGCGCCGGCATCCTGCTGCACCGCGACGACGGCAAGGTCCTGCTCGTCCATCCCGGCGGCCCGTTCTTCGCCAAGAAGGACCTCGGCGCCTGGTCGATCCCGAAGGGCGAGATCGAGCCGGGCGAGGACCCGCGCGCGCGGGCGCTGATCGAGTTCCACGAGGAGACCGGCACCGACCTCGGCGACGCGGAGACGCGCGAGCTGGGCGAGATCAAGCAGAAGGGCGGCAAGCGCGTGACCGCCTTCGCGGTGCGCGGCGACCTCGACGCCGACGCCATCACCTCGAACACCTTCGAGATCGAATGGCCGCCGCGCTCCGGCCGCCGCCAGACGTTCCCGGAGGTCGACCGCGCGGCCTGGTTCGATCTCGACGAGGCGAAGGAGCGCATCAACCCCGCCCAGGCCGCGTTCCTGGACCGACTGTGAGGACGCTGCCGTCCTCCTGCTCCCGCGCTCGCCGGCGCCGCGCCTAGGAGACCAGGTCCGAGACCAGCGCCGAGAAGGCGTCGATGGCGGCGACGAGATCCTCCTCGCGCGCGTCCTCCGCGCGCGAGTGGGAGGTCCCGCCCAGTGTCCGCGCGAACATCATCACCGTCGGGACGCCCGCCCGCGCGACGGCCGCCGCGTCGTGCAGCGGCCCCGACGTCAGCGGCTCCCGCCCACCCGTGGCCGCCGACGCGCGGGCGACGAGCTCGGGGTCGAAGGCGATCGGGTCGATGCTCCACACCTGCTCACAGCGCGCCGTGTCCCCCGCGGTTGCGCGCAGGCGGGCGTCGAGGTCCTCCAGCGCGCCGGCGTCACGGTGACGGAGGTCCAGCGTCAGGCGGACCCGGTCGGCGATCGCGGTCGGCGTCCCCGGCTCCGTGCGCAGCGCGCCGATGGTCGCCAGCCCGCCCGCCTCGCTCACCAGCTCGCGTGCCGCCAGCACGAACCGCGCCGCCGCGATCATCGGGTCCTGGCGGCGGTCCATCGGCGTCGCGCCGGCGTGCCCGGCCCGGCCGGTGAAGACGATCTCGGTCCGCCGCACCCCGAGGCAACCGTCGACCGCGCAGCACGCCGTGCCCTCGTCGTCGAGCACCGGCCCCTGCTCGATGTGCAGCTCGGCGTACGCCACGGCGCCCTCCAGCTCACTGGAGGCACCGGGCATGTCGGCGACGGTCACGCCGTTCTCGGCCAGCGCGTCGGCCAGCCGGACGCCGGCGGCGTCGCGCAGCTCCGAAGCGGCGGCCACGTCCAGCAGCCCGCACGCCGCCGACGACCCGAGCAGCGAGTGGCCGAAGCGCGAGCCCTCCTCGTCGGCCCAGTCGACCAGCGCGACGGAGCGCCGCGGCGCGTCCAGCGAGCGCAGCACTTCGGCCGCGGCCAGCACGCCGAGGCAGCCGTCGAGCCAGCCGCCCTCGGGGACGCAGTCGAGGTGCGAGCCGATGACGACCGTCTCGGGCGACTCGCCGGCCCGCCGCGCCCAGATGTTCCCGGCGACGTCGCGCGAGACGTCGACGCCGGGGACCTCCGCGCGCAGCCAGGCGACGAAGCGCTCGCGCTCGTCGCGCCACTCCGGTCCCCACGCGACGCGGCGACCGCCGGACCGCGCGTCGAGCTCGCGCAGCTGCGCGACGACGTCAGCTGCGCTCACGCAGTAGCTCCATGGTCGAGCAGTGCACGCCGCCGCCGTTCTTGTGGAGCTCGTCGTAGGGGACCGTGATCACCTCGACGTCGTGCTTGGACAGCAACTCGGCGGTCCGCGGCGTCCCCTCCGCCATCAGCACCCGGCCGGGAGACAGCGCCAGCGCGTTGAGCGACCACTCGCCCTCGCTCGTGTCGGCGTGGATGGTCTCGATGCCCTCCGCGTGTAGGCGCTCGATGAAGTCGAAGGGCAGGCCGGCGGCGTCGATCAGCGCCTTGCCGGAATCGACCATCGCGAGGTGCAGGTCGATGTGGATCGTGTAGCCCGGCAGCGGCACGACGATCAGCTCCCAGCCGATGCGGGCAAGGACCTCCCGCAGCTGGCGGGCGCCCTCCGCGTTGCAGCGGATCGAGGTACCGAACGCCGCGAGTCCCGGGCGCAGCTTCACGAACGAGCCGCCCTCGATCGTCCCGGTCCCGGTGATCGTGGCGAGGATCGGCAGCCCGGCGGCGGCCACCTCGCGGGTGACGGCGGCCTCCTCGCCGCGGCGCGCGCGGACCGCCATGCGGGCGATGATCGCGCCGCCGGGCACGGTGACCAGTGGGTCGCGCGCGTAGACGGCCTTGACGAAGCCGCCGCCGAGCGGCTCGGCCACCACGACCTCGACGCCCTCGCGCTCGAGCGTCGCCACGAGCCCGGCGTGCTGCGCGTGGACCTTGTCGAGATCGGGCGGCTCGCGGTCGGTCCAGTACCAGAGGCCGTCGGGGTCGACGAGCGCCTGCGACTCCTCGTCCCAGGCGTCGGCGCGGACCGCGGCCAGCTCGTCGCCGGGGCGGCGCATGAGCACCTTGCGCAGGCGGCCGACCTCGTCCGACGCGCCCCACTCCGCACCCCACACCGCCGTGAGCTCGTCGTGGAACGGCGGCTCGGCGGCCGTCTCCATCCGGGTCTGGTGGAGGTCGGGTGTCCCGGGCATGCATCGCAAGCTATCGCGGTCATGACAGGATTCGCCATATGAAGAAGACCTTCGTGGCCGCCAGCGCGGCGTTGATCGTCGCCGGGTGCGGCGGCAGTGACGGCCTCACGCGCAAGCAGGCCGCCAAGAAGGCGAACGCGATCTGTGCGAAGTACGCCAAGCAGGGAGCGGACCTGGGGGCGCCGGACCTCACCGATCCGGAGAGCGCCGAGACCTACTTCACCAAGGCGGAGGCGCTCACGCAGAAGCAGCAGAAGGAGCTCGAGGCGCTCGAGCCGGTCGAGTCCGCGAAGGCCGACTTCGAGAAGCTCACCGACGCCACGAACGGCTTCACCACCCTGCTCGGGGACCTCGGCGACGCGGCGGGGAAGAAGGACAACAAGAAGGGTCTCGAGCTCCTGCGCAAGCTGCCCGAGGCCAGCGAGAAGGTCGACGCGGCGGCGAAGACGGTCGGCGCCGACACCTGCGCGAGCTGATGATGCGCATCGTCATCGTGGTTCTCGCCCTGTTGGTCGCAGCCCCCGCGGCGGACGCGGCCAAGGTCCGCGTCGGCGCCCCGCACGCGGGGACGATCGCGGTCAAGAGCGCGAAGCGCGCGCGCCTCGTCGCGACCTTCGGCGGTCGCGTGGTCGCCGAGGCGCGGATCATCCGCGGCCGCGGCCGACTGCCGCTCACCCGCGCCGGCCGGGCACAGCTCGCGGCGTGCGCGCCCGGGCGCCTGCGGGTCATCGCCTACAGAGCCCGCGCTGCGCAGCGCCGCGTCGGCAAGCCGATCGGGCGCGCCGTGCGCATGCTCAAGCCGCGCTGTGAATCGTCGGTCCCCAGGCCCGCCGACCTCGACCTCCCCGACGGCTCGTCGTGCGACCAGCTCGACGCCGCGGTCTGCCTGCAGCCGTTCCCCAGCGACTTCTTCAGCGTCCGTGACACGACGACGGACACGAAGCGCCGCATCGACTTCCCGCAGTCCGGGATGCCCGCCAACACGACCGGCTCGCGCGTCGCGGTCGCCGAGTACGAGCGCAACGACGGCTTCAGCCCCGGTTCCGCGCTCATCACCCGCGTCCCCGGCCTGGAGTCCCAGGAGGCGCTCGCGCGCACCGGCGCCGTCCCGATCGACGACCTCGCCCGCGCGTACGACCGCCGCCAGCCCGTCGTCGTCATCG
The DNA here is from genome assembly GCA_963740765.1 of uncultured Solirubrobacteraceae bacterium. Lineage (GTDB taxonomy): Bacteria > Actinomycetota > Thermoleophilia > Solirubrobacterales > Solirubrobacteraceae > DATLGB01. The sequence goes on along the minus strand of CAVUFN010000016.1, from coordinate 737,068 downwards.
ACGCCACCACCGGCCGCCGCTGGCCCGTCTGGACGGAGCTCGACGTCAACCCGAAGGAGGACGCGGACCGCAACGTCATCATCCGGCCGGCACGCAACTTCCTCGAAGGGCACCGTTACGTGGTCGCGCTGCGGCGCATGCGGACCGCGGACGGCAGCGTCGTCCGCCCGAGCAGCGCGTTCGGCGCGCTGCGCGACGGGACGGTCACGACCGACGCCTCGCTCGAGCGGCGCCGTAGCCACTTCGAGGCGCTGTTCCGCACGCTCGCCCGCTCGGGCGTCGACCGCGACGACCTCTTCCTCGCCTGGGACTTCACCGTCGCCTCCGCCCGCAACCTGTCCGAGCGGATGCTGGCCATCCGCGACGACGCGTTCAAGCAGCTCGGCGACACCAACCTCGCCGACCTCAAGGTGGACGGTGCGTCGCCGCGCTACACGATCACCAAGGTGACCGAGGACGTCGACGAGCAGATCCTGCGGCGCGTCGACGGCACGGTCGAGGTGCCGTGCTACCTCAACAGCCCCGGGTGCGCGTCGGGCGGGACGTTCAACTACGCCAACGGCCTGCCGGCCCAGCAGGGCACCCAGGCCGCGCGCTTCACCTGCAACATCCCGCGCGTGGCTGCGGACGGCACGCCGCTGCGCGCCGGCATCTACGGCCACGGCCTGCTCGGCAGCCGCGGCGAGGTCAACCAGTCCCAGCTCAAGACCCTGTCCCAGAACCACGGCTTCGTGTTCTGCGCGACGGACTGGAGCGGCATGGCCTGCACCGATCAGCCGGACCCGCCCGAGATCCCGCTGTACCTGCCCGACTGCGACATCCCGACCGTCGCCAACATCCTCCTCGACATCACCAACTTCCCCAAGCTCGCCGACCGCGTGCAGCAGGGGATGCTGAACGCGCTCTACGTCGGGCGGGCGATGATCCACCCACAGGGGCTGGGCGCGGACCCGGCGTTCCAGCTCGGCGGGAAGCCGGTGCTCGACACGACGCGCCTCTACTACGACGGCAACAGCCAGGGCGGCATCATCGGCGGCGGGCTGATCGCCGTCGCCCCCGACCTCGACCGCGGCGTGCTCGGCGTCAACGGCATGAACTACTCGACGCTGCTGCGCCGCAGCGTCGACTTCAACACGTACGCGGCCGTCCTCTACAACGCGTACCCGGACGAGCTCGAGCGCCCGGTCCTGCTGCAGCTGCTGCAGATGCTCTGGGACCGCGCGGAGACCAACGGCTACGCCGAGCACATCACGCGCGACCCGTACCCGAACACGCCCGTGCACAAGGTGCTCATGCACATCGGGCTCGGCGACCACCAGGTCTCCAACTACGCCGCCAAGGTCGAGGCGCGCACCGTCGGCGCGCGCGCCTTCGCGCCGTGGGCGGACCCGGGGCGGGACACCGACAAGGACCCGCTGTTCGGGATCCCGGCGATCACCGGCGCGTCGTATGACGGCGCCGCCGTGATCGCGCTGTGGGACTCCGGCTCGCCCGTCCCGCCGAAGACGGAGACGCCGCCGTCGGAGGGCGAGGACCCGCACGAGCTCCCGCGCCGCTCACCGCTCGGCCAGCAGCAGAAGTCCGACTTCCTGCGGCCGGACGGCGTCTTTACCGACGTGTGCGGCGCTTCCCCGTGCTACGCGGGGGACAAGGCGCCTAAGTAGCGATCAGGACGATCCCGGCGAGCGCGGCCGCGACGCCGATGGACTGGGTCCGCGTGGCGCGCTGATCGAGGAAGGTGACGCCGAGCGCCACCGTGAAGATCGGGGCGGTCGCGTTGAGCACCGACACCAGCGACAGCTGTCCACGCCCGGCGGCGAAGACGTAGAGCAGCGTCCCGGCGAGCAGCAGCAGCCCGGGGACGGCCAGGGCCGGCGCGTCGCGGGTGACGCGCAATCCCTTCAGCTCGCGCCCGGCCCACAGCACGAGGGCGACGAGCAGCGCGATGCGGGCGTCGAAGATCGCCCACGCGCGCCCGTGCTCGGACGCGGCGGGCAGCGCCGTCAGGAAGGTCCCGAACGCGATCGCGGAGCCGGTCGCCCACAGCACGCTGGCGCGCGGGTCGGGAAAGGCCTCCGTGGGCGCGCCGGGCCGGCGTGCGGCGAGCGCGCAGCCCGCCACGGCGAGTGGGATGCCCACGGCCTGGAGGGACGAGAGGGCATCGCCGTGCGCGAGGCCCCACGTCACCGGGATGATCGTCCCGGTCGCGCCGATCGTCGCGACCACAGCGATCGGCCCGAGCTCGGCCGCCTTGTAGAAGCCGATCAGCCCGCCCGCGTTCCCGAGCCCGGCGAGCAGCGCGTAGATGAACGGAGCGCCGTGCGGCATCGGGCCCCGCTCGATCAGCAGGTACACCCCCGCGCCGAGGAAGGCGGCGGTGTGCGAGATGAGCAGGACGGCGAACACCGCGTGCCGTCGCGCGAGCAGCGGCCCGATGAAGTTGGAGACGCCGTAGCACGTCGCGGACCCGAGGGCGAGGGCGACAGTGAGCAAGTGGCCGAGCCTATGGTCTGCCGCGTGCGCGTCCTGCTGCCTCCGAGTGCCGGCCAGGCGACGCCGTCCGGACCGCCCGTCGAGCTTGCCGCCCTCGCCTACGCGGAGCGGCTGACCAAGCCGCGCGACCGGCTGCTCCGCGCCCTTCGCCTGGTCGACGCGCCCGCCGGCCCGGCCGCGGACGTCTACACCGGCGTCCTCTACGGCCGGCTCGGTCTCGACGACCTGCGGGACGCGTGGGACCGCGTCCTGATCGCCAGCGCGCTGTTCGGCGTCGTCGCGCCTGGGGACCGGATCTGCGCCCACAAGATCGACATGGGCTCGAAGGTCCCGCGCCTGCGCGGATCGCTCACCGCGTTCTGGCGCCGACCGCTCGCCGGCGCCCTGCCCGACGCGCCCGGCCTCGTCCTCGACCTGCGCTCCGGCTCCTACGCGGCGGCGTGGAAGCCGACGCACGCGACCGTGCTCGGCGTCCGCGGCTTCACGGCCGACGGCCAGGTCGTCACCCACAATGTCAAGTCGATCCGCGGCGACGTCGCCCGCATCGCCCTGTCCGCACCCACGCCACCCGAGACGCCCAGCGACCTGCGCGACCTCGTCGTCGCCGCCGGCCTGCGCGCCGAGCTCACGCCGGCCACGCTCGACGTCATCTCCTAGTCGCGCTCGACGATCACCGTCGTCGACTTCACGACGGCGGCGGCGGTGTCGCCCGGTTTGAGGTCGAGGTCCTCGGCGGCCTCGCGCGACATCAGGGACACGATCCGGTAGGGGCCGCACGCGAGGTCGATCTTGGCCATCACCCCGTCCAGCTCCACGGCGACGACGGTGCCGGTCATCCGGTTGCGCGCGCTGGTGCGGCCGCCGGGCGCGCGCGTGCGCAGCAGCTCGGCGAGCGCGTCCGCGGGCAGGAAGCGCTGGCCGCCGCGGCGCTCGAAGGTCACCCGCCCGTCGCGCTCCCAGCGCCGCAGGGTGTCGACGCTGACGCCGAGCGCGGTCGCGGCGGCGCCGATGCGGACGAGATCCTCCATCAACCGGCCTCCATCAACCGGCGACGATAAGGCGCGTGGCGGTCGCCTTCCAGGTGGCGGCGACACGCGTGCCCGGCGCGAGGGCGAGATCGGCGACGGCGGCCTCGGAGACCTCGGCGACGAGCGGCTGCCCCGCCTGCAGCCCGAGCCGCACGCGGCCGCCCACGCTCGTCACGGTGAGGACCTCGGCCTCGAGCCGGTTGCGCGCGGAGCCGCCACTCGCGGCGCCGAGCGGCTCGATCGCGATCTCCCACGGGAAGATCGTCACGGCGACGCGGCCCTTCGCGGCGTCCGTCGAGACCGCGACGCCGCCGCCGTCGAGCTCCACGCGGGTCAGGCCGTCGCCGCGGGCCGCGGTGCCGTGCAGGACGACGGCGCCGGTGAAGTCGGCGACGAACGCGGACCGGGGCGAGGCCGCGAGCTCGGCCGCCGTGCCGCGCTGCACGATCCGCCCACCGTCCATCACGGCGACCTCGTCTCCCAGCACGGCCGCCTCGGTGAAGTCGTGGGTGACGAGCAGGGCGGGGACACCGGCCTCGCGCAGCACGGCGGCGAGGACGCGCGTCGCCTCGGCGCGGGTGGCGGTGTCGAGCGCGGCGAGCGGCTCGTCGAGGAGCAGCACGTCCGGTGCGCGCGCGAGCGCGCGTGCGAGGGCGACCCGCTGGCGCTCGCCGCCCGACAGCGTGCGCGGCCGCGCGTCGCTGCGGTGGGACAGCCCGAGCCGGTCGAGCCATCTCCCGGCCGCGGCGCGGCGCTCGGCGCGAGGCAGCCCGTACCCGACGTTCGCCCACACGGGCAGGTGGTCGAACAGCGCGTAGTCCTGGAAGACGTAGCCGGTGCGGCGCGCCTCCGGCGGCCGACCGGTCCAGTCCTCGTCCCCGCACGTGACCCGGCCCCGGTCCGGCTGCGCCAACCCCGCGACGATCCGCAGCACGGTCGACTTCCCGGCGCCCGACGGGCCGGCGAGCGCCAGACAGCGCCCCGGCTCGACCGCCAGGTCCACCTCCAGCGCGAAGTCGCCGTACGCGACGGCGGCGTCAACGCAGAGCGAGCCCGCGGTCACCGCCGACCATCTTGACGGAGACGAGCAGGGCGGCGGACAGGCACACGAGGATCGCGCTCAGGGCGAGCGCGCCCGGGAAGTCGTCGGCGAAGCGGTCGTAGATCGCGAGCGGGACGGTCTGGGTGATGCCGCGGAACGAGCCCGCGAACATCAGCGTCGCCCCGAACTCGCCCAGCGCGCGGCCCCAGGCCAGCGCCAGTCCCGCGACCAGACCGGGCCGGGCCGCCGGGATCGCCACGCGCCACAGGGTCGCGGCCTCGCTGGCGCCGAGCGTGCGGCTCGCACCGAGCTGGTCGGGGTCGACAGCCTCGAACGCGGCCACCGCCTGGCGCACGTAGAACGGTGCCGCCACGAACACGAGCGCCACGACGACGCCGGCCATCTGCAGCACGAGCTGCGGCCCGGCGTCCCCGAAGATCCCGCGCGGGCCGAACGCCGCCAGCAGCGCGATGCCCGCGACGGCCGGGGGGAGGACCAGCGGCAGCTCGATCACGGTGAGGACGAGCGACCGCCCGGGGAAGCGGCGCGTCGCGAGCAGGTACGCGGCCGGCGTCCCCACCGCGACGATGATCGCCAGCGCGAGCAAGGAGGTGCGCAGGCTGAGGCTCAACGCGTCGCGGGCCGACGCGTCGCCGAGGCTGTCGAGCAGGGTCCCCGGGCTCGTGTTCGCGAACACCGCGACGACGGGGACCGCCAGGAACAACAGGGCGACGGTCAGCGCCGCCACGAGCATGATCCGGAACGTCATCAGGGGAAGGAGAAGCCGGATTGCTCCAGCGCGTCGTGGCCGGCGCCGTCGAAGAGCCCGCCGACGAAGTCCTTCGCCGCGTCGGCGTGCTCGGTGCCCTTGACGACGGCGACGCCGTAGGACACCACCGGGCTGACCGTGTCCGGCAGCGCGATCGCCTTCAGCGCGCCCTTGGCAGCGTCGACGTCGGTGACGTAGACGAAGCCGGCGTCGACCGCGCCCTGCGTGAGCTTGCCGACGACGCCCTTCACGTCGGGTTCGTTCGACCGCACGTTGGCCAGCACCTTCCTCGCGTTGTCCGGGCCGAGCCTGCCGATCACCTCGCGCGTATACGCGCCGACCGGCACGCTCTCCGAGCCGATCGCGATCGTGACGCCCGGCGCGTAGAGGTCCGCGATCGAGGCGACCCTCGCGTCCTCGGCGGGGACGGCGAGGACGAGCCGGTTGCCCGCGAACACCCGCGGCCTCTCCACCAGACCCTCGTCGTAGAGCGCGTCGGGCAGCTTCGTGTTGGCGGACGCGAAGACGTCGACCGGAGCGCCCTGGCGGATCTGCGCGGCCAGCTCGTCGGACCCGGCGAAGGAGAACTTCGCGCCGCCGTACTCGGTGAAGGCGCCCTTCAGCGAGGACGCGGCGCTGACGACGAGCGGCTCCTGCTTCTCGTCACCCCCGCACCCCGCCAGCAGCAGGAGGATGACGACCATCGTCACGCGGACCATGCCTAGGTTTTACCAAGGCAGCGATCGCAGCGCCGAGATCCGTCTGAACCGACTCCAGCCAGTGCTCGACCTGCAGGTTGACCGCCGTCCCCTCGTTGTCGCCCGTCCGGCGGGTGTCGAGGCGCAGGCCGACGCACGGAACCCCCAGCGCGGCGGCGAACCCGATCTCCGCTGCGGTGCCCGAGTCGACGTCGACCCCGTCGAGCACCGCCAGAACGGCGTCGGCGCGCCGGAGCATCGCCTCGTTGGCGCCGGCCAGTCGCGCGTTGACCGCGGCGAAGGCGGCCCGCCGCGCGTCGCGATCCGCCAGCGCGTCGGCGGCCGCGAACTGCTCGGCCGCGTCCGGGTCCGCCCACGGGTCCAGGGGCTCGAGCCCGGCGGCGCGGACGGCGGGCACCAGGACCGCGTCGTGCCACGCCTTCGTGGCGGGGGAGAACCCCAGCGGCCCGGCGAGGTAGACCGACGGCACGGTGCGATCGTACCTGCGCTAACCTACAACCAAATGGTTGTTGATGTAGTCGACCAGCTGTTCGGGAGCCTCGCCGATCCGACGCGGCGGGACATCCTGCGCCGCTGCGCGATCGACGCGCCGTCGGTGACGCGGCTCGCCGAGGCCTATCCGATGAGCTTCGCCGCCGTGCAGAAGCACGTGGCGGTGCTCGAGCGCGCCGGCCTGGTGGTCAAGGAGCGCCGCGGGCGCGAGACGCTCGTGCGCACGGAGCCCGCCGCCATCCGCCGGGCGCGCCGCTCACTGGACGAACTCGAAGACCTGTGGAAGGGCCGCGTGGCCCGCATGACCGATGTCCTCACCGAAGAAGGGAAGCCCCGATGACCGTCACGTCCGTCGAAAAGGACCTCGACGCCCGCACCCTCACCATCGTCGCCGAGTTCGACGCCCCGGTCGAGCGCGTCTGGGAGCTGTGGGCGGACCCGCGCAAGCTCGAACGCTGGTGGGGGCCGCCGACCCACCCGGCCACCTTCGAGCGCCACGAGCTGGAGCCCGGCGGCACCGTCACCTACTTCATGACCGGGCCCGACGGTGAGCGCTTCCACGGCGTCTGGCGCGTCGTCGCGGTCGACGCGCCGCGATCGCTGGACGTCGAGGACTCGTTCGCGGATGCCGACGGCAACGTCGACCCGGACATGCCGACCGGGCAGATGCGCATGCGGCTCACCGAGCACGACGGTGGCACGCGCATGGAGCTCGTCTCCGTCAACGCCACTGTCGAGGAGATGCAGCAGTTGCTGGACATGGGCGCGGCCGAGGGCATGCGGCAGGCGATCGGCCAGATGGACGCACTGCTCGCGGAGTAGCGTCCCCGTCTGTGACGGACGGCCGCTGCCCGTGGGCGACGTCGACCCCGGACTACCTCGCCTATCACGACGAGGAGTGGGGCCGGCCGGTCACGGGCGAGCGCGGGCTGTTCGAGCGCATGACGCTCGAGGCGTTCCAGTCCGGGCTGTCGTGGCTGACGATCCTGCGCAAGCGCGAGGCGTTCCGTGAGGTCTTCGCGGACTTCGACTTCGAGACGGTCGCGCGGTTCGGCGACGCCGACGTCGAGCGGCTGTTGCTGGACGCGCGCATCGTCCGCAACCGCGCCAAGGTCGAGGCGACGGTCGCCAACGCGCGCGCGCTCGTGGCGCTGCACGAGACCGGCGGCACGCTCGCCGCGCTGGTCTGGTCGGCGCGGCCGGATCGGGACCCGCCCGCACCGAAGGGAGTCGGCGACGTCCCCGCCTTCACCGACGCCTCGAAAGCGCTCGCCAGGGACCTCAAGCAGCGCGGGTTCCGCTTCCTCGGGCCGACGACGGTCTACGCCGGCATGCAGGCGTGCGGCGTCGTCAACGACCACCTCGCGTCCTGCCCGGCGCGCGCGGTCTGCCAGCGCGAGCGCGAGTCAGCCCGCGTAGAGGCCGTGGAAGCCGAACGGGATGTGGTGGGGGACTGACGCCCGCGCGATCTCGCTGAGCGTGCGCGCATCCAGCACGACCAGCGACGATGCCCGCCGGCGCGCCTCCAGCACGACCGTGAGCAGGACGCCGTCGTCCTCGCGCCGCGCGCGCGGGTGGCGCACGAAGATCGGCTCGCCCGGATAGGAGCCCGCTTCGCGCCAGTGGCGCACGCGCCCGGTGCCGACGTCGAGCTTGACGATCGCGTCCGCGAATCGCGCCCGCTGCTGGGCGATGCCGTAGACGTAGCGGTAGGCGCGGCCGTTGACGCGCGCGTAGTCCGTGCGCGGCAGCTCGAGGTCCGGGCCGAGCTCGTGGCGGTGGACGCGTCGCCGATCGAGGTCGAGCTCGAGCCGGCGGACCGTCGTGCTCGGCAGCCGGCGCTTGGCAGAGCGGACGCGCTTGAGGTACAACGAGTCGATCGCGCGGTTGTCCTTGTGCGCGCAGACGTCGAGGTGGATGCGCCCGCCGCGCTCGAAGGCGTTGATGTGGTGGAAGACGAAGAACGGGTCCGTCTCGAGGTCGGCGACGACGCCGCCGGCGTGCCGGTCGATCACGACGATCCGCGACGGCTGCGATCGCGTCCCACTCGAAGCGCTCGACGATCGACTTCGCCTCGCCGCTCAGGAAGCTCAGCGGGTCGATCGGTGAAGGGCTGCTCGAACAGGACGACGTAGCGCCGGGTGAGCGCGAAGGAGTGCATGTAGGCCGGGCGGTCGCGCTTGACGTGGGCGAGCTCGACCTCGTTGCGCAGCACCCGGTAGCCGTAGTCGGCGACGAGCTCGGTGACGAAGCGGAAGCGCTCGGCGCCGTCGGAGTGCGGGTGCGCCGTCCCGGTCGTGCCGACCGCGGGCTCCGGCGTCAGCACCCCGAGCGTGCGCAGCCGGCGCGGGCCGAAGCGCACGGGGATCGGCACCTCCGTGTGCGCGACGAAGCCGTCTGCGAGCCGCTCGAGCGAGACGTTGGCGTTGGGGATCGGCGCGGTGACCGGCACGGAGGCGACGCCGGAGAACATCGACCGGCACGGGTCCGTCGCGAACTCCGAGTACTTGATGATCCCCTCGGTCTTCCACGCCTCGTACGCGCTCGTGCGCAGGAAGCGGTTCCCGTAGCCGACCCGGCCCGCGTCGAAGGAGAACGCGTGCAGCATCGCGAGCCCGTCGAACCAGTGGTTGAACGACCGCTCGCCGACCTCGAAGAGCGCCGGCCCGTTGCGCAGCAGCGATCCGCGCAGCCAGCCGGGCATGCGGCCCTCGACCGGCAGCCGCGGGATGCGCGTCTCGCGAGTGAGGCTCGTGAAGCCGAGCGCGTGCTCGGGCCGAGCCGCCCCGGCGGCGAGGGCCGCGCGGGGCGCGACCGCCAGCGCGGCCGAGGCTGCGAGGAGCTCCCGGCGATTGAGGGTCATGCGCCTGGGCGCAACCGTACCGGCGCCACCGAACGTCCGTCCACTGCCCGGTCGTCGGCCGCTTGCGACGGTTTGGCGGACGGCCTTCGGGGAAGTACCCCCGGACTTTGAATCAGCCGGAAAGGGGATCGACGATGGGTGACGAGCTGCAGCGGACGTCTACCGACCAGGACCTCGAGCGGGTCTCGATGGACGAGATCGAGGCCGAGGGCGCCACGGCTTTGCCGAACAAGGAGGTCATGTCGCTGCTCGACGTCAACGCGAACGTCGACCTCGGGCTCAACCTCGCCGCGCCCGTCGACCTCGCGGCTGCAGCGAACCTGAACGTCGCCGCGCCGATCGAGGCGGCCGCCAGCGCGAACGTGCTCAGCGACGGCGCCCAGGCCGTCGGCATCGCCCAGCAGCACGGGACGATCGATCAGAGCATCAGCGGCAGCGCGGAGGCGACCGCCCCGCAGCACGCCGAGATCAGCCAAGGCGGCGACGGTGCCGCCACGACGGACGGCGCCGCGGCGCCGATGGCCGCCGCCGGGACGGCCCCCAGCGTGGAGGACGGGTCGACGGGCACGGTCCCCGGCGGGCTCGACGGCGCCGCCGCGGGTACGGTCGACGGCGCGACGGGCGCGGTCGGCGGTGCCGTCGACGGTGCGACGGGCGCGGTTGACGGTGCGACGGGTGCGGTTGACGGTGCGACGGGTGCGGTCGACGGTGCGACGGGCGCGGTGCCCGGTGCGGTCGACGGTGCGACGGGTGCGGTCGACGGTGCGACGGGCGCGGTGCCCGGAGCGGTCGACGGCGCGACCGGTGCGGTCACCGGCGCCGCCGACGGCGTCACCGGCGGTGTCGACTCCCTGCTGTCGGGCGGCAGCCTGCTCGACGCCAACGTCGACATCCACGCCAACGCGGACCTCACGGCACCGGTCGCCGGCGCTGTCGCTGCCAACGCCAACGTGGCGGCGCCGATCGATGCGTCGGTCGCGGCCAACGTCGGCTCGGACGGCGCGGTCGCGCAGTCGCTCGCCGATCAGCAGGTCGACATCCACCAGAGCCTCGACGACGTCTCCGCCGAGGCCACGGCCGACCAGGACGCGAGCGTCGAGCAGTAGCGCCATCGGGCGGAGCTGGCATGAGCGCGACGATCGAACCAAAGGACGCCGCGCCGGCTCCGCCCCCGCTCGCCCGCACCGACGGCCTCGAGCTGCTGGGCGCGGTCGAGGGCTCGGGCTATAAGGCAAACGTCGCGCTCGTCCGTCGCGCCGACGGTCAGATGGTGCAGCTCGGCCCGCTGCAATACGCGGTCCTGGAAGCGATCGACGGGACGCGCGACCCGGCGTCGATCGCCGCCGACGCGTCCGCGCGGCTCGGGCGCAGCCTCGATCCCGAGCAGGCCGTCCGCATCGCGGAGAAGCTGGCCCAGCAGGGCCTGCTCGCGGGCTACGAGGACAACGCACCCTCGCGGTCCAATCCCCTGCTGGCGCTGCGCGCGAAGATCCTGGTCACCAACCCGAACGTGACCCGCCGGATCACGCGGCCGTTCGAGCTGCTGTTCCGGCCCTTCGTGCTCTTCCCCGCCCTGGTGGGGTTCGCGGCCGTGGCCTGGTTCGTGCTCGTCCACCAGGGCCTGGCCGCGGCGGCCGCCCAGGCGTTCCACCGCCCGGAGTACCTGCTGCTCGTCCTCAGTCTCACCATCGCATCCGCAGCCGTCCACGAGATCGGGCACGCCGCAGCCTGCCGCTACGGCGGCGGGCGGCCCGGGGGCATGGGCGCAGGCATCTACATCGTGTGGCCGGCCTTCTACACCGACGTGACGGACGCCTACCGGCTGCCGCGGCGCGCTCGGCTGCGCACGGACCTCGGCGGCATCTACCTCAACGCCATCCTCGCGGTGGTGACGCTCGGCGCGTGGCTGGCGACCGACGTCGACGCCCTGCTGCTGCTCATCGGCGTGCAGATGCTCGAGATCGTCAAGAACCTCTCGCCCCTGATCCGGTCCGACGGCTATCACATCCTGTCGGACGCGACGGGGGTGCCGGACCTCTACGCGCACATGGGGCCGACCCTGAAGCGCCTGCTGCCCTGGCACCGCCGCGAGCCCTCGGCGCTCACCGGCCGCGCGCGCGTGCTCGTCACCGCATGGGTGCTCATCACCGCCCCGATCCTGCTGAGCATGGCCTTCAGCGCCATCCTGCTGTTCCCCAAGCTCGCCGCGTCGAGCTGGGAGAGCGGCTCGGACCTGGTCACGGCGATCCCCGACCAGGGCGCGCTCGGCGTGGCTGCCTCGATCGCGCGCCTGATCGCCCTCCTGCTTCCGGTCCTCGGCGTCACGCTGCTCCTGCTGCGCCTCGTGCGCTCGACGGCGCGCTCCGCCCTGGCGTGGAGCGACGGCCGGCCGGGCCGCCGGGCGCTCGTGGGCGCAGGCGCGGCCGGACTCGTCGCGCTTCTGGCCTGGTGCTGGTGGCCCTCCGGCCAGTACGTCCCGGTCCGCGCGACCGACGACGGCACGCTGATCGGTGCCTTCCAGACCGTCGGCGCCCCGGTGTCCGCAGTCCGCCCCGCGGTCTCGGCGGCGCCACTGCCCAGACTGGCCCCGGGCCGTCACCAGGCGGTGGCGCTGATCCCGCGCGGCGGACCCACGAAGGACCATCCGGCTCTGTTCGTCGTCAACGGCGCCGACGACGGTGACCAGCCCACCATCCTGGCCAGCACCGCCGCGCCTGACGCTGCGCGCGCGCCGACGCTGGACGGCGCTGCCGCCCCGGTCGGCGCCTCGCAGAGCTCGGCGCCGACCACCACCGTCACCCCCACCGCCACCGCGAGTGCCACGCCCACCGCCGCCCCCGCCACGGCCGCGACGCAGCTCCCCTTCACGCTGCCCGATAAGCCCGGCCCCGGGGACTCACAGGCGCTGGCGGTCAACACGAAGGACGGCGGCATCGTCTACGACGTCGCCTATTCGCTCGTCACCGTGTCCGACGGCGATCCGGTGACGAACGAGAACTCGGCCTACGCCCTGGCGAGCTGCAAGGCGTGCACCACGCTCGCCGTGTCGTTCCAGCTCGTCCTCGTCGTCGGCCAGACGGACCGGATCACCCCCATCAACGTCGCGGAGGCGTTGAACGTCAACTGCCCGGCCTGCATCACGACCGCGATCGCCAAGCAGATCGTGATCTCGGTCAAGTCCACCCCGTCCGACGAGCTGCTCAAGCGTCTGACCGAGGAGCTCGAGAAGCTCGACGCCATCGACACGGGCGACTCGCCCGAGGACGTGCTCAACCAGGTGAAGTCGGTCACGGACGCGATCCAGCGTGAGCTTGACGAGAGCGGCATCACCTATCCGAAGGCCTCGGCGACGCCGGCTGCGACGGAACCTCCGGACGCGACGCCGACGCCGACGCCGACGCCGACCCCGAGGCCGACGCCGACGTCGAGGCCCACCGTCACCGCAACGGCCACGCCCGCGGTCACCACGACGCCCGCGCCGACCGCCACGCGGACGGCCACCCCGACCGCCACGGCCACCGTGACGCCGGCGGCCAAGAAGACGGTCGTCCCGACGGCGACTCCGGCCGCGACGAGCACCTCTGCGCCATGAGTGAGTAGGGCCGGGGTCGCCCGGAGAGGATGACCTCATGGCCACGATGAAGATCGCCCGGGTGCCCGAGGCGAACGCGCAGTTCGAGATCGCCGACGTCGACATCCCTGAGCCCGGCCCCCGCCAGGTCCGCATCAAGGTGCACGCGTGCGGCGTCTGCCACTCGGACTCGATCACGGTGGCGGGGGCGATGGGCAACGAGTTCCCGCGCGCGCCGGGTCACGAGGTGGCGGGCGAGGTCGACGCCGTCGGTGACGGGGTGGACGCGTGGAGCCCCGGCGACCGCGTCGGCGTCGGCTGGTTCGGCGGCTGCTGCTTCACCTGCGAGCCCTGCCGCCGCGGCAACTTCATCGCTTGCGAGAACGGCCAGGTCGCCGGCATCTCCTACGACGGCGGCTACGCCGAGTACATGGTCGCGCCGGCCGAGGCGCTCGCGCGCATCCCGGACGACCTGTCCGACGTCGATGCCGCGCCGCTGCTGTGCGCCGGCATCACGACCTTCAACGCGCTGCGGGAGTCCGTCGCCCGCCCGGGCGACCTCGTCGCGATCCTGGGCATCGGCGGGCTCGGCCACCTCGGCGTGCAGTACGCGGCCAAGATGGGCTTCGAGGTCGTCGCGATCGCCCGCGGGACGGACAAGGAGCCGCTCGCCCGCGAGCTGGGCGCGCACCACTACATCGACTCGACGAGCGCCGACGTCGCCAAGGAGCTCACCAAGCTCGGCGGCGCGCAGGTCGTGCTCGCCACCGTGACCGTTCCGGACGCGATGACGCCGGCGCTGGGCGGCCTCAAGCCGCACGGGCAGCTTGTCGTCGTCGGCGCGTCGGCCGATCCGATGCAGGTCCCGCCCTTCGCGCTGATCCCCGGCTCCCGGGCCGTCCAGGGCCACGCCTCCGGCACCTCGCAGGATTCGGAGGACACGCTGCGCTTCTCGACGCTGACCGGCGTGCGCCCGACGATCGAGACGCTCCCGCTGGACGAGGCACAGGCCGCCTACGACAAGATGATGGACGGCGACGCGCGCTTCCGCATGGTCCTCACGATGAGCTGAGGTAGCGTCGGGGCGGTGCGGGTCGTCACCTGGAACGTCAACTCCGTCAAGCAGCGGCTGCCGCGACTGCTCCCGTGGCTGGACGAGCGCGAGCCCGACGTCGTCTGCCTGCAGGAGACAAAGCTCACCGACGACGCGTTCGCCGAGCTACTGCACGACGAGCTCAGCGCGCGCGGCTACACGGTCGCCACCCACGGCGAGGCGGCCTGGAACGGTGTCGCGATCCTCTCGCGGGTCGGGCTGGAGGACGTCGTGCGCGGGATCCCGGGCGGGCCGGGGTTCCCGGAGCCGGAGGCGCGGGCGATCTCGGCCACCTGCGACGGCGTGCGCTTCGTCTGTGTCTACGTCCCCAACGGCCGCACGCCCGGCTCGGACCACTACGCGTACAAGCTCGAGTGGCTCGAGGCGCTGCGCCGGATGATCGACGGGGACGCCGACCGGACCGTGCTGCTCGGCGACGTCAACATCGCGCCCACCGACGCCGACGTCTTCGACCCCGAGGCCTACGCCGGCCAGACGCACGTCACCGCTCCCGAGCGCGACGCGCTCGCCGCCCTGCAGGCGCTCGGACTGCACGACGTGGTCCGCGACCGCTGGCCCGACCGGCGCGTGTTCAGCTACTGGGACTACCGCGCCGGCATGTTCCACCAGGATCTCGGCATGCGCATCGACCTGGTCCTGACGGGGGCGCCGATCGCCGAGCGCGTCCGCGCCGCCTGGATCGACCGCCAGGCGCGCAAGGGCAAGGGCCCGAGCGACCACGCGCCGGTGATCGTGGATCTCGACGAGGCGCCCGACGGTGACATCGGACCCGTTGTCCCGCCGCCCTCGGCGCCGGTCACCAGGCGCGGCGCCAAGAAGCTCCCGCAGGCCTGAGGATCGCGGGGCTCACTGCCACGCAGGCGGCTAGGCGGCTGCGGCCGCCTCCGTGAGGGCCCCCAGCAGCGCGTCGACCGCGGGCGGGTCGGGCGGCTCACCGTAGGTCGCGGCGAACACGCGCCGCGGCAGGCCGGGGAGCTTGGTCGCAACGACGCCGTCGGCGTGATGGGCGCGCAGGGCCAGGCCGGGCAGCGTCGCCACGCAGAGTCCGGCCGCGACGAGCGCCTGCATCAGCACCATGTCGTCGGACTCGTAGCCGATGTTCGGCTCGAAGCCCGCGGTGTCGCACAGCGCGAGCAGGTGGCCGCGGCAGCGCTCGCACCCGGCGATCCACGTCGCGTCTCTGAGGCTGGCCAGCCCGCGGGTGCGGCGGTGGGACAGCAGGTACATCGGGTCGTCGAGCAGGTGATGCAGACGCACGCCGGCCGGCTCCTCGTCCGCCTCGTCGTAGCGGAAGATGATCGCCACTTCGACCCGTCCCGTCCGCAGCAGCTCGAGCGCCTCCGGTGGATGCGTGTCCGTCGAGCTGACCTCGAGGCCGGGGTGCCGGCGCGCGAGCGTGGCCGCGGCGTGCGGCACCAGGGCGCCGATCGCGGACGCGAAACCGGCCAGGCGCACGCGCCCGGCGGTCAGCCCGACGTGAGCGGACAGCTCTGCATCGGCGGCGTCGATGCGGCCGATGATCTCCGCCGCGCGGTCGGCCAGCAGCTCGCCGGCCTGCGTGAGGCGGATCCCGCGGCCGGCCTTCTGCAGCAGCCGCGCCCCCGTCTCCGCCTCCAGCCGCGCGAGGTGATGGCTGACCGATGGCTGCGAGTAGTCCATCTCCCGTGCGGCCGCGGTGACCGACCCGTGGCGGGCGACCGCGTCGAGCACGCGCAGGCGGGTGACGTCGAGCATCCATCGATTGTATCTATGGATGTACGCAAGAAGTGGCATTGGACGAATGCGTGCGGATCCCGCATCCTGGCTCCCCATGTCCGCAACGTTCACCCCCACCGACACCCGGATCGACCGGCTCGCCGCCGGTGTCCGCAGCGCCATCGACGTCCACGCCGACTGGTCCGACACCGCACGGCTCGTCGCCGGCCAGCTGCGCGCGCACTTGCCGGGCCCCGACGTCCTCACCCCCGAGCAGCGCCTCGGCGCTCCCGATCGCGCGGCCAGCCACACCCTGCACGTCGAGCCCGACGGCGCGTTCTCCATCGTCGCGGTGGTCTGGCGGCCCGGGCAGATCACGTCGATCCACGACCACACGACGTGGTGCGTGTTCGGCGTCGTCCAGGGCGTCGAGCACGAGGAGGTCTACGACGCCGACCTCAACCTGATCGGCCAGAGCGACGGCCGCGTCGGCGACGTCAACGGCTTCGCGCCGCCCGGCGACATCCACCGCGTCCACAACACGGGCGACGAGATCGCGATCTCCATCCACGTCTACGGCACCGATGTCACCCGCATCGGCTCCAGTGTCCGCCGCTACTACGACCTTCCCGAGGTCGTCTGATGCCCGTCAGGATGGACAACGTCCTCATCGTCGTCGAGGACCTCGACGCCGCGAAGGCCTTCTTCGCCGAGCTCGGGCTCGAGCTCGAAGGCGAGACCCAGGTCGAGGGTCCCTGGGTGGACAAGACGGTCGGGCTCTCCGGCGTCCGCGCCGACATCGCGATGATGCGCGCCCCCGACGGCGGCGGCCAGGTCGAGCTCACGCGCTTCGACACCCCGCGTGCGATCCGCGCCGAGCCGGCCGACGCACCGGCCAACGCGCTGGGCATCCGCCGCATCATGTTCACCGTCGACGCGATCGACGACACCGTCGCCCGCCTCCGCGGCCACGGCGCCGAGCTCCTCGACGACATCGTGCAGTACGAGGACTTCTACCGGCTCTGCTTCATGCGCGGCCCCGAAGGCATCATCGTCGGGCTGGCGGAGCAGCTCGGCTGACGCGGCGAGTCAAGAGCGCGGCCACGCGGGCCGGCGGCCCCGAGCACGTGAGATGCTCGCGGCGTGCGTCTCACCTTGTCGCCGCACCAGGAGCTGATCGTGCGCAGCGCGACGGACGCGGCGCTCGAGGTGGAGGCGTGGTACCAACCCGGCAGCCCCCCGCCTCCGGTGCACCTGCACCCCGAGCAGGACGAGCACTTCGAGGTGCTGTCCGGCACCATCGCCGCGTTGGTGGACGGAGAGGAACGGGCGTTCTCGGGCGGCGAGTCGTTCTCGATCCCGCGCGGGACGCCGCACACGATGTTCAGCAGCGGTGACGTCGAGGCGCGCGTGATCTGGCGCACCGAGCCCGCGCTCGACACGCTCGGATGGTTCGAGGCTCTCTCGGCGGCCCAGCGCACCGGCGACCATGCCGCGCTCGGCGACGCCGTGCGGGCGCACGCACGCGAAATCCGGTTCGTCTGACGCTCGGCGACGCTCCTGTTCGTACCGGCGCATCCCGAAGCGGCCGCGTCAACAACGCGGGCATCCGGTCTCGGCCGTCCTGGCCCGGACCGTCATCGCACGCGCCCGCCCAACGATGCCGGGGTTGCCCTTCCACCCGAAGACCCGGACGGTGAGGCGCGTCGAACGCCCGACCCGCTGGATGGCGACGCGGTGGCGCTTCGCGGTCGGGAAGGACACCGCCTTGCGCCCGTCGCTGCCCTTGACCCGGACGACGAAACCGCCGGCGCCCTTCAGCCGCGGCCAGCTCACGTTCACGGTGCTGCCGCTGCGCTTCGCCTTGAGCTTGCCCGGTCGGCGTGGCTTCGGTGGGCCCGGCGCGCGGTAGCGGGCGAGCTTGACCTGCCCGACCGGCCGGCCCTTGATCGTGACCTGCGCCTCGATCGTCCGCACGCCTGCGGAGCCGTCGTCGATGGTGTACCGGTGGCGCCCTGATGCCTTCGTCGTGACCAGGATCGTCTGGCCCGAGTTCTTCCCGCGCTCGGCGAACCGGAGCGTCCGTCCGTCGAGGTGCGGGGCGCGCCAGTGCAGGACGCGCCTGCGGCCCTTGCCCGTGACGCGCGCGGTCACCTTGAGCGGCGGCAGCGCCTGCGCGGTGCCGACCTTGTCGATCGGGACCGAGCCCGGGAGCGGGGAGATGATCCACTGGCCGGCGATCGGGCGCTCGACGCGCAGGAGCACCGAGTTGCCCTGCGGGAGGTAGACGCTCGTGAAGGCTCCGTCGCGCGCGACCTTGCCGGGGTCGCCGGTCGGGAAGTACGTCTTCCCCTCCGGGTCGGTCAGCGTCACCGACGGCGGACCGCCCTGGCCGTTGACGTCGAGCACGAGCGCGCGCTCGTCGTCACGGACCGTCAGGGCCTTGCCGGTCGGCGTCGGTTCCTGCGCGATCTGCGCGCGGCCGCGCGGCGGCGGCCGCAACGCCGGGCGGTCGAGCGTCGGCCGGTACGAGTATGCAGCGGTATCGCAGCCCGGCAGCGCGCGGATCTCATGGGAGCTCCAGTTGTACGTCCCCATCACGAACCGGCCGAGGCAGCCGACCACCCACTCGTTGTTCACGAAGACCTGGGTGCGCTCGTCGTACATGTCGAGCAGTCGCAGCGTCAGATTCGTCGCGGCCTGGAAGCGGACGGAATTGTCCCGCTGGGCCTCGGCCCAGAAGTCGATCCCTCCCGAGAGCCGGATCCGCTCCACGTCACTCGCCGGGTACCGGAAGCCGATCTCGCCGCCGAACGTGTAGAGGCCGTTCGTCCAGATCGCCGAGTAGGCGTGCGCGAGGGGGACGCCGAGCACCGCGAGGTTGCCCTCCGTGAGGATCGCCGCCGTCCGATCGGGGAGGTAGGCCGCGAGCCAGTTCGCGTCGATCACGACCGTCGACGCGAACGACGCGCCGATCAGACCGCCGAACCGCGTCGGGTTGAGCCCCACCTCACCTCCGAAGCGGTTCAGGAACACCGCCGGATAGACGAGGATCCCCGGCGTGAACCGGATGTCCGAGCGCAGGTAGCTGAACTGGCCGTCGATGAAGATCATGCGCCCCGCAGCCTCGAAGATCTTCGCCACCTCGATGTCGAGCGCGACGTCCCATAGGTCGCCCTCGTGCGGCGGCGTGCCGCCACCCGGCGGCTCGTAGTCGAAGCGCAGGTGGTGCAAGGTGAGCACGCCGAGCTCCGCGTCCTCGAGCGCGAACCCGATGCCGTCGAGGACGAGTCCTCCGATCAGGATGTTGGCGCGCAGGCGGATGCGGCCGGTCACCGAGATGGCGACGTTGATCGTCACGTTCGCGTCGATCACGAGCTCGTACGTGTCGGTGTCCACGCCGAGGTCGATCCGTCCGGTCAGCGGGAAGTCGCCCGGGACCCGGGCGCACACCGTGACGAACCCGTCGGCCTCCGCCGGCCGGCAGGTGTCGTCGAGTGCGAGCGACAGGATCGCGGCCGGCTCGCCGCCGCCGCGACCGGCTTGGGACGGCAGCGGCCAGTCGAACCCGCCGGCCCCGGACTCGTAGAACTCGATGTCGCCCTGCGGGCCGTTGAGGATCATCAGCTTCCAGACGCCGTTGCCGCTGATCTCGTCGCGCAGCCGGTCGACGCGGATGCGCGCGTCGGGGTCGCGCGTCAGCAGCACCGCGCCGTTGAGCCCGACCGCGTAGAACGGGCGCTCCCAACCATCGCGCCCGTCCGTCGGGCCCGGCGCGGCGACGAGGTCGTCGCCGTCGCGGCGGATGCACGCGGCGGTGAGGCGCAGGACGCCGACCGACGCCTCGGAGTCACAGCCGGCCGGGACCGGGCCGGCGGTCACCACGATCGTGGTCGCGTCGGTGCTGAAGGCGCTGTCGACCGCCTCCATCCCGACCGTCCGGGAGCCGTGACCGACCAGTAGGTGCGCGATCGGATGGGTGCCGGTGTTGGTCTCGTAGCGCCCGTCGCCGTCCATGTCCCACCGGTAGGCGACGATGTGCGTGCCGGGGGCGGGCGTGGTGCCGCGCGCGTCGAGCGTCGCCATCGTCCCGGACTTCGGCTGGCCCCCTGCGAGTGCGAGAACCGCCGTGGGCTTGCCGGGCGGCGGCGACGGGCCGGGTGTCGGTGTCGGCGTTGGCGTCGGTGTCGGTGTCGGCGTTGGCGTTGGCGTCGGGTCGATCCCGTCGGGGAAGTCGACCCCGTCACTCATGCGCACCGGCAGCCCCTGCTTCAGCGGTCCGCAGCGGCGGTCGCCCGGGTTGCCCGCCGCCACCTCGGCGTCGGCGGCGTCGGGCATGACATCCCAAGGACCGCCCGCGCCCGGGTCGGACGGCGCCGTCGCGAACCCGGCCCAGCGGAAGCTCGCGAGGCCACCCGGTGCGACGGCCGGGTCGAACCCGAACGTGAACGTCTCGAGGCCATCGGCGACGGCCGTGGCGACGGTGTCGATCTCCGATGTCGCCTTGCCGTCGAGGAACTGGCACGTCGTCGTCCCCGCCTCGTCGAGATCGCGCAGCGCGACGTCGACCGTGACGCCGTTGACATTGCGCGCCGCGACGATCTCCGCGTCGGCGAGGCCGTCGTCGTCCGTGTCGAGGAAGAGATGGACGCCGATCGCGGCGCGGTCGCTCGAGGGCCCGTACGTGCTCTCGTCGACGGACACCTTCACCGACGCCGTCGTCGCGGTGACGTCCCACGTGACGGCACGCAGGTCCGCCTTGCCCTGCGGCCCCACCGGAGCGTCCGACGGGTCGGTCCGCGTCTGGACCGCCGCGCCGGCGCTGGCCGGCAGCAGCACGCACACGATCCCGACAGCGATGGCCAGAAGCCGCGCGGCCCGTCCCGGATCGGGGAGTGGTTGAGCGATCTCGCAGCGAGTCTCCTCTGATTGCGCAGCCACCGCAAGCCTGCTCGGAATTCGGTTGCAAGATCGCGTCACGGGGGTACCGATGCCGCCATGACCGATGAGGCGGGTTCGGAGTACCTCGAGCAGCGCCAGCTGCGCAGCGGAGCGGCGGGCTGGGTCCTGCTGGCCGGCCTCGGCGTTGCGTACGTCATCTCCGGCGACTACGCCGGCTGGAACTTCGGTCTGGCCCAGGGCGGCTGGGGCGGGCTGCTGATCGCCACGCTGCTGATGGGCCTGATGTACACGGCGATGATCTTCAGCCTGGCCGAGCTGAGTACGGCGATGCCGACCGCCGGCGGCGGCTACACGTTCGCCCGCCGGGCCATGGGCCAGTGGGGCGGCTTTCTCACCGGCACGGCGATCCTGATCGAGTACGCCGTCGCGCCGGCCGCCATCGTCTGCTTCATCGGCGGCTACCTGGAGTCGCTCGACCTGTTCGGCATCAAAGCGGGATGGCCGGTGTACCTGGTCTTCTACGCGGTCTTCGTCGGCGTGCACCTGATCGGCGTCGGCGAGGCGCTGAAGGTGATGTTCGCGATCACCGCGGTGGCGGTCGTCGGCCTGGTCATCTTCGTTGTCGGGATGATCGGGCACTTCGACGCGTCCAACCTGACCGACATCAAGCCCGACCCGGGCAACAGCGACTTCCTGCCGTTCGGGATCTCCGGCGTGCTCGCCGCCTTCGTCTACGGCATCTGGTTCTTCCTCGCCGTCGAGGGCGTCCCGCTCGCGGCCGAGGAGACCGACAAGCCCGAGCGCGACATGCCCAAGGGGATGATCACCGCGATGCTCGTGCTGCTGACGACCGCGGCGCTGATGCTGACCCTGGCGCCTGGGGGAGGCGGGGCGAAGGCGATCGCCGATTCCGACAACCCCCTGGTGACGGCCGCCGACGCGGCGGGGGCCGGCACCATCGCCGACATCGTCAACTACATCGGCCTCGCCGGGCTGATCGCGAGCTTCTTCTCGATCATCTTCGCCTACTCCCGGCAGCTGTTCGCCCTGTCGCGCGCGGGCTACCTGCCGAAGGCCCTGTCGGTCACCACGGGTCGAGACGTCCCGGCGGTCGCGCTGATCGTGCCCGGCGTGATCGGGTTCGTGCTCGCTGCGATCACCGAGGACGGCTCCACCATGATCAACGTCGCCGTGTTCGGCGCCACGGTCTCCTACGTGCTCATGACCCTCAGCCACATCGTGCTGCGCGTCCGGGAGCCGGAGCTCGAGCGGCCGTACCGCACCCCCGGCGGCGTCGCGACGTCGGGCATCGCGTTCGTGCTGGCCTGCGCCGCGGTGATCGCCACGTTCTTCGTCGACGAGCAGGCCGCGGCGATCACGGCAGGCGTGTACCTGCTGGCGGTCGCCTACTTCGGGCTCTACAGCCGCCACCACATCGTCGCGCAGGCGCCCGAGGAGGAGTTCGCGGCACTCGAGGAGGCGGAGTCCGAGCTGTCCTGACCCGGTCCGGCGCCGGCGGTCCGCTCGTTTCAGCCCGGCGTCTCCCGGGCACCCTCCCGCCGGTATGAAGACGGCCATCCGATTCGTCCTGCTCCTCGTGGTCCTCGCGACCGCCCTCGCCGCCGTGCCGGCCCCGCCGGGGGCAGCCGCGAAGGAGAAGCACAAGGTCTCGCGCCCCTACGTCAAGAACTGGGTGTTCCGCTCCAAGAAGCTCAACCGCTGCGTCTTCTTCGAGGTGTCGGGGCGCATGGTCGGGACGTGGCGGTACGCCTACGGCGAGGACAGCTCGGACCACGACACGCTGGAGTGGCTCAACATCCGGCTCAAGAACCCCACGGTCAAGGCGACCGGCTGGCCGATCCTGGGCGCCGGCTGCGACTCCACCAAGCGGTGGAAGATGCGGGCCGACCTGTCCCAGGGCTTCTACCAGGCGGGTTGTGACCTCGACGTGAGCGTCTCCGTCGGGTTCCCGTGGAGCGTGTCGGCGTCGCCGAGCTACGCGTGCGGGGACCATCGGGTGGGCCACCGCACGTCCTCGGAGGGACCGGCACGCAGCACGCTGACCCAGTACAACAGCGGCTTCCCGATCCGCTTCGCGGGCACGCTCGCGTCCGTGCGCGCGGGCGGGATCGGCTTCCAGGGCGTGTTCACGGTGAGAGCCCACACGAAGCGTTCCTCCGATGCCGTGCGACGCACCCTCAACATCACGCTGAACAAGTAGCCGCCGGTTCACCGCGGGAG
Source organism: uncultured Solirubrobacteraceae bacterium (assembly GCA_963740765.1). Lineage (GTDB taxonomy): Bacteria > Actinomycetota > Thermoleophilia > Solirubrobacterales > Solirubrobacteraceae > DATLGB01. The sequence goes on along the minus strand of CAVUFN010000016.1, from coordinate 714,139 downwards.
GGGGTTGCCCTCCGCGTCGACGGGCTGGAGCTTGAAGGCGTAGTTCCAGGAGTGGTGGATCTGAGCGGGGACCATCCCGTCCCAGTTGGTTTCGAGGTCGCCCTGGCCCTGGAAGGTGAGCGTGATCGGGTCCGACCCCTGGAGGGTGGCGAGCGGGATCGTGCGCTTCTGCACGTCGAACGGGAAGGCGCCCCAGATGTGCACGTTGCACTCGGGATCGCCGGCGTCGACGAAGCCGACCTCGGGATCGTGCAGTGACCAGGTCAGCTCGACGTTCGCCGGGTCGGGTGCGGGAGCGACGGAGAAGGACATCGAGGCCGAGCCGGTCCGGTCGGGCATCGTCGTCTGGCACGGCTCCTTGTGCTCGCCGCAGCCCGTGAGGGTGTGGGCCGTGGTGCGGGAGTCCACGGTGGCATCGACCTCGCCCTCGACCTCGCCGGTGAACGTGATCCGGTCATTGGGGTCGAACTCGTCGTCGGTCAGCTCGCCGCTGTAGTTCTTGGAACCGGCCTGCGTGCCGCAGTAGGTGTCCTCGCTGCTGGCGCTCGTGTGGGTGTCGAAGGTGGCGCTCAGGATGCGGAAGTGCGCCGTGTCGGCGGCCGGCTTGAAGCGCAGGCCGGCGTCCGCGAGCCCGAGCGGCGTGCCCATGAGGACGTTGAAGCCCATGGCCGTGGTCTCGGGCCAGACCCGAGGTGGGGCGGTGAAGGTCAGCCACGGCTTGCCGACCGGGAAGGGCACGTCGCCCTTGATCGTCCAGGCGATCGTCTGGCCCATGTCGGTGGACTCGAGGAAGCCCGACTTTGCACGGGAGTGCTCGACGATGGCGGCCTCGGGCGCGGGCGCCTTCGTGGCGGCGAGGTGGCCGATGACCTGCGTGCTCTGCGCGGGCGCCAGGCGCTCCGGTCCCTGGAAGTTCATCTCGACGCAGTAGTTGGGCGTCTGCATGTGCTTGCGGACCTCGGCCCACTGGGCCTTGAGCGCGAGGTAGAGGACTGCGACCGCGCGCTGCGCGGTGTCCTCCCACACCCGGCTGCGCAGCTGGCGGCGGGGCGCCGGCGCATCGTCGCCGCGATTGGCAGCCTCGATGAAGGCCTCGAAGTCGCCCTCGACGTCGAACAGGGGCCCGATGGAGGACGTGAGCCGCTCGACGGGACCGGTCCGGCGCGTACGGCCGGTGCGCCTGTCCTTGGCCACCTGCTTGCGGGTGAGCGCGATCTCGCCGTAGTCGGCGGTCGGGTCGCCCAGGTCGGCGTCGGAACCGGTGGGGGAGCTCGCGTGCAGCTTCGTCTCGAGGACGATCGTCGTGGTGATGTCGTAGTGGCCGTTGCGCTCCGTGGTGGAGATGACGTAGTCGCTGCGCGCTTCGGCCTTGACCGCGAACCAGTACTTCAAGGCATTGTCGGGCACCTCGGTGTACTGCGGGCACTCGCCAGTGGTGACCGCGGTCGCGACGCGCATCTGCCGCGTCTGCTTGCCGCCGCGGCCCTTCACCGAGTCGCCGGCCTTCAGCGGGTCGTTGCCGAGCAGGTCCTCGATCGAGTCGCGCGTCACCTTCGAGCCGGCGATCTGGCCGGCGAACCTCGCGTCGAGCCCACTCACCCGCTGCTTCCAGCGCTTGCCCAGGAGCTTCTTGTACGACGGCAGCCCGAGGCCCTTCCGCGCCTTCGCGCTGCGCTGCGTGTTCACCAGCGCCGCCGCGCCCTCGCTGGGCGTCGCCGGTGGCGTGGCCGCCTCCACGCTGGGCGCGAGGTGGAGGAGCGACAGGAGGACGAGGAGCGCGAGCCGGTGCATGTCCCGAGTTATCCAGCGCCCGGCGTCGGGTGTCTTCGGCTCTTCGGATGATCTGCCGTCATCCTTCGTGAGGAGGCATCGTCCGGGGATGCGCCGCTCCCGGCCGGTCGGCCCTGCTTTTTTCAAACGTAGCGACGGCGCGATCTGCGCGTTCCTCTACGGCCCTCTCCTCCCGGGGCCGTTGCGCTGAGGACGCAGTGCCGGTACGGTCGCGCGCACTGAAAGGCGTCGGTCAGACGCGTTCTCCTACGCAGAGGAGCATCGGCCATGGGCTACGGAGTCGTGCATGAGTTCACGGGTGGTACCGAGGAGCAGTACGAGGCGGTGGTCGCCGCCGTGCACCCGAGCGACGGCAGCCTGCCCGCAGGTCAGGTGTTCCACTTCGCCGGCCCGTCGGCCGGGGGCTGGATCGTCGTCGCCATCCATGACGCCAAGGAGAGCTGGGAGCAGTTCCGCGACGGCACGCTGATGCCGCGGATGCAGGAAGGGGTCGAGGGCGGCTTCGAGGGCCCGCCCGAGGAGAGGACCTTCGAGGTCGCCAATCAGACACCGGCCGGACCGCCGGCGTAGACGCGCCCTGCAGGGAGCCGTCACGGCCCTGCCTGGAGCGAACCCGATGGGAGAAGCTGGCCGTCCCGCGCGGGCGGTCATCCGCGGGGGTCAGGACGCGATCCGCGCGACCGCGTCGGCGTCTGCTCCGCAGAACCGCCCGAGGCGGCTCAGCCCCGGAAGGACCAGGCAGGAGGGGTTGAGCGGCGATGGCGAGACCCGGACTCGAACCGGGGACACCACGATTTTCAGAAAGTGGAACGGTCCGCGATGGTTCGCGATCTCCGCTCTACAGAGCTAGAACACGACCGATCCGGCCTCTATTCCGCGGTTGTCCGGGCTGGTCCGGTGCCCTGACGGTGCCCTGCGTCTCCTCATCATGCGTCGTTGACGAGGAGGTGACCGGTCGCCAGCGCAGCAGAGCTGAGGGCGCTGTCCCACGTCGCCAAGAGGATGTCGTCGCCGGCCAGGCTCAGGGCGCTCGCGAGGTGGACGGCGTCATAGCCGCGCAGGGCGTGTTGAGCGGCTAGTTCGCCGGCCCGGCGAGCGAGTGTTTCGTCGATCGCGATGATCCGCAGCTCGGCGTAGAGGTCTTCGAGTGCGCCGACCGCCTCGGCGAGAGTCGGCTCGTCGATGCGGTGGACCCGAGCCGCAGCTGCGAGCGCGGCGCGCGCTTCGGGGTAGACGAGCTGGCTCGAGACCAGGAGGTCGGCGCGGTCCCAGAGCTCGGTGGCCAGCTCGGACCCGTGCTCGTCGACGATCAGCTTGATCAGCCCCGATGTGTCGAAGTAGACGATCAGCGCCGTTGGTCTTCGACGAGTTCCGACACGGACCCGGTGGCGCTCAGCCGCGGTCGCCCGGCGCGTTGGCGTCGCGGGGCCGTCGGCTCACGGATCAGGCCGCGGGCGCGCAGGTCTGCGAGAGGGTCCAGGTCGTGCACGGGGACCAGGCGGGCGACGCGGCGGCCGCGCATCGTCACGACGACCTCCGCACCGCTCTGAACGTGCTGGACATAGCGGCTGAGCCGGTCGTGGAGCTCACGGACCCCCACCTCAGCCTTCAGCGGTTCCGAATGTAGCGTCATGACGTCGCAGTCTACGCGCTACGAAGCAAGATTTGCGCGGGAGGCAATTCTGTGTCATATTAGGTGACACGAAATGTCGGTCCGCACCTACTCACAGGTCGCTCGAGCGCGGGCGACAGAGCAGACGCGCCGCGCGATCCTCGACGTCGCCGTCAGCCTCTTCCACGCAGGTGACTACGAAGTCGCACTCGATCGAATCGCCGAGTCCGCGAATGTCTCCACGCGAACCATCCTGCGTCACTTCGGCTCGAAGGAGGGGCTGATCGAGGCCGCGATCGCCGATCAGACGAGCGCGGTCGAAGCCGAGCGCACCGCCCCGCCGGGGGACCCCGTGACGTTCGTCGCGCTGCTCGTCGAGCATTACGAGCGCCGTGGCGATGACGTCCTGCGGCTGCTCGCCGCCGAAGATCGCTATCCGCTTGTCCGCACGATCGCCGACGACGGGCGTCGCCAACACGCTGAGCTGGTGGCGCGCGCCTTCGCCCCCGACCTGAACGGTCTAGGCAGGGATGCGCGAGCAGCGCGTGTCGCGCTGCTCGAAACGGTGACCGATGTCTACACCTGGGCGCTGCTGCGGCGGCGCAGCGGCCTTAGCCGCGAAGCCACCGAGGCCGCGATCCTCGGCCTCGTCAATCACGCCAGAGGAGCAGATCCCCGATGAAGGCACTCGCCTACACCTCGCCCGCCCGCGGACACCTGAACCCGATGATGGGCCCGCTGCTCGAGCTCGCGCGCCGCGGCGCCGCGGTCCACGTCCGTACGCTCGCCTCGGAGGTCGAGGCCGTACGCGCCGCCGGGCTGCACGCCGAGCCGATCGATCCCGCCATCGAGGCGATCGAGATGGACGACCACGCACAGAAAGGGCAGATAGCCAAGGGCAAGCGCAGCATGGCGGTCTGGGGCGAGCGCGCGCCGCACGAGGTCGCCGACCTGCGCCGCGCCGTCGCGGATGTCGATCCAGACGTCTGCCTGATCGACACCTCGACGTTCGGCGCCAAGGCCGTCGCCGAGGCCGACGGACTGCGCTGGGCGGAATCGCGTCCCTTCCTGCTCGAGGACCCGGCGCCCGGGATTCCCCCCTTCGGGCTCGGCCTGCACCCACGGCCCGACATGGCCGGCCGGATTCGCGATCGGATCTTGGGCGCGGTCGCCGATCGGTTCGACGCCAAGGCTCGCCTTCCGGTCGTCAACGCGGGCCGCGAGGCGGCCGGGCTTGCACCCGTCACGAAGCCCGAGCAGGGGCGCAACCGCGCGCCACTGACGCTCTACTACACGGCCGAACCGTTCGAGTACACGCGACCGCTGCCTCCGGGTGTCGTCATGGTCGGTGCCGCGACCTGGGACCCACCGGCGGAGCTTCCGGCGCTTCCTGCCGACGACCGCCCGCTGGTCCTCGTCGCCTGCTCGTCGGAGTTCCAGGACGACGGCGAGATCGCTCGCGTCGCGCTGGCGGGCCTGACCGACCGCTATCGGGTGGTCGTCACCTCCGCCGGCGTCGATCCGGCGATCCTGGAGCCGCGGGCCGGTGCGATCGTCCAGCGCTTCCTTCCCCACAGCGAGTTGCTGGCCCAGGCGGTGGTCACAGTCTGTCACGGCGGCATGGGCATCACGCAGAAGTCCCTGGCGTACGGGGTTCCCGTCTGCATCGTCCCGTGGGGCCGCGACCAGCTCGATGTCGCCGTCCACGCGGAGGAGGCCGGCGCCGGCGTCACTCTGCCCCGCAAGCGGCTCAGCCCGCAAAGACTCGCCGCAGCCGTTGGCCGCGCGCGCGAATGCGCTCCCGGCGCAGCACGCGTCAAGGCGGGCTACCAGGCAACCGGAGGCGCCGTCACGGCCGCCGAAGCCCTCGAGTCACTGGCGGTCGATCGGCGGCCTCGGATCGGTGCGCGGGCATGACCGACAGGCAGACAATGCTTGGGGGGTGGCGATCGCATCAGGCGTGATCGGAGCCCTCGCCGGGGCCCTCACGCTCGTTTCTCCGGACGCGGTCACCGAGGGACACCCGGAGCTCAACCCTTCCCCTTCGGCGTCGCCCTCTTCGTCGCCGTGATCCTCGCCCGCCGGGGGCGCCGTCGGTGGCCTCTTCGGTGTGGCGTCGCTCCTGGTCGGGGTCGGGTCTCTCGCGGCCGGCTTTTCTGGATCGGTCCCGCGCCGACCGCGCGTAAAGGTGTGGCTAGGCGCGATGCCGGACACCACAACTCGCGTTATGACGTCGTCGCGAGTCGCGGTGTACGTGCGACACGACCGCGACGGTCTAGAGCCAACCTGAAGGCACCTGGGCAGTGGCTGACGACGACTCCAACGGGCGAGGGCACCAGCCAGCGGTGCCCTGGCGGTGCCCCGCGAATCCGCCCCGCGCCTTAGCTCTTGGCTCTAGCAGCCGGTTCTCGGCGATGGCGAGACCCGGACTCGAACCGGGGACACCACGATTTTCAGTCGTGTGCTCTACCAACTGAGCTATCTCGCCGAGCGGCAGGAGGGTAGCTAACGGGGCGGGGCCGTCGATCCGATGCAAGGCGGATGCGGCGGTGGCTCACACTCGTGGTGGCTGCGGTGGTCCTGGGTGGCTGTGCGACGCCCGGCGCGGCGGTGCGCCCCGACGTGCCGACGTACTCGCCGCGGCGGGAGGCGCTGGCGTACTTCCCGCGGACCGCGCCCCTGGTGGCGGTGGTCAGGACCGACCCGCAGGACCCGGGCCTGCGGCGGGTGGCCGGGTCCGGGGCGCTGGCGCCGCTGCAGCACGCGGCGGCGGGGCGCAAGGTGTTCTTCACCCAGCTGCGCGGCCTGCTCGGCAACGATGCGGTGGTCGGCCTGCCGCACCCCGGGGCGCGGCCGCTGGCGGCGCTGGTCACGCAGGATGGGGACACGCTGGCGACGTTCGCGCGGGCACGGGTGCTCGCGAGAACGGCCACGCGGGCGGGGACGTACCGCGGTGCGAAGCTCTACGTCGAGCCCGATTGGGCCTTCGCGGTCCGCGACGAGGTCCTGCTCGTCGGCGGATCGCTCGGGGCGCTCACGGAGGCGCTGGACACCCGGGTCGGGGACGAGGCGTTCGAAGCCGGGCAGCTCAACGCGGTGCTGCCGGGCGACTCGCCACCGGCGACCTTCGTACGCGCCTACGTCGACCTGCAGGCGCTGGTGAACGCCGCCGGGCCGGTGGCCCGCGCGGTGCCGCTGCTCGCGGCGATGACCGGCGCGGGGGTGAAGCTCGGCGCGAGCGACCTGGAGCTGATCGGGACGCTCAACGCGCCCGTCGACGGCGCGGGGCTGACGTCCGAGGACGTCCCGGTGCCGCCGCCGGCGCGGGGGCGGCGGCCCGCCCTCCCGGACCAGCCGGCCGTCGCCGTCGCCGACCTTGCGCCGGTGGCAGCGGCTGCGGAGCGGGCGCTGTCGTCCGCCTTGCCCGTCAGTGCGCTGAAGCTCGCGGCGTTGAGGGAACGGCTCAGGGCGGCTGGGGTTGCTCTGCGGCCCGAGCTGCTGCGCGGGCCGGCGGTGATCGCCGCCGGTCCGGTGCTGCGACTGGACCCGCGCCGGCCCGCGATCGTCGAAGCCGCGCTCGAGCGCGCCGCGAAGCGGCTGGGGACTCCACGGCTGCGCCTGCGCCGCGAGGGACCCCTGTACTCCGTGACCGACCGCGATCGCACGATCGCCCGCGTGGGGATGGTGGGCGGCGTGTTCGTCGCTGGGCGCGCGCCGGCGAAGGCCCTGCTCGCGCTCGCCCGCGGCGGGACGGCGCCGCTGCTCAGGCCGGCCCTCGCCCGCCTTCCGCGGGCGTCGCCGCTCTATCCGCGGCCGGTCGTCCTCACCTTCGCGGGCGGCCCGCGCCGCGTGCGGATCGGTGCCTTCAGCGGCTTCTGAGCAGGCGCCACGTGTTCGACCCCCAGGAGGGGTCTAAGCCGTGGCGGCCCAGGCACGCAGCTGGGGCAGCGGGTCGATCGGGGACGACCCCGGTGCGTACCAGCCGCCCGGCCACAGCTCGAAGTGCAGGTGCGCCCCGTGGGCGTCGCCCGTGGAGCCGACCCGCCCGATCGCCTGACCGGCCCGCACCAGATCACCACGGTCGACCCGCTCGGATCCGGCGACCAGGTGCATGAAGACGTAGTCGACCCCGTCGCGGTCGCGGATCACCAGGTAGTGGCCGGCGCCGCCCGCCTGGATCTTGCGGAAGAAGACGGAGCCGGCAACCGGCGAGACGAGCGGCGTGCCCTCGGCGGCGATGACGTCGACGCCCTGGTGGAGGTGCCCCTTGCGTGCGGCTCCGAAGCCCTCGCCGAACGACCATGCGCCCTGAATCGGGAAGACGCCGGTGGACACGGCGGCGACCGGCGCAGGTGCGGTCACGGTGATCGGGAAGCGCGCGACCGTGCGCCGGGCGAGCCGCAGCTTGGCGACGTAGGTGCCGGGCGCGACGCGCGGGCGCCATGATCGCGTGCCGTTGACGCGCGCCTGCGCCTTGCCGATGTGCACGACGCCGGTGCCGCTGACGATCACCCGCGCTCCGGCGGCGAACCGCCCCGGGGAGACGACGAGCGCGTCGTCGGGCGGCGCCTCGACCTGCGCGAAGGCGGTCGACGGGGCCACCAGCACCAGCACGAACACGAGGACGAACCGCCGCACACGTCAAGGTTCGACGCGCCACGCCGCACTCACTACCGGTGCACCGGCTCGTGCGCTAGTTCACGTAACGCAGCATGCGGCCCATGACCTCGACGGAGCCCGCCTTGTGCAGCATCTCGTTGAGGTTGCCGCACTTGGGCGACTGGACGCAGGACGGGCATCCGTCCGCGCACGGGCACTCCGACACGAGCCGGTGCGCATCCCCGACCAGGGTCTCGAACATCAGGTAGCCGCGACGCGTGATCCCGATGCCACCGGGGTGCCCGTCGTAGATGAAGATCGTGGGCCCGCCGGTCTGCGGGTGCAGGTTGGTCGACAGCCCGCCGATGTCCCAGCGGTCGCACATCGCCAGCAGCGGGAGGACCGCGATCTGGGCGTGCTCAGAGGCGTGCAGCGACCCGAGCAGCACGTCCATCGGCACCTCGCCGAGCACGTCGTCGCCGAGCTCGTACCAGAGCGCCTGGGTGGAGAAGGACGTGGTCGGCAGATCCAGGGCGACGAGGTCGATCTGCTCCCCGTCGCTCATGCGCTTGCGCTGGTAGGCGATCACGGTCTCCGTCACCTCGACCGTCCCGAAGGACAGCGTCACGCCGAGGTCCTCGCGCCGGTCGAGCAGCCGCGAGATCTCGGTCATCGTCTCCTTCTTGGGCTGCGTGTACCAATCGCCCTTGAACGGCTCGACCATCGCGACGCGACCGTCCAGGTCGAGCCGGCGGACCTCGTAACTCACGCCCATGTGGAGGTACACCGCGCCCTCGTGGATGGTCGTGAACGCACGCGCGGCCTCGACCGTCCCGATCAGCTCGCCCGACGCCGCGTCGATGACCGCGAAGGAGTCGGCCGACGCCGAGCGCAGGGACACGTCTGCCGCCGGGAAGCGCTCGGCGTGACGGGGGACGTAGCGGCCGCGGCGGTCGCGGTGCAGCTCGCCCGCCTCCACCAGCCGCGACGCGTGCCACTCGAAGTCCTCGAAGAACGCCTCGTCGTCGGCTTCCAGCGGCGCCTCGTGCGCCGCGCACACGAGGTGACCGGCGTAGATCTGCTCGTTGGCGTGGTCGAGGATCGCCGCCTCGACAGCGCGGTCGAAGAACTCGTCGGGATGCCGGCAGAAGAACTGGTCCAGCGCGTCCTCGCCCGCGACGTAGACGGCGAGCCCCATCCGCCCGCGCCGGCCCGCGCGCCCCCACATCTGCCGCAGGGAGGCGACCGTCCCCGGAAAGGTGACGACCACCGCGGCGTCGAGCTCGCCGATGTCGATGCCCAGCTCCAGCGCGTCCGTCGAGATGACGGCGAGCAGGTCGCCCGAGACGAGCCGCCCCTCGATCTCGCGCCGCTGCTGCGGCGTGTACCCCGCCCGGTAGGGCGCCACCCGCGCCGCCTCGGCCGGCTCCAGCTGGTCGCGCACGAACCGCGAGAGCAGCTCGACCGCCCGCCGCGACTTCATGAAGCAGATCGTCCGCGCGCCCTCGCGCACGAGCCCGGCCACGACGTCGGCGGCCTCGGCCAGCACGGAGCGCCGGATCCCCAGCGCCTCGTCGGTCAGCGGCGGGTTCCACATCGCGACGGTCTTGCGCGCGCCCGGCGACCCGTCCGCGTCGATCAGCGCGAACTCCGGCAGACCGGTGAGCCGCGACGCGAGCTCGGACGCGTTGGCGATCGTCGCCGACGCCATCAGGAAGCGGACGTCGTGCCCGACCAGCCGCCGCAGCCGCCGCAGGACGTTGGCGACGTGGGACCCGAACACGCCTCGGTACGCGTGCGCCTCGTCGACCACCACGGCGCGCAGGTTGGCCAGGAACGGCCGCCACGCCTCGTGGTTGGGCAGGATCCCCATGTGCAGCATGTCCGGGTTGGTCAGGATGAGGTTGCTCTGGCGCCGGATCGCCGCCCGCGACTCGCGCGGTGTGTCACCGTCGTAGATCGCGGGGCGCAGCCCGTCCAGCCGCAGCTCCGCGAGCGCCCGCGCCTGATCCTGAGCCAGCGCCTTTGTGGGGTACAGGTACAGCGCCCGCGCGCGCGGGTCGCTCGCCAGCTCCTGCAACACCGGCAGGTTGAAGGCCAGCGACTTGCCCGACGCCGTCCCGGTCGTGACGATCACGTCGGAGCTCGCCGACGCCTCCCACGCAGCGAGCTGGTGGGACCAGAGCGTCTCGACGCCACGCCCCCGCAACGCCTGCTCCAGAGCGGGGTGGAGGTCGTTTGGAAACGCTGCCGGACGGCTAGGGCGAGCGTGCACCGCCATCGTCGCCACGAGACGTTCGTCCTCGCGCCCCGCGGCCAGGAGACCGTCCCACGGCTCGATCTGGCGGGAGACAGACACCGTCAAGCGATACTAAGCCCGTGGTCCGCACCTACCACCACCGCCAGTTCGATCCCCACCCGGCCTCCGTCTCCGTCGTCATCCCGACGAAGGAGTGCGCTGCGACGATCGGCCCGATCGTGAAAACGGTCCTCGATCTCGCCGTTGCGGAGCAGGTCCTGGTCGTCGACGCGGACTCCGCCGACGGCACCGCGGCCATCGCCGCGGCCGCGGGCGCGACCGTCCTCTCCGAGACCGCGCTGCTGCCGGAGTTCGGGCCCGTGCGCGGCAAGGGCGACGCGATGTGGCGCGCCCTCTCCGTCTGCCGGGGCGAGGTCGTGCTCTACCTCGACGGGGACTCGGGCGACTTCGGCGCGCACTTCGTCACCGGCACGCTCGGGCCCTTGCTGACCATCGACGGCGTCGAGTTCGTCAAGGCGTTCTACCGGCGCCCGTTCGGCGACTCGCCGGACGGCGGCGGTCGCGTCACCGAGCTCACCGCGCGCCCGCTCCTGCGCCGCTTCTGGCCCGATCTCGCCGGTCTGCACCAGCCACTGGCGGGTGAGATGGCCGCCACGCGCGAGCTGCTGTGCTCGATCCCGTTCAGCACCGGCTACGCGGTCGAGACGGCGATGCTGCTCGACATCCGGGCCCGGGTCGGCGCCAACGCCATCGCGCAGGTGGACCTCGAGCAGCGCCGCAACGATCACCAGTCCCTGGCTGCGCTCGCGAAGATGGCCGACGAGGTGCTTGCGGCCGCCTGCGCGCGCCTCGACCTCCCCGGCGAGCGCCCGCTGGAACGCCCGCCGATGGCCGAGGTCCTGACCAAGGTCGCCTAGGGCCGGCGCAGCACGACGCGCCGCCACCAGGCCAGGGCGCGGCGGTACCACGCAGGGGACTCGAAGCGGCGTGGCGTCGAAGGCGTTGTCGTGCGCACCTTCGAGACCCACTCCTCGAGCGGGAGGTCGCCGGAGATCAGGCCCGCGAGGGCGGTGATGATCGGGGCGTCGACCGCCGCGCGCTTGAGCGCGAGCGACAGCAGCGGGACCAGGTCGAGGGCCTCGACCGCCTGGCCGATGCGCTCGGGGATCTCGGCGGCGGGAACGCCCTCGGCGAGCAGCTCACCCGCGCGCCGGTTGCGCGACTGCGGCGCGAGCGCGGTGCCCACCAGGTCGCCGGTGCCGGCCAGCCCGATCAGCGACTCGGGGCGGGCGCCCTGACCCTCCGCGTACCGCCACACCTCCAGGAAGACGTGGCCCGCGGCGGCGCCCGCCGCGTTCAGGCCCTGGGATTCGGTGGCCGCCGCGGCCAGCGCGGCGGCGTTCTTGGCAGCGCCGGCGAGCTCCACGCCGATCGGGTCATCGGACATCTCGGCGACGACCCCGGCGCGGCCGAAGACGTCGGCGATCGAGAGCGTGAGTGCCGGGTCGGCGCCTGCCACGACCAGCGCGGCGCCCTCCGTCACCATCTCGCGCGCGTGGGCGGGACCGCCCACGCAGGCCACCCGCGCCGCGCCCAGCGACTGGGCCAGTAAGACGGTCGGGGCGATGCCGTAGGGCGGGACGAGCCCCTTGGCGAGCGAGATCACCGGCGTCTTGGAACGCAGCCCGGCCTCCGCGAGACCGGCGATGACCGTCTCCAGCCCCCGGGACGGGACACCCAGGAAGACGAGGTCCGCGCGGCCGACGCCGGCCGACGCCGGTTCGACGCGCAGCTGGGACGGCAGCTCGATGCCGGGCAGGTAGGTGCGGTTCTCGCGGTCGGCCTGCAGGCGCTCGGCCTGGTCGGCGGTGCGCGCCTGCAGGGTGGTGCGGAACCCGCCCCGCGCGAGCAGGACCGCGACGGCGGTCCCGAACGAGCCGGCGCCGATGACGACGGCGCGCCGGGAGCCGGGGGAGGGAAGGCTGAGTTGTGGCCGCGGAGGCATCCTCGTGCGCCTACACCGGCGACGCCGTAGGGTCACGACCCCAACCCCGTCCACCGGCGTTCAGCGAACCTCCGGCAGCTCCGATACAGGCCTCAGACCCGTCGCCGGACGAGCACCTCGCTTCCCTGACATCCGAGGGTCCGGCGGCGCCGGTCAACGCCACTGGCGCATGCCCCCGGGGGATGGATCCGAGCCCCATCTCCCGGGGCCGTCAGGCCCGCCCGGCGCGGATGAGCGCGCCGAGCTCGTGGGCGGAGGCCTCGACCGCGTCCAGCGTCGAGGCCTCCCTCACAACCTGCAGGTCGATCATGCGCTTGGCGAACGCGTCCATCGCGTCCGTGCCCACGATCGCGTGCAGCGGGACCCCGCCCTGGCGGGTGCGCGTGCCGATCTCGCCCACCACCTTGCCCTGGAGACTCTGGGCGTCCAGCTTGCCCTCGCCGGTGATCACGCAGCGCGACGGCGCGCATGCGGTCGGTGAAGTCCAGCGCGTCGAGGACGAAGGCGGCGCCTGGCTCGAGGACGGCGCCGCAGTGGGCGAGGAGGCCCGCGGCCAGCCCGCCGGCGGCGCCGGACATCGGGACATCGCGGGGCAGGTCCATCGCCACGAGCCGCTCGTGCAGGGCCTCGACCATGTCGGCGTCGGCGCCCTTCTGCGGACCGAAGACCTCCGCGCAGTGCTCCCACGTCGTGCGCACGTCGCAGAGGACGACGAGCCGCGCGCCGCTCAGCCCGCCGCGCTCCTCGATCGCGCGCACCGCGCCGGCCCCGCCGTCGACCGTGGCCGACCCGCCCACGCCGAGCAGGATCACCGCCGCGCCGGCATCCGCGGCCGCGCAGATGAGCTCGCCGGTCCCGTACGTGGACGCGTTCCAGGGGTCCTTGCCGAAGTGCAGGCCACTGGCGGCGGCGGTCTCCACGATCGCCGTCCCACCGCCCTCGATGAGCCCGAAGCCGGCGCGGATCTCGTTGCCGAACGGATCGTGCACCGGCGCGCCGTCGGTCTCCCCGCCCAGCGCGGTCAGCAGCGCCTCGAGCGTCCCCTCCCCGCCGTCCGCGACGGGGCAGAGGTCGGCGCCGAGCCCGGCCCCCTCCAGGCCGCGGCCGATCGCCGCCGCCACCTGGGTTGCGCGCAGCGTCCCCTTGAAGGAGTCAGGCGCGACGAGGACGTCCACGCGGGCTCGAGGTCGCGAACACCACCACGGCGAGGATCATGACGACGCCGGCGACCTGCAGCACCGACGGCCGCTCGCCGAGGATGACGGCGGCCAGGGCGACGGACGCCACCGGCTGGACGAGCAGCAGCAGCGAGGTGACCGCGGCGGGCAGGCGAGGGAGGGACACCGAGATCAGCAGCCACCCGACCACCTGGGAGGACAGCGCCAGCAGGACGAGCCAGCCGTGGGCCGGCCACAGCGGCGCCAGGTCGGCGGTGCCCGTGGCGGTCCCGTAGACGATCGCCACCGCCGCGGACGCGGCCGTCGCGTCGAACAGCGGGCCGGCGGGGCGGTCGACGTTGGCGTTCGTCGCCCGCAGCACGAGGATGAAGCCCGAGTAGGCGATCGTCGTGAGCACGCCGAACGCGGTCCCGCGCACGGGGTCGTCCCCGTAGGCGCCCTGCTCGAGCAGCCCGGAGATCATCACCGCGCCGAGCAGCGCCACGGGCACGGCCACGAACATGCGGTTCCCCGGCCGCTCGGACAGCAGCATCCAGGCCAGGAAGGCGACCAGGACCACCTGCAGGTTGCCGAGCACGGTCGCCAGCCCGGCGCCGACGTCGGCGATGGCGTGGTGCCAGAAGATCAGGTCGGCGGCGAAGAAGACTCCGGCGGCGAGGCCGAGGCGGCGCTCGCGCCAGGTCCGCTGCCCGAAGCGCCGGTCCTCGCGCCAGGTGAGCAGGCCGAGGATCGGGAGCGCGTAGACGCACCGGAACACGGCGGCCGTCTCCGGCGAGACGTCGGCCAGCTCGACGAGGATCGCCGAGAACGCGATCACGGACGCGCCGATCAGCCCGGCGAGGACCGGGCGCGCGCGCAACGCCGCGATCACGACAACTGGTCGAACGTGCAGTCGCGTGGCGGCTTGTCGTCGCGCCAGCGCAGCACCTTCGCGTTGTGGCGGATCCGCCCGTTGCTCATGTGGTCGAAGGCGATTTCGACGACCAGCTCGGGACGCAGCCCGATCCACTCGAGGTCGCGGTCGGCGGACCAGCGCGACGGCTCGGCGCTGCCCCGATCGCCCGACTCGTACGGGGCGAGCCGGTCCGGTAGCTCGCGCTTCTCCTTGGCCGTGAAGCCGGAGGAATGACCGATCGGACGCAGCTCGCCGTTGTCGTCGTACGCCGCGAGGATGAGCGCGCCGAGCGTCCCCTCCGCCTTTCCGGGCCGCCACCCGATCACCACGGCGTCGATGGTCCGGACGCGCTTGATCTTGGTCATCCCGACGCGCTCGCCGGGCCTGTACGGGGCGTCGGTGCGCTTGGCGATCACGCCCTCGGCGGTCTGCAGCCAACCCTCGGCCTCCGCCGCGGTGGCGACGGTGGGCGCGAGGTCGAGCCCGTCCAGCGCCTCCAGCCGCGCGCGCCGCTCCGCCTGCGTCAGCTCGAGCAGCACCTCGTCGCCGATCGCGAGGACGTCGAAGGCGATGAAGCGCGCCGGCGTCTTCTCCGCGAGCATGTCCACGCGCGATTTGGCGGGGTGGATGCGCTGCCCGAGCAGGTCGAAGTCGGTCTCTCCGTCGAGCCCATCGACGACGATCTCGCCGTCAAGGACGTACCGGGCGTCCGGGAACGCGATCTCGGGGAAGTAGCGCGTCAGCCCGCGGCCGTTGCGCGACTGCAGCTCGACGTCGGCGCCGTCCACGAACGCGATGCAGCGGAAGCCGTCGAACTTCGGCTCGTAGGACCATCCGTCGCCTTCTGGCAGCGCCTTCGCCGAGCGCGCCAGCTGCGGCAACGTGGGGCTCTTCAGCGGCAGTGCCATTCGTGGTGGAAGGTAACCTGTCCGTACATGTCCGCGCACGCCGTCACCGACGCCGAGGAGGAGTACCTCCAGTCGATCTTCTGGCTGCAGGAGGCCGGGCTGCCGATGACCGCCGCGAACCTCGCGCGCGCCATGCAGCTTTCGGCTCCGACCGTTCACGAGATGATCGGGCGCCTCGAGCGCGACGGCTACGTCATGCGCGACGCCTCCAAGAAGCTCTCCTTCACCCAAGAGGGGCAGGAGCACGCGGAGGGCATCGTGCGTCGCCACCGGCTCATCGAACGCTTCCTCACCGATGTCCTCGGCATCCCGTGGGACGAGGTCCACGAGGAGGCCGAGCGGCTCGAGCACGCGATGTCACCCGTGCTCGAGGCCCGCATGCTGGCCGCGATCGGGGACGCCAAGACGTGCCCGCACGGTCATCCGATCGACAGCGCGGACCGCATCGTCGGGGTCCCGCTGGCCGACGTCGAAGTCGGCGCCAAGCTCCGCATCCTGCGCTTCGAGAACGAGGCCGAGGACCTGCTGCACTACCTCAAGAAACACGGCATGGAGCCGGGCCGCCGCGGCGAGCTCGCCTCCCACGGCGACGAGGAGGTCACGGTCTCCTTCGACGACGGCGGCACCGGCACGGTCACCGCGTCGGTCGCGGAGACGGTCTCCGTGACGGCCGACCCGTCCCCGCCGCCGCGCGCCGCCCTGCCCGAGCAGATCGTGCTCGGCAAGGACCGCTACGGCCGCTGAGCGAGCGTCGAGAACCAACGTCCGAGGGCTGCAACTCGGCGTTACCCGCGTAGTAGGAGGGTGTGTGCGCTGACTTAATGCTGGGAAGCGTCCGCCGCCTGGCCGAGCAGGCGCGGACGGCGACGGACGAGACGGAGGTCGTGAGCCTGCTGGAGGAGATGCTCGCCGGCCTCGATGGCGTCACGGCCGTGACCGTGTCCGCCGGGAGCGACGGGACGGGCGATGCCGCGGCCGGGCTCGTGCTGCCCATCCATGACAGCCGCGAGGTGGCCTACACCGTGGCGCTCGCCGGCGCCTCGGTCCCGGAGGACGCTGCCCGCGCGCTGATCGCGTCGGCCTCGGCGACCCTCACCGCCCACCGGGCGATCCGTGAGGCACGGGTCGACACCCTGACGCGGCTGCTCAACCGCTCGGCACTGGATGCGGTGCTCACCGAGGAGATCTCCCGCGCCCGGCAGACCGGGTCGGCGCTGGCGGCGCTGATGCTCGACCTCGACGACTTCAAGGCGATCAACGACCTGCTCGGGCACGCGGCCGGGGACGCCGTCCTGCGTGAGGTCGGCCGTGGCCTCGCCGCCACCGTCAGGGCGTGCGACCACGTCGGCCGGATCGGTGGCGACGAGTTCGTGATCCTGCTTCCCGGCGCCCCGGCGGACACGGTGGAGGCCACCGCAGCGCGCCTGCGCCGGGTGGTCGGCGCGCGCGCGGAGACGGTCGCCGGCCATCCGGTCGGAACGTGCATCGGCATCGCGGAGTGGTCGCCGGGGGAGCCGTCCGCCGAGCTCCTCGACCGCGCCGACGTCGCCCTGCGGCAGGCCAAGCGCACCGGGAAGGGCCGGGTGGTGTCCGCGCCGCCCACGGCCGGCGTGCCTGTCGTCCACATCGACGAGCCTTGGCCCGAGCTCGACGACGCACTGCGCCTGCGTGGCCTGAGCGTCCTGTTCCAGCCGATCCGGAACCTGGCCGACGACCACCTCGTCGGCTACGAGGCACTGACCCGCGGGTCGGGCCGGCTCGCGCGCCCGCAGGACCTCCTCGCGCACGCGCGCGCGGCCGGGCGCCTGATCGAGCTCGACGACGTGTTGCGCGCGCACACCTTCACCGCGGCTGCGGAGGCCGGCGTCAGCACCCCGCTCACGGTCTTCGTCAACATCGAGCCCGAGACCCTCGCGGCCCTGGCCGAGGAGCCCGAGCTGTTCTGGCGGTACGGGGTGCCGTTCCCGTCCATCGCGGAGGTCACCGAGCGCCTGCTGTTCGAGCGGCCCGGCCGGCTGCTGAGCGCGTGTGACCGGCTGCGCATCCTCGGGTGGGGAGTCGCGCTCGACGACGTCGGCCGCGACCCGCGCGCCCTGGCGCTCCTCCCGCTCCTCGCCCCCGACGTCATCAAGCTCGACCTGCGGATGCTCGGCGAGCGGCCGCCCTCCGAGCTGGCGGCGATCGTGGTGGCCGTGTCCGCGGAGGCGCAGCACAGCGGAGCGCGCATCCTGGCCGAGGGGATCGAGACCGACGATCATGCCGAGCGGGCGCTCGCCCTCGGCGCCACGCTCGGCCAGGGGTTCCACCTCGGCCGGCCCGAGCCGCTGCACATCGACCGGACCCTGCTCGAAGCCGACACGCCCCTGCCGCGTGCGTTCCGTCCCGCTGCGCCGCGCGGCATCACGCCCTACAACCTCGTCGCGAGCCGCTCGGTCCACCACCGCGCCGATACGACGCTGCTGCGTGAGCTCCAGGTCGACCTCGAGCGGCGCGCGCTCGGGCTTGGGCCGGCGGCGACCATCGCCACGGCGCTGCCCGAGGCGCGGCTCGACCCCGGCCTCCCGCGTCGCTTCCGCCACCTCGCGCCCGACGTCGGCTTCGCGATCCTGCTCGCCGGCGACACCGAGCACGAATCGACCGGAGCGTTCCTGAGCGACACGCTCGCCGACGATCACGAGCTCGGCAACGAGTGGATCACCGTGGTGGCCTGCTCGCAGTACGCGCTGACGATGGTCGCCCGGCGCGTCCGCGTGGGCGCCACGGAGCGCTGGAACTACGCCCTCAGCCACGATCACGAGCTCGGGATCCAGACGGCTCAGCGCCTGCTCTTCGAGCTCGAGCGGGGTGCGGTCAGTCCCGCTTGGTGACGACGACGCGGGCGTTGCCCGCAGGAATCATCGTCACGTTGCGGTGCTTGGCCTTCTCGGGCTCGTCCGCGACGGCGCGCAGCTCGCAGCGGCGCGCGATCGTCGCCAGCACGATGCGCATCTCCGCGTGGGCGAGCGCGGCGCCGAGGCAGCGGCGGATGCCACCGCCGAACGGGATCCAGGTGTAGGTGCCCGGCTTGGTCTGAACGAATCGCTCGGGACGGAAGGCGAACGGGTCCGGGTACAGGTCCTCGCGGTGGTGCAGGAGCGCGATGCTCATCAGCACCACGCTGTCGGCCGGGAGGCCGACGTCCCCGAAGCGCCAGGGGACGGTGACGCGGCGGCCGACCACGGGGATGACGGGCCGGCTGCGCTGGGACTCGTAGATGGTGGCGTCGACGTAGCCGTCGTCGTCGCTGCTCGCGACGGCCTCGCGCAGCCGCGCCCACGCCGCCGGCGTGCGGACCAGCCGCTCGAAGGTCCAGGCCAGCTGGTTGGCGGTCGTCTCGTGACCGGCCAGCACGAGCGTGAGCAGCTCGTCGCGCAGCTCGGAGTCCGTGAGCAGCTCACCCTCCTCGGTCTCGGCGCGCAGGAGCAGGGAGAGGATGTCCCCGCGCTCCGCGGACGCCGGGTCCTCGCGCCGCCGGCGGATGACCTCGTAGACGGGCTTGTCCAGCCGCGCCATCGCCAGCTTGGTGATGCCGACCGGCTCGTCGCGCCCGGCGTTCATGAATTCGCCGATCTGCCCGATGGGCTTCGTCGACAGGTCGGCCAGGGCACGCACGACGCGGCGCAGGTCGTGCTCGGGCGTCCCGCGCTCCGGCTTGCCCTCGACCCCGAAGATGCCGGCCATGATCACGTCGAGCGTGACGGCCTGCATGCGGGGAGCGAGCTCGACCTCGGACCCGGGCGCCCACCCGTCGACCTCGCGCTCGGCGGCCTCGGTGATCATCGCGGCGTAGCGGGCGACGGCCTCGCCGTGGAAGGACGGCAGCAGCAGCTTGCGCTGGCGCATGTGCCGGGCGCCGAGCGCGGTCAGCGTGGAGTTCGGGCCGACGATCGGGCGCAGCGGCGACTCTCCGGTCACCGACGGCGCGAGCGTCGGCTTGGCGCTCATCAGCGACTTGATGTGCTCGGGATGGTTGACCATCGTCACGAGCTCGTCGTGGATCAGCGTGGGGAAGCGGAAGACGTCACCGTGCTCGCGCCGCGCGCGGAACAGGTACTCCAGCTGGCGCGTGCCGAGCTTGAGCGACGACCCCAGGCGCGTGCCCGGCACCACCGGGGGCAGCGGGAGCGTCGCCTCGTGCGCTTCGATCGGACCGGCGGGGGACTCGACGAGGTCGGCGACAGCCATGCCGCCAACAGCCTACGCCGCGAGCACGTTCTCGTGTGAGACGCTGGGCACAGGTGCCGGGCGGCCGAGCAGGAAGCCCTGCGCGAACTCGATGCCCGCCGCGCGGACGGCCTCGAGGTCCTCCGGGGTCTCGATGCCCTCGGCGATGACCTGGCAGCCGGTATCCCGCACGAAGGCGGAGAAGCCGCGCATGAACCGGGTGCGATCGGCGTCGGCGGCGATGCCGCGCACGATCGAGCGCTTGAGCTTGAGGTACTCGGGGCGTGCCGCCGCGACCTGGCCGAGGCCGTCGTGGCCGATGCCGACGTCGTTGACCGCGAAGCGCACGTGGTTGGCGCGCAGGCGGATGATCGCCCCGAGCACCCCCCGGTCGGTGGCGACGGTCTGGCCCTCGTTGACCTCGATCACCAGCCGGTCGCTGCCGTCGGCGGACTCGATCATCGCCAGCACCTCCGGGTCGGCGAGCAGATCGGGGGACAGGTTCACGCTCAGCAACGCGTCCTCGGGCAGGTCGGGGAGCCGCGCGAGCGCCGCGCGCAGGCAGGCGCGCTCGAGGGCCTCGCGACGGCCGAGGCGATCGGCGAGCGCGAACCACGGCAGCGGCTGCTCGCCACCCTCGCGGACCCCGAAGCGCGCCAGCGCCTCGTAGGCGTGGACCGCCCCGGTGTCGAGCGCGATGATCGGCTGCAGGTGGATGGCGATGCTCTCGCCCGCGCAGAGGCGCTCGAGCGCGGCCTCACCGCCGCCGGTCGGGCCGTCGTAGATCGTGACGCGGCCCTTGCCGGTGCGCTTGGAGGTGCGCAGCGCGACGTCGGCGGCACTCATCATCTCCTCGAGGTCGCCGGCGCCGGTCGCGACGCCCGCGCTGGCCCCGATCCCGGCGGCGGCGAGCCGCGCGACCATGCGTTCGGCCACCGTGCCGGGCTCCCCGTGGGGCACGAGCACGGCGAACTCGTCGCCGCCCATGCGCCCGAGGACGTCCTCCGTACGCAGCGCGCCGTGCATGGCCCGGGCGGCCTCGACGAGCAGCGCGTCGCCGGCGGCGTGGCCGCGGTCCTTGTTGACGCGGCCGAAGTCGTCGAGGTCGAGCAGGACGACGGCGCAGCCCGGCAAGCGCTCCGCGGCGGCAACGAACGCCGCGCGCGACAGCACGTGGGTGAGCGGGTCCCGCAGCAGCTCGGAGCTCCGCTCGGTGATGCGGCCGACCGCCAGCAGGAGGCCGAGCCCGGTCGCGAGCAGACCGACGGTGTCCGCCGTGACGCCGAAGCGGGCGGTGGGCGAGGCGAGCACCGCGATGGCGAGCGCGCGGCCGGCGGGACCGATGTGGCCGCCGCGCGCGATGACGCCGACGGCGGCGCTGACCAGCCACAGCAGGGCCAGGACGCCGACGCGGCCGTCGCCGGCGGTGATGATGAGGACGCCGGCGATCGTGGCCACCGCCTCCTCCGTCGCCGCCCAGCGGCTGGTCAGGCGAGAGCCGTGCAGGAGGCCCGTGACGGCGAGGATCGCCAGCCCCGCGGCCGCGGCGGCGGGTGACGGGTGCAGGCCGGGCGTGAGCAGCAGCAGGACGGCACCGAGGCCGGCCAGCGACACGCGGATGCGCGCGGCCAGCTTCCGCGCCGCGTGCACTGTGGGCGGCGCGGTGTTCAGGGGGCTGTCCATCCCTACATCGAATCGTCAATTCCGCCCTCGGCCTTGAGGGCCTCGGACCAGTCAGCTGACCAGTCTCCGGAGGCGATCGGCGGTGTCCCAGACGTCGACGTAGCGGGTGTAGAGCGGGGCGACCGCGAGGCGGATGAGGTCCGGCGTGCGGAAGTCGCCCACGACCTTGGCGTCGAGGAGACGATGGTTGAGGTCCTTGGCGTCCGGATGCCGGATGGCGATGTGCGACCCGCGCCGCTCGGGGTCGCGCGGCGACGCGAGCTCGACCGCGTCGGGAAGGCCCTCGATCAGCAGCTCGAGCTGGGCGATCGACTTCGCACGCAGCGCGTCGATCCCGGCCTCGGCGGTGAGCTTGGCGCCCTCCTCGACGGCGGCGAGCGCGAGCTGCGACGGCGTCCCGGCGAGGAAGCGCTCGATCCCGAGCTGCGGGTCGTAGGCGCGGTCCATGTCGAACTGGTCGCGCTGCGCGAACCAGCCCCAGATCGGCGAGCGCAGCGACTCGTCGGCCACGTAGAGGTAGCCCGTGCCGCCAGGCCCGCTGTTGAGGTACTTGTAGGTGCAGCCGACCGCGAGCTCGATCCCGTGCCGGTTGAGCTCGACCGGGACGGCGCCGGCGGAGTGGCTGAGGTCCCAGATCAGCGGGACCCCGGCCTCCCGGCAGCGGGCGGTGATCCCGGCGACGTCGGCCAGCTCGCCCGTGCGGTAGTCCACCTGCGACCACACGACCAGGCCCGCGCCGTCGATGTCCTCACCGAGGCGCAGCTCGACCCCACGCTCGCTCGCGAGGCCCTCGAGCACGTAGCGGTCCGTCGGGAACGAGCCGGTCGGCGTGACGAGCGGGCCGCCGCGGTGCGCGGCCGCGGCGAGCTTGTAGAGGTTGACCGTGACGGAGTCGGTGACGATCACCTGGCCGGGGGCGGCGCCGATGATCGGGGCGATGGCGTCGCCCGCGCGCCGGGGCGCCTCCAGCCAGCCGGTCTCCCAGCCGCCGACCAGCTCGGTCCCCCACTGGTCGATGACCGTGTGCAGCCGCTCGCGCGTGGCGACGGGCAGGCGCCCGAGCGAGTTGCCGTCGAGGTAGACCAGCTCGGGGTCCGCGACCACGAAGCGCCCGCGGAAGGCCGCGAGCGGATCGTCGCGGTCGAGCTGCTCAGCTTCCGAGCGGGAGCGCATCCAGCCAGTCTGCCGCGCAGCGCCACATGCGGTGGCCAGGGTCGATGTGGTCCATGTGCCCCTCGCGCTGGAAGAGCTCGAGCTCGGCGCCGCGGGCGGACGCGTAGCGGAAGCTCAGCTCCATTGGGACGTCCTCGTCGGCGTCGCCGTGCACGCACAGGACGCGCGCCTCGACGGCGTGCTCGATCGGCGACGCCTCCGCGATCTCCTCCGGACGGAACACCCGGTCCACGATGCCGTCGGAGAGCTTCAGCTCGCGGGCGCGCTCGAGGTCGAGCACACCGGCCTGGGCCACCACGGCCTGCAGTGGCCGCGCCCCGGCCAGCCACACGGCCAGCTGGCCGCCGGCGGAGTGGCCGACGGCCACGTCGGGCCGCGCCTCGTCATGGGCCGCCAGCACATCGTCGCGCATCGCCGGCCAACCCTCGCCGCGCCGGTACTCGATGTTGATCGCGTCCCAGCCCCGCGCGCGCAGGTCCGCGCACACGGGCTCCATCAGCGACGCGTCGTACTGCGGCTTCCAGAAGCCGCCGTGGATGACTAGGCAGCGACGCCTAATGAGCGGACCGCGTCCGCGAGCCGGCTGACGCCCTCGGGGATCTGGTCCGCCGTCACGCCCGAGAACGCGAGCCGCAGCGAGTTCTTCCCGCCGTCGAGCAGGAAGTCCGAGCCCTTGACGAAGACCACGCCGCGCTCCTGCGCCGCGGCCTGCAACTCGGCGACGTCGATCTCCTCCGGCAGCTCGACCCACATGAAGTAGCCGCCCGACGGGGGCTCGAACCGCGCCTCCGGCAGATGCTCGCGCAGTGACTCGACGAGCACGTCGCGGCGCTCGCGCAGCGCGTTCTTGACCGTGTCCACCGCGCTGTCCATCCGGCCCGAGCGCGCGAACTGGTTGACGATCGACTGCGCGACCATGTTCGGCGAGATGTACGTGTTGGTGGCGACGCCCTGGATCTGCCCGATCAGCGCAGCGGGGCCGACCAGATAGCCGACGCGGATGCCCGGGCAGACGGTCTTGGAGAACGACGACGCGTACACGACCTTGCCCGCCTGGTCCTGCGAGATCATGGTCGGCAGCCCCTCGCCCTCGAAGCGGATGTCGATGTACGGGTCGTCCTCGAACAGGACGAAGTCGTGGTCGGCCGCGAGCTGCAGCAGGGTCGCGCGCTTGTCCGCGCTCAGCGTGTACCCGGCCGGGTTCTGGAAGTTCGGGATGACGTGCGCGAGCACGGGGGCGGCGTCGCCGGCCAGCAGCTCGGCGAGCGCGTCGGTGGAGATGCCGTCCGTCTCGAGCTCGACGGCGTGGATCTGCGCGCCCTTGTTGCGCAGGTTGAGCAGCGTGCGGTCGTAGGTCGGCTTCTCGACCACGACCTCGTTGCCCTCGCGCACGAGCAGCTCGAACAGGAACGCGTCGGCCTGCATCGAGCCGTTCGTGACCAGCACCTGGTCGGTGTCGACGCCGTGCTTCTCCGCGATCCACTCGCGCAGCGGGACGTAGCCGACGGACGTGCCGTAGGCCGTCGTCCCGGCCGGATCCTTGTCGAACGCATCGACCGCAGCCTGCTTGAGGCCCTCGGTATCGACGATGTCCAGGGACGGCGCCCCGCGGGCGAAGGAGATCGTGTCGGCCATACGATCCACCCTACCCACCGGGTCGCCGCCGGCTCAGCGCGTCCGGATCGTGAGCTTCCTGACGATGCGCGCGCCATCTGCGTCGGTGAAGACGCCCCGGAGCCTGATGGCGGCCTTGGCCTTGCGGTGGCGCTTGAGGTAGGCCCGCACGCGCTTGCGCAGGCGGCGGTTCGCGGTCAGCCGGATCGCGCCGCGCTCGCCGGCGCCGAGCTGCAGCGGCTGCTTGGGCGCCGCGAGGGTGCCGTAGCGCTTCGTGCCGATGCGAACCGCTCCCGAGGCCCGCACGCCGCACGCCGCGTCGCCGCACCGGAAGCGGACCACGAGCGCGCGCCCGCGCAGCAGCAGCTTCCCGGCGCGGCGCGTCTTGGCTGGCGTGGCGCCCACGGAGAAGGACGTTCCGGGAGTCGCCGACGGCGACGGGGCCGGCGAGGCGGATGGGCTGGGCGTTGCGTTCGCGCCGCCGGTCGCGGCGGTCGTGAACGTCGCGACTGCGGTCTCGAAGAACTCGCCCTCGCGCGTCACGCGCAGCTTCCACTGGTAGGTGGTCCCGGGCGAGAGGCCGGTGAGGTCGGCCTTGACCGCGCCGTCGCTCGTGACGGTCTGCGGGGGCGAGGTCGCGGCGCCGTAGACGAACTCGACCTTGCTCTCCGGCGCGCCCTTGAGAGCGACGGACCCGTTGAGCGTCGCGGTCGTCTGGGTGATCGCGGTCGGGTCGCCCGCGGTCAGGCTGGGCGCGCGGTAGGCGGTTTGCGGATCGCTCGTGTCCGTCCCTCCGTCCGTGGTCACCTTCAGCCGGTACGGGGTCGGAGCGTCGCCCAGCCCGGTCACCGTCGCGGTCACCTGGGTGTTCTGCAGCGAGGCCGGGATCGATTGCACGGGCGTTGTCGAGCCGAAGCCGGGGCCGTACTCGAACTGGACGTCGGCGCGAGCGCCGCCCGTCTGGATCGTCCCGGCGAAGGTCGCACCGTCAGCCGTCGTGCTGGTCTTCGCGCCCGCCACCGCGGCGGGCGCCGTCGGCACGTGCTCGTAGGCGCCGACGTCGACGTGGGTGCCGAGCTTGCGCAGGTTGCCGTTGAGGTCGAGGTCGGCTGGTCCGGTCGTCGCGTCCTCGAGGTCGCCCGCGTCGATGGTCACCGAGCCGGCGCCCTGGCGGAAGTCGTCGGCCCCACGGAAGGTCGGCGCGGCGCTGATCCGGTCGGTGTCGGAGTCGGGGCCGGTGCCCGTGACGTAGAGGACGTCGCGGAACTCGTTGGCGCCGATGTTGTACACGTCGTCCTCGTTGCCGCCCTGCGCGATGACGGCCTCGACCGTAACCAGGCCTGTGGAGTACAGCCCGTAGGCCGCGCCGATCGAGGTGACGTTGCGAAGGTCTCCCCCGTCGAGGGCGGAGCCTGAGAAGTGGTCGGGGCCCGACTCGATGCAGAGGCTGTTGCGGAGGGTGCCGCCGCTCAACGCCCCACAGGCGTCCGCCCCGCCGGCTGTCTCCAGTTGCCGCGCGACGACGCGGTCGGCCACCGCGCCGTTCGCGACGATCACCGTCGGCTCGGAACCAGAGCGCCGGAGCTCGACGTCGCGCACGCTGGTGCCGGCGCCGTCCAGGTACAGCCCGAGGGTGAGCACCGGGCGGCCCGGACCGACGACGGCGCCGCGCACGTCAACCCCATCCGGCACCTCGAGGGTGCTGTTGTCGAGATCGCCGCCGGTGTACGTGCCGGGGCCGACGACGACCTCATCCCCGCTCGTCGCGCCGAGCAGCGCGGTCGCGAACGGGCAGGGCGCCGCCTGGGTGCATTGGAGACCGCTTGCGCCCACGGCGGCGTAGCGGATCTCCGCCTCAGCTGCCGGGGCGGACAGGAGGAGCACGAGCAGGGCCAACGCGGCACGGGGCATGCGCGGCATTCTCTCAGCAGGCGGAGCGAACCGTCGCCCTTGCCTTCTTCACCCGTGCCTTCGCCTTCCTGGACGCGTTCTTGGCGGCCTTCTTCTTCTTGGCGGTCTTCGCCTTCTTGACCGCCTTGGCAGCCTTCCTCGCGGTCGTCTTGGCCTTGGTGAGCGCGGCCTTTGCCTTCGTGCAGGCGGCGGACGGCTGCGGGGACGGTGACGCGGAAGGCACCGGTGAGGCCGATGGCGCAGGTGACGCCGACGGCGACGGGCTTGCGGCGGGCGGCGCGGCCGCGGTCGTGAACGACTTGGCGGCGCTCTCGACGGTGCCGCCCGCCGTCTGGACGCGCAGCTTGTACTCGTACGTCGTGCTCGGCGTCAGACCGGTCACCACCTGCGCCACCGCGCCGCCCGTCGTGTCCTGCTCGGCCTGCTCGGCGCCGGCGAGGATGAAGCGCGCCTTGCCCGTCGTCGCCTGTTTGAGGTCGGCCGTCCCGTTCAGCGTCGCCGACGTCGCGGTGACGTTCGTGGCGTCGCCGGCGGTCGCGCCCGGAGCCTCCGGCAGCGTGGTGAACGCGACCGGGTCGCTCTCGATGTTGCCGTCGAAGGTCTCCACGACCAGGACCACTTCGTAGGTCGCGTCCGGGAGCAACCCGTCCACGGTCGCCGATGTCGTGCCGGGCCCGGAGGCGCCAGTGCTCCCGGTGTCGATGGGATCGCCGCCGCCCGACGGGGTGATGCGGAACCGGGCGTTGCCGGGCGCGTCGGTGTCGTAGCTGCCGTTGATCGTCGCGGAGTTCGCTGTGACGTCCGTTGTGGAATCAACCGTCGCGGAGAGGGCCGAAGGGGTTGTGAACTGCATCGCGCTCGAGGTCTTCGTGCCGGCGTCCGTCCCGATGGTCAAGACATAGGAGTACGTGGTCTTCGACTCCAGGTCGCGAAGCGAGACGACCGCGGTGTCGGTGCCCTCCGCTCCAAGGAGGAAGGAACGCGCCGTGTCGTCGGTGGTGTTGCCCACGCCGTACCCGACAGTGGCCTGAGTACCGCCGCCGTGCGAGTTGACCACGCCGCCGATGGTCGCGCTGTGCGGGCCGAGGCTCCCGGGTGAGACGTCGTCGAGCTCCGGCGCCAGCGACACGTCCTCGAACGCGCCGATGTCGATGTCGCCGTCGAGCAGGCGCAGGTTGCCGTTGAGGTCGTGCGCGGCCGCCGGCGCTTGGGCGTTTGCCCCGTTGTTGATGGTCGGCGACAGGTCGTCTTGCCGGAAGTCGTTGGTGTCGAGGAAGATGGGCTCGTCGGTCTGCGTGCCGGTGGCCGTGAAGGCGTCATCATCGGGGTCGGAGGGGTCGAAATTGACGTTCGTCAGCGTCGTGATCCCATCGTCGAACAGCGCGTCGGACGACCCGGTCCCGACCAGGATCGAGTTGCTCACCGTGGTGGTGCCGGCCGCCGCGAACCGCCCGCCGGTCGCTCCCTTCGCGGTGACGTTGCGGATGTCGCGGACCCCGGTGCCTCCTGCTTCCAGCCCATCGGCGGTGCCCACGCAGACGCTGTTCTCCAGCGTCCCGCCGATGAGGACGTGACAGCCGTCACCGTTCCCGGTCTGGGCGAGGATGCGGTCCGCCGCGGCGCCGTTCGCCAGGCTGAGGGCGGTGCCGACGTCCGGAAGGAGCCTCACGTCCTGCACGGTCGAGTCCTCGCCGGTGAGGGCAAGCGTCGTGCCGATGAGCGTCGGTCGCCGCTCACCTGTGACGCCCGAGATGGTCAGGTCCTTGCCGCCGTCGGTCAGGTTTCCCGCGGCCCCGTAGAGCCCGGTGCCGATGGCGATGGTGTCCCCGTCCACGGCGAACGTGAAGGCCTGGCCGAGGGCGCACGGATTCGCTTCCGTGCACGCGACCCCGGTTCCGCTCGGGGTGGTGGTAAGCGTGGCCGCGCTCGCGACGGAGGGGGCCGTCAGGAAGAGCACGCTCAGAGCGAGGTAGCGCCGCATCGCGCGACGCTACCCGAGTCAGGCTGCTTACGCCAGCGACGCGGCGATCTCGGCGGCCAGCTCGGCCACCTCGGTCGGCGACTCGCCGACCTTCACGCCCACGGCCTCCAGCGCTTCCTTCTTCGCCTTCGCGGTGCCCGCGGAGCCGGAGACGATGGCGCCGGCGTGACCCATGGTCTTGCCGGGAGGGGCGGTGAAGCCGGCGATGTAGGCGACGACCGGCTTGGTGACGTGGTCGGCGATGTACGCCGCCGCCTCCTCCTCGGCGGAGCCGCCGATCTCGCCGCTCATCACGATCAGCTCCGTCTCGTCGTCGGCCTCGAAGAGCTGGAGGGCGTCGATGAACGACGTGCCCGGGACGGGGTCGCCGCCGATGCCCACGATCGACGAGTTGCCGAAGCCCTTCTGGGCCAGCTCGTTGCCGATCTGGTAGGTCAGCGTGCCCGAGCGCGACACGACGCCGACGTTGCCCTCGGAGAAGAAGGACGCCGGGATGATGCCGACGTTGGCCTTGCCCGGCGACAGGATGCCAGGGCAATTGGGGCCGACGAGGCGGGTGCTCGAGCCGCGCAGGTGGTTGTAGACGCGCAGCTCGTCGTGGGCCGGGATCCCCTCCGTGATGCAGATGACCAGCGCCATGCCCGCGTCGGCGGCCTCGAGGATCGAGTCGGCGGCGAACCGCGGCGGGACGAACACCATCGCGGTGTTGGCCCCCGTCTCCGCGACGGCGGCGTGGAACGTGTTGAAGACCGGGATGCCCTCGACGTCCTGCCCGCCCTTGCCCGGGGTGACGCCGGCGACGACGTCGGTCCCGTAGGAGCGGTTGTTGAGGGTGTGGAAGGTGCCCTCGCGGCCCGTGATGCCGGAGGTGCAGAGCTTGGTGTTCTTATCGACGAGGATGGCCATCAGCCGGCGAGCTCCACAACCTTCTCGGCAGCGCCGAGCATGGTCGATTCGGGGTGGACGTTGGGCAGGTTCGCTTCCGAGAGCAGCTTGCGGCCCTCGACGTCGTTCGTGCCGTCGAGGCGGACCACGAAGGGCACCTCGGGCTTGATCTGGGCGAACGCCTCGATCAGGCCCTTGGCGACCTCGTCGCAGCGCGTGATGCCGCCGAAGATGTTGAACAGGACGGCGGTGACCTTCTCGTTGGCGAGGATGACCTCGACCGCCTGGGTGATCTGCTCGGCGTTGGCTCCGCCGCCCGCGTCGAGGAAGTTGGCCGGCTCGCCGCCCGCGTACTTGACCACGTCGAGCGTGCTCATCACGAGCCCGGCGCCGTTGCCGAGGATGCCGACGTTGCCGTCGAGCTTGACGTAGGTGATGCCCTGCTCGCGCGCGGCCTTCTCCTGCGGGTCCTCGTTCTCCGTGTCACGCAGCAGTGCGTTGTCGGGATGGCGATAGAGGGCGTTGTCGTCGAGCGTGACCTTGGCGTCGAGCGCCATGACCTTGCGGTCGGAGGTGACGATCAGCGGGTTGACCTCGACGAGCGTCGCGTCCTCGGCCACGAACGCGGCGTAGAGCTTGGAGAGCATCGCGCCGATGGGGCGGACGAGGTCGGCGTCGACGCCGGCCTCGAAGGCGAGGCGACGGCCGTGGAAGTCCTGGAAGCCCAGCAGCGGGTCGACGTGCAGGCGCGCGAGGGCGTCGGGGTTGTTCTCCGCGACCTCCTCGATGTCCATGCCGCCCTGCGTGGACAGCATGACCAGCGGGCGCTTGGCGCTGCGGTCGAAGATCACCGACGCGTAGTACTCGGCGGCGATGTCGGAGGCGGCCTCGACCCACACCTCGTGGACGGTGAACCCGCGGATGTCCATGCCGAGGATCGCGGCGGCGTGCTCCTCGGCCTCCGCGCGGTTCTGGGCGACCTTGATGCCGCCGGCCTTGCCGCGCCCGCCGATGAGCACCTGAGCCTTGATCACGCAGGGGAAACCGATCGCCTCGGCGGCCTCTACAGCCTCGTCGACCGCGGTTGCGGGCTGCCCGGATGGGACGGGCACGTCGTGGCGGGCAAACAGCTGCTTGCCCTGATATTCGAGCAGGTCCATTTCGCCGAGGACCCTAGGAGATGGGCCCTCCGAGGCTCATACACTGGCGCGCTCATGCCACTTCCCAAGGACATCAAGTTCGTCACCTTCGACGTCTATGGGACGTTGATCGACTGGGAGGACGGCGCCTACAAGGCTTTCGCCAAGGAAGCCGACAAGGACGGGTACACGATCAACAAGGACGAGCTCGTCCCGCTGTTCCTCGAGCACCAGCGCAGCGTCATGGGCGGCTCCTACGAGCTCTACGCGGAGGTGCTGCGCCGTACTGCGCTGGCGGTCGCCAAGGACCTCGGCTGGCCGCTGGAACCCAACCGCGCGCAGTTCCTCCCCGACTCCATCCCGTACTGGCGACCCTTCAAAGAGGCCGCCGCCTTCCTCAAGAAGGTCAACAAGGCCAAGCCGACCGGGCTCGTCTCCAACATCGACGACAAGCTGCTCGGCCAGACCCGGCGCCACTTCGGCCTGGACTTCGACCTCGTCGTCACCGCCCAGCAGGTCCGCTCCTACAAGCCCGACCCCGCGCACTTCAAGGAGGCCGAGCGCCGCATCGGCGTCAAGAAGGGCTGGGTCCACATCGCGTCGAGCCACTACCACGACATCGACCCGTGCGCGAAGCTCAAGGTCCCGACGATCTGGGTCAACCGCAGCGGCGAGGCTTTGGAGAGCGGCGCCAAGAAGCCGACGGAAGAGGTCTCGAACCTCAAGGAAGCCCTGAAGCTGATCGGCCTGTAGGGCTTGAAGGTCGAGGCGGTCCACGCCGACGTCGTCGTCGCGACGTCACGCATGTTCCAGACGACGTGCACGCTGGTCCGGCGCGGGAGCGAGGCGTTCTGCGTCGACTCGCCCGTGCTCCCCGACGAGCTCGAGCTGCTGCCGACGATCGCCGAGCAGATGGAGTTCGGCGTCGTCGCGCTGCTCGCCACCCACGGCGACTGGGACCACCTGCTCGCGCGCATGGCCTTCGACGAGGTCCCGCTGGGCGTCGCGGAGACCACCGCCGTCGCGCTGGCCGCGGACCCGGGCGCGGCGCAGCGCGGTCTGCGCGCGTTCGACGACGAGCACTACGTGGTGCGGGCCAAGCCGCTCGCCCTCGGGACGCCGCAGCGCCTCCCCGTGCCCGGCCGGCTCGGGCTCGGCGAGCACGGCGACGAACTCGATCTGCACCCGGTCGGCGGCCACACGGCCGATGGGATGGCGATCGTGGTCCCCTGGGCGCGCGTGCTGATCGCCGGCGACCACCTGTCCCCGGTCGAGATCCCGATGGTCGGCGAGGCGGACGGCTCGCTGGACGAGTACCTGCTGACCCTCGACCGCCTCGAGTCGCTCGTCGAGTCCGCGGACATCGTCGTGCCGGGTCACGGCGAGCCGATGGACTCCGAGCGCGCGCTGGCGATCCTGCGCGAGGACCGCGACTACCTGCGGGCGCTGTCCGCCGCCGCCGCCGCCGCCGCGCTCCCGCTCGCGCGCCGCTCGGAGTTCCAGAAGGCCATCCACCGCCAGAACGTCGCGCGCATCACGCCGGGTTGAGCCGCGGGGCGTAGTGCCAGACCATCCGCTCGGTGAGGTCACCGCGGAAGAAGGCGACCTGGGTCGTCGCGGGCGGGCAGTGGAAGGGGTCGTCCGCGGGGTTGATGAACCGGCCTTCGATCAGGGTCACGCCCGGCCCGGCGACCACGTCGTCGAGCACGAAGCCGACGCCCGCCTCGAGGTCCTCGTAGATCCCGGCGCGCAGCGTCTCCCGGCCGCGGAAGCTGCCGCCGGTCGCGTAGCGCACCTCGATGTCCTCGGCGACCGACTCGACCAGCATGTGGGGCTCGGCCTCGGTGAACGCCGCCGTCCAGCGCGCGCGCTCGGCGCGGGTCCGGGCGGCGGCCTCGTCATGGGACCGGGCCGCGGTGCGCAGCAGGTCGTCCGCGAGCAGGCGCCGCGCCTCGCTGAGGCGGCTGCGGACGGTGCCGACCGGGACGTCGCAGACCAGCGCGATGTCCTCGTAGGCGCTGCAGCTCGAGAAGTGGCGGAGCATCGTGACCAGCCGCAGCGGCTCGGACAGACGGCCGACCGCGGTCCACACCCAGTCGCGTAGGGCGAGCGACTGGATGATCGATTCGGGCTCGTCGTCGGCCGGCGCGGCGACGTCCGGCACGTCGGGAACGGTCGGCCGGACCCGGAGCCGGTCCAGGCAGCCGTTGCGCAGCACGGTGTGCAGCCACCCTTCGACCTGGGCCGGGTCGCGGACGCTGCCGATGCGCCGCATGGCGGTGACGAACACGTCCTGCACGACGTCGTGGGCCTCCGTGTGACCGACGAGCTGGAGCGCGTGGGCGAGCAGCCGGGCCCGGTGGCGCTCGAGGAGGATGCCGAGGGCGGCCGCGTCGCCGCCTTGTGCGGCACGGGTGAGGTCGAAGTCTGAGGTCATCGCACCGAGGACGGGGCAAGCCTCCCACAAGTTCGATCGAACTTCTCGAACTCGGGCTGCGTCCTCGGGCCATGCGACACATCACCGCGGCCGGCGTCCTGGTGACGCCCATCAAGCAGATCAACAACGCAGGGGCAGTAGCCATGTGGCGCCCGATCATGCTCTCGCTTCTCCTGCTCGCGGCAGCGGCGCCCGCCGCGGACGCGGTGACCTTCACCGCGGCCCCCGGGTCGCCGATCCCCGTGACCGGCCGCCCGTCCATGGTGGCCGTGGGCGACTTCGACGGCGACGGCGTCCCCGACCTCGCCACCGCCCACGGGTTCGACGACCTCGTCAGCGTCCGGCTGGGCAACGGGAACGGCTCCTTCACCCCCGCAGGGTCGTACGCGACCGGCGCCGGGCCCTACTACATCGTCACGGCCGACTTCGACGGTGACGGCGACGCCGACCTCGCGACGGTCAACAACGATGCGAGCACGGTGACCGTGCTGCTGGGGAACGGCGACGGCAGCTTCGCAGCGGCGGCGACACCCAGCACCGGCAGCTCGCCGACCGAGATGGTGGCCGGCGACTTCGACGGCGACGGCACGGTGGATCTCGCCCTCGGCAACCTCCCCGCGGACACGGTGACCGTGCTGCTCGGCAACGGCGACGGGAGCTTTGCGGCGCCGGTCGTGTCCGCCGCCGGCGAGGCGCCGGTCGCCATCGCGGCGGGCGACCTCGACGGGGACGGGAACCTCGATCTCGCGACGACGCGGTACCACTCGAACACGATCGGGGTGCTGCTGGGCAACGGCGACGGCACCTTCGTCGCGGCCGCGTCGGCCGCCACCGGGACCCATCCGAACTCGATCGCCGTCGGCGACTTCGACGGTGACGGGACGCCCGACCTCGCGACCTCCAACCAGGGCGCGAACACGGTGAGCGTGCTGCTCGGCACGGGCGACGGGACGTTCGTGCCGGCCGGCACCGCTCCCACCGGGACCTACCCGGCCTCGCTGGTGACGGCGGACTTCGACGGGGACGGCAACGCCGACCTCGCCACCGCCGACAACTTCGCGAACACGGTCAGCGTGCTGCGCGGCGCCGGCGACGGGACCTTCGCCCTAGCCGGGTCCCCCGGCACCGGCTCGACCCCCGCCACCGTTGCGGTCGGGGATCTCGACGGCAGCGGCTATCCGGACCTCGTGGTGCCCAACGTGACATCCCTCGTCGTGCTGCTCAACGACGGTCCGCCGCCGCTCGTCACCGGGTCGGGCCGGACCGGGAAGTCGCCGGGGAACGCGTTCTCGATCTCCGCCTACGCCGCCAGCGGGACGCTGACCTACACGGGCGCCAAGACGTTCAACGGCGCCGTCCGGTGCACGAGGGTGGTCGGCAACGCCGCGACGATCGTGGCGGTCGACGCCGGCCGGGGGCTCGCCAACCGCACCATGGTCATGGACAACGGGTCCAGCGGCGACAGGCTCGTCAACACGATGTTCAACCCGTCGACGCTCTCGCGGCGCTCGCGCGAGCGGTACCTGACGTGCGTCGACCCCGACCGGGCCGCGCTCACGGCGACGCCGTCGCTGGTGGGCGACGCGATCCAGGTCCGGTGACCCTCGGCCAGTGATGGAACACGAGCCGCTTCGTCAGGCCCGCCGTTTCGCCGATCGCCACCTGGGTCATCCCGGGAGGGCAGTGGAACGGGTCCCAGGCCGGGTTGACGAAGCGGCTCTCGAGGATCGTGATGCCGCGGCCCACCACGACGTCGTCGATCACCAGCCGGACACCGTCGCTGAGGTCCGCGTCGACGATCGCCCGGTAGGCCTCGCGGCCGTCGTACGCGCGGTCGGCGAAGCGGATCTCGAGGTCGGGGTGCATCGACTCGATGAGCTGGTCCGGATCGGCCTCGTCGAAGGCCGCCGACCATCGCGCATGCTCCGACCGTGTCCGCGCGGCGGCGTCGCCGTGGGCCGCGGATGCGGTCCGCAGCAGCTCATCGGCGAGGATGCGGCGCGCCTCGTTGAGACGGCTGCGCACGGTGCCCACGGGGACGTCGCAGACGGTGGCGATGTCGGCGTAGGCGGTGCAGCTGGAGAAGTGGCGCAGCATGGTGACCAGCCGCAGCGGGTCGGACAGGCGCTCGACGGCGGTCCACACCCAGTCGCGCAGCGCGAGCTCCTCGATGATCGACTCGGGCTCGTCGGCGGCGGGCGCGGCGACGTCCGGGACATCGGCCTCGGCGGGCCTGGCGCGCAGGCGGTCCAGGCAGCGGGTGCGCAGGACGGTGTGCAGCCACCCCTCGACCTGGGCCGGGTCGCGGACGCTGCCGATGCGCCGCATGGCGACGACGAAGGTGTCCTGGACGGCGTCGTGGGCCTCCGTGTGACCGACGAGTTGCAGCGCGTGGGCGAGCAGCCGGGCCCGGTGGCGCTCGAGGAGGATGCCGAGGGCGGCGGCATCACCGGCCTGGGCGGCGCGCGTGAGATCGGCGTCGGTCACGGTCCGATCGAACTTCCTGGGGCCCGGAGCCGTCCTCGGGCCATGCGACACACCACGAAGGTCCTCTCCCTCCTCGCCGTCGTCCTCGCGCTCGCCGGGACGGCCACTGCTGCGGGCGTGCTGGTCACGTCGAGCAAGCAGATCAGGAACGGGACGATCAAGCAAGCCGACCTCGACGCGAAGGCGCGCGCCGCGTTCTCCCGGCCGGGCCCCGCGGGCCCGCGGGGCGAGCCCGGCGCGCCTGGCCCCGCCGGCCCCGCCGGCCCCGCGGGGCCGGCCGGCCCCGCCGGGACGACCGGCGCCGCCGGGACGACCGGCTCGGCGCTCGAGCCCGGGGACATCCGCGTCAACGGCGACGCGCGGTCGGACAAGCAGATCATCGGGCCGGAATGGGAGACCGTGGCCGGCGGCCTGTCCCGCGGCGCCGACGAGCCGGGGCACGCGCTGCTGATGGCGTCGGTGACGGTCGCCAGCCCGGGGCAGGACGCCCTGGTGCGAGGGCGCCTGCTCGTGGACGGCGAGGTGGTCAGCGACGGATGGGAGACCTCCCTGCCCGCGGGGGAGAGCCGGGTTCTCAGCTTCCAGAGCGGAGCCGACCTGGGGCCGGGGGACCACCAGTTCGACCTGCAGGTCGACACGAACCAGGACAGCCTTGTCGTGAACGGGCGGTCCGTCGACCTGATCGCCTTCCGGCCGATCTGGAACCCGCCCCGGCCCGCGCGGTGAGCGCTAGAGCGGCTTGACCATCAGCGCGGAGCCGCCGTGCTTCTGCGCGAAGCCGAGGTCCTTGTACAGCGCGACTGCCGCCTCGTTGACGTCGTCGACGTCGAGCTCGATGCGGCGGCAGTTGCGCTCCTCGGCCCGATTCAGGGCGGCGAGGACCATCGTTCGGCCGAGACCGGTGCGGCGGGCGCTCTCCGTGACGAAGAGGTCCTCCAGCCAGGCGTCGTCGGCGGCGGTCCAGATCGAGTGGCGGTAGCGGAGCTGGACGACGGCGCACGGCGGCGAGTCGTCGTCGGGTGTCCCGAGCAGGAACTCGGTCTGCGGGTCCTCCATGAGCTTCTCGACACCGGCCAGGAAGGCGTTGTCGGACGGCCAGTCCGAGCCGTACCAGTCGCGGAACGCGACCAGGAGCCGGGCGACGTGCTCAGCCTCGTCGCGCTCGGCGAGCCAGGCCCTATTCGGAATCTGCTTCCGCTTTCTCCTCGGACTTGATCACGGCGATCAGGTCACCGGTCTTGATCGCCTCGCCCTCCTTGGCGGCGAGCGTCTCGATCGTCCCGGCCTTGTGGGCGGTGATCTCGTTCTCCATCTTCATCGCCTCGATGATGCAGATGAGGTCGCCCTCCTCGACGGACTGCCCCGCCTCGGCGACGACCTTCCACATGTTGCCCTGCAGCGGCGAGTTGAGCTCGTCGGCGCCGCCGCCGCCGCCGGACTTGCGCGCGCCGCGCTTGGGCGCCTTCTTCGCGGCCGGCGCCGCACCGCCACCGCCACCCGCGAACGCCTCGCCGTGGACCTTGACCTCGAAGCGCCGGCCGGACACCTCGACGGTGTAGGAGCGCTCCTCGAGCTCGACGTCGTCGTCGGCGGGCTCCGGCGGAGCCTCCTCGAGCGACTTGCGCCACTCCTCGTCCTCGATCAGGTCGCGGCAGGTCTCGGCGTTGGCCCACTGGTCGGAGGCCATGATCGCCTTGTGGAACGGCATCAGCGTCGTGACGCCGCCGACCATGAACTCGTCCAGCGCGCGCAGCATGCGCTTGGTGGCCAGCTCGCGGGTGTTGTCCCAGACGATCAGCTTGGCGACCATCGGGTCGTAGAGCGGGGTGATCTCCGAGCCCGCGAGCACGCCGGAGTCGACGCGGATGCCCGGGCCGGACGGCTCGAAGTACGAGGTCACGGTCCCCGGGGCGGGGGAGAAGTTGTTGGCGGCCGACTCCGCGTTGATGCGGCACTCGATCGCGTGCCCGCGCAGCTGCACGTCGTCCTGCTTGACCGACAGCTCCTCGCCCGCGGCGATGAGGATCTGCTCGCGCACGATGTCGATGCCGGTGACGGCCTCCGTCACGCAGTGCTCGACCTGCACGCGCGTGTTCATCTCGAGGAAGAAGTACTCGTCCGGGCCGTCGTCCTGCTTGACGAACAGGCCCTCGACGGTGCCGGCGGAGACGTAGTCGACCGCCTTCGCCGCGTCGATGCCGATCTTGCCGATCTTCGCGCGCATCTCCTCGTCGACGAGCGGACCGGGCGCCTCCTCGATGAGCTTCTGATGACGGCGCTGGATGGAGCAGTCGCGCTCGCCCAGGTGGATGACGTTGCCGTGGGTGTCGGCGAGGATCTGAACCTCGACGTGGCGCGGGTCCTCGAGATAGCGCTCCAGGTAGACAGTGTCGTCGGAGAAGAACTTCTCGCCCTCGCGCGCGGCGCCCTCGAACGCGTCCTTGAGGTTCTCCGCCGCCATCGCGACGCGGAAGCCCTTGCCGCCACCGCCGCCCGCCGCCTTGACCGCGATCGGGTAGCCGATGTCCTCGGCGATCTGCTTGGCGTCCTCGTAGGTCTCGACCGGCTCGGTGACGCCGGGGACGATCGGCACGCCGGCCTTCTTCATCAGGTCGCGCGCGGCGGTCTTGGACCCCATCGCGTCGATCGCGCTGGCCGGCGGCCCGATCCAGGTGATGCCGTTGTCCTCCAGCGTGCGCGCGAAGCCGGCGTTCTCGGCCAGGAAGCCGTAGCCGGGGTGGACCGCCTCGGCGCCGCTCGCCTCGATGACCTCCAGCAGCTTCTCGACGACCAGGTAGCTCTCGTTCGCCGGGCCCGGCCCGATCAGGTGCGCTTCCGTCGCGCGCTTGACGTGCTGCGCGTCCCTATCGGCCTCCGAGTACACGGCGACGGAGCCGATGCCCAGCTCGTCGAGGGCTCGGATGACACGGACGGCGATCTCGCCACGATTGGCGACCAGGACCTTGGAGAACATGCGGGCGGGAAGCCTATTGGCCGAGCGCGGGTGCCTCGGTACCGGAAACCGGTACCGCTGCGACGCGGTACGCCACGGCCGGAACCGGGAGGACGTGGTCGGCGTTACGCCGCGGCGGAGCGGGCCTGCACCACGTGCAGCCCGCACTCGACCTTGTCCGTGCCCGCCCAGCGGCCCTCGCGACCCTGACCCGGCGCGGTGCAGGGCATGCAGCCGATCGAGGCGTAGCCCTGGTCGTGCAGTGGGTTGTACGGCAGGTCCTGGCCGTGGATGACGTTCCACAGATCGGCCTCGGTCCAGTCCGCGAGCGGGTTGTACTTGACGATGTCGCGGCCGCTGTCGTGCTCGACGAACTGCGCGTCGGCGCGCGTCGGGGACTGCTCGCGACGGATGCCGGTCACCCACGCAGCGGCGCCCGCGAGCGCGCGCTCGAGCGCGTCCACCTTCGCGGCGGAGCAGCAGTGGTCGGCGCTCCAGTCGCCCGTGGCGTCCTCGACGTCGACGTGGATGCCGTAGCGCTCCTCGAAGGCGCGCCAGGTGTCCAGCGTCTCTGGGAACAGGACGCCGGTGTCGATGGTCACGAACCGGGTCAGCGGCGCCACGCGGACGGCCGACTCGATCAGGACGGACTCCTCCTTCTGGAATGACGTCAGCATCACCAGGCGATCGCCGTGACGGCGGCCGGCGTCGGCGAGCCGGTCGTCGAGCGTCGCTAGACCGCGCATTCGCCCTCCCCGCGCACGACCTGGTAGGGCACGTTGCGGCTCCAGTCGATGAAGTGATTCATCGTGTCGAGGCCGAACTCGATCGGCATCGTCAGGTCCTTCACCCTGTCCTGGAACGGCTCGTTGCCGACGCGGCGGGCGTACTCGCGGAACCGCTCGCCGTCCTCGCGCTCCTCCTGGTACATCCGGATCCAGCGGTCGACGGCCTCCGGCACGCGCTTCGCGGCGAGGCGGACCTTGAGGCGGGCGCCATAGGCGACCTGGCCCGTGTCGAACTCGCCGCCGATGTGCGCGATGTAGGCCGGGATCGTGTTCTCCCCGACCTTGATCGACGCGCCGTAGAACCCGATGTCGGCGATGTGGTGCTGCGAGCACCCGTTGGGGCAGCCGGACATCTTGATGTGCATCTGCTTGACGAGCGGGTCGTCGATGCCCATCTCGCCCAGCCGCGCGCGGATGGCGAGGTTCAGGCCCATGGAGGACGTGATACCCAGCTTGCACGAGTCGGTCCCGGGGCAGGAGACGACGTCGGCGATCTCGTCCGCGCCGGGCTGGCCGAGGTCGAGCGCCAGCAGTCGCTGCCACACGTCGTAGAGCGCCTCGTCGCGCACCCAGCGCAGCACGAGGTTCTGGTGGACGGTGGTCCGCGCGTAGCCGCCGGTGTAGTCGCGCATGATCTGGCCGAGGCCGCGCAGCTGCTCCGGCGTGAGGTCGCCGCGGGGGACATGGATGTGGACGGTCGAGAACCCGTCCTGGCGCTGCGGTTGGACGGCGCTGGCGACGTAGCGGTCGAACTCGCGGCGGTCGCCGTTCGGGCTCGCGGACGTGTCCGGGACGGAGGGCGCGTTGGCCTCCTCGTCGTGGATCCACAGGTCCGGCGTGAAGTCGCGCTCGGCGACCCAGTCGCCGGCGAGCTCCGCCTCGACCTGCGTGCGCAGCTCGTCGATGCCGAACTTGTCCACGAACACCTTTAGG
The DNA here is from genome assembly GCA_963740765.1 of uncultured Solirubrobacteraceae bacterium. Lineage (GTDB taxonomy): Bacteria > Actinomycetota > Thermoleophilia > Solirubrobacterales > Solirubrobacteraceae > DATLGB01. Next base: position 674,704 of record CAVUFN010000016.1, on the reverse strand, counting down.
CGCGCCCGCGCGCGGTTGACGCGCAGCCAGTCCTGGGCGTCGAAGATGCGGAAGACGGCCTCGGCGATCTTGAGGTAGTCGCCGTTCTCGGCCTCGACGAACTCGTAGAGGGTCGGCGCGACGCGCGGCATGATCGACGTGCCACCGCCGACGCGCACCTCGAACCCGCGCACCCCGTCACGCTCGCGCGCGAGGAAGGCGATGTCGTGGATGCCGGTGATCGCGCGGTCGGGCTCGGCACCCGTGAACGCCGTCTTGACCTTGCGCGGCATCAGCTGCGTGGTGGGATGGCGCACGAAGTAGCGCACGTAGGCGCCCACGTACGGGGTCGGGTCGAAGACCTCGTCCGCGCAGATGCCGGCCCACGGATCGGCGGTGACGTTGCGCACCGTGTTGCCGCAGCCCTCGCGACTCGACAGGCCCGCGTCGGAGACCTCGCGGATCAGCTTGGCCATCGTCCGCAGCGGGATGTGATGGATCTGGAAGTTCTGGCGCGTGGTCAGGTGCGCCTTGTTGAGCGGCGCGTACTTCTCCGTCACCGCGGCGACCGCGTCGAACTGGTCCGGGGTGATGCCACCGAAGGGGAGCTTGATGCGGCACATCTGCACATCGGCCTGGCGCTGGCCGTAGACGCCCTGACGGAGGCGGAACTTGATGAACTCGTCCTCCTCCGTCTGACCGCCGAGGAACTTCTCCGCCTCGTTGTCGAAATCGTCGAACTCGCGCTCGATGATCGGGATGATGTGGCCGGGGACGTCCTGGACGACCTCGGGGTTCTCAAGGGTGCCGGAGCGGGGCATCGGCAGAATGTAGCGAAACCCGACCCGCTTTCATTCCTTTGTCCTCTCCCGACGTCGAGGGCGGGCCCTGGCGCGGTCCGTCAACTTGAGCCGGGGCGCGCCGTTATCTGGGTATGCGCCGCACTCTGATGCTCGCCGTCGTCGCGCTCGCGCTGGCCGTTCCGGCGGCCGGAGGCGGAGATGAACCAGGCCAACAACGCCTATAGCGCGTTCGACGCCGGCGGACGCTCGCGTGGCAAGGCGCATTCGACGGCGTCGTTCAAGAAGGCCTGGCGACGGGTCGCCGTGATCCTGCGCGGCGGGCCGGTCAAGCAGGTCGACCGGCGGCTGAAGGCGCTCGGCCTGCCGGCGCTCCGCGGTGTCAAGCCCGGTCCGGACGCCGGCTTCGTCCGCCGGTTGTTCGGCTGGGTCCGCTCCCACAGGCGGGTCAAGCTGATGCTCTACAACCAGGGCGCGCTCGCCGACGGCCCCTTCCGGCTCAACCGCTACCCCCGCGCCAAGGCCGAGATCCGCCGCCAGCTCAAGCGGGGGTAGTGCGAGCCAGGCGGCACCGCAGCTCCACGCTCCTCCGCCTCCGTTACAGCGGGATGTTGCCGTGCTTGCGCTTGGGCCCCGGCTCGCGCTTGGTGAGCAGGGTCTCGAGCGCCGTGATCAGCTTGGGACGCGTTTCGTGCGGGACGATCACGTCGTCGATGTAGCCGCGCTCCGCCGCCGTGTACGGGTTCGCGAAGCGCGCCTTGTAGTCGGCGATGAGCTTCTCGCGGCGGGTGTCGGGCGTGGGCGAAGCCGCGATGTCGCGGCGGTAGATGATGTTGACCGCGCCCTCGGGACCCATGACCGCGATCTCCGCCTGGGGCCACGCGAAGTTGAAGTCGGCGCCGAGGTGCTTGGAGCTCATGACGTCGTAGGCGCCGCCGTAGGCCTTGCGCGTGATGACCGTGATCTTGGGGACGGTCGCCTCGGCGAAGGCGTACAGCAGCTTGGCGCCGTGGCGGATGATGCCGCCCCATTCCTGCGCGGTGCCGGGCAGGAAGCCGGGGACGTCGCAGAAGGTGAGGATCGGGATGTTGAAGGCGTCGCAGGTGCGCACGAAGCGCGCGGCCTTCTCGGAGGCCTCGATGTCGAGCACGCCGGCCATCGCCTTCGGCTGGTTGCCGACGATGCCGATCGCGTGGCCGTTCAGGCGCGCGTAGCCGCAGATGATGTTCTGCGCGAAGTGCTCGTGGACCTCGAAGAACTCCTCGTCGTCGACGATCAGCTTCGCGACGTCGCGCATGTCGTAGGGCTTGTTCGGCGCGTCGGGGACGATCGAGTCCAGCGCCTCATCCATGCGCTCGGGGTCGTCCGTGGGCTGGACCCGCGGGGTCGTCTCGAGGTTGTTCTGCGGCAGGAAGCTGAACAGGTAGCGGACATCCTCGAGGCAGCTCTCCTCGTCCTCGGACGCGAAGTGGGCGACGCCCGACTTCGTGTTGTGGCTCATCGCACCGCCGAGCTCCTCGAAGCCCGTCTCCTCGCCCGTGACCGTCTTGATGACGTCGGGGCCGGTGATGAACATGTGCGACGTCTCCTTCACCATGAAGATGAAGTCCGTGATCGCCGGCGAGTAGACCGCGCCGCCGGCACACGGGCCCATGATGATCGAGATCTGGGGGATGACGCCCGAGCAGCGCACGTTGCGCAGGAAGACGTCCCCGTAGGCGCCGAGGGAGACGACCCCCTCCTGGATGCGCGCGCCGCCGGAGTCGTTGATGCCGATGACCGGGCAGCCGATCTTCGCGGCCAGGTCCATGACCTTGCACATCTTCTCGGCCATGACCTCGCCCAGGGAGCCGCCGAAGACGGTGAAGTCCTGGCTGAACACGCACACGCGCCGACCGTCGATCGTCCCGTGCCCGGTGACCACCGCGTCACCCCAGGGCCGGTTCTTCTCCATGCCGAACTCGACCACCCGGTGGCGGATGAACGTGTCCAGCTCCTGGAACGAGCCCGGGTCGAGCAGCTTTTCCACGCGCTCGCGCGCGGTCAGCTTGCCCTTGTCGTGCTGCTTCTTCTCCGCCTCGGGCGATGAGTGCACCGCCGCTTCGCGCAGCTCCTTGAGCTGGTCGAGCTTCTCTTCGAACGTCTCGGGGCTGGTCTGGCGCATGCGGCGGCGCAGTCTATGCGCCGCCGCCGATCGCTCAGGTCACTTCTTCTTCTTCTTGTGCTTCCGGATCGCCTTGCGGAGGGTGATCTTCTTGGCCTTCGTGAGCGTCGTACCGCCCGTCGGCGTGAAGCTGAACGTCAGCTTGACCTTGAGCCTGCCCGTCTTCCTGAGCCGCCTCAGGGCCTTCTTGCGTACCTTGATGGTGAAGACGACGCGCCTCGCTCCGGTCAGGTTGAGCTCCCTTGCCGCGACCTTGCCCCCCCGAAGGATCAGCGTTCCTGCTCCCGGGACGCGGACAGGCAGCCTTGCCTTGCCCTTCTTCTTGTTGAGCCTGAGCTTGCCGAACGTGAACGTGTTGTCCGGGACGCCGTAGGTCGTCCCGCCGGCGCCGGTGTTGCCGGTGCTCGCGGGCGGCGGAGGCGTTGTCACGGGGGGCGGCGCCGGAGCGTCCTTGGCGATTGCGACCGACGCGAACGGGTTGGCCGTCTCTGTGTAGGTCGGGACGCCGTTGGGCTGATTCTGCGACTCGTCGACGGTGCCGGGATTGCAACCGAACCTGACCGTCAGCGGGGGGCCAGGGTTCCCCTGGTCGTCCTTGGTCGGGATCGACGCGGTGAGAAGCAGGCCACCCTTTGTGGGCGCGATCGGCGTGACGGGTGTCTCGCTGAAGCTCACCGTGCCCTCGTCCGGCCCCGCGGTCCACGTCTGGTCGGGCAGTGTGAACGGGACGTCCGCGTCCTCGGCGGTCTCGTCGTTGCCGCTGCCCGGCACGCCGTCCGGATCCGAGATGTGCACGGGCCCGATCTTGACCGGAACTGCAGGCGAGGCCTGAACGTTCTGCGTGGTGTTGGTGGCCTTGATGGTCATCTGGACGGTGCCGTCCAGGGTGTCGCCATCGTGAACCAGGCCCAGGTTGTATCCCGCGACGAACACGGCACCCGGGATCTTCGCCTTGCCGTGGATATTCGTGATGCTGAAGTTCGCGTTCGGCGGCACCGATGCAGGCAGGGTCGCCGACATGTCATTGACGTCGATCTGCGAGTAGTTGTTCGGCTCGACGCTGTTCTTGCACGCGTTGGTGAACGACGCGGCGCCCGCGGGCGCGGCGAATGCAAGCGCGCTCAAGGTGGCGGCGCCGACGGCCCATCGCCTCCCGAGGTGGGGGGTGTGCAACATAAGTTTCTCTCCTCTGCTGATGGCTGCCCCGAGGGGACGCGCCAAACGTACAGGGCGATGACCGGTCCACGCAATGTTCGTTGAAACCGGTACTTCTAGGGGACCAGCCGTCCTTGCTTGTATGCGGCGCAATGTGGTTGGATGACGCAACGTGCCCCAACACGCGCATTGAACGTCCCATTGGCGCGCTCGGCGATGTAACCCATCAAGTCCTAGCGCGCTAGCCACCGACTCGTGGCAGATCGAGTCTTGAGAGAGGAGCAGGAATGTCAGTAACGAAGAGGCGTCGTCGCGTCGCGACGACGCTCGTGGCGGCCGCCGGCATGGCCGCCGCCATTGCCCCGGCGAGCGCGCTTGCAGTGGCGCAGTCGAACGCTTGCGACAACAGCGCCACGACCAACAACAACCAGATCACGGTGGACACGAGCGGCACGTCGCCGGCTTCGGTGTCCCCGGGCGACTCGATCACCCTGAGCAATATCAAGCAGTCGGGCACCATCCCCGCCTCGATCTTCGTGGCCGGCTACAACCTCGGCGTCCTCTCGGAGGGCACCAACAACATCCCGACCGACTTCTACACCGTGCTCGAGGGCACCAACACGGTCGAGGGCGCGAAGACGACGAACACCGCGAGCAGCACGTTGACGACCACGATCAACGATCCCGACGACACCCCCGGCACGGGCGACGAGACGGCGACGGACGCTTCATTCGACGTGTCCTACAACGACCTCATCTACACGGCAGGCGCGGGCGGTGTGGTCGACTTCCGTCAGGACACCATCCAGCCGGTCAACGCCGGCACCAAGGTCGGCAGCTTCATCGCCGTCGGCAAGCTGTTCGGCGGAGCGATCAAGATCAACTTCGCCTGCTCGCCCGGCGCGGTGACCCCGGGTACGAACCCGCAGGGTGGCGAAGGCGTGATCTCGTACATCGATCCCGCTCTCACGTTCGCGTCCACGCTGATCACGGCCCCTCCGTCGGCGCTGGTCACCGGCAGCGGCACGAACGGGAACGCGTCGAAGCCGAACACGTTCACGATCAACGCGCCCGATAGCAGCAGCGGGACGATCACGTTCGCTGGCTCGAGCCGCAGCTACAACGGCACCATCAGCTGCGTCAACGTCGTCGGCAACTCGGCGACGATCGTCTCGCAGGACGACGTGTCGGGGTACCTGAACCGCGCGTTCGTCCAGGACAACGGCGCCTCCAATGACAAGATCGTCAACACGATGGTCAGGCTCAGCGATGCGTCGGCGGCCACGATCGCCAAGTACAGCGAGTGCGGGCCGCCGAACGAGGCGAAGCTCGCCGCCGCGCCCGCGATCGCGTCCGGGGACATCACCATCAACTCCTCGCCGTCCGCCCGCGCAGCGAAGAAGAAGGCCGCCCGTAAGGCCGCCCGCCGGGCAGCCCGCAAGAACGTCTAGCGGCCCAGCCGCAGATTGGGCTCTCGCGGCCGTCGTCGCCCCTCGGGGCGGCGGCGGCCGCCGTCGTTAACGGGAGAAGGGGCGGTGACGGGCCATGCCGAGCGCGTCGAGCGTGCCGGTCAGCACCGCGAGCGCCTCGTTCTCGGGCATGGCGGGGACCGACACCGGGTGGCGCACCGCCGGCTCCGGCTGCGGGGCGGGGCTGCGCCGGAACAGGCGCGCCCAGAAGCCCGGTTCGGGGAGCGGCTCGGATTCGGCCCGCCCACCCGCGGGGGGCGGCGGCAGTTCGCGCGCGCCGATCTCCGCTGAGAGATGGACCCGGGTTCCGAAGCCCGAAGGCTCCAGCTCGAGGCGGCCGGCCGCCCGCTCGCCCTCCCATACGACGAGCGAGGCGTCCGTCACCCGGGTGATGCGGATCTCGCCGAAGGCCGCGAACAGTGAGCCGAGGGCCTCGGGGTCCGAGACCTCGGCCCACAACTCGGGGCCGGACTTCACCAGCGTGCGCTTGGCGGTCAACATCTGGCGCGGTCTTCCAGGGTGTGTGCGCAACCTCCTTCCCGTGCAAGGCGACTGTCGGTAGCGTTCGCGGCGGAGATGGAGGGAGGGCAACGGCCGCTCGAGCTGATCCTCGCCCGCAACCTGCTGGCGAGTCTGTCGACGCCCTCGTTCCTGGTCGACCACCGTGGCGAGATCGCCTTCTACAACGACGCCGCCGGCGTCCTGCTCGGCCGCCGCTACGAGGACTCGGGGCCGATGCCGGCCGAGGAGTGGGTCGACCGCCACGGGCCGCTCGACCGCAAGGGCAAGCCGATCCCGTTCCGCAAGCTCGACCTGACCGAGGCGCTGCGCGGCAACCGGCCCGCGCACTCGCGCTTCAACATCCGCTCGGCCGACGGTGCGCTGCACCGCATCGCCGCGAGCGCGCTGCCCATCGTCGGCTCCGGCGGATACCAGGGGGCAGTGGTGGTCTTCTGGCCCGAGGAAGAAGAGGGCTGATGGAGGTGAAGGTGTGGGGTGCGCGCGGGTCCGTGCCCACGCCCGGCCCGGACACATGGCGCTACGGCGGCAACACGTCGTGCGTCCAGGTGACGCTGGCCGACGGGTCCACGCTCGTGCTCGACGCCGGCACCGGGATCCGCCCGCTGGGGCTGACCATGCCCGACCCCGACCGCCCCGTCCACATCCTGCTCACCCATCTGCACCTCGACCACATCCAGGGGCTGATGTTCTTCGCGCCGATGTTCAACCCGCGCTCGGAGATCGTGATCTACGGCCCCTCGCGCCCCGAGACCCCGGAGGCGCCGCTGCGTGATCGCATCGCGCGCTACCTGTCCGCCCCCCTCACCCCCGTCGAGGTCCGAGAGCTGCCGTGCGACGTCTCCTTTCGCGAGTGCGAGGGGACCGAGTGGAGCATCGGCGGCGCCACCGTTCGCGCCTGCGCGGTCACCCACCGCGGTCCGACGCTCGGCTACCGCATCGAGGAGAACGGCGCGACGCTCACGTACATCCCCGACCACGAGCCGGCGCTGGGCGCGGCACTGGAGACGCTGGAGGACGAGTGGATCTCCGGCCTCGAGCTCGCTCGCGACGCCGACCTGCTGATCCACGACGCGCAGTACACCGCCGCCCAGTACCCGCACCATCTCGGCTGGGGGCACTCCGCGATCCCGGACACGCTGTGCTTCGCGCGCCGGGCCGGCGCGCGGCAGTTGCTCGCCTTCCACCACGAGCCGGTCCACTCCGACGAGGAGCTGGATCGCATCGCCGCCGAGGCCCGCGAGCAGTGGGCCGACCTGGGTGGCGCCGACGGGACGCTGGCGTTCGCGACGGAGCAGACCGAGCTGACGCTCAGCGCGTCCCGGCAGGCTCACGCTCAGGCCGAGGTTCAGGCTCAGGCGTAGCGTCCGGTGCGGCGGCGGGCGCCGTTGCCTGGAAGCGCCGGAAGCTGCGCTGCTTGCGCTTGACCTGCACCTCGCGGGCGAGGAAGTAGGACCCGATCACGAACACCATCGCGGCGACCTGCGCGCCGATCGTCTCCACCGTCGGGTAGACGCCGAACCACAGTCCGGACCAGTACGGAAGCTGGATGTCGACGGAGGTGATCGGGATCCAGCCGGTCCCCTGCATCGTGCGCGCGGTCTGGCCGACCATGACCACGAGGACGAAGCCGATCAGCACGCCCGTGACGACCAGCATCTTCTTGTAGGGCAGCTTGCGCTGCAGGGCGAAGGTCGCGACGGCGACGGCGAACACGCCGGCCAGGCCGAGGCCCGCGCCCTCGAGCACGGTCGCCGTGCCGGCGCTCAGCTGCAGCGACTGCAGGAACAGGACGGTCTCGAAACCCTCGCGGTAGACGCTCGTCAACCCGAGCACGAAGAGGCCGACGGCCTGCGCGCTGATGAAGGCCAGGCGCGAGCCCTCCAGCGTCTCCAGGCGTTTGCGCTGGCGATGGAACTTGCCGATCCACTCGCTCCAGTAGACGCGGTGGAAGAACCAGTTGGTGATCAGCAGCAGGACGCCGATCGCGATCAGCCCGACGACCGCCTCGAGCTTCTCGCCGTACTGCTGAAGCGAGGTGAGCAGCGTCTGGGCGAGCACCCAGGTGAGGCCGGAGACGGCCAGGCCGGCGACCGCGCCGACGAAGACCGGGCGGCGCAGGCGGCGCCGGACGCCGACGAAGGAGGCGGTGATGGCGGCCAGGATCAGGACGCCCTCGAGTCCTTCGCGGAAGACGATGATCGCCGAGTTGGTGACGACGGTGGCGCGGTTGGCGGAGTCCCCGAGCGTCGCCGCGGAGTCCTCGAGCGCCTGATCGAGGGCACGGCGGTTCTCACGGATCTCGCGGAACGAACGGCGGTCGGCGATCAGCTTGGCGAGGCCCGGCTGCTTCCGGGCGCCGAACCAGATCAGGCCCTCGACGTCGAGCGCGAGGCCCGGGTCGAACGCGCGCAGGCGGCGCTCGGGCCCGAATTCGAAGAACGCGTACGCCTCCAGGCGCGCCTGCTCGGCCTGCTGGTACTGGCCGGAGCCGACGGCGGCCTCCATGCGGTCGAGGGTGAGGTTGATCAGGTCGTAGTCCGACTCGTCCGTGGGCTGCTCCCACGCGGCGGGCATCGCCTTGCGCAGGGCCTGCTCGACCCGCTTGCCCGCGGCGGTGACGGCGTCGGCGCCGGGCACGTCGTCGGGCGTCCTGGCGGCGCGATCGACGTAACCCGACAGCGTCCCGAGCGCCTGGGCGGCGGCGCGCGTGGCGGCGGGGTCGCGCTTCTCCAGCGCGTCGGTGAGATCGGCGAGCGCGGCCCGGGTGCCCGCCTCGAAGGCCACGGCCTCCTGGATCTCGAAGTCCTTGGTGACCTTGCCGTCGCTGACTCCGCGGCCGTACTCGACGGGGACGAGCTCGAGGAACTGCAGCAGTTGCTGGGCGCGGCGGGCCTGCTCGTCGGCCGTCAGTGGCGCGGCGGTGAAGCCGCGCAGCGCGGCGATGGCGTCCGAGCGCGTCGCGGGCAGGTTCGCGAAGGCCTCGCGCGCCGTCTCGGTCGCGGCGGCGCCGCGGTCCTCCTGATAGCGCGCCGCGAGGATCTCGAAGTAGCCCGCGGCCTGCGCGGCGGTCTCGGCGCGGCGGACCGGCTGAGCGTCCTCGAGGTCGTCGAGCAGCTCGCGCAGGCGGCCCTGGTAGGCGTCGAGCAGGTCGTTGGCGACGGCCGTGCGCGTGGCGGCGGCCGAGCGCTGCCCGCGAGCGAGCTCGGTGACGGCGTCGGTCGCGTCGGCGCCGGGACGGGCGAACCGCGTCGCGGTGCGGAACTCGCGGACGAGCAGCCAGCGGCGCGTCGCCGGCGCGTCCCCGCGGCCCGCCGCCGCCAAGGCGCGGTCGGCGCTGACCGCGTAGATCGCCGCGCGGATCGTGCCGCGAGCGCGGGCGAGGGCGATGTCGTCGTCGCGGCGGACTGCGGCGGCCGCCTGCTCGAGCCCGGCGTCCGCCGCCGGGAACGTGTTGATGCGCTCGGCCCTGCGGACGGCCCGCTCGGCGGTCGCCCGCGTGCCGAGGATGAGCTCGGACTGCGCGTCGAAGAGCGCCTTGCGGACTGCCTGCGCCTCTCGCCACGGTGCGGCGGCCTGCGAGGCCGCCGGGGCCGCGAGGACACCCACCAGCGTCAGCAGCGGAAGGACTCGGCGCAGCACGATCAGGTCTCGAGCTTGATGTTCAGCCGGCTGGCGGCCTGCGAGATCTGCCCGGCGATGGCCTCGGCCTGACCCTGGGCCTCGCTGCCGAGCGTGTCGGCATCGGAGGCCGTGAAGTCCCTGCCGCCGGCCTCCGCCTTGCGCAGGCGCCCGGCGAAGTCGTGCAGCTCCTGCAGCGACGAGCCGGTCTGGGCGGCCTGCTGGCCGTCGACCTTGGCGATGCTCGGCTCGACGTTGTCGTAGACGAGCACGAGGCCGCCGAGGATGTCCTCGATGTCCTGGAGGCGCGATGCGGCGACGAACGCCGTCTCCGTCGCCTTGGACCCGGCGATGAAGCGCGAGTTCTTCCACGCCTCGAAGTACTCGGACATGGTCGGCGTCATCACCACGAGCGCGGTCATCGCGTCCTGCAGCGTCGGCTCGTAGGCCTGGGCGTCGGCGTCGAGCGCATCGGCCTGCTTCTGGAAGTCGCGCGCGGCGGCGACCAGGAAGTCGGCGTCGGGCAGCGCCTCGCCGAACTCGACCTTGCCGTCGCCGTCGAGGTCGGGCTCGACGTCCTTGGCGGCGAACCTCGGCTCCGTCCCGTAGTAGGCCGTCTCGATGAGGAAGTTGAAGTTGCCCGGCTGCTCGAAGGTCTTGCCGGCGGGGGTCCTGATGTCGAACGGGACGGCGGAGGCGGGGTCGGAGCCGTCGCCGCCCGCGTCGATGATCACGTCGTAGTCGGCCAGCGAGGGGACGCCGGCAACGACGCCCTCCATCTCCTCGTAGGCGGGGTTGGCCTTCTGGAAGCCCTTCTGGCCCCTCCTCACGAGCGTGGCGACCTGCTCGCGCTGTTCGCCGAGGAGCTTGCCGTAGTCGAAGCCCGCGTCCTCGGCGAGGCTGTAGTACGCCTCGGCGTTCTGGCGCAGCGCGGCCACATCGGTCTTGAGCCGGGCGGTGTGCTCGGTGAGATAGCCCTTGACCGCGGCGAGATCGGCGGCGGTGGCCGCCGACTCGTTCAGTGCGGTCGTGTCCGAGGACGACGTGTCGGCGTCACCGCACCCGGCGGCAAGGCCCATCGCGCACAGCGCGGCAAGGGCAGAGCGATTCATTTAGGGGAGCCTAACACCACTTAGGGGAGCCTAACACCGTCGCCTCGTCAGCGACGCAGACCGCCCTGCGGTTCGAGCTCAGCCGCGGGCGCGAAGCGTCGGGCTGACGGCGAGCGCGGTGGCGCGGTCGGGCAGGGTGAGGACGACCCGTGCGCGCAACGCGCGGCGGGTGCGGACCGTGAAGCGCGCGGCGGAGGTGCGGTCGAGGTGCGCATGGCGGACCGGCCACCAGCCGAAGCGCCGCCTGAGGCGCAGCTGGAGGACGACATCGGCGTGCGGCGACGCGGGGGTGACCTGGGTGCGCACGGCGACCACGCGGCCGTGGCGGGCGATCTGAGCAGTGATGGCGTGGTCGGTGACGATCAGTGGGACGGGCTCGGAGGTGGTGTCGCCGGCCACGGCCCGATAGCGACCGGAGGTCCGAGGCACGACGGAAGCCGTGAACGACCCGTCCGCGGCCACCGTCGCCTCGCCCGCGGGCACGAAGGCGCCGCCAGGCTGCTCGGCCTCGACGGTCACGTCGGTCCCCTCGGGCAGCGCGGCACGCCCTGTCAGGGGGTAGGCCCGCCCCGGTGCGGCGTCGGTCGTCGGCGCGTCGAGCAGCAGGCCCGCGACGTCCACCTCGCCGCGCATGTCGGCGTGCTGCCTGCAGTAGTAGGTCACGACGCCGGGCGCCGTGAAGGCCATCGTGTAGCTGTCGCCCTGGTACAGGGTCGCCGAGCCGAAGCTGCCGTCGTCTGCGGTGACGGTGTGCTTGCGCGCGGAGTCGTTGGTCCACGCGATCGTGTCGCCGGCCAGCACCTGCACGCGGGCCGGGTCGTAGTCGCCGTAGCCGATGGTCACCGCCGTGACCACCATCGCGCTCATCGCGATCACCGTTGCACCTCGTAGGTCCCGATCATGCCGGCCTCCATGTGCTGCTCGACGTGGCAGTGGTAGAGCCAGGTGCCGGGCTCGCGCTCGCGCCAGCGGATCGCGAACGACTCGGCGGGCCCGACGATCTGCGTGTCGATCGGCGTCCCGTCCGGCGTGCGCCAGCCGTGCCCGTGGACGTGGAAGGTGTGGTGCTCGGAGCCCATCGCCATGACGTCCCACTGCACCAGCTCGCCGACCCGCGAGCGGAACACCGGCGTGTTGCCGACGAACGCGCGCTGGTCGATGGTCTGGAACGTCCCGGTGGGCGACGCCTGGAAGACGACCTCGAACTCGCGGTCGGGCAGCGGCTGGCGCCGGCCGCGGATCGAGAGCATCCCGTACATGCCGCCCGCGATCGACTCGTGCATCGACGGGGAATGGTCGTGATACGGCCAGACGCCGCGCGAACGCCTGCGCGCGGTGAGCTTGTACGTCCACGAATCACCGGGCATCACCTCGGCGTCCTGGCCCGACACGCCCGGCACGTACGAGCCGTCCGAGCTGGGCCGGTAGCGCACCCCGTGGAAGTGCATCGAGTGGGGGCGGCCGAACGCGTGGTCGCGGTTGAGGAAGTGCACGCGCAGGCGGTCGCCGACACGCGCGCGGATCAGCGGCCCCGGGACGAGGTCCTGGTTGCCCGACGCCCGCCCTCGCCCGCCAGCGTTGTCGAGCGGGCGCTTCCAGCCGGGCGTGAAGCGCCGGTAGACGACCGTCCCGAAGACGGTCTCCGCCGGGCTGTAGTCGACGTCCATGATCGCGTCATGGCCGTTGGGGACCATGTTCCAGGTCCGGTCGACGGCAGCCACCCAGACGTGTCGGGTGCGGGCATGGGCGGCCGGGGCGGCGCTCACGAGCGCCGCCCCGGCCAGCGCCAGCGCCGCTACTGCACGGTGACGGTGCCGACCATGAAGGGGTGCACGAGGCAATAGAGCGTGAACGTCCCGGCCTGGGTGAACTTGATGGAACTGGTCGCCGGCTGCGGCGAGTCGTCGTCGGTGTCGAGCACGCCGGTGTTGACGAAGCCGTTGCCGTGTGAGGTCGTGGTGAGCTCGGGCACGGCGGGCGGCGGGTCGCTCGGGTAGACGGCGGCGCCCGCGATCGCGGGGGACTCGAACGACTTGGCCAGGCCCCCGAGGTAGCTGGAGGCGTCCTCGATGTCCCCGGGCCCGGACGTCGCAGTGTGGATCTCGAGCGAGCCGGCGGGCATCTGGAAGCCGACCGTCGTGCCGGCGGGGACGCTGAGGGACTGGGGCAGGAACGCGAACAGCTCGACGCCGCCCGCGCCGGCCGCGCCGAGCGCCATCTGGTTCGCCGGCACGGTCTCCTGGGTCAGCTTCTTCGCGGCGCTCACCGCCGCCTTGCCCTGCTTGGCGATGCGCTTCGCGTCGGCCTTGGCGGACGGGATCTTGCCCTTCTTGACCTTGACGGTCCCGGCCATGCCCGGGTGCACCGCGCAGTAGAAGCGGTAGGTCCCCTTCTTGGTGAAGCGCACGATCGCCGGCTTGGGCTTGTCGGCCAGCGGGAGCCCGGTCTCGTAGCCCTTGGCCGCGCTGAACGTCGCAGCCTTGCCCGTGAACCCGTTCACGGTGACGAGCGCCGGGTTGAAGCCGACCAGGGGCTGGCCGTTGAACCAGAACGGGTTGCCGGCCGCGTCCTGCTCGTCGGCGCTCTGGCCCGTGGGGACGATCACGGAAGGCGGCTGCTCGCCCTTGGCGGGGATGCTGACGTCGTGGAACCCGAAGGGCACGAACTTGACCTTGTCACCTGGGTGGATCGTGGTCTTCCCCGGGAAGTAGGCGTTGACGTCGGCGGGGACGCCGCCCGTCGCCTTCCCGAGGGCCTTGCTCACCGCGGGGGGCGGGCCGAGGTTCACGGTCTTGGTCCGCGTCTTGGCGACAGCGGAGGCAGGCACGGTGAGGGTGGCGATCGCGAGGACGGCGAGCGCGGACTTCCGAGCGGTCATGGCGCGACGCTAACAGCGGCGACGCGCCATGTCCACTGACGATCAGTTAGTCGGCTGATACGCGCCGAAGACGTCCTTCATCGCCCCGCAGACCTCACCCAGCGACGCGTTGTCCTTGAGCGCTCTGCGGATGTACGGGAGGAGGTTGTCGTCGCCCTCGGCCGCCTTGCGGAGCTCGTCGAGGCGCGCGTCCGTCGCGGCCTGGTCGCGCTCGGCCTTGAACTTCTTGAGCCGCTCGACCTGCTCCCGCTCGGACTCGGGATCGACGCGCAGGGTCTCCTCGACCTCGACGTCGTCCTCCTCGTACTTGTTGACGCCCACGACGATGTCCTGCTTGAGGCGGTAACGCTCCTGGTAACCCCAGGCGGACTCGTCGATCTCGGCGGTGATGAAGGCGATCGCCTCGACGGACCCGCCCATCTCGTCGATGTGCTCGATGAGCTTCAGCGACCGCGCCTCGATCTCGTCCGTCAGCGCCTCGACGAAGTAGGAGCCGGCGAACGGGTCGACCGTGTCGGTGGCGCCGGACTCGTGAGCGACGATCTGCTGGGTGCGAAGGGCGATCTTGGCCGCGCGCTCGCTCGGGAGCGCCAGCGCCTCGTCGTAACCGTTGGTGTGCAGGGACTGCGTGCCGCCGCTGACCGCCGCGAAGGCCTGCAGGGCGACGCGGACGATGTTGTTGACCGGCTGCTGCGCGGTCAGGGTCACGCCGCCGGTCTGCGTGTGGAAGCGGATCATCTGCGACTTCGGGTTCTCCGCGCCGAAGCGCTCCTTCATGAAGCGCGCCCACATCCGCCGGGCGGCGCGGAACTTCGCGACCTCCTGGAAGACGTTGTTGTGGCCGTTGAAGAAGAACGCGAGGCGCGGCGCGAACTCGTCGACCGCCAGGCCGGCGTCGACCGCCGCCTGCACGTAGGCCATGCCGTTGGCCAGCGTGAATGCGACCTCCTGGACGGCGGAGCAGCCCTTCTCGCGGAAGTGATAGCCCGAGATGGACACCGTGTTCCACTTCGGGATGTGCTCCTGGCAGTACTCGAACAGGTCCGTCGTCAACCGCATGGACGGCTCGGGCGGGTAGATGTAGTTCCCCCGCGCGATGTACTCCTTGAGGATGTCGTTCTGGGTCGTCCCGCGCAGCTCCTTCGACGGGACGCCCTGCTCCTCGGCGACGATGTCGTAGAGGAGCATCAGGCACGCGGCGGGCGCGTTGATGGTCATCGACGTCGAGATCTTGTCGAGCGGGATGCCGTCGAAGGCGATCCGCATGTCCTCGATCGAATCGATGGCGACGCCGGTGCGGCCGACCTCGCCGAGACACCGCTGATCGTCGGAGTCGAGGCCGAGTTGGGTCGGCAGGTCAAAGGCCATGGAGAGCCCGGTACCGCCCTGCTTGAGCAGGTAGTGGTAGCGCTCGTTGGACTCCTTCGCCGACGCGTAGCCCGCGTACTGGCGCATCGTCCAGGTCTGCTTGCGGTACATCTCCTTGTGGACCCCGCGGGTGAACGGGAAGGAGCCCGGCTCGCCGAGACGCTCCTCGAGGTCGCCCTCGATGTCGTCGGCGGTGTAGAGCGCCTTGATCTCGATGCCGGAGTCGGTGAAGACGCGTGGGTCGTCCGGTCCGACGATCGGCGCCACGGACGGATCGTCCTCGTTGTCCAGCGGCTCCTGCTGCTCCTCTTCGACGGCCATGCCCAAAGGCTATTGGCGGTGGGCGCCGCCGGCTTGCACCGGCGGCGCCTCCGTCCGATGCGGCTAGGTCAGCTTGATGTTGACCTTGCGGGTGGTGACGTTGCCGCCGGCGTCCGTGAACCGGATCGTCAGCCGCAGCTTCTCGCGCTTCTTGAGCTGCCTGCGCAGCGACTTCTTGATCTTCAGCTTGAGCGTGACCTTCTTGTTGGCCGTCGCGGTCCTGGCCTTCTTGGCCAGCGACACGTATCCGACCGTCGAGCGCAGGGCCTTCTTGCCGGCCTTGGACTCGAGCTCGCCTTCCGCCTTGCCGGGCTCGTTGGGCGTGAACGACGCGGTGTACTTGCCGTTCTTGCGGATCTTCTTGGCCTTGACCTTCTTGGCCGCCTTCAGCTTGGTGAGCTTGGCCTTGACCGTGTCCGCCGGGTCGCGAATGATCACCGGTCCCGCGGGGGCCGGGACGACGTTGGTGGCCAGGGTGGCCGATCCGCAGTTGCGGACGGAGTCGATGTTGTCGACCGCCGCCCGGTCCGTGCTGATCCCGCCGCCGCAGTCCACGGCGTCGACCTCGCCATCCTGAGCGTTGATCGTGTCAGCGCCGCCGCCGCCCTGCAGGTTGTCGTTGCCGGCGCCGCCCGTGATCAGGTCGTTGCCGCCGTTGCCGTACAGCACGTTGCTCACGGTGGAGCCGTTGAGGACGTCCGAGGCGAAGCTGCCGTCGACGTCCTCGATGCCCGCCAGGGTGTCGTTCTCGCCGTCGATGCCGTTGCCGGTGGTGGGGGCGTTGGCGTCGAGGTTGACCGTGGCGCCCGCATCCGTCGGCTTCACGTTGATCCGGGACCCGTCCGCGTTGTAGCGGTAGAGCTCGAAGTAACCGACGCCGTCGAAGCCGCCGCCACCGTCGATGACGTCCGAGCCGAGGTCGCCGGCCAGGAAGTCGTCGCCGTCCTCGCCGCGCAGCTCGTCGTTGCCGTCGCCGCCGGAGAGGTAGTCGCTGCCGGCGCCGCCGAAGAAGTGGTCGTCGCCGGCCCCGGGCTCACGATCCGCCGGGCTCTCGTCGGCCTGGTCGACGTCCTGGATGTAGTCGTCGCCGCCGTTGGCGCGCACCGTGTCGTTGCCGAAGCCGGCGTAGAACGACTCCGAGTTGTCGTTGCCGGTGAGGGTGTCGTTCCCGTCGTCCCCGGAGACATAGACGGTGGTGATGACGTCGAAGACCTCCGTGGGTGAGCTCTCCGTGCAGCTCTGGAAGTAGCACTGGGTGACGCCGGTCTCCGACGGGATGCTGGCGGCGTCGGTGAAGGAATCGTCGCCGTCCTCAAGGTTCACCTGGAGCAGCGGGGGGGTGGCCTCGGCCGGGGTGCACGTAGCGACGTGACCGGTGCCGTCGATCTCGCAACCGCTGCTCCCGAACGTCTCGATCGTCGAGCCGGGATCGGTGAGCACGAGGGCGCCGTTGGCCCCGTTGGTCACGGTCAGGTTGTTGGTCTCGCCCTCGTCCGCGAAGAACGTGAGGTTCGAGCGGGGCGGGACCCGGTACGGGCTGGAACTGTTCAGATAGACGAAGCTCGCCTGAGCGGCCGAGGCCGGGATGAGAAGGGCAGCGGTGAGCACCGCGCCGGTGAGAGATCTGCGCACGATCCGGCAACCTACTGATTAGTGGATCGTCTCGTTCACCGGTAGTCAGCACGCGGACGCAGGGTAAAGTTCCGCGCGCAATGGCCGATCTGCGCACGCTCCCGTCGGTCGATGCGCTTGCTGCGCAGGTCGACGCGCCGCCCCGGGTGGCGGTGGCCGCGGCGCGGGCCGTGATCGCCGCGCGGCGGGAGGAGCTGCTCGAGGGGAACCCGGGCTCACCCGCCGAGGCGGACCTCGCCGCCCGTGCGCAGGCCGCGGCGCGACCCTCGTTGCGGCGGGTGCTCAACGCGACGGGCGTGATCCTGCACACCGGGCTGGGCCGGGCGGTGCTGTCCGAGGCCCGCGCAGGCGGCGGTGGCCGAGGCGGCGGCGGGCTATGTGAACCTCGAGCTCGGGCTCGACGACGGTCGCCGCGGGTCGCGGCACGATCACGTCGAGGCGGCGCTCCGCGCCCACACCGGAGCCGAGGCGGGGTTCGCGGTCAACAACGGCGCCGGCGCGGTCCTGCTCGCGGCCGCCGCGCTCGCGCAGGACCGGGAGATCGTGGTCTCGCGCGGCCAGCTCGTCGAGATCGGCGGCGGCTTCCGCATCCCCGACGTCGTCGCCCAGGCCGGCGCGAGGCTCGTCGAGGTCGGGACGACGAACCGGACGCGCCGGGCCGACTACGAGCGGGCGATCACCGACCGCACGGGCGCGATCCTGCGCGTCCACCAGGCCAACTTCCGCCAGACCGGGTTCGTCGAGGAGGTGGGCACGGCCGACCTGGTCGGCCTCGGCGTCCCGGTGATCGATGACCTCGGCTCGGGAGCTCTGGCGCCCGTCGGCGACGAGCCGACCGTCCCCGCCAGCGTCGCTGCCGGGGCCGCGCTGACCACGTTCTCGGGCGACAAGCTGCTCGGCGGCCCGCAGGCCGGGATCCTCGTCGGGACGGCGCAGGCCGTCGCGCTCGCGCGCGCGCACCCGCTCGCGCGCGCCCTTCGGATCGACAAGCTGTCCCTCGCGGCGCTGGCTGCCACCCTGCGCGACGTCGACGGCACGCCGACCGCCCTGATGCTCACAGGAGATACACGCGCGCGAGCGGAGCGGCTCGCGGACGGGATCGGCGAGCTGGTCCAGACGGCCGGGCGCGCCGGCGGCGGCACGCTGCCCACCACGGACCTGCCCGGCTGGGCGGTCGCCGTGCCCGGCGCGTGGGCGGCGGCCCTGCGCGCCGGCGACCCGCCGCTGCTCGGCCGCGTCGAGGACGGCCGGCTGCTGCTCGATCCCCGGACGCTCAGCGACGCGGAGGTCGAATCGGCGCGTCAGCTCCTGCTCGAGCGGTTGGAGGGTTGAGCGATGCCTGACTCGTACGCGAGGACGACGGCCTGCACACGGTCGCGCAGGCCGAGCTTCATCAGCACGCGGGCGACGTGCGTCTTGACCGTCGTCTCGGAGACGATCAGCTCGGCGGCGATCTCCGCGTTGGAGAGCCCGCGCGCGATCAGCCCGAAGACCTCCTCCTCGCGCTCGGTCAGTTCGTCGAAGCCGCGCGGCGGCACGGGCTCGGGCGGACCGGCGACGGCGAACTTCTGCACGAGCCGCTTGGTGATCGACGGCGCCAGCAGCGCCTCGCCCTCGGCGACCACACGGATGCCGGCCGCCAGCTGCTCCGGCGGGACATCCTTGAGTAGGAAGCCCGACGCGCCCGCGCGCAGCGCCTCGTAGACGTACTCGTTGAGGTCGAACGTCGTGAGCATCAGGACCTTGCTGGTCTCGGCGTCGGCATCGACGATGCGGCGGGTCGCCTCGATCCCGTCCAGCTCGGGCATGCGGATGTCCATCAGGACGACGTCGGGCTTGAGCCTGCGCGCCATGTCGACGGCCTGCTGCCCGTCGACGGCCTCGCCGACGATCGACAGGTCGTCCTCCGCGTCGAGGATCATCTTGAACCCGGCTCTCACGAGCGCCTGGTCATCGGCGATGAGGATGCGAATCATGGAGAGCTCCTTGGTGACGTGAGGACCAGGTCGGTCTGTAGAGGAAAGCGCACTTCGATCTGATGACCCTCGCCGGTGGGGCGCGGACCGGTCGTGGCGGTGCCGCCGTAAAGGTCGACACGCTCGCGCACGCCGACGAGCAGTGCGCCGGCGTAGGGGCGGTCGTCGCCGACGCGGATGGTCAGCGCGACCGGCGTCCACTCGACGGACACCTCGGCGTGGGCGCCTGGTGTGACGCGGCGGACGTCCTCCAGCGCCTCCTGGACGACGCGGTAGGCGCCGACCTCCAGCCCGGACGGGAGCGGCTGCGGATGGCCGACCACCCGCAGGCCGGCCTCGTAGCGGGCGCACAGGCTGGCGAGGTCGCCGAGCGTCGGGCTCGGCTCGAGGTCGGCCGGCGTCGCGTCGGGATGCATGACGCCGAGCAGCCGGCGCATCTCGATCAGCGTGTCCCGGCCGGTCTTCTCGATCGCCGCCGCCGCCGCGGCGGCACGCTCGGGATCGCGCTCCATGATCCGCCGCGCTCCACCGGCCTGGACGACCATGATGCTGATCGAGTGGGCGACCACGTCGTGCATCTCGCGGGCGATCCGGCGGCGCTCGACGGCCACGGCACGGCGCTCCTCGGCGACCTGCGCCTCCTCCGCGCGCAGCGCGGCCTCGTGCAGCTCGGCGGCGAGCGCCCCGCGGACGACGGCGTTGCGGCCGGCGCCGTAGGCGGCGAGGGAGATCGCGGCAGGGAAGATGTAGTCGCTGACCGTCGTCCCCTCGTAGGTGAGGTTGGCCAGGGTGATGTCGACCAGGAGCGCCGGCATGAACCAGACGGCCAGGATCCGCTCGCGGCTGGCGCCCGCGCTGTAGGAGAACAACAGCAGCCCGAAGAACACGACCGCCGCGCGCGGCGCCGGGATCAGCGCCAGCGACATCACGATGATCACGACCAGGAAGCCGAAGGCGGCGGCGACGGGCGCCCGGTGGCGCGCGGCCAGTAGCCCGCCGTAGGCGAGCATCAGCAGCACGTTGCCCCACAGCGGGCCTTCGGCGTCCTTGCTGGTCGCGACGACGACGATGCCGAGCACCGCGACGAGCACTCCGACGACGCGGTCCCCGTAGCGCCGCGTCCAGACGGTCACCCTGCCACCCGTTCGAGCGGCAGCCGCGCGCGCAGCATCCCGTCCCGGCGGGCGACCTCCCCGCCGAACAGCCGGACGCGCTCCTGCAGCCCGAGCAGGCGGCGGTCGGTGACCTGCCCGCCGTCGTCGGAGATCTCGACCTCGAGGCGCTCGGGGAGATAGCGCACGGTGACGCGCGCGGCGCCGGCGCCGCCATCCTCCCGTGCCGCCCGCAGCGCGTCCTGGACGACGCGGTAAGCGGTCAGCTCCACGCCGGCCGGCAGCCCGGTGGGCGGAGTTCCCTCGATCGACAGGTCCACGCCGAGGCCCCGGGCGCGGGCCCGCTCGACCAGCTGCGGGAGATCCTCGAGCGTCGGCTGCGGGGTGGGCGCACCCGCCGGGGCATCGTCGTCGCGCAGGACGTCGAGCAGGACCCGCAGCTCACCGAGCGCGTCGCGGCCCGTCGTCTCGATCGCCTGGAATGCGCCGGCCGCGGCGGTCGCGTCCTTCGCGGCGAGCCGGCGGGCGGCCGACGCCTGGATGGTCATCGCGCCGAGCGCGTGAGAGACGAGGTCGTGCAGCTCGGAGGCGATGCGGACCCGCTCCGCGCCGGCCGCCTCCTCGGCGGCGTCGTGGCGGTGGGTGGCGGCGAGGTTCGCCTTCTCGGTGAGCGCCTCGTTGAGTCGCAAGCGGCTGCGCAGGAGGCGGCCGGCGAGGACGGGTGCGACGATGAAGAACGCGAAACCGGCCAGGAGTTCCGCGGCGAGATCACCGGCCGGGTGCTCGGCGCCCTCGACGAACGTGGAGGCGGCCAGCCCGACGGCGCAGACCGCGATGCCGACGCGCAGCCGGCGTCCCTCCTCCCGTCCCGCGAGCGAGTAGACGAGGAACAGGAACCCGAAGTAGAGGACGTTGAGCCGCTCCCAGACCTCCGTGTGCACGAACGCGACCACGGTGATGCCGACCAGGCTCAGGGCCGCGGCCCCGATCGGGGCGCGGCGCCGCAGCAGCACGCCGGCGGCAATGATGGCGGCGGGGATGAGGGCGGCGGCGCGCGCGGACAGGGAGGCGCCGGCGAAGGCCGCCTCGAGCGCGGTGCCGAGGACGATCAGCCCGGCGAGACCGGCCTCGACCGCGCGCGGCGGCAGCGCGCGCGTGCGCGCGCGCAAGGATTGGAGGCGATCGGTCACCGTCCTTCGCAAGGTACCCGCGGCTCGGACCCGTTCCACCGTCCCTTCTGACGATCTTCGGGTCATCCTCAGGGACGACACCGATTCGCCTGCACGGCCGATGCGCTCCGACGCCGGCGGGCGGAGCATGGGGTCCATGAACACGACATGGACGGCCACAGCCCTCACCGGGGCGGCTCCCGAGGCCGTCCTGGCTGCGCTCACGGATCCCGACGCGGTCGCCCGCTGGTCCCCCGTCGCCTTCGACATCGAGGACGACACGACCACGCGGCTGCGCGCCGGGACCCGCACGCGCGTCTCCGGCAAGCTCGCCGGCGTGCGCGTCGGGTTCGACGTCCACGTGCACCATGCCGACGACCGGCAGTTCGCGCTGTCGGCGTGCGGGGTGGGCGGGGGCGTGGTCCTGGACGTCGCCTACGACGTCGAGCCGACCTCCGACGGCACCGAGGTCCGCGCCTCCATCTCCCTCGCGAAGGGCCGCGGTCTGATGGCCGGGCTCCTCGCGGAGGCCACGGCCGGCCTGCTCAAGGCCGGCGCCCTGTCCCACGCCGTGAACCGCATCGCGGCGACCGCCTGAAAAGGATCCTCTCCATGACCGCAGTCCTCTCGTCCCCGCACATCGTCGCGACGACCTCCGCTGTCGAGGCCGTCGCGCTCGCCCGCTCCTACGGGGAGGGCGACAGCGCCGTCCACGCGCTGCGCGGGGTCTCCCTCGCCGTCTCCGCCGGCCAGTACACGGCCGTGATGGGTCCCTCCGGTTCGGGCAAGTCCACCCTCATGCACCTGCTCGCCGGGCTCGATCGCCCGACCAGCGGCTCCGTGCACATCAACGGCGCCGACATCGCGCAGATGTCCGACAAGAAGCTCACGCGCCTGCGCCGCGAGCACGTCGGCTTCGTCTTCCAGGCGTTCAACCTGCTGCCGACGCTGACGGCCGAGGAGAACATCCTGCTGCCGTCGCGCATCGCCGGGCGCCGGATCCCCGACGCCGAGCTGGACGCGCTGATCGACCGCGTCGGCCTCACCGGCCGTCGCGACCACAAGCCGGCCGAGTTGTCCGGCGGCCAGCAGCAGCGTGTCGCCATCGCCCGCGCGCTGATCTCGCGCCCGACCGTTCTGTTCGCCGACGAGCCGACGGGCAACCTCGACTCCAAGGCCGGCGCCGACGTCCTCGACCTCCTGCGCGCGGCCGTCGACGAGGACGGCCAGACCATCGTCATGGTCACCCACGATCCACGTGCGGCCGAGCAGGCCGACCGCGTCGTCGTCCTCGAAGACGGCCAGATCGTGAGTGACCGATGATCCGCGTCGGCCTCCGAGCCCTGGCGGCGCGCAAGGCGCGCACCGTCCTGACGATGGTCGCCATCGTCCTCGGCGTCGGCATGGTCGCCGCCGCCTTCACCGTGACCGACACGATGCGGCGCGGAACGGACTCGCTGTCCACCGCCGCCTACGGCGGGACGGACGCGGTCGTCGCCGGCCGGCAGGCGTTCGAGGGCAGCACCGGCACCAGCTGGGCGCTCCAGCGTCCTCGGGTCGACGCCGCCACGCTCGAGCGCGTGCGCTCGGTGCCCTCCGTCGGCGTCGCCGTCGGTGACATCGTCGACCAGCAGACCAAGGTCATCGGCTCCGACGGCAAGCCGGCCGGGACCGGGCCGTACTTCGGCATCGGGCTCGACCCGAGCGCGCCGAAGGCCCTGAACCCGCTGCGCATCGTCGACGGGCGCTTCGCGTCCGGCCCCGGCGAGGTCGTGGTCGACCAGGCCACGGCCGACGCTGAGAAGCTCAAGGTCGGCGCGTCCGTGAAGGTCGCCGCCGAGGCGACCACGGCGTCCTATCGCGTGGTCGGCGTGGCGCGCTTCGGCGACGTCAAGACGCTCGGCAGCGCCTCCGTCGCCGTGTTCGACCTGCCCACCGCGCAGCGCGCGCTGGGCCGGGTCGGCGAGTTCGACGACATCCTCGTCGCCGGCCGCGACGGCGTGGCGCCGTCGACGCTGCGCGCGGCGCTGGACGACGCGCTGCCGGCGAACATCGCCGTGCAGTCCGCGGTCGCCAACGACCGCTACCAGTTCTCCGACCTCGACACGATCGTGGACATCCTGCGTGGCGTCCTGCTCGCCTTCGGGATCATCGCGGTCCTGGTCGGCGGCTTCACCATCGCCAACGCGCTGTCGATCACGGTCGCCCAGCGCTCGCGTGAGCTCGGGCTGCTGCGCATGGTCGGCGCGTCTCGCGGCCAGGTCCTGCGGTCCGTGCTGGTCGAGGCGGTCGCCCTCGGCGTCGTCGCGTCCGTGCTCGGCATCGCCGCCGGCTACGGCCTCGCGGCAGGCATCACGTCGCTGTTCGACGCGATGGGCATGGGCCTGCCGGCCGGCTCGATGTCGCTCGCCGGCGGGACGGTCGTCGCCGCCATGCTGGTCGGCGTCGTCGTCACCACGCTGGCCGGGCTGATCCCGGCGATCCGCGCGACCCGCGTCCCGCCCGTCGCCGTGCTGCGGGCCGCCGAGCTCAGGACGCCGGGCCGGATCGGCCGCGCGGTGCGCTCGCTCGTGTCGGTCATCGGCCGCCCGGCGCAGCGCCTCGGCGGCGCGGCGGGCGACCTCGCACGCCGCAACGCGATGCGCCAGCCGGGGCGGACGTTCGCCACGGCGGGCGCGCTGACCATCGGCGTCGCCCTGGTCACGGTCGTCACCGTCGTCGGCGCCGGCCTCAAGGACACGACGTCGACGTCGCTCGAGCGCCGGGTGTCCGCCGACCACGTCGTGGTCGCCACGGACGACTGGTCGCCGCTGCCGACGGCCGTCGCCCGCGACGTCGCGCGTGCCGACGGCGTGCGCACGGTCTCCTCGATCGCCCAGGACGCCGGGCAGGCGTTCGGCGATGTCGAGATCGTCAACGCGATCGACCCGAAGACCCTGCCGTCGGTGATGCGCTTCGACTGGGAGCGCGGGTCGGATTCCGTGCCGGGCTCGTTGGGGTCCGACGGCGCGATCGTCGACGACGGCTGGGCGACGGAGCACAAGCTCGGGGTGGGCGACCGCTTCACGGTCACGTCCGCCAAGGGCGTGCGCGTCCCGCTGACGGTCCGCGGCATCGAGCACTCGCCGGTGCTGGACCTGCTCGGCCTCGGGCCGATCACCATGGGCACCCCGGCCTACGACCGGGCCTTCGACAACCACCGCGGCGTGATCACGTTCGTGCAAGGGGGCTCGGCCGCGTCGATCCGCTCGGCGCTGGGGGGTCACCCCGACGCGAAGGTGCAGAGCGAGGCGAAGTGGATCGACACGCGGGCGGCGTCGCTGGACCAGCTGCTGGCGGTCTTCTACGTCCTGCTCGCGCTGGCCGTGATCGTGTCCCTGTTCGGGATCGTCAACACCCTGGTGCTGTCGACCTTCGAGCGGACGCGTGAGCTCGGCATGCTGCGCGCCGTCGGCATGACCCGCCGCCAGATGCGCCGCATGGTCCGGCACGAGTCGATCATCACCGCCGCGCTCGGCGCGGTCACCGGGATCGCGCTCGGCCTGGGCCTGGCCGCGATCGTGGTCGCCGCCTTCGGCGACGCGGGCCTGGCCTACGCGGTCCCGGCCGGCTCGCTGATCACGTTCGTCGCGGTCGCGGTGGTGGCGGGCGTGCTCGCCGCGATCGCACCGGCCCGCCGCGCTGCCAAGATGAGCCCCATGGAGGCCCTCTCCTGGTCCTAGGCACCGCCGGTCACATCGACCACGGCAAGACCGCCCTCGTCCGCGCCCTCACGGGAGTCGACACCGATCGGCTCCCGGAGGAGCGCGCGCGGGGGATCTCGATCGCACTGGGCTACGCCCGGCTGGACCTGCCCTCCGGCCGGGCGTTGTCCGTGGTCGACGTTCCGGGGCACGAGCGCTTCGTGCGGACGATGGTCGCGGGGGCGTCGGGGATCGACCTGTTCCTGCTGTGCATCGCCGCGGACGACGGCGTGATGCCGCAGACGGTGGAGCACTGGAAGGTGCTGCAGGCGCTGGGCGTTGAGCGCGGAGTCGTCGCGGTGACCAAGTCCGACCTGGGGCCGCTGCCGGATCTGCCGGACTTCGGGGCCGAGGTGGTGCCCGTGTCGGTGAAGGAGGGGCGGGGTATCGATGCGCTCCGGGACGCCCTCGACCGTGCCGCCTCCGCTCCGGTGAGCGCAGAAAGGGTCGCTGGGGCGACCCTTACTGCGCACGTCGACCGTGTCTTCACGATTCGCGGCGCCGGCACCGTTGTGACCGGGACGTTGTGGTCGGGCTCGGTTGCGGCCGGTGATGTGGTGACGCTTCTGCCCTCGGGGCGGGCGGCGCGGGTGCGGGGCGTGCAGGTCCACGACGCCGACGCCGAGCGTGCGGAGGCCGGGCAGCGCGTGGCGATCAACCTCGCCGGCGTCGACCGGGACCAGGTGAGCCGGGGGGACGTGGTGACGAGCGAACCGTTCGAGCCGAGCTACGTGATCGACGTCGAGCTGGACTTCGACCCGCCCAAGCGCGTGATGGTCCACCACGGGACGAGGGAGACGGCGGCGAGGGCAACGAGGAACCGCCTGCGCTGCGAGAAGCCACTGCTCACCAGACCGGGCGAGCGTCTCGTCATCCGAAGCATCGCGCCCCCGGACACGCTGGGAGGAGGGACCGTCCTTCAGCCCCCGCCCGAACCCACTCCCTCAATGCCTGCCGTTGAACCCGAGCCGGCGCCGCGCGCCCTGAGGAAGTACCGCGGCGACAGCGATCCGGACGAAGTGTGGCCCGCGGTGGAGGCGTTGTTGCCCGCCACGTTGGGAGAGGTGCGGGATGCGTTGGGCGTGGGCCGCAAGGAAGCCCAGCTCCTCCTCGAGCACTTCGACGCCACCGGCCGCACGCTGCGGCGCGGCGATCAGCGCGTCAGGCGCCGGCGGCGCGCGGCGCCGTAGCGTCGACGGCCTCGCCCGTCTGCTCGCGGGCGACGTAGTCCTCGATGTCCTTGACGTCGTCGCGGGAGCGCTCGGCCCAGCGCAGCAGGTCGCTCATCGTGGCGACCTCCTCCACCTGCTCCTTGATGAACCACTGCATGAACTGCTCGCTGGAGTAGTCGCCCTCCTCGCGCGCGACCGCGGCCAGGCCGTTGATCTGCTCGGAGACGCGCTTCTCCTGGTCCAGCGCCAGCGCGATCGGGGCCACGACGTCCACGAACTGCACCGTGGGGGCGCCGACGCCCGGGATGATCACGTGCGAATCGGTGTCCAGCAGGTACTGGACCATCATCATCGCGTGGTCGCGCTCCTCCATCGCCTGGCGATAGAAGAACGCTGCGAGCTGGGGAAGCGTCTCGTCGTCGTAGTACACCGCGCAGGCGACGTACTGCTGGTGTGCGGCGAACTCGTTGGCGATCTGCTCGTTGAGTTTGGCGACGAACGCGTCAGCGGGCATTCGGGCACCCTAACATCAGGTGTGGATGGCGTTCTCGGGCACGGTGCGAACCAAGAAGAAGTGTTGCAAGGACAAGCCGCGGTGCAAGAAGTGCCCGGTGACCTGCAAGCGCCTGTCGACGATGGGCAAGGCAGAGCGCGTGAGCAAGCGCAACTACGTGCTGATCGACGTCACCAAGCGGGACTACGCGGCCGCCCGCGCGCGTTAAGCAGTTAGCCTGCGGTGGCAATGGCTACTTGCCTTGTGACGGGCGGGGCGGGCTTTCTGGGCTCGCACCTGTGCGATGAGCTGCTGCGGCGCGGGCACCGTGTGATCTGCGTGGACAACCTCGAGACGGGGTCGCTGGCGAACATCGAGCACATCCGTGTTCCGGAGTTCGTTCATCTCAACCTGGACATCATCGATCCGTACTTCATCGAGGAGCCGGTCGATTTCGTCTATCACCTGGCGTCGCCGGCGAGCCCGATCGACTACCTGCGGTTGCCGCTGCACACGCTCAAGGTCGGGTCCTACGGGACGCACCAGACGCTGGGTGTCGCCAAGCGCCACCGTGCGCGCTTTCTGATCGCGTCCACCAGTGAGGTCTACGGCGATCCGAAGGTCCATCCGCAGCCCGAGACCTACTGGGGCCATGTCAACCCGATCGGCCCGCGCGGCGTCTACGACGAGGCCAAGCGCTACGCGGAGGCGCTGACGATGGCCTACCACCGCCAGCAGGGCGTGGACACGGCGATCATGCGCATCTTCAACACCTACGGCGCCCGGATGCGGCCCAACGACGGCCGCGCGATCCCGACGTTCCTGCGCCAGGCGCTGACCGACCGGCCGATCACGGTGTTCGGGGACGGGTCCCAGACCCGGTCGTTCACGTACGTGAGCGACCTGATCGAGGGCATGATCCGGCTGCAGGAGTCCGGCCATCATGAGCCGGTCAACATCGGCAACCCGAACGAGTTCACGCTGCTCGAGCTCGCGCACGCGGTGATCGAGGTGACGGGGTCGCGGTCGGAGATCGTCTTCGAAGCGCTTCCGGTCGACGATCCGCAGATCCGCCAGCCCGACATCACCAAGGCCCGCGACCTGCTCGGCTGGGAGCCGGCCGTCGAGCTGCGAGAAGGACTGCAGCGCACCATCGACGAGGCCACCGTCGAGAAGCTCGTCGGCGCTGCCATCTGATCCGCCGGGTACAAACCCGGTACTTCTGTCGCTTCGCGGCGTTGAGGGGTATGAGAACCAGACCGTGACCGAGGGGACACCGACACAGACCAGGCCGGTGCAGGCCGAGTTCGGCCCTGCCTTCCTGCCCGCACAGGACGTGCGGCGGCGGCGGCCTCCTGTCCTCTCGTTCCTGCTGCGCCTGGAGACGCTGCGGCGCATGCTGCGCGTCGTCTCCCTGATGGCCCTCGACTTCGTCGGCCTCACGCTCGCCATCTACACCGGCCTGCTGGTCAAGCAGGTGGTCAAGGGGGGCTCCTGGGCGACGGACGGGCCGTGGCAGACGACGCAGGACAACGTCGCCTTCGCGTTCCTGCTCGTGGTGCTCCTGTTCGCCAAGGAGGGCCTGTACGCCGATCGGCCGGCGCGCCCGGGCTTCTCGAAGATCGTCACGGCGCTGTTCCAGGCGACCCTGGTGGCGCTCATCTACGCGCTCATCACCACCGACCGCGGCCAGTACAACAGCTACTACATCTTCTACGGGACCTTCTTCTTCGGGCTCGCCTACATCGGCTCGATCCGGCTCGCCTACCAGAAGGTCACCGGCTGGCTGCTCCAGCAGGCCGGGTACCGGCGCCGAGCGGTGCTCGTCGGGTCGGGCGGCCACATCGAGGCGGTCGCGCACGCGCTGCACGACGAGGTCAACGTCCCGATCGAGATGCTCGGCTTCATCTCGCTGACCCCCCGCCCCGACAACGGGCTGCGCTCGCTCGGGCAGATCTCCGAGCTGCCGCAGGTGCTCGACGAGCACGGCGTCCAGGAGGTCATCGTGGCCGACCCGGACTTCCCCGAGGAGCTGGCGGTCGAGCTCGTCGACCAGTGCCATCGCCGCGGCGTGCACGTGCGCATCGCGCCGTCCACCATGGGCATCCTCACCGGCCGCGCGGAGTTCGTCCCGGGCGCGACCGTGCCGCTCTTCGAGCTGCGCCCGCCCGTCTTCGAGGGCTTCGACTACCTCGTCAAGCGCACCTTCGACTTCGTCGGCTCGATCGTCCTGATCGCCCTGCTCTCGCCGGTGCTGCTGGCGCTCGCGACCGCCGTGGCGATCTCCTCGCGCGGCCCGATCCTCTACCGCTCGGTGCGCCCGGGCATCGGCGGTCGCTCGTTCCAGTGCTTCAAGTTCCGCACCATGCGGTCGGACGCGGATCAGCTCCAGGCGGACCTCGAGTCGGTCAACGAGGCGTCGGGCGCGCTGTTCAAGATCCGCGACGACCCGCGGATGACGCGCGTCGGGCGCTGGCTGCGCCGCTACTCGCTCGACGAGCTGCCGCAGCTGTTCAACGTCGTCCTCGGCCAGATGTCGCTGGTCGGGCCGCGGCCGCTCCCCGAGCGCGACTACGAGCGCCTGGCCGACTGGCACAAGAAGCGCTACCTCGTCCTCCCGGGCATCACCGGCCTGTGGCAGGTCTCCGGCCGCTCGGACCTCGATTTCGACGACCTCGTCCGGCTCGACTTCCTCTACCTCGAGCGGTGGTCGGTCGGCCTCGACCTCTCCATCCTCCTCAAGACCATCCCCGCGGTGTTCCATCGCCGGGGCGCGTACTGAGCGACGTCGCGGTCGTCATCGCCGCGGTCGCGCGGCCCGATCGCCTTCGCTCGCTGCTGCGCGCGCTGGCGGGCGAGGACGTGGTCGTCGTCGCCAACGGTGCGACGCCCGAGGTGATCGGCGGTCATCGAGGAGGCCGGCGTGCGCTGCGTGCGCCTCGAGCCCAACCGCGGCCCCGCCGCGGCGCGCAACGCGGGGTGGCGGGCGTCCGCAGCGGAGTACGTCGCCTTCACCGATGACGACTGCCACCCTGCCCCAGGGTGGAAGGCGGCACTCCTGGCCGCGGCGGCGCCCGGCGTCGTCGTGCAGGGTCGGGTCGCACCGCTGCCCGAGGAGGCCCACCTCGTCGGTCCCTTCGCGCGCACGGTGATCGTCGAGGGCGAGACGCCCTTCTTCCACACCGCCAACGTGCTCTACCCGCGCGCCGTACTGGAGGCGGTGGGCGGCTTCGACGAGACCTACGACCAGGTGGCGGGGGAGGACACCGACCTCGGGTGGCGCGCGGTCGAGGCCGGAGCCACGGTGCGCTTCGCGTCCGACGCCCTGGTCTGGCACGCCGTCACCGTCCCGGGCTGGCGCGGCCTGGCCCGCGACGCCGGCCGCTGGGGCAGCGCCGTGCGGCTGGTCAAGCGCCACCCCGGCCTGCGCGCTCACTTCCACCACCGCATCTTCTGGAAGCGTTCCCACGAGACGCTGCTGCTCGCGCTCGCCGGCGCGCTGCTCCGTCGCCCCTTCCTCGCGCTGCCGTGGATCCTGGCGCACCGGGGCGAGCACGCGTCGCGTATCGGCCTGATCCGCTCGCTGCCCGGCCACCTCGTGGTCGACGCGGCTGAGGTGGCCGCGCTGGCCAAGGGGTCGGCGCGCGCCCGTACGCTGCTGCTGTGACCGCGCTTCGCCCGCGCCCGTGGTGGGCGGCCGTCGTGATCGCCGTGTGGGCCTTGGCCACGGCGTGGGGGCTCGTCCTCGAACCGCGCCGGGACGTGGTCGACGCGATCCCCGACACGTTGCGTGTGCTCGCGGCCGGGATCGTCCTCTTCGGCCTGGCCGGCTACGGGGTCACGCGGGCGCTGCTGCCCGCGTCGCTGCGGCGGCACGAGCTGCTGTGGGTGCTGCCGACCGGCGCCTGCGTGTCGGGGCTCGCGCTGATGGCGCTCGGGTTCGCCGCGGTCCCGTTCACCGTGAGCCTCTCTCTGGTGCTGGTGGCCGGCTTCGCCTTTTCGGTCCGGACGCGCGGCCCGGTGACGGCCGGGCGCACGGTGGGCTGGCCGGCGTTCCTGGCGGTGATCGTGATCGGGCTGGCGATCGCGCCGATGGTGATGGAGCTGCACTTCGCCACCGTCACCGGCACGGGCTCGGACGCGCACATGGCGGCGGGCAGCGCGAACTTCCTCCAGCACGCCTACCCGACGTCGGTCGACGAGCGGCTGCCCGTCGACCGCATGCCGCTGCTGTGGAAGTCCAAGTACCCCATCTACTACGCGTTCGGAGGCGTCGCGGAGATCGCGGGACTGGAGACCTGGCAGACGCTCGTCCCGCTGGTCGCGCTCCTGCTGGCCTGCGCGGCGATCGGGATGTACCTCGTCGCCCGGGACCTGCTCGGCGCGGGCGTCGGGGTGTCGGCGTGCGCGATGGGCTTCGCGGGCGCCGACCGCATGGTCCTGCACACCGGCCTCAACCCCTACTTCAACCAGACGTGGGGCTACATGGCGATGCCCTTCGCGCTCGTGCTGGCGTGGTGGCTGGTGCGGCCGGGCGAGCCGCCGGGGGACCGCCGCCGCACCGGCGGGCTGCTGGCGATCTTCCTCGGCGTCTGCGCGTTCGCGTACCCGCTCGCGCTCCCGATCGCCGCCATGCCGCTCGTGGTGTTCGCATGGCGCGAGCGCCGACGCCGGATCGCCGAGGGCCGCCCGCTCCCGCGCCTGCGCAGCCTCTACAAGCGCCCGCGCTCGCTGCTGTGGATCGTCCCCGCCGTCCTCGTCCTGCTGATCCCCGTCAACGGGATCAGCGAGAAGACCGGGGCGGCCGCGAAGGTCGTCCTGGACCCCAACCACACGCTCATCAACTGGGCCGCGGACCTGCGCGCGTTCATCCCGATGACGTACTTCATCAACCTGCCGAACACGCCGGTCTTCCGGCTGCTGATGATCGGCATCGTCGTCCTCGCGTTCCGCGAGCTGCGCCGCCACCAGCCGCGCGCCGTCTACATCGCGCTCGGGCTCGTCCTCGGCCTGGGCCTGTACTTCGCCGGCTCGTTCCGCCAGCGCGACTACGGCTACTACTTCCACTTCAAGATCCTCGCCTTCGTCGCGCCGCTGCTGCTCGTCATCGCCGCCGCGCACCTCGGGCGCTTCCGCCGCGCCGGCCCGGTCCTGCTGGCGGCCTTCGCGGTGGCCACCGCGGGTGCGGCCGCCAAGGAGCTCGACGAGACCGGGCGCCAGCTCGGCAAGCCGACCGTGGCCCTGGCGTCCTGGGCGGAGTCCCTGCCTCGCGACGCGTCGGTGCGGCTCGACATGACGGGCGGCCAGCAGCTCTGGGGGGCGTACTTCCTCGCGTCGCGCCGCACCTGCTCGGCGCAGCCGCTCGAGGGCACCGACTACCCCCGCGTCGCCAGGTCCGAGAAGGCCGACTACGTCGTCGTCGCCTACGGCTTCCCGCGGCCGGTCGAGGCGCTGGGTCCCGCGCTGCGCCACAACGACGGCTACGACCTCTACCGCCTCAACCCCGCCATGCCCGGCCCCGACCGCTGCTCCTACGAGCAGAAGTCGCGCATCACCCAGGCAGCGGTCGGCTAGCCCGCGCGAGGACGGCGGCGAGGACCGGGACGGCCGCCAGCGCCACGGTCTGCGCGACGGCGTCCGCGGTCGGGAAGTCCTCGAGGTGGGTGACGTGGAAGAGGAGGTGGACCAGCCCCGCGACCGTCCAGGTCACGCACAGCGGGAACGCGAGGGCGCGATTGCCCGTGGCCGCCGCCCACGCGAACAGCGCGGCCACGAGCGAGTAGAGCGTGCCGACGTCCGTCGTCAGGTGCTCGTTGTAGGAGCCGAGCCGGTCGACCCAGTGCCCGACGAAGGGGAAGTCGGCGAAGAACGTGTGCGGCGCCAGCAGGGCCGGGATCCCGACGAGGGCGGAGCTGAGCGCCAGCGCGACCAGCCCGAGCCGCACCGTCTGCGAGAGGAGCCGGTCCATCGCTCAGTCGCCGGGGTGGTCCGGCGGGAGGGCGAGGGCGTGGGCGGAGGCGCCCGCGGTCTCGATCGAATCTGGGCCCTCGAGGTTGACGAGGCGGTAGCCGACGTCGCGCATGAACGCGGCGAACTCGACGTGCGTGTCGTGGAGTTCGCAGATGATCACGGGCCGGTGTCGTGTGAGCGTCTCCCGCATGCCCTCCAGGACGGCGAGCTCGAAGCCCTCGACGTCGATCTTGACCACGGTGGGCGGCTCGATTTCCCCGTCGCGGACCAGGTCGTCGACGGCGACGACGTCGACGTCCATGACGCGCTCGGTGAAGGGGTGCTCGCCCGTCTCGATCAGTTTCGACCAGGACTGGTCGTCGACGACCTGGAGCCGGCCGGTGCCCTTCTCGGCGCCGACCGCCTTCTCGATCACGGTGACGTTGGGGAGGCCGTTGAGGACGACGTTGCGGCGGATCTCGTCGGCGTTGTCGGGCGTCGGCTCGAAGGCGTAGACGCGGCCGACCCCGTAGCCGCTCATGTGGCCGGCGAGCAGCGCGAAGAACCCGACGTTGGCGCCGATGTCGTAGAAGACGCCGCCGTGGCCCAGGTGGCGGAGCATCGCCTCCTGGACGGACTGCTCCAGGTTGCCGAAGGCGAGCGAGCCGATGTGGGCGTGGGACAGCGGGATCCCGTGCAGGTCGAGCTGCAGGCCGCCCCCGAGCCCCATCGGGACGGTGATCGACCCCTTCGACAGCCACCGCGACAGCGGCCGGAACCACAGCGGCGGCTGCAACCACAGGTCGCGCAGTTTCGGATGGCCGAGGCGGACGAGGCGCCGGACGACGAAGCCACGGTTGAAGCCCGTGCGGGCGATCAGGCGGCGCACAGCGCCTCGAGGTGTGTGCGCATCAGGCCTGCCACGCGGTCGGCAGCGTAGTGCTGAAGTCTCGCCTCGGCGCGGGGGCGGACGTCCTCGCGCAGCTCCGGCGCGAGCCGCAGCAGCTCGGCGACCACCGGCAGGTCGTCGCGGTCGTCGAGCAGGACACCGGCGTCCCCGACGACCTCCGGGATCCCGCCCACGGCACGAGCGATGATCGGCACGCCGAAGTGCATCGCCTCGAGCAGCGGGATGCAGAAGCCCTCGTGCTCGCTCAGGCACAGGAACGCGCTGGCGCTGCGGTAGTGGTCGTACAGCTCGGCGGCCGGAATGCCGGAGGCGAAGGTCACCGCGCCGGGCGCGAGCTCGTCGGCCAGGCGCCGGAGCCGCTGGTCGAAGTCGGGCGAGATCGGGACGCCCACGAGCACGAGCCGCGCGTCCGGCTGGAATCGCTGCCGGTACAGCGCGAACGCCCGCACCACCAGGTCCTGCCGCTTGTGCGGCGCCAGCCGCCCGACGAACAGCACCGTCCGCGCAACTGCGGGAACAGTCCCCTCCGTTGCAGGTGTTCGGAACAAGATGGGGACGACGTGGGCGCCGGGGAACTCCTCGACGTTGTAGGCGCTGACCCCGGCGACGATCTTCGCGCGTGCGGCGAGGTCGCGCAGCTGTTGGGGTGCGAGCGCGCAGTTGACCGCCTCGCCCGGCTCCAGCTCCCAGAAGTACCGGGGCGGGGTGACGTTGTGGGAGAGCACCATGAACGGCCCGCCGACGCGCTGCTCGAGCTCGGGCGCGAAGCCGGAGTAGTGGACGAGCGTCGGCTCACCGGGCGTGTACGCCTTCAGCGGCTTGACGTCGTGGACGCCCATCCCGGGCGCGAGCACCTCGGCGTAGTCGCTGCCGCCCCAGCCCCAGGCCGTGAACTGCCGTCGCCAGGCGAGCGCCTGGTTGGTGACCGCGTCCACCGGACCGGCCGCGCACAGCAACTGGTGGACGATCACGGCTTGGCGAGCCGCTGCTCGAGCTCGCGCACGCGGTCCTCGAGGTTGAGGATGTGCGCCGTGGCGAGCGCGTTGTAACGGGTCTCCTGGGCGATCGCCTCGCCCACGTACTGGCGCAGCGCCCGGATCAGCAGCCGCTTGGTCCAGGTGATCGGGGCGCCGAGCCGCCGGGTCGAGTAGACGCGGTCCAGCTCGGGCCGGATGACCGACCACTCGACGAGCTTGCCGGTCTGCATGCGCGTCACCGGCGACGCGTCGAGCGACACCGGGCCCTCCTCGTACGGCTGCGCCGCGGCGCGCGCCTGGGCGAGCGCCTCCTCAGGTGTCATCGCGCGACCACCGCGGTCTCGACGCTCCACGTGCCCCGCAGGTCGGCGACGCCCTCGACGTCGGGGGTCGCCGCGACGCTCAGGCCCACCAGCCGGTCGATGCCGTCGTCCTGCTGCGCAGCGACGACGAGGTCGTAGTCGCCGCCCAGGAGATGCAGCGCGCCGATCGAGAAGGTCAGCCGCGCGGGCTCGGCGAGGTCGACGACGTGGCCCGTGGAGAACACCGGCTCGCCTGAGGAGCGGCGCAGCTCGAAGGCGATGCGCGTCGGCGTCGCGCCCGCGCGGACGCCGACGTCGAGCGCGATCGTCAGCGGCTCCCCGGGCGCGAACACCGTCCGTGGCCGCCCGTCCGCGTCGAGCAGCTCCACGTCCTCGACGTACACGGTGCGATCGGCGCGCGGAAGGCGCGGGACCGGCTGGTCGGCGCCGAGCAGCTCGTGGTAGTGCAGCAGCCCCTCGGCGGTCGGCCCGTCGTAGACGACGCGGCCGGCGTCGAGCACCACGACCCGCGAGCACACGCGTTCGATCGCCGCCGGCGCGTGCGAGACGAGCACGACGGTGGTCCCGCCGAGGATGCGCTCGTTGATCGCGCGCAGGCACTTGCGCTGGAAGGCCTCGTCGCCGACGGCGAGCACCTCGTCGATCAGCATCACGTCGGCGTCGAGGTGGGCGGCGATCGCGAAGCCGAGCCGGACGAGCATGCCGCTCGAGTACGTCTTGACCGGGACGTCGACGAAGTGGCCGAGCTCGGAGAAGGCGACGATGTCCTCCAGCCGCTCCGCGACCTGCGGCTTGGTCAACCCGTTGAGCGCCCCGTTGAGCTCGATGTTCTCGCGGCCGGTGAACTCGCGCCCGAAGCCGGCGCCGAGCTCGATCAGCGTCGCCACGCGGCCGCCGCACTCGGAGCGGCCCTGCTGCAGCGGGACGATCCCGGCGAGCACGCGCAGCGTCGACGTCTTGCCGGCGCCGTTGCGGCCGACGATGCCGACGGTCTCCCCGGGACCGACCCGGAGGTCGACCCCGGCCAGCGCCTGCACGGAGTCGCCAGGAACCGTGCGCCCCGTCACGAGCTCCTTCAGGGTGCGGCGGCGGTCGCCGATCGCGAACGCGCGCCAGGCGTCCTCGAGGACGACCTCGCCCGGAGCGGTCACAGGACCACCGCCAGCTCGCGCTCGCCGCGCGCGAAGACCGCACGGCCGGCGGCCATGGTGAGGACGGTTGCCGCGGCGACGTAGGCGAGGACGGCCGGCGACGGCGTCGCGCCGTCATAGAGGATCGTTCGCACCGCCTCGATGAACGGCGCCACCGGGTTCGCCCACTGCAGCAGCCACTCGATCGTCGGGTGCCCGTCGAGACCCGGCAGGTCCCGCACGCGGAAGAAGATCGGGGTGACGAAGAACCACGGCAGCAGGGCGGCGCCGAGCACGGGCTGGACGTCACGGAAGTACGCGTGGGCGACGCTGGCGATCAGCGCGAGGCCGAGCGCGAACAGGTAGAGGCAAGCGACGACCGGAAGCAGCAACAGCAGCCCGGCGCTCACGCTGTCGCGGACGATCAGCGCGACCGGCACGGCGATCGCCAGCAACGCCAGGAAGGGCACCAGCTGGACGGACACGACAGCGGCCGGCACCGTCTCCCTGGGGAAGCGCACCTTGCTCACCAGCGAGGCCTGGTCGACCAGCGACGTCGCGCCGGCCAGCAGCGACTGGGAGAAGAACGTCCACACGATCAGCCCCACGAACAGGAAGACGGGGTAGTCGGGGATAGCGACCGCCTTGAGCAGGTAGCGGAACATGACCGCGTAGACGGCCATGAGCACGAGCGGGTTGACCAGGTACCAGAGGACGCCGAGCGCCGAGCCCTTGTACTTGGACCGCAGTTCGCGGCGGACCATCTGCTCGAACAGGTAGGTGTTCACTGCGTGCGACGGGTCTCGGCGAGCACCCGTCCCAGGAACATCGGGTTGCCGAGCAGGTAGCGGCGCCACATCCGCTGAGGTTCGACGCCGAGGCGGAAGATCCATTCCAGCCCGTTGTCGGCCAGCCACCCCGGGGCGCGGGGGACCCGGCCGCTCACGTAGTCGAACAGCGCGCCGACCGTCCAGATGACGTCGACGTCGAGATGCTGACAGGACGCCTCGACCCATTCCTCCTGCTTGGGCGTCCCCATCCCGACCAGGACGATGTCCGGGCGGCGCTCGTTGATGTCCTCGACCACGCGGTCGGCGTGCGGCGAGCCGATCGCGAAGAAGCCGTGGTGCGTGCCGGCGATCTCGAGCCGCGGGTACCAGCGCTGCAGGCGCGCGGCGGCCTCGCGCGTGGTCCCCGGCTCGGAGCCGAGCAGGTAGATCGAGCGACCCGCCTCCTCGCACAGGGCGGCGAGCGACCAGATCCAGTCCGCGCCCGTCATGCGGTGCGGCGTCGGGAGGTCGAGTGCCTTGGCGGCGACCCGGACGCCATAGCCGTCGCAGTAGACGAGGTCGGCGCCCTGGAGCGTCGCCTGCAGCTCGGGCCGCTCCTGGGACTGGTTGAGCACGTGGGCGTTGACGTACATCACACGCCGCTGTCGCCCGCTGCCGACCCAATCCGTGACCATGCGCAGCAACTCGTCCGGCCGTCCGAGGTCGATCGGGATGTCGAAGATCTGGGACTTCGGGCGCACCTGCGACGCGTCCGAGACCGCGAGCGGCGCGGGGCTGATGGACATCGCCTGGCATGGTACGGAACCGGTGCTCGCGGTCGCGATGGATTCACGGGATGCTTACGCCGCGCACGCGCGCGGCTGGGGGCGCTACGCACGTTCCCTGGGCGCCGCGCTACGTCAGCGCACGGACATCGAACTGGACGAGTTGACCGGACCCGGATGGCGCGGGCCGGAGGCGCTGTGGGAGCAGGCCGGGTTCCCGCGCGCGGCCCGCGGCGCCGACGTCCTGCACGCGCCCAACGTGTGGCTGCCCCTGCGGCGGCCATGCCCGGGGGTGGTGACGATCCACGACCTGGCCTTCGAGGCGTTCCCGGAGGACTTCGCGCCGCGCACGCGGCTGAAGTTCCGCGCATTGGCCAGGGCGGCATCCCGCTCGGCGGAGCGGGTGATCTGCGTGAGCGAGTTCACCCGCCACGACCTCTGCTCGCGCTACGAGGTCGACCCTTCGAAGGTGCGCGTGGTGCTCAACGCGCCGTCGCTCCCGATCGGCACCGCGCCGATCCCCGATCGCGCTCCGTACGTCCTGGGGATCGGAGACCTGCGGGCGAAGAAGAACTGGCGGCGGCTCGCGCAGGCGTGCCCGCTCCCGCTCGTGATCGCCGGGATGGACGCGGGCGAGGGGGACGCGCTGCGCTCCGCGGGCGTCGAGCTGCCCGGCTACGTGCCCGATGCCGAGCTCGACGCCCTGATGCGCGGAGCCGCGGCCATCGTGCATCCGTCGCTCTACGAGGGCTACGGGCTCGTCGTGGCCGAGGCGCTGGCGCGCGGGGTCCCGGTCGCGTTCGCGGACACCACGGCCCTCCCCGAGGCCGCGGCCGGCGCGGGCGTCCCGTTCGACCCGCTCGACGTCGACGCGATGCGCGCCGCGATCGAGACGGCGCTCGCGCGCGGCCCGCAGCCGGCGGTGGTGCGCACCTGGGATCAGGCCGCGGAGGAGACGGTCGCGGTCTACCGCGAGGCGCTCGGATGATCCTGATGCTGAGCGTCGACGAGGCGGCCATGCTCGAGCGCTCGCTGCCGCCGGCGGTCGCGCAGGACGAGGTCCTGGTCGTCGACAACGCGAGCACGGACGGCACGGCGGAGCTCGCGGAGCGCCTCGGCGCGCGCGTGCTGCGGCTCGACGAGCGCGTCTCCTACGCGGCGGCGATGAACGCCGGGCTCGCGGCGACCGAGGGGGACGTCCTGCTCCTCAACGCGGACTGCTTCCTCGACGCGGGGGCGGTCGCCGCCGCGGCGCGCCACCTCGCCGACCCGACCGTGGGCAGCGTCGCCTTCCGGGTCCGTCAGGACGCGCACCCCGATCGCATCGACGCCGCCGGCATGTGGATCGACCGGCGGCGCAAGAACGGGCTCGTCGGGCACGGTGACCCGGTCGCGGCGCACGCCGCCGTCCGGGACGTCTTCGGCGCCG
The DNA here is from genome assembly GCA_963740765.1 of uncultured Solirubrobacteraceae bacterium. Classification (GTDB taxonomy): domain Bacteria; phylum Actinomycetota; class Thermoleophilia; order Solirubrobacterales; family Solirubrobacteraceae; genus DATLGB01. The sequence goes on along the minus strand of CAVUFN010000016.1, from coordinate 635,748 downwards.
ACGGCGCCTGCGCCCTGTACCGGCGCGCGGCGCTGGCGGGCGGGTTCGACGAGGACATGGCGCTGTGGATCACGGACGCCGACCTCGCCTGGCGGGCGCGCAACGCGGGCTGGCGCTGCGTCTTCGAACCGGCCGCGACCGCGTCCCACGTTCGGACCTATTCGCCGTCCAAGCGCCCGCAGACCTCGCGCGAGCACCGCCGCATCCAGTTCCGCAACCGCTATCTGATGATGGTCCGCAACGAGACCTGGGCGAGCCTGGTGCGCAACGCTCCGTGGATCGTCGCCTACGAGGTGCTCGCCCTGGGTCACGTCCTCCTGCGCGAGCGGTTCCTCGCGCAGGGCTACGTCGAGGCGGTGCGGCTGGCGCCGCGGGTCCGCCGCCGTCGGATGGCTACGAGTTCGGGATCGTGAGCGCGACGCCCTGGATCGTGCACGGCCCGGCGGCGACCATCTTGAAGTGGAGCAGCGTCGTGGCGGTCGGGCCCTCGACGACGGTCGTGTAGACGCCGTTCTGGGTGGTGCCGTTGCTGTTGCTCAGCGTGGAGTGCGCGGCGATGTCCTTCGCGCCGCCACCGAGCGTCGTCAGCCTGGTGGCCGACCACGGATCGGCGTCCTGGCGATCGGCTTCGTTCGGCCGCCCCAGCGTGCCCTGCGAGTAAGCCGAGCCGGACGGCGCGTCCGCCCGCAGCGAGGCGATGTTGAGGATCAGCGCGAACTGGCAGTGGAAGCTGTACGAGACGCCGTCGGCGGTGAACAGCGGGACGTTGGTGTTCTGGTCCTCGTTGCCCTGGCCCGCCTGCGAGGCGGCGAAGCTCCGGATCGCCTGCGGCTGGCCGGGCGCGCCGGGGGTCCCCGGGGCGCCGTTGGTGCCGTTCGTGCCGTTGGCGCCGGCAGCGCCGTTGGCCCCGCCGTCGCCCTTGTCGCCCTTCGGGCCGTTGGTGTTCCAGGAGATCTTCTTCTCGGACTTCTTGCACTTCTTGGCGATGCGCAGCTTGCCGTTCTTCTTGTTCTGGCAGGCCTTGATCGTGGCGGCGTGGCCGGCGCTGGGGGCGGCGACCATGGTCGCGAACGCGAGAAGAACGAGTGCGGCGAGGCGCCGCGGGCGGGAGTTCAGCATGCTCACCTAAGGGCGGCGACGACCACTCACTTACGCCAGACCGCCTGCACGGGTTCTGCACACGAGGCGCAGGTCGGCGCCGCAGCTAACCCGCGGCTGCTGATTCGTACACATCCCACGTGACGCGGGCGGCGTCGGCCCAGGTCCACGCCGGCGGGGCGGGCGCCGGGCGGGAGGCGGACGCGCCGGCGGCGACGAGGCCGTCGAGGTCGTGGGCGGGGACGAAGGTCGCGCGGTGACCGAGGACCTCGCGCAGGGCGGGGACGTCGCACGCGACGACCGGCGTCCCGCAGGCGAGCGCCTCCACGGGCGGGAGGCCGAAGCCCTCGTCGTCGGAGGGGAACACCAGCGCGCGGGCGCCGCTGTAGATGGCGGCGAGGTCGTCGTCGTCGACGGCGCCCGTGAGGGTGACGCCGGCCAGTTCGCGGACCCACGCGCCGGCGTCCCCGACCAGCACGAGCGGCAGCTCGCTGGGCGTCTCGGCGAGCGCGGCAACGCGCTTGCGCGGGTCCGGGTGGCGCAGGCCGCCGACCCACACCAGGTAGTCGTCGGGCAAGCCGTACCGCGCGCGGACGGCGGCGATCTGGGCGTCGCTGCGCGGGGAGAAGGCGGCGTCGGCGGCCTCCGGGACGACGTGGACGTGGGCGGACTCGACCTTGAGCATCGCGACGGCGTCCGCCGCGACGGCGCCGGTCGGGACGATGATGCGCGACGCCCGCTCGACCGCGAGGTAGCGCATGCGGAACCGCAGGCCGGAGCGCAGGTACTCGCCCGGGCGCTTGAGCGGGATGAGGTCGTGGAGGGTGACGACCTGCGGGCCGCGCGGGCGCAGCAGCGCGCCGTCGATCCAGGGCGAGTGGTAGACGTCGACGCCGCGCGGCCGGCTCGTCTCGACCAGCTCGCCGTTGCGCGAGAGCGCTTCATTGGTGAGGGCCGTATGCAGTGACCGCGTGTAGCGGGCGATGCCGCTGGGGCCGGACGCGGGGCGGGTATCGAAGGCGACTCTCAAGGCGCGATCAGCGCGCGCACCGTATCCGCATAGCCGTCGACGTGCCAGCGCCGGGCGCGCTCGCGCCCCGCGGCGCCCATGGCGTCGCGATGCGCCAGAACATCGAGCACTGCAGCGGCCAGCGCGTCGGGGTCGTGCGGGGGGACGAGCCGGCCGGTGATCCCGTCGGCGACCACCTCGGCGAGCCCGCCGACGCGCGTGGCGACGACCGGTGTGCCCGCGTTCATGGCCTCGGCGAGCACCGTCCCGAACGGCTCCTGCAGGCTGGGCAGGACGAGGACGTCGAGCGCCGGCATCAGGCCGGCGGCGCCGTCCACCCAGCCGTAGTGCTCGACGGCGCCGCTCGAGCGCACCTGGCCGAGGTACTCGGGGTCGGAGCCGTAGGGATCGTCGCCGACGAGCACGACGCGGACCCCCTGCAGCCGGGGCGCGGCGTTGACGAGGTCGAGCACGCCCTTGCGGCGCTCCAGCCGGCCCACGTACCCGACGACGGGCCGGCCGTCCGCCGACCACGGCGGCGCGACCGTGCGCGGCTCGGCCTCGATCGGGCAGCCGACCACGTGCGCGTCGAGCCCTTCCAACCGGTCCGCGACGGCCTGCGAGTCCGCAAGCACGACGTCGGCGCGCCGCCAGTGCCCGGGGACGTGGTCGACGATGTCGTGGACGTGCAGGACGGCGCGCTTGTCGCGGGGGAGCGCGGGCAGCAGCCGTCCGCAGACGGTGCCGTTGAGATAGACGACGTCGTGGCGGCGCGCGAGCTTGCGAACGGCCCGGAAGGCTGCGACAGCGGACGCGCCCTCGCCCCTCCCCAGCCCGCCGACCCTGAGCTGCGCCGTGTTGAGGCCGCGGGCCTGAGCCTTGCGCCGGACCGGCCCGTCACCGGGAGTCGTGAGCGTGACGTCCCAGCCCGCATGGCGGAGATGCGGCAGCATCCGTAGCAAGCCGATCTCGGCTCCGCCCGGGTGATCCACCTGGGCGACGGCGAGCAGGGAGGGCACGCGGCGAGGGTATCTGCGACCGTGAAGAACCCTGCCATGCCGTCCGATGTGCTCGCGCCCTACCTGTCGGTCCATCACCGCGCCTGGCTGGCCGCGGGCGGATCGCGCCGCCGGTGCGTCGACGGGACGCTGCTGTTCTTCGACATCAGCGGCTTCACACCGCTGACGGAGCGCCTGGCCGACCTCGGCAAGGTCGGCGGCGAGGAGCTCACCGACCACCTCAACGCCGTCTTCGCACCGCTGCTCGGAGCCGCCGATGCCCGTGGCGGCGACGTGCTCAAGTTCGGGGGTGACGCCCTGCTGCTCCTGTTCACGGGCGACGACCACGCGGCGCGCGGCGAGGCCGCCGCGTGGGACATGCAGCAGGCGATGCGGTCGTTCGCCCGCCTGCGCACCTCGGCGGGAGTGCTGCCGCTGCGCGCCTCGTGCGGCGTCGCCTCCGGGCCGGTGCACCTCTTCCTCGCGGGCGCGCACTACGACGAGCAGGTCGTCGCCGGCCCGACGCTGACGGAGTGCCTGCGACGCGAGGCGTCAGCCGCGACGGGGCAGGTCCTCGGCGCCGGCGGCGCGCCGCTGCGGCGCCGGCCCGACGCGCCGGCCGCCACGCTTCCGGCACCGCCCGACATCGACGCGCGCCGTGGGCTGCCCGCGCAGCTGCATGACGAGCTGGGCCGCGGGGAGACGGGCGAGCACCGGCGCGGCGTCGTGGCCTTCGTCCAGGTCCGGGAGCTGGACGCGCTGCTCGCGGCGGAGGGCCCCGCGGTCGTCGCCGACGAGCTCGACCGCCTGCACGCGGACGTCCAGCGCGCCTGCGACCGCCACGACGTGACCTTCCTGACCACGGACGCCGACCCGGGCGGCATCAAGGTGATGCTCGTGGCCGGCGCCCCGCGCGCGCATCCCGACGACGCCGACCGCATGCTGCGCGCCGCCGGCGAGGTCGTGCGCGCGCCGCGGCGCCTTGTCGTCCGCGCAGGCGTCAACCGCGGGCGGGTGTTCGCGCTCGACGTCGGCACGCCCACCCGTCGCACCTACTCGGCCATGGGCGACGCGACCAACCTGGCCGCGCGCGTCATGGGCAAGGCCCCCGACGGGGCGGTGCTCGCCACGCGAGCGACGCTCGAGGGCCTGCGCGGGAACTTCACGCTCGAGCCGGTGGCGCCGTTCAGCGTCAAGGGCAAGACGGCGCCCGTCGACGCCGCGGTCGTCGGCGAGCCCACAGGCGCCGACGCCGCCGGCCGCGACGCGGACGTGACCGTCCCACCCGGACGCGACGCGGAGGCAGAGGCGATCCGGCACGCGCTCCAGGCGCCCGGCGTGCTGCAGCTCGAGGGCGAGCCGGGGATCGGCAAGTCGCGACTGGTCGACTTCGCGCTGGCCACGGCGCGCACGGGGGGGCTCGAGGTGCTGCTGCTCGAGGGCGGCGCCTATGGCGCGTACGCCGCCTTCCTGCCCCTGCGCGTCCCGCTGCGGCGCCGCCTCGGCCTGGCGGGTGACGCGAAGCCGACGGCCGTCGCGGCCGCACTGCGCGCCGCCGCCCGCCGGCACGTCAGGGACGCCGACGACTGGCTGCCGCTGCTCGCCCCGCTCGCCGGCCTCGACCTGCCCCCGACCGCGCGCATGGCCAGCCTGGATGCCGACGCGCTGCGCCGGCGCCGGCACCACGCCGCCGGCGAGCTGCTGGCCGGCCTGCTCCCCGCCGGCGCACTGGTGGTCATCGAGGACGGGCACTGGCTCGACGACGCCTCGTCCGAGCTGCTCGGAGCGATCCTCGCCCAGCCGGTCGCACGGGGCTGGGCGGTGCTCGCGGTCCGGCGGCCGGGGGAGGAAGGGCTGCGCCTCGGCAGCGCTCACCGGGCCGTGACCATGACCGTCGGGCCGCTCGGCGGCCGGGCCGCGCGGAGGCTGGTGCTGGGCGCCGCGGAGGCCGGCGGGGTGCCGCCCGACGCGGTGGCCGCGATCGTCCGCCGCGCCGACGGCAACCCTCTGATGCTGCGCGAGCTGGTTGCAGCAGTCCGCGCCGGCGGCGACGTCGACGACCTCCCGGACGACGTCGAGGAGCTGTTGGCCGCCAGCGTCGACCGGCTGCCGGTCGCCGACCGCACGGCGCTGCGCGAGCTGGCGGTCCTGGGCGCGCGCTTCGATCCCGCCATCGCCGCGGAGCTGCTCGGCCGCGATCCGGCGGCGCTCGAGTCGCTGCTGGACCGGCTCGAGGGCTTCGTCGCCGCTCAGGGCGACCGCATCGTCTTCCGTCACGCGCTCCTGCGGTCCGCCGCCTATGAGGGGCTCTCCTACCGGCGCCGGCGCGCCCTGCACGCCCGGGCGCTGGCGGTCCTGGTCGCCGGCGCGGACGGGGACCTGGCGCCGCTCGTCGAGCTGCTCGCGCTGCACGCCCACCACGCGGGCGACGACGATGGCTGCTGGACCTGGGCGCGCGACGGCGCCCGCCGCGCGCTCGAGCGCGGCGCCCCGTCCGACGCGCTGACGCTGTTCGCGTGGGCGGCGGCCGCGGGCAAGCGGCTGCCGGCGGTCGACGTCGCCGCGCTCGCGGCGCTGGAGGAGGCGCGCGGCGACGCCGCGGAGCAGGCCGGGCGCTACGAGGCTGCCTTCGACGCCTACGCGGCCGCACGGCGGGGGCGGACGGACGAGCCGCTGGCCTGGGCGCGGCTGTGCCGCAAGACCGCCCGCATGGCCGAGCGGCTCGGCCGCTATCGGGACGCCCTCGCCTGGACCACCCGCGGCCGGCACCGGCTCGAGGCGGTCCCGGCCGGGCCCGATCGCGACGCCGTCGACGGGCACCTGGCGGTCGTGGCGGGCATGGCCCGACTGCGCCAGGGCCGGGCCCGTCAGGCGGTCGCGCTGCTCGACGGCGCGATCGCCACCCTGCGCGACACCCCCGACGAGGGTGCCCTGGCCCACGCGCTCTACGTCGCCGGGCACGCCCACGCCGACGTCGGCGAGAGCACCCTGGCCATGGACCTCGAGCGCGAGGCCCTCGAGCGCTACGAGCGCGCGGGCGACCTCGCCGGGGCGGCCTCGGCGCTCAACAACCTCGGCATCGACGCGTACTTCCTCGGCGACTGGGTGACGGCGGCCGACTGCTACGAGCGCAGCGCGGCGCTGCGCCACGAGCTCGGCGACGCCGTACTGGCCGCGGAGGCCGAGATGAACCTCGGCGAGCTGCTCGCCGACCAGGGGCGCTTCGGACCGGCCGAGTCGCTGTTCCGCGATGCGCTGACGATCTTCCGTGCCGCGGCGATCGCCGGGCACATCGGGCTGGTCACCAGCGACCTCGGCCGGCTCGCCGCCCGGCGCGGGGACACCGGCGCGGCGCTCGAGCTGCTCGCGGAGGCGCGGACGGTGTTCGGCGGCATCGGCGCCGACGTACTCGCGGCGGAGGCGGGCGTCCGGGAGGCTGAGGCGCTGGCCCTCGGCGGCCGCGCCGACCAGGCGCTGGAGCGCGCAGCATCGCTCGACGGTGAGCTCGCCGCCGTCGACGCCGGGCGCCTGTACGTCGCGACGCTCGAGCGCATCCGGGGATGGGCGCGGGCGCAGCTGGGCGACGCGGAGGCCGCCGTCGCCCACCTCGAGGCGGCGCTGCACCATGCCCGCGAGCAGGAATCGCCCTACGACGAGGTGACCGCGCTGGCCGCGCTCAAGCGCCTGGGCGGCGACGGAAGCGACGCGCGCATCACCGCGCTGCTCGTCCAGCTCGGCATCGACGTCCTGCCCGTCCCGGCCGGGCTCGCCTAGCAGCGCCGCTCGAAGGTGCGGTTGATCCGCCGGCGGTTTCCGGCGCGATCCTTGGCGACGATCGGGAGCGTCGACGTGCCGCACCGGACCGCGAAGGAAACCGTCCAGCCGTCGCCGGAGCGGGTCGCGAGGTTGCCGTTGGCGGCGACCTTCGCGATGCCCGACAGTGCGTCGGTGGCCTCGCCCGACAGCGTGGCGTTCCGGTCCGCCACGGAGATGTGGCCGGCCGGGCCGTCGATCGACAGCGCGGGCGCGGTCAGGTCGAGGTTCGCGATCACGGCGGTGCCCTCGCCGATGTTCCCGGCGAGGTCGCGCGGAGGTGTGGCCGGGCGGATGGCCTGGTCGGCGGCCTCGGACGTCACCTGCACAGGGGCCGGGCAGCCGCCCGGCGCGATGCCACTGAAGGTGTCCGTGCAGGCGAAGCGGATGGTGACGGGCGAGCCGTACCAGCCGTTCGCGTTGGGCTGTGCGGTGGGCGTGCCGGTGGCCACCGGGGCGGTCCGGTCGATGTCGATGCCGCGCACGACGAGCCGCGCCGAGTTGCCGGCGTCGTCGGAGGCGAACTCGCTCGAGACGCTGCCGTCCTTGACGCTGCCGGTGAGGGTGATCGGCGGCGGGCAGCTCGCCACGCCCGACCCGCCGTCGTCGGAGCAGCTGAAGGTGATAGTCAGCGGCCCGCGGTGCCAGCCCGGCGTGAAGTCGGAGACGACGACGGGCGGCGTGGTGTCGAGGCCGGTGTCGCCGACGGGAGCGGTTCGCACCGCCTCAACGTTGCCGGCGACGTCGGTGGCGCGGTACTTGACCTTGTGGCGGCCCGGCGGCACCACGAACGGTCCCGTGTAGGGCTGTTCGGCGCCGCTGTCGACCCAGTAGCGGATGCCCTCGACGCCCGACGTCGCGTCGGTCGCGGCCAGGACCACGCGCGTCCCGCCGCCGTCCGGCTCGGTCCGGAGCGTCGTGCGCGGCGGCGTCGGGTCGAGCTTGAATGGCCCGGGCGTGACCGACACGGTGTTGCCCGCGCGGTCGGCGACGCTGACCTCGGGACCGGTGACCGCATCGCCCTCGCCGTAGACCGGCGTCGGCCCCGGGCAGGTCCGCACGCCGCTGAGCGCGTCCGCGCAGGACCACGTCACGGTGAGCGGGGTCCGCACCCAGCCGGTCGGGCCGGGGGCGGGGGAGGCCTGGCCGGTCAGGGTCGGCGCCGTCGCGTCGACGTCGGCCGTCGCCGTTGCGGGGGCGCTGTGGTTGCCGACGCGGTCGGTCGCGGTGCGCGTGACGCTGCTGTCCCGGCCCTCTGGGAGGGCGACGGGGTCCGGGCAGTGCTCGACGCCCGCGCCCGCGTCGGCGCAGGTCCACTCCGCGGTGAACGCGCGCACCCAGCCCGACGGCGCCCTGGGGGTCGTCAGCGTCGGCGGGACGGCGTCGACGGTCACCGTCGCGACCCGCTCGGGCTCCGTGTTGCCGGCGACGTCGGTGGCCCCGAAGCGCACGTTGTGCGGCCCGTGCGTGGAGAAGGACGGCGGATGGTCGTAATCGCCGCTGGTGCCGCCGGACCGCCAGCGGGTGCTCGCGACCCCGGAAAGCGCGTCCGTGGCGGACAGCGACGGCGACGTGCCCGGCGCGGCGTAGCCGTTCGCCGTCGGCGGCGCTTCGAAGGTGGAGACCGGGTCGGTGCGGTCGATCCTGATGCCGTCCCTGCTCGCCGTCGTCGTGTTGCCGGCCCGGTCGGTCGCCGCGACCGCGCCCGTCGACAGGTCGTCGCCCTCGCCGCCGACGGTCGTCGCGGCGGGGCACGCGTCCACGCCCGCCCCAGCGTCCGTGCACGTCCAGCGCACCTTGGCGTCGCGCTTGAACCAGCCCGCCGCGTTGGGCGGGGCGGCGAAGACCCCGGTCAGCTCCGGCCCGCTGCCGTCGACCGGCACGAGCAGTGAGGCGGTGAGCCCGTCGTCGGACGTCGCGACGACGAGGTGGACGCCCTCTCCGGTAACGCTGACGCCGCCGCTGCTGATCGGGACCGGCCGGCCGTCGATCTCGACGGTCACGTCGTGGCCGTGGCCGTCCACCAGCACGAGCGCGGGATCGTCCGCGTACCCCGACGGCCCGACCGGCGAGGTGAGCGTGAGGTCGGGCCGGACGGGTTGCCGCTGGCGCAGCACGCGGACGCCGGCGCCCTTGCCCGTCACCGCCGCGACGTTCCCGGCGTCATCGCGCAACTGCGCGTAGAACGTCGGGAGCGTGTCGGCCCCCTGCAGGTCCAGGAACGCGGTGAACGTGGTTCCGTCGCTGCCCTCCGGCCTGAGCGTCACCGGCGTCCACGCGCCCTCGCCCCGGTTGACGAGCAGCACGCCGCCCGTGGCACCTTCGCCCACGGGCGTGGTGACCTCGAAGAACGCGTAGCCGCTGTCCACGTGGCCTTTCGCGGTGAGGCGCGGGGGGTCCCAGTCGTCGCTGGCCGAGCGCAGCACCTTCCCGCCGATGTGCCCGAACAGCCGCTGGGCGTCGTCATCGCTGAGGAACTGACCGGCAGCGAGCGTGAGGGTCTCGCGGTCGGCCGCCGGGTCGGCGTAGCGGTCGACGCGCTGGATGACGTCGGGGAACACGGAGGTGCGCGGACGATCGGGCTCGGCCGGGGCACTGCTGGCGGCGGTGTCGCTGACGGGCCGCGCGATGACCGGATCGACGTCGGAGACCGTGTCCGAGGTCAGCTCGGTGATGAGGGCGCCGTGGGCGGGCGGCCCGGCGCCCGGCTCCAGGTGCAGGGTCGTCTTGGGCTGGAGCGGGCGCGAGGGCGCGACGATCGGGTCCTCGTCGCCGACCTGCCACCAGCGGCCGCGGTCGTCGTTGTGCGCCTGGAGGTCGGGGTCGACGGAGAACGCGTCCTCGCGCGGCGCACCCGCGTCCTCGTCCGGCGGGAGCACGCTGCGCGCCTCGGGGCTGTCGTCGACCCGGTACGTCGGGAGCCCATAGAAGGTGGCCTGCTGGAGTGTCTTGGCGTCGTAGGCGCTCGGCACCGGCGTCTCGGCGAAGTAGCGCTGCTTTGCGAACATCAGCGCCTGCCCGACGCTGGAGCGGTGGTCGGCGACCTGCCGTGCGAAGCCGTCCATGAGACGTTCGCCGTACGCGACGCTGACCAGGTCGCCGTAGCCGTAGCCGGTGTTGCCCACGAACACCGAGCCGGCCTTCGTCAGCGCCCGCGCCCAGTCGGTGCCCACGCCGGACAGGTAGGCGCCGGCCGCCGCGAGCCCGGCGTGGCATCCGATGGTGAAGGACACCGAGCCGCGCGCCGGCAGCGCCGCGAACGCGCCGAGCAGGTTCGCGAAGTCGTGGTCGCCGGCGAGCGCCTGCTCCCAGTCGTAGTGCCCGTTGATCGACAGGATCGCCGGCGTCCCGTCGTTGATGGCGTCCAGGGCGGCCGCCGCGGTCCAGCCGCTGGGCAGGCGGGTGGCGCCTTCGCCGAGCGAACCGACGATCCGGTCGGCGGCGTCGTCGAGGAAGTCGTAGCCGGCCACCACCTTGCGCTGCGGGCGCAGCCTGCCGTCGGCGTCCAGGTAGGCGTCGAGCTGGTCTCCGATCTCCTCCGGAGTGTCGACCAGGCGCCCGAGCCCGACGTCGGGGATCGCCAGCGTGCCGCCGAGCCAGGGCCGCGGGTCGAGGTCACCGTACGGATCGTCGGTCAGGACCATGCCCGCGCGCTGCGCGGCACTCGTCGGCGTGTCCTCGGCGCCGTTGGTGAGGCCGAGCTCATCCGCGGCGAGTCGCTCGTTGGAGACGCTCGTCAGGTCGGGCACGCGTGCCTGCGGGAGCTGGTCATCGCCGCCGACGAGCACGACATGGCGCAGCTCGCGGTCGTGGGTGGCCGCGCTGCGGACGAGCTGGCCGACGGCGACCACGACGTCGTTCGCGGCGGCGGGGCTGCACGGCCGGCCGTCCCAGGCGGCGTAGGCGGAGCGCACCCCGGCGTCGGTGTCGACCGGGACGACCGCGCCGCTCACGGTCGGGTCCTGCGCCAGCTCGACGAGCCGGCGCCCGAGCTCGCGGGTCTGCGCAACCGAGGTCGCCGCCGCCATGCGGGACGGGTTCCACAGCACCAGCGTGTGCGCGTCCCCGATGTCCGGCGCCTCTGTGCCGGGGACGTCGTCGAGCGCGGGAGCGGCCGTCGAGCGCGCGATGCAACCGGGGGTGGGCGGCGGGTCGCTGACCGACACCCGCAGGCTGTAGGGGAAGGGGCTCGAGGCGCCGTTGGCGCCGGCGACGGTGAGGAAGTAGGGCCCGCCCTGATCGCCGTCGCGCACGACGAAGGACACGCTCTCGGCTGCCCGGCCGTCGCGGGTCGACCGCGCGCGCAAGGGGTACTGACGCAGCGAGCCCAGGTCGAGCGGGCTGTCGTCGAGTCCGGCGGCGCTCGTCACCGTCGCCGGTGCATCGTCGGCGCCGTTGTCGGGCACGGTCGTCGGGGTGCCGGGGTAGCGCAGGCTGGGGGGCAGGCTCAGGCCGAGCCGCCGGCCCTGCACGTAGAGGTCGAAGTCGGCGGGGAGGTCATCGAGCGTGACGGTGACCGAGGCGCCGGTGGGGAGCAGGTCGAGCCGGAACGTGTCGGAGTCCCCGGAACCGATGAAGCCGGCCACGGCCTCGCCCGGCTGGATTGGCGCCGCCGTGGCGGGGGTCGAGCCCGGATCGGGATCGTCGTCCGCGAAGACGTCGCCCTCGCCGGAGCGGATGCCGGCGGCGTCGGTGATGGTCGCCTTGAAGTCGAACCGCCCGACCTGCGGCGGCGGCTCCACGACCAGCCGGAGGCTGATGCTCTGGTTGCCCGCGCCCTGGCACAGCGATGCCAGCGCCGCCCCGCCGGCGAGGTGGTCGATGCGCGCCCGCCCGCCGGGGAACGTGTCGACGCGCACCGGTGTCGGCGGCTCGGGGCTGCCGTCGGGGATGCTCGCCTCCGCGCCGCTCGTATCGATCTTGCCACCGGGCAGCGCGACGTCGATCGCGATCGCGCCGTCGCAGGAGACGTCGCCGTGGATCTGCTCGACGGTCTCGTGGGCCGGGTCGGGCGCCAGCCTGGCGAGCACCTGCGTCAGCGGGGGAGCGCCGGCCGGCAGGCGGTCAGGTGCGACGAGGCCCGGCAGCAGGTCCTGGAGCGTGATCTGCCCGGGCATGGCGTCGACCAGGTCGCCGACCGTCGCGCCCCCGAACGCCGGGCCGGTCGTCGCCGAGCCGTCATCGGTCCCGGGGTCGACGTCGTGCTGGTAGGCGCCGAACGTCCGGCCGGCGCAGGCCCGCTCGCAGAGGTCCGTGGCCCCGCTCGGGATCTCCACGTCGTCCAGGCCGGTCTTGCGGAGGTCGACGGTGTCCAGGAGGACGCGGGCGAGCGGCGCCGCGCCCACGCCGGTCCCGAGCAGCGCGGTGGTCAGCGGCATCGGCGTCGCCCAGTAGTCCTCGTCGTCCCAGCCATCGCGGTCGAGGTCGAACAGCGTGTAGTCCGCGTAGCGGTCTTCGGGGACGAACGCCGGCCAGCCGCCGGCCGGCGACGGCAGCACCGACAGCGGTCGGCCGAGTAGCAGCCAGGACGCCGCGCTGACGTTGCGCAGGGGCGGGCTTGTCGCCGTGTCGAGGTCGTCGAGGGTCAGTGACCCGATCGACCCGTCGCCGAACAGGTCGAACACGTCGCCGAGGGTGACGGCGGAGAGCGGCAGCCGCGACAGCGGGGTGCCGTCGAGCACGCCGGCCCATGACTTTCCGTTCAGGAGCGGGAGGTCCGAGAGCGTGGAGGAGCGCATCGGCGAGGAGCGCATGGGCGAGGAGCGCATGGGCGAGGACCGCATCGGCGACGAGCGCATGGGCGAGGACCGCATGGGCGACGACCGCATCGGCGACGAGCGCATGGGCGACGAGCGCATCGGGGCGGAGGCGATGGTCGTGCCCGCGCCGCTGGTGGCGGCGAACGCCCTGGCGAAGGTGGGCAGGCCGACGGTCCGCACGTTGGACACGTTCAGCCCCGTCTCGACGACCGGGTCGCCAAGGCGGTCCTCGACCAGTCGCCGGACCGCCACCTTGGCGCCGGACGGGGGTCCGCAGGCCGCCGACAGCAGCAGCCCGTCGCGGGCGGGGGTGACGCCAGGATCCACGACGAGCCCGAAGTAGTCGTTGCAGTTCGGGCCGCCGGGCACCATTGCCGGAGCCCCGGGGAAGCCCTCGTCGTCGAACGGCTGGACGACCGTCTCCCCGCTCTCGGTGTCGACGTGGAGGGCGAAGGACGCACCGTCCCCGCCGGCCGGCCCGGCGACGTAGACGAGGCGGTCGGTCAGCCCGAGCGTCGCGATGCCCTCCGAGCCGAAGTTGGGATCGAACTCTGCGTTGCCGAACGGCCCCTCCGGCGGGATGATCGAGAGCACCTGCGCTTCATTGGGGGCATTGACGAGGGTGAACGGGACGAGCACCCGGTCGTCCTGGACGACGATCGACGAGGGCACCGTGGAGGGCACGAGGGTCCCGTGGGAGTAGATGCCGAAGAGCCCCCACCGGGTGTCGCGAGCTCCGGCCGGCGTGAGCGCCACGATCTGCAGATCGTCGCTTTCGGCGAAATCCGCGAAGCTGTCGGTGCCGGCGATCAGGATCGTGCCGTCGCGGGCGACCGCGAGCGCGCGCATGCGGCCGTCGCCGGTGTTGCCCTGCCCGTCGGCGATGCCGTCGCCGGCGAAGGTCGTGTCGGCGCTCAGGTTGGCGGCGGTTTCGTCGTAGCGGGCGACGTGCCACAGCTCGTGGCCGTGATCCGCCTCGCCCGGCGCATCCTTGAAGTCGACCCAGCCCACGAGCACGCCCGGGCCGGCGTCGGCCGCGAGGCCGCCGATCTCGGGCGGGTCGCTCGCAGGTTCGCTGCCGGTCGCGATGATCGTGTTCTGCCACGCCAGGCGGGAGTCGGTCGGGTCCGGCTCGTCCGTCCGGAGCGTGGCGAGCTGGACGTCCTTGTCGGTCCGGACCCAGGCGGCGACGATGTTCTGCTCGCCGTCCGGCCCGACGGCTGCCACCTGTGGCGGGAGAAGGGAACTGGTGGTGCCGAGCGGCTCGGAGGACCACCGCTGGGCGCCCGTGTCGTCGAACGCGTAGACGCGGACGTTGTGAGTGCCCTCCAGCACGACGGCGACGACGGTGACCGGCCCGTCCGCGGTGGTCGCTCGCACGGGCTGGCTGACGTGCCCCGCCCTGAGGGGCGGGCTGTCGCTGAGGGCGGTGCCCAGGGTGCCGTAGTTGGAGTCGAGCTGGTCGAACGCGGCCTGCGCCGTCCCGGCGAAGAACGTCGCGATGATCACCGCGAAGAAGGCACAACTGGTGGTCAGGTGCCTGCCCACTGAAGACGGAACGGTTCGGACCCCCGATTTCTGCCGCGGCGCGTAGGGTCGGCGGGCGTGCGCGCGAGCGTGGTGATCCGGGTGCGGGACGAGGCCGAGCCGCTGCGGCGGCTGCTGGCGATCCTGGCGCGGCAGACCGCCGAGCACGAGGTGATCGTCGTGCGCGACGGCCGATCGCGGGCCGGCGAGCCGGCCGACCTCGTCGCCGACCCGTTCAGCTTCGGCGGCGCGCTCAACCTGGGGGCGGAGGCCGCCACCGGGGACATCGTCGTCGCACTGTCGGCCCACGCCTTCCCGCGCGACGACGAGTGGCTCGCGCGCATGGTGGCCGCGTTCGGGGACGCCCAGGCGGCGTGCGCGTTCGGGCCCGAGCACCGGTGGGACGGTGAGCCGCTGCGCGAGCGCGTGCGCCAGGACGCCGCGCTGGCGCTCGCGCACCCGCGCTGGGGCTACTCGAACGGGGCCGGCGCGTTCCGGCGCTCGCTGTGGGAGCAACGGCCCTTTCGCGAGGACCTGCCGGGGTCGGAGGACCGTGAGTGGGCGCTGTGGGCGCTGGAGGCGGGGCACGTCTGCGTGCTCGACCCGGCGCTGGCCGTCGACCACGACCACTCCCGCGACGGCCTGCGCGCGTCCTTCCGCCGCTACGCGCGCGAGGCCCGCGGTGACGCGCTGTTCCTCGACCTGCCGCCCGTCCGGCCTGTGCGCGAGTGGTGGACCGAGCAGGGCTGGCACCGCTCGAAGGCGCGGGCCCGGCTGGACCCGCGCCGCATGGCCCGGCTCGCCGGGACGTGGTGGGGTCGCCGGTGACTCCCTGGCGCTGGGAGTGGCGATCCGGGCTGCTGAGCGACGAGCTGCGGCCCGGCGACGACTGGCTCGACCTCGGGACGGGCACGGGCGCCTTCCTCGACCTGGCTCCGAACGGCGTCGGCGTGGACCCCGATCCCGACTCGCCCGGCGGCGAGCTGGCCGACGTGCCGCACGCGAGCGTCGACCTCGTCTGGTGCAGCGAGGTCGTCGAGCACGTCGCCGATCCGCTCGCGCTGCTGTTCGAGGCCCGGCGTGTGCTGCGCCCCGGCGGGCGCCTGCTGCTGACCACCCCCGCGCACCCGCTGCTGCGCCGCGTCGCGATCGCCGCCGTGCGCTTCGAGGAGCACTTCGACCCGATGGGCGGCCATCTGCGCTTCTTCACCGCGCGCTCGCTGCGCGCGACGCTGGCGGCGGCGCACTTCGAGGTCGACCGCATCCGCACGGAGAAGGCGACGCTGATCGCGCGGGCGGTGCGCCCGTGAGGGTCGTCGTCGACGTCTCCTACGCCCGGCGCGGGCCGAGCGGGACGCAGGTGGCGATCGACCACCTGCTCCCCGAGCTGCGGGCGCTCGGGGTCGACGTCGTCGAGGCGGAGGGCCGGCACGGGCGCCACCTGGACCCCGTCGCCGAGGCGCGCTGGCAGCTGCGCCTCGCCCGCGCGGCGCGCGGCGCCGACGTCCTCCACCATCCGCTTCCCGCCTCGGCGCCGACGCGCGTCCCGCAGGTCGTCACGATCCACGACCTCGCCTTCGACGCGGTCCCCGACTGCTTCAAGCGGCGCTTCCGGTGGTACGCGCACCACGCGCACCGCTTGGCCGCCCGCCGCGCCGCCGTCATCGTCACCCCGAGCCGCGCCACGGCGGACGACGTCCATGCGTTCTGGGGCATGACCGCACTGGTCGCGCCGTGGGGACCGGGCCAGTCCATCGCCTCCAACCGAGGCGAGCCGCGCCACTTCCTGTACGTGGGGGACGACGAGCCGCGCAAGAACCTCGACCGGTTGCGGGCCGCCGTAGCGCGGTCGGGCACGCTGCCTCTCGTGCGCGCCGACGGGGGCGACCTGGCGGAGCTCCATCGCCACGCGGCCGCGCTCGTCCTGCCGTCCCTGCACGAGGGCTTCGGATTCCCCGTGCTCGAGGCGATGCAGGCGGGCACGCCCGTCCTGGCCGGCGATGTCCCCGCGCTCCGTGAGGTCGGCGCCGACGCGGTCCGCTACTGCGACCCGTACGACGTCGAGTCCATCGCGACCGGCCTGACCGAGCTGGCCACCGTCGGCCCGCTGCGCGAGGAGCTGCGCCGCCGCGGCCTCGCCCGTGCGGCCGCGTTCAGCTGGCGCGCGTGTGCCGAGGGCTACCTCCGCGCCTATAGGCTCGCCGCGGGTTGAAGATCGCGATCTTGGGCACCAGGGGGATCCCGGCGTCGTACTCGGGGTTCGAGACGGCGGCGGAGCAGCTCGCCGAGCGCCTGACCGAGCGCGGGCACGAGGTGGTCGTCTACTGCCGCCCGCACGTCGTCGACCGCCGCATCCGCACCTACAAGGGGGCGCGGCTCGTCCACCTGCCCACCTTCAAGAACAAGTACCTGGACACGTTCGCCCACACGTTGCTGAGCGCTCTGCACAGCGCCCGCTCCGAGAAGCCCGACGTGGCCCTGTTCTTCATCGCCGGCAACGCCCCGCTGTGCCTGGTCACCCGGCTGGCCGGCATCCCGACCGTCATCAACGTCGACGGGCTCGACTCCGACCGCCGCAAGTGGCCCGCGCCCGCCAAGCGCTACCTGCGCTTCGCCGAGCGCAACTCGCCCCGCTGGGCCGACCGGGCCATCACCGACTCGCACGTCGTCGCCGACATCTACGAGCACCGCTACGGCCGGCGGATCGGCGTCGTCCCCTACGGCGTCGAGGATCCCGGCTGGCACGGGCGCTCGACGCTCGACGAGCTCGGCCTCGAGCCGCGCGAGTACGTCCTCTTCGTCGGCCGTCTCGAGCCCGAGAACAACCCGCACGTGCTCGTCGAGGCCTGGGCGCGGCTGCCCTCCTCCCAGACCCGCGGCAAGAAGCTCGTCGTCGTCGGCGGCGCGCCGTACGCGGACGAGTACATCCGCACCGTCATGCGCGAAGGCGACCCGCGCGTGATCTTCCCGGGCTACATCTTCGGTCGCGGCTACTGGGAGCTGCAGCGCAACGCCTACGTGTTCGTCGCCCCGACGGAGGTCGGCGGCACGCACCCGGTGATCCTCGAGGCGCTCTCCGCCGGCAACTGCGTGCTCGTCAACGACCACCCGCCCAACGTCGAGACGGTCGGGGACGCCGGCCTCTTCTTCGAGGGCGCCGACGCTGTCAACTCCCTCACCCGCCAGCTCGGCCACCTGCTCGACAACCCCGACGTCGTCGAGGAGCACCGCGAGCTGGCCATCGAGCGTGCCCGCCGCTACTCCTGGGACGCGGTCACCGACTCCTACGAGGACCTGCTCGAGTCCGTCCGCGCCGCCCGCCGGCCCGGGCGCCTCCCGCCCGAGCTCGTCGACGCCGCCTAGCGAACGCGGACGGTGCGGGAGTGCCAGCGGCCGTAGGTGAGGCGCAGGCGGCCGCGACCGGTGCGGACGGTGGTGGAGAAGGGGCCGTTGGGGACCTGCTTGAGGCGCTTCCACGTCTTGCGGCCGCGCTTGCGGAACTCGAGCGTCGCGATCCCGTAGTCGCCGCCGGCCTTGGCGGGGCGGACGTTGCCCCAGACGCGTGAGCCCGTGCGGGTGGGCCGGGTCCAGATCGGCAGCCGGTAGGCGTTGTACGCGGGCTTGGCCTTCCCGTTGCGAAAGCGCAAGCCGCTCTGGAAGGTCAGCCCGACCGGCTCGCCGCCGTCGACGAGCAGGAACTGCGCCAGCGCCTTCACGCGCGGGTTGCGGGCGGCGATGTACTCGGCATGGTTGAGGAAGGGCCCCTGCTTGCGCAGCGGGATGGCCTGGGTGTCCGGCGGGTTGGTCTGGTAGCCGAACTCGGTCAGGTAGATCGGGAAGCGCTTGTGGGAGCCGTAGCGCCGGACCGCGGTGTCGAGCGTGCGCGTGAGCCGGGAGAGGACGCCGATGGTCGCGTAGTTGCGGTTGGGCGGCTTGTGGGTGGGGCCGAAGAGCAGCTCGTAGGGATGGTGGGCGAAGCCGGTCGCCGTGAACAGGACGGGGTGGGCCTGGACGAACGCCTTCGTCGACGTCCCGCACCCGAGCCGCTTGGCCGCCCGACCCGTCAGCCGGTGCAGCTTGCCGTCGAGGCAGTACAGCGCCCGGATGAACCGCAGCGGGGTCATGAAGCGCTTGACGTTGCGCGACGTGTCGCTGCCCGCCGGGGCCGTCTCGCCGATCAGGATCGTGTCCGTCCTGGTCGTGTGACCGGTCCCGGCCAGCGCCGCGTAGGCGGCGTCGACCAGCGAGCGATACAGGGACGCGGAGCGCTCGAAGAACACGCCGCCGGACTTCTTCCACGTCGGCGTCAGCCAGCCCGAGTGGTTGGGTTCGTTCCAGATCGACCAGTAGTCCACGCGCGGCAAGGTCCCGCCGGCGCTGTCGGGATACGTGCCGTCGTAGCGCTTGCCGACAGCGGCGACGAACTCCGCGAAGCGCCCCGGCGCGGGCTCGTAGTTGTCGGCGATGTCCTTGCGCGGCGGAACCTGGTTGGCCCAGTTCGGGGACGGGCCGGTGATGTTGAAGTTGACCTTCAGGCCGCGGTCGCCGGCCTGGCGGACGAGCTGGTCGTACTTCGTCCAGGTGCCGGGCGGATAGCTGGCCGAGTCGGTCGCGTCGAGGCCCGCGGGCACGGTCCGGGACGTCGGGTCGGGCGCGATCGCGCGCCACAGGATCGTCACGCGCAGCCGGTCGACGCCGAGCGCGCGCACCTCGTTCAGGCGCTCGGCGCGCTTGGCCTCCGTCGTGTAGATGAGCTCGTTGTCGTCCTGGAACATCGCTTCCTGGCCCTTGGAGGCAAGCGCGCTGCTCGGGACGGCGAGCAGCAACAGGGCGAGGACGAGGAGGCGCCTCACGGGGTGGCCGCCGCCGCGCGCGAGGCGCGGATCACGTCGGACTGGCTGCCCGGCTGCTGCGGGTCCAGGTAGTAGGAGGCCTGGAACGCCTCCAGCGCGCCCTTCGGGTCGTCCAGCACCGACAGCTCGTACTCGCCGAGGCGCCGCCAGGCCTCCGAGTTCGCCGGCTGGGTCTTGATCGCCTCGATCAGCGCCAGCACGACGCCCTTCCGGTCACCCTGGTAGGCCCGTGCGGTGGCGAGCAGGTACCACGGCTCGACCGACAGCGGGTTGCGCTGCTGGGCGACGAGGGCGATGTCCGCGGCCGCGGCGTACTGCCCGGCGCTGAGCCGGTTGGACACCGCGTCCTGGGCGTTGTCGGCCCGCAGCGGCTGCACGATGCTCCAGCACGTGGCCATCCCGATCAGCAACACCCCGAACGCGAGGATGGCTCGGTACGGGCTCGGCTGCCAGGCGCGCATGCGCTCCCGGACCGTGAAGGCGCGCGTGGCGGGAAGGACGCCGGTGCGCTCGGCGGCCTCGACGATCCCGGTCGGCCCCTCGTCGCGCAATCGCGCCTGGAGTGGCGGGCGGCCGGCGACGTAGCCGGCGCAGATCAGCCCGGCGACCGCGTTGGCGGGGATGAACCACGTCCAGTCGATCGTCGAGTGCACGCCGAAGACGAACGCCGTGACGGCGAGGCCCGCCATGCCGACGCGCTCGGCGTCCCAGCTCTGGCCGCGGTCGCGGCGCCGCAGCCCGATCACCCCCGTGGCGCTGAGCAGCCACGCGATCGTCGCCGCCAGCGAGGTAAGCAGCCCGAACCAGCCGAGATCGGCCATCACCTGCGGGACGTAGCCGTGGGCGTGCTGGACGTCGAGCGTCTGCGTGCGGAAGCGCTGCCGCGCGGTCCCGTACGCGCCGGCGCCCGCCCCGAGCCACGGCACGGTGTCGTGGATCTTGAACGCCTCGTCCCAGTAGCGCGCGCGCACCGAGGCGGTGGCCGTGAGGCGGTTGGCGGTGTTGGCGGGCGTCTGCGCGTTCGGGTCGGTGAGCCGCTCGAAGGCGCCGGAGTAGCCGCCGTCCTGCGTGCCGACCGCGACGAGTCCGGCAAGCGCGGCGGCGGCGACCAGCGCGACGAGCGCGCGGCCCGCCTGCAGGCGCAGCCGCGCGGAAGGCTCCCGGAACTCGCTCAGGAAGCCGACGGCGAAGCCGGCCACGGTGAGGAGCAGCAGCTGGAGCAGCAGCAGGACGCCGAAGGCGAGGCCGGCATCGGCGCGCGCGGAGGCGGCGAGGTCGTCCGTCGAGAGCCCGTCCGCCCCGAACGCCCAGGCCACGACGCCGATCGTGGTCACGACGGGGAGGACGAGCGCCGCCGCGCCGCGCAGCCGCAGCGGCACGACCGCGAACCAGGCCGCGAGCCCGACGCCGAGCGCCAGCAGCGAGCCGCGCGAGTAGGCGAGCATCAGGCACACGAGCAGCACACCGAGCGCTGGGAAGGCGAGCGCGTTGACCGCGGCGTGGCCGGAGCGGCGGCTGGCCAGCCACAGCATCGGCGGAACGCCCATCGCTGCCATCAGCCCGACGGAGTTCCAGTAGCCGAACGGGGCGCGCAGGCGGGCCGCGCGCTCGTCGGCGGCGAGCGCCTCCGGGAAGACCTTGGTCAGCAGTGCGTAGGCGCAGATGATCGTCGCGCCCAGCCCGATGCCCGCCAGCACCGCGCTCCAGCGTCGCGGCGCCAGCCGGGCGAAGGCGAGCGCCCCGCCGAACGCGGCCAGGTAGGCGAGCGTCCGGTTGGCTTCCAGCCACGTCGAGTTGGGGTCGAACGACCAGGCGATCGAAAGCGCGGTAAGCGCGGTCAGCACGCCGAGCAGGCCGAGCGTGCGCCCGCCGTAGAGCGGGATGCTGACCGCGCGCGCGTGGGGGACGGCGAGGGCGGCGGCGCCGAGCAGGCCGCCGCCGGCGATCAGGACGACCTCCATCCACGTGTTCGGCTCGAGCTCGATGCCGCCCTGGGCGACGAAGGCGAGCAGGCACAGGATCAGCGCGACGGCTGAGGTGACGCCGCCGTCGCGCGTGATGACCACCGCGAGGACGGCGTCGAGGCGCTCGGCCCGGCGCGGGCGCGCCGCAGCCCAGCGCCCGGTGAGGCTGCTCACCGGTTGCGCAGCCCGCGCAGGCGGCGGCGCACGGGCGGGAGGCTCAGCGCCAGGCCCGCGAGCGCGAGCAGGACCAGCGTGATCTTCAGGGAGTTGGGCAGGCCGTTGGCGCGGTAGCCCTCCCGTAGCGGCGCGGCGCCGGCGAGCAGGTCCTGGCCGCCGACCTTGACGGGCGTCTCCGGCGCGGCGGAGCTCTGCGCGAGCGCCTCGTTGTCCTGCGGGGTCTCCGGGACGAGCGGCGTCGTCGGCGCGCCGCCGTTGCCGGTGGGCTGGCCGGGGGCGGACGAGAGGCCCGGGTCGGACGTGCCGCCGCCGGCGCCGGCGTTGCTGGGCAGCTCGGCGCGGCGCAGGACGTCGGCGCAGTCGGAGTACTCGGCGACGTCGGACGGCAGGTGCTTGCGCGCGTCACGCAGCTGCGCAGGCGTGTAGGAGCCCTGCAGGACACCGTCGTCGGTGCAGTCGGCGATGATCTTGCCGCGGATCGAGGCGTCGGCGGTGCTGACCATGCCGAACGAGAGGGAAGCCAGGACCGCGACCATCAGGGTCAACGGGCGGAGCATCGGCCTGGACACGCTAGCGAGCCACCCCGGCGTGAGCCAACGCGCGCGACATGCCCTCGGCCCAGGCGTCCTGGGTGTAGGCGGCGACGTCGCGGGCCGCCTGCGCGCCCAGCCGGTCCCGCAGCGCGGGGTCGCGGAGGCGCCGGATGGCGTGCGCGAGCGCGGCGGCGTCGTCCGGGGGCACGACGAGGCCGTTGCGCTCGTCGCGCACGAGCCCGCCGGCGACCGCGCCGACGGCGGTGGTCGCGATCACGGGGGTGGATTGGTGGAAGGCTTCGTTCACGACAAGGCCCCACGGCTCGAGGAAGTCGCGGGTGGGCACGGACGGCACTACGACAACGTCGCTGCCGGCGTAGAAGTTGCGGACCTGCTCAGGCGCCTGCGGCCCTTCGGGCAGCACCGCGCTGGTGGCGAAGGGCGGGGCTCGGAACCGCCCTTCGCCGACCAGAACCAGCGCGGCGTGGGGTGCTTGTAGACCTGAGGCGCGCCAGGCCGTGAGAAGTACCCCGAGTCCTTTCTCCCCGCTCATACGTCCGGCAAACAGCACTTGGTAAGGGCTCTGACGCCGCGGGTGCCGCGCCGCTGCGCTCCAGAAGTCGGAATCGACCGCCTGGGGCGCCTCGAAGACCGGCGGACGGGCGCCCTTGCGCCGGACGTAGGCACTCACGTGCGGGCCGTAGGTGGCGATCGCGTCAGCGTCCCGGTAGAGGTGGCGCATGGGGAGGAAGGACAGCCCGTGGGCGGCGGTGCGGGGGTGCGCCCACAGTGTCGCCCACAGCACGAAGGGGACGCGGGCGCGGCGGGCGCCGCGGTGCGCGGCGGGCAGCGCGACCCGGCCGCTGATGCCCGCGACCACCGCCCGGAACGCGCCCGACGCGGCGAGCGCCAGCACGTCCGTCTGGGCGACGTGCCGGGCCGGGAAGGGGAGGTCGTCCGTCGCCGTCCCGCCGCCGCCGTGGCGGACGTCGCCGCCGACGAGCGCGAAGGTCACGTCCTGGCGCTCGTGGAGCCGCTGGAAGGCGCCGACGCGGTAGGGCGGCGCGTGGTTGGTGACGAACAGGACCGGCTTCACCGCGCCAGCGCCTCCTCGTAGGCGGCGACGGTGGCCCGGCCGCAGGCGTCCCAGGTGAGGTGGCGCTCGACGGCGGCGCGGGCGCTCGCGCCGAGCCGGCGCCGTTCGTGGTCGTCGTCGAGCAGGCTGCCGATGGTGCGGGCGAGGCTCTCGGGGTCGCCCGCCGCGACGAGGCACATCGCGTCCGTGAGCGCGTGCAGGTCCTCCGGGCCGGGCTCGCGGCGGCAGCCGATCGCCGGAACGCCGCCGGCCAGCGCCTCCACGTAGGCGACGCCGTACGCCTCGTCGACGCTGGGCAGCACGAACAGCGCGGCCGACTGCGCGGCCGCGACCGCTTCGGGATGCGGCAAGGCGCCGGTGAGGTGCACCCGGCCGGCGAGGCCGAGGTCGGCGGCGAGCTTGGTGAGCCGGTCGCGCTCGGGCCCGTCGCCGACGATCGTGTAGCGCACGTCGGGGTGGGTGTCGCGCAGCAGCCACAGCGCCCGCAGGACGTCGGCGTGGCGCTTGCGCGCGATCAGGTTCCCGACCGTGACGAGCGTGTTGGTGCGGTGGCGGACGGGCGCCTGCGGCAGGTCGGTGCCGAGGTGGACGACGCGGACGTCGCCGGCCCCGAGCCGCCGCGCGCGCTCCGCCATCCCGTGCGAGTTGGCGAGCGTGAGGCGGGCGTGCGTCAACCCGTCGCGGACCGCCTCGGTGTCCCCGTGGGCGAGCAGATCCCCGCCGTGTACGGAGACGACGTACGGGACGCCGCATCGGCGCACCGCGTCCCCGGCCGGCGCCGCGTAGTGGGCATGGACGAGGTCGAAGGAGCGCCGTCGCAGGGCCAGGCGCAGCGTCGGCGCGGCGTACGCGCCCCAGTGCGCGTAGGAGCGCGGGCGCGGCGGGGCGAGGAAGGGGACGTAGGTGACGCGGATGCCGTCCCGGTGGGTGCGCAGCGGCTGGCGCAGCGGCGCGAGCAGCTGCCGCGGGTCGCGGCTGCGCAGCGCGGCTCGGGAGGGGACGGGGCGGTGCAGCACGAGCACCTCCACCTCCGCGCCGGCGTCCCGGGCCGCCAGCGCTTGGCGGTGGGCCCAGATGCCCAGCTCGGGCTCGGCGGCGCGGGGGTAGTACTCGGCCACCACGGCGACCCTCACCATCGCGGCCACGCCTCCAGCGTCTCCTGGGCCTCGGCGGTCCGCAGGTAGGGCTTGCCGGCGAGGAACGCGCGCGCCTCCCGGACCGCCGCCGCCTGGTCGTAGCCGCCCGCGACCGGTCGCGTGTGCCGGATCGGCGTCGCGTCGACGATCCCCACCGACCAGCCGTGCTCGGCGGCCACCGCGCCCCAGTGCGCGTCCAGTCCCCAGCCCATACGCAACTCCGCCGGGAACGGGAGCAGGACGTCGAAGGCGCGGCGGTGCACCGCCGTCACGGGGCCGATCTCCACGAACCGCGTCCGCCGCGCGACGCTGCCCGCCCGCCGCCGCGTCACGCGCCAGGCGGCGTGCGACCAGTGCCGGTGCGCGGGCTGGGCGAGCGTGAGCTCGAAGCGCTCGCACAGGAACAGGAAGCTGTCCAGGAAGCCGCGCGGCAGGATCACGTCGTCGTCGAAGATCAACAGCCAGTCGAACGGCGCGACGGGGTTGGCGGCCAGCAGTGTGTTGAGGTTCTCCCACTTGCCGGCGCCCGGTCGCGGCGAGGCGAGCCGCACCTGCACGTCGTGCACCCGCGTGCGCTCGAGCTCGTACGCCGCCGCGGCGGCCGCGCCCGCCCGCTCCGGCCGGGCCACGGACACGGCCAGCACCCGCAGGGGCTCCGCGGTCACCGCCGCCTTCGCGAGGGCCACCCGCCGCGGCGCCGTCGCGACCTCCGTCGCGAGGTCGCGTAGCGCGCCGAGCACGCTCGTCCGCCGCCCGAGCGTCCCCGACTCCCCCGAGGCGAAGTCCGGGATCGGCGCGGCCACCGCACGTAGGGTACGGACGCGGTGATCCTGCTCTTGCACAACGCCTACCGGGTGCGCGGCGGGGAAGAGCGGGCGGTGGACGACCTGCGCCGGCTGATCGCGTCGGAGCTGGGCGAGGACGTCGAGGTCCTGACCCGTGATTCGGCTCGCATGGGCGCGCGCGCGGCCGCAAGTGCACTGCTGCGCGGCGGCGCCGAGCCGGAGGCGGTCGAGGACGCTCGTGCGGCGGACCGGCGCGCGCGTCGTGCACGCGCACAACCTCAACCCGTCGTTCGGCTGGCGCGCGCTGGCGGCGGCCCGGGCGGCGGGCGCGCGCACCGTCCTGCACCTCCACAACTACCGGCTCGTGTGCGCCAACGGGATCTGCTTCACCCGCGGGAGCGACTGCACGCGCTGCCACGGCCGCAACACCGCGCCGGGCGTCGCGCTCAACTGCCGTGGCGGCTCGCGCGCCGAGGCGGCGGTCTATGGCTTGGCGCTGTCGCGCTGGCAGCCCGCGGTGGCCGCGCACGTGGATCGCTTCGTGGTGCCGTCGGCCTTCGCGTTGACCCGGTTGCGCGCGCTGGGTGCGCCGGTGGACGACGCCGTCGTGATCCCGTCGGTGCAGTGGGACCTCGCCGACGGGTCCCGGGCCGGAAGCGGCGAGCATGTCCTGTTCGCCGGCCGCGTGGCGGACGAGAAGGGGGTCTTCGACGCGATCGACGCCTGCGCCCGCGCGGGCTTGAAGCTGATCGTCGCCGGCGACGGCCCGGCGCTGGACGCCGTCCGCGCCCGCGGCGTCGAGGCGCCGGGCCGGCTCGACGGCCCCGCGCTCGCCGACCTGCGCGCCCGCGCCGGCGCCGCGATCGTCCCCTCCCGCTACGAGGAGATCCTTCCGCTCGCGGCACTCGAGGCGATGGCCGCCGGACTGCCCGTCGTCGCCACCCGTTCCGGCGGCCTCGCGGAGGCCGTCCCGGCCGAGGGGCTCGCGCCGATCGGCGACGTCGCCGCGCTCGCTGCCCGCCTCACGACCCTGTACCGGGACGCCGCCGCCGGCGAGCGCGCGCTCGCGATCGTCCGCGAGCGCTGTGCCCCCGCCGCTGTCGCCGCCCAGTTGCGCAGCGTCTACGACGGCTAGGTGAGGATCGCCGTCATCAGCGCGGCGAACAGCGCCAGCGCCAGCACGAAGCCGACCTGAACCATCCGATCCTGCAACCGGTCCATGCGATCGTTGAGCTCGATCGCGACTTCCATCGTCGACATCTCGTCGCCGATGCGTTCATCTGTCCAGGTGGTGCGCTCGGCCACTACGCCGCCTGGCTACGGGCCCAGGCCAGGGTCTGCGCGAGGCCGCCGGCAAGGTCGGTGCGCGCCGTCCAGCCGAGCTGCTCCGCGGCGCGCGAGGGGTCCAGGCACGAGCGCTGCACCTCGCCGGGGCGGGCGGCGGCGCGCTGCGGCGTGAGCCCGAGCCCGGCCGCCAGCGCGTTGACCGACGTCTCCACGCCCGTGCCGACGTTGAACGGGCCGAAGGGCGCGCCGTCGCCGGCCCGCAGGCACGCGTCCACCACGTCGCCGACGAAGACGAAGTCGCGCGTCTGCTCGCCGTCTCCGAAGACCGTGACCGGCGTGCCGGCGACGGCGGCGCCGCAGAAGATCGCGCAGACGCCGCCCTCGCCGAGCGGGTCCTGGCGCGGCCCGTAGACGTTGGCGAAACGCAGGCAGGTGACCTCGACGCCGCGCAGCCCGCCGAGCAGCCGCAGATACCCCTCGGCGGCGAGCTTGGCCTGCCCGTAGGGCGCCAGCGGGCGCTCGGGCGCCGTCTCGGGCGTCGGGACGACGTCCGTCTCGCCGTAGATCGCGCCGCCGGTCGACGCGAAGACCACGCGGGGCGCGCCGGCGCTGACGACGCCGATCGTCCCGCCGACGTTGACGCGCAGGTCGTGCAGCGGGTCCTCGACGGAGCGGCGCACGTCGATCTGCGCACCGAGGTGGAAGATCACGTCGGCGTCCGTCTCGAAGGGCTCGGTCACCGACGCCTCGAGAAGACGCGCGCCCGGGTTGACGTTCTCGCGGCGCCCCGTGCTCAGGTCGTCGAGCACCGTGACCTCGTCCCCCCGCGCCACCAGCGCGTCGGTGAGGTGCGAGCCGATGAAGCCGGCTCCGCCGGTGACGAGTGTCCGCATCGCGCCAGTATGCGCAACTAACCCGCGCCCCGAGTGCTTCACTGGTCGAGATGCGCCGACTGCTCCTCCTGCTCGTCGCGGTCGCCGCCTGCTGCGCCGCGGCGCCCGCCCAGGCCGCGAAGCCCACGATCAAGAAGTCGATCTGGGGGCCGGTGACCGTCGACGGGAAGTCGCAGTTCCCGATCTACGCCGACCTCGGCGTGGGGCTCTGGCAGCACACGATCTCTTGGGCGGAGGTCGCCCCGACACGACCGCTGGACCCGACCAACCCCGACGACCCGGCCTACCAGTGGCCCGCCGAGGTCGACACGGCGATCTCGGAGGCGCAAGGCCAACGGCATCGAGGTCTCGCTGCATGCTGATCTTCGCCCCGCCGTGGGCGAACGGGGGCCGCGAGCCGCGCTGGGCCCCGACCCGGGCGCAGGACTTCGCCGACTTCGCCGCCGCCGCCGCGAAGCGCTACCCCGCGGTCCGCCACTGGATGATCTGGAGCGAGCCGACGAAGGCGAGCAACTTCCAGCCGCTCGCGCCCGACCAGGGCCGCCCGCTCAAGGGCGACGCGCTGGACGGCCCGCACAAGTACGCGCAGATCCTCGACCGCAGCTACGCCGCGCTGAAGCGCCTCAACCGGCGCAACCTGGTGATCGGCGGGAACACCTTCACGGTCGGGACCGTCGCGCCGCTGCGCTGGATCCGCGCGATGCGGCTCC
The DNA here is from genome assembly GCA_963740765.1 of uncultured Solirubrobacteraceae bacterium. Lineage (GTDB taxonomy): Bacteria > Actinomycetota > Thermoleophilia > Solirubrobacterales > Solirubrobacteraceae > DATLGB01. Next base: position 608,110 of record CAVUFN010000016.1, on the reverse strand, counting down.
CGGGCGGCCGCCGACCGCGCATGGACCTGTGGGGGCACAATCCGTTCAGTGCGCGCGTGCCCGATCTGAAGGCGCCGTCGCTTGGCTCGGGCTACGCCGACTTCTCCGACCTGGACAACCTCGCCAAGGTCCTCGACCGGGCCTACCGGCGGGCGCCGCGCAAGCAACGTCACATGAAGCTGTTCCTGTCGGAGTACTCGCTCCCGACCGACCACGCGAACTTCGAGTTCAACTTCTACGTGACCCAGGAGAAGCAGGCGAGCTGGCTCAAGCAGGCGCTGCGGATCACCCGCCGCTACAAGCGCATCTACACGCTCGGCTACCTCGGGCTGTACGACGACGCGACGCGCGACGACGGGCAGCAGGTCGAGCGCGGCCTGCTCAACCGCGACGGCGAGCGCAAGCCGGCCTACGCGGCCTACCGCGACAACTAGCTCGCGAGTGTGCTCGCGTGCCGACGGCATGCGGCCCGAACTCGACGCGCCAGGCATCGTGCCCGTAAGGACCGGTGCGTACGATGCGATCCATGGGCAGGCGCAGCACTCTCGATGAAGTCGTGCACGAGCCGCTCACCCTGTTGCCTCAGCTCGACACGCTCAGACTGATGCCGAGGTCCGCTGTTTGGTGGATAGCAGCCGGCGAAGCCGAGGATGAGCGCCCCCTCACCGGTCAGCACAGCTCGGCGCCCTGCGCTCGACGGCGTCCGCGCTGTTGCCGTGCTTGCGGTCATCGGCTATCACATCGGGTCTCGCACCAAAGGGGCTTCCTCGGCGTCGACGTCTTCTTCGTGTTATCCGGATACCTCATCACGTCGCTGCTCGTCGGGGAGCGGATGCGCAGCGAGCATCGACCTCGCACGCTTCTCGGCGCACCGCGCTCGCCGCCTGTTTCCCGCGCTGTTGCTGCTCGTCGCGAGTGCGGCCGTGGTGATCGCCCTCCAAGACCAAGTCGAGACTACGCGGCGCGGCCTATCTCTCTCTCGACGCTCTTCTACGTCGCCAACCTGTCACTTCATCAACGTCGGCCAGTCGTACTTCGCGCAGTTCCAGGGCGTCTCTCCGTTGGAGCACATGTGGTCCTCTCGATCGAGGAGCAGTTCTATCTCGCGTGGCCGCTGCTCGTACTCGGCTTGACCTGTGCCGCGCGACGGCGCCAGAGCGTGCTGCTCATCGCCACCGGGCTAGCAGCGCTTGCATCGGCGGCGTGATGGATCGTCTACACCGGCGCCGACCCGACCCGCGCCTACATCGGCACCGACACACGAGCACATGAGTTGCTGATCGGCGCTGCTCGCCATCGCGGTGCTCCAGCATCCTGCGCTCCTGACGTCAGTCCGCGCACGTCGCGCCGCCATGATCGCCGGTCCTGTCGCCGCGCTGGCCGTCGGCGCCGCGTTCTTCGTCATCAGCGACCATTCAGCCTCGTACTATCGAGGCGGCGCCGCCCTGTTCTGCTTTGCCGTCGCCGCGGCGTTCTGCGCGATCGAGACGCTGCCGGCTCGCCCGCCGGCGCGTGCTCTCTCCTCGCGCCCGCTGCTCTGGATCCGCACGATCTCCTACGGCCTGTACCTGTGGCACTGGCCACTCGTGCAGTGGCTCAGCGACCCCGACCTCATCGTCTACAGCCGATTCCGTCAGCTCGTCGAGGTGTCGCTGACGTTCGTCTTTGCCGCCGCTTCCTTCTACCTCGTCGAGCGCCCGATACGCCGTGGACGGCTTCCATGCGTCTGTTCGTCTAGCCAGAGGCTAGCGCTAGTGACACCTATCGTCTTCGCGCTCGTCACCTCGCTGAGCCTCGCTACCGTGCGCGTGAAGCCACATTCTATCGAGACGCAGGTGAGCGACTAAAGCGTCCAATACCACCCCTATAACTCACCCCAACCCTAGCACTGCTATCCGTGGTGCGAGCGCGTCGCTAGCAAAGAGAGCGACTTCACCGTCACCACCGCAGTGAATCTCCTCCGTGGCGCTCTACCCTATGCGTGCCGTCGCGCGCGAGCGCGCTAGCGATACGTGCAAACCAACATCAACACTACTCTATCATCCCTATCCCCTTTCCGTCAGACATATCTACCCCACATCCGTAACCGAACGCACCATACCTACCTCGTACCTCCATCTCCTACGCACGTACCACACACGTACACCCCACCTCTGCATCATCTCTACCATACATGTTACCACAGCATCACCCCTCACAAGAGCGCACCCACCAAAACTCACACCTACAGTCCGAATCCGTGTCCAGTTACACCTACACCTAGCAGCTCACACAGAGAACACACAATCGTATACTATACCATCCCCAATCCTCCCATCCACTATGCAAACATCCCAATAACACCTACCATTCCAGCACATCACCACCACAACCCACAATATCCGTACCATCCACTATTCATCAACATAACCAACTCACCCCCACATCATACCATACACATACCACCTCATCTACCCCACATACATACCCACCACATCAAAAAACACTCATCCACTACACACCATACACTACACCACACATTCAACCACCATCATACCACAATCCTAACCACACACTACGCCACACCTAAATATCCCGCGCCGGCGGGCGATCGAGCCGATCACGCCGCCGAGCAGCAGGACCGACAGCGCCACCGCCGCCACGGTCAGCGTGCTGCTCGCGTCGCCGTCGGGCAGCGCGGCGGCGACGGGACGCGACGGGCGGAGCGTCGGCTCAGCAGTGCTGACCTCGGGAGTCGCCGTCCCCAGGCGGCGCGACCTGCGCTGGCTCTTCTCGTCGTCCGACGTGGGCTTCGTGCCGGCCGGCGTGGACGACTCCGCCTGGGTATCGCCGACGCCCTCGCCGAACAGCGGCGCGCTCTGCGAGTCCCCGCCCGAGTTCTGCCCGCCCGGGGCGGCGTCCCGGCGAGCGGCGTCCAGCGGGATCGCGTACTCCTTGCCCGACGGCGACGAAGGGTCCACGACCACGCCGTCCTGCGCCGAGGCGGAGCCGGCGGGAAGACCCACCGCAGCGACGGCGAGGGTGATGAGCGTGCGGCGGGCGACGTTCACGGTGCGATGGCCAGGCGCGGATCCTTCGCCAGCTTGGCCAGCGAGGGCTCGCGCGGGTTGAGGGCGGCCGACCGCCGATAGTAGACCTGCGCCTGATCGAACCGGCGTCGGCGGACGGACAGATCGCCCAGCAGCGCGTACGGCAGGAAGTCACCCGGCTCGATGCGCACGGCCTGCTCGAGCACGGCCTGGGCGCCGTCCGCATCGCCCTGGCGCGCGAACGCGGCCGCCTTGGCGTAGTAGGAAGCGAGGTCCTCGCGATCCAGCCGCAGCGCGCTGTCGGCGGCCGCGATCGCGCCGCCCGCGTTACCGGCGGCCAGGCGGTCCTGCGCCTGCCCGCGGTAGTGCTGGCTGAGCACCTGGCGCGACAGGGACACGCCGGCCACGGCGACGGGCAGGACGACGATCGCGGCGACCAGCGCGCGGCGACCCGGCGCCAGCAGCCGTCGCCGGGCGGACGATCGCTCGCCGGTCGCAGCAGGACGGCCGCGGCGATCAGGGCGCCCGCGGTGATGCCCGGCAGCAGGTGGATCCAGTCGACCTGCGTGTGGATCCCCCAGGCCGCGAACATGCCGAGGGCGGCGCACAGCAGCCCCCGCTCCGCGCGGGACCCGAGCGCATCCGGCCGGCGCCGTGCGACGGCCCAGCCGACGCCGCCGAACAGCACCAGCACGAGCGCGAGGCCGGGCACCCCGAGCTCGACGAGCCCCTGGAGCGCGAGCGAGTGCGGCTGGCGGATGTCCTCCGTCGTCTTGCGGGCGAGGAAGTACGGCTCGTCGTAGTTGCCCGCACCGACCCCGAGCACAGGGTCCTTCGTCCAGGTCCGCACGGCGATGTCCCAGTAGTCGTAGCGGTTGCCGGAGCCCGTGAGCAGGCGCGATGCGGTCGCCTCGCCGCCCTCGGCCGCCCCGAGGTGGACGAAGGCCTCGTACTGCGCGGAGACACGGTCGGCGATCGCGCCGGCCTTGATGACGGAGATCCCGGCCGCCAGCACCGCGGCGGCGACGAGCATGCCGGTCGCGGCCGTTCGCGCCGACGGGCCGCCGTACTCGCTGCTCTGCGGCGACGGCGAGGCCCCAGAGCACGCCGGCGCCGGCCGCGAGCACGACCAGCCGGACCATCGCGGAGCGGATGCCCACCGGGGCGTCGAGCAGGCGGCCGCCGGCGAGCAGGACCGGCACGCAGCGCCGCGGCGAGCCCGAACGCCCGGCGCTGCCGGCCCGGGACGAAGGCGAGGACGATCAGCACGGAGCCGATCGCCGCCAGGGCGGCGCCGCGGGACTGGGACAGCAGGACGAGGCCGCCGCTGACGGCCACGCCGGACAGCGCGGCGCCCGGCGACGACGCGCGGAGCGCCGCTGCTCGGCCAGCGCCATCAGCGGCCAGAGCGCGAGCAGCGAGAAGGTCGCCTGGGCGTTGATGTAGCCGAGCGGCTCGTTGAGGCGGCCGCCGAGGAACTGGTCGGCCGCGCCCGGCCCGAGCAGCTGGACGACCTGCCACGCCTCCACCACCACCGCGGTCGCGGCGAACGCCCCGAGCGCCCACAGCGCCGTCGCGGCGGTCGCGGACCAGCAGCACGCAGCAGCCCGAGCGCGCAGCCGAGGGCGAGCGTCCGGTTGGCGGAGACGACCGCCTGCTCGACCGAGTCCGCCCACAGCGCGGAGACCAGCGCCCACAGCCCCAGCCCGACGAGCCCGCCGAACGCGACCCAGGCCGGCGCGCCCGGGCGCGGCGGGCGGGCGATGCCGACGGCGAGCAGGCACACGAGCAGGCCGAGGCCGATCGGGGCCCAGACGCCGGCGTTGTAGTAGCCCGCCAGCCACGGGGAGATCCCGGCGCCGACGCCGAGGAGCACCAGCAGCGGCGCCTCGCGCGGCAGCCAGGCGAGCCGCGCTCGGCGGGGCCACGGCGTCGGTCGTCGCCGCCGGGGCCGGCGCGGTCGGCGGGACCGCCGGGATGCGGGTGTCGATCAGCGCGACGGCGACGCCGACCGCCATCAGGTACAGGACGGCGACGCCGGCCAGCACCGTCGACGAGCCGCGCGCGGCGGCGACGGCCAGCAGCGAGAGGACGATCTGCGTGCTGCCGAGCGCGACGGCCACCGCGAAGGCGGTCCGCAGCCGCTGGCGGGCGCGGTGGGTGAGGTGGTCGCGGCCGCCGGTCAGGACGCTGAGGCCGCGCCGGCGGCGGGAGACGACGACGAGCGTGGTGTCGAGCGCGGGGACGCCGACGAGCAGCAGGCCGAGCGCGACGGCCTGCCACGCGCCGGCGGCGTCGCCGGCGCCGATCATCGCCAGCGCCGCGACGGCGAAGCCGAGCGGCATCGAGCCGCCGTCGCCGAGGAAGATGCGCGCGGGCTGGGCGAGCAGGTTGTGCGGCAGGAAGCCGAAGCAGGCGCCGGCCAGGGCGACGCCGGCGACCGCCAGCCAGGTGTTGCCGTCCGCGATGCCGAGCGTCGCCAGCCCGGCGGCGGTGACCAGGCCCATGGTGGCCGACTGGCCGTCCATGTTGTCGAACAGGTTGAAGGCGTTGACGACGGCGACGACCCACACGGCCGTCAGTCGCGAGGTCGAGCGCGCCGCCGAGCCCGAGGTCCCAGCCGAGCCCGGCCGCCCACAGCAGCCGCGCGAGCGCCGACCTCGACGAGCACGCGCAGCCCACCAGGCGACGTTGCGGCGGTCGTCGACCGTCCCGACCGCCCACAGCGACGACCACGCCGCCGACCACCGGGACGGTGCGCGAACTGTCCGACGCCAGCAGCAGCAGCGCCACGAGGAAGCCGGCCACCAGCGCGGCGCCGCCGAGGTACGGCGTGGCGTGCGCGTGCGCCCGTGTAGCTCGCGCGGCCGGTCGTAGAAGTCGAAGCGGTCGGCGACGCGGATCGCCAGCGGCGTCGTCCAGTAGACGACCGCCACGGCGATCGCCAGGCCGGTCAGCAGCCGGGCTTCAAGGGGCAACGAAGCCCTGCTCGTGCGCGGCGCGGCTCTGCTCGTGCAGGATCACGTCGTCGATCGCGTCGTCGATCGTGCGCGTCGGCGCCCAGCCGGTCAGCGCGCGCAGCTTCGTGGTGTCGGGCTTGCGGCGGCCGAGCTCCTCGAAGCCTTCGCCGTAGGCCTCCTCGTAGGGCACGAGGCTGATGCGCGAGTGCGAGCCCGTCTGCTCGATCACCCGGCGCGCGAGCTCGATCACCGCGAGCTCGTCCTCCGTGCCGATGTTGAAGACGTCGCCGACGGCCGCGTCGCTCTCGAGCAGCGCCAGGATCGCCGCGACGGAGTCGTGCACGTGGGCGAAGCAGCGCGTCTGGGTGCCGTTGCCGAAGACGGTCAGGTCCTCGCCGGCGAGCGCCTGGCGCACGAAGCGCGGCAGCACCATCCCGTACAGGCCGGTCTGGCGCGGGCCGACGGTGTTGAACAGCCGGACGGTGATGATCTCGGCGCCGCGCTCGCGGTGCAGCGCGTGGGCGAGCGCCTCGCCGAAGCTCTTGGCGATCGCGTAGTTCCAGCGCGACTTGAACGGCGAGCCGAGGATGCGGTCGGAGTCCTCGTCGAGCGCGCCGGCGGAGTTCTTGCCGTAGGTCTCCGAGGTCGACGTGTACAGCGTGCGCTTGCCGTGGCGCTGCGCCGCCCGCAGGACGTTCTCGCAGCCGTGCACGTTGGTCGTCAGCGACTCGCAGCGGCTGGTCGACGACGAGCTGCACGCCGACCGCCGAGGCCAGGTGCAGGACGCGGTCGGGGTCGGCGACCAGCGCGTCGACGCGGTCCGCGTCGCTCGTCGAGCCCTCGACGAAGCGGACGCTGGGCAGGTCGAGCAGATGCTCGATGTTGGCGAGGCTGCCCGTCGACAGGTCGTCGTACAGCGTCACGGAGTGGCCGTGGGCGACGAGCTGATCGGCGAGGTGCGAGCCGATGAAGCCCGCGCCGCCGGTGATGAGGTGGCGCAACATGGTCATAGAACGTTCCCGGGCAGACGAACCGCCAGCCGACCGTAAAGTAGCGGTGAATGGCCCGGTCCGGGCCGATTTCGCGCACGTCTAGCCTGCCCGGGGTGCCTCGACCCAAGACCGTGTGCGCCTGTTGCGGATGATCGCGCGGCTCAATGTCGGTGGGCCGGCCATCCAGACGGTCAACCTGACCTGGCGGTTGCAACGGCATGGGTACGACTCGGTTCTGCTGCGCGGCCAAGAGGGTCCCGAGGAGGGGAACATGGACCACCTCGCCGCGGCGGCCGGCGTCGAACCGGTGCGGCTCCCCAGCCTGCAGCGCTCCCTCGGCGCGCACGACGCGCACGCGATCTGGGCGACGATGGGCTGGTTGCATCGCTTCCGTCCCCAGGTCCTCCACACCCACACCGCAAAGGCCGGGACCGTCGGCCGCGCCGCCGCCGCGCTGCTCCCGTCCGCCCGACCGCCGGTGATCGTTCACACCTTCCACGGGCACGTCTTCAAGGGGGAGTTCTCCGAGCGCACGTCGCTGGCCTTTGCGCGGATGGAGCGGGAGCTCGCACGGGTGTCGACGAAGCTGATCGCGGTGTCTTCCGAGGTCAAACAGGACCTCGTCGACCTGGACGTCGCCCCCGCGGACAAGATCGAGGTCGTGCACCTGGGCTTCGACCTGTCCCGGTTCGCCGAGCCCGGGCCGGACGAGCGCGCGGAGGCCCGCGATGAGGTCCGCCGTCGCCATGGCATCCCGGCCGACGCCAGGGTGGTCAGCGTCGTGGCGCGCGTCGTCAAGGTCAAGCGGATCGACCGGTTCCTGGCCATGGCGCGCCGCCTGGCCGACGACGTCCACGTCATCGTCGTGGGCGACGGCGACCACCGGGAGGCGCTCGAGCAGTCACCCGACGCGCTGGCGCTGGGCGACCGGGTGCACTGGGCCGGCTTCCGCCGTGACGTCCCCGACTACTGCTTCGCCAGTGACGTCGTCGCGCTCTCGTCGGACAACGAGGGCACTCCGGTCTGCCTGATCGAGGCGCAGGCGGCCGGCGTTCCCGTCGTCTCGACGCGCGTGGGTGGGGTCGAGACCGTGATCGACGACGGCGCCTCGGGCCACGTCGTCGACGAGGATCCCGACGATCTCGCTGCCGCCGTCCAGGGACTGCTCGACGATCCCGAGCTCCGGGCCGCGTTCGGCGCGGTGGGCCGGGAACGGGTCCTCGGCGCCTTCTCGATCGAGCGACTGGTGGCGGACATCGACGGGCTCTACCGGCGGCTGCTGGCCGAGCGCGACATCACCATCGCCGCCCCGGCGGCCTGACGTGTGCGGCATCTGCGGCTGGGTCGGCGGCGCGGCAGAGCCCGACGGCGGGGCGGTCACCACGGCCATGGCGGACGCCATCGCGCACCGCGGCCCTGACGAGGGCACGCGTGCGGAGCTGCCCGGCGAGCACGGCTGGTTCGGGCACCGCCGCCTCCGGATCGTAGATCTGAGTCCGACCGGCGCCCAGCCGATGTGGTCGGAGGACCGCTCGGTCGCAATGACCTACAACGGTGAGGCGTACAACTTCCGCGAGCTGCGCCGGGAGCTGGAGCGAGCCGGGCACGCGTTCCGCAGCACGGGCGACACCGAGGTCGTGCTGCGCGCTTACGAGCAGTGGGGCGCCGGCGCCGTGGACGCCCTGGAAGGGATGTTCGCCTTCGCGATCTGGGACGAGCGCCGCCACGAGCTGCTCCTCGGTCGCGACCGGACGGGCAAGAAGCCGCTCTTCTACACGGTCGCCGGCGGCCGGCTGACCTTCGCCTCGGAGGTCAAGGCGCTGGCGCGAGACGCCCTGGGTCGACCTCGAGGTCGACGAGCGCTCGCTGCCCGCCTTCCTGACCCACGGCTACGTCCCCTGGCCCGCCACGCTGTACCGCGGGATCCGGCAGGTGCCGCCCGGTTGCACGGTGCGCTTCCGCCCCGGGGACGACGACGTGGCGGTCACGCCGTACTGGACCGGGCTCCCGGACGGGGCGCCGCTCGCCCTCGGCCCCGACGTGCTCGCCGACGTCCGCGACGGGGTCCGCGCGGCCGTCCGGCGCCGCATGGTGGCCGACGTTCCCCTCGGCGCGCTGCTCTCCGGGGGCGTCGACTCCTCGTTGATCGTCGCCCTGATGACGGAGGCCGCCGCCGAGCCCGTGCGCACGTTCAGCGTCGGCTTCCCCGAGCAGCCCGCCTTCGACGAGCGCAGCCACGCCCGCGCCGTCGCGGACACGCTGGGACGGTCCACACGGAGCTGACGGTGGAACTGGACGCCGTCGCGATGCTCGATCGGCTCGTGTGGCTCTACGACGGCCCGTTCGGGGACTCGTCCGCGCTGCCGAGCTACGTCGTCTGCGAGGCCGCCCGCGAGCACGTGACCGTCGCGCTCACCGGCGACGGAGGCGACGAGGTGTTTGCCGGCTACCAGCGCTTCGCCGCCGCAGCCCTGTCCCGCCTCGTGCCGCCGGCGCTGGCCGCGGTGGCGGGGCGCGCGCTGCCGTCGGTCACCGGTGGGACCTCCATTCCGCGCGTTCGGGCGCAGCGCTTCCTGCCAGGCGCGGCGACAAAGCTCGAGGACCGCTACCTGAGCTGGGTCTCGGTCTTGGCTGCCCCGAGCAGGTCGAGAGCGCTGTGGCCGGCCCGGCGTCGGCGACGGCCGGGTCACGACTTCCGGCACCCCAGCTCGACCTCGCCCGCGGGCTGCCCGAGGTGGAAGCCGGCTGCTGTTCGCGAACCTGCGCACCTACCTGCCCGACGACCTGCACGTGAAAATGGACCAGGCATCGATGGCCCACGGGCTCGAGGCGCGTGCGCCGATGCTCGACACGGCCGTGATCGAGCTGCTCGCCCGCGTCCCGAGCACAGGACAAGGTCGGCTTCCGCTCGGTCAAACCGGTCCTCCGCAGGGCCTTCGCGCCCCTGCTGCCCGATGACGGGTCTGGGACCGTCGCGGCACCCAGCTTCGACGACACGGTGGACCTCTGGTTCCGCGGCACGCTGGGCGACGTCTACGGGGACGAGGTGCTGGGCGCCGACGCTCGCCTGGCCACCTACTTCCCAGCAGACGGGGCTGCGGTCCCTGCTCGCGGAGCACCGGACCGGGTCGGCGCGCCGCTACGGCGCCCGACTGTGGACCCTGCTGATGAGATGGAGCGGTGGCAGCGTCCAGCCTGCGCAGCCGAGACCGGCCGCTCCCAGCGCCAGACCGCCGGCGTGCTGCGCGGATGACCCAGGCCCTGGTCGCTGCCGGGCCGGTAGCCCGTTGACGCCGTCCGTGCGGGTGCGCGCCCTGCTGCTGCGGAGCGCCCTGTCCGAGCGCGGCGTCGAGCTCGAGCCGATCCTGCTCTTCGACCGCGGGCCGGAGCTGCGCGCTTCCGCTGGACGGGGCACAGCGGCGCCGGGCTGAGGCTGGCGCTGGGCGCGCGCCGGCGGTTGATCGGCGCGCTGCGGGCGAGCCCTGCGGAGGTCGCCCTGCTCGCACCAGGCGGACCTGTTCCCGACGCTTCGCGCCCAGCGCTCGGCGTGAGCGGGCCGGCGGCTGGTCCTCGATGTCGACGACGCCCATGTGGCTGGACGACTCCTCCGACGCGGGCGGCCACTACCGGCTGGCGGTGTTTGTCGAGCGCCACCGCCACAAAGCTGCGCACGCTGGCCGAGCGCGCGGATCATGTGATCGCCGGGAACAAGCTGCTCGCCGAGTGGCTCGGCCGGTACGCCCGGCAGGTCACGGTGGTGCCCTCTCTGGTCGACACGGCGGCGTACGCGGTGCGCCGGCACGAGGACGCGCCCGACGTCGTGCTGGGCTGGATCGGCTCCGGCTCCACCGCTTCGCACCTCGCCGCGAGGCTGCCGGCGCTCGCCAGGGCGGCCAGCCAGGGCGCCGGGGCGACGCTGGCGCCTCGAGGTGCTCGGCGCGGGTCGCAGCGCTGGAGCAGCCCGGTCTCGACATCGTCGCGCGGCAGTGGTCGGAGGCGGCGGAGCGGGACCTGCTCAGCCAGATGGACATCGGCCTCATGCCGCTGCCCGACAACCCATGGACGCGCGGCAAGTTCTCCTTCCAGGCCCTTGCGGTCTGCATGGCCGCCGGGGTGCCCGTGGTGGCGGACGAGGTGCTGGCGTCAGCGCTCCAGGTGATCGGCCACGGGGTCGGCGGGTACGTTGCCGCCGATGACGCAGGGGCTCAGGTCGAGGGACTGGCTGCCCTCGCCGGCGACGCGGCTCGGCGGGCCGCACTCGGCGCCGCCGGGCGACAGCGGGTCGAGGACGACTTTTCGATCCACAGCGCTGGGCGAGCGTCGTCGCGAGCACCATCCGGGGCAGCGAGTGACCGTCACGCCGGAGCGTCGGGCTTGGCCGGCTGTTTGAGCGCGGCGTTCCCGCCTTCAGGCGTTCGTTCTCCTCCTGGAGCACCGTTACCTGCTGGTAGAGGTCGGAGATCAGGGCGAGGATGACCTTGGGGTTCACGGGGCCCCCCGGTAGGCAGGGATCAGCAGGACCTCGCCTCGGGCCGCGGACCTCGAGTACGCGGCCGGGGCCGGCGGCAGCGGGTCCGCCTCGTTGCCGTCGTTGGCCCCGACGGTCGTGGTCCTCCGCCCAGCGCAGCTGGCGTCGATGGTGACCTCGGACCCGGTCAGGCCGCCCAGCGAGTCCGTCTTGATGCCGTCCTTGTCGATCCTCGCCCGCTCGACTTCGACGTTCTCCGCGCCGACCTCGAAGGTGAAGTAGTCCGTTTCTTCGCGGACGACAAGCCGCATGAAGCCGCTGCTGGTCGCGTCGAAGAGCTGACTGATGATCTCCGCGCGTTTCTTGTTCCCAGCCTTCACGGCCGACAGGTAGAGCCCTCCGGTGTCGTCGTTGTTGCCGACCCAGAGCCTGCCGGCCGCGGCGGCCCCGGCATGGAGACGTTGTTGTGGATCGACCACTCGCCGACCCAGCACTCGACCACGCCGGGATACTCGATCGCCGCCCCGAAGCGATAAGGGGTGATCAGGAGGTGCGTGGGCCGTTGTTGTCGGGCTCGCGCGGGACACTCGCAGGCGGGCCTGCGGGCCGGTCTCGATCCAGCTCGACGCGGCCGTGGAGAAGATGCCTCCGTCCCCGTCCAGCTCGAAGCGCACCTCGCCGGTTGCCTCGGATCGGCAGCGAGCAGCGCCGGGCTGGCCGTGACCTTGAGCCGCCGATCGATCTCGGGGCGGCTGTAAGGGGGAGGGTCGAGCAGGCCCACGGTCAGTCGATCGTGATGGAGGGGCGGTCGACGACCGCGCCGGTGTCTGGGTCTCGCGCCACCGGGAGCTGACGATAGACCCGCACGGGGGTGGACTCGTAGCTGACCGTGTAGCGTCAGCGCCCCGGGGACCTCCGTGGACGGAACCCCGGTGAATAAGCCGGCCGTCCCGTCGGGCCACGTGACGGTTGCGTGGGTCACCGCACCGGCTGCGTCGCGGACGATGGCGCCGACCATCATCGCCTCGGGAGCTGCGGCCTGCCACCGCTGCAGCGCCGGGTCGCTCAGGCTGCTGGGCCAGGTCAGGTTCGTCGGCGAACCCCAGACCCCCTCCGCCTTGGGCCCGTACATCTGCGTCGTGGCGACGTCGATGTAGAACTCGCCGTCCTGCCCAAGCCCGGCAGGCGGCGGACCGGCACCGGACAGCAAACTGTAGCCCCGCGCTCCCTGCGCACCGGCGGGCCCGGCCGCGCCGGGAGCCCCGGCTGGTCCTCGCAGTACCGACAGGTCCACCGGCTTGCCCCACGCGCGACGGCGCTTCTTGGTCCGTCGCTTCGGTCCGTAGAGCCGCCCGCGACGGACATCGAGGTAGAAGTCACCGACGCGCCCTTGTCGCGGCGCGGGTGGCCCGAGGCCGCGAAGGATCGCCGGTTGCGGACGGCGCGTGGCGCCGCTCGCGGTGTCCCCCCGGCCTGCGGCGAGCCCGCCCGCGAGCACGAAGGACGCCCGGGTGACAAACGTCCTGCGGTCCGCGGGGGCTGTTGGCTTCCGTTCGGTCACCCTCGAGCACGATACCTACGACTCGGCGCTGCGCGGGGGCTTTCGGTCCGTCCAGAGCCCCTCTCCGGGGTCAGGACGGCCCGTTACGCTGCGGCCATGCGCTTCGCTGCTGGCTCGCGGCCGCTTCGTCGGCGATCGTCCTCGCGGGGTGCTCCGTGTCCGCTCCCCAGCCACCTCCCGAGGCGACCGTGGCGGCCCCCACCGCGGTGCCGACTGTCGAGGACGACCTGTTCCTCACCCAACAGGCCGTCGCGGCGGCGCGAGACGGCTCGCCCGGCAAGACCGTGCTCGTGTTCTGGCAGGCGGTCCAGGTCCGCGACATGCGGCGGGCGTTCGACCTGCTGACGCCGGCCTACCGGGCCGGCGCCGCGGAGAACCTGCCCCACTTCGCCGAGTTCCTCGCCGCCGAGCTGGCGCACTGGCTCGTGCGACCGAGGATCGTCAGCACCACTCGGGACGGCGACACAGCCCATGTGGTCGTCGACTACGCGACCCCGAGCGGCCCCGTTCGCGAGTCCTTCACGCTGCGCCGGCTCGATGGCCGGTGGCTGATCGCGTACAACTTCTACCTCTCCACGCGGTTGCAGGGAAAGTGACCGGGACGCTCCGGCACCGCCACGCGGCGCTGCCGAAGCTGCGGGCCGGGATCGACCGCGCGGCCGGCGCCTGCGCGTTCCTCCTCGTCGCCGTCACCCTGTTCCAGGGCCCCGTCTTCGACGTTGTCGCGGGGTCATCGCGCTTCCACGTCCGGCCGATCGACCTGGCCTGGGCCGCCTTCGTGGTCTGCTGCCTCCCCGACCTCTGGCTGCGCCGCCGCGAGGGCAGGCTGCGACTGCCGTTCGGCGCGACCGCGCCGCTCACGCTCCTCGCCGCCTACGCCGCCGTCGTGCTCGCCTCGCTGGTCTGGTTCCGCGCGACCTTCGGTGCGGACGGCTTCCTGGACGCGCTGGCAGGCGCACTGCGGCTGGCGCTGACCGCGGTGCTCGCGCTGTACGTGGCGCAGCGGCGGCGGCGGTACGTCGGGGCGCTCGCCGCCGCGGTCTGCGCCGTCGGGGCGGTGGCGGGAACGGAGGCGCTCTTCGCCTGGCTGACCCAGGACAAGCTCACGCAGGTCGGCGACCGCACCGTCAGCTACGGCCTCACGCGCGCCGGCGGGCCCTTCGGGAACTTCTTCGCCGACGGGCACAGCGACAAGTGGTGGGCGGCCTCGGGCGCCGCGAACGTCCTCGGCTTCTGGCTTGCCGTCTCGCTGGGCCTTGCGTTCCTGGTCCTCGTCGCGCGCCGTCCGGGGCCTCGCGAGCCGCGCCTCATCGCCGCCGCCGTCGTCGCGCTCGCCTCCGTCGGCGGCCTGCTCGCCACCCACTCCCGCGAGTCCTGGCTGGCCGCGCTGGTCGCGTGCGGCGCGCTGCTGCTAATCGCTCGCGCGCGGATCGGCCGCCGCGCGCGCAAGGTCCTCTGCATCGGGGTGCCGCTCGTCCTGGCCGGGGTCGTGCTCGCGGTGCCGAGCATTCGCGACCGCGTCTTCGAGTCCGCGCGGCCGGGGACCTTCGCTTTCACGACCGGCCCGGAGGCCCGGTTGGAGTCCTGGAAGGAAGGCATCGGCTGGGGCTGGGACCGCTTCCCGATCGGCTGGGGCAACCAGGGCGTCTCCGAGCACGCGGAGCGCTTCGGCCAGGCCACCGCGGAGAACGTCTTCATCCAGGCGTGGGCGGAGGTCGGGCTGCTGGGCTTCCTCGCGCTCGTCGTGCTCTGCGTCCAGGCCGTCCGGCGCAGCGCGAGCGCGATCCGCGAGGACGGGCCGGACACGGCCGCCGCCGCACTCGCGTTCGTCGCCTTCGTCGCGTTCGTCGTCCACGGGATGTTCGGCAACACGATCGGGGACCCGTCGGTGCAGGTCATCCTCGGGATCTCGGCCGGCGGTCTCGCGACGGTCGCTTCCCGGCCCGGCGAGCCCGCGGGCTGAGCCGTGCGCCGCGTCCTCCTCACCGCTCGCGGGCTCGCGTCGGAGCAGCCGTGGATGTACTACCTGGGTTTCGGCGTTGGGCGTGTGGCCGGGCTCGTCAGCCTGCCCCTCGTCAGCCGTTCCCTGGGGCCGTCCGACTTCGGGCAGTTCGAGGTGGCACTGGCGCTGATCGTCGTGACGACGGCCCTCTTCGACGCCGGGATCGCGGCGTCCGTCGTGCGCTTCAGTCAGGACGACCGCATGACGTGGCCGCAACTCGTCCACGCCGCCTTCCGCCTGCAGGTCGGTGCGAGCGTGATCGCGACGGGCATCGTCCTGGTGCCGCAACTGCTCCTGGCTCCGGAGGCGCTGTCGCTCCTCGAGATCGTCGCGATCACCGGCTGTTTCGCGCTGCTGGAGGGCCTCGCGGTGCTGGCGTCGGGGATCCTGCGCGCGCAGGGCCGCAACGGCCTGTTCCTGGCGCTGTCGGTCGGCCGGCTCGTGCTCACCGCCGGGCTGAGCGGCGGTGGCGCGGCCGCGTTCGGGGTCCCGGGCGCGCTGCTCGGCCTGGCCCTAGGCGGCCTGCCGTTCGCCGCGTACTCGATCCTGGTCCGCGCGCAGGTCGGCCGCGGCGGCGGCGACGACGCGTCCGATCTTGCGTCGCGGCGGGTCGCGGCGTACGGGTTCCCCCTGATCCTGAGCTCCCCTCACGCTGTGGACGCTGTCGGTCTCCGACCGAGTGTTCCTCAGCGCGAACGTGTCCGATGCGCAGATCGGCATCTACGGGGCGAACTACCGGATCGGGAGCGTCGTCCTCACGTTCATCGCGGCGCCCATCGCCATGTCGTGGGTATCCATCGCGCAACGGGCACCCGAGACCGCGGGCGCGCGGGCGCGGGAGTGGGCGGCCGGCTACACGGCCGTGTGCGTCGTGGTGGTCGGCGTGCTGATGCTGGCCACAACTACGATCGTGCCGGTGATCTTCGGGTCTGGCTTCCGGGGCGATGTCCTGGTCGTGGGGCTCGTCGGCGCGGCGGGCTGGCTCGGCGGCCTGCACCCGCTGATCGCGACCCGGGCGCTGCTCTCGGAATCCACCCTGCGGCTGTCGCTGCTGACGCTGCCGGTTGCGGTGCTGGCGCTCGTCCTCAACGCAGTGCTGATCCCGGCGTACGGCACCGACGGCGCGGTGTACGCCACCTTCGCCGCCTATGCGGCGCTGTGCGTGTCCGCTGCCATCGCGGTGAGGCCCCGGTCGTGACCAAGCCGCGGCTCCTCATCGCCGTCCACGTGTATCCGGACGGCGGCGGCATCTCGTCGATCGTCGAGAACTATGTCGCGGAGCTGAGCCCCCGTTACGACGTGCACGTCGCCGTCGTCGAGGTGCGGCCGGGGTGGGAGCGGCTCAAGGTCCCGGCCGGGAACTTCCATCGCCTCGGGTACACGAACGCGATCAACCCGCTGCTGTTCCCGACGTCGGTGCTGCACTCGCTCCGGGTCGGCGGCCAGCTCCGGCGACTCGTGCGACGGCTCGCGCCCGCTGCCCTCATCACCCAGGACGGGCTGCACCTCGCCGTGCCGTCCGTGCTCGCCACCGCGGCGACACCGACCCGGCTCGCGATCATGGACCACGGGACGCTCACCAACGTCCACGAGCCGGGGTGGGCGCCGATGCTGCGCGCGCGGCTCGGCGGTGTGAAGGGGAACGTGTTCGCGCTCGGCTTCGCCCTCGACACCCCGTACCGCGCGCTGCGCTGGCGGATCGGCGGCCGCTTCGCCGACCGCCTGTGGTTCACCGGGACCGAGCTGGAGCCGTACTTCGGGCGCTGGCGTGAGCGGGTGGAGCGCTACCGCCAGACCGTCCCCGCCGATTTCACGCCCGCCTCCGCCCGGGAGCGCGCGCACGCCCGCGCCGCCCTCGGCCTCCCTGCCGACGGCCACGTGTTCAACAGCGTCGGCCGGCTCGACGGCGAGAAGGGCCTGGACTCCGTGATCGACGCACTCGACGATGACGGCGTGCGCCGCCTGCCGTTCACGTTGGCCATCGCGGGCGACGGCACGCTGGAGGAGTGGCTGGCGCGCGAAGTCGAGCTGCGCGACCTCGGCGGCAAGGTCAAGCTGCTCGGGCGGCTGGCGCGCGAAGAGGTCGCGCAGTTGCAGGCGGCCAGCGACGCGCACCTCTACGCGGGCACCTTCAGCTGCGGGGTCTCCATCTGCCTGCTCGAGGCGATGGCGGCCGGGGTGGCGCCGATCGCGTCCGATCAACCCACGGCCCAGCGCCAGCTGATCGGCGACGCCGGGTGGGTGTTCGAGGCGGGCAACGTGGCCGAGCTGCGGGCGGCGCTCGTGGCGGCGGGCAGCATGAGCGCGGAGGAGCTGCACGCCGTCGGCGCGGCCGCGCGCAACGCGGTCCATGACCAGCCGGATCCGTCCATCCCCGAGCTCATCGATCGGCTCGTCAACTACCGTGCCTGACCTTCGATGAGCGACTACATCACCCCGCAGACCCGGATCCTCATGACCGGTGGTTTCGGGTTCCTCGGTGGGCATGTGATCGAGCAGCTCCTCGCCGAGGGCGTCGGCCACATCCACGTCGTCGACAACCTCTCGAGCAACCCGGTACCGCTCGCGGTGCTCACGTCGGACCTCGGCGACGATCCGCGCCTGTCCTGGGACATCACGACGGTTGCGGACTACCTGGACGCGAGCCCGGAACCCTTCGACGTGGTCATGCACCTCGCCTCGGTCGTCGGGCCCGCAGGCGTCCTCAAGCACGGCGGCCGGATCGTGTCGTCGATCGTGGACGACAGCTACCGGCTGGCCGACTACGCGCTGGCGACGGGCGCGCGCCTGGTCGACGTCTCCACCAGCGAGGTCTACGGTGGTGGCCGGGACGGGCTCTGCCGCGAGGACGACCCGAAGATCGTCCCCTCGGAGACGAGCTTCCGGCTCGAGTACGCGGTCGGCAAGCTCGCCGCCGAGACGGCGCTGATCAACCTGCACGCCAAGTCGGGGCTCGACGTGGTCATCATCCGCCCGTTCAACATCGCCGGGCCGCGGCAGTCGGGCGAGGGCGGCTTCGTGCTTCCGCGCTTCCTCGCCCAGGCACGACTCGGGCTGCCGCTGACGGTGTTCGGGTCCGGCCACGCGCGACGCGCCTTCTCCCACGTCTCCGACCTGGCCGACGGCGTCATCCGCGTCGGACGCGCCGGGCGCCCGGGCACGGCCTACAACCTCGGCAACCACGACAACGTGATCACCGTCGGCGGGCTCGCGGAGCTCGTGCTGTCCGTCACCGGGTCCTCCAGCGAGATCCAGCTCGTCGACCCCAAGCTCGTCTACGGCGAGCACTTCGTCGAGGCCAACGACAAGTTCCCGGAGTCGGGACGTGCGATCAGCGAGCTCGGCTGGCAACCCAGGCACGACGTCGAGACCGTGGTCCGCGACACGTGGGACTACATGCGCAACGCGGCGCCCGACACGTTCGCGACCCTGGCCGGGCGCAAGATCATCGAGCAGCTCGTCGAGTCTCAGACCGGCGCGTTCGCCAACGGCTGACCGAGCACGCGCGCGAAGTACGCGCGGTGTTGCTCGGCGGCCTGCACGCCGAAGCGGTCCCGGATCGCCGCCGGGGTCGGGACCGCGTCCGGCGCAGTGAGGGTCCGTTCCAGCGTCGCCGCTAGTCCCGCGGCGGTCGGCTCGGCGAGCGCGCCCGACGCCTCGCCGTAGATCCAGCGGCCACCCGGCGAGGTCACGGCGGCCACGCGCACGCCGAGCGCCAGGGCCTCCACCGTCACCAGCCCGAAGGTCTCGTGCCGGCCTGGGACCGCCAGCGCGTCGAACGCGGGCAGCAGCGCGGCGGCGTCCGGGACGCGCCCGGCCAGGAGCGCGCGGACGCCGAGCCCGTGAGCCGTGGCCTCGATCCGACCGCGCTCCGGCCCGTCCCCGATGAACACGAGCACCGCTCGCTCGCAGAAAAGCGGGGGGAGCGCGGCGACCGCCTCCACGGCGAGGACCGGGGCCTTGACCGGGTCGAGACGCCCGATGACGCCGACGGCGACGGCGTCGCCGGCCAGCCCGAGCGCGGCCCGCGCGTCGTCTCGTGTTCGGGGGACGGTGCGCGGCAGGATCGGCGGGAGGACGACGGTGGCGGCCAGGCCGGGCGGGGAGAGCCGGCGGGCGAGCGCGGGCGCGTTGGCCAGCCGCGACGTCCCCAACGACAGCGCGAGCTCGCCCGGCCCGCGCCGCCCAGATCGCCAGGGGTGCTCGTGGAAGCAGTGGTGAATCTGCCGTCGCGGCACGCGCGCCCGCCGGGCCGCCAGCAGGGCGCGCGGACCGTGCGTGTGGACGACGCTGCCGCGGTGGCCGGCGATCGCGCGTGCCATGCCGCCGGTCCCCGGTCCGACCGGTGCTGTCCGGCACCCTGCGGGCAGCAGCGCCGCGAGGTCGCTGCCGGGCTCGCAGAGCACGATCGGGTCCAGCTCGCGCAGGGCGTCCGCCTGAGCGGCCACGTAGGTGACGACCCCGCTTGCCGCGCTGGTGCTCGGGACGATCAGCAGCTGCGTCATCCGCGCGAGAACGCGGCGATCTGCGCCAGCGTCCGGTCACGCGGGTCGCCGTCGCCCGCGTACCACTGTTGCGTCGCCTCAAGCCCGGCGGTCAGATCCCAGCCCGGCGCCCACCCGAGCCGCTCGCGCGCTTTCGTGCTGTCCAGCCGCAGTAGAACGGACTCCTTGCCCGCGTTGGGATCGGGCTCGACGCGGTGGGGGACCCCCAGCCGCTCGACGACGGTGCGCACCGGCAGGGCGTCGTCGTCGGCCGGGCCGAAGTTCCACGCCTCGGCGACGTCCGCGCCCGCCAGCAGGCGCTCGGCGAGGACGAGGTAGCCCGACAGCGGGTTGAGGACGTGCTGCCACGGCCGGACCGCGTCCGGGTTGCGCAGGACGACGGTCTCGCCGGCGGCGGCCGCGCGCATGACGTCCGGGATCAGGCGGTCGGCGGCCCAGTCCCCGCCGCCGATGACGTTGCCCGCCCGCGCCGTGGCGATCGGGCCGCCGAAGGTCTGGCGGTGCGCGGCGGCGACGAGCTCCTGGGCGGCCTTCGAAGCCGAGTAGGGGTCCTTGCCGCCGAGCGGGTCGTCCTCGGTCATCGGCCGGCCCGTCTCGATGTCGCGGTAGCACTTGTCGCTGGTGACGACGACGACGGCGCCCTCGTCGCCGGTCAGCGCCTGCAGGACGTTGGCGGTGCCGACGACGTTGACCGCCCACGTGCCGACGGGGTCGGTCAGCGAGCGGCGGACGATCGCCTGGGCCGCCATGTGGATGACGACCTCGGGCCGGGCGGCGGTGACCGCCGCGGCGACGGCGTCGGCATCACGGACGTCGACGGTGTGCTCGCTCGCGAGCAGGTCCCGGATGCCGGCCTGTTCGTAGAGCAGCGGCTCGCTCGGCGGCGGTCCGCTGAGCCCGTGCACCTCCGCGCCGAGCTCGGCCAGCCACAGCGCCAGCCACGCGCCCTTGAAGCCGGTGTGGCCCGTGAGCAGGACGCGGCGGGCTCGCCAGGCGGTCTCGGACGGGCTCATCGCGGCGTCACCGTACCTGCGCGTCCATCGCCCGGCGCAATTGTGTGCGGGTGACGGACGTGACCGGCACGGCGCGGTAGGTCGAGGCGGTCGCGAAATGCAGCGCGAGCACACGGCGGCCACGGGCGTCGGTCTCGGTGACGAGCGGGGCGGGCGCCCAGGCGATCAGCCAGTGCCCGTTGGCCAGGCGGCGCGCGCTGCCGCAGTACGGGGAGGCGCCCACGTCCGGGTCGGTGATCTCCTCCAGCAGCCTGGCCTTCGTCCTCTCGATCCGGTAGCGCAGCGCGCGCGGCGGCCGGCCCAGCCCGGTCCCGTTGTCGTAGAGCGTCACCGTCCCGTCGGCGAGCAGCCGGGCGTCGTGCTGGCCGCCGAAGCCGCCGAGCTTCCAGCGGACGCGGCCGTCCCGGCGGATCCGGTAGACGGCACCGCGGTGGCGCAGGGAGACGATCACGTCGCCGTTCGGCGCGGGCGCGACCGAGTTGACGTGGTCGAGGTCGTAGGCGGTGCCGTCCCGGTACGGGACCCGGATGGCGTCGAGCGGGAAGGTCAGCCCGTCGAGGGTGAGGTGGTCCTTCGCGTTCCAGGACCACGCGACCCGTCCACGCGGGGTGAGCTCGCGGACCTCGGCGTCGAGAACGGTCGCGTCCGCCGGCCCGCCGATCGCAGTCAGGTCGACGTGCTCGCGCGCCGGGTACGCCGTGACGAGCAGGTTGCCGTTCGGAAGCGGTTGGAGGTCGTGGTGGTTGACGCCGGCGCCGATCGTCCCGAGCGGGGTCCCGTCCAGCCGCTGGCGGACGTACGCGCCCTGGCTGTAGGTCCGCCCGAACGTCCACGGGAACCAGGCGACGGTGCCGCCGGGCAGGACCTCAAAGTCGAACGGGGACTCCCGTGGCGCGCGCATCCACCAGATCGGGACGCCGTGGCCGTCGACGATCACGCTGTACGCGGTCCGCTCCCGGCCGAGTGACGGCGCGAGCGCGATCAGCTTCGCGGCGGGCTCACCGGTCCGTTCCGTCGTCCATTGCGGGAAGTCGGCCGGGACGCAGCGGGCGTGGTAGCGGCGGCCGCCGACGCGGAAGCGCATCGCCTCGCCGGGCTCGAGCCGGACGGTGCGAGCGCGTACGCGCACCGGCTGGTCGCAGGTGACCGTGTAGTCGCGGATCGACGGATCGAAGGCGGGCTCGAGCGCCACCGCCTCCGCCGGGGCGATGACGGCGAGCGCCAAGCAGGCTCTCAGCAAACGCGCAGGGGCGGCTGGCACCCTGCACATCATGCCCAGCCACCACCGCGCCAACCAAATCCCGCGCCGGAAGGCCTGAGCCCGGGTTTGGAGCCCTCGGTTTTCCTCCCTCTACGGGGACAACCCAGGACTCACCTCGGCGACGCCCGTCGAGACCTACCTCTTCCCCCGGGGGGCTACGAGCTCAGCAGCTTCAGGTCGGCGTCGACCATCAGCCGGATGAGCTCGTCGAAGGTCGTCTTCGGCCTCCACCCGAGCTGGTCGGTGGCCTTCGTGTGGTCGCCGACCAGCAGGTCGACCTCGGCCGGCCGCTTGAACTGATCGTCGATGCGGACGTAGTCCTGCCAATCTGAGATCCCGGCCTGGTCGAAGGCGACCTCGACGCACCGCTGCACCGTGTTCGTCTCGCCCGTCGCGATCACGAAGTCCTCCGGCGCATCCTGCTGGAGCATCAGCCACATCGCCTCGACGTAGTCCTTCGCGTAGCCCCAGTCGCGTTTGGCGTCGAGGTTGCCGAGCGCGACGTGATCGCGCTTGCCGAGCTTGATCGCCGCCGCGTGCCAGGTGATCTTGCGCGTCACGAATTCCAGCCCGCGGCGGGGACTCTCATGATTGAACAGAATTCCGGAGCATCCGAACAGATCGTAAGATTCCCGGTAGTTGACCGTGATGAAGTGCCCGTACACCTTCGCCACGCCGTAGGGCGACCGGGGGTAGAACGGGGTGGTCTCGGTCTGCGGCGTCTCGAGGACCTTGCCGAACATCTCCGAGCTGGACGCTTGGTAGAACTTCGCTTCGGGGCACACCTCGCGCATCGCCTCCAGCATGCGGGTGACGCCGACGCCGGTGAACTCCGCGGTCAGCGTCGGCTGGATCCAGGACACCGCGACGAAGCTCATTGCCGCGAGGTTGTAGATCTCCTCGGGCTTGGACGCGCGCAGGCAGTCGACGAGCGACCGGTGGTCGAGCAGATCGGCCTGGTGCAGCGTGATGCGGTCGCGGATGTGCTCGATGCGGTCGAACTTCTCCGTCGAGGAACGCCGGACCATGCCGTGCACCTCGTAGCCCTTCTCGAGCAGCAGGTCGGCGAGGTAGGAGCCGTCCTGGCCGGTGATGCCGGTGATCAGCGCGCGCTTCAAGCGGTGACGCCCTCTTGTGACCGCAGCCAGGCGGCGGTCTGCGCGATGCCCTCCTCGACGCCGATCCTGGACTCCCAGCCCAGGATCTCCTTCGCCTTCTCGACGCTCGGCCAGCGGCGCACGACGTCGACCTCGAAGGACGGGAGGTGCTCGAACTCGAGCTCCTCGGGATCGTTGCCGACGGCTGCCCAGCACACGCGCGCGATGTCGGCGACCGTGCGCTCGTCGGCGGCGGAGATGTTGAAGTCCTCGTTGAGGCCGGCGTCGTGCGCGGTGGCGACGACGATGCCGTCGGCGATGTCGTCGACGTGCGTGAGCGTCCGCGTGTGCTCGCCGGTGCCGAAGATCGGCAGCGGCTTGAGCCCGCGCAGCGACTTGCGGATCAGGTCGGGGACGGCGTGGGCGATGCCGGGCTCGTCATCGGGCATCTCGCCCGGCCCGTAGGCGTTGAACGGCCGGCAGATCGTGAACGGCAGGCCGTGCTCGTCGTGCGCAGCGCGGCAGTAGATCTCGCCCGTGAGCTTGGAGAACCCGTACGCGCTCGTCGGGGTGGGGCAGTCGGGGAGGTGGTCCTCGCGCGTCGGGTACTCCGTGGCGTTCTCGAAGACCATGCTCGAACTGACGTAGGTGAAGCGATGGACGTCCGCGTCGAGCGCGGCACGGAAGACCGCGTTGTAGAGCGCGTTGTTGACCTCGGTGAGGGTGTGCGGGAGCTTGTGGAAGTTCGCGATCCCGCCGACGATCGCGGCGAGGTGGATCACGTGCGTGCAGCGGCTCATGGCGTCGCGCGCGTCGGCGAGCGTGCGCAGATCGCCCGTATGGACCTCGCAGCCCTCGCGCATCCAGCTGGGAGCGGTGCGCTGGTCCGACACCTTCACCTCGAAGGCGGGATCCCGGAGCAGCCGGCGGACCACGGCCTGGCCGATCGTGCCGGCACCACCGGTGACGAGGACGCGGTTCATGAGGACGCAGGAGGTTAGGACGGACCACGCGGATTCCCGCAAAGAGCGATCTTCCACTGGCCGACTGTCCAATTGACAAGGGCGTTCCGTCGGGACTTATGACACGCAGGGCGATCACTCATTTCGGTAAGCAACCTGAAAAGGGACCGTCGATGGAATCGGATGGGGGTACGCGCGCAGGTGCCCGTGCCGTCAACAACACGAATGCGATGCCCCGACTGGGTGCCTGGGCCTGCGCGGAGCCGGCTGCGCGCTGCGCTCCGCGGCCAACCGACGCACGCGACGGACGCGATCGACGACCTCACCGAGCTGGTGCGCGAGTGGGACGACGCGACTCGACTGCTGCTTCTCGAGCGCTTCCTCCTGCACGCCGAGGGAGGCGTTCCGTTGCCCGCCGCGATCATTTTGTGCCTCTCAGACCTACTGGATAGAGATGCCTGAAACCGTCCTATCCGCCGAGAAGCACTTCGAGACGCTCCGCGAGTCCGTCTGGGTGCGCTTCGCCGCCCGCCATCGCGGCCACGACCGCGCCCGCTTCGAAGACATGTACTCCGAGTGGTGGGCGCGCGAGGTCGAGCGTGCCGCCAACGGGTCACCAAGCCGCGCCGCCGCACCCGCGGCCTTCATCGCCGAAGCGGTCCATCACGTCCTCATCGACGACGCCCGATCGCGGGCGCGCGGCCTCGGCCGGTCCGAGAAGGGCTCGCTCGAGGTCGTCGACATCGACGACCAGCACCGCGTCGCGAGCGGAGCCGACACCGCGTCCACCGCCACCTATGAGGCACTGGTGCACCGTGTGCTGACGCTGATCCAGGGCACGCTCAGCGAAAGGGAGACGCGGGTCTTCGTCTGGAGCTACCTGTACCTCCAGCCTTCCGAGGCAACGGCAAGCGCGCTCGGGCTGTCGGTGCCGAGGGTCAAGAAGGACCGCAGGAAGATCGCCACCAAGGTCGGCACCCAGGTGTGGACCGTCCTCGCGGGCGAACTCGACCTGTGCGCTGCGTACGACGAGAAGTCGCTGCCGGCGATCTTCGAGATCCTCACCGTTCACGTCGAGGACTGCCCGGTGTGCGGGGACGCGCTGGGTGGCGTCCGCCGCGGAGCGCTGGCGGTCTTCGGGCCGGAGATGCTCGTGCTGGGCGCCGGGACCGAGCACCTCACGCACGGGCTGACGGATCTGCTGGCGCGAGTGAACGTGTGGATCCACCGCGGGACCGAGACGCTGACCGCGATGCCCCCTCAGGGCCGGACGGCCGCCGCGGTCGCGGTCGCAGCGACTGCCGTCGCGGGCGGCGCCGTGGCCGTGCCGAATGCCGTCAGCCCGCTGCATCGCGACCGGGCGCGCGTCGCGGCGCCCCCGGCGCCGACCGCCACGGCTCGCCCGGTGGCCGTCGTCACGGCTGCGCCTCCGGCCCTGGCGACTGCGCCGCCGTCGCGAATGGCGGCGCCACGCTCGAAGCCCTCCGAGGCCCGACCGCGCGCTCAGGCCAAGGCCCCTCCGACCCCAACTGCGGCATCCGAGCCGATCGGCTTCGAACCGCAGCCGGCAGCGACGGCTCCCGCGGCGAGCGTCGCCACCGCGAAGCCCGAGCCGCCGCCAGAGGAGTTCAGCTTTGAAGGGCCGTGAGGGGTCCGCCACCCCGGCGGCGTGCCGTCTACGGCCCATGCACATCTGCACGCAGCATCCGCAGCCCTGCGCAGGACGCGCAGATCACCACGAATCCACGGAGGGAAGAAGCATCATGAGGGACCTCGGAAGCCTGCGCGCAGCGCGTCGGCTCATGACCGGCGCGATCGTCGCCGCTGGCCTGGGCCTGGGCCTCGCGCCGGCGGTTCAGGCGGGGACGTACGACGTCTACGGATGCAAGGATCCAGCGACGGGCAAGGCGCTGGGCCCGAGAGATCCGAGCGGCTGGACCATGCACGACTCGGCTCCGTCGGAGACCAACTTCTTCGGCAGTGGGACGTGCGACAGCGACAGCGGTCGTCTGCAGATGTACCCGGGCAACGGGGGGTCGATGGGCTCTGGCCGCTACGCGAGCCTCGACTTCAACGCGCCCCCGGACACGGTCCTGCGGGGCTACGAGATCTACCGCTCGCTACGCGTCACCAACAGCGACCCGTGGGTCGTCGGCGTCTACGGACCCAACGGCTGGATCGAGCACTGCTTCCGGTCAATGGGGACGTGCAGCTACGGCGACGCCTCGAGCCCGCTCGTGGCCTCGAATCGTCTCAGCGCGACGTTCGGCGGCCAGGGCGGGAGCGCCCTCGCGCTGCAGCTGTTCTGCGACGGGACGTGCACCAAGAGCGCGTCGGCGGCCAATGCCACCATCTTCGCTTCGCGGATGACGCTGGAGGAGTTCGACAAGCCCTCGTTCACGAGCCCGCCCAGCGGCACGCTGCTCGAGTCGGGGCCCGTCTCGGGCCTGCGCTCGCTGGACTTCGTGTCCACGGACGTCGGCTCGGGGGTGCACAAGATCACCGTGACGTCGAGCGCGGAGCCCGACACGCCGCTGGCCTCGAAGATCATCGACTCGGGCAACGGTCGCTGCATCGCGCCCAAGTTCACCCATGTCGTGCCGTGCCCGCTGTCGATCGACGACTCGCTTGACATCGACACGCTGCGGTTCCCGGACGGGCCGCAGACCATCACCGTGACGCTCCAGGACGCCGCCGAGAACGCGAAGTCCGTGTCGCGCAACATCACGGTGAAGAACGCGCCCACGAGCACGGCCGACCCGTCGGTGCCGGTCAGCGGCACGATCAAGGCCGGCGACGAGCTCATCTGCAACCCCGGCACGTTCACTCCCGAGCCGGAGCGGATCGACTTCCAGTGGCTCGTCGGCGGCGTTGTGGTCGACGGCGCGACCGCCAACACGTTCACGGTCCGGGCGGGTGACGTCGGCAAGCCGATCGTCTGCCGCGTGACCGCGGTTCGCGGCGGTGGGAGCACGACGACCACGTCGCCGCCCGTCGGCGGTGCGGGTCAGCCCGGCGGTCCCGGCTCCAACACCCAGCCGCCGACGACGGGGTCCAGCGTGTCGACGCCCGCGACCACGTCCAACACCTCGACGCACGAGCAACGAGACCAACCACACCAGTGTCAACAACCCGGCCGGCGCCAACGGCTCCGGCGGCCTGGTCACCAGCGCTCGCTTCACGGCGGCGTCGAAGAAGACCCGGCGCATCCGGTACGGCCAGAAGGCGACGCTCAGTGGGCAACTGCTGGACGCTGACGGTCGGCCGATCCGAGGCGCAACGGTCGAGGTCGCGTCCACGATCGCTCGCCGCGGACAGCCGCGCCGGTCGGTCGGGACGGTCACGACCGACGCCCAGGGCGTGTTCCACTGGGTGGCGCCGGTCGGCGTCTCGCGCAACATCCGCTTCGCGTACCGGGCGACGAGCGGTGCCGCCGAATACCGCGACATCATCGACGTCGCCCTCCGGGTACGCGGCAAGCTCACGTTCCGCGCGCAGAAGCGGCACGTGCGCTCCTACGGCGTGATGCACCTCCGCGGCAAGCTCTACGGCTCCGGCCTGCCCGCGCGCGGTGCGCTGATCGAGATCCAGTACCTGGACGGCACGAAGTGGAAGGTCGCCGCAGTCCGGCGCGCCAGGCGCGGCAAGCTCCGCTTCGACTATCGCTTCAAGCGCACGTCGAAGGGGACCTTCACGTTCCGCGCTCGGCTGCGCAACCAGGCGGGCATCCCGCTCCGCGGGACCGTCTCGAACAAGCTCGTCGTGAAGGTCGGCTAGCTCAGCACGGCCCG
The DNA here is from genome assembly GCA_963740765.1 of uncultured Solirubrobacteraceae bacterium. Classification (GTDB taxonomy): domain Bacteria; phylum Actinomycetota; class Thermoleophilia; order Solirubrobacterales; family Solirubrobacteraceae; genus DATLGB01. Next base: position 580,469 of record CAVUFN010000016.1, on the reverse strand, counting down.
GGGACCCTGCGTCCCCGGGCCGCTGCCTTCTCTGATGAAGCGCACCTCGATCACCTTCGCCGCCGCCGCCGCCGCCGCCGTCGTGGCGGCGTTCTGCGTCGCTCCCGCCGCGCGCGCGGCCGAAACCGCCGCGCCGCCCTCGCACCTCGTCGCCTACAACCTCGACTGGCTCAACTACCTCGACCCGGCCGACGTCCCCGCCGTCCGTCCCGCCGTCTGCCTCGTCGACTCCGGCGTCCGCATCACCCCCGACACCCCGGCCGACTCACCCGAAGGCCCGATCATCGCCCGCCTCGCCGTCGACGGCGGCTCCGGCGAGCCCCAGGGGGAGACCGACGCCCACCTCCACGGCACCCGGATGGCCATGGCCATGGCCGCCCCCCAGAACGACTGGGGCACGATCGGGACATGGACCGCTGCGCGCGTGGTGTCGGTACGCGGAACGACCGCGGGCGAGGAGACCTTCCGCCCGCGAGTCCTACGAGAAGGGCATCGATGCCTGCCTCCATTATCAGAGCGACACCGGGAAGCCACGATCGCCGCGATCAACCTGTCACTCGGTTGCGGCGATTGCAGCTGAGCCGTCGAACAGCAGACGGTGCTCGAGGATCGCATTCTCAAGGCTCACAAGAACGGTGTCTCGGTTGTCGCGGCGGCTGGCAATGACGACGGCGGCGGTGCAGACCCCCGCCTCCGCAGCCGGGCGTCGTTCGCCGTCGCCGGCGGCGACCCGGCAGGTGGCCTGTGCTCGTACAGCTCATTTGGCCCGCAAGTCGCCGTGCTCGCGCCCGCCTGTCCGGTCGAGTCGGCCGACGCCGCTACTCGGGGCAGCCGCGTCGGCACCGAGGGCGGCGGTTCAAGTGCGGCGACCGCGGTCGCGTCGACGCTTGTCGCGGCGCTTCGCGGCTTGCGTCCGGACGCCACCTGGGATCAAGTCGAAGGCTGGATCCGGGATTCCGCGCGCCTCATCGACGGTCGGCAGAGTGCTAGACGGCAAAGCGGCAGCGCTGGCTGCCGGGCTTGGCTCCGGTGGTTGCTCGCGCCGAGGCGCGAGCAGCAAACGCTCGAGCTCGAGCCGGCGCCGGCGCCCGAGATGCCAGCCACCGGCTCCGCCACGCGCCGTCGCCTCCGGCCTGCTGACACATCCATCGACACGTCGACGGCACGCTTCCCGACCCCAAGAGTGGTCCGAGCCACCTTCAGAGAGCGGCTGGGTGGGGCTGCGAGTGACGAATCGGCCGCGAGGATGCGCTTGCTGGTGATCGCGCGACCGCTTCAGATCTCAGCAACCGTCGGCGCGGGCGCAGACGAGCGTCTCGCGCATCGCGAGCGCGTTCGATTGCGAACGAAGATGGCGACCCGGTTCACTGACGGTGCGATTTCGTGCGCCTCGAACGGCGAGTGCGGACGGGTCGAAGCTCCTCTACCGTCACGGCAACCGGTTCCGATGACCCTCTTCGTCCGCGCGTCTGACTGCTCTGATTGCCTTCGTGGCGGCGTTGGCAGTGGGCGCGGTGGCGTGAGCCGGCACCTACCAGGTGGAGACGTGCAAGAGCGCGACCGGCAACGCCAACTCTGGCCTGGTCGTTTGTGCAGACGGGCGCGCCCGGGCCAGCTGCAATCGGGTGACAACTGCGCCGGTACGGGTGAGTTTGGCGGTCTGTGGGTCGCCGACACATTCTTCTCACTTCAGCGGCAGATTCAAACGGTGACGTGTCCGGCTTCTGGACCTTCACTGCGCCGGCGACAACGACCATCACCGGGCTTGAGTCTACTCGCGCTACCTGCGCACTTACGACGACGATCGTTGGAGAGCGGAGACTCGAGTGGCCAGCGGATCCACGCTCGAGTCCTGCACCGTTCCACTCGACCAGACGTTCTGCACCCTCGGCGCATCGGGCGGGCAGACGCAGACCTTCACTGGGCTGAACACGACCAAGCTCGAGGTGGGGGTGCGGTGCGCCTCTGGCAGCGCGAGCCTGTTCTGCCTGAACGGAGCGTCGATTCACTCAGCGCAGGCGACGCTGTACGGGGCGACGGTCACGGTGTCCGATCCTCAGAGCCCGACGCTCGGTTCGCTGACGGGCACGCTCTTCGATGGTGGTTGGTTGCGGGGCTCCCAGTCGGCGGGGCTGACCGCGAGTGATGCGACGGGGATCTCGGAGCTGGTGCTGACCCGCGATGGCGGGACGACCGTGAAGACGACGACGAAGACGTGTGACGATCGGCTGGCGGCGCCGTGCACGGCGAGTGGGGGGACGTCGGGCTCGTCGTCTTGGACGGATGTGGACACGAGCCTGCTCGCCGACGGCACGCACAGGTTTGCGGGCCTTGCCAAGGATTCCGCCGACAACGTGGCTGAGACGCCGGAGATCGAGGTCCAAGTCGACAACACGCCACCGATCGCTCCGAGCCAGGTCGGGGCCAGCGACGGGAAGGTGTGGGCGCCGACGGCGATGCGGACCGTGCACTGGACGAACCCCGGCGGCCAGGCGAGTCCGATTGTCTCGGCGGATGTGGCGGTGTGCAAGGACGGCGGGGGGTGCTTCAGTCCGGCTGCGTCGCTCACGTCGTCGACGTTCTCGCTGCCGGATGAAGGCGGTTACACGGTGTCGGTCAAGCTCAGCGATGAAGCCGGGAACACGACGGACGTCCCGGCGATGATCGTGCTCGGTTACGACACGAGCGCTCCGCCGCCACCGGTGCTGGGTGCCCCGGTGGGCAACGGGTTCGGGAGCTACTCGGTGCCGGTCGACACGAGTGGTGACCCCGGGCCGGCTCCGATCAGGAACCTCGCCGGGGAGGCGTGTCCGGCGGATGGTGGCGACTGCGTTCAGGTGACGTCGAGCGACAGCCCGCCGACGGCGGCTTCCTTCTCGCTCCCGCGCGGGGGAAGCTGGACGGTGACGGTGCGCGCGGTCGACGCCGCGGGCAACACCTCGCCCAGCGCGACGACGAGCGTGGACTACATCGCGCCGACGCCCACTCCGACCGCCGGTCCGCCTGGGTCGACGCCTTCGCCCACGCCCACGCCCACGCCCACGCCGACCGCCGACCCCGACGACGGAGCCGATCGCCCGGGTCAGGCCGTCGCTGCGGCTCGTCAAAACGAGGCTCACCCGGACTCGGATTCGCGTCGTCGGGCGGCTCCCAGGCGATGCGACCGGCAAGGTGAAGGTCACCTTCCGGGCCCGCAAGCGCGCGCGGACGCGGACGGCGAAGGTCGGCGCCGGCGGGAGGTTCTCGAAACGCTTCCCGTTGCTCAAGCACCAGCGCAAAGTCAGGCGCGGCCGGCTGACGATCGCGTTCACGGGCGACGACCGGTATCTGCCACGCACCATCCGCCGAAAGGCGCGGCGGAGACCGCCCGGGAGCTAGTCGAGGGCGCCGGCGAGCGCCCGGAGCTCGGCCGAGTAGGCGAAGACCTGCGCCGAGCCGAACGCGTTCCACGGATCGACGATGACCGCGTCGCTCGAAGCCAGCGACAACACCGAAGCCAACGCGGCCGGGGTCGAGTAGGCCGAGTGGTTGGTGGCGACCACGACGACGTCGGCGTCGCGGACGGCGGAGTCGAAGTCCTGCGTCGGCGTCGGGACCATCGGGTCGTGGACCGCGACGTCCGCCAGCTCGCGCTCGAGCAACCGGATCAGCTTGTGACTCAACGAATCCCGCTCGTCGTCGACGTCGCGCTTGAAGGCCAGGCCCAACACGGCGACCTTCTTCTCGCGCAGGGACCCGCCCGCGACCCGCCGGCGCACGCCGTCGACCAGGAACGACGGCACCGACTCGTTGACCCGCGAGACCGCCAAAAGCATGCCCGGCGCCTGCGACCGCTCCTCGGAGAAGGCGAAGTCCTTTCGCAGGCACGTCCCGGCGGTGAACCCCGGAAACGCGATGCCGCCCCGCGGGTAGTCGCGGTTGATCAGGTCGATGACGTCGAAGACGTTGGCGTCGTAGCGCTCGCAGTCCATCATCAGCAAATTGGGAAGAGCGAACGTCGCGTAGCGCAGGATGTTCGCCCAGATCTTCGCCAGCTCGGCCTGAACGGGCGTCGTCTCGACGATGCGCGCGTCGAAGACCGAGAACAGCTCGGCGGCACGGGCACTCGACCCCTCGCCGACCCCGCCCACGATGCACGGCAGCGTCTCGATCTCCGCGAAGAACTTGGCGGCCGCGATGCGCTCGGGCACATGGGCGACGAACACGTCGTCGCCCACCGAGAAGCCACGGTGCTTCTCCAGGTAGCCGGCGACGAACTCCGTCGTCCCCGGGGCGACGGTCGAGCGCAGCACGACGAGATGCCCCGGCGCCAAAAGCGGAAGCAGGTCATCCAGCACCGACCGGATCTCGCCGACGTCGATCTCGATGTGCGAGAAGGTCGGCGTCCCGACGGTCAGGACGATCGAGGACGCGGCCGCGGCGTCAGCGGCGCGCTCGGAGAACGCCATGCGCGACCCGAAGGCCTGCAGGCGCTCGTCGGCACCCGGCTCCTCGAAGGGCATGCGGCCCGATCGCAGCGTCTCGAGTCGCGCGACGTCCTTGTCGACGCCCAGCACCCGCAACCCCTTCGCCGCGAAGGACAGCGCGAGGGGCAGCCCGACCCGGCCGAGACCGATGACCGAGACGTCGTAGTCCATGGCCAAGGAAGGCTAGGCGGACACGCGCGTGCGGTGGCGCAGGTACTGCCGCGCGAAGCCGCGCACGAAGCGCGGGTTGTAGCGCGCGTAGCGCTTCCAGAGCCGCCGGGGCTCGGTCCCCAGGCGGTACAGCCACTCGAGGCCGAGGCGCTGCATCCAGGCGGGCGCCTGGGAGACGAGGCCGGCGTGGAAGTCGAACGCCGCGCCGACGCCGACCAGGACCGGGGCATCCAACCGCGAGCGCATCCGCGCCATCCACTTCTCCTGCTTGGGCGCGCCGATGCCGACCCAGACGATGTCGGCGCGGGACCGGTTGATCTCGGCCGCGACGGCGTTCTCCTCTTCCTCCGCGAGCTCGCGATAGGGCGGCGAGTAGCCGCCGACGATCTGCAGGCCCGGATAGCGCTGGCGCAGGTTCAGGGCGAGCTGGACGAGCGCGCCCTGGTTGCGGCCGCCGTAGAGGTACATGCGCACGCCGGTGGTGGCGGCGCGCTCGCAGGCCTTGTCCATCAGGTCGGGCCCGTAGACGCGGGAGGGGAGGTCGTGGCCGAGCGCGTTCATCGCCCACACCAGCGGCTGCCCGTCCGGCACCGTGAAGTCGGCGTTGACGACCGCGTCACGCAGTTCGGGGTCCTCCTGGCACAGCATCACGGTGTGGACTGCGGCGACGCAGAGGTAGGACTTCGACCGGTGCGCGATCGCCGCGTCCATCCAGTCGAGCGTCTTCGCGTAGTCGGTCAGCGCGAGTGGCACACCCAGCACGTGCTCCTCGGCGACGCGCGGCTTTTGCGGCGCCGGAACGGCGCGCAGCGGGTGCGCGAGGCGAAGGGTGTTGGATGCGGAGGGGGTCATGTCTGCTGGCTCTAACGAGGCGAGTCCCGGAGGGTTGCGCTTTAAGTAGGGACGCCTGGCACGCTCCGAGGTTACAGCCGGATTCCGGTGCTTCACGGCGGTCATTCGACGTGGGCCTTCCCGATCCTGTCGGCAGGTGAACGTCTAGACGCGAGCGGTGGGCGCTGCGTCCCGCACGGCACCGACGACTTCGGCGGCCTGATCGGCGGTCAGGACGGGGCTCATCGGGATCGCGAGGTGGTCGGCGGCGACCGCGTCGGTGGCCGGGAGATCCGGGCCGGGGCCGAAGAGGCGGAGCATCGGCTCCTGCCGGTGGATGGGGGTCCGGTAGTAGGCCTTGACGCCGATGCCGGCGTCGCGCAGGCCGTTCGCCAGCGCGTCGGCGGCGGGGTGCCGCACCACATAGAGATGCCAGGCCGGCTCGCAGCCCGCGACCGGGACGGGCAGGCCGCACAGCTCGCCCAACCCGGCCTCTGCGTAGTGACGGCCCGCCGCCACCCGCCCCGCCGCCCACTCGTCCAGCGAGGGCAGCTGGACCCGCAGCACCGCCGCCTGCAGGTCGTCCAGGCGCGAGTTGAACCCGATCTCCCCGTAGGAGACCTTGTCGTAGGACCCGTGGAAGCGGAACACGCGCACGCGCTCGGCGAGGTCCGCGTCGTTGGTCGTGACCGCGCCGCCGTCCCCGAAGCAGCCGAGGTTCTTGGACGGGAAGAACGAGAAGGTCGCGAGTGTCCCCAGAGCGCCGGGACGGCCATCCGGACTCCGAGACCCGGCCGCCTGGGCCGCGTCCTCGATCACCGGCACGCCCAGAGCCTCGATCTCGCGCACCGGCGCGACGTTCCCGAACAGGTGCACGACGAGCACCGCCTTCGTCTGCGCCGTCAGCGCCGCCCGGACCGTGTCCGCCGTGACGCAGAACGTGTCCGGGTCGATGTCGCAGAAGACGGGCCGCGCGCCCGCGTTGACGATCGCCTCGGCGCTCGCCCAGAACGTGAAGGACGGGACGACGACGTCGTCGCCCGCGCCGACGCCCAGCGCCCGCAGCGCGATGGTGATCGCGTCCGTCCCGTTGGCGACCCCGACCGCGTGCCCGGCGCCGCAGTAGTCAGCGAACTCCTGCTCGAAGGCCGTGACGTTCGGACCGAGGATGAAGCGCCCGTCCTCGACAACGCCCGCGATCGCGTCGGCGACCCGCGCGCGCAGGGGCGCGAGGGGGGTCCTGGTGTCGAACAGGGGGACGGCCATCCGCGGGCAGCCTACGAACTAGAACGACTCGATCCAGTCGTAGTCGCGGCCGTCGCAGAGCTGGTCGACGTCGGCGGCGGGGACGCGGACCACCGGCGGCTGCTGGGCGTAGGAGAGCGCGACGGGACCGAGCGGCAGCTGGTTGGCGACGCTGCCGCGGCCGGGCCGCAGCCCGCGGTCGTAGTGGAGCGAGACCCGGTGGCGGCCGGCCTCGAGGCGGACCGCGGCGAAGCGCAGCCAGCCGACGCTCGCGTCGAGCTGATGGCGCAACGTCCCGACGTCGCGCCCGTCCACGGACACGCGCAGCCGGCCGAGCGTGCTGCCGCCGACCCACACCTGCCAGAGGCCCGCCTGGGTGACCTCGACCTCCAGCGACCGGCTGCGCGGCGGCTCGGAGCTGCCGGCGACGACCGGGTTGACGATCGGTGCCGCGGCCACCTCCGTCGCACCCTGCGCGGCGGTGTGCGCGCGCCGGCACTCGAGCGGCGCACCCGGTTGCAACGGCGTCCCGAGCCGGATGTGCTCGCGCGGCAACTGCGCCTTGTCCAGCCGCCAGGCCTCGAAGAAGCGGCCCGCATGCACCGGGACGAACCCGCTCGGCGGCCGGCTGCCGACCGGCGTCGTCCGCCGCACGACGACCGGATAGGAGAACAGCGCCGCCTGCTGCACGTCGTCGATCTCCGCCGTGGAGAAGTTCGGGAAGACCTTCCCGGACCGGTCGGGGATCTGGTTGTAGCGGAGGTCGGAGATGCCCTCGTCCTGGGCCGGGCCGAGGAAGTAGCGCGTGCCGTAGCCCTCGTAGTTGAGGACGAGCGTCGGGCCCTGGCCGTCCAGCTCCTCGCCGAGCCTCCGCAGCTCGGAGAGCTCGTTGCGCGGGGCCACGTACACGTCGCGGGCGACGAGCCAGAAGGACGCGACCGCCCCGAGCGCCAGCACGCCCGCCAGTGCACGGGCCGGCCGCCACACCAGCGCGCCCGCGACCGCGGCGGCGAGCAGCACGGGCGCCGTCGTCGAGAGGATCTTCGCGTCGATCCACGGTGCGCCCGCGATGCCGACCGGGATCGCCGCGCCGACCGTCACCACCAGCAGCGCCGGCAGCAGCCAGGCCCGCCGGCGCACCGCGCACACCACCGCCGCGACCGCGAGCGCGAGCCCGAGCACCGCGAGCACGACGCCCGGCCATCGCGGCTCGGGCGGGATCCGGAAGTCCCCCGCCGGCCACAGCCCCGCGCCCTGCAGCATGTCGAGCGGCCGGATCAGCTTGCCGAGGTCGCCCTCCTGGGTCGGCGCGCCCGCCGTCACCTCGTGCGCGTTGGCCCGCACGGTCGCCCACGCCGGGATCGCGAGCAGCGCCAGCGAGACGGCGCCGGCCACGACCGCGCGCCAGTCGCGCCGGACCGCCAGCCCGGCGACGAGCGCTGCCGCCGGCCACACCAGCCCGCCGATCCCGAACCCGTCCAGCACCGCCGCGGCCACGACCCCCGCCAGCAGCGCCGCCCGCCACCCGCCGAGGACCGCCAGCGCCGCCAGGGGCGGCAGCAGCGCGACCAGCGTCACCTCCTTCACCGCGCCCCACTGGACGTAGCCCGCGAACAGCGAAGCCTGCGCGCCCACCACCGCCGCCACCGCGGCCATCCACGGCTGCACGACCAGCTCCCGCGCGCAGCCGTAGAAGCCCAGCGCGGCGATCGCGACCGTCACGCACAGCACCGGCTGGTAGGCGTTCGCGTAGTCCTGATCGGTCAGCGACGCTGTGACGCCGACCGGCAGGAACGTCCCGACCGGGTAGCCCGTCCCGATCCAGTAGCGCAGGTCGAGCTCGAAGGTCGAAGGCGGCACGTCGGCGATGTGGCGCCCGTGCTCCATCACGTGCGAGATGAGCCCGAGCCAGATCGCCGAGTCGTCGAGTTTGATGTAGCCCGCCACCGACGCCTGGCCCGAGCCCACCGACGGCCACGCCGCCAGCAGGAAGGCCAGGACCGCCGTCCCCGCTGCCCACTCCGCCGGCAGCCGCCGCCGCCCCGCGACCCACCCGGCCACCGCGAGCACACCACACGCCGGTGCCGCCAGCTCCGCCGACCAGTCGGCGATCGTGAGCAGCCCGGCGACCACGATCAGCCCCGCCAGGCCGAGCCCGGGGAGGAACGGCCCGGGCACCGGAACGCGTCCGATCCGCTCGAGCAGCAGGCCGATGCCCACGCTCAGGAAGCCGAGCACGAGCGGGACCAGCACCCAGCCGCCGAGCACCGTCATCCGGTGGATCCTGGCATCGCTAGCCTGACTTCTTGCCGGGAGTGCGTCACTTTTCGCTCTCGAGCGCGTTTAAACGGAGGCATCGTGAGCACCGTCGAGCACGCACCGGAGTCCAGCGCTCCCACCCCCGTGCCGCACCCGAAGGTGTCGGTCGTGATTCCCTGCCTCAACGAGGCCGAGAACATCGAGGAGTGCGTGCAGCGCGCCATCACCGCGATGGCGGGCGCGGACATCGACGGCGAGGTCGTCGTCTCCGACAACAACTCGACCGACGGCAGCGGCGCCCTGGCCGAGGCCGCCGGCGCGCGCGTGATCCTCGAGACGCGCCCCGGCTACGGCAGCGCGTACCTGGCCGGCTTCGACGCCGCCCGCGGCGAGTACATCGTCATGGCCGACGCCGACCTGACCTACGACTTCGCGGAGATCCCGCGCTTCGTCGAGGAGCTCGACAAGGGCGCCCAGCTCGTCATGGGCGACCGGATGGACAACATCCACCCGGGCGCGATGCCGTGGCTGCACCGCTACGTCGGCAACCCCGTCCTCACGGGCATCCTCAACGTCTTCTTCAAGACCGGCGTGTCCGACGCCCACTGCGGCATGCGCGGCTTCCGGCGCGACATCCTGCCGATCCTCGACCTGCGCACGACCGGGATGGAGTTCGCGAGCGAGATGGTCATCCGCGCCTCCAAGGAGAAGCTGCGGATCGCCGAGTTCCCGATCGAGTACCACCCGCGCGGCGGCGAGTCCAAGCTCTCGAGCTTCCGCGACGGCTGGCGTCACCTGCGCTTCCTGCTCGTCCACAGCCCGACCCACCTGTTCATGGTCCCCGGCCTCGTGCTCACCGTGCTCGGCGCGCTGATCACCGGGACCGTCATCACGCAGATCGACATCCTCGGCCGCCAGTGGGACAACCACACCCTGGTCGGCGGGCTGCTGCTGATGATCGTCGGGACGCAGGTCGTGGGGCTCGGGCTGTGTGCGCACGCCTACGGGACGTACTTCATGGGCGAGCGGGATCCTTGGTTCGACCGCATGCGCGCACGCTTCCGGCTCGAGCACGGCCTGATGCTGGGCGGCTCGATCCTGCTCGTCGGCCTGGTCATCGCCGCGGTCATCGTGATCACGTGGATCGACCGCGGCTTCGGCGCGCTATCCGAGGAGCGCCTGGCCTTCCTGGCCGCCGCGCTGATCATCATGGGGCTGCAGGTGTTCTTCAGCTCCTTCCTCATCAGCATCCTCGGCCTGCGCCGCACGCCCTGATCTCCGTCGCGATCCCGACGCTCGACGGCGCCGCCGCGCTCGACCGCACGCTCGCCGCCGTGCGGGCGCAGGACCTCGAGGCGGAGGTGGTGATCCTCGACAGCGGCTCCGGGGACGGGACGCCGGACGTGGCCCGGCGTCACGGCGCCACGGTCCACACGATCGAGGCCTTCGGCCACGGCCGCGCGCGCAACCGCCTGATGGAGCTCACCCACGGGGACCACGTCGCCTTCCTCACCCAGGACGCCGAGCCCGCCGGCCCGACCTGGCTGCGCACGCTCCGCGACGGCTTCGCCGACGGCGTCGGGCTCGTGTGCGGTCCCTACCTCCCGCGGCCGGACGCGAGCGCCGTCGTCCGGCGCGAACTGGAAGGCTGGTTCGCGTCGATGCGCGACGGGACCTACACCGCTGCCGACCTCGGTGACCCGCCCGCGCCGGGGCCGGCCGCCTTCGCGAGCTCGGCGAACCTCTGCCTGGCGCGCGCCGCCTGGGAGCAGGTCCCGTTCCGGGATGTCCCCTACGCGGAGGATCAGCGGCTCGTGATCGACCTGCTGCAGGCCGGGTGGGCGAAGGTCTTCGCGAGCCGGGCGGCGGTCGTCCACTCGCACCGCTACGGCGCCCGCGACCAGGTTCGCCGTTGGTTCGACGAGTTCCGCGCGCTGCACGACGTGTACGGCTGGACCGCGCCCGCGAACCCCCGCACGATCGCCGGGACCGCGCGCCGCCGCGCCACGCGTGCCCACGAACTCCCCTACCACCTCGGCCGCGAGCTCACGGCCGCCATCGCGACCCGCGCCGACCGTCTCCCGCCCGCCGTGCGCAGACGACTCTCGCTGGAGGGTCGGCCTTGAGGGACGTGCGCCGCGCCGTCCTCGGCGTAGCCGTCCTCGCCGCGGTCCTGCTCGCCTCCTTCCTGCTGGTCCCCCGCGACTACTACACGGGCACCAACGGGATGCGGACGCGCAGCTTCAGCATCGAGATCTCGCAACCGAGCCAGAAGGCGTGCTACCGCGGCGTGGACGTCCCGAAAGGCACCGGGCAGATCGAGGTCGAGGTCGACTCGAGCCTCTTCCCGCGGGCCGCGATCGACTTCACCGCGGACATCGGCGGGGTGCGCTCGCGGGACGAGCTGCCGCGGGGCTTCGGGCGCGAGAAGGTGCGCTTCGACATCGCGGAGACCGAGCGGGACGAGACCGGCCGCATCTGCATCCGCAACGCCGGGCGCGGCAAGCTCTTCCTCGGCGGCGGCATCGGTGACTCGCTGGGGGAGCCGCAGCCGACGGTCGACGGCACGCCGGTGCCCGTCCGCACCGCGTTCTGGTTCCGCCCGCCCGCGGGGGACAAGGCGTCGCTGCTCTTCCACCTCCCGACCCTGTTCGAGCGCGCGGCGCTGTTCCGTCCCGGCTGGGTCGGGCCCTGGACCTACTGGCTCTTGATGCTGCTCGTCGTCCCCGGCCTCGCCTACGCGGCGCTGCGGATCCTGCTGCACCCCGACCGGCGCCGGCTCGCGCTCGCCGTCGGGGCGATCGGATTCGCCTTCGCCGCCGTGTGGGCGCACGTCACCCCGGCCTTCGACTCGCCCGACGAGACGGAGCACTTCGCCTACGTGCAGTCGCTGGCCGAGCGCGGCAAGCCGCTGGAGCGCTTCGCGAGCGAGCGCCCGACGTACTCGTCCGACCAGGCGCTCGCGATCCGGGCGACGCGCGTCCTCGACGGCAACGAGACGCCGGACGGCAAGCCGCCCTGGCGCGTGCAGGACGAGCGCCTCTACGACCGGCTCGAGCGCACCGACGACCCGCCCCGCGACGACGGCGGTGGCTTCGCCGCGGCCGGCAGCTCGCACAGCCCGGCCTTCTATGCCCTCGACGTCCCCGCCTACGCGCTCGGCCGCACCGACAGCGTGTTCGGCGCGCTGACCGCCGCGCGCCTGGTGTCGGCCCTGCTCGGCGGGCTGGTCGCGGCGTGCGCCGTCCTGATCGTGCTGGAGCTCGCGCCGGGACGCCGGCGCCTCGCCGCGGCCACCGGGCTCGCCGTCGCCTTCCAGCCGATGTTCGCCTTCATGGCGGGCTCGGTCAACAACGACATGGGGGTCAACGCCGCCGCGGCGGTGGTCACCTACCTGCTGATCCGGCTGCTGCGCCGCGGCTTCACCCTGCCCCTGAGCCTCGCGCTCGGCCTCGCCGTCGCCCTGATGCCGCTGATGAAGGCGACGGGCTTCGCGCTCTACCCCGCCGCGGCGCTCGCGGTCGCGCTCGCCGTGTTCCGCCACCGGCGCGAGTGGCGTACCTGGCTGCCCGGCCTGGTCGTCGCGTTCGTCGCCTACACGGTGGTCTGGCAGGTGTGGGGGCACATCGCGTCGTCGCTGGACCGCGGGACGTTCGGCACGCCGAACGGTCAGCGGCCGGGGGAGGGGTTCCCGGCGCTCGACCAGAAGGGCGGAGCGTTCGTCTACGCGTGGGAGGTCTTCTTCCCGCGGCTTCCGACGATGGCCGAGCACTTCTCCCAGTCCTGGCCCGCCTACGACATCTACGGCATTCGCGGGTGGGGCGCGTTCGGCTGGTACGCGCTGACGTGGCCGACGCGCGCCATCTACTGGGTGATCATGGTGACGCTGTCCGGCCTCACCGCCGGCGGTGTGTTCGCGCTGTTCCGCCGCCGCCGCGACTGGACCCGCTGGCACCTTCCCGAGGTCCTGGTCCTGATCACGATCATCCTCGGCGTCCTGGCCGTGATGATCGGCGCCTACTACTCGCCTGTGCCCCAGGGCGGGGACCTGCCGATCCAGGGCCGCTACGTGTTCCCGGCGATGACCGCGCTGGCCGTGTGCTTCGCGGGCTCGACGCGGTTCGCGGGCAAGCGCTGGTCCGAGCCGCTCGTCGCCGGGCTGAGCGCGGCCGTGGTCTGCCTCGGCTGCGCGTCGCTGTGGCTCGTGCTCGGCGGCTTCTACTTCGCCGCGGCCTGACCCCAGGACGCCGGCGTCACGCCGGTGAAGTCCCCGCGCCGGCCCTTCCGCGCGTAGCGGACGATCCACGGCAGCCGCCGCAGCGGCCGCTCGTCGTAGAGCAGCGCCTTGACGCAGTAGACCGCGGTCAGGGCCGCGAACTCGACGGCCCCGGTGTCGTCGTGGTGTGCCTTGATCCACATGAAGTTGCGCACCCGGTAGAGGTCGCGCCAGTAGGACTGCCACGGCGCCGACTCGTAGGACGCGCCGAGCACGCGGTTCCAGAACGCGCTGCGCCGGGTCGCGCTCGTCCCGCCGACCGGGATCTTGTGCAGCATCTCGGCCTCGGGGATCAGGCGGATGACACCGCCGCTCGCACGCAGGCGCAGCGACCACTCGGCGTCGTCGTAGCCGATGAAGAACTCCGCCAGCGGCAGCCCCGCGGCGCGCGCGGCGTCGGCCCGGACCAGCAGCCCGACGAACGACGCGCAGTCGACCTCGGGGTGGCCCGCGTAGGGCGTCGGCAGCGGCGTGATCAGGCGGCCGTGCCGGCAGCGATGCAGCACGTCGACGGTCCCGTCGGGATGGACGACGGACGTGCACAGCGCGACGACGCCGGGGTCGCTCGCCTCCGGCGCCGCCAGCAGCGTCGCCAGCGCGTCCGGCCGCGGCTCGGCGTCGTCGTCCATCAGCCAGATCCAGTCCGACCCGGTCTCCAGCGCCAGCTCGACCCCGCGTCGGTAGCCGCCCGCGCCGCCCGTGTTCTCCTCCGAGCGCACGTAGTCGACCTGGTCGAGCAGCCCCTCGTCGGCCAGCGTCTCGCGCGTCCCGTCGCTGGACTGGTTGTCGAGGACGATGACGCGGTCGGCCTGGGGGATCAGCGCGCGCAGGCACTCGACCAGCAACGCCTTGCGGTCGCGGGTGAGCACGAAGGCGGTGACGCTCATGGGTGGGTGGGCTCGTTCCAATAGTGCTTCGCCGCGGTGAAGCGCAGCACCAGGGGGCGTGGCAGCCGGGCGTGCCGGCGGCCGAGCTGCAGCCCGACCCACTTGGTGCCCTCGTAGACGACTGCGTAGGGCAACCAGCGCCGGCGCCCCGGTGCCGCCAGCCAGCGCAGCTCCTCGCGGGCGTAGCGCGCGCTCGCGCCGCGCAGGGCCGCCCGGCTCTCGGCGCCGCCGGGCTCGTACGCGCGCTCCGCGCTGACCCCGCTGTCGAAGAAGCGCCGGAACGCCTGGCGCAGCGTGTACGGGTGCGAGTGGCGGACGACCGCCTCGGCGACGTAGCGCAGCTCGAACCCCTCCAGCAGCATCCGCCGCGCCCACTCCTGGTCCTCGCTCATGATGATGTCGCCGACGAACGGATGGCGCTCCAGCGTCTCCTTCCGGATCGCCGAGCAGACGTTGGAGAACAGCGTCGTCTCCATGCTCAGCGCGGACGGGCCGGCGGCGGTCTGCACGCGCGATCGCGGTCCGTAGAGGAAGTCCATGAAGAAGACCTCGGGCGGGTGCGCCTCCTCGTGGGCGATCTGGCGCCCGTAGGCGCCGGCGACGGTGGGGAACGCGAGCGGGGCGGTCAGCCGGGCGAGCCAGTGCTCGTCGGCCGCGTACGCGTCCTGGCTCGTGAAGACCACGATCTCGCCGCGGGCCATCGACGCGCCCAGGTTGCGCGTCCCGCCGTGGTTGAACTCGCTCGCCGGGATCTCGTGGACGCGGGCGCCGCGGGACCGGGCGAGCTCCACCGAGCCGTCGGAGGAACCCGAGTCCACGACGACCACCTCGACCTCAGCGTCGACGACCTGCGTGTCCAGGGCATCCAGGCAGCGCGCGAGGTCGCGGCCGCCGTCGAGCACCGGGATGACCACGGAGATCATCGGCGTCAGCGCGGCGGCACGAACACGTACCAGCTGACCCAGGGCGGGTCGCCCCAGGTCGAGCGCACCTTCCAGCCACGCGCGCCGAAGAACGTGTCCACGGCCGTCTTGACGCCGAAGTCGCCGTCGAGGAAGAAGCCGTCGACGTAGTCGTGGCCGCACAGGATGCCGCCGGGCCGGACCTTGTCCGCCCACGCTTCCAGGTCCTCCGTCACGCCCTCGAAGTCGTGGCGGGCGTCGAGGTAGGCGAAGTCCAGCGACGCCGGCATCAGCGTCTCGGCGAACTCCACCGACAGCGCCTTGTGGACCTGCGAGCGGGTGCCGTAGCGCTCGAGCCGGTCGCGCGTGGCCTTGAGGTTGTTGTCGTGCTCGGTCTGGGCGACGTTGGAGCGGTCCAGGTACTCGTCCGTCCCGAACTCGCGCCAGGCGTCGATCGACAGCAGCAGCCGGCCGCGCCAGATCGAGAGCAGAACCTCGGAGAAGAAGCCGTCGCGGACGCCGACCTCGGCGCCGGTCCCCAGCAGCCTGCGGGCGTTGAGGAGGTGCGCGAGCTCGTTGCGGTGCGGCAGGGACGGCCACGGCGTGCGGTAGGTGGCCCGCAGTGGCGGCAGCATGGCGTCGCGCGCCTTCGCCAGGACGGGACTGTGCGCCCAGGACTGAAAGCGCGACGCGACGTTCTCCGGCGCGCCGGCGGTTCCCGTCTTGGTTGGATCGGCGAGCCGGACCACAGGCCGGAGGGTAGCCTCGTCGGCGTGCGGATTCTGCATCTCGGATTCGGCTTCCGGCCCCTGCGCTGGGGCGGCCTGATCATGTACGTCGAGGATCTCATGGACGCCCAGGTGGCCCGTGGGGACGACGTCGCGTACTTCCACGCGGGCCGCGCGTACCCGTTCATGTCGACGCCCCGGATGCGACGAACGCAGCGCAACGGCATCCAGCGCTACGAGGTCGTCAACCCGCCCGTCGTGGTCGGCGGCGGCTTCGGGACGGCGTACCCCGCCGCCGAGCTCGACCAGCCGGTCGGGGACGCGATGTTCGGCCGCGCGCTCGACGAGTTCCGCCCCGAGGTCGTGCACGTGCACGAGATGCTCGGCATGCCGACGTCGGTGTGGGCGCAGGCCCGCGAGCGCGGCATCCCGGTCGCGCTGAGCATGCACGACTACGGGATCCTGTGCCCGACGCTGAAGCTCTACGACGCGACCGAGAACAACTGCTCGCGGGTGGAGCCGGGCGAGATGTGCGTGGTCTGCTGCAAGCACGCGCCGACCAGCCAGCAGGGACTCGTGGACGACTCGATGTTCTTCGAGGAGACGCGCTTCCTGGAGTGGTCGCGGCTGAAGTACATCCCGCGCCCGCGTCCGGCCGTCGACGCCGTGCGGCGCACGAACGCGCGGGTCATGGAGTGGTGGCGGGACCGCGGCGGCGGCGTTCCCGACGTCACCCGCGAGCCCGACCAGGCGGCGCCGGAGCCGGAGGCGAACCCGTACGCCACGCCCGCCGCTTACAACGAGCGCCGCCGGGTCAACGTCGCCCGGCTCAACGAGCTCGACCTCGTGATCGCGATCTCCCAGCGCGTCTACGACATCGCCCGCAACCTCGGCGTCAGCGAGGAGCGGATGCGCATGAAGCACATCACGCTCGCGCACATCGACGCGATCCCCCCGCGCGAGCAGGCCCCGATCGAAGGACCCGTCCGCTTCATCACGCTCGCCGGCTGCGCGTCGCACGAGAAGGGCACGATGGTGATCCTCGGCGCGCTCGAGCGGCTGAAGGAGATGGGCTTCGGCCCCGACGACTTCCACCTGTCCATCTACGGCTACCTCGAGCAGCGCGCGGCCGACGCGCTGCCCGGCTTCCCCGCCGCCAGCTGGGAGGGCTTCTACGGGCCTGAGCACATGCACGACCTGTTCGCGGGCGAGCACGTCGGCATCGTGTCCTCGATCTGGGAGGAGGCCTACGGCTTCGTCGGCGTCGAGATGATCGCGGGCGGGCTGCCGGTGATCGGGAACGCCGTCGGCGGTGTCACCGACTACGTGCTCGACGGCGAGACGGGCTGGCTCAACCGCTCGTGCGACGCTGCCGGCCTCGCCGAGATCATGGCCGCGATCATCCGCGACCCGGCGCAGGTCCAGGCGCTGAACCGCAAGGTGCTCGCGCGGCGCGGCGACCTCGTCACCTCCCTCGACGACCACGTCGAGGACATGGCGGGCGTCTACGCGGAGCTGATCGCCGGCCGGACGCCAGTCGCCGCCGGGTGAGCACCCCGGGGGCGCCCGATCCGACGGGGGAGCTGCTCGACCACGCCGAGGCTGGCAACCGCGCCATCCGCGGCAGCGTCCTGCGCTCGGGCGCCTACGTCGGCGGGATCCTCGTCACGCTCGTCTCCGCGCCGCTGCTGGTCCGCCATCTCGGCGTCGCCGGCTTCGGCCAGTACTCGCTGGTCGGGAACACGGTGGCGGCCTTCGCGACCCTGGTGGACGCGGGCCTGCTGACGATCGCGCAGCGGGAGTACGTCGCCCGCCAGGGGGCCGACCGCGACCGCACGATGGCCGCGCTGGTGGGCCTGCGGCTGACGATGACCGGCCTGGCGGTCTCGCTCGCGATCCTCTTCTGCATCGTGTCCGGCTACGGGCACACGCTCGTGACGGGCGCCGTGCTGGCCGGCGTGGGGACGATGATCATCGCCACCCAGCACATGACGGGGACCCCACTCAACGTCGAGCTGCGCCTCGGCGCGACGAGCGCGATCGACTTCCTCGGCCAGGTCGGCCAGTCCGGCCTCGTGATCCTGCTCGTGATCCTCGGCGCGAAGCTGCTGCCGTTCTTCGCCACCGGGATCCTCCTGGGCGGGATCGCGCTGGTCGTGACCAAGTACCTGGTCCGCGACAAGTTCCCGCTGTGGCCGAGCTTCGACCGGCGTCTGTGGTGGTCGCTGCTGCGCGGCGCGCTGCCGTACGTCGCCGCCGCCGCGATCACCGGCCTGTACTTCCGGCTCGCGCTGATCGTGCTCGCCCAGACGTCGACCGAGCTGGAGACGGGCTACTACGCCACGTCGTTCCGGCTGCTGGAGATCATCATCGGCGTCCCGGCCCTGCTCGTCAGCGCCGCCTTCCCGGTCATGGCCCGCGCCGCCGACCAGGACGAGGACCGCTTGCGCTATCAAGTCGGTCGCGTGTGGGAGGTGGCGCTCATCCTCGGTCTGTGGTTCGTCGTCGGCATCACGCTGATGGCGCCCTTCGCGCTCGAGTTCATCGCCGGGAGCAACGGCGGCCCGTCCGTGCCGGTCCTGCGCCTGCAGGGCCCGGCGGTGCTGTTCACGTTCTTCGCGGTCGCCTCCGCCTTCCCGCTGCTCGCGCTGCGCCGCCACGCCGAGGTGCTGCGGGCGAACCTGGCCGCGCTGGTGACGGGCGCGATCGCGGTCGGCATCCTCGCCCCGGCGGCGGGTGCGGAGGGGACGGCGGTGGCGACGCTGGTCGCCGAGGGCGTGCTCGCCGCGACGATGACGGGCTACCTCTGGCGCGAGCTGCCCGGCGTCTCGCTACCGGCCGTGACGCTGCCGATCGCGCTGGCGTGCGCGGGGGCGGCGCTCTGCCTCCTTCTGGTCCCTGTCCACCCGATCGTGCGGGCGGTCCTCGGCACCGCCGTCTACTTCGGGGGCCTGGCACTGTTCCGCCGGCTGCCCGAGGAGGCGCTGGTCGCCCTGCACGTCCGCCGCTTCCTCCCGAAGCGGACCGCATGACCGTCCTCGCCATCACCACGGAGGGCGGGCCGGTCGAGGACGCCGGCGCCGTCGTCCGGGTCGAGCCGACGTCCGTCGCCCTGCGCGACGCGATCGCCGCCGGCGCCGAGCAGCACGACTGGCTGTGGATCCTCGAGCGCGCCGTCCCGCAGCCGGGCGCCCTGCGCACGCTGCTCGCCTGGGCGGCGGAGCACCCGGACGCGCAGTTGCTCGCCGCGCGGGTGGAGCGCGCCGACGGCACCCTGCACTTCGGCCGCGAGTGGCCCGACTACGGCGACATCGACGCGGTCATCGCCGGTGCCGACGTGCGCGCGCTGCCGCTGCGCGCCGCCTCCTTCCACGGGTTGCTCCTGCGCTCCGACGCCGTCCGCGCCCACGGCCTCCCGCTCGCGGGCGACAGCGACTGGCGCGCCGACTGGGAGTACACCGGCCGTCTGCTGCGCTCCGTCCAGGGCTGGCTCGTCCCGTCCGCGGTCGTCCGCCTCGCCGCCGGCTTCGTCGGGATCGACCGCGCCGCCGAGCTGCGCAACGCGCTGTGGGTCGCCCGCTCCTCGGCCTGGGGCCCGCGCGAGCGCTTCGACCGCCACTTCCAGTGGGCCGTCGCCGCCGCCCGCGAGCCCGACCGCGGCGCCGTTCTGAAGGCGCTACGAGGCGGAGCGCGCCGGCGCCCGCGTTAGCCCGTCGCGGACGCCGCGGGCGATGGTGGCCCAGGCCTTCGGGCGGTAGCGGTTGAACTGCAGGTACTGGCCGATGCCCTTGAGGCCGAGCGAGATCCACCAGAGCCGCTCGTAGGGCTGCCAGACGTCGCCGGCGCGGACCATCCAGAGCTTGTTGCGGACGTCGAGCGCGTAGCGGGGGGAGTCCGAGCGGGCGGCCATGTAGTTCGTCTTGGTCTTGTGGACGACGACGGACTCGGGCACGTAGTAGCCGGTGCGCTCCTTCAGGACGCGGGCGGTGAACTCGACGTCGTCGCCCCAGATGAAGTAGGGCGCGCGGGGCGGGCCGGACTCCTGCAGCGCGGCGCCGCTCACCAGGATCGAGACGTAGGTGGCGGCGCGGATCGCCAGCAGCCCGCGCTCGATGGCGCCGAGCGCGGTGGCCTCGTCGGTCCAGCGCGGCCACGGCTCGTTCATGGGGTGGGGCGCGCCGTCGGTCCACTTCACGCGCGAGCACAGCAGCGCCGGGGCGGGGAGGCCGTCGACGCGGGCAGGGGCGTCGAGCAGCGCCTCGAGCGCACCCGGCTCGGGGATGGTGTCGTCGTCGAGCATCCACACCCAGTCCGGTCCGTCGCTCAGCGCGCGGGTCACCCCGGCCGCGAAGCCGCCGGCGCCGCCGGTGTTCTCGTCCAGCGCGAGCACCTCGACGCCGTCCGCGAACTCGGCGGCGAGCATCGCCAGGGTGTCGTCCGTGGACGCGTTGTCGACCACGATCACGCGGTCGGGCGCGCGGGTCTGCCCGAGGATCGCCGTCAGGCACTCGCGCAGCAGCGCCACCCGGTTCCAGGTGACGACGACTGCGGTCGCGGTCACTGCGCGGCGGGGACCGGCAGCTTGCCGGACGCCATGAGCTTCTCGAAGGTGGACAGCGCCTGGCCGACGACCTGGTCCATGTTGAGGTACTGGTAGCGGGCGAGGCGGCCGACGAAGGTGACGCCGCCCTCCTGCTCCGAGAGCGCCTCGTAGCGGTGGTAGAGCTCCCGGTTCTCGGCCTTGGGGATGGGGTAGTAGGGATCGCCCTCGGCGCGCGGGTACTCCGTGTGGAACGTCGTCCACGGCAGCTCGGTCTGCCCCGTCATGTGGCGGTACTCGGTGATGCGCGTGTACGGGACGTCCGGCGCCGGATAGTTGACGACGGCGACGTCCTGCACGAGCTCGAGGTTCGGGGTCTCCTGGGAGCGCGTCTCGAACTCCAGCGAGCGGTAGGGCAGCTTGCCGTAGCGGTAGTCGTAGAGCTCGTCGATCGGCCCGGTCCAGACGGTGTGCGCGTACTCGACCTCGTCTTTGACGTCCGCGTACTCGACCCCCAGCTTGATGTCGATGTTCGGGTGGTCGAGCATGTTCCTGAACATCGCCGTGTAGCCGTCGCGCGGCATGTTCTGGAACGAGTCGCCGAAGTAGCGGTCGTCCGTGTTGAAGCGGACGGGGATGCGGGCGCAGACCTGGGCGTGCAGCTCGCGCGGGTCCATGCCCCACTGCTTGGTCGTGTAGCCGCGGAAGAACTTCTCGTAGAGGTCCCAGCCGAAGCGCGCCACCACGGAGTCCTCGGAGGTCTCCTGGCGCTCGCGCGGCTCGGCGACCGACGTCAGGTACGCCTCGACCTGCTCCTCCGTCTCCAGGCCCAGGTCGTAGAGCGCGTTGAGCGTCGTCCGGTTGATGGGCATCGGCAGCAGCTTGTCGTCGACCACCGCGAGCACCCGGTGCTCGTAGGGCAGCCACTCCGTGAAGCGCGACAGGTACTGCACGACCTTGTCGGAGTTCGTGTGGAAGATGTGCGGCCCGTAGTGGTGGATGAGCACGCCGTGCTCGTCCAGCGCGTCGTACGCGTTCCCGGCGATATGCGGCCGCCGGTCGATGACGAGCACGCGCATTCCTGCCTCGGTGGCGAGGCGCTCGGCCATCGTGGAACCGGCGTAGCCGGCACCGACGACGAGGACGTCGTAACTGGTCGTGGGGTCGGAAGGCAAGCGTCTTAGGGTAGGGACCACATGGTCTGCGCCATCGTGCACACAGTCCCCAACGTCCCGGTCGCCGAAGGGTTACGCGACTGGGGAGACCGACCCCTGATTCGCACGCAGGGCGATCCCGCGCCGGCGCTGGCGGGGGCGCTGCCGGACGCGCTGGCGACCGGTGCGGACTGGATCTGGGTGCTCGACGGGCACGCGGTGCCCGAGCCCGACGCCCTCGACGAGCTGCTCATGCACACCGAGCCCGAGGGCCTGCCCGCACCTGTCCTGCTGTCCTCGCGGATCTCGCTGCCCGACGGGTCGCTGCACCCCGACGTGCTGCCGTGGCCGGAGATCTTCGAGAAGGAGATCTCGACGGCGGCGGTCGGTCAGCGGCTCGTGTCCCTGCGCGCCGCGCGCCCCGGCTCGCTGCTGATCCGCGCCGACACGATCCGCCGTCACGGCCCGCCGCGCGCCGACTTCGTCTCCCACGGCGAGATCCTCGAGTGGACCGCGCGCATCCTGCGCGACGACCGCGGCTACCTCGTCCCCGCGTCGCGTGCCGTGCGCGCCGACCGCGAGGCGCCGGCGGTCCGCCGCTCGCTGCGCAACCGCGCCCGGATGCTGCGGGGGAACACCTGGGGCCGCGAGGAGAAGCTGTGGTTCGGGTTCCTGCTCGCGCAGGACGTCGCTAAGGCAGTGACGGGACGGGCTTGACGCCGTCGCGCAAGCCGCGGCCGATGACGCCGGCGTGCTTGCGCGACCACTTGTTGAAGCTCATGTAGGCCAGGGAGGACGAGAGCATCACGTAGACCAGCGTCAGCTTCTCGCGCCAGTCCCACGATGACCCGCGCAGCATGAAGACGTGGTTGCGGATGTGGAAGTAGAAGCGATCGCCCGTCGTCGAGACGGCGGTGTAGGGCTCCTTGGTCTTGTGCAGCGCGACCGACGTGGGGACGAGGTAGCCCGCGTCCTCGCGGCGCAGGATCCGCGCCGTGAACTCGATGTCGTCCGACCAGATGAAGTAGTGCTTGAGCGGCAGCCCGTGGCGCGCGATCGCGTCGCGGTGGACCATCAGCGAGACGAACGTCGCGCAGCGCAGCGGCATCAGGCCCTGCTCGGCGCCCGCCACCAGCCGCTCGGGCCGGTTGCGCTCGAAGCCCGGCGCGTTCATCGGATGGATGCGCCCGTCCTCCCAGACGACCTTGCTGGCCAGCACCAGCGGCGCGGGCGCGTCCTTCGGCACCCGGTCGCGCGCGGCCAGCAGCTCGCCCAGCGTGCCGGGCTGCGGGATCGTGTCGTCGTCCATCACCCAGATCCACTCCGCGCCCTGCTCGTAGGCGTGCTTCATGCCCTCGTGGAAGCCACCCGCGCCGCCCTGGTTGTCGGGCAGCTCCAGCAGCTCCGCCCAGCCGTACTGCTCGCGCACCAGATCGGGCGTCCCGTCCGTCGACGCGTTGTCGACCACGAGCACGTGATCGGGCTTCGGATCGGCGGCCTGCAGCGCAGCCAGGTTCTGCTCGAGCAGCGCCCGGCGGTTGTACGTGACCACGACGGCCCAGACCATGCGGCCAGCCTACGCGCAGTCAGTCGAGCGGAAGCCCGATGCGGAGGCGCCGGTCGGTTGAGAGCACCGCCTCGACGAACAGGCTCGAGTCGAAGTGCTCGGAATCGTCTTCGTCTCGCGTGACGTCGGCCCACTTCGGGATGAACCCGCGGCGCGCCAGCTCCCAGTCGACCCAACGACAGCCCCCGATATCGCCGCCTCCGAGGCCGAACGTCAACGAGCGCACGGGCCCGATGGAGCGGCGTCGCACAGCGGCGTGTTCGACCTCCCACAGGGTTTGACCGCAGAGGTACTTCAGACGGTCATCCCACCGGAAGAGTGCGTGCATCCGGCCCTGCCGGCGACCGAACCAGCCATGCACGTGCTCGTTCTCGAGAGGCCGAGGCGCTGCAAGCGCAGCGATTCGACGTCCAGCGCCCTCGCATCTGCCCACCGATCGCGGTTGGCCAGCAGCACGGACCCTGTCGGCAGCCCCTCCGGAACCACGCTCATCCACGCGAAGCTTACGCCGATGCTGCCTGCAGAGGGGAGCTGAGCGCCGGCGCTAGAGGTCGATGACGTCGAGGCCGGGGAGGCGCTCGGTGAGAGCTTCGGCCAGGACGCGACGGTGGCACTCGGCCGGGTCGGCCTCGAGACACATCAGCGCGGTGGGTGGCGCGCCGGCCCGCAGCTCGTCCGCCAGCTCTTCCAGCGCCTCCGAGCCGGAGATGTGTGCGCGGAAGCGGGACGCACCCTCGCCAACCTGCCCGTGTTTGTAGTACCAGCGGATGTCGGATGGGGTGCCGAGCTCGCGACGGTGCTGGTACTCGATGCCGTGCTCGGCCAGCAAGTGACCCAGCCGGGTCTTGGACATCCCCGGCCGGCGCGACTGCGGGCGGAAGCGCACGTCGATCAGCCGCTGCACGCCGGCCGCCTCGAGCTCGGCGACGAGCGCGTCCGGGAGGAGCTTCTCGTAGCCGACGGTGAAGAGCGGCCCGGCGGTCATGTGTAGGGACGTTAGCTCCGTATAGGTCAAGACGTCCTACACATCGGTAATATCCCTACACGTGGACCGCGCCGTCAATCCCTTCGCCCCCGGGGCGGGCACCGCACCGCCGGCCCTCGTGGGGCGCGACCAGCAGCTCGAGCAGTTCGACCTGCTGATGCAGCGGCTCGAGGCAGGGAGGCCCGAGCGCAGCATGGTGCTCTGCGGCTTGCGGGGCATGGGCAAGACGGCGTTGCTTCGAGAGATGTTCGTGCGCGCCGGCCGAGCCGGTTGGCGGGCGAGTTACCTCGAGGCGCGTCCCACCATCGACCTACGCGAATCGTTCGTCACCCAGGTGCTCCAACAGCTCGCCGGCCTCAGCGTCGTCGACCGCGCGCGGGCAACCTTCGACCGCACCCTGGGGGTCGTCAAGGCGATCCGCGGTGCGGTGAGTGCTCCGGGGGTCGAGATCGATGTCGATCCGGCGCTGCTGGTGAGCGTCGGACACAGCCTCGAGGCGGACCTGGGCGTTCTGCTCAGCCGGCTGGGCGAGTTCGCTCGGGAGCAGGGCATCGGCGTGGTGTTCTTCTGCGACGAGTTGCAGGAGCTCAATCGTGAGGCGCACGAGGCGCTCTGCGCCGCGATGCACCGGATGGCGCAGGAACAACTCCCCGTCGCTCTCGTAGCCGCAGGCCTGCCATCGCTGCCAGGCCGCCTTGCGAGCGCGAAGTCGTACGCCGAGCGACTGTTCAGCTACCCGACGATCGGGCGGCTGGAAGACGTGGACGCACGGGCTGCCGTGCTCGAGCCGCTGCCCCTCCCCGTGGCCATCGAGCCGGAGGCGCTGGACGCTCTTGTCGCCTATGCAGGCGGATATCCCCTCCTGCTCCAGCTCGTGGCCAAGCACGCCTGGGATCTCGCCGAAGGGGACACCATCACCCGGTCCGCAGTCGAGGCGTCCAAGCCCGCCGCCTTCGACACGCTCTCTGATGAGCTGTTCCTGGCCCGCTGGCAGCGAGCCACGGCCCGCGAGCGCGACTACCTCGTCGCGGTGGCCGGTCTCGGAGGCCGGGCCGCGTCGGGGGCTGCGGCGCGCGCGGCGGGCTTCCCCACGTCCGCGGCTGCGGGCACGGTGCGCGACCAGCTCATCGCCAAGGGGATCCTGTGGGCGCCCGAACGTGGCTGGGTCGAGTTCACGATCCCGCTGTTCGAGCGCTTCATCCGCACCGCGACCGGCTAAGCGCCGGCGGTCAGAAGGAGTCGGGATCCGGGCCCGTCCGGAGGCCGCGGTCGAGCCCGTCGATGCGCTCCATCTCGGCGCCCGAGAGGTGGAAGTCGAAGATCTCGAAGTTCTCGCGGATGCGCTCGGGGTTGGAGGACTTCGGGAAGATCACGTTGCCGATCTGGATGTGCCAGCGCAGGGCCACCTGGCCGGCGGACTTGCCGTGCGCCTCGCCGATCTCGTTCAAAACGGGGTCGTCGAGGATCGCGCCCTGGGCGATGGGGGACCAGGCCTCGGTGACGATGCTCCGGTCGGCGTTCTCCTGGCGCAGGCCGTGCTGCTGGAAGTACGGGTGCAGCTCGACCTGGTTGACGACGGGCGTGACGCCGGTCTCGGCGATGATCCGGTCCAGGTGCGGCGGCTGGAAGTTGGAGACGCCGATGGACCGGACGCGGCCCTCCTGCTGGAGCTCGATGAACGTCTTCCAGGTCTCGACGTACTTGTCCCTGGACGGGACGGGCCAGTGGATCAGGTACAGGTCGATGTAGTCGAGCCCGAGACGGTCGTAGCTCTCATTGAAGGCGCGCCGGGCCTGCTCGTGGCCCTGGTCGTCGTTGAAGCACTTGGTGGTCACGTAGAGCTCGGAGCGGTCGAGGCCGGACGCGTGGATGCCGGCGCCGACCTGCGCCTCGTTCCCGTAGATCTTCGCGGTGTCGATGTGCCGGTAGCCGACCTCGAGCGCCTGGGTCACCGCCTCGGCCGTGTCCTCGGCCGGGATCTGGAAGACGCCGAACCCGAGCTGCGGGATCTCGGTGCCGTCGGTGAGCGGGATGGAGGGAACAGTCACCTAACGTTCCTTACCGCATGACGACGGCTGCTGAAACCCTCGGCGACCGCGTCGCGGCCCTCGACTGGTACCACGTCCTCGAGCTCCCGGGCGGCGTCACCACGCGGGGGCACTTCGACGCGCGGCCCATCGTGGGCAAGGTCCCGCTCCCGGTCAACCTGGCCGGTAAGCGCTGCCTGGACGTCGGGACCTGGGACGGCTTCTGGGCCTTCGAGATGGAGAAGCGGGGGGCGGCCGAGGTGGTCGCCATCGACCTGCGCGACCCGCTCGAGTGGGACTGGCCCGCCGGCGGGGACGCCGACGTGCAGGCACTCCAGCAGCAGCACCTGGAGACCGTCAAGAGCGGCAACCAGGGCTTCGAGGTGGCGAAGGAGGCCCTCGGCTCCAGCGTCGAGCGCCGCGAGCTGAGCGTCTACGACCTCGACCCGGAGGACATCGGCCAGTTCGACTTCGTCTTCCTCGGCGCGCTGCTCATGCACCTGCGCGACCCGGTCGGCGCCCTCATGCGGCTGCGCTCCGTGTGCCGGGGCGAGGCGGTCATCTGCGACGGCGTCGAGGCGATCCCGTCCTACCTGCGCCCGCGCACGCCCATCGCGCGCCTGGAGGGCGACAGCGAGCCGTGGTGGTGGCAGCCCAACCGCGCCGGCCTGCACCGCATGGTCGAGGCCGCGGGTTTCACGATCACCGAGCGCACCGGCGTCTTCTTCCTGCCGACCGGGCCCGCGCACCCGCAGGCGCCGCCGAGCGCGGCGATGCTCAGGCACGCGCTCACCGCGCGCGGCCGCGAGCGCCTGCTCGTCCGCTTCGTGGGCGTCCCGCAGGCCGCCGTGAGCGCGCGTCCGGCACGGTGAACAAGCTCACGCCGTACGCGCGCTTCCTGCGCCGCCTGTTCTCCAACCTGCCCAAGCGCGCGTACCTGACGCTGCGCTACCAGGGCTGGCGCGAGACGCTGTACCGCGTCCTCACCTTCCCGCTGCGCCTGACCCCGCTCGGCCCGCGCCTCGGCCTGACCGCGCGCATCCAGGACCCGAGCGCCGCCGCACGCCAGTGGTACCGCAACCACGGCGGGCACGTCGCCGTCGTGATCCCGAGTTACGGCCCGGCCGACCTCGCGCTGCAGGCGGCGCGCAGCGTCAAGAAGACCAGCGACGCTCGCGTGATCGTCGCCGACGACGGCTCGCCGGCCGCCGAAGTGGCGCGCCTGCGCGCCTCCCGCTTCGTCGACGAGGTCGTCGAGGGCGAGAACGCCGGCTTCGCCGCCAACTGCAACCGCGGCATGGCCCGCGTGCACGACCACGAGGACGTGATCCTCCTCAACTCGGACGTGATCGCCCGTCGCGGCTGGCTCGAGGTCCTCCAGCACGCCGCCTACCTCGCCGGCGGCAAGGACGTCGGCATCGCCGGCGCCAAGCTGCTCTATCCCGACGAGACGATCCAGTTCGCCGGCACCGTGCGCAACCCCGGCGCGCCCGAGTGGTTCGACCACCGCTACCGCTTCAAGCCCGCCGACTTCCCCGCCTCGGACGTCATGCAGCCCGTGCTGTCCGTGACGGGCGCCTGCATGTACATCCGCCGGGACGCGCGCCGCGAGCTCGGCGACCTCGACGAGGGCTACGGCATGGCCTACGAGGACGTCGACTACTGCCTGCGCGCCTGGGAGGCCGGGCACCGGGTGGTGTTCGCGCCCGCCGCGCAGCTCGTCCACCTCGAGTCCAAGACCCGCGGCATGGAGCAGGGCAAGCGCGAGATCGACAGCCAGGTCCGCTTCTGGAAGCAGTGGGGCGACTGGTTCGACAAGCGCGAGACGCGCGCGGACGACGGTGGTGTCCGGATCATCTACGTCACGCAGGACCTCGGCGTCGGGGGCGGGCACCGCGTCGTCTTCGAGCACCTCGACGGGCTGCTCGCGCGCGGCCACCACCCCGAGCTCTGGACGCTGGAGGAGGGCCCGCCGGACTGGTACGACCTCAAGACCCCCGTCCGCGCGTTCGAGAACTACTACGAGCTGCGCCGCGCGCTGACGCCGGTCGACGCCGTCAAGGTCGCCACATGGTGGGAGACGGCGGCGCACGTGTGGGAGGCGTCGGTCACCCGCGGCGTGCCGGTCTTCTTCGTTCAGGACATCGAGACGAGCTACTACGCCGACCGCGACGCGCACGGCGCGGTCCACGCCGCCTACCGGCCCGAGTTCACGTACCTGACGACCTCCCAGTGGGTCTATCGCGAGCTGCTCAACTACGCGCCCGCGGCGAGCATCGTCTCCCCGGGCGTCGACCTCTCGCGCTGGCACGAGCTCGACGGCGTGACCCGCTCCGAGCGCGCGGTCCTCGGCCTCGGCCGCGGCAACCCGCTGAAGAACTTCCCGCTCACCCGCGCGGCCTGGGAAGCCCTCGAGGCGCCGCGGCCGGACCTGTGGCTGTTCGGCGTCGAGCCGGAGGTCGCCAGCGGCATGCCCGATGGCGTCACCTACCACTTCAAGCCCTCGGACGCGGGCGTCAACGAGCTGCTCAACACGTGCACCGTGTTCCTGCAGACCTCCGTGCACGAGGGCTTCTGCCTGCCGGTGCTCGAGGCGATGGCCGCGGGCGCCCCGGTCGTCTGCACGGACGCCGACGGGAACCGGGACTTCTGCCGCGACGGCGTCAACTGCCTGATGCCCGCCGACGATCCCCGAAGCGTCCGAACCGCGCTCGAGGCCGTACTGAATGACGTGAACCTGCGAGAGACGCTGCGCGCCGGGGGCCGGGCCACGGCGCAGGAGTACGCCCTGACGCGCAAGGTCGAGGAGCTCGACCGCTTCTACCGCGACCTCGCCGAGCGGCGCGCGTCGGGACGGATGCCCAGTGCAGCTTGAGCCGAGGCTGATCGACGTCGCGGTGCCGGAGGACCCGGCCGGCGTCGTGCTGGTCCTGCACGGCGGCGCGAGCCGCCGCGCGACGATGGCCGTCAGCCCGACGCAGCTCTCCGTCCTGCGGATGGTCCCGATCGCGAAGAAGATCGCCCGCGCCGGGGAGGGCCGCCTTGCCGTCTTCCGGCTGCTGAACTCGCGCCGCGGCTGGGATACGCACCACACGCCGGAGCGGGACGCCCGCTGGGCGCTCGACCAGATCGACGAGCGTCTCGGCCGCCGCCTGCCGACGTGCCTCGTCGGGCACTCGCTCGGCGGCCGCGCCGCGATCCTCACCGCTCCTGCCGCCGGGGTCGTGAGCGTGTGCGCGCTGGCGCCGTGGGTCTACCCGACCGACGTGCCGCGCGGGTTGCGCGCCGACACGGAGATCCTCGTCGTCCACGGCGACCGGGACCGCGTCGCCAGCCTCGACCGCGCCCGCACGCTCGCCGAGCGCATCGGCGCGCGCTTCGAGGTCGTCGCGGGCGGCAAGCACGCGATGCTCGCCCACGCCGGCGCGTTCACGGGGCGGGCGGCCGAGTTCGCGGCGGAGACGCTCCTACGCGAGCAGCCGGTGCTCGCGGGCCAGCACCACTGACAGCCGTTCCGTCGCGGGCGTCCCGAACCAGCGGACGTGCTCGTGGACGAGCTCGACTTCGAGCAGGTAGTCCCCGGGCGCGTCGGGTGTGACGACCGTGAGCACCTGGCGCAGCTCCTCGCCGCCGCGCAGCGTCGCCGTCAGCAGGTCGCGGCCGTCGCGTAGCACCGGCTGGTCCGCGGCGAGGCGCCAGCGCCAGCCGAGGCGGATCGGCGCGTCGCCCGCCGCCCAGACGTCGTCGCCCGCGTTGACGATCCGGACCTCCTGCTGGTGCACGACGCCGGCGCGCACGGTCGGCGGTGTGCCGAGCAGCTCGACCCGTCCTGCGTAGGCGTAGGGGACCGGCGGCGCGGGCGGAGGCAGGGGGATGCCGGCGGAGCGGATCGTCCCCTCCGCGAGCCGGTGCTCCCCGATCCCGCCGAGGATCCCCGCGATGTTGCGGAACAGGCGCGGCTCGAAGCGCGGCGGGCCGTCGCCGACGATCTCGACGTCGAACCAGGACACGCGGCGGTCACGGGTCAGCTCACCGAGCGCGGCGAGCAGCTGGTCGGACGGCACCTCGCCCGGGTGCAGGCGCAGCACCCAGTCGCTCTCGCAGGCCGTGACGTCGCCGCCGGTGATGATCTCGACCGTCATCGCGCGCTCCTGAAGATGGGGGCGTCGGGATCGCCCGCGACGGTGACGGGATGCGCGGCGAGCTCCCCGAACCAGCGCACGTGCTCGTGGACGAGGCGCAATTGCAACTCGTACTCACCCGGCCGCAGCGGCACCTCGAGGTCCATCACCTGCAGCGATGCCTCACCCGGACGCACCGTCTCCGTCAGCAGGTGCCGGCCCGCGTACGCGACCGCGCCGTCGGCGTCCTTCCAGCGCCAGGCGACGCGGATCGGCCGCTCGCGGCGGTCGCCGGCGGGCCACCATTCGTCCCCGTCGTTGGCGATCCGGACGGCGACCGCGACGCCGCCGCGGGCGGGGACAGCGGACGGCGGGTCGACGAGCCCGACCGATCCCGCGTAGGCGCCCTCCGAGGTCATCCGGTTCAGGTTGGGTCGCGCGAGGTCGGCGCGGCTCACGCGCTCCACCTCGGGGTCGGGACCGAGGTCGCCGAGGTCGGGCGGGTCGACGAGGCGGTGGACGCGCTCGCGATCGACCGCGGGGACGGACGCGAGCTCGAGGCCCTCGCACTCCTCGGGCAGGTAGATCCCGTTGACGGGGAAATCGCCGTAGCGCAGCTCGCCCCGCAGACCCTGGTAGTCGGCGATCTTGCGGCGCCGCGCCGCGTGGTCCTTGCGCAGCAGGTCGGAGTGGTAGAAGGCGGCTTCGGGGACGTAGCGCTTCTCGCCGCGCGCGACCTCGTAGGAGTGCAGCCGGCCGTCGGAGTCCAGCAGCCCGGCGACGTTGCGCGTCAGCCGCGCGGAGGGCTCGAAGCCCCACGGCGGCGTGGCGATGTACCGATCGCGGTCGGGCCACAGCCACAGCCGGCGCAGCTCGAACTGGGAGACGCGGCGGTCGGCGACCAGTTCCGGCAGCCCGTCCAACAGGGCCTGCGACGGCACCTCATCCTCGTCGAGGCGCAACACCCAGTCCGTCGTGCACGACAGGACCTGGAACGCGTTGGCGACGCTCGCCTGGCGCATCCCGGGGAAGCGGAAGACGCGGTCGCACAGGTCCGCGATCGCCGCCACCGTGCCCTCCGGAGCGCCGTCGTCGACGCCGACCACCACCTCGTCGACGTGCGGGCGCACCGTCGCCACGAGGTCCCGGACCCGGCCCGGGCGTTCGCGCGTCATGAGGGTGAAACCGAGCGTCGGGGTCAATTAGGCTGGAGCTTACGTGGCGGTGGTCCAGTCCAAGAGCACGCGCGGGGGCGAGCGGTTCACGCTCAACGCGCGCCAGTACCGCCGCATCGCTCACGCGGCGCTGTTCACGCTGACCCTGATCATCTTCACGGGCGCCGCGGTGCGCCTGACCGGCTCGGGACTCGGCTGCCCGCGGTGGCCACGCTGCACCGACGACAGCTTCCTGCCGCCACTGGACTCCCACCAGTTGATCGAGTTCGGCAATCGCACGGTCACGGGCATCGTGGGGCTGCCGTGCCTGCTCGCCGCGGTCGGCGCGTACCGGCTGCGGCCGTTCCGGCGCGAGCTGGTCCTGCCCGCGCTGATCCTCGTCGCCGGCATCGGCGTGGAGGCGCTGATCGGTGGCGCGACCGTCCTGCTCGACCTGTCGTGGCAGGTCGTGATCCTCCATTACGTGACCACCTGCATGCTGCTGATCGCGGCGGCCGTGCTGGTGTGGCGGGTCCACCACGGCCCGGACGCCCCGCCCGTGGTCAACCCGCGGGAGACCGTCCTGGCCACGCGGGCGCTCACCGTCTACGGCGGGCTCGTGCTCGTGCTGGGCTCGTTCGCCACCGCGGCCGGGCCGCACGCCGGCGGCGCGGGGACGGGGGACGCCGTGGACCGCATGCACGGCATCGCGCTCGACACGATGATCAAGCTGCACGGCCACCCCGCCGCCGCTCTCGGGTTCTTCTCCATCGCGCTCTACCTGTTCGCGCGCCGCCAGGGCGCCGACCGCGTGCTGCTGCGGGCGCTGACGCTCGTGGCGCTGCTGATCGGCGCGCAGGGCGTGCTCGGGCTCGTCCAGTACTACAACGCGCTCCCGGCGGCGGTCGTGTGGGCCCACGCCTCGCTCGCCGCCGTGTTGTGGCTCGCGCTCGTCTTCGCGAGCCTCGCCGCCGGGAGACCGCGTGCAACGGCCTAGCCGCGCGAGCCGCATCCTCGCGTTCGTCATGTACTGGTTCACGCGGCCGGTGATGATGGTCTTCGCGCGGCCCCGCTTCGTGGTGCGCCTGCGCGGGCTGATCGAGCGCTCGTCCGCCAAGCCGGCGCGTGGCACGGTGGTGGAGGACGGCCCGAACGGCGAGTGGGTGCGCGGGCCGGGCGTCCCGCCCGACGAGCGCGCCGCGATCCTCTACCTGCACGGCTCGGGCTACGTCGTCTGCTCGCCCCGCACGCACCGCGAGCTCGTGGCGCGCCTGTCGCGGGCCGCCGGCGTCCCGGCCTACGTGGTCGACTACCGCCTCGCGCCCGAGCACCCCTTCCCCGGCGCCTTCGAGGACTGCGTGGAGGCCTACCGCTACCTGCTCGACGCCGGCTACGAGCACATCGTGGTCGCCGGAGACAGCGCCGGCGGGCACCTCGCCATCTCGCTCGTCGCCGCGCTGACGGAGGCCTCGCTCCCCGAGCCGGCGGGGCTCGTGCTGTTCTCGCCGCTGGTCGACCCCAGCTTCGACACCGCGGCGGCCACCCGCCGCGAGGCGCGCGACCCGATGTTCACGGCGGCCGCGGCCCGGCGCATGCTCAGCCTCTACACGGCCGAGGCCGACGCGACGGACGCCCGCCTGGCCGTCCTCAGCGGCGAGCCCGACCGCATGCCGCCCGTGCTCCTGCACGCGGGCGCGCGGGAGATGCTGGCCGCCGACGCCCGCGCGCTGCACGCCTGGCTGCGCGCGGCCGAGGTCGACGTCACCACCACGATCTGGCCCGGCCAGGTCCACGTCTTCCAGCTGTTCGGCTTCCTGCCCGAGGCCCGCGCCGCGGTGGCCGAGGCCGGCGCGTTCATCCAGGCCCGTTGTAACGCGGAGGTACCCTCGGCAGACAGCGCTGTGCACCCATGATGAGCTTCCTGACCCGACACAAGACCACCCTGATCGAGCCGGACTCGGCTCTGCCCGGGCGCGAGAGCCCGCTGCCCGTCCACGACGCCCACTACGTCGGTGGCCACCAGATCAAGCCGCCGTTCCCGGATCACCTCGAGCTCGCCGTCTTCGGCCTCGGCTGCTTCTGGGGCGCCGAGCGCATCTTCTGGGAGACCGAGGGCGTCTACACCACCGCCGTCGGCTACGCGGGCGGCTTCACGCCGAACCCGACCTACGAGGAGGTCTGCTCCGCGCGGACCGGCCACACCGAGGCCGTCCTCGTCGTCTTCGACCCGACCGTGATCACCTACGAGCAGCTGCTCAGGGTGTTCTGGGAGGGGCACGACCCGACCCAGGGCATGCGCCAGGGCAACGACGTCGGCACCCAGTACCGCTCGGCGATCTACACGACCACCGACGAGCAGGCCCGCGTGGCGGCCACGTCCCGCGACGCCTACCAGGGCGCGCTGACCGCGGCGCACCGCGGTGAGATCACGACGGAGATCGCGCCCGCCGGCCCGTTCTTCTTCGCCGAGGACTACCACCAGCAGTACCTCGCCAAGAACCCCGCGGGCTACTGCGGCATCGGCGGGACCGGCGTCGCCTGCCCGATCGGCGCGGGCGTCGGGGTGCCGGGGCCCGTCGCCTAGCCCGCTGCCTGCCGAGGCGGGCCCCCAGGCTGTCTCTGCTTCCTGAGGACCACCGAGAACTCGGTGGGCCCGTTGACCTGACCCGCCTCCAGCGAGGCGGGCAGGTCGAGAGCGCGCAGGAGCTCGAGGAAGTCCTCGAGCTCCCAGACGTGGAAGTGGTGCCGGGCGTCCTCGCGCTCGTAGCGGTCCATGCGCTCGGCGTGGGTGCCGGCGCCGTCGATGAAGGTCGCCCACTCCTCGTAGTGCTGCCGCCGCGAGACGTCCGGGCCCTCCTCGTGGTCGCGCACGACGTGCGCGACGGTGGTGCGCTCGCGGCGGTTGTCGAAGGAGGAGCGGGGGTCGGGCAGCGTGATGAAGACCACGCCGCCGGGCCGGACGACGCGGCACAGGTTCTGCAGCGCGCGGACCGGATCCTGCAGGTGCTCGAGCACGTGGTTGGCGACCACGAAGTCGACCGACGCGTCCGGGACGGTGGCGAGCGTCCCGGCGTCGTCGACGATGTCCACCGGCGGGACCGAGTCGAAGTTGACGCCGCTGGCCGCGAAGCTCTCCTGGTACTGCGCGAGCAGCTGGTCGCGCGGGAGGTAGTCGACGTAGCGCACGGTGGACCCCTTGGGGACGCGCATGGGCCACGAGGCCGCGCCGATCTCCAGTCCGTCACCGGCGATGAAGCGCCGCGCCAGGTCCTCGCGGAGGACGAAGGGGTCCTGATCGGGCCGCACGAAGAGGTCGCGCGTGCGGCGCCGCAGACCGGTGGTGGCGACGTACTTGATGCGGCCCCGGAGACTCACCGGCTCAGTACCCGCTCCGCGGCGCGGCGCACCGGCGCGCGCACCCGGCCGGTGGCGCGGCGGGCGCGCTCGCGCAGGCCCTTCGCGGCCAGCTCGGCCCGCGGCGGCTGGAACTTCTCGCGCACCATCCCGGCCAGCCGGTCCAGCACCGCGTCGTGCTCGTCGATCGAGTAGACGTGCTCGCGGGCGTGCAGCTCGCCGTCCCAGAAGACGCCGAACAGGTGGTCGTCGAGGGTCATCGACTCCTGCCAGCGCGGCAGCACGCGCACCCGCCAGTCGAAGTGCACGCCCGGGTCCTTGTGCCAGAACAGCAGGCCGTCGCCCTCGCGCTCGCAGAACCAGCGGTGGTGCGAGTAGCCCAGCCATGGGCCGTTGCCGAGCCGGTTGTAACAGAGCTCTGAGTAGACGGTGGGCATCTCCACGTACCCGGCCCTGGCCACCCGGCTCAGCTCCCGGCAGACGCCGATCGGGTCGCGCACGTCCTCCAGCGTGGTGACGCACAGCGCGAAGTCGAAGAAGTCGTCCGGGTACGGCCACGGGTCGCGCGCGCAGATGTCCTGGATCGCCCACGTGTCCGCCGTGAAGCGCTCGGGGCCAGGCCCGTAGGAGCCCATGACGCCGCGCGTCGCGTAGGGCGCGAGGTCGAGCACGTGCGTGGCCCGGTTGAACGGCGCCGCCCACCCGCCCACGTCGAGCACCCGCGCGTCGTCGGCGAGCGCGGCGAGGATCCGCTCGGTCGCCGCCGGCAGCAAGACGACCTACGGCTCGACGAAGATCCGGTCGCCCAGGTTGATCCAGTTGTAGACCGAGATCGCGTTGGGGACCGGGATCCGCAGGCAGCCGTGGCTGGCGTTGTAGGCCGGCACGGACGCGTACCCGTGGATCGCGTAGCCGCGGATGAAGTAGTTCGAGTAGACCATGCCCTTGCCGTTCGTGCCGGGCGTCTTGGAGTAGAAGCGGTAGCTGCCCAGGACGGTCGGCGTGGCCGGGGAGCCCGACGAGGTCGGGTACACGCGCACCAGCTTGTCGCCGTTGACCAGCGCGAGGATCTGCCGCGAGATGTCGGCCTCGACGTGGTGGCCGGCCTTCGGATGGCGGACCTTGTAGGCGCCCTTGCCGGCGAGCACGTCGCGGATGATCTTCGCGCTCGGCGTCTCGGACCGCGACAGCGAGTTGACCTTGCGGTAGGCCATCACGGCGCGGCCGGTCGCCGCGTCGTAGACGCCGTTGCGCGGCGCCGGGTACTTCATGCGGTCCAGGCCCTTCTGGAACAGCCGCAGCAGCGCGCCGCGCGCGCCGAAGCCGAGCTTGGGTGCGAAGGTCTGGATGCGGACGGCCCTGGCCGTGGTGCGCTTGATCTCCGGGGACGCCTTGTGGATCGCGCGCAGGACGAGCGTGCCGCTGCCGCGCAGGCGGAGCTTCCTGGCGAACGCGCCGTCGGCGCCGGTCTTCGCGCGGCGGGTCTTGAGGACCTTGCGACCGTGCTTGAGCTCGATCAGGACCTGCTGGCCGGCGACGGCGGGCTGCAGGCTGCCCGTGACCTCGACGACGTCGCCCTTGACCGCCACCTTCTTGCCGCGGCTGCGCAGCGGCGCCTTGGCGCCGATGCGCAGCTTGCCGGCGGCCGCCGCGGGGGCAGGGGTCGGGGTCGCGGCGGGGGGAGTCGGCGTGGCCGCCGGTGGCGTCGGCGTCGGCAGCGGGGTCTGCGCAGCGGCGGCGGCCGGGACGGCCAGGGCTGCCGCGGCACCGAGCAGGGCGAGTCGGGAAGCGTGCATGCGCAGGGGATCTTACCCCGCCTACCAGTAGGTTCCTGCCCGCTCATGCCGACGCTCGGAGTGCCGCGACTGCCCCTGCTGCCCGATCCGCTCCGCCGGGTACGGATCCCCTCCGACCTCGGCTCGGTGACCACCGTCGCCGCCCACGAGGAGGCCGGCGGCTTCGATGTGGACCGCGTGTGGGCGGCCACGGAGGCGCTGTTCCGGACGGGCGTCTACCCGGCCGTGGCGCTGGCCGTCCGCCACCGCGGGCGCGTCGTCCTCGACCGTTCGCTGGGCTGGGCACGGCTCGGCGACGAACCGCGGCTCGCCGATCCCGACACGCCTTTCTGCATCTTCTCCGCCTCCAAGGCCATGACCGCGATGGTCGCCCATCTGCTCGACGAGCGCGGCGAGCTGCATATCGGCGATCGCGTCGCCGAGTACATCCCGGAGTACGCCGCCCACGGCAAGTCGTCGATCACCATCGAGCACGTCCTCTCGCACCGGGCCGGCGTCGCCAACCTGCCCGGCGAGGCGCTCGACCTCGACAACCTCGCCGACAAGGAGTACCTGCTCAAGCTGATGTGCGACGCCCGGCCGCGCACCCGGCCCGGCAAGCTGCTCGCCTACCACGCGGTCTCCGGCGGCTTCATCATCGCCGAGATCGTCGAGCGCGTCACCGGCAAGGACATCCGCGCCGTGATGCAGGACGAGGTGCTCGACCCGCTCGGCTTCCGCTGGGGCAACTACGGCGTCGCCCCGGCCGATCTCGACGCGGTCGGCTGGTCCTACCCGACCGGCCCGCCGCCGCTGCCGCCGGTGTCGACCGTGCTCGAGCGCGCGCTCGGGCTGCCGCCCGACGACATCACGCGGATGTCCAACGACCCGCGCTTCCTGACCGGGATCGTCCCCGCCGCCAACGTCGTCACCAGCGCGAACGAGCTCAGCCGCTTCTTCGAGCTGCTCCGCTGCGACGGGGAGCTCGACGGCGTCCGCATCCTCGACGGCCGCACCATCCGCCGCGCGATCGTCGAGCGCTCCTACCGCGAGTTCGACCTCACGCTCGGCGCGCCCATGCGCCACTCGGCCGGCTTCATGCTCGGTGCCGACGCCATCTCCCTGTTCGGCCCGGACACCGACCGCGCCTTCGGCCACCTCGGCTTCACCAACGTCCTCGGCTGGGCCGACCCGGACCGCGACCTCTCCGTCGGGCTGATCACGTCGGGGAAGCCGATCCTGCATCCCGGGCTCCCACTGCTGTGGTCGCTTACGCGAAGGATCGGGATCGAGGCCCGCCGCGCCGGTAACCCTTAGGCCGCTTCGGAGAGGAGGGCGCGGGGGACGAGGCGGCAGGAGACCGCGCCGCAGGTCACGCGCGCGACGGCGCCGTGCAGGAGCGGTGCGGAGGCCTCGGCCTGCTCGGGGCGCAGGAGGTGCAGGCCGCGGACGCGCGAGGCGGTGCGGGCGGCGCGCTCGCGCAGGGCGCGCTCGGCGTGGGACGGCGTGGTTCGCCAGCCGGCCACGACCAGGCGCGGGCCGTGCCACAGCTCGAAGCGCCAGCGGCGGAAGGGAAACCGCCCGACGGGCAGCTCGTGCAGGGCGTAGTGCAACTCCAGATCGGGCTCGCTCACCGGCGCACCGAGGATACCCCGCGAGGTAGCGTCGCGCCCGTGCGCGCCGTGCTGCTTGTCGCCACCCTGCTCACGCTGCCGGCCCCGGCGCAGGCGGCCCTGCGCTTCACCGACGACCAGGGCCGCGTGCTCTTCGAGGACGGGCGGGTCGAGTACCGGACGCTGGGCACCTGGCGCGAGGTGGCCGAGCCATCGCTGGCGCGGACGACGCCGGCGCCCGGCGTCACCCACGTGGAGATCGACGCGCCCGCCGGGACGCAGGGCATCCGCGTGTCGTTCGCGACCGCGCCGGGGGAGCGCTTCCTCGGCTTCGGCGAGCGCTCGGACGCGGTGGTGCGGACGGGCGGCGATGTCGAGAACCGCGTCACGGAGGGTCCCTACCAGGCCGTCGAGAGCCCGTTCGTAGCGGGCTTCGTCCCGCCGCCCGGTCAGAGCGACCGCGCCGACGCGACGTACTTCCCGATCCCGTGGCTGCTGTCGACGCGCGGCGCCGGCTTCCTGATCACCAACGACGGGCACTCGCGCTTCACCCTCGGCGCGCCGTGGACCGCGGAGGTCGACGGCGCCCAGATGGGCTTCGACGTCTTCGCGGGCCCGACGCCCGCGGCGGCGCTGGGGCGCTTCACCGCGCGGGTCGGCCGCCAGCCGCCCGCGGCGGCGCCGTTCTCCTTCGGCCCGTGGTGGCAGCCACACGGGGACGCGGTGGGCAACCTCGAGCAGCTGCGCAAGGCCAAGGCCGCCGGCTCGGTGGTGCAGACCTACACGCACTACCTGCCCTGCGGCGACCAGGAGACGGCGAAGGAGCGCGAGCGCACCGCGCGCTTCCACGCCGCCGGCCTCGCCGTCACCACCTACTTCAACCCGATGGTGTGCACGAGCCACCGGGCGCGCTACGACCCCGCCGCCGCGGCCGGCGCGCTCACCAAGGACGCGCTCGGCAACCCGCTCGTCTACCGCTACACGGGCTCGACGAGCTTCCTCGTCAGCCAGTACGACTTCACCTCCGCCGCGGGCCGGCGGCTGTACGGGGACGCGCTCGACGAGGCCGTGCAGGACGGCTACGACGGCTGGATGGAGGACTTCGGCGAGTACACGCCCGACGACGCCCACGGCGCCGACGGGTCCACCGGCGCGGCCGGGCACAACGCCTACGTGCGGGAGTACCACGCAGCCGCCCACGCGTATGCCCGCGACCGCGCTCCCCGTCCCCTTGCGCGCTTCAA
Organism: uncultured Solirubrobacteraceae bacterium; assembly: GCA_963740765.1. Lineage (GTDB taxonomy): Bacteria > Actinomycetota > Thermoleophilia > Solirubrobacterales > Solirubrobacteraceae > DATLGB01. The sequence continues at coordinate 541,170 of CAVUFN010000016.1, read as the reverse complement.
CCGCAGCGGCTGGACGGGAACGGCGCAGCACTCCCAGATCGTCTGGGGCGGCGACCCGACGACGAGCTTCGGCTTCGACGGCCTGCGTTCCGCGGTCCGCAACGGGCTGTCGATGGGGCTGTCCGGGGTGTCGCTGTGGGGCTCTGACATCGGCGGCTTCTTCGCGCTGAGCGAGCCGCAGACGTCGCCCGAGCTGATGGCGCGCTGGATCGAGGTCGGCTTCGCCTCCGGCGTGATGCGGATGCAGGCCAACGGCTTCACCCTGCGGCCGTCGAGGCGGGCCCAGATCTTCGACGGCGACGTCCTCCCGGTGTGGACGCGCTACGCCCGGCTGCGCACGCAGCTGTACCCGTACCTCGCCCGCGCCCAGCGCCGCTACGACCGGACCGGGCTGCCGCTCATGCGCGCGCTCGCCCTCGCTCACCCGGACGACCCGCAGGCGATCGAGCGCGACGACGAGTACCTGCTCGGTCCAGACCTGCTCGTCGCGCCCGTGCTCGACGACGGCGTCCGCGCCCGCAAGGTCTACCTCCCGCACGGGCGCTGGGTCGACCTGTGGCGCTCCGCGGACTACCACAAGGGCACGCTCAAGCCACGCCGCCGGGCGGTGATCCTGCGCGGCGGCCGCGAGGTCGTCGTGCCCGCCCCGCTGGACGAGATCCCGCTGTTCGTCCGCGCGCGGGCGCGGATGCGGCTGCTCCCGCGCGACGTGGAGACGCTGGCGACCTACGGGGAGGGGGACACCGTGCGGCTGGCCGACCGCTCGCGGCGCCGCACCCTGCGGCTGTGCGGGAAGCGCCTGCGGATCAGGCGCGGGGGTTGCGCAGCGGGGTGAGGGAGCGCTCGAGGTGCTCGCGCAGATGCTCGTGCTGCCTGGGCAGGCGCAGCGCCTCGCCGAGGTGGGCCGGGTCCTCGTCGACCGCGAATCCCGGCGACGTGGTCGCGATCTCGAACAGGATGCCCTGGCGCGTGCGGAAGTAGATCGACTCGAAGTAGTCGCGGTCGATGACGTCGGTGACGTGGTGACCGGCCTCGCGGACGCGGTGCTGCCACGCGCGGTGGTCCTCGTCGAGCGCGTGCCAGGCGATGTGGTGGACGGTGCCGGCGCCCTCGCGGCCGCGCGCGGCGGACTCGTCGTAGGCCCAGTGGACGTGGCGGTCGCCGGCGCCGAGCACGTACTCGTTCTCGCGCTTGTGGTCGAAGCCCAGCACGTCGACGAGCAGCTCGTGCGCCGAGCCCGGGTCGGCCGCGTAGGCGCGCGCGCCCTGAACGCCCTGGATCGCGTGCTCCGGCGGGATGTCCGGGTGCCGGGCGACGAGCGGCGGGTTGCCGTGCGTGTCGCCCTGCAGCTCGAGGTCGAGGCCGTCGTAGTCCGCGAAGCGCAGCGTGGGTGGGTCCCCTACCTCCGTGGCCGGATGGCCGGCCCGGTCGAGCCGGTCCTTCCAGAACTCGAGCGCCGCGTCGCCGCCGACGCCGAGCTGCAGGCGGTGGATCATCCCGGCGCCCGCCACGCCGCGCGGGGCGCCGGCGAACTCGAACCAGGTGAGGATGGAGCCGGGCGAGCCCTGCTCGTCGCCGAAGTAGAGGTGGTAGGCCTCCGGCGAATCGAAGTTGACGGTCTGCTTGACCATCCGCAGCCCGAGCAGGTCCGCGTAGAACGCGACGTTCGCCGGCGCGTCGCCGGTGATCATCGTGACGTGGTGCAGGGCGTGGAGCTGCATGGCCCGACGGTATCCCAGCCGCCTCTCAGGTCGCGCTCAGCCTCCAGGCGTAGCTTCGCTCTCATGACCGAACGAGCCCTCCGCATCCAGCGCCTCCGCCGCCGGGTCGCGGTCGCCGCGACCGCCACGTTCGCCGCCGCCTTCGGCACCGTCGCCGCGAGCGGCTCGATGGGAAGGGCGACCGCCGACACCTCCTCGACGTCGTCGACCACGAGCTCCGTGCAGTCGACCACGGACGACTCCTTCGACACCGGCACGACCACGACGACCGCGGACGCGCCCTCCGCGTCCACGACGCGCCAGTCCTAGCGCCATGCAGGTCTTCTGGATCACGAGCCGGGCCGCGGGGATCGCGGCCGTGCTGTTCGCGAGCCTGTCCGTCGGCCTCGGGCTGGCGATGGCGATGCGGGTGACCCGCGGCCGCCTCCAGGACCCGCGCGCCCTGCACGAGGCGCTCGGCCTGGCGACGCTCGCCGCGCTCGCGATCCACACGGTGTCCCTGCTCTTCGACGCCTACATCGCGTTCGGGATCTCCGATGTGCTCGTGCCCTTCGCGAGCCGCTACCACCCGGTCCAGCTGGCGATCGGGATCGTCGCCGCGTACGCGCTCGTGTTCCTCAGCCTCAGCTACTACGCGCGCGGCCGGCTCGGCGCGGCCCGCTGGCGCTCCGCGCACCGCCTGATCGCCGTCGCCTGGGGCCTCGGCGTCCTGCACGGGCTGCTGCTGGGGACGGACGCCACCCGCCCCTGGTTCCTGGCCGCCGTCGGCGCGGTTGTCCTGCCCACCGTCGCGCTGCTCGCCGCGCGCTGGACCCCGGAAGAGGTACGAGCATGATTGAGACCACCACCCGCTTCGGCTGCTTCGGCGGCGAGGCGTCCATCTCCGTCCTCTCCGACGCCGAGACCCGGGACGAGGTGAACTGGCAACGCGCGCGGCTGCTCAGCCTGCACGACCGCTTCAGCTGCTTCGACGCCGGCAGCGAGCTGAGCCGCCTCAACGCCGACCCGCGCGAGGTCGTCCCCGCCTCGCCCGAGCTGCGCGTCTTCGCCCGCGAGGCTGCGGTCGCTGCGCAGCTGACGGCCGGGCTCGTCGACCCGACGCTGCCCAGCGTCACGCCCGCGCCGCGCCACCCGCTGCCGCTGTCGCTCGCCCTGCGGCTGGCCCCGCCGCGCCGTCCGGCCCGTGGGCGCCCGCAGCTTCCTCGCATCCGCGTCGACGACGCCACCGTCCGCCGCCCGCCCGGCCTGACGATCGACTCCGGTGGGCTCGCCAAGGGCCTGTTCGCGGACTGGGCCGCGGAGGCGCTGTCCGGCCACCCGGCCGTGGCGGTCGACTGCGGCGGCGACGTGCGCGTGACCGGCGCGCCGCGCGTCATCCACGTCACCAGCCCCTTCGACGGCAGCCGCGTGGTCAGCTTCGAGCTCGCCGACGCCGGCGTGGCCACGTCGGGCATCGGCCGGCGCGCGTGGCTCGGCGCCGACGGCCGCCCGGCCCACCACCTGCTCGACCCGTCCACCGGCCGTCCCGCCTACACCGGCCTGGTGCAGGTGACGGCGGTCGCGCCGACCGCCCTGGAGGCCGAGCTGCGCGCGAAGGCGGCGCTGCTGTCCGCCGATGTGTCGTGGCTCGCGTACGGCGGCGTCGTCATCCGCGACGACGCCTCAGCCGAAGTTCTGGCCCTCGCCCCGGTAGGTGGGGACCGCGTCGACGAGCGTCCCGCCGGCGACGAGGTGCAGCGCGTCGAAACGCTCGCACAGCTCGCCGGCCTTCGCATGGCGTAGCCACACCCGGTCCCCGACCTCGAGCGTGTCGGCCGCGGCGCCGAGCACGGGCGTCTGCACCTCGCCCGCCCCCTCGCGCCCGTCCAGGCGCAGGCCGGGCGGCCACACGGGGACGGGGAGGCGGTCGTCGCCGGCCGGGCCGGAGGCGAGGTACCCGCCGCCGTAGAGCGTCGCCACCCCGGGGCCGGGACGGCGGACGACGGGCAGCGCGAAGAAGGCGGCCGGCTGCGGCTCGAACGCCGCGTAGGTGTCGAACAGGGTGGGCGCGAGCAATCCCGAGCCGGCCGCGACCTCGGTCACCGCGGACTCCGCCGCCGACGTCTCCAGACTGCCGGTGCCGCCCGCGTTGACGAGCTCCACCGGCCCGACCGCGGCGACGATCGCCGCCCGCCGGCGCGCGAGCTCGCGCACGCTGACGCGCTTCATCGCGCGCACCACGGCCTGGCGGTCGCCGACGCCCGCGACCTGTGACTCGTAGGCCATGACGCCGGCCAGGACGAGTCCGCGGCGGCGGATCTCCGTCGCCAGCGCGGCGGCCTGCTCCGGGGTGTGGATCGGCGAGCGCTTGGCGCCGATCTTCACGCGCCCGCCCAGCAGCCAGAGGCCGGCGTCCGCGTCGATGCAGACCCGGGTGCCCGGCGCGAGCGGGTCCAGGTGGGCGACGCAGTCGGCCATCACGGTCACGCCCGCCGGGACCTCGCCGGGGGTCGCGCTCGGGTACGCGACGAGGATGTCGGCGTGCCCCGCCGCTCGCAACCAGCGCGCCTCGTCCACCGAGTACGCGAGCACGCCGTGGTACCCGTCGTGCTCCAGCGCGCGATCGATCAGCGCGCGACAGCGGATCGACTTGCTCGCCACCCGGATCGGTGTTCCGCCGGCGCGCCGCGCCAGGTCCGCGCGGTTGGCGTCGAACGCGTCGAGGTCGACCGCCGCGAACGGCGCCTCCAGCCCCGTGCAGGCGTCGACGAAGGCCTTCACCGCGGGCCGTCCGTCTGCAGGAACAGCGTGGTGCCGTCGAGCCGCTCCGCCGCCGCCATCGCCTTCGCGGTGTAGACGGGGTCGTAGCCCTCGGGCGCGCCCTCCAGCGGGTGTCCGTAGCCGGCGCCGAGATAGTCGCGGGTGAGGTCGAAGGCCTCCTCGCCGAGGTCGAGCCGGCCGAGGTCGGCGCCGTGCTTGCGCAGCAGCCGCGCGCAGCGCTGGGCGAGCACCGCGATGCGGTCGGCGTCCAGGCGCAGCCTGTCGTTGACGATCACGCCGTGGACGCGCGTCCGCAGCCCGGCCGCCTGCAGCCCGACGACCAGGCCGGCCGCCGTCCCGCCCGTCCCGACCGCGCACACGAGCCGGTCGGGCTCGGGCAGCGCGCCGGCCCGGACCTGAGCGCCGATCTCCAGTCCGGCGCGCACGTAGCCGACCGCGCCGAGCGGCGTCGATCCGCCCGCGGGCAGGATCCACGGCCGTCGGTAGTGGAGCCAGAGGCCGGGCAACCGCGCGGCCGCCCCGGCCTTGCCCTTGACGAGCACGACGCGCGCGCCCGACCGGCGGATGCGCTCGAACTGCTCGACCGCGTGCGGGCTCATCGGCTGCTCGACGAGGACGAGCACCACGCGCTGCCCCTGCGCGGCGCCGTACAGCGCGGTCGCCAGGCCCCAGTTGGTGGCGCGCCCGCCGAAGGTGAGGACGGCCTTGCGCGGCGCCGCGGCGAGCAGGTACTCGAGCTTGCGCACCTTGTTGCCGCCCCAGCCGCCGTCGCCGAAGGCGCCGTCGTCCTTGAGCCACAGGCCGGGGCGCAGCTCGCGCACGGGCGTCGGCCCGCCCGCGTGCAGCGTCCGCCGCGGCAGATCCAGCCCCTCAAGCACCGAGCACCCGTTCCACGTAGGCGTTGGTGAAGACACGGTCGGGGTCGAGCCGGTCGCGAACGGCGGCGAAGCGCTCCCAGCCGGGGTAGCGCGGCCGCAGCGTCGCTGCGGTCTGGAAGTGGCGCTTGCCCCAGTGCGGCCGTCCGTCGAAGCCGTCCATGATCGCCTCGACCGCGCGGAAGTAGGGCTCCCATTCCATGCCGTGGTACATGTGCACGGCGACGTAGCCGGTGTCGCGCCCGCCGGCCGGGCTGAGCAGCGCATCGTCGGGCGCGACGAGGCGGACCTCGAGCGGGAACGGGACCGCGAAGCCGTGGGCGTCGATCGCCGCCCGGACCGCGCGCACCGCCGCGGCCAGGTGCGCGCGGGGGATCGCGTACTCCATCTCCGTGAAGCGCACGCGCCGGGGCGAGGCGAAGACGCGGTCGGAACGGTCGATGCGCGTCGTCGACCCGGCCAGCCGGGACGCGATCCGGTTCAGGGTCGGGATCCAGGCGGGCCGTGCGCGGCCGACCCGCGACACCGCCTCCAGCGCATGGTTGTTGACGAGGATGTCGGTCGTCCACGCGCGCAGCCGGCCGCGCGGCTGCGGCGGGCCGTCCGTTCGGTTGTTGGTGCGCGTGATGGCGAGCGGGCTGTGCGGGAACGTGAACAGCTCGAAGTGGTCGTTGGCCGCGGCGAGGTCGTCGAGGCGGTCCAGCGTCTCCTCCAGGGGCGCGGGGGCGTCGACGCCGTGCAGCGTGAAGGCGGGCACGGCCTGCAGCGTGACGGCGGAGACGACGCCGAGCGCGCCGATGCTCACGCGCGCGGCGAGCAGATCGTCGCCGTGCGCACACTCGTGGACCGTCCCGTCGGCGAGCACGAGCTCGACGGAGCGCAGCGCCGCGCTCAGGTTGGGCAGCGTCGCGCCCGTCCCGTGGGTCCCGGTCGCGGTCGCACCGGCGACGGACTGCACGTCGATGTCGCCGAGGTTCGGGAGGGCGAGGCCGTTCGCGGCCAGCGCCTCGCTCAGCGCGTTGAGCGTGATGCCGGCCTCGACGCGGACCAGGCCGGTCGCCCGGTCGATGTCGAGCACGCGGTCGAGCTCGCGCAGCGTCAGCAGCGTCCCCTCGGTGAGCACCGCGTCCGTGAACGAGTGCCCGGCGCCGGCGACCCGGACCTTGGCCGCGCCGTCGACGGTGGCGCGCAGCGCGTCCAGTGACGCGGGCGCGCTGATCGCCTCCGGCCGGCAGGCCTGATCACCCGCCCAGTTGCGCCACTCGGTCACTGGAACACGGCGGCGCCGCCGTCGGCCGGCGTCGACGCGACACCGCGGAACTGCCAGCGGGCGGGCGCCGCGTCCGGATCCGGCACGATCCGCCGCTGCTCGAGCAGGGTGCGCAGGACGACGTCCATCTCCATGTGCGCGAAGGCGGCGCCGATGCAGCGGCGCAGGCCGCCGCCGAAGGGGATCCAGGCGTACGTGTCCGGCTTGGTGTCGACGAAGCGCTGCGGGTCGAAGACATCGGGCCGCGGGAACAGCCGCGGGTCGAAGTGCGTCAGCGACGCGCCGAGCGCGATCCGCGTCCGCGCCGGGAGCACGTAGTCCCCGAGCGCGTACGGCGCGAGCGTCGACCGGGCGCTGAACGCGATCACGGGGCGCTGGCGCTGCACCTCGCGGATGAACGCGTCCCGGTACGGCTTGTCGCCCGCCTCCAACCGCTCCAGCACGTCCGGGTGCCGGCGCAGCCGCTCGACCGCCCAGGCCAGCGTCGCCGCGGTCGTCTCGTGCCCGGCCGTGAGCAGGGTGACGAGCTGGTCGCGGATCTCGGCGTCGCTCATCTCCGTCTGCGCGAGCATCCACAGGACGTCCTCGCGCTCGCCGGCGCGGCGGGCGTGCGCGATCAGCGCGTCGAGCTGGCGGTCGACCTCCGCGCGCAGGCGCAGGAAGCGTCCCCATGGGCTCCAGGGGCCGAGATCGTGCTGCAGCGGGCGTCCGACCGTGGCCATGAACGCGCCGAGGTCGACGAACGGGGGCAGCACGCGCGCGAGGGCGGCGACCTCGTCGCCCTGCGCGCCGAACACGGCGCGCAGGATCGCGCGCAGGGTGATGTCCCGGAACGACGGCGTCGTCCTGAACTCGACGCCGGTCGGCCAGCGCGCGATCTCCTCCGCGGCGATCTCCTCGATCAGCGTCTCGTACGTCTTCATGCGCTGCCCGTGGAACGGCGGCAGCAGCAGCTTGCGCTGGGCGAGGTGACGGTCCTCGTCGATGACCAGCAGCGAGTTCTCGCCGAGCACGGGGCCGAGCGGGTTGTCGTCGCCGCCGGCGTGCAGGACGTGTGGCTTCTCGGTGAAGACCTGCTTGATCAGGTCAGGGTCGGCCACCGCGACGAACGGCCCGAAGCCGATGATCTTCAGCGACATCACGTTGCCGTAGCGGCGGCGCAGGCGTTCGAGCGACGGGCGCTGGCGGGCCATGGCGGCGAGGGTCTGCCAGGACTTCGGGGTGCGGGGGCCGGGTGGCATCCGCACTATGGTTGACTGTGCAATGACCGCCGCGCTGGACATCACCGACCTCGTCAAACGCTATCCCACGGGGACGGAGGCGCTGCGCGGCGTCTCCCTGACGATCGGCGAGGGCGAGTTCTTCGGCCTGCTCGGTCCCAACGGCGCCGGCAAGTCGACGCTGATCCACTGCACGACCGGCCTGGCGATGCCGACCAGCGGCAGCATCCGCGTCTTCGGCCACGACGCCACCGGCGATTACGAGCAGGCGCGGCTGGCGGTCGGGCTCGCGCCGCAGGAGCTCAACCTCGACTGGTTCCTCACCCTGGAGGAGTCCCTCGACTACCACGCGGGCTACTTCGGGATGCCGCGCAAGGAGCGCAAGGAGCGCGCCGCCGAGCTGCTCGACGCCTTCTCGCTGTACCCCAAGCGCAAGGACCGGACCCGGACGCTGAGCGGCGGCATGAAGCGCCGGCTGATCCTCGCCCGCGCGCTGATGCACCGTCCCAAGCTGTTGATCCTCGACGAGCCGACCGCCGGCGTCGACGTCGAGCTGCGCCTCGAGCTGTGGCACTACGTCCAGCGCATCAACGAGGAGGGCACGACGATCCTGCTCACCACGCACTACCTCGAAGAGGCCGAGCAGCTGTGCGATCAGATCGCGTTCATCAACCACGGCGAGATCGTCGCCCAGGGGACGACGACGGAGCTGTCGGCGCAGTACGGCGTCAGCTCGCTGGAGGACGCCTACCTCGAGCTCGTCGGGCGCAAGGAGCTCTCGCGGGCGCACGCGTCCCTGGGGGACGTGGCGTGAACCTGACGCTGACCGCATCCCAGATCCGCATGCTCGCGCTGGTCCGGCGCGAGTGCAACCGCTTCATGAAGATCAAGCGCCAGACCGTCGGCGCACCGCTGCTGGAGACGTTCCTCTACATCAGCGTCTTCGGGGCCGCGCTCGGCTCGCGCATCGACAAGCTGCACGGCATCGACTACGTCGAATTCGTCGTCCCCGGTCTGATCATGATGGCCTGGGCGATCAACGCGTTCTCCAACAACGCGTCGTCGATCCTCCAGCAGAAGTTCCAGGGGGCGATCCAGGACCAGCTGTCGTCGCCCGCCTCCCCGACCCAGCTGCTGCTGGCGTTCTCCCTCGGCGGCTTCCTGCGCGGAGGGCTCGTCGCGCTGCTCACCTTCGTCGCCTCGGCAATCCTCATCGGCATCGGGATCGCGCACGTGCTCATCCTGATCCCCGCGCTCATCCTGGTCGGCTTCTTCTTCGCCCAGCTCGGCGTGCTGGTCGGCGTCCGCGCCGAGCAGTTCGACGACGTCTCCTTCGCGCAGACCTTCGTCCTGCAGCCCCTGATCTTCCTGGGCGGCGTCTTCTACTCGGCCTCGCTGCTTCCGGAGCCGTTCCAGACGCTCACGCACTTCAACCCGCTCTACTACATGATCAACCTGGTTCGCTACGGGTTCCTGGGGTACACGGAGGCGAACATCGCGCTGTCGCTGACGTTCCTCACGCTGGTGGTCGGGGCGCTCTTCGCCCTCAACCACCGCCTGTTCGCCGCCGGGTACAAGCTCCGCGCCTAGTCGTCCCCGTCGTCGGGCCAGCGGCCGTGCTCGGAGTAGTAGTCGCGGGCCGCCTCCTCGCGCACGCGGTCGTCCGAGTCGCCGGTGTTGAGCCGGATCAGCTGGGCGAAGACGAACAGCGCGAAGGCCGCGCCCCAGCACAGGCCGAGGCCGTCGTAGCGGACGGACTCGTCGGCGAGCGCCAGGATGAGCACGCCGGCGACGACGAGGGCGCCGGGGACGCCGTATCGCAGGAGCGCGAGCATCCCGGACACGCTAGGTAGGCTCGCGCCATGAGCGACCTCCCCACGATCGAGCAGGTCAACGCGATGATGCGGGCGAGCATCCCCCTGATGGAGTCCTGCGACATCTCGCTCGTCGGGCTCGAGCCGGGCTACGCGAGCACCAAGGCGCCCTTCGAGGGCAACGGCAACCACCTCGGGACGATGTACGCGGGCGTGCTGTTCAGCGTCGCCGAGGTCATCGGCGGCGTGATGGCGGCGGTCACCTTCGACATGGCCAAGTACCGCCCGGTCGTCAGGTCGCTCAACATCGACTTCAAGGCGCCGGCGCGCAGCGAGGTCACGGCGGAGGCGCGCCTGGACGCGGAGACGATCGCCGCCGCGACGGCCGAGGCGGACGATTCCGGCCGCGGCCGCTACGAACTGCACGCGACGGTCACGGACGCCGAGGGCACCGTCGTCGCCACCACCGTCGGCCAGTACCAGATCCGGACGGCGAAGCAGTGACCGCGTTCGACCTCCGCATTCCAGCTTCCAGCGGCACTTCCGCCGCGACCTAGCGCTTCTTCCTGATCCGGATCCGCTTGCCGGCGCGAGCGACGTTGCCCGCCCGGTCGGTCGCCGACGCGCGCAGCCGGACCCGGCCGCGCGCGAACTTCCGGCGCACGCTCAGCCTGGCGGCGTTGCGTGACCGTGGCTTGCCCTTGCCGATGCGCAACGTGACCCTGGCGATCCCGCTCGCGTCCGTGGCCTTCACGCGCACGCGCAGCCTGCGGCCGGCGCGGCGCTTGCCCTTGACGGACACGGTCAGCTTCGGCTTGGTGGTGTCGGCAGCGGGGGTCGGGCTCGGGCTCGGCGTCGCCGACGCGGTCACCGGCAGCGCCCGCGCCGGGCTCGACGTCTCCTGACCCAGGCCGTCGACGGCCACCACACGCCAGGTGTGGTCGCCGGCGGGGAGCGCCGCCGTGGGCGTGAAGGCGGTCTGCGTCGCGTCGACCGTGCCGAGGGCCTGGTCGTCGACGAGCACCTTGTAGCTCGTGAGCGGGCTCCACTGCGCCTCGGCGGCCGTCCAGGTGAAGGTGGGCCGGTCCGTGCTCTCCGCCTCCGGCGTGGTGCCGATGGGGGCGCTCGGCGGTGCGTCGTACCGGCCGACCACCACGCGCTTCGTCCCGCCCTGGTCCTGCTCCATGAGGACGGCGGTGTCGCCGAGACGGGTCGACCCGGCGCCGTCACCCGCGAAGCTGATCGAGACCGGGATCGACCCTTCGCCGAGGGCGGGATCGGACAGCAGCAGCTCGTCCGGAGCCATCGCCGGCCCGTCGAAGACCCGCGCGCGCACCTCCGTCGGCCCGACGGCGCCGTTGGCGACGTCGCGGGTCCAGGCGATCAGGCCGCGGCCGTTCTCGCCGATCCCGCCTTGTGCGTTCTCGATGGAAGCCGGCTCCATGGGCGAGAGGTCGAGCCGCTGCGACGGTGACGCGGTCGCGCCGTCGAGCGTCCCGCCGAACACGCCCGCCTTCTGGTTGGGCTCGGCCGCGTAGAGGCCGCGGCCCGACTCGTTGAGCACGACGTCGGGCCGCTCGGCGTTGTCGTTCTCGTCCGCCGGATACGGATCGAGCAGGACGCGCGTACCGACCGTCTCGCCGGTGATCGGGACGCCCACGTCGTGTCCGCCGGCCGTGAACATCGCCTGGGCCGACTCCCACGCGACGCCGTTCGCGCCCAGCTCGAGGTCGTGCTGGTGGTAGGTGCTCGAGATCGCCTCGCCGAGCGCGCTGGGCAGCAGCGTGTCGACGAACGTCCCCGACGGGGTCGTCCCGTTGATCCTGCGGAACCACGCGTCGTTGTCGTTCTGGGTGAAGGAGATGCCGGCGTTGCCGGCGGGGTCGACGCCGACGCGGATGTCGGGGCCGTTCCCGGTCGTGTCGGCTCCGGTGGTCAGCGGGTCCTTCTGCAGACCGCCGACGATGCCGGCGCCGGTCGTGCCCTCGAGCCGCCAGGCGCGCGCGTCGTTCACCGCTGGGCCCGGGTTGAACTCGATCCACGCTGCGTAGGCGACGCCCGCGCTGTTCATGTGGAGATCCCAGTCGTTGCTGATCGCGCCGGCGGCCACGCGGATGTTGTCCTCCGCGGACAGCGCGGCGCCGGCGGAGCCGAGCAGCCGGTAGTGCAGGGTCGTAGGCGCGTCGCGGTAGCCGACCAGGACCCGCCCGCCGTTCCCGACCGCCACGCGGGGCGCGGTCTCGTCGTCGCCGGTGTCGGGGTCGACGATGACCGGAGCGCTCCACGTCCCGTCGGGGTTCAGCAGGGACAGGTGGACGCGGTCGTCGGCGCCGACCGTCTTCGTGTAGACCATCGCGCCGGTGCCATCGGGCGCGATCGCGATGTCGGTGGTCAGCAGCGGCGCGGTGTCGATCACGGCGGGGGCGAGGACGGTCGCCTGCGCGCCGGGCGCGAGGGCGAGGCAGACGGCGACGGCACAACCCAGGATCGGCCTCATGGAAAGGGAATGCAACCCGATCCCGGCGGCTTATGCCGCGCGCCGGTTTGCCTCATGCGGTGATGATCGTCTTCGCGCTCGCCGCGCGCATGTGCTCGGTCAGCGCGACGGGGGCGTCGTCCATCGGCGCAACCGTCGTGGTGACCCGCTCGGGAGCCAGCCGCCCCGCGGTCATCAGGTCGAGCACGTCCGGGATCAGCGCTCGCGCGTGAGCGCGCGCGAAGTGCAGCGTCACGTTGCGGCCATACATCGCCATCGTCGGGATCCGCGAGTGCGTGTGCAGCGACCCCGAGCTCGAGCAGACGCCGTCCGGGGTGGTCAGCGACAGCGCGAGCGCGAGGCCCTTGGGCGCCGCGCTGATGTCCGCCACGAGCCCGGCCGGCCGCGCCTCCGCGGGCGGGACCGCTTCGACGCCCAGCGCCGCAGCCTCGGCACGCACCCGCGGCCGCGCGTCCACGAGCTGCACGTCCCGCACGCCGAGGGCCTGCGCGATCAGTGCGGTGTAGAGCGGGACGCTGTGGGTGAACGGGCTGCGCGGGCTGGTCGCGGCGACGATCGTCATGCGCGTGTGCGGGTCGCGCTCGAGCAGCGCGGGCAGGTGCGGGCCGACGTGGCGGTAGGCGTCGCTGACGTTGTCGGCGACGCTGGCGGCGGCGGCGGGGTCGAGCCCGGCCGGGAACGGCACCAGCATCCCGTCCGCGAACGGGACGGACAGCTCGTCGGCGAACGCGCCGCCCCAGTGCCCGCCGGTCACACCGAAGCCGTACATGGATACGGGCGGGACGGTGAGGCAGTTCGACGTCAGCCCGGCGTCGCACATCGCGCACGCACCGCAGCTGATCTGGAACGGGACGACGACGCGATCGCCCGGCCGCACGCGCTCGACCTCGCTGCCGACCCGCAGCACCTCGGCGACGCACTCGTGCCCGAACTGCAGCGGCGTGGCGAACGCGGTGTGGCCGCATGCGATGGGACGGTCCATGTCGCAGGTCGCGACCGCCAGCGGATGGACGACGGCGCCGAGCGGGCCGGGCGGCGCGGGCGCGGGCACCGCCTTGAAGGCCAGCCTCCCGCCGGGTGAGAGCACCACGGCGCGCATCCTCGGCCGGGTGGGGCGGACCCGCTGGCGCGCAGCGTCCTTCGCCGTCGCGACGAGCCGCGAGCCGCGCTGTCCCGCCTCGCGCTCCAGCGCGATCCGGACTGCGACCGCTGCGCCGGGGTCGGCCAGCCGTCGTGCCTGCCGCAGGTACCAGCGCATGCTCATCCGCTGCATCCTGCCGGATCGACGGCGAGGCTTGTGTGAGCCGCGACGGGTGCGCCTCGCGACCCGCGGCGCTGGGCGCCGATGCCGGCGACCACCACGAGTGCGACGCCGATCACGGCCAGCACCCGTGGCTCCTGGCTGAGGACGACCAGGCCGGCGAGCGTGCCGAACGCCGGCTCCAGGGACATCAGCGTCCCGAACGCGGCCGTGTTCAGGCGGCGCAGTGCGACCATCTCCAGCGCGAACGGGACAAGCGGCATCAGCACCGCGAGCCCGGCGACGCGCACGGCGACGTCGGCGTCGAGGCCACGGGCGTCCGCGAGCCCGAACGGCGCGATCACGAGCGCGGCGACGAGGAAGCTCAGGGCCAGGCCGGACAACCCCGGTAGCGCGTCACCGACCCGCTGCGTCAGGACGATGTAGGTCGCCCAGCCGCCGGCGGCGGCGAGCGCGAACAGCACGCCGAGGCCGTCGGCCCGGCCGGTCCATGGCTCGGTGAGGCAGACGACGCCGACGCCGGCCACCACCGGGAGTGCGAGGCCGGCCCGGCCGCCGTGGCGACGCGCGACCGCGACGCCGAGCGGCCCGAGGAACTCGAGCGCCGTCGCCGTCCCGAGCGGCAACCGCGACACGGCCTCGAAGAAGCACAGGGTCAGCGCGCCGGTCGCCGCGCCGAGGCCGATGCCGGCCCGCCGTGCCGCCGGGTCCATCGCCCGCAGGCGCGGCCGGGTGATGGCCATCAGGATCGCCGCCGCGAAGACGAGCCGCATCCACGCCGTCCCGGCCACGCCGAGCTCGTCGAACAGGTCGACCGACAGCGCCGCCCCGACCTGCACACACGACATGGCCGCGACCACGAGGAGGATGCCGGGGGCGCGCACCCCCACAGTCAATATGGTGCGCCTGCGTGACGCTGTGGCCCCGCATCGCCGAGCTGCCGCTGGTCGTCGAGGGGGCGGCCTTCGACCGGCTCGTCCCCGGGCCCGAGTACGGCGAAGACGCGCACACGGTCCGCCTCGTGCAGCTGCGCGGCGGCGGTCACGAGGGGCACGCCGAGGACATCACGCTGTTCATCTCGGAGGCGCCCGACCTCCCGCTCGCCGGCGAGTGGACGCTGGGCACCTTCTGCGATCACCTGGCCGCGCTGGACCAGTGGCCCGGCGAGCCGCCCGAGTGGGACATGGCCCGCCGCTGGCGCAACTGGGCCTACGAGTCGGCCGCCCTCGACCTCGCGCTCCAGCAGGCCGGCCGGCCCCTGCACGACGTGCTCGGCCTGACGCCACGGCCGATCACCTACGTCAACTCGCTCGGCCTCGGTGACACGCCCACCGCGGACACCATCCTGCGCCGTCTCGAGCGCTACCCGCACCTGCGGTTCAAGCTCGACGCCGCGCCGGCCTGGACGCCGGCGATCGTCGAGGCGCTGGTGAGCACGGGCGCCGTCGACATCGTCGACTTCAAGGGCCAGTACGGGCTACCCGTCGAGGACGCCGCCGCGCTCGTCCGGATGTACGAGCTGCTGCTCGGCGCGTTCCCGGACGCGCTCCTCGAGGACCCCCACGACCTGCCGGAGATCGCCGCGCTCATGGCGCCGCACGCCGCCCGCGTCTCCTACGACGCGCCGATCGCCACCGTGGCCGACCTCGACGCCATGCCGATCCGCGCCCGGACCTTCAACATCAAGCCGACCCGAATCGGGTCCCTGCGGACGCTGCTCGAGCTCTACGCCGTCACCGCCGAGCGCGGCGACCTGATCTACGGCGGCGGGATGGGCGAGCTGGGCGTCGCCCGCGGCCAGATCCAGTTGCTGGCGTCGCTGTTCTCGCCCGATGGGCCCAACGACACCGCCCCGCCCGGCTTCAACGCGCTCGATCCGGCGCCCGGCCTCCCGGTCAGCCCGCTGAACCCACAGCCCGCCCCAACGGGCTTCCGACGCGACTGAGGGAACAGTCCCCTCAGTGTCATACCCCGTTGGGGTATAGACTGTCGGTATGGCTACGCGCGGCTACACGGCAACGAAGGAACAGCTCCACGGTCGTCTCAATCGGGTCGAGGGGCAGATCCGAGGCATTCGCGGCATGGTGGAAGAGGACCGGTACTGCATCGACATCCTCACCCAGATCTCCGCTGCCCAGGCGGCATTGGACAAGGTCGCGCTGGGGCTGCTCGACCAGCACGCTCACCACTGCATGGCCGGCGACGGTGCGCGCGCGGAGCAGACGGACGAGCTGATGGCCGCCGTCGGCCGGCTGATGCGTCGCGGGTGATTTGACAGGTACCCCTAGGGGGTATTAGTATCCGTTCATCATGTCCTCCTCTGTACGACTCTCGGCCTTCGCGGCGCTCCTCGCCGCCGCGTTCGCCGCCTCTCTCGCCCTCGGCGCCGCCGTCGGGCCCGACCGCACCGCCGCCGCCGACCGCCACGACGACATGGGCGGCGGCCACGACGCGATGGCCGCCGATCCCGTGCGCGGCCTGGCGGCCAGCGACCACGGGCTGACCCTCGCCCTGGGCCGCACCGCCGCCGCGCCGGGGTCGCCGTTCGCGCTGCGCTTCCGGATCACCGACGCCGACGGCGCCACGGTGCGTGACTTCGACGTCGAGCACACCAAGCGCATGCACCTGATCGTCGTCCGCCGCGACCTCACCGGGTTCCAGCACCTGCACCCTGAGCAGCAGCCCGACGGCAGCTGGTCGGTCCCAGTCGCGCTCGCCGCCGCCGGCACCTATCGCGTCCTCGCCGACTTCTCGGTCGGCGGCGAGGCGCAGACCCTCGGCGCCGACCTCCAGGTCGACGGCCCGGTCCGCTCGCGCGCACTGCCGCAACCGGTCGACACCGTCGACGTGGACGGGTTGCGGGTCGCCCGCGACGCCGACCTCGGCTTCACCGTCACCCGTGACGGCGCGCCCGTCCCGCTCGAGGACTACCTCGGCGCGAAGGGCCACCTGGTCGCGCTGCGCGAAGGTGACCTCGCCTTCCTGCACGTCCATCCCGACGCTGACCGTCTGCGCTTCGAGGCCGACTTCCCGAGCGCCGGCCGCTACCGCCTGTTCCTGCAGTTCAAGACTGGTGGGCAGGTCCATACCGCCGCCTTCACGGAGGAGGTCTCCCGATGACCACGCTCGACCTCCCCATCACCGGGATGACGTGCGCGTCGTGCGCGAACCGCGTCGAGAAGCGGCTCAACGAGCTCGACGGCGTGACCGCGACGGTCAACTACGCGACGGAGAAGGCGAGGGTCACCTACGACACAGCGGCCGTCGCGCCCGAGGCGCTGGTCGACGCGGTCGCCGAGACGGGCTACCAGGCGACCCTGCCCGAGCACGCCGCGCCGGAGGCGGACACCACCGACCCGCTGCGCCAGCGCCTGCTCGTCTCCGGCCTCCTCTCGCTGCCGGTGCTGCTGATCTCGATGATCCCGGCGCTCCAGTTCGACAACTGGCAGTGGCTGTCGCTGACCATGGCGACGCCCGTCGTGGTCTGGGGCGCCCTGCCCTTCCACCGCGCTGCCTGGGCGAACCTCCGTCACGCCACCGCGACGATGGACACGCTCGTCAGCGTCGGCGTCCTCGCGGCGTGGCTGTGGTCGCTGTACGCGCTGTTCGTCGGCGACGCCGGCATGAACGACATGCGGATGGGGTTCGACATCCTTCCGTCCTCGGGCGGCGGCGCGAGCGAGATCTACCTGGAGACCGCCTCGATCGTCACCACCTTCATCCTCGCGGGCCGCTTCTTCGAGGCGCGCGCCAAGGGGCGTGCCGGCGCCGCGCTGCGGGCGCTGCTCGAGCTCGGCGCCAAGGACGTCGCCGTGCTCGACGCGGACGGGACCGAGCGCCGCGTCGCCGTCGACGAACTCGCCGTCGGGGACCGCTTCGTCGTCCGCCCGGGCGAGAAGGTCGCCACGGACGGCGTCGTCGAGGCCGGCTCGTCGGCCGTCGACATGAGCATGCTCACCGGCGAGTCGGTCCCCGTCGAGGTCGCGCCCGGCGACGACGTCGCCGGCGCCACCGTCAACGCCGGCGGCCGCCTGGTCGTCCGCGCGACGCGCGTGGGCGCCGACACCGCGCTCGCGCAGATCGCGCGACTGGTCGAGGACGCGCAGACGGGCAAGGCACCGGTGCAGCGCCTGGCCGACCGCGTGTCCGGCGTCTTCGTCCCGGTCGTGATCGCGATCGCCGTCGCCACGCTGGGCTTCTGGCTCGGGACGGGCGAGTCGGCGTCCTTCGCCTTCACCGCTGCGGTCGCCGTGCTCATCATCGCCTGCCCGTGCGCCCTCGGGCTCGCGACGCCGACGGCGCTCATGGTCGGCACCGGACGCGGCGCGCAGCTCGGCCTGCTCATCAAGGGCCCCGAGGTGCTCGAGTCCACCCGCCGCGTCGACACCGTCGTACTCGACAAGACGGGGACGGTCACCACCGGCTCGATGCGCCTGCTCGACGTGATCGGCGACCCGGACGCACTGCGGCTCGCCGCCGCGCTCGAGCGCGGCTCGGAGCATCCCGTCGGGCGTGCCATCGCCGCCGCTGCCCAAGCGCCGGAGCCCGAGACCTTCGTCAACCACGCCGGGCTCGGCGTCGAGGGGACCGTCGAGGGCCGTGCCGTGCGCGTCGGTCGCCCGGCACTGTTCGACGCGCCGCTCCCGCCCGCGCTCGATGCGGCGCGCCGCGCCGCCGAGGCGCAGGGCCGGACCGCCGTCGTCGCGGGTTGGGACGGGCAGCCGCGCGCGGTCCTCGTGGTCGCCGACGCCGTCAAGCCTTCGAGTCGCGAGGCGGTCGCCGCGCTCCACCACCTCGGTCTGCGGACCGTCCTGCTCACGGGCGACAACCAGGCGACGGCAGACGCGGTTGCCGCCGAGGTCGGCATCGGCGAGGTGATCGCGGAGGTCCTTCCCGCGGACAAGGCCGCCGTCGTTCGCCGGCTGCAGGCGGAGGGCCGGGTCGTGGCGATGGTCGGCGACGGCGTCAACGACGCGCCCGCGCTCGCCCAGGCCGACCTCGGGCTGAGCATCGGCACCGGCACCGACGTCGCCATCGAGGCGTCCGACCTCACGCTCGTCTCCGGCGACCTCCGGGCCGCCGCCGACGCGATCCGCCTGTCGCGCGCGACGCTGCGCACGATCAAGCAGAACCTCGGCTGGGCGTTCGGCTACAACGTCGCCGCGATCCCGCTGGCCGCCGCCGGCCTGCTGAACCCGATCATCGCGTCGCTGGCCATGGCGCTGTCGTCGGTTTCCGTGGTCACCAACGCGCTCCGTCTGCGCCGCTTCCAGCGATGAGCGACCGTGACCTGACCCGTATGGCGATCGTCGCCACCGCGCACTGCCTCACCGGTTGCGCGATCGGCGAAGTGCTCGGCATGGTCCTCGGGGCCGCGCTGGACCTCTCCAACGTGGCCACGATCGTCATCTCGATCGCCCTGGCGTTCTTCTTCGGCTACGGGCTGACCAGCCTGCCGCTGCTGCGGTCCGGGATGGCGCTGGCGACCGTCGCCCCGATCGCGCTGGCGTCCGACACGGTCTCGATCACGAGCATGGAGATCATCGACAACCTGTTCATCGTGCTCGTCCCGGGCGCGATGGCCGCCGGCCTCGGCGACCTCCTCTTCTGGGGCAGCCTCGCCGCCGCCCTGCTGATCGCCGGCGTGCTGACCGTCCCCGTCAACCGCTGGCTGATCGCCCGCGGCCGCGGCCACGCGGTCGTGCACGCGGCCCACGAGCACTAGCGGCCGAGGGTGTGGAACTCCGGGTTGGGATGGATGCGCCCGGCGTGGGCCATGCGGTTGGAGAGCGCGAAGAGGGCGACGACGGCGCTGATGTCCCAGACGTCGTCGGCGCTGAAGCCGTGGTCCGCGAGCACGGCGCGGTCGGCGTCCTCGACCTCCATGGGGCGGACGGAGAGCTTGACCGCGTAGTCGAGCATCGCCCGCTGCCGCGGCTCGAGGTCCGCCTCGCGGTAGTTCGTGGCCAGGTAGTCGGCCAGCAGCGGGTCCTTGGTCCGCAGGCGCACGATCGCGCCGTGGGCGATGACGCAGTACGGGCAGTCCCACGCCGCGCTCGTCGCCACCACGATCATCTCGCGCTCGGCCTTCGTCAGCCCGCTCTCGCGCTCCATGACGGCGTCGTGGTAGTCCATGAACGCGCGCAGCTCGTCCGGCCGGTGCAGCATGGCGACGAAGATGTTGGGGACGAAGCCGGTCTTCCCGGCAATCGCCTCGATCCGTTGGCGCAGGTCCGCCGGGGCGTTGTCGAGCGAAGCGTCCATCGTCGGGCAAGCGTAACTCGGAGCCGGTGCGTCCGTCGCTGGACTGCGAAGCCGACGCGCGCATCCCACGCCGCTGATCAGGGCGACTCCACCAGCTTCGCGCCGGTCTCGACGATCCAGGTCGACGCGGTCCTCCGTTCCAGCACGGCCACGACGGCGTCGCCCATGTCGGCGGCGGTGAGGTCGTCCGGACCGAGCGTGTAGCCGAGGGCCGGGCCGGCGATGCGGCCGACCTCGCCGTCGGGTGACAGGCGCGGCAGGAGCGCGTGGACGGCGACGCCGTCCGGCCCGAGGATCGCCGCGAGCTGACGCGTGAGCGCGAGGTGCGCCGCGCCCGCGGGGGAGACGGACAGGTGCAGCGGACCGGCGGGGCGGCCGCCCTGCGCGACAACCACGTCGATGATGGTGGCGCGCTCGGCGAAGTGCGGCGCGGCGGCCTGGGACACCAGCAGCGTTCCGAGGACGTCGACGTCGAAGCCGCGCCGGAACGCCTCAGCCGTGACCGTCCCGAACGGATCGATCACCGGCAGCGCGCCCGCGTTGTTGACGAGCACGTCGATCGGTCCCTGCTCGGCGGCGACGGCGACGAGCCGCTCGACGTCGGGGGGCGAGGTGACGTCGGCGCGGACGGCGATGCCGCCGACGCGCCGGGCGGCGGCGTCGAGCTCGTCCTCGCCGCGGGCGGCGAGGACGACGGTGCGGCCGGTGGCGGCGAGGCGTTCGGCGATCCCGAGGCCGAGCCCGCGGCTCGCCCCGGTGACGATGGCAGTGGTCATGCTCCTACCGACCCGGCGCGCCTAGGAGATCCAACGCGCGATGGATCCGGCGCCACGGGCGGGTCTACCGGCATGATGGCCATCGTGGACGAGCACGCCTTCCGGACGGAGGTCGACCCGTACGTCGCCGAGCTGCACCGGCACTGCTACCGGATGCTCGGCTCGGCGCACGACGCCGAGGACGCCCTGCAGGAGACGCTGCTCAAGGCGTGGCGGGGGCGGCCCGGGTTCGGGTCGCGCAGCTCGCTGCGGACATGGCTGTTCCGCATCGCCACCAACACCTGCCTGAACATGATCGAGCGACACCCCAAGCGCGTGCTGCACATCGACGGCACGCCCGCCGGCGGCCCGGACACGCAGCCTGGCGCGCCGCTCAGCGAGTCCGTCTGGCTCGGCCCGCTGCCCGACGCGGACGTCATCGCGTCCACAGCCCAGGTGCCCGAGCGCCGCTACGAGGAGAAGGAGGCGGTCGAGCTCGCGTTCGTCGCCGCGCTCCAGCACCTGACCGGGCGCCAGCGCGCGACGCTCGTCCTGCGCGAGGTGCTCGGCTTCAGCGGCGCTGAGGTGGCCGAGCTGCTGGAGACCAACGCGGACTCCGTCTACAGCCTGCTCCAGCGCGCCCACGCGGCGATCGACTCCAAGCTCCCGGTCATGAGCCAGCAGGAGGTCGCGCGCTCGCTCGGCGACGACCGCCTGCGTGCGCTCGCCGAGCGCTATGTGGCCGCCTGGGAGGACGGCGACGCCGACGCGCTCGCCGCTCTGCTCGCCGAGGACGCCGTCCTCACGATGCCACCACGCCCGACCTGGTTCCAGGGGCGGGACGCCATCCGCGACTTCATCGCGCGCCGCCCGATGGAGCGCGGCCGGCGCTGGCGCCTCGAGCAGACCGCCTGCAACGGCCAGCTCGCCTTCACGTCCCACTCGGACGAGGGCACCCACCTCCAGGTGCTGACCCTGCGCCCGGACGGCACCGTCGGCGAGATCACGACGTTCCTCGGCTCATGAGAAACGCCTGCGGGCCGGGCGGCCGAGTAGGTTCGCGGGCCTGCCGCTCCTCGCCGTCCTCGTCGCCGCGCAGGTCCTCAGCGTCGCCAATGCGAACCTGATCGCGATTGCGCTCCCGCCCCTGAGCGACGACCTCGGCGCGAGCCCGGTGGCGCAGCTGTGGATCGTCGACGGCTACGTGCTCGTGTTCGCCGCCCTGCTCATCGCCGGTGGCGTCGCCGGAGACCGCTACGGCCGCCGCCGGGCGCTGCTGGCCGGCTTCACCGTGTTCACCGTCGGCTCGCTCGCGTGCAGCCTCGCCGAGGATCCCGGCCTCCTGGTCGCCGCGCGCGTGGTGCAGGGGCTCGGCCCGCCGCTGATCCTGCCCGCGTCGCTGGCCATCGTCGCGTCCACCTACCAGGACCCGGCCGCCCGCGCCCGGGCGATCGGCATCTGGGGGGCCGGCTCGGGCCTCGGCGTCGCCATGGGGCCGCTGATCGGCGGCGTGGTCGTCGAGGGCCTCGGCTGGCGCTGGGCCTTCGGCTTCAACGTGCCCGTCGCCCTCCTGCTGGCGCTGCTCGCGCTGCGCTTCGTCCCGGCGGACGGCCCGCCGGACACCCGCACGCGCTTCGACGGCCTCGGCGCCGCGCTCGTCACGCTCTTCGTGGGCAGCCTCGTCTTCGGGATCATCGAGGGAGCCGACCGCGGCTGGGACGACCCGCGGGCGCTCACCGCGTTCGCCGCGGCGCTCGCCTTCGGCGCGGGCACCATCATGCAGGAGCGCCGCAGCCCGGCGCCGCTGATCGACCTCGCGCTGCTGCGCCAGCGGACCTTCGCCGTCGCCAACGCGAGCGTCCTGATCGTCATGTTCGCGCTGCTGCCGGTGACCGTCCTCGTGTCGGCGTACCTGCAGCGCTTCGGCGGCGACACGCCGCTGGAGGCCGGGCTCGCGCTCGCGCCGAACGGGGTGATGGTGGCGCTGGCGGCGGCGGTGTCGGGGCGGCTGACCGCGCGGGTCGCGCCGCGCCTGCTGATGGTGGTCGGCCTGGTCTGCGCGTGCGTCGGCGTCGCGCTGCTCAGCACGACGTCGCCGGGAACCACCGCCGGCGGGCTCATCCCGGCGCTGCTGCTGGTCGGCACGGGCGCGGGGATCGCCCTGCCCGCGGCGACCTCCACCGCGGTCGGCGCCGTCCCCGTCAACCGCGTGGGCATGGCCGCCGCGATCCACAACGCAGGCCGCCAGCTCGGCGCCACGCTGGGTATCGCCGTGCTCGGCTCGATCGTGCTCGCGGGGGCGGCGGGCGAGTCCGAACAGGCGTTCTGCGACGATCTCCGGGTCGCGATGCTCGTCGGTGCGGCCGCGCTCGCCGCCGCCGCCGCACTCACCCTCGGCGCGGTCCGCCCGCTCAGCCGAAGTTGACGGCGCGCGGCAGCGTGAACGTATTGACGATGCGCTTGCTGCGCCGGTTGCGCTTGACCTTCGTCTTCAACCGGTAGACGGCGGCCCGCTGCCCGGCCGGCGCTGCGACCGTGACCTTGAAGACACCGTTCCGGCGTGGCTTGAGCTTCTTGACCGTTTCCGCCTGGCGGCAGTTGAGCACCTGCTGAAGCCGGATGACCCGGTCCCTGGCTCTGGGGGCGAGCGGCGGTTGCACCCGGCCGACGATCCGCACCTTCCCGCTCGCGGCGCGGATGGTGGTGATGCGCATCCGCCGCAGCAGCTTGAGCGACAGCGAGGCCTGACCGCCGACGCGAGCCTGGTACCGCGCCTGGTTGGATCGGCGCAGCCTGCGCGGTGGCAGCGGGGCGGTGGCGGAGAACGACCCGTCGGCCTGCACGACCGCGGAGGCGACCCGCTTCGCCCTGGGGCCGAAGACGAAGCTGACGGTCCGTCCGGCGAAGCTGGGGTCAGCCACGCCCACGAGCTGGACCCGTCGGCCCTTCGGGACGACGTCCTCGAGCACGACCCGCCGGCCCGCGCATCCCAGCACGACCTCGGCGAGCGTTTCGTCTCCGGCGGGCGCAGGCGTCGGCGCGGGCGCGGGCGTCGGCGTCGGCGCGGCGGTCTGCACCGGCGCCGGCCCTCCCACGGTGACCGTGAAGGACCGCTGCGCGCTCAGCGGCGGCGAGCCGTCGTCGCTGACCTCGACGGTGAAGGGCTGCGCACCTGAGCCGGCCGCCGTCCAGGTCACCACGCCGGTGGCCGCGTCCACCGCAGCGCCCGCGGGACCGCTCACCAGCGAGTAGGCGAGCTGGTTGGCCGGCTTGTCGGGATCGGTGGCGCTGAGCGGGACGGTGACGGCGTCCCCCGCGTCGACCGAGCGGTCGGCGACCGCTGCGAGTCGAGGCGCGTCGTTGACCTCGTTGACGTGCACGACGACCGTGTCGGCGGTGCTGAGCCTGCGCTGCACGTGCCTCCCGCTCGGAGCGTCCGCCGCCGTGTAGGCGACCGTGTAGGTGCCGGGCCCCTGATCCTCCGTGGGCGTCCAGTCGAGCTCGCCCGTCTGCGGGTCGACGGTCAGGCCCGGAGGCGGGTTCACCAGCCCATAGGTGATCGCGCTCCCGTTCGGGTCGGTCGCCTGCACCGCCAGGTCCAGCGGCGCGCCCTCGTCGACGGTGGCCTCGTGGCGACCCGCGACCGGAGGGCAGTCGGCGCGCTTGAGCCCCACGGAGGCGTCGGCGGTCAGCAGCCCGGCGCCGAGCGTGGCCGTGATGGACAGCGGGGTGAGGGGGCCGACGCAGTCCTTGATCGTGGTGGTCTGGAAGCACAGCTGCCGCGGGTCGGCGTCCCACACCACGTCGATCCGCGGGTAGATGGCGTCCGCCCAGGCCGGGTCGCCGCTGGCGCTCTTGCCCGAGGCATCGACCGTGATCCGGGGATGTGCCGCCGGGTCGATCCCGGCCAGGCTCAGGGCGCCCGCGACGATGTCGCCGGTCGCCAGCACGGCGCCCGTCTTCGCGTCGCGCACGGTCACCACGAGGGTCACGAAGTCGTCGGCTTCCGCGTCGGTGAGCTGCACGCGCTTCCAGGCCGCGTCGCCCACGGTGCCGTCGCAGCGTTGATCGCGGAGGTCGATGGTGCGCCGGGCGCCCGTGCTCAGGCTGGTGCACGGCGTGCTCCCGGCCGGGTCGACGGTGAAGACCTGGCCCGGGTCGCCCAGAGCGACGATGCAGGTGCCGTCGAAGACGGCGCCGTAGGAGCGGTAGACCCCGCCGATGTAGCCGTTCGAGTCGTAGTCGCCGCCCGTGCAGACGGCGTTCGTGACCCAGTCCCAGCAGCCGATCGCGTTCTGCGAGTTCGTCGGGTGGAAGGTGCGGGTCCCCGTCTCGCCCTCGAGCGTCACGTCCCAGTAGTTGTCCCATCCGCCGGGGAAGCTGGTGAGGGTGAAGACCGGCGCTGCCGGATCCGTCTCGGTGTCCAGCATGCAGCCGGCGTAGCCCGGGCCCACGGCACAGACGCCGTCGGCGGTGCCTGTCGTGCTGAAGTGGTTGATGACGTCGTAGCGGCCGAAGTCCCTGGCCGCGTCCCAGCCGGGGCAGCGCGACTTCGTCGCGGTATCGAGGCAACTGACCAGGCCGAGGCTGATGCGCGACCCGTACAGCCGCGTGCCGTGGGTGACGATGTCGTACTGCTGGCCGCGCTCGTGGGCCGGAAGTCCGCTGGCGATCGGGTAGCCCGCGCACGGCTCGCCGCTGGCGGGGTCGAGGCAGTAGTAGTTGCCCTCGTCGCCGATCACGTAGAGCTTGCCGTTCACAAGCATCGGCGCGCTGGCGCCCTGCGCGCCGGCCTGGGGGCGGGCGACGGTGAACAGGCCGCACGGTTCGTCGGTGGCCGTGTCCCAGCAGTACAGCGAGATCGCCCCGCGCTGGCTGAAGCCGCCGCGGCTGACGAGGTGCGTGTAGATCTTCGTGCCGACCACCGCACCGGGGCCGTTGAGGTCGGTCGACGCGCGGTTGACCTGCCGCGGGTACCCCGGGCAGACCTGGCCGGTGGCGCGGTCCACGCAGCTGATCGCGGTCGGGTTGGAGTGATGGAAGAAGGCGAACACCTTCGTGCCGACCAGGATCGGCACGTGGCCGTCCCCGCCGGTGCCCTGGTTGATGACGGCCGGCTTGGGAATGACCCCGGAGGCCGCCTCGCCGAGCAGCGCACCGGGCCCGGGCGCGGACTTGAGGTCGCCGAGCGCCGGCTGGGTCCAGCCCTTGGCGGTGCTGACGCTGCTGGGCAGGAAGGTGTGCGGGCCGGCGATGCTCGCCGACACCTCGGGGAACGCGATGCTGCGCAGCGCCTCGCCGCTGATCTCGTCGGGCCCGGTGGTCGCCGACACGTTCCACTGCGCCTCGTCGCCCTGCGTGACCGGGTCGGGACGGCCGGAAGCCTGGACGCCGATCGCGGTGTCGGCGGGGGCGACGACGACGCGCACCGTCGCCGTACGGGTCTGGCCGGCGTTGTCCTTGACGGTGTAGGTGAAGCCGTCCCCGCCGCCGGCGAAGCCCGCGTCGGGGGTGTAGGTGCACGTGCCGGCCGTCGCCGTGGTCCCGTCGTCGTCGTGGTCACAGGTTGCCGTGCCGTGGGTCGGCGCCGTCTCGCTGAGGACATGCAGCGGCTGGTTGGCGGACTGGTCGTTGGCCAGCACGTCGACCGTGCCGGGGTCCGGCGAGCGGACCGACAGGTCGTCGTCGAACGCGATCAGCGCGCCGACCGTCGACGGCTTCGTGGTGACGGTGAGGGTCACGGTGCCCGTGTCGGTCAGCCCGGACGGGTCGGTGATCGCGTAGTCGAACGTGTCCGGGCCGGTGTAGCCGGCGGCGGCGCGGTACAGGCAGCCGCCGTAGGACTGGCAGTGCACCGTCCCGTGGCTGGGCGTGGTCGTGTCCTCGACCGTGATGTCGTCGTTCTCGGGGTCGGTGTCGTTGTCGAGGACCGAGAAGGCCTCGACGCCCGGCACGGGGTTGACGCTGTCGTCGCCGGCGACGGGCGCGTCGTTGACGTCGACCGCCACGTCGTGCTCGACGAAGTCGGTCTTCCCGCCGTCGTCGGTGACCGTGAGGCGGATCGTGTAGGAGCCGTCGGCGGTGTAGGTGTGCGATGACGTCTGGCCGGTCGTGGTGCCGCTGCCGTCGCCCCAGTCCCAGACCCACCCCGTGACCGTGCCGTCGGGGTCCGTCGACGTCGAGCCGTCCGCGTCGACCGTGCCGAGGTCCTCGGTGGTCGTGAATCGCGCGATCGGCGCGTCGTTGCCGCCGATGTCCACCACCCGGCTCGCGGTGTCGGTGCTGCCGTCGTCGTCGGTGACCGTCAGGGTGATGGTGTGGAGGCCGGTGGCCGTGTAGGTGTGCGCGGCGGTCGGCCCGGAGCCGTGCGCGGTGCCGTCGCCCCAGTCCCAGTCCCAGTCCTCGATGGTGCCGTCGAGGTCCGAGGACGCCGAGCCGTCGACGTCGACGTCGAAGCCGGCCTTGGTGAAGGTGAACCCAGCGGTGGGCGGCTGGATGGGCACGACCTTGATCGAGCGGGTGGCGGTGCTGGAGTCGGCGCCATCGGTGACCGTCTCCGTGACCGTGTAGGTGCCGGCCGAGGTGTAGGTGTGCGTCGGGCTCAGCCCGGTCCCGTCCGGGGTGCCGTCGCCCCAGTTCCAGGTGGCGGTGACGGGGTCGTCGTCCGGGTCGGTCGACGTGTCGGCGAAGGCCACCTGCAGCGGCGGCTTGCCGGTGGCCGGGGTGGCGGTGAAGGAGGCCACGGGTGCGGAGTTGCTGGCGATGGCGGCGTTGTTGGCCGCGTTGTTCATCGTCTGCAGTCCGGCCTCGTTGGCGCGCAGGGCCGCTTCGAGTTGGCCGACCGCCCCGGCGAGGGACGTGTTCACCGGCAGCGCGCTCATGTCCTTGTCGAACGTCGTCCTGAAGTCGGCGATCATGGCCGGCGTGAGGCCGAGCGCCACGAGCTGGCTCTGCTCGGGACCGCTGAATCCCGTCGTGCGGATGCGGTCGTAGAGGGCGAGCAGCTCGTCCTTGTCGGCCTGGGTCGCCAGCGGCTTCGTCCCGCCCGTGGAGCCGTGGAGGTCGTACTGGTAACGCCGCAGCGCCGAGGCCATGCGGCGCATGGCGATGATCATCTGGTCGCCGAAGTTCTGGACCGCCAGCGCCTGCCGGTGCATCCCGGCGGCGTCACCCGCGGCCAGCGCGCCCTGGTAGCGCTCGGCGGCGATCCGCTGCGCGACGCCGAAGGCGTCGAACGTCTCGAAGGCGTCGACGAGTTCGTTGCCGAGCGCGTTGTAGGTGGCGGGCCACGGCTCGAACTGCGGCTGTCGCACCGTGTCGAAGTCCGGGTCGGGCGGGTCGGCGGCGATGTCGGCCAGCATCTCCTTCTGCTTGCACGCGATGTCCGTGCCGATCGCGATGATGGCGTCGTTGTACGACGAGCGCAGGTCCTCGAGTTCGCTCTGGATGAACTCGGTCACCGACAGCTCGGCGAGCGACTGCCGCCGGAAGGCCATCCGTCCGCCCGACGCCAGCAGGCGCGCCTGGACGGAACCGGTCTTGGCGCTGGACGCGTCGTTGACGAGATCGCCCACCCGGCGGGCGGCCTGCACCTCGGTGGCTGCGCGGCCGGCCGGGCGGCTCGTGGCGTCCCCGTACTCGTCGTAGAGCGTGCCGGCGGCGCACAGGCCGGCCGTGCCGGTCCCGAGCGGGCCGCCGGCCCAGGCCTTCCACTCGTCGAGCTGAGCCTGCGCGATGGCGGGGTTGCAGTTCGGCTCGCAGGAGAACACGGTGAAGGTGTCGCTCAGCGAGTCCGAGGCGGTCGTCCCCGGCGTGCATTCATCATCGCCGTCGCGCACGCAGTCGCCGTCGCCGAGCAGCCGCCAATCGCCGACGCGCAGGTACGGCCCCTGGACCGGGGTGTAGAAGGTGCCGATGCCGATGATCCGGTTGGGGCTCGCCCACGGGACGGCGAGGTCCTTGCAGGAGAGGTCGGCGCCGGGCGGCAGGTCCGTGTCCGCCGGCACGACGCAGACCTTGCCGCCGCCGAGGTCCGTGATGCCCATCACGTACAGCGCTTCGTCGGAGCGGAACGACCCCTCGGGCGAATACTCGTCGCCCGCGGGGAAGAGCGTGGGCAGCGACGCGGAGGCGGGGGCGGCACCGCTGAGGACGGCCACGGCGGCCACCAGCAGGATGAGGAGGCGCTGCGATGCGGGCATCTACCGATCGAACGTGCGAGCGGTCAGAGTTCTGACGGTGCTCAAGGAAAATCGTTCTCCCGGTCCGCCCCTCTCCGGGTCGGCGTCGATGCCGGCGTAAGGCCACTCAGGCGCCGTCTGCCCGATGTGGGGTGCCCGTCTTAGGCGCACCATGTCGTACATGACCATCGTCGGACCCACCAAGCAGACCTCGACCGAGCGTCTCACCATCCGCCGCGCGACCGCCGCGGACGCCGGGGCGATCATCCAGCTGGCGCAGCTCGACGCGGAGCCCGTCCCGACCGGCGACGTGATCGTGGCCGCCGTCGGCGACGAGGTCTGGGCCGCACTGTCCGTCGACGACTTCCGCGCGGTCGCCGACCCCTTCCGCCCGTCGGGCGAGCTCGTCCTGATGCTGGCGGAGCGCGCCCGCGCGATCCGCCGCGCCGAGCGGCCGGCGCCGCCGCGCACCCGGCTGGGCCGGATGCGCCTGGCGCGCTGAGCTCGGTCCTCGTTGTGCTGCTCGCGCTCGGGGCGGCGGTCACCCGCTAGACGGCGTCGAAGGGGCAGCCCTACGAGTACTCCGCGATCGTCATGCCCGGGTCGCCTCGCCGTCCGGGCCCTCGAAGATCGGCCTTGGAGGTGGCTTCCACGGGAAGGGAATCGCGACAGTCAAGCCGAGCCCCTCAACGGCGAAGGGCCGCCCGGAGGCGGCCCTTCGTCACGTGCGCTTGAACGGGAGGCTCAGCCGCAGCCGGTGTTGTTGCCGCAGCTGGGGCACGTGTAGCACGAGCCCGTGCGCTGCATGATGCCGCCGCACTGCTGGCACGCCGGGCCGAGGTCGAGGCCGGCGAGCTTGGCCGGGACGACCGGGGGCTTCTCCGTCATGGCCGACGCGGCCGCGACCGGCGTCGAGCCCGTGGACGGCGCCGCGGTCGGCTGCGCCGACGACGGGCCGGCGGTGCCGCCCTCGGACCCCACGGCGAGGTCCTGACCCATCTTGCGGGCGCGGACGGCCGGCGTGAGGATGCCCAGCTCCTCCTGGTCGTCCGTGTCCATGAACCGGGACGCCAGCCAGCGCATGATGTAGTCGGGCAGCGACTTGGCGAACGGGATCTCCGTGTTGGTGGTGATCCCTTCCGGCTCGAAGCGCATGTAGGCGAACTTCTGCACCAGGGTCTCCAGCGGCACGCCGTACTGGAGCGCGATGGAGATCGCCGTGGCGAACGAGTTCATCATGCCGCGGAGGGTCGAGCCCTCCTTGCCGATGTCGGTGAGGAAGATCTCCCCGACGGTGCCGTCCTCGTACATGCCGGCGGTGATGTAGCCCTCGTGGCCGCCGAGCGAGAACTTGTGGGTCAGTGACTGGCGCTCGCGCGGCATGCGGCGGCGGGCGGGCTTCTTGTCCGCCGGCGCCTGCGCCTGTGCCTTGATGCCGGCGGCGGCGACCGCGTCGTCGACGGCGACCTGGATGAGCGCGTCGACCTGCTCCTGGGTGAAGAGGTCCGCGCCCGTCTCGGCGTCGACCGCCTTGATCTGCTGCGCGTCGGTGCGCAGCGCCTGGGCGGTCTTGGACCCGTCGCGGTAGATGGCCAGCGCCTTGACGCCGAGCCGCCACGCCTGCACGTAGGCGTCGGCGATGTCGTCCACCGTCACCTCGTTGGGCATGTTGACCGTCTTGGAGATCGCGCCCGAGATGAAGGGCTGGACCGCGCCCATCATCTTGATGTGGCCCATGTGCGAGATCGCCCGCTCGCCGACCGCGACGTCGAAGATCGACAGGTGATCCGGGCTCAGGCCCGGGGCGCCGACGATCGTGCCGTGCTCGGTGATGTGCGCTTCGATCTGCTCGACCGCGTGCGGCTCGTATCCGAGACCGCGCAGCGCCAGCGGCACCGTGCGGTTGGCGATGATCATGTTGCCGCCGCCGACGAGCTCCTTGTACTTGACCAGCGAGAAGTCGGGCTCGACGCCCGTCGTGTCGCAGTCCATCAGGAACGAGATCGTCCCGGTCGGCGCGAGCACGGTGGCCTGCGCGTTGCGGTAGCCGTAGAGCTCGCCGAGGGCGACCGCCTCGTTCCACGCCTCGCGCGACGCGGCCAGCAGGTCGGCGTCCGCGCACGTGGAGTCCGGGATCGCGTACGACGCGTCGCGGTGCATCCGCATGACGTTGTTGTGCGCCTCGCGGTTGTCGGCGTACTTCTCGTAGGCGCCGACCGCCTGGGCGATCTTCGCCGACTGCAGGTACGCGCGGCCGGTCATCAGCGCCGTGATCGCGGCGGCGGTGCCGCGGCCGGCGTCCGAGTCGTACGGCATGCCGTCGGCCATCAGGTAGGCGCCGAGGTTGGCGTAGCCGAGGCCGAGCTGGCGGAACGCGCGGGCGTTGACGCCGATCTCCTCCGTCGGGTACGAGGACGGCGACACGATGATCTCCTGCGCGAGCAGGACGATGTCCGTGCAGTGCTCGAACGTCCCGACGTCGAACGTCCCGTCGGACTTGCGGAACTTCATCAGGTTCAGCGAGGCGAGGTTGCAGGCCGAGTCGTCGACGTGCATGTACTCCGAGCACGGGTTGGACGCGTTGATGCGGCCCGAGTTCGGCGACGTGTGCCACTGGTTGATCGTGGTGTCGTACTGGACGCCCGGATCGGCGCAGCGCCACGCCGCGTCGGCGATGTCGCGCATCAGCTCGCGAGCCGGGACGGGCTCGCCGATCGGCGCGCCGGTCTGGCGGGCGATCAGGTTCCAGTCGCCGTCGTTCTCGACGGCGTGCATGAACTCGTCCGTGACCCGGACCGAGTTGTTGGCGTTCTGGTACTGGATCGAGGTGAAGCCGTCACCGTCGATCGACATGTCGAAGCCCGCGTCGCGCAGCGCGCCGGCCTTCTCCTCCTCCTTGGCCTTGCACCAGATGAACTCGCGGATGTCCGGGTGGTCGATGTCGAGGACGACCATCTTGGCCGCGCGGCGCGTCTTGCCGCCCGACTTGATCGTGCCCGCCCACGAGTCCGCCCCGCGCATGAAGGAGACCGGCCCGGACGCGGTGCCACCCTTGGACAGCGGCTCCATCGAGCCGCGGATGTTGGAGAGGTTGATGCCCGAGCCGGAGCCGCCGCGGAAGATCCGTCCCTCGCGCGTGTTCCAGTCGAGGATCGAGTCCATCGTGTCCTCGACGCTGAGGATGAAGCACGCCGAGCACTGCGGGTTCTCCTCGAAGCCGACGTTGAACCAGACGGGCGAGTTGAACGCCGCCATCTGGTGGAGCAGGATGTAGGCCAGCTCGGCCTCGAAGGCGTCCCCGTCCTCAGCCGTCGCGAAGTACCCGCGCTCACGCCCCCAGTCGGCGATCGTCCCCGAGACACGACCGATCATCTGCTTGACCGAGCGCTCGCGCGTCGGCGATCCGATCTGCCCGCGGAAGTACTTCTGGGCGACGATGTTCGTCGCGTTCTGCGACCAGGAGGCGGGGAACTCGACGTCGCGCTGCTCGAACGCGATCTTGTCCCCGTGCCCGATCTTCGCATCGCGCAGTTCCCACTCGACCTGGTCGAAGGGATGGACGCCGGACTGCGTGAACAACCTGCGCACGGACATCGCCTCCCCGGCCCGAGGGGCGGATCCTAGCGACGTGTGCGGGGTGTTCTCGACGGCCATTTTCGGTGCTGCTCCTTCCCTCTCCAGGATAGGCCGCGCGAGCAGGTCGGCCGTCCCTTCGGAGTCGTTTATCGGATCGTCGATAGTGCCGTCCGGTTCGGACGGAATCAGCGTTCTTCCCGCAACGTGGTGCGAATCCGCAGACGGGTCTCGGTTTCGGGTTTTCGCTGGTTGCGGGATCGCGGCCGACGCGCAGGCCTCATCGGCGGGCTGACTGGCTCACGGGAGCCTCGCCGGCCCGGACGTCGTCGGACCGCGGGGGTTGGGCGCTAGCGCCCGAGCGACAGCCAGTCGCGGAAGTCCGCCCACACGCCGCCGGCCCGCCAGCGGGCCTCCCGCCATGAGTGGTAGGCGGGCGCGAGACGGCCCTCGCCGCGTCCCAGGCGGCGGACGGTGAGCAGCATCGCGGCGAGCATCGCCAGCAGAACGGCGAGCAGGCCGAGTCCGACGAGCGGCGCGGGCGCGTCGCTGTCCGGCGCGGCTGCGGCGGCGCGCTCGACGGCGGTGTCGGCCGGGCCGGCCCCGGCCGCGGCCGGGACGGCAGCGTCAGGCGCGGGCGGCGCGGCGACCCCCGGCGTGGTCGGGGGGAGGGAGGTCGCCGGTGCGGCGGGGGCGGCGCCCCCGGACGTGCCCGGCGCCGGCGCCGGCGGGGCGGGCGCGGCCGGAGCGGCGGGCGCGGCGGCGTCCTCGTCGCATTCGCCGCGGGCGCGGAAGCGCAGCGCCCGGCGGATCGCGGCCGGGTAATCCGACGCGTACTGGACGATGTTGGGCGCGACGTTGTCGAGCGCCGTCTCGAGCTCCGCGGTGGTGTAGTCGCACGGATCGATGCGGCCGTCCTTCGTGTAGTCCGTGAAGACCTGGTTGGCGATCTTCTCGTCGGCCGTGGCGGCCTGCGCCGACGGCGCCGCGACGAGCGCCAGCAAGACGAAGCTGATGACCCGTGCCCGCACCCCTACGAGGATAGACCGCGTGGACCGGCTGACCGCGACGGCGGGCGCCATGCGCGCCCCGGCGGCGAGGTCCGCCACGACGGCCGCTGGTTCGTCGTCGTCCGCTGCGCCTAGGTGATCAGGTTGTAGATCGTCGAGAGGACCGCGACGAACAGCACCGACAGGCCGATGTAGACGACTCCGCGCATCACGGGTGAGAGGTGGGACAGGTCGGGCAGCTGCGCGCCGGCCCAGGCCGTCGGGAAGCGGACGGGCTCGCGCCGCGCCGGTGTGGCGACGGGCACGCCGCCCTCCATCTGCGCGCGCAGGCGGCGCACCGAGTCCTCCAGCGAGGCGCGGTCGCCGAGCGCCTGCTCGGCGATCTTCTCCGTGTCCCGGACGCGGTCGCGCTCGGTGGCCAGCGCGGTCCGCAGTTCGTCGATGCGGCGCTGCAGGGCGGCGTCGGGACTACGGCGCACGGCGGCGTGCTCGGACGCCTCCTTCAGCGCCGCTTCGAGCTGGCCGACGCGCTGCTTGGCCTCGCGGTGGCGGGCGTCGAGCGCGCGGGCGGCCTCCTCGCGCTCGCTCAGCTGATCGCGGAGCTGCTGGACCTCGGCCTGAGCGTCCTCGGAGCGGTCGGACTGGCGGTCCAGCAGCGCGCGCAGGCGGTCGACCTCCTCCTGGGCGTCGGCGGCCTCGGCGGCGCGGCTCTCGTAGGACGCGCGCAGCTCCCCCAGCTCGGCGGCGAGGCGCTCGGCGTCGTCGTCGGCGGCGCCGAGGGACGAGGAGCGCTCCTCCAGCTCGCGCTCGAGCCGGACGACCTCGGCGCGCGCGGCGTCGGCGTCCGCCTCGGCGACGCGCAACGCCTCCTCGCGGTCGGCGATGCGGTCCTGCGCCTGGGCGACGGCCCGCCGCAGCCGCTGGGCCTCGAACTCGGCGGCCTGAACGGAGACGGCGCTCTCGGCGATCTCCGACTGCAACCGCCGGACCTCCGTCTCCGCGCTGAGCGCTGCTGCGGCCCGCTCGGCGACGCCGTCACCGCGCGCTTGGGCCTCCTCGAGGGCGGTGCGCAGCCGGTCGGCGTCGGCGGCGGCCTCGGCGCGCGCCGCCTCGGCCCGCTCACGCTCGGCCTGGGTCTCTTCCAGCTGCGCCCGCAGCCGGTCCGCTTCGGTGGTCGCGGTCTCGATGCGCTCCGCGCCGGCGGCCTGCGCGGCCTCCGACGCCTCGCGCAGGCGCTCGGCCTCCGCGCCCGCCTCGTCCAGCGCCGCCCGCAGGCGAGCGCGTTCGTCGACGTCGGCCTCCGCCTGCGCGGCCAGCTCCGCGCGCAGGCGCTCGGCCTCCTCGAGCTCCGCGCGCAGCTTCGCCCGCTCGGCTTGCGCAGCCTGCTCGAGATCCGCTTGCAGCCGGTCGCGCTCCGCGACGGCGGCCTCGAGCGCGGCGCTGCCGGAGCGTTCGGCGTCCGTTGCCTCCTCGAGCGCCATGCGCAGCCGCTCGGTCTCCGCGTCGGCCTCGGCGAGAACGACCGCGTTCGAGCGCTCCGCCTCGGCGAGCTCCGTGCGCAGGCGCTCGGCCTCGGCGGCGGCCGCGGCCACGCGCTCCTCCGCCTGGCGCTCGCGCTCGGCTGCCTCGTCGCGCAGGCGGACCGCCTCGGCCTCGGCGGCGGCGATGCGCTCCTCCGTCTTCTCCTCCAGCTCGGAGATCAGCCGCTGCGCCTCCTGCTCGGCTGCGCGCAGCCGGTCGCTGCTCGCCCGCTCGGACTCGGCGAGCTCGCCCCGGATCGCGGCGGCCTCGGCGGCGGCCTCCGCGAGCTCGGACCGCAGCTGGTCGGCCTCCTCGATGACGGTCGCCTGGGACGCCTCCAGCGCGTCGAGGGCGGCGCGCTGCTCGGCCGCGGCCTGCCCGGCGGCGGCCACCTCAGCGCGCAGGCGCTCGGCGTCCTCGTTGCGCTCGGCGAGCTCGTCGCGCAGCCCGGCGACGGCCTCGGCGCGCTCGGCCAGCTCGGCCTGCAGGCGTTCGCTCTCGGCCCCGCGGTCCTCGAGCTCGGCCTGCAGCCGCTCGATCTCCGCGCTGCGCGCGCCGAGATCGGACTCGAGTGCCGCCACGGTCGCACCCTGGGCGACGAGCTCGCCCTGCAGCGCGTCGATCGTCGACGCGCGCCGGGCGAGGTCGGCCTCGAGCGCTTCGATGGCGGACGAGCGCACGTCGAGGTCGCCCTGCAGCTCGTCGATCGTCGCCCCGCGCAGGGCGACGTCGGACTCCAGTGCCTCGATGCTCGCCGCGCGCGCCGTGAGGTCGGCGCG
This sequence comes from uncultured Solirubrobacteraceae bacterium, assembly GCA_963740765.1. GTDB lineage: Bacteria > Actinomycetota > Thermoleophilia > Solirubrobacterales > Solirubrobacteraceae > DATLGB01. The sequence continues at coordinate 505,670 of CAVUFN010000016.1, read as the reverse complement.
GAGCTCGCTGATGGTCTCTTCGCTCGTGGCGAGGCCGGCTTCGAGCGTCTCGATTGCGGCGGTGCGCTCGGACAGGTCAGCTTCGAGCCGCTCGACCGCGGCGGCGCGCTCTTCGAGCTCCTCGCGCAGGCGCACCGTCGCCGCGTTCTGCTCGGTCAGCTCGGCGGTGAGCCGCTCGCCCTCGCGCTCGCGCTCCTCGAGCTCCTCGCGCAAGCGGGCCGACGCCTCGGTCTGGGACGTCAGCTCGGCGATGAGCCGTTCGTGCTCAGCCTCGCGGTCGGTCAGCTCGGCGGCGATCCGCTCGTGGTCCTGTGTGCGCTCGACGAGCGCGTCGAAGAGCTCCGCGACGCGCGCGTCGCGCTCGGCGAGCTCGGCCTGCAGCCGTTCGCCGGCCTCGGTGCGCTCGGCCAGCTCCGCGCGGGCGGTCTCTCCAGCCGCCTCCGCATCGGCGAGCGCCTCCGCGACGCGGCGCGCCTCGGCGCCGGCGGCGGCGAGCTGGTCCTCGAGCCGGCTCGTGTCGGCCTGGGCGGCCTCGAGCTCGGCGCGCAGCGCGTCGGCCGTCGCCGCGCCCGTGCGCTCGGCCTCGGCCAGCGCCTCCGCCAGCCGCTCGGCCTCCGCTGTGGCAGTCCCGACGTCGGCCTGGAGGCGGTCGACCTCACCCGTCCGGTCGGTGAGCGACGCCTGCAGCTCCGCGGTCCGCTCGGTTGCCTCCGCCTCGGCCGCGCGCAGCCGCTCGACCTCGGCGTCGGCGGTCTCGGCGCGGTCGCGCAGCGCGGTCGCCGTGTCGCGCTCGGCGTCGAGGTCCGTGCGCAGCGTCTCCGCTTCCGCGCGGGCCTCGGCGAGCTGCTCGCCCAGCGTGACCGCCTCGACGCCGGCGGCGCTGAGCTGGTCGCGCGCATCGGCCAGGTCACGCTCGACGGCCTCGAGCTCGCTCGTGAGCTCGCCGATCCGGACTGCGCCGGCCTCGCGCTCCGCGGTGAGCTCCTCGATGCGCGCCTCGGCCGCGTCGGCGCGCTGCAGCGCGGCGGCGCTCTGCCCGAGCAGGTCCCCGAGCTGGGTGCGGACGGTGTCGCGCTGGGCCTCGAGGTCGGCGATCTGCGTCTCCGCCGCGGAGCGCTGCTCCTCGAGGCCGGCGATCTGCGCGGCGGCGTCCTCCGCGTCCTCGCGCGCGGTGGCGAGCTGGGCGGCGACCGCGTCGCGCTCGTCCTCGAGCTCGGTGATCCGTGTGCCGGCGGCGTCGCGCTCCGCCTCGAGCGCGGCGACGCGAGCCGTGAGCGCGTCGCGCTCGTCCTCGAGCTCGGCCACGCGCGCCTCGACGGCCGCGCGCTGCTCCTCGAGGCCGGCGATCTGCGCGGCGTCGGCCGCGCGGTCGTCGCGCAGCTCGGCAAGCTGGTCCTCCAGGTCCGTGGCGCGCGTGGCCGCCGCGGCCAGCTGGCCGTCGAGGTCGGCGATGCGGGCCGTGGCGAGGTCGCGGGCGGTTTCGAGCTCGCCGATCGTGGCAGTCGCCTCGGTGTCGGCAGCGGCGCGCTCCTCGGTCAGCGCGACGATGACGGCGCGCGCGGCGTCCTGCTCTGCCGCCCCGTCGCGCAGCTGCTCGCGCTGGGCCTCGATCACCGCCTGGAAGGCCTCGATCGCGCTCGACTGCTCCTCGATCTGGTCGCGCAGCGCGGCTGTCTCCTGGGCCGCGGCGGTGGCGATCGTGGCCCGCTCGCGGACGAGCGCCTCGAGCCGGACGACCTCGGCCGCGGACGCCTGCGCCTCCGTGGTGCGCGACTCCAGTTCCGCGGCCCGCTGCTCGAGCACGGTGCGCAGGTCGGCGGTGTCGCCGCGGGCCATGTCGAGGGCCGCTTCGAGTCCCTCCACCCGGGCGCGGAGCTCGCCCTCGGCGCTGCCGGACCGGCTCGCCTCCAGCTCGTCCTCGAGCCGGGCGACGTCGGCGGCGCGGATGGCGAGCTCGTCGCGCAGGTCGGCGGCCGCGGCCGAGGCGGCGTCCGCGACGGCGCGGCGCTCGGCGACCTCGACGGTGAGGCGCGCGACCTCGTCGCTGGCCTGGTCGATCTCGTCGCTGCGCTCCTCGAGCTCCGTGCGCAGCAGCGTCAGCTCGGCCGCCGTGGCCTGCTCGCCGCTCGCGCGCTGGCGCAGCTCGGCGCGCATGCGCGCCGCCTCGGCGGTGGCGGCCTCGGCGATCGACACGCGCTCCTGGAACTGCGCGCGCATGCGGTTCATCTCCGCGGTGGCGGACTCGGCGACGGCAGTGCGCTCGGCGAGGCTCTGGCGCATGCGGGCGACCTCGGCGGCCGAGGACTCCGCGATCGCGATGCGCTCGGCGAGCTGGGCCTGCAGCGCGGCGATCTCGCTGGCCGCGGCGCCCGCGCTGCCCGAGCGCTCCTCGAGGGCGGCCTGCACGCGGGCGAGCTCCGTCGCGGTGCGGTCGGCCTCGGCGGCGCGCTCGGCCAGTTCCCGCCGCAGTTCGGCCGCCTCCGCCGCGGCGGCACGGGTCGCCTCGGCCTGGTCCTCCGCGTCGGCGCGCTGCTCGAGCGCGGACGCCTCCACGGCGGCGAGCCGCGAGATCAGGCGTGCGATCTCGGCGGACGCGGCCTCGGCCTGGGCGGTGCGGTCGGCCAGCTGGGCCCGCAACTCGCGCTGGGCGGCGCCGGCGGCGTCCGCGGCGGCCGCCGCCTCGCTGGCGTGACGCTCACGATCGGTCAGCGCGGCCTGCAGCCGTTCGATCTCCGCGCGCGCGTCCTGCGCCTCCTGAGAGCGCTCGGCCAGCAGGCGTGATGTCTCCTGGGCGGCCTCGGCGCCGGTGGCGCTCTCGGCCAGCGCGGCCTGCAGCGCGGCGATCTCCTCGGCGGCCTTGGCGGCCTCGGCCTCGCGGCCGGCCAGTGCGGCCTCGAGGTGCGCGCGCTCGTCGGCGACGGCGGACGCGAGCCGCCCGGCCTCGGCGCGAGCGGCGTCGGCGGCGGCGGTCGCCTCGGCCAGCTCGGCGGCGAGCCGCGCCTGCTCGCGCTCGGCCTCGGCCGTCGCCTCCTCGAGCCGGCCCTGCAGTCGCGCGAACTCACGGGTGGCCTCGGTGGCCTGCTCGGCGCGATCGTCGAGTGCGGACTGGAGCGCGGCGAGGTCGGTGGCGGCGTCCTCGACCGCGGCTGTGCGCTCGGCGAGCATCACGCGCAGGTCCTCGGCTCCGAGCGACGCCGCGGCGACGGCTTCTTCGCGCTCTTGCAGCTCGTGCTGGAGCCGCGCGATCTCCAGCCGTGACGCTTCGAGGTCGGCGTCACGGCGGCCGAGCTGGGCCTCGAGGTCGGCGATGGCGCGCTGGGCGGCGTCGGCGGCCCCGGCCTGCTCGGACAGGCGGTCGACGAGTCGGCCGATCTCCGCCGTCGCGGCATCTGCGTCGGCCGAGCGCTGGACGATCCCCGCCTCAGCTGCGGCAAGGGCGGCGCTCAGCCGGGCCACCTCCGCCTCGGCGTCCACGGCGGCCGCCGCGCGCGCCTCGTACTGCTCGCGCAGGCGGGCCTGGGTCGCCTCCGCCTGGTCATTGCTCTCTGCGAGCGCGCGGCGCAGGTTCTCCGCCTCCGCCTGCGCCGTCGCCCGGGCGGCCTCCAGACGCGCGACGTCGTCACGGGCACCGGCCAGGTCCGTCGCGCGCCGCTGGGCCTCCTGGTGGGCGCTCGCCAGCTGGGTCCGCAGCCGCTCGGCTTCAGCGGCGCCGGCCTCGGCGGCATGCGCGCGGGCGGCCAGTTCGGCGCCGAGCCGGGCGACTTCGGCGGCGGTCCGCTCGGCGTCGTCGGCGCTCTGGTCGAGCGCGGCCTGCAGCTGCGTGCGCTCGCGAGCGGCGGCGTCGGCGGCGGCGACGCGCTCCGCGAGCTGGCGCCGCAGGCGCTCCGCCTCGGCGTAGGCGGCCTCGACGTCACCCCCGCGCTCGGCGACGAGCGCCTGCAGTCGAGCGACCTCGGCGACCGCGCGCTGGGTCTCCCGCTCGCCCGCCTCGAGCTGGCCGCGCAGGCGCGCGGTCTCGCTCTCGGCCGCGGTCAGGGCGGTCTGGGCGCGGGCGGCCTCGGCGGCCGACTCCCGTGCCTCCGTCGTGCGCGCGTCGAGCTGGGTGCGCAACCGCAGCAGCTCGCCCTGGCCGCCGGTGAGCTCGGCGTCGAGCTCGGCCCGCAGCCGGGCCAGCTCCGCTGCGTTGCGCTCGGCTTCGGCGCCGCGGGCTTCGAGTTCGGCCTGGCGGCCGGCGGCGGTCTGCTCGGACGCCTCCAGCCGGCCGCGCAGATCCGCGGCCTCCGCGGTCGCCCGCGCGGCGTCCTGTTCACGGGCGGCGAGGCGCTCGGTGAGGGATGCCAGCTCGAGAGCGGCGGCCTCGGCGTCCCGCTCCCGCGCCCGCAGTTGCGCGAGCGCCTGCTCGGCGGCAGACTCGCGCTCGGCGAGCTCCTCGGTGAGGGACGCGATCCGCGCGCTCGCCTGATCGGCCGCGGCGCGCTGCGCGGCCAGCGCCTCATCGCGCTCGGCGAGCTCCGCCGCCGCCTGCGCGGTCTCCGCCCGCTGCGCCGCCGCGGCGTCGTCACGGGCAGCGAGCTGCGAGCGCAGCTCGGCGAGCTCGGCGGCGGCGCCCGCGGCCTCACCCTCCCGGGCCCGGAGCATCGCCGACCGCTCGTCGAGCTGCCTGCGCAGGGTGGCGAGCTCGGCAGCCGCGTCGCCCGCGCCTGCGTCGAGCTGCTCACGCAGGCGGGCGGCCTCGGCCCGGGCGGTCTCCGCCTCGGCCTGGGCGGCGGCGAGGCGCCCCCGCAGGCTCTCGGCCTCCGTGGCCGCGTCCTGTGCCGCCGTCTCGCGGGCGGCCAGGTCCTCGCGCAGGTCGGTCGTGTCGGTCGCCGCGCGGGTCGTCTCGAGCTGCTCGCGCAGCGTGGTGACCTCGGCGGTGGCCGCAGCCAACTCGGCCCGTAGCCGCGCTTGCTCGGCCTGGCCGGCGGCGATGTCGGCCGCCAGCGTCTCGGCCTGGGCGCGCGCGCTCTCGGCGTCGCCCTCACGCGCGGTGAGCTGCTCGCGCAGCGCCTCGAGCTCGGCGGCGGCGGCGCCCGCACCCGCGTCGAGCTCCGCGCGGATGCGCTGGGCCTCGGCCTCACGCGCGGCGAGGCGCTGGCCCAGGCGGGCGGCTTCGGCGTGGGCGTTGTTCGCGGCGGCCTCCTGGACCGCGATCTGCTCGCGCAGGCGAGCGGCCTCCGTGGCGGCCGCGGCAGCGGCGGCCCCACTGGCCGCGAGCTGCTCCTGGAGCTGCTGGGCCTCGGCCGTCGCGGCCCTCGCGTCCGCCTCGCGGGCGGCGAGGCGCGCGCGCAGTGCCTCCGCGTCTTCCTGGGCGCGGGAGAGGTCGGCCGCGCGCTCGGCGACCTCCGCCCGCAGCGCCGTGACGTCCGCCTGCGCGGCGTCCGCACGGGCGGTCGCCCCCTCCAGTTCGGAGCGCAGGCCGGCCGCGGCCGCGTCCGCGGCGCGGGCCGCCTCGTCCCGGGCCGCCTCGCGTTCGGCCAACTCCCCGCGGGCCGCCTCGACGGCCTCCTGGAGGTCGGTGACCTCGCGCCACGCCGCGGCGGTGTCCTCCTCGCGCTCGGCCAGGTCGCGGCGCAGCGCGCCGAGCTCGTCCCGAGCCTCGGCGAGCGCCGCCTGTCCCGACTCCCGCTCGTCCTCGGCGACCTCGAGCAGCCCGCGCAGCGCGGCGGCCTCCTCGATCGCCGCGGCGCGCTCGGCGAGCTGCTCGCGAGCGGTCGCCAGCTCGGCCTCGACGCCCTGCAGCTCGCCGACGCGGGCCATCGCCTGGCCCTCGCGGGCGAGGGCCGTGCGCAACTCGTCGCGCGCGCGCGTCAGCTCCTGCTGGGCGCCGCCGTAGCGGCCCTGCAGCTCGGACGCGGCGGCGTCGCTGGCCTCGCGCAGCCGCACCAGCTCGGCGCGGTCCGCCTCCAACTGGTCGACGCGGGCGCGCAGCGACGCGGCCTCGCGCGCGTACCGGTCGACCTGCTCGCGCAGCGCGGCGGCCTCGCGCATCTGGCCGGCCAGCCACGACGGGTCGACCTCGCGGCGGCGGGTGCTCGGCACGGCCGGCGACGACGGCCTGGCCACCGGGTGGGCGGGCCGTCGTCTCGGGGGAGACCGGAGGCTCGCGCGCTGCGGCGTCGGCAGGTCGATCAGCGCGCCGTCGACGCTGAGGGCGTAGGCGATGCGGCCGTGGGCGAGCGCGTCGGTGGGGACGGGGAACGCGGCGCGGAATTCGCCCCCGCCCGCCCCGGCGTCGCGCGGGCCGGGCAGCGCGGCAAAGCGCTGCGCGTCGCGCCCGTCGTCGACGAGCAGCTCGGCGTCACCCGCGTCGCCTTCGAAGCGGCCGCTCAGGCGCAGCAGCGCCGTGCCGGCGGAGGCGTCAACGCGTTCGAAGCGTTCGATGGCGAACGCGACCGTCTCCATAGTGGCGGAATGCTAGACCGGAGGCCGGATCCCTTCCGGGACTAGCGTGACCCGACCATGAAGCTCCTCGTCACCGGCGGCGCCGGGTACATCGGAAGCGTGGTCGCGTCCCGGCTCGCCGGGGCCGGCCATGACGTCACCGTCCTCGACAGCCTCGCCCGCGGGCACCGGGCCGCCGTGCCGGAGGAATGCGCGTTCATCGAGGCCGACCTGCTCAACCTCGACGCGGTCACCAAGGCTGTCGGGCAGGGCTTCGACGGCGTCCTGCACTTCGCCGCGCTCGCGCTCGTGGCCGAATCCGTCGACCACCCCGAGCGCTACCACCGCGGCAACTTCGTCGGCACGCTGAACCTGCTCGACGCGATGCGCGCCGGCGGCGTCGACCGCCTCGTCTTCTCCTCGACGTGCGCCACCTACGGGGAGCCCGAGACGGTGCCCATCTCCGAGGACGAGCCGCCCTCGCCCGTGAACTCCTACGGCAACTCCAAGCTCGCCGTCGACCGCATGATCGCCGACGAGTGCCGCGCCCACGGCCTCGGCGCGGTCTCCCTGCGCTACTTCAACGTCGCGGGCGCGTCCGGGCGCTACGGCGAGGACCACGAGCCCGAGACGCACCTGATCCCGCTGATCCTGCGCGCCGCGGCGGGCCGGCGCAAGTCGGTCTCGATCTTCGGGACGGACTACCCGACGCCGGACGGGACGGCGGTGCGCGACTACATCCACGTCGAGGACCTCGCCGACGCGCACGCCCTCGCGCTCGACGCGATCACGGGCGGGACGCACCAGATCCTCAACCTCGGCATCGGCAACGGCTTCAGCGTGCGCGAGGTCATCGCCGCCGCCAAGTCCGTGACCGGCGTCGACTTCGAGGTCGTCGAGGAGCCGCGCCGGCCGGGCGATCCGCCGCAGCTCGTGGCTGCCTCGGAGAAGGTCCGCCGCGTCCTGGGCTGGGAGCCGCGCAAGCCCGAGATCGAGACGATGATCGCCGACGCGTGGGCCTGGCACCAGGCCAACCCGGACGGCTACGGAACGAGCGCGTGAACAGCCTGCTCGACAAGGACCTCCGGGCGCTCTAGCGCGTCCAGGGCGCGCCAGCGGGGGTCGGTCGAGAGCTCGTCGTAGGCGGCGGCGACCCGGGTGAGGAACGGGAGGTCCTCGAAGCGGTCCGCCTTCCCGCGGCCGCTCACACGCGCGAGTGCCTGTGCGGGGTCGATGCGCAGCAGCAGCGTGCGGTCGGGGAGAGGGGCGAAGGCGTTCATCGCGCGAACGGTCTCGATGCCGAGCCCGCGCGCCGCGCCCTGATAGGCGAGGCTGGAATCGACGAAGCGGTCGATGACGAGCGTCTCGTTCCTGGCCAGGCGCGGGGCGATCTCCGTGGCGACCAATTGGGCCCGGGCGGCGGCGAACAGCAGCGCCTCGGCGTGCGGGTCGAAGTCCCCCGACTTGACGAGCTCGCGGATGCGCTCGGCCAGCGGCTCGCCGCCCGGCTCGCGCAGCAGCGTCGCCCCCAGGCGCTCGGCGAGGCCCGCCGCCAGCGTCGTCTTCCCGGACCCGTCCAGGCCCTCCACCGTGATCAGCACGGCACGTAGAGTGACTGAGCGTGCGCCTCGACGCCCACCCGCACGCCAAAGCCGTCCTCGGATCGGCACTCTCGGCGGGGACGCTCAGCCACGCGTACCTGTTCGCGGGACCCGCGGGAAGCGGGAAGCGCGACGCCGCGCGGGACTTCGCCGAGGAGCTCTTGTCGGAGGGCTCGGCCGACCCGGACGCGGCTCGCGCGCGCGTGCGTACGGGCGCGCACGTTGACCTGACCTGGGTGGCGCCCAGCGGCGCCGCGGAGATGCTGCGCTCCGATGTCAGCGAGGCGGTCGTGGGGGCCGCCACGCGCACGCCGTTCGAGTCCGACCGCCGCGTGTTCGTGCTCGAGCGCGCCGACACCATGAACGACCAGGCCGCCAACACGCTCTTGAAGACGCTGGAGGAACCGCCGTCCTACGTCGTGCTGATCCTTCTGGCGGATCGCCCCGGTCAGGTGCTGCCGACGATCGCGTCGCGCTGCCAGGTCGTCCGCTTCGACGCGCTGCCGCCCGACGTCATCGCGTCTCGGCTCACGGGCGTCCCGGAGCTGACCGCGCTGGCGTGCGCGCGGCTCTCGCTGGGCGACGGCGAGCGCGCGGAGCTGCTCGCGTCGCCCGCCGGCGCGGCATTGCGGGCGTCCGCCGAGGCGCTGGTCTCCACCGGCGCGTGGCGGCCGATCCTCGAGGCGGGCGTGGCCCGCGCCGCCATCGCCCGTGACGCCTTGGAGATGGCACGCGACGCCGAGCTCGCGTTCCTGCCCAAGAAGGAGCAGCGGCGCAAGATCACCGAGTACGACGACCGCATCAAGCGCGGCGAGCGCCGCGCCCGGACCGCTGCCGTGGACCTCGCGCTGCAGCTCGCGGGGCTGTGGGTGCGCGACCTGTCCTGCATCGTCGCGGGCGCGCCCGACCTCGCCCACAACGCCGACCGGGCGTCGGCGCTGGCGAGCGCCGCCGCCGGTCGCTCGGCCGGGCCGCTGCGCGAGGCGATGGCGCTGATCGAGGACACCCGCGCGCGCTTCGCCCTGAACGTGAGCGAGGATCTTGCCCTGGAGGCGCTGTCGTTCCGGCTGGCCCGCGTGCTGTCGTGAGCTTGACCGCATCCGTCATCCACGACGGCGAGCGCGACGAGATCGCCGTCGAGGAGCCGCTGGAGATCCGGGTCGACGACCGCGCGCTCGCGATCACGATGCGCACGCCGGGGCACGACTTCGAGCTGGCGCTCGGCTTCCTCTACGGGGAGGGGCTGATCGACGGGCCGCAGGCGGTCGACGTCCCCGACCTCGCCGTCAACACCGTCTCGGTGACCGGGCCGCTGACGCGCGAGCCGAGTGCGCGCTCCTTCTACACGACGTCTTCGTGCGGGGTCTGCGGGAAGGGCGCGCTGGAGGAGGTCGCAGTGCACGCTCCGCCGCTGCCCGATGGTCCGGTCGTCCCACGGGATCTGCTCGCGGCGCTGCCCGACCGGCTGCACCAACCGGGCTTCGAGCGCACCGGCGGGCTGCACGCGACGGGGCTCTTCTCGGTGGGCGGCGAGCTCCTGGTCGTCCGCGAGGACGTCGGCCGCCACAACGCGATGGACAAGGTGATCGGGCGGGCGCTGGAGGACGGGCTCGTCCCGTTGGCCGGGCGCGTGCTGTGCGTGTCCGGCCGGCTGTCGTTCGAGCTCGTCCAGAAGGCGTGCGTGGCCGGCGCGCCGATCCTCGTCGGCGTCGGCGCTCCGACGTCCCTGGCCGTGCGGTTGGCCGACGACCGCGGCTTGACCTTGTGCGGCTTCGCCCGCGGGGGCCGCGTCAACGTCTACACGCGCCCCGACCGCGTGACGTGATCGCCCTCGCGGGCGTCGCGCTGCTCGTGGTCGGCTCACTCGGGCCGTGGGCGGACGTCGCCAGCCGCGACGGGTGGATCACGCTGGCACTCGCGGGGCTCGCCGCGCTGGCGCTGTGGCGCCGGGTCCGGCTCGCGGTCGTCGCGTGCGCGACGCTGGCGCTCGCCGTCGTGCTCTACGACCTGCTCGCGATCGCCGACGCTCCCGCCGTGGGCTCGGGCTGGGGCCTGTGGACGGCGCTCGCGGGCGGCCTGCTCCTCGCCGCGGGCGTGACGGTCATCCCGCGGTGATTGCGGCCTTGGTTCGCTGGGCAGGCCTTCCGACAAGGGAGCGCCGTTGTCATCAACGGACCATCGGAGGAAATCCAAGTGACCGTCGTAATCATCATCATCGCCGTCGTGCTGGTGCTGGCAGCCATCGCCTACTTCACCGTCCTGTCGCCGCAGAAGCGTGCCGAGAAGCGCCTTCGTGGTGAGCGCGAGCAGGCCGCCACCCGTCACCGTGAGCTCGCGTCGGAGCGTCATACGCATGCGACCGTCGCCGAGCAGAAGGCCGAGGAGGCCCGCGTCCAGGCGCAGCGGGCCGAACACGAGGCCGAGCTCGCCCGCGACGAGGCCAACGTCCACGAGGGCCGCGCCGACCTGCACGAGCAGGGTCTCGCCGACCACGAGCTCGAGTCCGCCGAGGCATCCGCCAATGGACATCGCCCCGAGAACCTCGACCGCGCCGGCCACGACGAGCAGACGACCACCGACCGTCCCGCCTCGATGTCCGACCGCGACGCGGACGCGCCGGCTCACCAGCGCGACGTGCCCGAGCCCGAGCGCCGCGACGCTCCCGCCGACCGCTGGTAGCCGCGGTCAGACCGAGGCCCGGCGGCGGTGCAACTCCGCCGCCACCTCGGTGATCAGCGCGTACGGGATCGGCTGCGCGTAGGGGAAGTTGACCGAGTCCTTCTTCGCCCGATACGGGGCGATCGCTCGTTCCAGGTCGCCCTCGAACGGTGAGACCGGGTAGATGCCGTCCGCGATGTGGGCGTCGATCGACTCAGCGGCCATCAGTCCGGGGTGAGGCCGCGCGTGTCCCACCACTCGGCCCCGTAGTCGATCGTCACCTCGTCGCCCTCCTTGACCGCGCGGGTGGCCACGAACGCGATCCACCCGTCGTCGTCCTCCACGTACTCCGCGTTGGCCTCGGACGAGTGGTTGTAGAGCATGCCGTAGCCCAGCATCAGGATCACGTTGTTCGGATCCGCCCCAGACCGGAACACGTAGTCCCCGAGCCGGCCGGCCACGTCCCCGTCCGCCACCTCCAGCGTCGGGCACAGCTCGAGCGTCTCGCCCTCCTCGACATCCCGCGCGGCGAACACGCCACGGCCGAGCCGTCCCTCACCCACCCGCACCGCGTCGCGCTCGCCCATCGCGGCCACCCTACGGCGGCTAGATCGCCTGACGCACCGCCGGCGTCTCGTCGAAGTCCGTCGGTTCCCCGCGCCGGGCCGCGTCGTTGGTCTCCCCGTCGCCCAGGGCTGCCCACCAGATGGTGCCAACCGCACCACAGGCCACGATCGTGACCACGAAGCCGAACACGAAGATGAACACGTTCATGGCTCAGTCCCCGCGCTGGTCGATGGCGGTCATCGTGAAGGCGCCCAGGGCCAGGATGGACGGGACCCACAGGCCGACGAAGACCCCGGTGTCCTTGTGATCACTGAACCACAGCGAGATCGAAAGGAGGAAAGATGCGAAGGCGGCCGCCAGGATCAACAGCGCCGCTGACTTGTGACGGATCATGCCCGGTGTACGGCATCGGCGGTCAGTCGGGACCACGGCCGGTCTCTACACTGCGCGCACCCTGCCGACGTAGCTCAGCTGGTAGAGCACTTCACTCGTAATGAAGGGGTCAGCGGTTCGAATCCGCTCGTCGGCTTCCGCGCGCTGCCGCGACCAGGAAGCGGCACTTCGCCGCTTGTGGTCAAGGTTGTTTACCATAGGCGCGGATGAGCGTCAGCGACCATGACCTGCGGGAGGTCAGCCTCTCCGACAAGTACGAGCTCTCCGACGGCCGGATCTTCTGCTCCGGCCTCCAAGCGGTCGTGCGGCTGCCGTTCGATCAGCGCCGGGCGGACCATCGCGCCGGCCTGAACACGGGCGCGTTCGTCTCGGGCTACCAGGGCTCTCCGCTCGGCGGGATCGACAAGGAGATGCTGCGGCTGGGGAAGCTCGCAGAGCAGTGGAACGTGCGTTTCCAGCCCGGGCTCAACGAGGAGCTCGCGGCCACCAGCGTGATCGGCACCCAGCTGGTCGCCGGCCGGCCCGGCGCGCAGGTGGACGGGGTCACCGGTTGGTGGTACGGCAAGAACCCCGGCCTCGATCGCGCCGCCGACGCGATCCGGCACGGCAACTTCCAGGGGGCGAGCCGCCACGGCGGGATGGTCCTGTGGGTCGGCGATGACCCCGGGTGCAAGTCCTCCACGCTGCCCAGCGCCGCGGAGGCGACGCTCGCCGCGCTGCACATCCCGGTGCTGTACCCGTCGACGGTCCAGGAGGTGCTGGACCTCGGCCGCCATGCCGTCGCGCTGTCGCGCGCCAGCGGCCTGTGGTCGGCGATGAAGATCGTCACGTCGGTCGCGGACTCGGCCGGCACCGCCGAGGTCGCCCCCGACCGGGTGACGCCGATCCTGCCCGAGGTGGAGTTCAACGGCCGCCCGTTCGTGCACGAGCCCAACGGGCTGCTGCTGGCGCCCGACTCGATGGCGCTCGAGCGCTCGCTGCTGCACGTGCGCCTCCAAGTGGCGCGCGAGTACGCGCGCGCCAACCGGCTGGACGACATCGGCGGCGCGCGCGGGGATGCCTGGCTGGGGATCATGGCCGCGGGCCGCACCTACCGGGAGCTCAAGAGCGCCCTCGCGATGCTCGGGCTCGACGACCAGGCGCTCGAACGCCGCGGGATCCGGCTGCTGCACGTGCGGATGCCGTGGCCGCTGGACCGCGAGACCCTCAGGGAGTTCGCCGCGGACCTCGAGGAGATCGTCGTCGTCGAGGAGAAGCTGCCCTTCATGGAGGAGCAGATCAAGCACCTGCTCTACGGGACGCCGGACGCGCCGCGGATCGTCGGCAAGCTCGACGAGGACGGCCGCGCGCTGCTGCACCCCGAGGGTGAGCTGCTGGCCGACGAGATCGCGATCGCGCTCGCCGCGCGCGTCCGCCGCCGCGTCACCGACGAGGACTTCGAGGCGCGCGTCAGCACGATCGAGACGACGTCGCGCTACATGGCGCGGCCGCTGCCGATGTCGCGCACGCCGTTCTTCTGCAGCGGGTGCCCGCACAACAGCTCCACGCCGGCTCCCGAGGGCACGCTCGTCGGTGCGGGGATCGGCTGTCACACGATGATCCTGCTCAACCGCGAGGGCAAGGGTGACATCGCCGGCATCACGCAGATGGGCGGGGAGGGGGCGCAGTGGATCGGCATGGCGCCGTTCGTGGAGAACGAGCACCTGACCCAGAACCTCGGCGACGGCACGTTCCACCACTCCGGCTCGCTGGCGATCCGCGCGAGCGCCGCGGCCGGAACCAACATCACGTACAAGCTGCTCTACAACGGCTTCGTCTCGATGACCGGCGGGCAGGACGTGGTCGGCCAGCTCTCGGTGCCCGAGCTGACGCGCTGGCTGGCGCTGGAGGGCGTCAAGCGGATCATCGTCACGACCGAGGACATGTCGCGCTACCGAGGGGTGGCGCTCGACCCGATCGCCGAGGTCCGCGACCGCTCGCAGATCGACGAAGCCCAGCGCGAGCTCGCCGCGATCCCCGGCACGACGGTGCTGATCCACGACCAGGTCTGCGCAGCGGAGAAGCGCCGGCTGACCAAGCGGGGCAAGATCGCCCCGCCGGCGTTCCAGGTCGCGATCAACGAGCGCGTCTGCGAAGGCTGCGGCGACTGCGGACGCAAGTCCTCGTGCCTCTCGGTGATCCCCACGCACACCGAGTTCGGCCGCAAGACGCAGATCCACCAGGCCTCGTGCAACACGGACTACTCCTGCCTGGAAGGGGACTGCCCGTCCTTCCTCACCGTCATCCCGGCGAAGGACGGCGCGAAGCGGGCGAAGGCGTTCGTGCCTCCGGCGCCGCCGGCCGACCTGCCCGACCCCGAGCCCGGGCCACGCACGGCGCTCGTGCGGATGATCGGGATCGGCGGAACCGGCGTCGTGACCGTCTCCCAGATCCTCGGCATGGCGGCGCACCTCGACGGCCTCGAGGTCAGCTCGCTCGACCAGACCGGCCTGGCGCAGAAGGGCGGCCCGGTCGTCTCCGACGTGCTGATCTCCGACGAGCCGATCGACGGCACCAACCGGGCCGCACCCGGAAGCGTCGACGCCTACATGGTGTTCGACCCGCTCGGCGGCGCCGAGGCGCGCAACCTGCGCACCGCCTCGCCCGAGCGCACCACGGCGGTCGTCTCCACCAGCGCGACCGCGACGGGCGCCGTCGTCGCCGACCCGGACCGGTCGATGCCCGCCATCGAGATGCAGCTCGACCGCATCGAGCGCACCACGCGCAAGGAGCGCAACGTGCTGCTCGACGCGCAGGCGCTGTCCCAGGCGCTGTTCCACGATCACCTCCCGGCCAACGCGATCGTGATCGGCGCCGCCTTCCAGCGCGGCCTGCTGCCGGTGTCCCAACAGGCGATGGAGCAGGCGTTCCGGCTCAACGGCGCGGGGGTCGAGAACAACCTCGCGGCGTTCGCCTGGGGTCGCGCGGTGGTGGCGGACCCGGACGCGATCGCCCGCGTGACGCCCGCGCCGGTGCTGACCCAGACGCTCGAGCAGATGGTCGCGCTGCGCGAGCGCGAGCTCGTCGCCTACCAGGACGCCGACTACGCCAAGCGCTACACGCAGTTCGTCGAGACGATCCGTGCGGCGGACACGACGGACGGCGCCGCGTTCACGCAGGCGGTCGCTCGCCACCTCTTCAAGCTGATGGCCTACAAGGACGAGTACGAGGTCGCGCGGCTGCACCTCGATCCCGTCGAGCGCGCGAGGATCGAGGCCGAGTTCGGGCCCGGCGCGCGCGTCCAGGTCAACCTCCACCCGCCGCTGCTGCGCGCCATGGGCATGGAGCGCAAGCTCCGCCTCGGGCCCTGGTTCGATCCCGCACTGCGCTCGTTGTACCGGATGCGGCGGCTGCGCGGCACGCGCGCGGACCTGTTCGGCAAGGCCGAGGTCCGCAAGGTCGAGCGCGCGCTGATCGGGGAGTACGAGGAGCTCGTGCGGTGGGCACTCGCTCGCGTGACGCCGACCACGCACCGGCTGTGCGTCGAGCTGGCCGAGCTCCCGGACATGATCCGCGGGTACGAGGACATCAAGCTCGACAACGTCGCCCGCTACCGCGAACGGGTGGCCGAGCTGCGAACCCAGATCGAAGGAGTCACGCCGTGAAGATCGTCAAGCCGGCCCCGGACCACGACACCTCGCGCGGCGTGATCGGCGGCGCCGAGATCAGCCAGGCGACCGTCGGCGCACGCAACATCTTCATGGGTGTCTTCCGGGTGCCGCCCGGGGCCACCTCGCGACCGCACTACCACTCCAACTGCGAAAGCTCGCTGTACATGCTGCGCGGCCAGATGCTGATTCGCTGCGGCGAGAACTTCGAGGAGGAGATCAAGGTCGTGCCCGGCGACCTGCTGTACGTCCCGTCGCACGAGACGCACATCCTCGAGAACCTCTCGGAGACCGAGACGATCGAGTACGTCGTCGCCCGCAACGCCGCCACCGAGGACTCGGTGGAGGTGCCGTGGCCGGGTGGCGAGACGATGCCCGGCTGAGGCGCTCGTCGGCTTGAACGCGCCGCGCTCGGTCAGACCGGCAGCGGGGCCGGGCGGCCCAGGAAGTACCCCTGCGCGTGATCGACCCCGAGTTCGCGCAGCAGGTCGAGGGTCCTCTTGTCCTCCACGCCTTCGGCGATGGTCTGCAGGCCGAACGCCTGCGCCAGCTTGACGGTCGCGACCAGCACGTGCCGGTCGGTTTCGTTGACGGAGAGGTCCTTGACGAACTCGCGGTCGATCTTCAGGTAGTCGAGCGGAAGGGACTTGAGCGAGCTCATGCCGGAGAACCCGGTGCCGAAGTCGTCGAGCGCGAAGCGGCACCCGCGGTCGCGCAGGCCCTGTGCGAGGCGACGAGCGTTGTCGTCGTCCTCGATGGCGGCGGTTTCGGTGATCTCGAAGACCAGCCGTGCCGGATCGGCACCGGTGCGCTCGAGCGCGGTGTCGATGTCCACGATCGCGCTGGCGTCGCTCATGGACGTTCCGGAGAGGTTGATCTCGACGTCCAGGCCGGTGGCGGCGATCTCGGCTCCGCGCGAGATCACCCATCGGTCGATGTCCCGGATCAGTCCGTACTGCTCCGCGACCGGAAGGAACTCGCCGGGGGCGATCAGCTCGCCGGCCGGGCTGCGCATGCGCAGGAGCAGCTCGTGCTGGATCGTCTTCCCCGTCGCGAGGTCGACGATCGGCTGGCCGAACAGCTCGAACCGGTCCTCCGCCAGCGCGGCGTGGATCTCCTTGAGCCAGGCGACCCTCTCGAGGTCGCGGAGGACCGCCTGCTCCTGGACCCGGCGAGCGGTGATGTCCACGACCTGCGAGTAGAGGACGTCGACCTTGCCGTCCGGGCCGAGCACACGCGAGGAGTTGATGGAGGCCCAGACCATCTCGCCGTCCGGGCGCAGGTACCGCGCCTCCGTAGTGAGCACCGCTCCGTCCCCGTCGAAGAACGCGTCCCGTACTGACTCCTCGCCTTCGTCCGGGACGACGACGGCGCGGTAGGTGAGCTTCAGCAGTTCTTCGGCCGACCGGCCGACGAGCCTGCAGTAGGCGTCGTTGACCCTGAGGAACCGGCCCGAGGCGGGGTCGATGAGCGTCATGCCGATCGGTGCGTTGTCGAAGCCCTGCCGGAAGCGCTCCTCGGAACGGCGCAGGCCGTCCTCGGCGCGGCGGGCCTCGGTGACGTCCTGCAGCGTGCCGCGCATGACGCGTGTGCCGCGATCGCCCACCAGGACCTCGGCGCTCTCGCTGCGGAGCATCCGGGTCTCGCCATCGGGGGCCACGTATCGCACCTCCGTCGCCTCGGCGTCGTGACCGGCTGCGGCGTCCGTGTACACGCTCAGCAGGTCGCGGTCCTCGCTATGGACACGGGCGAACAGGTCCTCCGCTTGCAGCGGCCCCTCGCCGAGCGCCAGCATCTGCCGCAGGTGATCAGAGGCCACGACGGCGCCGCTCTCCAGATCCACCTCCCAGCTGCCGGTGTTCGAGAGCCGCTGCGCCTCGTTGAGCTGGGCCTCGCGGCGCAGCGCGTCGTCGGCGGCGCGCGCACGTTCAACGGCTCCGGCGAGCGTGTTCGCCATCGCCTGGAGAAAGGCCACGTCCTCGCCGGTGAAGGCGTTGCTGCTGCGACTGCATGCGCCCAGCAGGCCGTGGCGCCCCACCGGCGCGCCGACCGGGGCCACGATGAGGCTGACCATGCCCTCCGCCTGCAGGACCGGCGCGCGGATCGCGCTGACCCGCAGATCGCCGATCACCAGTGGGTCGCTCTTGTCGCGCATGTGCTCCATGACGATGTCGGGTTCGTTGGGGCGCGCCGCTTCCGGCGGTTGCATGCTGTCTGCATCGCCCGCCGTCGCGCCGATCTCGAGCCCGCCCCCCGTCGCGTAGGGGAGCACGCCGGTCACCTCGGCACCGAGCGTCGTCTTGACCAGGCGGGCGGCCTCGTGCATGAGCTCGTCGGTGGCCATGCCGCGCAGCGCCATCGTCCCCAGCTCCGCGAGCGCCGTCTGGTGGCTGGCGCGACGCTCGAGCTGCCGGTGCGCGGCCTGCAGCCGTTGCTCCTGGTTGCGGCGTTCGGTGGTGTCGCGGAACACGACGACGCGACTGCCGCCCGCGTGCGCATCGAGGGTCGGGTCCTCGACGTGCGCGAACGACGAAGCGGTCCACTCCACCGGGATCTCGGTGCCGTCCGCGCGCCGGAAGCTGTCGATCCCCGCCGACTCGCCTGCGCTCGGGGACAGCAACGCGGCGGCGTGGCGGCTCGGTGCGCCGCCGTACAGAGCGTCGGCCATGGGTTTCCCGGCCAGCTCGTCGTCGGCCAGCAGGGCCCGTGCGGCAGGGTTCGCGTACGTCGCAACCCCGGTGCCGTCGAAGACCAGCAGGCCTTCGGCGATGCTCTCGGTGACGGTTCGCAGGTAGTCGCGAGCGGCGCGGAGGTCGCGCTGATACGCATTGCGCTCGGTCAGGTCGAACACCGTGTTGATCGTCCCGGTCAGCGCACCGCGCGCGTCGCGCAGCGGCGCGATGTTCACCGCGACGCCGAACCGGCGGCCGGTGCTGTTGGCGCTGATGACCTCCAGGTCGCACGCAAGGCCGTCAGCGAGTCGTTGGCGTGTGGTGGCGCGATGGTCGTCGGCCAGCTCGAAGACCCCGAGCGTGCGAACGCTGCGCCCGATGACCTCCTGCGCGGTCCGCCCGTAGAGCGACTCGCAGGCGGCGTTCCAGTACGTGATGAGGCCCTCGGCGTCGTTGGCGAACACCGGAACGGCGATGGAGTCCAGCAGCGTCGCCCGGAACGCGCTCTCGTTCTCGGCCCGCCGTCGCGCCGTGATGTTCTGATGGTGGACGATGACGCGCACCGGGTTCCCAGGCCCGAATCGGCTCGCCCGCACCGTGAACCATCGCTCCTCGTCGGGCGCGTGGCACGGGTAGTCGAGCTCGAAGTCCTCACGTGTGCCTGCGATCACCTCGCGCAGTCGGTCGGCAACGTCACGGGCGACCGGGTCGGCGTCGCTGCGAGCACAGACGGCGAGGTAGTCCGCACCGATGCCGGTGGCCTCGGGATCGCCGCCGTTCTCGGCGGCGAAGCGCCGCCACGCGAGGTTGGTGGCGATCACGCGGCCGTCGCCGTCGAGGATGGCGATGTGCTTCGACAGGCCGTCCAGCGCCCCTTGCCAGAACGTCTGGGCCGCTTGGACGCCCTCCTCGGTCGCGGCAGGATCGATCGCCGCCCCGGCACGCCGCAGCGCCCTGATGCGCTCCAGTGATCCGCCACCGTCCATCAGTTCGGCGATGTAGCTCCAGGACGCGTTGCGGCCATGCAGCTTGGCCCAGTAGAGCGCGTCGTCGGCCTGGCGTTGCATGATCTCGCGAGTCGCGCCCGGCTCCCACGCGCAGACGCCGACCGACACCGTGACCGCCGGGAGACCGGGCTCTCCGCTCGTGGTCTCGATCTCCTTGCGGACGCGTTCGGCGACGACCAGCGCGGTCGCCGTGTCGCAGCCGCTCAGCACCATGGCGAACTCGTCACCGCCGACGCGCGCAGCGACATCTCCGACGCGGCACGCCGCATGGAGCCGGGCCGCCACTGCCTTCAGGACGCCGTCGCCGACCTCGTGACCGAACCCGTCGTTGACCTGCTTGAAGCTGTCGACATCGATGATCGCCAGCGCGACCGAGCCGCCGCGAGGGTGGCCGTGTCGCAGGTGGCCGTCCAGCTCGGCGTGCAACGCCCGCAGATTCGCGAGCCCGGTGAGCGGGTCAGTCGCCGCCTGCCGCGCCAGATCGGCCCGAGTGGCCGCGATATCGAGCGACACCGCGACCAGGTCGCCGAACTTGCGCAGCCACGGGACGGTGTCGCTGTCGATCGGCACGGCCGCCGCCCAGGTGACGGACAGGCACCCCCAGACCTCACTCGCGTGGCGCACCGGGACGAGCACCGCGCCGGCGTCGCTGGCCACCACCACGACTTCGCCGTCGCGGGCCCGCGCCAGGTCGCCGTCGGGCGGGACGTCGAAGCGCTCACCGATCGCGGGGTGACCGCCGCCCTCGGGCGCCATCGTCGCCATGACCTCGTAGGAGCGGTCCTCGAAGCGCACCAGCTGGGCGCCCGCCGCATCGACGAGACCGCGGGTCTCCTGGCACACCAGATCGAAGAAGGTGGCCTGATCGGCGCCGGCGGCCATCGCCGTGGTGACGACCTGCAGGCTCGCGTGCCTCGCCGCCAGGCGGGCCGCGCGCTGCTCGGCCTCCCTCAGGGTCGTCACGTCGTGGAAGAAGATCGACAGGCCCAGGCGCTGCGGGACGGCCTGGACCTCGAACCAGCGCCCCAGCGGCGCGAAGAACTCGGTGAACCTGACGGTTGCTTGTTCGCGGACCGCTCGCTCGTACTCGCGGGAGAAGGTCGAGTCGACCGCGTCCGGGAACTCGTCCCATAGGTCCTTGCCGAGGAGGTCGGCGGCGCGGCGGTCGAGGAGCGATTCGGCGGCCTCGTTCACGTAAACGAATCGCCAATCCCCATCGACACTGACGAAGGCGTCCGGGGCGACGCCCAGCACCTCCTCGACCGTCAGGGCGAACGGGACCGGAATCTGCGAGACGGCATCACTCATCGCGCGGCTCCCGCACGCTGTGCAGACACGGCGAACGAACCGAGCCGTCCATGACGCGGGACATCACGACTGCCGGTCCGATGCGGGCTCCTGGCGGAACGTCACCCCTGAGCATCGGCAACCGGCTGCCCGGCCGTGAATCGCCCGACGCCTGGGACGACGTCAGGACTTACGCCCAACCCGAGTTCTGCCGATGTACTCCATATGGGGAGAGCAGGGCAAACGTGGTTGTGTCCTGACGACGCCATGCGCGAGCGGGTGCTCGACATGGAGGTGCGCCTGAAGCCGGTCCGGGGCGTGGCGATGGGCATCCTCGCGATGTCGCTCATCCTCTCGGCGAGCTCGATCGGCTGGTGGCCTGTCGCGGTCTGCGGCGTCGCTGCGCTGGGGTTCGTCCTCGCTGACCGCGCGGCACAGCGCGTGCTCCGTCCTGAGTACGCGATCGCCGGCGCGTGGGTGTTCTCCGAGTTGCTGATCGCCGTGGCCGTCGGATTCAGCGGGGGCGCGGAGAGCGCGAACGTCAGCTGGCTCGCGATCCCGGTCGTGACGCTGTCGGCGCGCTTCAACCTCCGCGGGGTGATCGCCGGCGTGAGCCTCGCGGCCATCCTCATGGTGGTCGTCACCGTCGGGCTCGACGCCGGTTCCGTGGCCGACCAGCCGGAGCTCCTGATCGCGCCGCTGGCGCTGCTGCTCGCCGTCGCCTGCCTGTCGACCGCGCTCATGCGCTCGGACATCGATCATCGGACCGACGCGGTCATCGACGGCCTGACCGGGATGCTCAACCGGCGCGCGCTCGCGGCGCGTGTTGGAGAGCTCACGGCGCAGGCGCAGATCTCCGGGGAGCCGATCGGCCTGATCATCGGCGACCTCGACCACTTCAAGCACGTCAACGACGAGCACGGTCACGCGACCGGCGACGCCGCGCTCGTCGACGTCGCGTACACGCTGCGCAAGGAGCTCCGCGCGTTCGACCTGGCCTATCGCCTGGGCGGCGAGGAGTTCCTCGTGCTGCTCCCAGGCGCGAGCCTCGACCAGACGACGAGGATCGCCGAGCACCTCCGGGCTGCGATCGAACGCGACCCGGTGGGCGGCGTCGACCTGACGATGTCGTTCGGCGTCGCGAGCTCCGAGCACCGTCCCTTCGTCTACGAGGACCTCCTCGCCGAAGCCGACCGGGCGCTCTACGAAGCCAAGGACAGCGGCCGCAACCGCGTGTCGGTGGTCGACGAGCGTCGGCTCGCGGTGCCGGCGACGTGAACGCGCTCGGGGCGTCCCGCCGGCGGGTCTGACCCGAGCTCAGCGGCCCCGGCCCGCACCGCGGCCGCGGTCGCGCGCGACACGGGCGACGGCGCGATGGAACGGGTCGAGCTCGACGCCGCGAGCGGCGCGCAGCCGGCGCCGGCTGATGATCACCATCGCCAGGCCGAACGCCCAGATCGGGTACTGGACGCACATCGCGGCGCGGAAGTCGTCGCGCGTGTAGTGGCCGGGGTCGCCGTCGGCGAGCGCGGAGAGGACGAGCCCGATGAGCAGGATGGTGATCAGGGAGGCGACGAAGCCGCCGACGTTGACGATCCCGTTGGCGGAGCCGATGCGGACCGGGTCGTTCTCCGTGCGGGCGTAGTCGAAGCCCATCATCGACCCCGGGCCGTTGGTGGCGAGAACGAGCACGAGCAGTACGAGCAGCGCGAGCGGGACCCGGCCCGGCCACAGCAGCACGATCGTCCAGATGGTCGCCGACCCGGCCACGATCGCGATGGTCGGGACGGAGCGGCGGAACGGCCAGCGCCCGGCCAGGTAGCCGAGCAGCGGGCCGATGCCCATGCCCGTCACGACGAGCAGGGTCAGCAGCAGGCCGGCCTCACGCGGCGAGCGGCCCTCGCCCTCGACCAGGAACGGGTAGCCCCACAGCAGCGCGAAGACGACGCCGGAGAACTGCGTGACGAAGTGCGTCCACAGGCCGAGGCGCGTGCCCGGCTCGCGCCAGGCGTGCCGCAACTCGCCCAGCGCCTCGCGCGCGCTGGCGTGCCGGTCGGGCCGGGGGGTGCCGGCGGGGTCGGACAGCACCAACAGCGACGCGACCGCCACGCCGGCCCCGACGCAGCCCGCGACGAGGAAGGACGTTGACCAGCCCGCCTCCTGCAGCAGCCCGACGAGCGGGACGGCCGCCGCGATCTGCCCGAGCTGGCCGAGGATGCCGGTCAGCTGCATCATCAGCGGCGCGCGCCTGGGCGGGAACCAGAGCGCGACCAGCCGCAGCACGCTGATGAAGGTCATGGCATCGCCCGCGCCGACCAGCACGCGGCCCAGCACGGCGAGTCCGACCGCGTCCGCGGTCGACAGGACGATCTGGCCGACCGCCATGACGACGCCGCCGATGACGACCAGGCGCCGCGAGCCGATGCGGTCGAGCACGACCCCGACGGGGATCTGCAGCCCCGCGTAGACCGCCAGCTGGAGCACGCTGAACAGGCTCAGAACGGCGGCGCTCGCGCCGAAGCGCCGCTGCGCTTCCACGCTCGCGACGCCGAGCGACGCCCGCTGGAAGACGGCGACCACGTAGGCCAGCAGGCCGATGCCCCAGACGATCCAGGCGCGGCGCGGCGTGACGATCGGCGATGATGTCGGCATGGTCACAGGACCTGCACTGATAGTGGTCGACGTCCAGCGCGCGTTCGACGACGCCGTCTGGGGCGAGCGCAACAACCCTGACTGCGAGGCCAACATCGCTGCCCTGATCGCCCACTGGCGCGAGCGGTCCTGGCCCGTCGTCTTCGTCCGCCACGCCTCCGAGGAGCCGGGCTCGACGCTCGCGCCCGGCACGCCCGGGCACGCGTTCAAGGACGTGATCACCGGGACGCCGGACCTGCTCGTGACGAAGGCGGTCAACTCGTCCTTCCACGGCGAGCCGTCCCTGGCCGACTGGCTCGACGGCGAGGGGATCGACACCGTCCACATCTGCGGCATCACCACCAACCACTGCTGCGAGACGACCGCCCGAGTCGGCGGCAACCTCGGCTACGACGTGCGCTTCGTCCTCGACGCGACGCACAGCTTCGACCGGCCCGACCCGTGGGGCGGCATCGTGTCCGCGGACGAGCTCATGCGCGTGACCGCCACCAACCTGCACGGCGAGTTCGCCACGGTGGTCAGCACGCGCTCAGTGCTCGGGCGGAAGGAGTAGGCGCCGCCCTTCCACCCGGGCCGCATTCGCCCTAGGCGCGCTGCGATCGGCACTGACGACCTCCCGCGTATCGAGGCGGACGGCCGGGTACGGCCGGTCCTGGCGCGCAGCCGCGCGCCAGGGGAGGAGGGGAACGGATGTACAAGCAGGTGCTGGATCCGGTAGGGGACTCACTGGGGCTCACGTCGCTGTTCGCCGTGCTGCCGCTGCTGTCGTTGTTCGTGCTGCTCGGCGTCGTGCGCATGAAGGCGCAGTGGGCGGCGCTGGTCTCGCTCGGCGTCGCCCTGGTGGTCGCGCTGGCCGTCTACGGGATGCCGGTCGGGCAAGGCGCGAACACCGCCCTGGAGGGCGCGGTGTTCGGCTTCTTCCCGATCATGTGGATCGTCATCAACGCCCTGTGGATCTTCAACATGACGGAGGCGACGGGGCACTTCAAGTCGCTGCGGCGAGCGTTCTCGAACGTGTCGGACGATCAGCGCATCCAGGTCGTCATGATCGCCTTCTGCTTCGGCGCGCTGCTGGAGGCGCTGGCCGGGTTCGGCACGCCGGTGGCGATCTGCGGCGCCATCCTGGTCGGCCTCGGCTTCAACCCCATGAAGGCGGCCGCGGTGGCGCTGGTGGCGGACACGGCGCCCGTGGCCTTCGGCGCCATCGCCATCCCCATCACGACCCTGGCCGAAGTGACCGGGCTGCCCAAGGACGACCTCTCGGCGATGGTCGGCCGCCAGACGCCGCTGCTCGCGCTCGTCATCCCGTTCGTGCTCATCTTCATGATCGACGGGCGCCGCGGCCTCAAGCAGTCCTGGCCGGCTGCGCTCGTCGCCGGCTTCGTCTTCGCCGTCGTGCAGTTCACCTCGTCCAACTACATCTCCGCGGAGCTGACGGACATCCTCGCCGCGCTCGCCTCGGCGGGCGCGCTGCTCGTGCTGATCCGGGTCTGGTCCCCGGCGGAGATCGACAGCGTGGAAGGCGTCGAGAAGATCGAGGAGGACCCCGGGCCTCCGCCGGCGGCCCGCGAGACGCTCGTGGCCTTCTCCCCGTACATCATCATCATCATCGTCCTCGGCATCTGCAGCCTCAGCGGGGTGCTGTCGCAGTTGGACAAGGCGACGCAGGAGTTCCTGTGGCCGGGCCTGGACGTCCGCAACCCGGACGGTGAGCAGTTGTCGAGCCTGACCTACAAGCTCAACTTCCTCACCGCCGCCGGCTCACAGCTGTTCGTGTGCGGGCTGATCGTCGCGGCGGTCCTGCGGGTCAGGCCGGCGCAGGTCGTCGGCATCTACGGCGAGACGCTGAAGAAGCTCGGCTCGGCGATCGTGACCGTCTGCGCCGTGCTTGCACTCGCGTACGTCATGAACTTCTCCGGTCAGACCGTCACGCTCGGGACCTGGGCCGCCGGCGCCGGCGGATTCTTCGCCTTCCTGTCGCCGATCATCGGCTGGTTCGGGACGGCGGTGACCGGCTCGGACACGTCCACCAACTCGCTGTTCGGCGCGCTGCAGGTGGCCGCGGCGGAGAACGCCGACCTGTCGCCGACGCTGCTCGCGGCGGCCAACAGCTCGGGCGGCGTGCTCGCCAAGATGGTCTCGCCGCAGAACCTGGCGATCGGTGCCGCCGCGGTCGGTCTGGCCGGCCGCGAGGGCGACCTGTTCCGCAAGGTGATCGGCTGGAGCGTCGGCCTGGTGCTGGTGATGGCCGGGCTGGTCTACCTGCAGTCCACCGACATCCTCGGCTGGATGGTGCCCTGATCCCTACGGGATGTTCCCGACGGCGTACTTCGGGAACGTCCCGCACGAATTGGCGAGCCCGCCGTTGTAGAAGATCGAGGTGATGTCGGAGACGGTTGCGGTACCGGTGATGCGGCTGGTCAGGGCGAGGTTGGGATCATCCATCCACCAGCGCGCGAACCATGAGCCGCCGCCCCAGGACGCGGGAAGCTTGTCGCTGGGGCTCAGGCCTTCGGCCGAGCCGAAGAGGTTGAGCGGGCGCAGCCCCGTGCCGCTCTTGTCCAGCACGGCCGTGCCGCCACCGCCGACGTTCGTCATGCCCTTGGCCCCGGTCAGCCGGCTCGGGAGGATCGTGCCCGCGTCGTCGGGGAACGCGTGGCCATTCCCCGACGGCTGGTTGAACCGCCCCGTGGTCGGGTCGAACGCCCGGGCACCGACCTCGTACAGGCCGGTGGCCGCGTCGTAGGCGTGCCCGGCGAAGGACAGCGGGTCGGCGGTGCCGACGGGAACGCCCAGGGCGTCGCGGTCGTAGGTCGCGGTGACCGTGCCGCCGCTGCCCAGCGTCGCGATCGGCGAGGCCTGCGCGTCATTGAGCAGGAACGTCGCGGAGCCGGTCGCAAGGCGGCCGGTGGCCGGCGTGCCGGACGTGTAGCGAGTGAGCCCACCGCCATACTCGGCGACCGGCTCCGGCAGCGGCGCCGTGAAGTCGCTCAGGATCGAGGTCGTGGTCCCGCCCCCGGTCCGGCCGACGCGGTTGCCGAAGGCGTCGTTGCGGTAGGTGACGGCGCTGCCCGGGGCGGTCACGCCGGTGAGGCGGCCGAGGAGGTCGTAACCGTACGTGGTCTCCCCGGACGCGTCGGTACGCGTCGCGAGATTGCCCGCCGAGTCGTAGTCGTAGGTCGTCGTCGCGGCCCCCGTGTGCTGGTCGACCAGCTCGCTCGCGTCGTCGTAGCCGTACGTCGTCAGCTGCCCGTCGCTCTCCAGCGAGGTGCGATTGCCGACCGGGTCATAGCCGTAGCGCCGGAGGTAGGGGGCCGCGCCGCCGGCGCTCTGCTCCTTGACGAGCCGGCCCGCATCGTCGTAGTCGTAGCTCAAGGTCGTCCCGCCGGCCCGCGTGTCCGTCTTGCGGCGGCCCGCGGCGTCATACGTGTAGCTCGACGAGGCGAGGACCGCTCCGCCCGCCCGCCGGCTGACGAGCGAGATGAGCTGATCAGCGGCGTCGTAGCCGTACTGCGACATGGCCCCGTTCGGATAGGTCAGCTCGGTGAGGCGCCCGCCCGGGTCGTAGCCGAAGCCGTAGTCCCCCGTGGCGTCCGTCAGCCCCACGAGCCGCCCGGCGAGATCGTGTGCGTAGGTGGTCGTCTGGCCGTCGGCCTGCATCGCCGTCTGACGACCGAGCCGGTCGTAGGTGTAGCCGACGGTCTTGGAGAGTTGCCGGTCCTGGACCTGGACGAGCCGCCCGGCCGGGTCCCAGTCGAAGTCGAGGTCCGTGTTCGGCCCGACCGCCTCGTCGAGGTTGCCGAGGCTGTCGTAGGTGAAGGTGCTGCGCGTCGTGCCGTCGTCGACGGCGACGATCCGGTTCAGCGCGTTGTACTCGTAGCTGACCGAGCCGGCGACGGAGGTCGCTCTCGTGAGCCGACTCGCGCCGTCGTAGGCGAACGTGCGCACGCGACCGAGCGGGTCGGTGACCTTGGTCAGGTTGCCGAAGGCGTCGTACTCGTAGCTCGTCACCTTGCCCCTCGCGTCGTAGCGCTCGCTGACCTGGCCGCGGGCGTCGTAGACCAGCGACGTCTCGTCGCCGGCGGGATCCTTGATCGAGGTGAGGTTGCCTCGGTTGTCGTAGCCGTAGCGCGAGACGAAGCCCGTGGCGTCCGTCTGCGTGCGCGGCACGTTGAAGGTGGCGTCGTAGGTCAGGCTGGTGGTGCGCCCGAGCGGGTCCCGGCGGGAGATGATGTTCCCGCGCGTGTCGTACGTCCACGTCCAGCG
Organism: uncultured Solirubrobacteraceae bacterium; assembly: GCA_963740765.1. Lineage (GTDB taxonomy): Bacteria > Actinomycetota > Thermoleophilia > Solirubrobacterales > Solirubrobacteraceae > DATLGB01. The sequence goes on along the minus strand of CAVUFN010000016.1, from coordinate 478,500 downwards.
CTTGCCGTTGCCGTCGACCAGTGACGTGGGGTTGCCGCGCGCGTCGTACACGACAGAGCTCGTGCGGCCGAGCGGATCGGTGACGACGGTGGACTTCGTCGTGGGGTACGCGTAGGTGGTGGTGGCGGTCGTCGCGCCGTCGACCACGTCGCTCACGCTCGTCACCTTGTCCTGGAAGCTGAACGCGCGCTCGGCGAGGACCTCGCCCCCGAGTGTGGTGCGCACGATGCGCGCGACCGTCAGGCGCGGGCCGCTGTATTCGATCGTGGTGATGCCGGCCGGATCCTGTACGCGCGTCAGTCGGTGCCCGGCGTCGTAGGTGTAGGAATAGAGGTTGCCGCGGGCGTCGGTCATCGACGTCTGATCGCCCGTCGTCGTGTAGGTGAAGGAGGCGGTGCGCGCCGGGCTCGTCGAGGTATCGGTCAGCTGCGTCAGGCGCTGGCGGTTGTTGTAGGTGAGCGCGATGCCGCGCCCGCTGGCGTCGGTGACCGAGATGGGTCGCAGGCCGACGGACTCGACGTGCAGCTCGTTGCCGTTGGGGTCGCGGATGGTGCGTACCGGCTGCTTCTCGCGCACGGCGGGCTTCTTGAACTCGTACTCGATGCCCTTCGGCGTGCGCAGCACCCACGTGCCGGGCGTGGGCTCCTTGAGCTCGACGAACACCGAGCGGTTGAACGGCTCCAGGCCGTTGGCCGTCGGGTGCCAGCGATCCAGCCGCCCGTCGCCCCAGTGCACGACGATGTTCCCGTTGGCCTCCTGGAAGATCCACATCTGGTAGGCGAACGTCCAGCCGAAGCCGTACGAGCCCGCCGGCCAGTTCTGGCGAACGGAGTTGTAGGAGACCGACAGGTCGATCGGGAGCCCGCGGCCCGGCATCGTCGGCAGGATCTGCCGCGGCATGAAGACACTGCCGGTGTAGGTGTTGACCGCCAGCCCGCCCGGAGCGGGGACCGTGACGACGGCCGGGTTGCCCGACACCGAGAGCCCTTCCCAGGCGGGACTGACGACGGCCTCAGCCCGGCCGGGCAGCGCGATAGCCCAGAGCGCCAGCAAGCCGGCGAAGGTCGAGGCGATGCGCGCGAAGCTCATGGTTACTGAACGTGCACGACCGTGCTTTCTTTTGCGGAGTGTCAGGTTGGGCGTCAGCGGGCGCAGTCGAGCTCGCCCGCGACGTCACCCGTGTGCGCCTCGCTCGCGCGCAGCCAAGGACGGCGCGCGGACCGCTGGGCCGCCCCGCGCTAGGTGCCGGCGCGGGCGAAGGCCTCGACGCGCACGACGACCTCGCCGGCCTCGTCGGAGGCGTCGAGGTCGACGGTGGCCAGGATCGCCCAGTCGTGGTTGCCCTCGGGGTCGTCGATGATCTGGCGGGCGCGCCAGCGGCGCGCGTCGGAGCGGTCGACGACGAGCAGCTCGGGAGACCGCGCTGCGGGCCCGTCGCCGAGCGTCTCGTGCTCGTCCCAATACGCGCCGAGCGCGGCCTCCCAGTCGATGCCCTCGTCGAGCCGGGCGAGGTCGGCGTAGCGGTCGCGCGCGGCGAGCTGGACGCGTGAGAAGAGCGCGTTGCGGACCATGACCGCGAACGCACGCTCGTTGCCCGTGACGGGCCGCGGGGGCGGTGGCGTCTCCTCGGCGAGCGCCCGCTCGACGGCCTCGGGATCGGTCAGTGCGGCCCACTCGTCGAGCAGGGACGAGTCGACCTGGCGGACGGTCTCCCCGAGCCATTCGACGATGTCGTCGAGCTCGTCGGTGCGCAGGCGCTCGGGCACGGTCTGGCGCAGCGCGCGGTAGGCGTCGCTCAGGTAGCGCAGGACCAGTCCCTCCGAGCGCGCGATGCCGTAGAAGGCGACGAACTCGCTGAAGGTCCGGCCGGACTCGTACATGTCGCGGGCAACCGACTTGGGGGAGAGATCGGACTCGAGCACCCACGGGTGGTGCTCGCGGTAGCGGGCGAGCGCGTGCCCGAGCCCCTCGGCCAGCGGCTGCGGGTAGGTGATGTCCTCGAGCAGCTCCATGCGCTCCTCGTACTCGATGCCCTCGGCCTTCATGGCGGCGATCGCCTCGCCGCGCGCGATCCGCGTCTGCGCGTAGAGGATCGGGAACGGGTCGTCGAGGATCGCCTCGACGACGCTGACGAGGTCGAGCGTGTAGCTCTCGGATTCGTCCCGACCCGCCCCGAGCAGCTCGAACGCCTCCAGCGCGAAGGACGCGAGCGGCTGGTTGAGGGCGAAGTCGGCCTGCAGCGCGGGGGCGAGCCGCAGCGTGCGGCCGAACTCGTCGGCGTCGGCGAGCCGCTCGAGCACGCCCGACACGAGCAGCTCCTCGGTCAGCGACTCGGCCTGCTCGCTCAGCCGCCGCCGGCCGCGCTCGTCCTCGTGGTTGTCCTCCAGCAGTGCGCGCAGCACCTCGGCGGGGTCGGCCCGCTGCTGGATCAGGTTGAGGATCGTCGCGTGGTTGACGCGCATGCGCGAGACGAGCGCCTCGGGGACTGCGTCGCGCAGCCGCGCGAACGTCTCCTCGGTCCAGGCGATCTCGCCGTCGGCGGGCTTCACGCGCTGCACCTTCTTGCGCTTCTTCTCGTCGTCGCCGGCCTTCGCCACGCGGCGCGCGTTCTCGATCGCGTGCTCGGGCCCCTGCACGACGACGTAGCCGACGGTGTCGAATCCGGCCCGTCCCGCGCGGCCGGCGATCTGGTGGAACTCGCGCGCCTTGAGCAGCCGGTGCTTGGTGCCGTCGAACTTCGCCAGCCCGGTGAAGACGACGGTGCGGATCGGGACGTTGATGCCGACGCCGAGCGTGTCCGTCCCGCAGATCACCTTCAGCAGCCCGGTCTGCGCGAGCTGCTCGATCAGGCGGCGGTAGCGCGGCAGCATCCCCGCGTGGTGGACGCCGATGCCGGCGCGCACGAGCCGGGACAGCGTCTTGCCGAAGCCGGCCGTGAAGCGGAAGCCGCCGATCGCCTCGGCGATCGCGTCGCGTTCCTCGCGCGAGCAGAACTTCGCCGACAGCAGCGACTGCGCGCGCTCCAGCGCGCTCGCCTGCGTGAAGTGCACGACGTAGACGGGCGCGCGGTCGACGGACACGAGCTCCTCGAGCATCTCGTGCAGCGGTTGCAGCGACCACGAGAACACGAGCGGGACCGGCCGCTCGGCGTCGTCGACCAGCGCCGTCTCCCGGCCGGTCCGCCGCGTGAGGTCCTCGCGCAGCGACTCGACGTTGCCGAGGGTCGCGCTCATCAGCAGGAACTGCGCCTGGGGCAGCATCAGGATCGGCACCTGCCAGGCCCACCCGCGCTGGGGCTCGGCGTAGAAGTGGAACTCGTCCATGACGACCTGGCCGACGTCGGCCTCCTGCCCTTCGCGCAGCGCGAGGTTGGCCAGGATCTCCGCTGTGCAGCACACGATCGGCGCGTCCGCGTTGACGGAAGCGTCGCCCGTCACCATCCCGACGTTGGTGGCGCCGAAGATCGCGCACAAGGCGAAGAACTTCTCCGAGACGAGGGCCTTGATCGGCGCCGTGTAGTAGGTGCGGCGGCCGTCGGCGAGCGCCGCGAAGTGCGCCGCCACCGCGACCATCGACTTGCCCGATCCCGTCGGCGTGGCGAGAATGACGTTCGCGCCGCTGAAGAGCTCGATCGCCGCCTCCTCCTGGTGCGCGTAGAGCTCGAGCCCCTGGTCGGTCGCCCACCCCATGAACGCCTCGTAGACGGCGTCCGCGGTCGGGTCGCTGGGGAGGAGGTCGATCACTGCTTCAGCGTACGATTGCGCCATGGCCGACCCGCGCGTGGACGCCTACATCGAGGCGCTGCCGGCGTGGCAGCAGGAGGTGTGCCAGCACGTGCGCGCGCTGATCGACGCGGCGGACCCGGAGACGGAGGAGACCATCAAGCGGACCGTGTTGCCGTACTTCGTGGCCTACGGGAAGACGGTCGCCGCGCTGCAGGGGACCAAGGACCACGTCAACGTCTTCCTCTACGACCCGGGCCTCGAGGACCCGAAGGGCGTGATCACCGACGGACACGACGCGACCACCGGCCGGCAGATCAAGCTCTACGAGGGTGACGACCTCGACGCCGACGCCTTCACGGACCTGATCCGCCAGATCGCCGACCGCAACCGTCGCGGCGGCTGGCGCAGGCTCTGATCGCAGGGCTCACCCGGCGGGGCGCGGTGAACCCGCTACAGCCCGGCGAGGTGACGCGTGCGGAACCCGCGCCGGTGGCCGATGGCCGGTCGCCAGCGCGGGCCTTCGCCGCCGGCGGGATCGCTCACGGCGCTCGTGTCCAGCCGCAGGCCGGCTACTTCCATGTAGACGTGGTCCTTGTTGGCGTAGATGGAGACCCAGCGGCCGGTCCCGGCCGTGCCCCAGCGGGCGAAGCTCCCACTGACGAGCGGTGACGTGAGCAGCCCGCTCTTGATCAGCGCGTAGCTGACGGTCCCGGAGCAGTCGTAGCCGCGGTCGTCGATCCTGGCGTGGCCGCCGCCCCACTTGTAGGGCTTCCCGACGATGCGGTTGCCGGCAGCGAGGATCGCGCGGACGGACTTCGGCGCCCGGCGCGGGATCGCCGCCTTGCCGCTGGTGCGCAGCAGGGCGACCCTGCCGGCGACGGTGGGCGTGGTCACGAGCGGGACGGCCGGCGCGGGCGCCGGTGCCGGACGGGGCGCGGGGGACGGGCTCGGTGCCGGACGGGGCGCGGGGGACGGGGCGTCCTCGCCGTAGTCCCAGCCGTTCTCGCCCCAGCCCGGGGGCGGCTCGTTGCCGTACTCGTCCTGTGCGAGCGCGGCGCCTGGCATCGCGAAGAGCGCGATCAGGGCGATGAGAAGCAGTCGGCCGGCGGAAGGCATCCCCGCCGTTATCGGCACGAGACGCGCCGGCTTGAAATCCGGCGCGTCTGTCCCTGGACGCCTACGAGGGCTGCGGCACGATGCGGATGTAGGGCTTCGGCTCGTCCCACTCGCCGAAGATCTCCTTGGCCTGCTCGTTGTCGACCGAGCCGGCGATGATCACGTCGTCACCCTGCTGCCACTGAGCGGGCGTCGCGACCTTGTGCTTCGCGGTGAGCTGCAGCGAGTCGACGACGCGCAGCACCTCGTCGAAGTTGCGGCCCGTCGTCATGGGATAGACGAGCAGCAGCTTGATCTTCTTGTCCGGTCCGATCACGAAGACGTTGCGGACCGTCTGGTTCTGCGCCGCGGTGCGCTCGGTCGACTCGCCCTCGACGTCGGCCGGCAGCATCCCGTAGGCCTTGGCGACCTTGAAGTCGCTGTCGCCGATGATCGGGTAGTTGGGCGCGGTGCCCTGGGTCTCGGCGATGTCGTCGGACCACTTCTCGTTGTTCTCCGCAGGGTCCACGGAGATCCCGATGATCTTCACGCCGCGCTTGTCGAACTCCGGCTTGATGGAAGCCATGTAGCCGAGCTCGGTCGTGCAGACGGGCGTGAAGGCGCGGGGGTGGGAGAACAGGACGCCCCACGAGTCGCCGAGCCACTCGTGGAACTTGATCGTCCCCTCGGTGGTCTCAGCCTCGAAGTCGGGTGCGTCCGATCCGATCGTCAACGCCATGCTGTCACGCTCCTCGGTGAAAAATAGGTCAAATCTGACCCGGATTCTACGAGGTCGAGCGGGTCAGCGCTTGCCCCACAGCATCATGGAGTTGGCGTCTTCCGGGTCGATGCGCACGATGACGTCGTCGCCCGTCGCGAACGGCGCCGCGGGGTAGATGTACTGGTTGAAGGTCGCCGCGCGCGGTTCGCCGTCGGTCGGCGTGACCGTGACCGTGATCATGTGCTCGGCACCGCCCGGCGTGTCCGTGTTCCCGGTCGGAGCCATCGAGTCGATGTGCGCGGGCGTCTCCACCCCGCGGTTCATCAGCCGCTGGCCGCGGTTGGCGAGCGCCATCTGGTCGGCGGTGGCGCCGATGCCGACTTTGCTGGTCTGGGCCTGCGCGGCCTCAGCAACACCCTTGAAGCGATCCATGAATCCCATGCCCGTGAAAGGATGCCGCGGTCAGCTCGCTTACGCGGGCGCGGGAACATTCGAGGAGGAGGGGACGATGGCGCAGCGCAGAGCGGTGGCGGAGTTCGTGGGGACGTTCGTGCTGGTGTTCGGCGGCGTGGGGTCGGCGGTCATCGCCGGAGAGGCGATCGGGGCGCTCGGGGTGGCGTTCGCATTCGGCATCTCGCTGCTCGCCATGGCCTACGCCATCGGCCCGATCTCCGGCTGCCACATCAACCCGGCCGTGACGCTCGGGCTGCTGCTCGAGCGCCGGATCGATCGCGACGAGGCCGTCCGCTACTGGATCGCCCAGGTGCTCGGCGGCGTCGCCGCGGCCATCGTGCTGCTGATCGTCGCCAAGGCCAAGGCGGGCGGCTACGACGCCGGCGCCGAGGGTCTCGGGGCCAACGGCTGGGGCGACCACTCGCCGGGCGGCTACAACCTCGCCGCGGTGATCATCGTCGAGGTGCTGCTGACCGCGCTGCTCGTCTTCACCGTCCTGTCGGCCACGGCGCGCATCGCCAACGTCGCCTTCGCGGGCATCCCGATCGGCCTCGTCCTCACGCTGATCCACCTCGTCGGCATCCCGGTGGACAACCTCTCCGTCAACCCCGCCCGCTCGATCGGCCCGGCGATCTTCGCCGGTGGCTGGGCCAAGGGGCAACTGATCGTGTTCATCGTCGCGCCGCTGATCGGCGCGTTCGTCGCCGCCGCCCTGCACCGCTTCCTCTTCGAGGGCACGACGCGGATCGACCCCGAGGAGTCCGCGGTCGCCGCAGGCGCTTAGAGCCCGACGGCGTCCTTGGCCCTGGCGACGAGGTCGTAGTGCAGGACGGCCCAGATCGCGACACCGGCGGCGATCAACCCGCCGCCGGTGATGAAGGCTGACTGGACCGGCTTGCGCTTGGCGGCCTCCCAGGCCTCGTCGAACTGCTCCTTGGCCTTGTCGAAGAGCCGCTCGGCGAAGCTGAACTCCTTCGACCAGATGTAGAGGCCGAGGACGATCGGGGGGATGGTCAGCGGGCCGGGGAGGACCACGAGGGCGAAGCCGGTGAGGATGCAGACCAGGCCGGCCAGGAAGATCCCGGCGCGGCGGAAGATGCGCAGGCGCTGCTTGCGCTCACGCTCCTCCTCGACGTCCTCGGTCGTCGTCATCCCGGGGTCCTACCCGGTCCGGATGAGCGCTACCTGAAGCGGCGGGCGCCGACGTAGTGCTCGCCCCAGTACTCGCCCGCGATGGAGTGCTCGCGGACTCCGTGAGTGGTGGCGGACACGGCGGCGTCGGGACCGACGACGATGCCCACGTCGGACGGCCCGGGACCGTTGGTGTCGAAGAAGACGAGGTCGCCGGGCGCGAGCTCGCGCCTGGCGACGGCGACCCCCGTCTCGTACTGCGCGAAGCTCGAGCGCGGCATGTCGATGCCCGCTGCGGCGGCGGCCCAGACGACGAGCCCGGAGCAGTCGAAGCTGTCCGGTCCGGCGGCGCCGGCCTCGTACGGGCGGCCCACCGCGGCGCGCACGGCGTCCGGCATCGAGTCCGGCACGCCGGTCCCGCCCGTGGTGGTCGGGCGCGTGGCGATGGCGATGCCGAGCGCGCGCTTGGTCTGGGCGTTGACGCGGCCGGTGACCCGCAGGCCGTGCGAGCGCTGGTAGCGGCGCACGGCACGGGCGGTGCCACGGCCGTAGACGCCGTCGGCCGGGATGCCGAGGCGCTGCTGCACGGCCTCCACCGCGCTGCCGCGGCTCCCGGGCTTGAGGGGCGCCGCAGCCGCGGGGGCGGCGGTGGCGAGCAGGACGAGGGCGACGGCGGCAACACGCTTCACCCCTCTGGGTTCGACGCGTCCGGCCGGACTCCTATCGCGAGATCGAGGAACGCGCGGGCGGCAGGGGAGTGATGACGGTGCCGGCGCCAGACGAGGGTGACGTCGCGCTGCAGCGGCTCCTCGAGCGCGACGACCGCGACCTCCGGGCCGGGTGCGCGGGCGTCGGACTCCGGGATGACCGCGACGCCGAGTCCGCGGCCGGCGAGCCCGCGGGCGCGCAGGGCGTTGTTGGTCTCGAAGGCGGGTTGCGGTTCGAAGCCCGCGTCGCGGCAGGCGGCCAGGAGGATGCGGCGCAGGCCGGCGCCGGCGCGGTAGGTGACGAAGCGCTCGTCGCGCAGGGCGGCGAGGGGGACGCGCGCGCGGCTGGCAAGTGGGTGGTCGGTCGCGACGACGGCGACCAGCGGCTCGACGAGCAGCGTCCGCGCCTCGAGTGCCGCGCGGTCGAAGTGCGGCTCCAGCGACAGGAAGGCGAGGTCGACCGCGTCGTGGGCGAGCATGTCCAGCAGCGGGTCGGACACGTCTTCGCGGATCGTCTGCTCGACGCCGGGGTGCAGCGCGAAGAAGTCGCTGACGAGGCCGGAGAGGTCGAACGGCCCGAGCGACTGCATCGCGCCGATGACGACCCGGCCGGAGCGAACCCCGACCAGGTCGGCCAGCTCAGCGCGGGCCGCGTCCACCTCGGCCAGGGCGCGGCGCGCCCGCCGCACGAGCGCCTCGCCCGCCCCCGTCAGCTCGACGTGCCGGGTGGTGCGGTGCACCAGCGGGACGCCGACCTCCGCCTCGAGACGGCGCAGCTGCTGCGACAGCGCCGGCTGGGCGACGTTCTCCCGGGCCGCCGCGCGGGTGAAGTGCCGTTCGTCGGCGATCGCGACCAGATAGCGCAGTTGGCGCAGCTCCATAAGCGATTCCTATCACTGACATGTCGATCATGTCTTGGACATATCAGTGGCGCCTTGGGACGATGCACATCGACGGAACCTCATAATCGTTCCGCTCCCCACGCAGGCCGCCCTCCTCCTCTCCTCCCCCGGGCGGCCTGCGTTTTTAAGCCACGCGACGACGCAGGCGCTCTCACCCGTTGAACCGCGGCACGACCTCGCGCTTGAACGTCTCGAAGAACGTGTCCTGGTCCGGGCCGATCTGCTGGACGAAGAGCTCGTCGACGCCCGCGGCCTCGAACTCGCGGAAGTGGGCGACGTGCGTGTCGAGGTCCGGACCGACGACGCGATTGGAGGCGATCATCTCCTTGGTGACGAGCTCGGACGCCTGCTCGAAGTGCGCGGGCGTGGGGAGGATCTGGGGGAGCTCGCCGGGCAGGCCCTCGTTGCGCCAGGTCCGGAACACGGTCTCCAGGCACGCGTCGGCGTCCTCGCCGTAACAGACCTTCGTGCCGGCGTGGACGACCTTGCCGTCGCCGCCGGCGGCGTGGAAGGCCTTGATGCCCTCGGCGTCGGGTTCGACGGTGCAGAACCCGTCGCCGATGCGTCCGGCGAGCTCGATCGCCTTCGGCCCGAAGCCGGACACGAGCACGGGCGGCGGCGCGTCGGGCAGCGTGTAGAGGCGCGCGTTCTCGACGAGGTAGTGCGTGCCGTCATGGCTGAACTGGCCGCCCTCCCACATGCCGCGCATGATGTGGATGGCTTCCTCGAGCATCTCCAGACGCACGTCGGCCTCGGGCCAGTGGTCGCCGAGGACGTGCTCGTTGAGCGCCTCGCCGGTGCCGACGCCGAGGTTGAAGCGCCCCGGCCCGAGCAGCGCCGCGCTGGTCGCGGCAGCCTGGGCGATGATCGCCGGGTGGATGCGGATGGTCGGGCAGGTCACGCCCGTCGTCACCGGCAGGCTGGTGGCCTCGGCGAGCGCGCCGATCACCGACCACACGAAGGGCGACTGGCCCTGCGCGTCGTTCCAGGGGTGGAAGTGGTCGGAGATCCACAGGCCGTGGAAGCCCGCGGCCTCCGCGAGCTTGGCCTGGCGGACGAGCTCGCGGGGGCCGAACTCCTCGCTGGACAGGAAGTAGCCGAGTTTCATGCAGGCGCCGCTACCCGGTGCGGCGCCCATTCGTACTCATCCGCGTCGAAGTCGCGCAGTGCGGCCGCGTAGCGGTAGCAGTAGTCCGGCCACAGCACGGTGTTGCGGCCGGCGTCGTCGAGGTACCAGCTCGAGCACCCGCCGCTCAGCCAGATGGTGCTCTGCGACCGGCGCTCGACCTCCTCCGTCCACGCGTCCTGCGCACCGGCGGCCGGCTCGAGCGCGGCGGACAATCGCGCCTCGAGCTCATCAAGCGCGGCCAAGACGTAGTCGGCCTGAGTCTCGGCCATGTAGACGACGCTCATGTGCCCGGTCCCGGAGTTGGGGCCGAGCAGGAAGAACAGGTTGGGGAAGCCGTTGACGGTGACCCCGCGGTGGGCGGTCATCGATCCGCCCCAGTGCGCGTCGAGCGTCGTGCCGGCGGCGTCGCGGATGTGGTGGGCGACGGGCGGCCGCGTGACCTCGAAGCCGGTGCCGAAGATGATCACGTCGACCTCGGCCTGCGTGCCGTCGGCGCCGATCACCGTGTTGCCGCGCACCTCCACCATGCCGGACACGACGACGTCGACGTGCGGCTGGGCGAGTGTCGGGTAGTAGGTGTTGGAGAGCAGCAGGCGCTTGCAGCCCGGCTCGTAGCCCGGCGTGACCTTGGCGCGCAGCGCGGCGTCGCCGATCGAGCGGCGGATGTGGGCGAGGCCGAGCGCCTTGAGCACGCTCGGCTTGCGCGGCTTGAAGAGCGGCGTGCCGGCGCCGAGCTCGCGCATCCAGAAGACGCTGTTGCGGATGGCCTCCTGGGCGGCGGGGACGCGCTTGAACAGCTCGCGCTCGATGCGGGTGATGGCCCGCTCCGTGCGCGGCAGCACCCACGGCGCCGTGCGCTGGAAGACCGTCATGTGCCCGACGCGGTCGGCGATCTCCGGGATGAACTGGATCGCGGACGCGCCCGTGCCGACGACGGCGACGCGCTTGCCGGTGAGGTCGACGTCGTGGTTCCAGCGGGCGGAGTGGAAGACGTCGCCACCGAAGTCGACGAGGCCCGGGACGGCGGGGAGCTTGGGCTCGACGAGCGGCCCGGACGCCGCGACGAGCGCGCGGGCGCGCAGCGGGCCGGTGGACGTGTCGATCGCCCAGTGGTCGTCCCGCCACTGCGCGTCGACCAGCTCGGTGTCGAAGCGGATGAAGTCGAGCAGCCCCTCCTCGCGGGCGACGCGCCGCAGGTAGGCGTGGATCTCGGGCTGGTGGGAGTAGGTGCGGGTCCAGGCCGGGTTCTGCGCGAAGCTCAGCGAGTACATGTGGCTCGGGACGTCGCACGCGGCGCCCGGGTAGGTGTTGTCGCGCCAGACGCCACCCACGTCGCTCGCCCGCTCGACGATGACGAAGTCCGTGCGCCCCGCTCGCTTGAGCTTGGCGCCCATGGCCAGCCCGCTGAAGCCGGCCCCGATGATGCAGACGTCCGTGATCTCTCCCATGGCAGTGAGATAACCGTAACCCACGCGTCCATCGAGGCGGTTGCCGCCACGCCGGCATCTGCGGCGACCCTGACGCCGGTCGGCCGCAGGATGTGCGCCACCGGTTGGGGTGTTGACCCGGCCGGGCGGGTAGGCGCTCTCCGACCATCTAGCAAGGAGGCCTCATGGCCGCAGCAATCGCAGCGCTCGCACCCCCCTTCGCACTCGGCGGACTGGGCATCGTCGGCACGATCCTCGTGATCCTGCTGATCCTGTTCATCGTCAGCCGCGTGCTCTAGGTACCGCATCGCGCAGGGGCGTGCGGGAGACGCCCCTAGGCGCGACGCGGCAGACCGGTGCCCGTCCGCTGGAAGTCCAGCAGGCGGTCGTTCTCGTAGCTGACGCGGTCCGCGGTCTGATCGAGGTCGCGGAACATCTGCTTGAGGACCCGGACGTCGCCGAGTGACGCGGCCAGGTCGAGCGCCCGCGGTTCGGCCGCGTCGGCGCGGACGGCGTCGTGCAGAAAGCCGGCGGCGAGCGCCTCGTCGGCGCCGATCACCCGGCCCGTCAGGACCCAGTCCTTCGCACGGCTGACGCCGATCAGCGGCGCCAGGCGCGCCGGCCCGACCGGGACGCCGTGACGCGCGCCGACCCAGGCGAGCTTGAGGTTGTCACCGCCGACGCGCAGGTCGCAGCCCGCGGCCAGTTCTGCCCCGGCGCCCACGACGTTGCCGACGCACACCGCGACGGTCGGAGCGGGGTGCGCCTCGACCGCCGCGTAGAGCTGCGTGAAGAGCTCCATGCGGATGACGCCGCCCTCCGCGTCGAGGTCCTCGCCGACGTCCGCGCCCGCCGACAGCGCGGACACGTCGGTGGTCGAGACGACGACGGCGCGGGCGTCGCGGGCGGCCTCGAGCGCGGCGAGCAGGCCGCGCAGCAGTGCCGTGTCCATGGCGTTGCGCCGCTGCGGCCGGTCGAGCCGGAGGACCGCGACCTCGCCGACGCGCTCGGCGATCACCCCGTGTACTTCCGCATCTCCTGGCGCGCGATGGTCAGCTTGTGCACCTCGTCGGGCCCGTCCGCGAGGCGCAGCGTGCGGACGTGCGCGTACATCGCCGCCAGCGGGAAGTCCTGGGACACGCCGCCGCCGCCGTGGACCTGGATGGCGCGGTCGATGATCTTCAGCGCGGCCTCCGGCGCCGCGACCTTGATCGCGGCGATCTCCGTGCGCGCGTGCTTGTTGCCGACCGTGTCCATCAGCCACGCGGTCTTGAGCGTGAGCAGCCGGACCATCTCGAGCTGGATGCGCGCCTCGGCGACCCAGTCGAGGATGTTCGAGCGCGTCGCGACCGGCTGGCCGAACGTCTCGCGCGAGATCGCCCGCCGGCACAGCATCTCCAGCGCGCGCTCGGCGACGCCGATCGTGCGCATGCAGTGGTGGATGCGGCCTGGGCCGAGGCGGGCCTGCGCGATCATGAAGCCGTCGCCCTCGCTCGCGATCAGGTTCGCGGCGGGGACGCGGACGTCCTCGAAGAGCACCTCGGCGTGGCCCTCGGCGTCCGTGTAGCCGAACACCTGCAGGTTGCGCTTGATGGTCACACCCGGCGTGTCGCGCGGCACGAGGATCTGCGACTGCTGCTTGTAGGTGGCGGCGTCGGGGTCCGTCTTCCCCATGACGATGAAGATCTTGCAGCGGTCGCGCATCGCGCCCGATGTCCACCACTTGCGGCCGTTGAGGACGTACTCGTCGCCGTCGCGCTCGATGCGCAGCTGGATGTTGGTCGCGTCCGAGCTGGCCACGTCCGGCTCGGTCATCGCGAACGCCGAGCGGATCTCGCCGTCGAGCAGCGGCCGCAGCCACTCGTCCTTCTGCGCGTCGGTCCCGAACTGCGTGAGCACCTCCATGTTGCCCGTGTCGGGTGCGGAGCAGTTGCAGGCTTCGGGCGCGAGGTGGGCGGAGCGTCCGGTGATCTCGGCCAGCGGGGCGTACTCGGCGTTGGTCAGCCCGGGGCCGTGCTCGGGGTCGGGATGGAACAGGTTCCACAGCCCGCGCGAGCGCGCCTCCTCCTTGAGGTCCTCGACGATCTGGGGGTGGCCGTGCGGGTCGCCGCCGGCGGCCATCTGCTCCTCGTAGACGGCCTCCGCCGGATAGACCTTCTCCTCCATGAAGGCCTCGAGGCGTTCGGCGAACTCGGCGCCGCGGTCGGTCTGTGCGAAGTCCATGAGGCTTCCCATGTAACCATGCGGGCCATGCCGCACGAGATCGCGCCCGATGACATCGTCAGGACACACGCCGAGGCGGAAGGCAACGAGCGCGTCCCGCTCGTGGTCACCGAACCCCTGGTCGCGTTCCTCGACGAGGCCGGTCTGGGGTCGGGCGAGCTGGCGATCGAGCCGGTCGGCGACGGGCACTCCAACGTGACCTACGTGGTGCGGCGTGAGGACGGCACGGAGATGGTCCTGCGCCGCCCGCCGCGCCCGCCGCTGCCGCCGTCGGCCCACGACGTGCTGCGCGAGGCACGCGTGATCGGCGCGCTCGACGGCCACGGTGTGCGCGTCCCGTCCGTGCTGGCGGTCGGCGACGACGAGTCGGTCATCGGCGCGCCCTTCTTCATCATGGAGCGTGCGCACGGCGAGGTGATGACCGACAGCGTGCCGCCCGCGTTCTCCGTGCCGGAGCAGCGCCGCCGGGTGGGGGAGGAGCTCATCGACGCGCTGGTCGAGATGCACGCAGCGGACTGGCGGGCCGCGGGCCTGGAGGGCTTCGGCAAGCCGCAGGGGTACCTCGAGCGCCAGCTGCGCCGCTTCACCGGGCTGTGGGAGCACAACAAGACCCGCGACATCTCGGCGGTGGAGACGGTCGGCTCCTGGCTGCGCGAGAATCTCCCGGAGTCCGCCGAGGCCACCGTGGTCCACGGCGACTACCGGCTCGGCAACACGATGTACGGGTTCGACGCGCCGGCGCGCCTGATCGCGATCTTCGACTGGGAGATGGCGACGATCGGCGACCCGCTGGCCGACCTCGGCTACCTGTGCGCGCTGTGGGTCGAGGCCGACGACCCGTCGGGCGGCCTGCGCGAGGCCCTCGGCAAGGTCACCCGCCAGGAGGGCTTCCCGACCCGCGAGGAGCTGATCGCGCGCTACGAGGAGGGCTCGGGCCGCTCGGTGGCGGACCTGCGCTGGTACATGACGCTCGCGGTGTGGAAGTCGATCGTCTTCATGGAGGGCAACTACAAGCGCGCCGTCTCCGGCACCACCGACGACCCGTACCTCAAGCAGTTCGGGGACGGCGTCATCGAGCTCGCCGAGCAGGCCGAGCAGCTCGCGCTCGGCGCGTCGCACCTGTAACGCTTGCGCTAGCAAGTAGTCTGAGGAGCATGGAACTCGGAGTCGCCACGTTCGCTGATCTGCATGCCGGCGTCACCCCGCAGCAGCGGATGGCGCAGCTCATCGAGGAGGCCGAGCTCGCCGACCAGCTCGGGCTCGACGTGTTCGCCGTCGGCGAGCACCACCGGGAGGACTACCTCGTCTCGTCGCCGTCGACGGCGCTGGCCGCCATCGCCGCGCGGACGGAGAACGTCCGGCTGTCCAGCGCCGTGACCGTGCTGTCGTCCGATGACCCGATCCGCGTCTTCCAGCAGTTCGCCCACGTGGACCTGATCAGCGGCGGCCGCGCCGAGATCATGGCCGGCCGCGGCTCGTTCACGGAGTCCTTCCCGCTCTTCGGGCTCTCGCTCGACGACTACGACGAGCTGTATGCGACGAAGCTCGAGCGGCTGCTGGAGATCCGCGAGGACCCAGCCGCGCAGGGCGTCTACCCCGTGCCGGTCCAGCACCCGCTGCCCCTGTGGGTGGCGGTGGGCGGGACGCCGCAGTCGGTCGCCCGCGCCGGGCTGCTCGGGCTGCCGCTGACGATCGCGATCATCGGCGGGACGCTCGAGCGCTTCGTGCCGCTCGTCGAGCTCTACCGCCAGGCGCTCGAGCGCAGCGGCAAGGAGGGCAGGCTCGCGATCAACACGCACGCCTTCGTGGGCGACGCCGAGCGCGACTTCGCGCCGGGCTACCTGCAGGTGATGAACCGCGTCGGCCGCGAGCGCGGCTGGCCGCCGTCGGACATCCGCCACTTCCGCGGCCTGGCCTCACCCGACGGGGCGGTGCACGCGGGCGAGCCGGAGGTGGTCGCTGAGAAGATCCTGCGCGGGCACGAGCTCTTCCACCACGACCGCTACGTCGCTCAGATGAGCCTCGGCTCCGTCAAGCACGCCGATGTGCTGCGGTCTATGGAGCGGTTCGGGACCGAAGTGGCACCACTGGTGCGGTCGGCTCTGGCACCGTCAGGCGCGGCAGCGTGATCGCCACCAGCGGGCCGATCCCCAGCGCGTAGACGACGGTCCCGACGCCGACCGTCCCGCCCAGCAGCCAGCCGCTGATCAGGACGGTGACCTCGATGCTCGTCCGCACCGGGCCGAGCGGCAGGCCGCGCTGGCGGTGCAGCCCGGTCATCAGCCCGTCGCGCGGACCGGCGCCGAAGCGCGCCCCGATGTACAGGCCACCGGCGACCGCGTTGAGGCCGACGCCGACCAACAGCAGCAGGAGCTGGACGGGCAACGCGGTCGCGTCCCCGACGTGGTCGAGGTAGAGCTGCAGCACCAGGCCGACGACGATCGCGTTGGAGATCGTGCCCAGGCCCGGCCGCTCGCGCAGCGGGATCCACAGCAAGAGCAGCAGGAAGCTGACGATGATCGACCACACGCCGGTGCCGAGCCCGAACGTGCGGGCGAGGCCCTGGTGCAGGACGTCCCACGGCGCGTTGCCGAGCGTCGAGCGGATGACCATGGCCACGCTGATCCCGAACAGGACGAGCCCGACGTAGAGCTGGACGAGGCGGCGGAGGAGCACGGGGGGCCAGTCTTGCGCAAGTGGCCCTCGACACGTAGGGCCATTGCGGGCATGATGGACCCATGACGCAGCGCGTCACACCCGCCGCCCTCGACGATCTGCTCGGCCGCAGCTGGCGCCGCCCGGGGGAGTCGGCGTACGCGCTGGCGGATGGCTTGCGCGGACTGGTCGTCAACGGGCGCGTCGCCGCGCGCACCCGCGTCCCGAGCGAGCGCGAGCTCTCGGGCCGGCTCGGCATCAGCCGCGGCTCGGTCTCGCGCGCCTACGACCGGCTGCGCGCGGAGGGCTACCTCGTCAGTCGTCAGGGAGCCGGGAGCTGGCTGACGCTGCCCGACGGCGCGGGCCCGGTGGCGCCCCCCGAGGTGCCCGGCGGCCTCGACCTCACCCGCGCGGCGTTGCCCGCGCCCGGCCCGCTGCCCGCCGCCGCGTTGCGTGCGGCAGAGCGACTTCCGCGCCTGCTCCACACGCTCGGCTACGAGGCGTCCGGGATCCCCGAGCTGCGCGAGGCCATCGCCACGCGGCTCAGCGCGCGCGGCCTGGACACCAGAGCCGACCAGGTGCTCGTCACGGCGGGCGCCCAGCACGCCCTGCACCTGCTGCTCACGCTGCTGGTCGGGCCGGGCGACCGCGTGCTCGTCGACGCGCCCGCCTATACCCCGACCCTGGCGGCGATCCGTACCGCCCGCGCCCGCGCCCTCGCCGTCCCGCTCACCGACAGCGGCTGGGACGTCGCCGCGTGGGAGGCGACGCTCGCCGCGGGCCAGCCCGCCGTCGCCGTCACCGTGGCGGACTTCCACAACCCGACCGGGCTCGTGATGAGTGCCGAGCACCGCTTCGCTCTCGCGCGCGCGTGCGCTCGCGCGGGAACCGTGCTGGTCGCAGACGAGACGTTCGCCGAGCTGCGCCTCGACGGCCCCGCGCTGCCGGCGCCGGTGGGCGCGTTCGACCCGGCGGCGTCCGTGGTCACCGTCGGGTCGCTGAGCAAGTCGGGCTGGGGCGGGCTGCGGATCGGCTGGATCCGGGCCAGCCGCCGGCTGATCGGCGAGCTGGCCAGCGTGCGCGCCTCACTCGACATGGCCGGGCCGGTGCTCGACCAGCTCACCGCGCTCGAGCTGCTCGGCGACTGGGACGCCGTGCTCGCCGACCGCAGCGCGCTGCTGCGCGACCGCCGCACGGTGCTGCTGGACGCGCTGCCCGGCGACTGGGCCGTGCGTCGCCCGCGCGGCGGCATGGTCGCCTGGGTGCGCCTGCCGGCGCCCATCGCCACCCGCCTGGCCGGCGTCGCCGCCCGCGACGGCATCGCCATCACGCCCGGCCCCGCCTTCTCCGTCGACGGCACCTTCGAGGCGCACGTCCGCCTGCCCTACACGCTCCCGCCCGACGACCTGCGCGCCGCCGTGGCCCGGCTCGCTGCGCTGGCGGGCGACCTCACGGGCACCGAGGTCGAGCCGCGCGTAGCGTTGGCGGTATGAGCTCCGAGGTCACCGGCGGCTGCCTGTGCGGCGGCGTCCGCTTCTCGCTGTCCGAGCCGCCCACCGCGGCCGGCTACTGCCACTGCACCCGCTGCCAGCGCCGCACCGGCACCTCGCAGTCCGCACAGGCGCGCGTCGACGGGCGCACGTTCACCCTGACGGCGGGGGAGGCGCTCGTGAAGGGCTGGCGCCACGACGACGGCGGTTTCGAGAAGTGCTTCTGCGTCGAGTGCGGCGCGCACCTGTTCAGCCGCAACCCGGACGACCCCACCAAGATGAGCGTCCGGCTGTCAGCCTTCGACGAGGATCCCGGCGTCCGCCCCCAGTGGAGGACCTTCGTCGACTACGCCGCGCCCTGGGAGCCGATCCCCGACGACGGGCTCGTGCGGCATCGCGAGGGACTCGGCCGCTAGGCGGCTCAGCGTGGCGAGCACGGCGCGATGGGTGCCGGGCTGGCGGCGCGCGCAGCGGCCGAGGTGGGCACCGGCGGCCTCGGAGCGCTGCAGCCGGGCCGCGATGGTTCATGACCGGCCCGAGGCGCAGCGGGCCGACTACCCCTTCGCGCGACCCTGCGGATGCCGTCTCGGTGGGGCCGCGGCTCTGACGCTGGCTTCGGTGATCGGGTCCAGGACGAGGATCGCCTCGTCCGCGCCGGCCCGAGCGAGGGCCTCGAGGTGCCCGGCGAGCTGATCGTGCGCGACGGCGGGAACGTCCGTCGGGCGCTCGCCACCACCACCGTCGACGGTCACGAGCACACAGGCGCTGCGCTCGACGCCGGCGTCCCCGAGGCGCTCGCACCAGCGCGCGAAGCCCGCGGGTGTGTTGCCGTACTCCTCCCACCACACGTTCGCGCTCGCGACGTGGGGGAGGACGATGGACAGCGCGCGCGGTCCGCTCGAGCCGCTCATCAACGGGATCGGCGCGACGGGCGCCGGATGCGGCGCGGTCTCGAGATGCTCGCGCAGCGCACCGAACGCGGCCTCGAAGCGGCTGACCTTGCGCGCGGTCGGGAGCCCCGCGGCCTCGAACTCGGCGTCGTTCCAGCCCGCGCCGACGCCGAGCACGAGCCGGCCGCCGCTGATCGCCTGGACGGTGTGCGCCATCTGCGCGATCACGAGCGGCGGGTGGAACGCGAGGCAGGCGACGAGCGGCCCGAGCGTGACCCGCTCGGTGGCCTGCGCGAGCGCGGCCAGCTGCGTCCACGCCTCCCACGGCCCGCGGTCCGGGTCCCGGTAGAGGAGGTGGTCGCCGACCCAGATCGAGTCGAAGCCCGATTCCTCGGCCGCCCGCGCGATGGCGAGCACCTCGTCCCACTCGATGCCGCGCTCGACCTCAGGCAGCTGCACCCCGACTCTCATGAACCGATCACCGCCCCGATGATGCCAGCCGGGACGAGGACAGCGACGCCGCCGCGGCGCCGGACGACCAGCGCGACGAACGCGGCGGGGAGGACGGCGAACTGCCAGGCGCGGTCGAGCGGGATGGGCTGCCGCGTAGCCGACCGTGGCTCAGCCGCGGGCGCGTTCACTCCTCGGGTCGTACAGCGGTTCGTCGGCCAACGACGCGGGGACCCATTCGCCGAAGACCTCGACCTCCACCGCGCCGTCGAGGTCGGCGGGCAGCAGCGCGTAGGCGATCGAGCGCTCGACGGTGTAGCCGTAGCCGCCGCTCGTCACCCGGCCGACGACCTCGCCGCCGGCCCGCACCGGCTCGTTGCCCAGGGCGACGGAGCGCGGGTCGTCGAGCAGCAGGCAGCGCAGCTTCCGCGCCGGCTCTGCGTCGAGCCGGTCGCGCACCGCGGGGTTGCGGACGGCGAACCCGAGGTCGGCCTCGTAGGGCGTGATGTCCGGCGTGATGTCCGCGCCCCACACGCGGTAGCCCTTCTCGAGCCTCAGCGAGTCGATCGCCCGATAGCCGCCCGCGACGAGGCCGTGCTCGCGCCCGCGCTCCCACAGCTCGGTCCACAACGTCAGCCCGTACTCGGTGGGGCAGTACAGCTCCCACCCGTGCTCGCCCACGAACGTCACCCGCAACGCAACGGTGGGGACCGTCCCCACAGTTGCATCGGCCCAGGTGAGGAACGTGCCGCCCAGCTCGGGGGCGATGTCCCGTGCGCGCGGGCCCCAGAGGCCGAAGCACGCGTAGGCGGAGGTGACGTCGCGGACGGTGAGGCCGTTTCGCTCGAGGAACGCGCGGTCGTGGGCGCCGAACGCGGTGCCGGTGACCATGAAGAAGCGGTCCTCGGCGAGACGGCTGACGGTCAGGTCGCACTCGATCCCGCCGCGCTGGTTGACGAGCTGGGTGTAGGTGATCGAGCCGACGTCGCCGAGCACGTTGCCGCACAGCGGCTGCAGGTCCCCGGTGACCTCGAGCTTGGCGAACGAGGACTCGTCGAAGATGGCGGCGGCCTCGCGGCAGGCTCGGTGCTCGGCGCCGATGGCCGGCGACCAGTGCATGCCCGCCCACCCCTTCGGGCGCAGCGCCTCGTCGCCCGCGGCGGCGTTGCCCTCGTACCAGTTGACCCGCTCCCAGCCCGACTTCTCGCCGAAGGCGGCGCCGTGCTCGCGATGCCACCCGTAGACCGGCGAGACCCGCAACGGCCGCCCCGCCGAGCGCTCGTGATTGGGGTACTTGATGTCGTAGTAGGTCTCGTACGTCTCGCGGGCGCGCGCGAGCGTGTACGTCGGTGAGCGGTACTGAGCGCCGAAGCGGCGGATGTCCATCGCCCACAGGTCCTCCTGTGGCTCGCCGGCGACGACCCACTCCGCCATCACCTTGCCGATGCCGCCCGCGCCGGCCAGCCCGTGCGCGCAGAAGCCGGCCGCGACGAACAGCCCGCCGACCTCCGTCTCCCCGAGGCAGAACTCGTTGTCGGGGGTGAACGCCTCCGGTCCGTTGATGAGCTTCGTCACCGTGATCTCGTCCATCTTCGGGACGCGCATGCGCGCCGCGACGGTGAGCGGCTCGAAGCGATCCCAGTCCTCCTCGAGCAGCTGGCCGTTGAAGTCGAACGGGATGCCATCGAGCCCCCACGGCGCGCACTCGCGCTCGTAGCCGCCCATGACCAGGCCGCCGCCGTCCTCGCGGAAGTAGATGAGGTTGTCCGGGTCGCGCATCGTCGGGACGTCGAGGCGCGTGTCGCTGAACGGCTGCGTGACCAGGTACTCGTGCGCCATCGGGACGATCGGCACGCGCACGCCCGCGAGGGCGGCGACCTCGGGCGTGTACATCCCGGTCGCCAGCAGGACGACGTCGGCGGTGATGTCGCCGCGGTCGGTGCGCAGGCCGCGCACGCGCCCGTCGCGGACGTCGATCTCGTTCACCCGCGTGCTGGTCCGGATCGTCACGCCGCCCTCGCGCGCACCCTCCGCGAGCGCGTAGGTGAGCAGCGACGGGTCGAGGTAGCCGTCGGTGGGCAGCCACGACGCGGCGAGCACGCCGTCCGTCGTCATCAGCGGGAAGCGCTCCTGCGCCTCGTCGGCGGTGATGAGGTCGAGCGGCAGCCCGAACGTCTTCGCCCAGCCGGCCTGCCGGCGGGTCTCCTCGAGGCGCTCGGGCGAGCACGCCAGCCGCAGGCCGCCGCACTCCACCCAGCCGCAGTCGAGCGTCCGGTAGAGATCGACGGAGTGCATCATCATCCGTGTCAGCGTCACCGACGAGCGCAGCTGGCCGACGAGCCCGGCCGAGTGGAAGGTCGAGCCGGACGTGAGCTGGTCGCGGTCGACCACCACGACGTCCTTGCCCTCGCCCATCTGCGCGAGGTGGTACGCGATCGAGCACCCGGCGACCCCGCCGCCGACGATGACGATCCGGGCGCTAGCCGGCAAGGCGCGAGAAATGCTCATCCGCGTAGCCCTCGAAGTCGAAGTCCAGGTCCGAGTTCGCCGCCTGCACGACGCCCCACATCGCCTCGCGCAGGATGCTCAGCTCGAGCGCGTAGTCGTCGTCGGTCGGCGCGTCGACGTTCATGGCGAAGTTCGCGTGGTCGAAGCGCGGGTCGCCCATGCCCGCATACTCCCAGTCGAGCAGCACCAGCCCACCGCCCGGCCGCGCGATGAAGTTCCCCGCCATCAGGTCGTTGTGGCAGGGGACCGGGTCGTAGGGCTCGCGCTGCAACGCGGCGATCCGCTCCGCCCAGGCCACGGGCGGCGAGGCGCTGCGCGCGTAGTCCTGCACCACCTCCACGGCGTCGAAGCGAGCCGGCAGCGTTGCGCCGCTGCCGTGCAGCTTGGCCAGCAAGGCCCGCACATCGTCCGCCCGGTCGCGCAGCGTCTCGGGCGTCATCGCGCTCCCCTCCACGAAGCGCGTCACGAACGGGTCGTCCATGACCAGTTCGGGGCCGATGCCGAGCCGGTGCGCGAGCCGCGTCGCCGCGACCTCGCCGGTCCGGTCGATGCCGAGCACGTGCGTGTTGGCTCCGGGCACGCGGATGACGTAGTCGCCCCAGCGGAAGTTGCGGTTGGTGATGCCGCCGTCGAGGGGCTCCGGAACGCCGTCGAAGGGCCCGAGCACCGCCGCCACCTGCTCGAAGACGCGCCTCATGCGCGGACCCTACCGCTCGACATTGGTCCCGTCCGGTGGCCCAACGCGCCGCCGCGTCCGCGTAGGATCCGCCCCATGGACCTCGACGAGCTCAAGACCGCCGTCGAGGACGGCGCGGTCGACACCGTTCTGCTGGCGATCACCGACATGCAGGGGCGGCTGCAGGGCAAGCGCTTCGCCGGCTCGCACTTCCTCGATGCGATCGCCGACGGGGAGGCGGAGGGCTGCAACTACCTGCTCGCCGTCGACGTCGAGATGAACACGGTGGAGGGCTACGCGCTGGCGTCGTGGGACACCGGCTACGGCGACTTCGTCATGCAGCCCGACCTCGGCACGCTGCGCACGATCCCGTGGCATCCGGCCACGGTGCTGTGCCTGGCCGACCTGGTCTGGCACGACGGCTCGCCCGTCGCCCCGTCCCCGCGCCAGATCCTCAAGGGCCAGCTCGACCGCCTCGCCGAGCGCGGCTGGACCGCCAACGCGGCCACCGAGCTCGAGTTCGTCCTCTACCGCGACACCTACGAGGAGGCGTGGGCCAAGGGCTACAAGGACCTCACGCCGGCGAACCTCTACAACGTCGACTACTCCCTGCTCGGGACGGGTCGCGTCGAGCCGCTGATCCGCCGCATCCGCAACGAGATGGCCGGTGCCGGGCTCATCGTCGAGAACTCCAAGGGCGAGTGCCAGCTCGGCCAGCACGAGGTCAACTTCATGTACAAGGACGCGCTGGCGACCGCGGACGACCACGTCGTCTACAAGCTCGGTGCCCGCGAGATCGCCGCCCAGGAGGGCATGTCGATCACGTTCCTGGCCAAGATCGACGAGCGCGAGGGGTCGAGCTGCCACGTCCACCTCTCGCTCGCGTCCGACGACGGCGCGGTGTTCGAGAAGGACACGGCCCTCTTCGAGCAGTTCATGGCCGGTCAGCTCGCCGCCGTGCAGGAGCTGACGCTGCTGCACGCGCCCAACGTCAACTCCTACAAGCGCTTCGCGGCCGGCTCCTTCGCGCCGACCGCGGTGGCCTGGGGCCGCGACAACCGCACCTGCTCGCTGCGCGTCGTCGGCCACGGCCCGGCCACGCGGATGGAGCTGCGCTCTCCCGGCGCCGACGTCAACCCCTACCTGTCGCTCGCCGCCCTGATCGCCGCCGGCCTCCACGGCATCGACAACCAGCTCGAGCTCGAGCCCGCTCTGGAGGGCAACGCGTACGTCTCCGACAAGCCGCACCTCCCGAAGTCCCTGCGCGACGCCCGCGACCTCTTCGGCTCGTCGGCCATCGCCCGCGAGGCCTTCGGCGACGACGTCGTCGACCACTACCTCAACTACGCGCAGGTCGAGCTCGACGCCTTCGACGCCGCGGTCACCGACTGGGAGCTACGCCGAGGCTTCGAGCGGCTTTAGGGCGCGGAACCCGCGGCCGGTGCGCTCCCGGCGGTGACGCTAACCAGGTGCCGCCGCGGCCGCGTTGTCGAAGATCTCCATCGACTGGATCGCGCCGTCGGCGAACGCGATCCGGAGCGCGTACCCGAACTCCACCGGAGGCGCATCCGGCTGGCCGACGAGGTGCACCGTGAGCCGGCACGAGGCGACGACCACGTCACCTTCGTCGGAGACGATCTCCAGAGCCTCGTGGAGCTCCTCGGCGTTGTCGAAGATCCCCTGGTAGTAGGAACGCAGCGCGTCGTGTCCCCGGATCTCGCCCCAGCCGACCGCGCGACGATCGATCACCACCGCGTCGGGCGCGTAGAACGCGAGCATCCCGTTCTCGTCGCGCCGCGAGAAGGCCGCGGAGTTCGCGTGCACGATCGCTGCGTTGGCACGGGACATCGCGCGCAAGGTATTGCAGACGTGGCCGGCGCGTCAGCCCATCATCGCGGTGAGGCCGTCGCGGGCGAACGCGGGCATCTCGGTCGAGCGCCAGGTTTCGGCGGCGACGACCGTGTGGCGCATCTCGCCCGTCACCAGCACCTCGTCGCCGCGGCGGAACGCCAGTGCGGACTCGATCGAGGAGCGGCCCAGCCGCGTGATGGACCACTCGACGTCGATCTCCTCGTCGGAGCGGGCGGACCCGCGGTAGGCGAGGTGGACGTCGGCGACGACCGCGTCGTAGCCGGCGTCGGTCAGCCGAGCCCAGGGGCCGAACGCGGCTCGGCACAGCTCCGTGAAGGCGACGTCGGCGTAGACGAGGTAGTTGGCGACGAAGACGATGCCCTGCGGGTCGCATTCGTTGAAGCGGACGCGCAGGCGGTGGACGAACGGCACGCGGCCAGACGCTACTCAGGCGGCCTCGATCCGCGCGGAGTTGTTGGGCAGCGACGCGTTCGTGGCCTGCAGATTGCATGGACCCGATGCCTTCGACATTGCGGCGGTTGCGTTTGTCCGGTTCGGCACGTAGGGTCGCGCCCATGACCACTGTCGGTGACCAGACGCGCAGTGCAGACGAAGAGCTTCTCGCCAAGCTCGGCTACAAGCAGGAGCTCGAGCGGAGCTGGAGCGGCTTCCAGAACTTCGCCATCTCCTTCACGATCATCTCGATCCTCGCCGGCTGCTTCACGACCTACGGCCAGGCGTGGAACAACGGTGGTCCGGTGGCCATCTCGTGGGGTTGGCCGCTCATCTCCATCCCGATCCTGATCGTCGGCTTCTGCATGTCCGAGCTGGTGTCGGCGTACCCGACCGCGGGCGGCATCTACTGGTGGGCGTCCAAGCTCGGCGGCGCCACCTGGGGCTGGTTCACCGGCTGGTTGAACCTGATCGGTCTGATCGCCGTGACCGCGTCGGTGGACTACGGCTGCGCCACGTTCATGAACACGACCTTCGGGCTGTTCGACTTCAACCTCTTCAAGGGCGCGGAGACGGGCAACTCGTTCCTCCGCGGCACCTTCGTGCTGTTCCTGGTCATCATCGCCGCGCACGCGCTGATCAACATCCTCGGCAGCCATCTCGTCGCGCGCGTGAACTCGATCTCCGTCGGCTGGCACGTGGCGGGCGTGGCGGTCATCCTCGGCATCCTCATCTTCGTCCCGGACAAGCACGCCAGCGTCGATTTCGTCTTCACCGAGCGCATCAACAACTCGGGCTTCGGGAACGGGATGTACTGGTTCTACGTGCTGCCACTCGGCTTCCTGCTCACGCAGTACACGATCACCGGATTCGACTCGTGCGCGCACATCTCCGAGGAGACGCAGGGCGCCGCGGACTCGGCCGCCAAGGGCGTGTGGCGGTCGATCTTCTACTCGGCGGTCATCGGCTGGGTGCTGCTGCTGGCCATCACCTTCGCGGCGACGGACATCGCGGCCATCAACGACGGCGCCGGCTCGTCGATCGCGGTGCTCGAGAGCGCGCTGACGGTGACCGCGGTCAAGATCGTGCTCATCATCTCCACCATCGGGCAGTTCTTCTGCGGCACCGCGTGCCTGACCAGCGCGTCGCGCATGTGCTACGCGTTCAGCCGCGACGGCGCCATCCCCGGCTCCCGGATCTGGGGCAAGGTCAACGCCCGGCGCGTGCCCGCCAACGCGGTGCTGTTCATGGCCATGTGCGCGGCGATCATCACGGTGCCGGCCTACTTCCCGACCGACGGGGTCACCGTCGCCTTCTTCGCCGTCGTCTCCATCGCGGTCATCGGGCTCTACCTCGCCTACGTCATCCCGGTGTACCTGCGCTGGCGCGCGGGCGACAACTGGGAGGCCGGGCCCTGGACCAACGGCGCCAAGTACAAGTGGATGAACCCGGTGGCCACGGTCTGGGTCGGCATCATCACCGTGATCTTCATCCTCCCGTTCAGTCCCGCCGGCGTCCCGGGCAACGCCGACTTCAGCTGGAGCTCGGTCAACTACGCCCCGCTGGTCACCGGCCTGGTCCTGATCGCACTTACAGTCTGGTGGATGGTCAGCGCGAAGCAGTGGTTCAAGGGCCCCAAGCACACGATCTCCGAGCTGGACGCCGAAGCCGACCTTGCTTGACGTCCTAGAGCCCGCCACGGCGGCGGTGCTGGAATCGATCCCGCGCGCGGGGGTCGAAGAGACGGACGCCGCGGTGGCCCGAGCCGCCGCGGCCGGCCCGGCGTGGCGGGCCGTGTCACCGCCGGACCGCGCGCGGCTGCTCGGCCGGATCGCGGCCCTGGTGGAGGACCGGCTCGAGGCGCTGGCGACGCTCGAGGCGCGCAACGCCGGCAAGCCGATCGGCGATGCGCGTGGCGAGATCGGGATGGTGGCGGAGACGTTCCGCTACTACGCCGGCGCGCCCGAGCGCCTGCTGGGGGAGACGATCCCGGTGGCCGGCGGGGTGGCGATGACGTTCCGCGAGCCGCTCGGCGTCGTCGCCCTGATCACGCCGTGGAACTTCCCGTTGTGCATCGCGGGCTGGAAGCTCGCGCCCGCGCTCGCGGCGGGCAACACCGTCGTGCTCAAGCCGGCCGAGCTGACGCCGCTGACCGCCCTCGCGTTCGAGCGGCTCGCCGTCGACGCGGGGCTGCCCGAGGGGGTCGTCAACGTCGTCGCCGGGCCGGGCTCGACGTGCGGGCAGCGCCTTGTCGAGCACCCCGACATCGCCAAGGTCGCCTTCACGGGCTCGACGGAGGTCGGGCGCCGGATCGCCGCGGGCGCGGCGGACACGATCAAGCGCGTGACGCTCGAGCTCGGCGGCAAGTCGGCCAACGTCGTCTTCGCGGACGCGGACATCGAGAAGGCGGCCGCGGCGGCGCCGAGCGCGATGTTCGGCAACGCCGGCCAGGATTGCTGCGCCCGTTCCCGGATGCTCGTCGAGCGCCCGGCGTACGACGCGTTCGTGAGCGCCCTGAAGGACGCGGTGCAGGCCATGCGCGTCGGCGACCCGCTCGACGAGGCGACGACGATGGGTCCGCTCATCAGCGCCGGGCAGCGGGACACGGTCACGTCCTTCCTCGCCGACGGCGACGTCCTCTTCCGCGGGGACGCGCCGGACGGTGACGGCTTCTGGTTCCCGCCGACCGTGATGTCCGCCGACGTCGACTCGCGCGCGGTGCGCGAGGAGATCTTCGGCCCGATCGGCGTCGTGCTCCCGTTCGACACGGAGGCGGAGGCGGTCGCGCTCGCCAACGACACCATCTACGGTCTCTCGGGCAGCGTGTGGACCCGCGACGGCGCGAAGGCGATGCGCATGGGGCGGGCGATCGAGGCCGGCAACCTGTCGCTGAACTCGAACTCCTCGGTGCGCGTGCAGACGCCGTTCGGCGGGTTCAAGCAGTCGGGCGTCGGACGCGAGCTCGGCCCGCACGCCCTCGATCACTACACCGAGGTCAAGACGATCTTCATGGACACCACCGGATGAGACTCGAAGGCAAGGTCTGCGTCATCACCGGCGCGGCGAGCGGCATCGGCGCGGTCACCGCCGAGCGCTTCATGGACGAGGGGGCGACGGTCGTCGGCGTCGACCTGTCCGGCGGCTCCGTCGGCGACCTCGCGCTGCAGGCCGACGTCGCCGCCGAGGACGACGTCATCTCCATGTTCGCGCGCACGCGCGAGGAGTACGGGCGCATCGACGTCCTCTTCAACAACGCCGGCATCAACCCGACCGA
This sequence comes from uncultured Solirubrobacteraceae bacterium, assembly GCA_963740765.1. GTDB lineage: Bacteria > Actinomycetota > Thermoleophilia > Solirubrobacterales > Solirubrobacteraceae > DATLGB01. The sequence continues at coordinate 450,740 of CAVUFN010000016.1, read as the reverse complement.
CGACGGCTCGGTGCTCGACACCTCCCTCGACGCGTGGCAGCGCGTCCAGGACGTCAACGTCCGCTCGGTCTTCCTCTGCTGCAAGCACGGGATCCCGCACCTGCTCGACGCCGGCGGGGGCTCGGTCATCAACACCGCGTCCTTCGTCGCGGTCATGGGCGCAGCCACGTCCCAGATCTCCTACACGGCGAGCAAGGGCGCCGTGCTCGCCATGAGCCGCGAGATGGGCGTGCAGTTCGCGCGCAAGGGCGTCCGTGTCAACGCGCTGTGCCCCGGCCCGGTGGACACCCCGCTGCTCCAGGAGCTGTTCCTGTCGGATCCCGCCAAGGCCGCTCGCCGCCTCGTGCACCTGCCGCCGGGCCGGTTCGCCGAGGCCGCCGAGATCGCGTCCGCGGCGGTCTTCCTCGCGTCGGACGAATCCAGCTACGTCAACGCCTCCACCTTCCTCGTCGACGGCGGCCTGTCCGGCGCCTACGTCACCGCCGTCGTCCCGGAGTAGGGTTCCGCGCATGGGTGCGCTGGAGGACTTCGACAAGCTCGACCCCGTCGCCGAAGCGGACATGATCGGCGATTGGGAGGGCGAGCTGGTCCCGACCGGCCACGAGGGCGAGGCGATGCTGGACCAGCTCCAGTGGCGCGGGAAGCGGTTCGTGACCCGTGACGAGGTCTATCCGCTGATCTGCGGCGAGGCCCGCGAGCCCAACGCCGTGATGGGCACCGCGTCGCTGCGCATGGTCGAGTACCGCGCCGTCGTGACCGCGACGATGGTCTACGACAAGCACCCGATCTTCGATTCCTTCCGGCGCGTGGACGCGGACACCGTGATGGGCGCGATGGACCGCAAGGGCGAGGACGCGCCACTGATGTTCCTGCTGCGCCGGTGCTGAGCCTCGGGGTCGTCGGGACCTCGCGCAAGCCGGACGAGCGCCGGCTCGCCATCCACCCGGATCACGTCGACCGCGTCGAGGGCGACGTCGTCTTCGAGACCGGGTACGGCGAGCCGTTCGGGAAGTCCGACGCGCAGCTCGGGCGGCCGACGGCGGCGCGCGCGGAGGTGATGGGCGCCGACGTCGTCCTGCTCCCCAAGCCGCTCCCGGCCGACCTCGAGGACCTGCGCGAAGGCGCCGTGTTGTGGGGCTGGCCGCACTGCGTGCAGGACGCCGCGATGACGCAGGCCGCCATCGACCGCGGGCTCACCGTGATCGCCTGGGAGGCGATGAACCACTGGCGCCGCGGGCGCTTCGACGTCCACGTCTTCCACAAGAACAACGAGCTGGCCGGCTACTGCTCGGTCCTGCACGCGCTGTCGCTGACCGGCCGCACGGGTGACTACGGGCCCCGGATGCGAGCGGCCGTCATCTCGTTCGGCGCCACCGGCCGCGGCGCGGTGCGCGGCCTCGCGGCGCTCGGGATCTCCGACATCACCGTCTTCACCCAGCGCGACGTGGCCCACGTCGCGTCTCCCTTCGCGTCGGTGAAGATGGAGCAGTTCGACCGCGACGACCGGATGGGGGAGATGCTGTCCGGCTTCGACGTCGTCGTCAACTGCATCCTCCAGGACCCGACGGACCCGATCATCTTCGTCCGCGACGCCGACCTGGACCGCTACCGGCCGGGCGCGCTGTTCGTCGACGTCTCCTGCGACGAGGGCATGGGCTTCGAGTGGGCGAAGCCGACCTCGTTCGCCGAGCCCACCTTCGGCGTCGGCGACGGGTGCACGTACTACGCGGTCGACCACAGCCCCTCGTACCTGTGGGCGTCGGCGACCTGGGAGATCAGCGAGGCGCTGCTCGGCTACGTCCCGACCGTCCTCGCCGGTCCCGACGCCTGGGACGCCGACGAGACCGTCCGCCGCGCCATCGAGATCCGCGAGGGGCGCGTCTGCAACCCGGCGATCCTCGAGTTCCAGGGCCGCGGGCCCGACCCGCCCTACCCGATCCGCCGGTAGTTTGGCCGCCATGCCACAGGGACCGTTGGAGGGCGTGCGGGTGCTGGAGCTGGCGGGGATCGGGCCGAGCCCGTTCGCCGCGATGCTGCTCGCCGACATGGGGGCCGACGTGCTGCGGGTGGACCGCCGGGGCGGCGGGGACATCTTCCCGGCCGAGTTCGATCCGACCCGCCGCGGGCGGGCCGCGGTCAAGGTCGACCTCAAGCATCCGGACGGGGTCGAGCTCGTGCTGTCCCTGGCCGAGCAGGCGGACGCGCTCGTCGAGGGCTACCGGCCCGGCGTGCTGGAGCGGCTCGGACTCGGGCCCGACGAGGTCCGCGCGCGCAACCCGAAGCTCGTCTACGGCCGGATGACCGGCTACGGGCAGGACGGTCCGATGAGCAGCGTGGCCGGCCACGACATCAACTACATCTCGCTCGGCGGCGCGCTGGGCGCGATGGCGCGGCAGGGCGAGCGGCCGCTGTTTCCGCTCAACCTGGTCGGCGACTATGGCGGCGGCGGGATGCTGCTGGCCTTCGGCGTCGTCTGCGGCGTCCTCGAGGCGCGGCGGTCGGGCCAGGGCCAGGTGGTCGACGCGGCGATGGTCGAGGGCACCGCGCTGCTGACGACGCTCTTCCACGGCCTGCGCGCGGCAGGCGGCTGGAACGAGGAGCCCGGCACGAACCTGCTCGACTCGGGCGCGCACTTCTACGAGGTCTACACCTGCTCGGACGGCGGCCACGTCGCCGTCGGCGCGATCGAGCCGCAGTTCTACGCCCGCCTGCTCGAGCTGCTCGGGCTCGATGCCGACGATCTCCCCCAGTTCGACATGGCCCGCTGGCCCGAGTTCAAGCTGCGCTTCGCCGACGTCTTCGCGACGAAGACGCGCGACGAGTGGGCCGCGCTGCTCGAGGGCGAGGAGGCGTGCGCGACCGCCGTCTACGGCCTCGCCGAGGCCGCGAGCCACCCGCACAACCAGGCGCGCGAGACCTTCGTGGAGCTCGACGGCATGCTCCAGCCCGCCGCCGCCCCGCGCTTCGACCGCACGCCCGGCCAGGCCCGCCCGCGGCGCACCGACGCGGATGCCGCGCTCGCCGAATGGGGCATCACCGACCTTGCCGCGCTGCGCGAGTCCGGCGCGCTGGCCTAGCCGTCAGCAGGTCTGCTTGCGACGACTGCCGGGCGCCAGGCAGCCGTCCGCGCGCTTGACCGCCTTGCGGCGGACCGTGAACGCGAACGAGCGTCCGATCGCCGTCGGCGACGACACCGTGACCGTGATCCTGGCGCCGAGCCTCAAGCGCACGGCCCGGCGCTTCTTCTTCCTGCCGACCCTGCGGGTGAAGAGCGGGGCCAGCCGCTTCACCGCCTTCGCCCTCTTGAAGCGGTATGTCTTCGCCCTCTTCAACGGGCAGCCCCTGCCCGAGCAGGCGACCTTGACGGAGGCGCCGGCGGGCACCTTGGCCAGCGTCAGCTCGAGCACCTTCGCGTAGCGCTTCCTGGCCTTGAAGCGGCCGCGGACCGTCGTGGCGATCGTGGTGGGCGCGGCGCCGCCGGGACCCGGGCTCGGCGTGGCGGCGGGCGCTGCCGCGACCTGCACCGTTCCGCTGCGCGACGACGCGTTGCCGACGGCGTCGGTCGCCGTGACGGTGACGGCGTAGGCGCCCGGAGCGGCGTACACGTGGCTGACGCTCGTGCCCTCCGCGCTCTGGCCGTCGCCGAAGGCCCAGCTCGTCGTGAACGCCGAGGCGACGTCAAATGCCGGGGCGGTGAAGCTCAGCGGGGTGCCGGCGACGCCCGCGGCCGGAATGGAAGGATCGCCGATCCGCGGCGCCTCGGCGTCCAAGAGCACGGTCCGTGTGACGCTCTCCCTGGAGCTGCATCCCGTCGGGCAGCGGTTGATCGTGTACGCCGAGATCGCGTTGCCGTGCCCATCGGTCGCCACCGGCGTGCCGGTGGTGTAGGCGTCGGCCGCGTAGCCCGGCCCCCCGATCGCGTCGACGTCCTCCTTCGTCGCGCCGAACTGCGCCGCGCCCGGATCGCGGCGCGAGGCCTGCAGCGCCTGCCCGCCCTCGAAGACGACGATTGCGCTCCCGTCGGCGGACACGCTCAGTCGCTGCGCGTAGGCGCCGGCGGATGCTTCCGACAGCGCCTGATGTCCGGCGAACTGCTGCCCCGAGAGCCGCGACGCCGCCCAGACCGAGTTGTCGGACGCCGAGTAGGTGGCGGTCGCGGTGTTGTCGGGCGCGATCCCCAGCAGCACGCCGTAGTTCGTCGTCTGCTGTCCCGGCTTGGACAGCAGGCCGGGCGTGGTGTTCCAGATCCCCGAGCCCCAGTTCGCGGCCGGCGCCGAGCGCGCGTTGTACCGCACGCCCTGCGCGTTGGATCCGTCGCGGAAGCCGTACGCCACCATCGCCCGCCCGTCGGCGCCGATGGCGATCGCCGGTCCCTCCGCGAACGCGCCGTCCAGGTCGGGGCTCACCGTGACCGTCGGCAGCAGCCCCTGTCCGACCGGCTTGTCGCGCACCTCGACGAGGTACCGCGGGCCGGCGACATCTCGCTCCCAGGCCCAGACTACGTTGCCGGCCGGGTCGATGGCCACTCGCCCCGAGCCCGGATAGGCGCCCGTCGCCAGCGCCGGGTCAAGTGGCGAGACTGGACCCGCGACGGTTCCGGTGGCGCCGCGCAGGCTGCCGGACTGCTCCAACGCGAAGGCGACGTCACCCGCCTCGTTGACGTCGATCCCGAGCAGGTTCGCCGAGTCCGCCATGCTGCCCGTCACGTCCCGCGCCGGACCGAACGTCCCCAACGGTCCGGTGCTGGCGACCTGGACGTGGGTGGTGGTTGGTGTGGACGGGGTTGTGAAGGCGACGATCGCCGTGCCGTCGCCGGCGATCCCGGCCTTCAGCTGCGGGACGAACGCGCCGTCGACGGGATCCCGGAGCGGCTGCGTGGGACCGAACGCCCCCCCGGCGGGCCGGACGGCGGCCACGATCTGGACTTCGTCGTTGCCGGGGTTGGCGTCCCCCTGGGTGATGTAGTCGCTCCACGCGACGACCGCATCACCGCGCTCGTTCATCGCGACGGCGGTCGGCTGGTCCAACAAGACGTTCGGGGTCGGGCCGTCGAGCGTTGTGGGCGCGAGCCACGTCGGGGCCGCCTGAGCGCTCGCGGGCAACGCTGCAGCGAGCACGGCGATTGCGAATGTGCGCCTGAGGCCGCGCATGCTGCGACGCTACCTGAATGCCGCGCGTCATGAAGAGCCTCGTGCTGATCGTCGTGTCGGCAATATGCGTGCTCGGCTGCGGGGGCGCCGAGCGCAAGGCGGCGCAGCCGGTCGAGCGGCTCTCCAAGCCGCAGTACGAGGTCGCCGTCAAGGCGCTGCTCGCCAAGGCCAAGCTGCAGAACGAATCGGTGGGCCAGGACGACGTGACCGCACGGCTCCAGGCCGCCACGACGTCGCTCGGCATCCTGTCCGCCGGGTTGAAGGCGCTCCGGCCGCCGGCCGAGGTCGCGGCCGCCAACCAGGACTTCGCGGCGGCGGTCCTCGGCGAGCAGCAGCGCCTGCGGGCGTACCTGGACGCCATCGCGGGCGGAGACGAGGCGAAGGCGAAGGCGATCATCGACGGCGGCCCCAGCGAGGAGACCAAGCGCAAGGCGGAGGCCTACCGCTCCACCTTCGACCGGCTCGGCTACGACATCGGCGCCGACGGACTGCCGTAGCGCTGACCGTCGCCGGCTCGGCGAGCAATGTCGCCGGGCCGGCCGTCATCGATCAGACGCGGGCTACGGCCCGAAGGTCATCACCTGGTGGATGCCGCTGGGCTTGTTCGTGTACTGCATCTTGAACAGCGAGAAGGGCGTGAAGTTGACGTACGTCGTGTCCTCACGCCACTTCGTCGGGTCGCCACCCTGGGCCGCCGACAGCTCCGCGCCGGCCGCGCTCAGCGCCGCCCACAGCTTGGTGGCGCACACCGTCGTGTCGCCCTTGCCGCAGTAGGTCGTCGAGTACTTGTCCTTGACGTCGACCCCGAGCTCGCTCCGGAAGTCCTTGAACATGTACTGGTGCCAGCCGCTGTACTGGCCGCCCGGCGGCGTGTCGTAGCGACTGATCAGACCGGAGAGCTGCTCGCACAGCTTGGCTCCGAGGCGATCGCACATGGCCGCGTCGGCCATCCCGTTCCAGGCCGCGTCGATGATCGGCGCGCCCGGGTTGTCGATCTTGCCGTCGAGATCGGAGTCCACGCGCGAGCCGCCGGCGTCGCTCCATGCGTTGAGGATGTCGAACATCTGCTGGCTCAGCGCGTCCGGCGCCGGGGCCTTCTGCAGCATCTGCTTGAGCGTCGGCCAGAACTGGTTGGCGCGAACGTCCTCCGTCGCCCCGGCGTTCGCTGCCGCCAGCACGTTGGCCAGCGTCGGCTTGTCGTAGCGATCGATCTCCGAGTTGAGCAGCTGCACGCGCTGGATCCCGCCCTCGTTCCCGAAGCGGTCGTCGCCGGCCGGGAAGTTCGCCGCCGGCTTGTTGTTCCAGTTGACGATCTCGCCGCTCGCGGGGTTGATCACCTGCGGGTGCTTGGAGGCCGGGAGCAGCCCCTTCCACTCGTAGCGGCCGGTGCCGCTGACGGGCAGCGTCGGGTTGACGCCCTTCTTGCGCCGCGGGAGCGCGCCCGCCGTGTAGAAGCTCGACTGCGTGGCGTTCGCGTAGAACGAGTTGAACGTCTGCGGCGTCTTCTGCGCGGCCTTGGCGAAGTCGGCGGCGCTCTTGACGCGACCGAACGTCATCTGCTGGTTGAACAGCTGATCGACGGTGTCCTTGCCGTAGCTGGAGCGCTTGCGCGTCAGCGCGACGAGCTTGCCCGTCGCGCGGTTGCGGGCGTAGCCCGAGACCGGGCCGTGCACCGTCCGGTAGAAGACCGCGGACACCTTGTCGTCGCCCTTGGCGATCGTGCCCGCGTTGATGCGCTTCATCTTGCGGCACTTGCCCTTGTAGCGGTACTTGTGCCGGGAGCCGCCGCACAGCGTCTCCGCGTACGTGTCGATGATGTCGGCGCCGGCCGAGGTCAGCGTCCACGCGTAGTCGGCGCCTGTGCCGATCAGCATGTAGCCCGGGAACGGCCCGGAGGACACGCCGCGCACGTTGATGGACGGGCTCGAGATCTGCAGCTCGTACGTCAGGCCGGGGTAGTTGTAACCGATCTGCGGACCGCCCACGAACAGCGGCGCGCCCGTCGCCGAGCGGTTGCCCGACATGATCAGGATGTTGGACGCCAGCGCGCGGTGCTGCGGCGCGAGGCGCTTGTAGGTGCCGGGGAGCTTGATGGCACTCGACCTCAGCGACCCGTTCTTCAGCCGGACCATGCCCTTGGGCTTGGCGGTGCTGACCTTGGTCTGCGCGTCGAAGGAGTTGGTCGTGGTGACGGCCGCCTCCGTGTCGTTGCGCGCCTGCAGGTCGGCGAAGGCGCCGTTGCCGGCCTTCTTGCCGAGCTGTGAGCGCAGGCCGTCCAGGAAGAACGCGTTGTTGGCCTCGTTGCCGCCACCCTCGCCCAGGAACTGGGCCTTGACGGCGTTGAGCGCGTAGATGTCGATGCGGGTGACCTTCGGCGTGCTCGGGCTCGTCGCGGCCAGGTTCGCGTTGATCCCCGCCGTGTAGGTGTCGATGTCGCGCAGCAGTTGCTTGCCCTGCGCACCCTGCTTGAGGATGTTCCTGGTCTGCAGCTTCTCGGCGGCCTTGGAGACCTTGGCCGTCGGCTTGTAGTCGTAGAGGCCGAGGATCAGGTTGATGGCCGGGACGCCGGGCAGGTCGATCAGGCCGGCGACGCCGTTGTACCGCGCCTGGTTGAGCAGCAGCGACTGATCGGTCGCGGCCGTGTAGCCGACGCCGAAGATCGCGCCCGCGTCCGTATCGGAGTAGACGTGCGGGATCCCGTACGGGTCGCGCTTGATCGTCGCCTTGACGGGGCCGGCGCTGGGCGACGTGCCGCTGACGTCCTGGGAGGAGACGTAGGACGGGTCGTCGATGGGCAGCAGCTCGGCGGACTTGTAGTAGCCGGAGCCGTCGGCGCTGGGCTTGAGGACGTCGTCGGTGACGTTGCGAAACAGCGGGGTGATGCGGTCGTACATCTTGGCCTGCGTGTCCGCGGGCAGGATGCCCGGGGTCGACGCCCACGGGACGCCGGGGGCGCGATTGCCGTGAGGCACGATGTTCAACATGGTCTTCGCCTGAACCGCCGTGGGGGCGATCATCGCGAACGCCGCAACGGCGGCGATGGGGGCGCGTTTGCGCACTGAGGGTCTCCTCCTCGTAGTGACTTGCAACCTATGATGCCCGATCAGCGGCGCCGACCGCCGCTCCACTCCCTGCGTAGTACGACAAAGGACCACCTCTCATGGCCACCGCCGAAGCACTGGTTTTCGATGCCATCCGCACGCCGCGAGGCAAGGGCAAGAGCAACGGCTCGCTGCACACCACCAAGCCGGTCGACCTCGTCGTCGGGTTGATGCACGAGACACTCGCCCGCAACGAGTCGCTCGATCCCAACCGGGTCGACGACGTCGTCCTCGGCTGTGTCTCCCCCGTCGGCGACCAGGGCGCCGACATCGCCAAGACCGCCGCGATCAAGGCCGGCCTGCCGGACACCGTCGCCGGCGTGCAGCTCAATCGCTTCTGCGCCTCGGGCCTCGAGGCCGTCAACATCGCCGCCCAGAAGGTCGCCTCCGGCTGGGAGGACCTCGTCTTCGCCGGCGGCGTCGAGTCCATGTCCCGTGTCCCGATGGGCTCCGACGGCGGGGCCTGGGCGATGGACCCCGAGACCAACTACGACACGTCCTTCATCCCGCAGGGCGTCGGCGCCGACCTCATCGCCACGGTCGAGGAGTTCTCCCGCGACGACGTCGACGCGTACGCGACGCGCTCGCAGGAGCGCGCCGCCACGGCCGAGGACGAGGGCCGCTTCGCCAACTCGGTCATCCCGGTCGAGGACATCAACGGCCACACCGTCCTGGACAAGGACGAGTTCATCCGCCGCGGCACGACGGTGGAGACGCTGGGCAAGCTCAAGCCCTCCTTCGCCACGATCGGCGACATGGGCGGCTTCGACGCCGTCGCGCTGCAGAAGTACCACTGGATCGAGCGGATCAACCACGTCCACACGCCGGGCAACTCGTCCGGGATCGTGGACGGCGCGTCGCTGCTGACGATCGGCTCGCAGAAGGCCGGCGAGGAGCTCGGCCTCAAGCCCAAGGCCCGCATCCTGGCCACCGCCGTCTCCGGTGCGGACCCGACGATCATGCTCACCGGCCCCGCACCGGCGTCCAAGAAGGCGCTCGAGAAGGCCGGCCTGACCAAGGACGACCTCGATCTCGTCGAGATCAACGAGGCCTTCGCCGCGGTCGTGCTGCGCTTCGTGCGCGACATGGACCTCGACATGGAGAAGGTCAACGTCAACGGCGGCGCCATCGCCATGGGCCACCCGCTCGGCGCGACCGGCGGCATGATCCTCGGCACGCTGATCGACGAGCTGCACCGCACGGGCGGTCGCTACGGCCTCGCCACGCTCTGCGTCGGCGGCGGCATGGGCATCGCCACGGTCGTCGAGGCGATCTAGATGTCGACGATCAAGTACGACAAGGGCGACGACGGCATCGTCGTCCTCACGCTGGACGACCCGAACCAGTCGGCCAACACGATGAACGCCGCCTACGCGGAGTCGATCCGCGAGACGGTGGAGCGCCTCGAGGGCGAGAAGGACGACATCAAGGGCGTCGTCATCACCTCGGCCAAGAAGACGTTCTTCGCGGGCGGCGATCTCAACGACCTCAAGAAGGTCTCGGCCGACAACGCCGAGGAGTTCGCGGGCTTCGTGCGCGAGGGCAAGGCGATCCTGCGCCGGCTGGAGACGCTCGGCAAGCCCGTCGTCGCCGCCATCAACGGCGCGGCGCTGGGCGGTGGCCTGGAGATCTGCCTGGCCTGCCACCACCGCGTCATCGTCGACGACTCGAAGGCCGTCATCGGCTTCCCCGAGGTCCAGCTCGGCCTGCTGCCGGGCGCGGGCGGCGTCGTGCGCTCCGTGCGCATGCTCGGCATCGTCAACGCGATGATGGGCGTGCTGCTGCAGGGCCAGCGGCTCAAGCCCGCCAAGGCCAAGGAGATGGGCCTCGTCGACGAGGTCGTCGCCTCGCGGGACGAGCTCGTCCCCGCCGCGAAGGAGTGGATCGAGGCCCAAGGCGAGGACTTCGCCGGCCAGCCGTGGGATCAGAAGGGCTACAAGATCCCGGGCGGCACGCCGTCGAACCCGAAGCTGGCGATGAACCTGCCGGCCTTCCCGGCCAACCTGCGCAAGCAGATCAAGGGCGCCAACTACCCCGCCCCGCACCACATCATGGCCGCGGCCGTGGAGGGTGCGCAGGTGGACGTCGACTCGGCCTTCGAGATCGAGGGCCGCTACTTCGTCGACCTCGCCAAGGGCCAGGTCGCCAAGAACATGATCCAGGCGTTCTTCTTCGACCTGCAGGCCGTCAGCGGCTCGCGCGGGCGTCCCGACGACGTCGAGACGTTCCAGTCCCAGAAGGTCGTCGTCCTGGGCGCGGGCATGATGGGTGCGGGCATCGCGTACCAGTGCGCGAAGTCCGGCATCGAGGTCGTGCTCAAGGACGTCTCCCAGGAGGCGGCCGAGCGCGGCAAGGGCTACAGCGAGAAGCTCGTCGCCAAGGGCATCGAGCGCGGCAAGGTCACCCAGGAGAAGGGCCAGGCCCTGCTCGACCGCATCACGCCGACCGACGACGCCGCCAAGGCCGACGGCGCCGACCTCGTCATCGAGGCCGTCTTCGAGGACCCGAAGGTCAAGCAGCAGGTGTTCGGGGAGATCGAGCCGCACCTCGCCGAGGGCGCGCTGCTGGGCTCCAACACCTCGACGCTGCCGATCACGGGCCTCGCCGAGTACGTCGACCGTCCCGACGACTTCATCGGGCTGCACTTCTTCTCCCCCGTGGACAAGATGCCGCTGCTCGAGATCATCAAGGGCGCCAAGACGACCGACCAGACGCTCTACCGGGCGCTCGACGTCGCCAAGCAGATCGGCAAGACGCCGATCGTGGTCAACGACTCGCGCGGCTTCTACACCTCGCGCGTGATCGGCACGTTCATCAACGAGGGCATCGCGATGCTCACGGAGGGCGTGCCGGCCGCGACCATCGAGCAGGCGTCCTCGCAGGCCGGCTACCCCGCCCCCGTGCTCCAGCTCTCCGACGAGCTCAACCTCAAGCTGATGCGCAAGATCCGCGTGGCGGCGCAGGAGGCGGCCGAGGCCGAGGGCTCGGGCTGGGGCGAGCACCCGTCCACCGACGTCATCGACCGCATGCTCGACGAGTTCGACCGCCCGGGCAAGCTCGAGGGCAAGGGCTTCTACGAGTACGCGGACGGCAAGCGCACGGGCATCTGGTCGGGACTGCGCGACGCCTTCCCGCCCGTCGCGGACCCGTCCTCGATCTCACTGCGCGACCTCGAGGAGCGCATGCTCTTCATCGAGGTCCTCGAGACGGTGAAGTGCCTCGACGAGGGTGTCATCGAGACCGTCGCCGACGCCAACATCGGCTCCATCATGGGCATCGGGTTCCCGGGCTGGACCGGCGGCGTGCTCCAGTACGCCAACGGCTACGAGGGAGGCCTGCAGGGCTTCGTCGAGCGCGCCCGCGAGCTCGCCTCGCAGTACGGCGAGCGCTTCGAGCCCCCGGCCTCCCTGGTCGAGAAGGCCGAGTCCGGCTCGCTGTACCTCGACGAGGACATGAGCCTCACCCCCGCGTAGCGCAGGCCGGCGCCGCGGCCGGTCCCACCGGTCGCGGCGTCTTTGGTGTCAATCGCCATTGACACCAACCATGATTTCGTGTTAGCGTCCATTGACATGGAAGCGACGCGGACCTACACGATGGGCGCGCGGGCCGAGGCCGTCCGGGAGACGCGGCGGCGGATCATGGCCGCGGCGTTCGAGCTGGCGCAGACGACGCGCATCGCCGACATCGGCCTCGACGCCGTGGCGCGCGGCGCCGGGGTGAGCGTCCAGACGATCCTCCGTCACTTCGGCTCGCGGGCGGGGATGATCACGGCCACGATGGCCTACGCGATGGAAGTCATCGTGGAGGAGCGGGCGACGCCCGTCGGGGACGTCGACGCGGCGCTGAAGGTCGTCGTCGACCACTACGAGCGCCGGGGTGACACGGCGCTGCTGCTGCTCGCCCAGGAGACCACGGATGCGTTCGCCCAGACGGTGGCCGAGGACGGCAAGCGACTGCACCGCGAGTGGGTCGCCGGGACGTTCGCGCCCTACGCGACGGACGAGGCGACGCTCGACCTGCTGGTGGTCGCCACGGACGTCTACACGTGGAAACTGCTGCGCCGAGACCGCGGGCTGAGCCGCTCCACGACCGAAGCGCGCATGGGGCAGCTCGTGCGCGCCCTCCTCCCGCAGAACAGGAGTTGACCATGGCCCGGATCCTCTTCGCCACCTGGGACGGCGGCGGCAACGTCCCGCCCGCACTCGGCATCGCCGCCGAGCTGACCGCGCGCGGGCACGACGTGAAGGTCATGGGTCACGCCGGCCAGGGCTTCGACGACTACGCGACCGCGAGGCCCTTCAAGGCGACGGCGAAGAACTCCCCGGTTGCCTACGCGCGGGCGTTCGGCGACCGCCGCATGGCCGCCGACGTCCTCGCGGAACCGGCCGACCTGGTGGTCGTCGACTGCATGCTCTTCGCGGTGATGGACGCCCTGCGCCGCGCGGGCCGTCCCTACATCGTCCTCGAGCACCTCTACGACGGCTATCTGCGGCAGAAGTGGCTGCGCGGCCCGCTCGGGATGGCAATGCGCGCGATGCGGTTGCGGCCCACCCAGGCGCTCGACGGGGCCGCGCGCTGTCTCGTGACCTCGCTCGGCGAGCTCGACCCAGGACACGACGGCACCCCGCCGGCCAACGTCGCCTTCACCGGGCCGGTCGTCACCGGCACGCCCGCAGCGGCCGCGCAGCCGACGATCCTCGTGAGCCTCAGCACGTGCAACTACCCGGGCCAGCAGGCGGTGCTCCAGAACGTGCTCGACGCGGTGGCCGAACTGCCCGCGCGGACGCTCGTGACCACCGGGCCGATGACGTACGACGACCTGCGCGTGCCGGCGCGCGTCGAGCTCCACGGCTACGTGTCGCACGCCGAGCTGATGCCGACCCTGTCGCTCGTGATCGGGCACGGCGGGCACGCGACGACGATGGCGGCCCTCGCGCACGACCTGCCGCTGCTGATCCTTCCCATGCACCCGCTGCTCGACCAACCGCTGGTCGCGGAGTCCGTGGAGCGGGCGGGGGCGGGACGGCGGTTGCCCAAGAAGGCGTCCCCGGCCGCGATCCGGGCAGCGGTCGCGGAACTGCTCGCGCCCGGTCCGCACCGCGAGGCCGCAGCGCGGCTCGGCGCGGCGATACGCGCAGCCCGTGGCGCGGCGACCGCCGCCGACGAGATCGAGCGCATCACTGCGAAGGCGCCAACGGTGGCGCACGTCTGACGTAGCCCGTTTTCGGGCGGGGCCGCTGGGTAGGGCTCCTCATAGGGATGGGGAGCAACGGTCACAAGCCGGATGGTTCAGCACGCGCCGCGATGGACGTGCTGCTGACGGACGCCGCCGTCGGCAACCCTGCCAAGCAGGCGCTGAAGCGGCCCGGCTCCGCACTGGGCGTCGCCGCTCGCATCGCCCGCCGGCCCGACCGCATCGCGCGCCGCGCCGCCGGCCTCGCCACGGAGCTGACCAAGGTCGCGGTCGGCCGTTCGCAGATCGCGCCGAGCAAGCGCGACAAGCGCTTCAAGGACCCCGCCTGGGAGGGCAACCCGTACTTCCGCCGGGTGCTGCAGAGCTACCTGGCCGTCGGCGAGACGGTCGACGGGCTGATCGACGATGCGGGCCTGGACTGGCAGGGGGACCAGGTGGCCCGCTTCGCGGCCTCCAACGTCCACGACCTGCTCGCGCCGACGAACTTCCCGGCCTCGAACCCCGCGGTGCTCAAGCAGACGCTCGACCAGGGTGGCGCGAACCTCGTCAAGGGTGTCCGCCGCATGGGGCGCGACGTCGTCGCGCGCCGGCTGCCGGCGATGGTCGACACGTCGAAGTTCGCGATCGGCGAGAACATCGCCGTCACCCCCGGCGCCGTCGTGCACCGCACCCCGGTCTTCGAGCTGATCCAGTACAAGCCGACCACGCCGACGGTCCACCCGGTTCCGCTGCTGTTCGTCCCCCCGACGATCAACCGCTACTACATCCTCGATCTCGCGGAGAACCGCAGCCTGGTCCAGTACCTCGTCGGCGAGGGGCAGCAGGTCTTCATGATCTCCTGGTGCAACCCGGGGGAGGGGGAGGCGGAGTTCGACTTCGACACGTATGCAGCCGCGATCCTCGAGGCGCGCGACGCCGTCGCCGCCATCACCCGCCAGGACGCCGTGCACCTCAACGCCGCCTGCGCCGGCGGGCTGCTCACGGCCGGCGCCGTCGCGCACCTGGCCGACGACGGCAAGCTCGGGGACGTCGCCAGTCTCTCCCTGATGGTGTGCGCGCTCGACAGCGCGCGCGCCGGCACCACCTCGGCGCTGACCAGCCGCGAGGTCGCTGCCGCCGCGGTCGCGGACTCCAAGCGACGCGGGTACGTGGACGGGCAGTCGCTGGCCAGCGTGTTCGCGTGGCTGCGGGCGAACGACCTCGTCTGGGGCTACGTCGTCAACAACTACTTCATGGGCAAGCCGCCGCCCGCGTTCGACGTGCTGTTCTGGAACCAGGACGCCGTGCGCCTGTCGGCCGGCCTGCACGAGGACTTCGTCCACATGGCGCTCGACAACGCGATGATGAAGAAGGGCAAGATGGCGGTGCTCGACTCGCCGGTGGACCTCACCGCGCTCGACGTCGACACCTACGCCGTGGCCGGCATCACCGACCACATCGTCCCCTGGGCGAACGCCTACCGCGGCGTGCGCAAGCTGGGCGGCCATGTCCGCTTCGTGCTCTCCACCAGCGGCCACATCCAGGCGCTCGTCAACCCGCCCGACCCGGAGTCGCGGTCCTCGTACCGCGTGTCGGAGACGCTGCCGGACACGCCGGACGAGTTCGTCAGCTCCGTGCCGACGAGCGGCGGCAGCTGGTGGCCCGACTACGCCGCGTGGCTGGCCGAGCGTTCCGGTCCGCGCCGCAAGGCCCGCAAGACGCTGGGCAACGCGAAGTACAAGCCGCTCGGCGAGGCGCCGGGCGAGTACGTCCTCGCGGCATGAGCCGAGGCGCCGAGGCGCCGTGGACCGATCGCAAGCTGACGCCGGTCGACGGCGGGTGGCCCGGCCGCCCGCTGGCCGAGACGCGCTGGCTCCTGGAGGCGGCGCGGCTCGCCGTCGACCCCGTCGCGTACGGGCGCGGGATCCCGCGCGGTGACGGCCGGGCGGTGCTCGTCCTGCCCGGTTTCATGGCCGGCGACGAGAGCCTGCTGGCCCTGCGCGCTTGGCTGCGGCGGATCGGCTACGCGCCGTACGTGTGCGGCTTCCGCTTCAACGTCGACTGTGCCGACCGGGCGATCGACCTCGTCGAGTTCCACGCCGAGCGGGCGGCGGCGGAGACCGGCCGCCGGATCGCGGTCGTCGGGCACAGCCGCGGCGGGCACTTCGCGCGCGCGCTGGGCGCGCGCCGGCCCGACCTCGTCAGCCACGCGATCTCGCTCGGGTCCGACCTGCAGGGCATGTTCGGCATCAGCGCGCCGACCCGGGCCGCCGTGGGCGTCGCCCGCCGCGCCGCGGCGCTCACGCGGCGCGCCCGCTCCCCGACCTGCTTCCGCGCCCGCTGCAGCTGCGCGTTCGTCCAGGACTTCAAGCGCCCGTTCCCGGACTCGGTCCGGCTGACGAGCGTCTACTCGCGTGGAGACGGCGTCGTGCGCTGGGAGCGCTCGATCGTCGACGAGGCGGCCAACGTCGAGGTGACCGGCAGCCATGTCGGCTTGATGGCCAACCGCAAGGCCTACCGGGTGATCGCTGACGCGCTGGCGCAGCCGGAGCGCACCGATGAAGACGCGTAGCCGCCCGCGGCTGTTCCTCACCGATCGCGGCGAGGGCGAGCCCGTGCTGGTCATCACGGGCTGGACGATCTCCTCGGCGGTCTTCGAGCCGGTCGCTCATCTCTACGCGCCGCACCTGCGCGCGATCGCCTACGACCACCGCGGATCGGGCCGCTCGGCGCCGTGGCTGGGACCGGTGTCGATGGCGATGCTGGCCGCGGACGCAGCGCGCGTGCTCGACGACCGCGGGCTCGGCTGCGCCCACGTCGTCGGGCTGTCGATGGGGGCGATGGTCGCGCTCGAGCTGGCGGTGCGCATGCCCGCGCGGGTGAAGTCGCTCGTCCTGGTCGGCGGGACGGCGGGCGGCCCGCAGTCTCGCGTACCCGGCGCCCGCGCCATCGCCCAGACGGTCGGCGAGCTGGCCGGCGACCTGCGCGGCGGCACCTGGCCCGCGGCCGTGCTCTTCTCGGACCGCTTCCGGGCCGACCACCCCGAGCGTGTCGCCGAGCTCGTCAAGCCGTTCCAGCGCCACCGGCCCCCGCCGTGGACGGTGCAGTTCCAGACGCTCGCGGCCTCGTGCTTCTCGCGCCGCGGCGACCTCGATCGCGTGCAGGCGCCGACGCTCGTCGTCCACGGCGAGCTCGACGCCATGTCCCCGCCCGCCAACGCGCACGCGCTCGCCGACGGCATCCCGGGCGCGGAGCTGTGGATGATCCCGGGCGGCGGGCACGCCGCGCCGCTCGAGCATGCCGAGGCAGCCGCCGAGCGGATGCTCGACTGGGTCGCCCGTCACGCCGACGCCGTCCCGCCGCCGACCGGGACGCGCGCCGCGGTCACCGAACGGGTCACCCGGCCCTTCGCCCTCCACGCCGGCGCCGCGCGCAACGCGGCGCAGCTCGTGCCGGCCGTCCGCAGCCGTCTGCGCCCGTAAGGCCCGCGCCCGCCGGCGCGTTCAACCGGAATGGCCTCCTACGCGATCGGCGTTCCCATCCTCCTCGTCTCGCTCGGGTCGATGGTCTACGTGCTGCGCAAGGGGCTGCGCCAGGGCGCCGACGCCCGCCGGGTCCAGTCCGGCCCGCTGGCGCAGCTCGTCGACGTCACCACCCTGCGCACGAACTGGGCCGGAGCGATCACCGACCCCGGGCAGATGGCCGCCCAGGCGCTCCAGCAGGCGCTGTCCATCCACCCGCACACCGACGCCGACGACGACGAGGAGGACGAGGGCGTCGGGCGTCAGCTCGGCCTCACCTACCACCGCTTTCGCAACCTCGGAGATGACAGCGACCCGGCGGTGCTCGACGGCGTCCGCAACGGGCGTCAGGTCTGGATCCGGCTCGGCCGGTCCTACAAGCTGGTCATGGGGCCGGGGCTGGGCATGCGGCGGATGCGGATGGTCAGCGTGCTGCGGGCCGCCACGCCCGCCTTCGAGCTCAACGCCGTCGATGGCCGCTTCGCCGGCACGGCCGTGCCACCGGCGGTCGCGGAGGTGCTGGCCGGACTCGCCCCCGCGCCGGACGTCTGGCACGATCTGCGCGTCGTCGCCGGGCCGGACGGCATCGTCGTCAGCCGCGGCTACGCCAACGACTTCTCCGGCGGCTGGCCCTACGACCTGTGGCTGCTGGAGCGCATCGCCTACGTCCTCGACGCGCTCTCGCTGCCCCACGTCGAGCTCGGTCGCGAGTGGGACGCGCCGTACGACCTCGGCGAGTGGGCGCCCTCGTTGCGGGACACCGTCGGCGGAAAGGGCACCACTCGGAGCTCCGCGTCCCGCGGCGTGCGCCAGATCAAGCGCTCGTGTACGTGACGCGCTGCGTCATGCCCTGACAAGATCCGCGGCATGGCGTCGGGGATCTTCCGGGAGGGCCTGCTCGACGGGCAGGTGGCGATCGTGTCCGGCGGGGGGTCGGGGCTCGGGCGAACGACCGCCGTCGAGCTCGCGACGCTCGGCGCGCGCGTGGTGATCTGCGGG
This sequence comes from uncultured Solirubrobacteraceae bacterium, assembly GCA_963740765.1. Classification (GTDB taxonomy): domain Bacteria; phylum Actinomycetota; class Thermoleophilia; order Solirubrobacterales; family Solirubrobacteraceae; genus DATLGB01. Next base: position 432,796 of record CAVUFN010000016.1, on the reverse strand, counting down.
CGGCGCCCGGCGCCGCTGGAGGAGACCGCGGCGCTGGCCACCGGGATCGAGACGGTGACGTGCGACATCCGGGAGGAGGACCAGGTCGAGGCGCTCGTCGACGGCGTGCTCGAGCGCCACGGCAAGATCGACCTGCTCGTCAACAACGCCGGCGGCCAGTACATGGCCGGCGCGGAGACGATCACGCCGAAGGGCTTCCGCACGGTGATGCGGCTCAACGTCGAGGGCACGTGGCTGATGACCCACGCGGTGGCGACGAAGGCGATGATCCCGGTCGGCCGGGGCAAGGTCGTCTCGATCACGCTCTCGCCGCACCACGGGATGCCGGGCATGGCGCACTCCTCGGCGGCGCGCGCCGCGGTGGAGAACCTGATGAAGGTGCTCTCGATCGAGTGGGCGCGGTTCGGGATCTCCCTCAACGCGATCGCGGCCGGGCAGTTCGCCACCGACACGCTGCTGACCAAGTACCCGAAGCCGATCGTGGACGCCATGGCCTCGACGGTCCCGGCGCAGCGGCTGGGCACCGCCGACGAGATCGCCTGGCTGGTCGCCTACCTCGCGTCGGCTGCGGGCGACTTCGTCAGTGGCGCGGTGCTGACCGTGGACGGTGCGCGCGACAACTGGGAGGGGCGCTGGCCGCCCAGCGCGTCAGCGGACGAGGCAGGCAACCCGCTCGCCGAGGCGCGCCGGGCTCAGTCCGCGACGTAGTCCGCGACGACGTCCGGGCGCTCGAGTTGCACGAAGTGGCCGGCGCCCTCGACGAGGATCGCGCCGAACGCCTCGGCGGGGAGCACGCAACCGTCGCGCGCACCGTGCAGATACGTCGTCTCCAGCGAGCGCCGATTCCACGGTCGCAGCGCCCGGTAGTAGCCGAGGATGGCGGTGCGGTGGGCGGACGTCGGCACCGCGTCCCAGAAGTGAGCGAGGTCCTCCGTGGCGTCGTAGCCGGGTGACCAGTCGCGCCACAGCTTCGGGATCAGTCGGTCCAGCGCGCGCTCGGAGATCCCCGGCAACTGCTGGAAGAGCATGTACCAGGACGCTCGCAGCTGGCGGGCGGCGTCGGCGCCGCGCAGGTCCTTCAGCCGCTCCGGTGGCGGGACGGCCAGCGTGACGACGCGGTCGAAGACGCCCGCGGGAACCGCGTACGCGGCGGTCGCGCCCCAGTCGTGGCCGACGAGGACCGCGGGCTGATCGCCCGCGAGCGCCCAGCGCAGCGCGACGGCGTCGGCGGCCAGGTCACGGATCGCGTACGAGGCACCCAGGTCCGTGGGCGCGTAGCCGCGCATGAAGGGCGCCACGACGCGATAACCACGCGCGGCGAGCAGCGGCCCGACGCGCCGCCACGTCCAGGCGGTGTCTGGATAACCGTGGAGGCAGAGGACGAGCGGATCGTCCTCGTCACCCCACGCGAGCGTCCCGAAGGACAGCCCGTTGGCGGCTACGTGCCCGTGAACTTCGACGGCCGCTTCTCCAGGAACGCGCTGACCCCCTCCTTGAAGTCCTCGGTCTCCGCGGCGGCGTCCTGCAGCTTGGCCTCGAGCCCCATCTGCTCGGGCAGCGACAGGCTCATGGTCTTGCGCAGCAGTCGCTTGACCATGCCGGCCGAGCGGGGCAGCCCGGCCAGGCGCTCGGCGAACACGCGCGTCTCGGCCTCGAGGTCGGCGGCCGGCACGACCTTGTGCGCCAGGCCCCAGTCGAGCGCCTGCTCGGCGTGGACGTCGTCGCCGGTCATCAGCATCTCGGCGGCGCGGGCGACGCCGATCAGCCGCGGCAGGATGTAGGTCGCGCCCGCGTCGGGCACCAGGCCGATGCGCGTGAAGAGCAGCGCCATGCGCGCATCGTCGGCCCAGATGCGGAAGTCGCAGGCGAGCGCGACGGAGGCGCCGGCGCCGGCGGCGATGCCGTTGACCGCGGCCAGGATCGGCTTCTCGATCTTCTGCATCGCCATGATGGTCGGGTTGTAGTGGTCGGTGAGGATCTGCGACATGCGCACGTCGCCCCCGAAGTCCTTCAGCGACGCGCCCGACGAGAACGCCCGGCCGTTGCCGGCGATCACGATGCAGCGGATGTCCGGGTCGTCGGCGGCCTGCTCGATACCCGCGCGGATGCCGTCGAGCACCGCCGGGGTGAGGCTGTTCAGAGTCTCCGTCCGGTTCATGGTGAGGGTGAGGACCCCACCGTCGGTCGCGCTGAGCAGCTCTGTCTCGGTCGTCGTCGACATGCCCGAGAGCCTATGACGCGCCTACAGCGTGAAGGTGACCTTCAGCCGGCGCTTCTTGGACTTCTTGCCGGAGGTGGTCGGCGTCGCCTTCGCGCCGCCGGCGGTGAGAGCCGCGCCACCCGCCTTGGCGACCTTGGCCGCCTTCTTCTTCTTCGGCCCGGTCGCGGAGACGGAGATCGTCTTCGCCCCCGTGAGCAGCTTGCCCAGGTCGCCGAGCTGCGTCTTGACCGACTTGGCGAGCTTGGAGCCCTTCCTGAGCTTGAAGGTCACCCTCGGCCCGGCGAGCAGGTGCACGTTGCCGGCGGTGGTGAGCGCGTTGCCCGCGCCGACGGCGGCGACGCCGACGGCACGCGCATCCACGCCGATCGGTCGCTTCTTGAGGACCGCGCGGCCGTCGCCGGTGAGCTTGGCCTTCCCGGTCAGCGTCGCCACGCCCTCGGCCGACGTCGTCTGCGCCTCGGCCAGCAGGGCGCCGGCCGGCACCGTGACCTTCTTGGAGACCTTGACGGGAGCTGCCGCCCGGATGGCGACGTCGCAGCCGGTCAGCTTGACGATCGTCACCGCGCAGGTGAGCGGCGTCAGGCTGGCGGGGAGCAGTGGCGTGCCCGGTGCGATCGGGACCGCGCCGGCGGCAACGGCGAACGTCGGCGTCGGGGCCGGCGGCGGTGGCGGGATGACGACCGCCTGGGCGGGCAGCTCGACCGCGCCGATGTCCGTGCCGTCCCCGCCACCGGCCGGATTCGGCAGCGCGGTGTCGACGAGACGGCTCTCGCCGCGCTGGTCCGTGGTCAGCTTCGCGCCGGATCGGCCCTGGTCGAGCGCCGGGCTCGTCCCTGCCGGAAGCATCGTCTGCGTGGGCCCGCCGTTGTCGGCGAGCGGGCCGAGTTCCGGATCCTTCCCCGTGATGACCGCGGTGGAGCTCGCGATGGCGTCGCCCGAGGGTGCCTCGATCAGGCTGAAGGCCGCGTTGAGCCCGCCGGTCGTGGCGTCGTCGGAGCGGTCCGCGTCCGGCCCGTTGTTGTTGGCGACGATCGTGCTCGACAGGCCGGCGCCGGCCGCCTTGCGGACCGCGGGCGACCCCGAGGTGTACGAGTTCAGCATCACGCCGCCCCCGGTGTTACCCGAGATCGTCGAGTTGTCGAGGTCGATCGACCCGGTCAGCCGATCGTCTGTGTACTTGAAGACGGGGCCGCCGATGCCCACCGCGATCCCGCCGCCGGTGGCGCTCGTGTTGCCCGTGATGGTCGAGTCGACCACCCGGTCGTGCCCGGCGGTGGTCGCGAACGCGATGCCGCCCCCGGTGGAGTCCGCGCCGGTGCCGGTGTTGTCGCGGATCGTGCTGCGCTCGACCGTGATCGTCGCCGGGCCGGCCGAGCCCAGGACGGCGCCGGCGCCCCTGGGCGCCTGGTTGCCCGTGACCGTGGACTGGCTGACCTTCGCCTCGTACTTGATCGGCAGGAGCAGGATGCCGCCGCCGGCCCCGGTTGCCGTGTTGCCCGAGACGGTCGAGTCGAAGACGCCCGAGCCGTACTTCGCCGTGTAGCCGGACACCCCGCCGCCGGCCGGGGCCGAGTTGCTGGTGATGGTCGAGCGCCGGACCTCGAGCCCGCCGAACTCGACCTGCAGGCCGCCGCCGGTGCCCGACGAATCGGTGACCTGGTTCCCGCTGATGGTGCTGTCGCGGACGTTCAGACCCGAGCCGCTCCCGCTCGCGAAGGCGCCACCGCCTCCGTCCTTCGCGGTGTTGCCGGTGACGGTGGCGTGATCGAGCAGGATCTTGGTCTCCTGCGCGCCGAGGCCACCCCCGGAGCCGTCGGCGGCCGTGTTTCCGGAGATGACGCTGTTCGTGACGGTCAGCTCGCCCAGCGACGCGATGCCGCCGCCATCCCCGGCGCGCGACTGGGTCACGGCCGCGTCGGTGAGCCGGAACTCTGCGACGCCCGACCCGCTGTCGTCGACGCTCACCGCGCCGCCGGGGTTCGTCGGGCCTGCAAAGCCTCGCGTCAGCGTGACGCCCGAGACGACGACCGTCGCGTCGGAGGTGGCGGTGACGTTGAAGATGCGCGAGTCGCCCGCGTCGTTGGCGTTGTTGCTGTTCGCGTCCCCCGAGATGGTGAGCTGGTCACGGCCGGGCCCCACGATCGAGAGGTCGTCGTCGCTCGTGATCGGGATCTCACCAGAGGTGAGCCGGATCGTGCCGAGACCGGGGTTGAAGTGGATCTCGTCGTCGCCGTCCGCGGCGTTGGCGGAGGCGATGGCCCCGCGCAGCGAGCCGGCACCTGAGTCGGCGTTGTTGATCACGGTGAAGGTCGCGGCTCCGGCGCCGGCGGGCGCGAGGAGGACGGCGGCGCCGGCGGCGCCTGCGATGCGACGGGCGCGACGGCGCTCGCGGAGGATGGAGCGCTGTCGGGCACGGCGCATGGAGCGGGGGGACACGTCGCGAAAGGTACTCCGCCGGGCGGTCAGGCGGCGACCTGGTTAGCTTCGCGGCGTGTCCGACCCGACGGGTGTCCGGGAGATCCGCTTCGCCGAGCGGCCCGTGTGGCTGCTCGAGGGGACCCGCGCCGAGCACGAGGCGCGCTGGCGCGAGCTCGACGCGGCCTACGACGGCAGCGGCCCGTGCGGCGTGGTGAGCCTGCTCGCCGAGCCGGATCCCGACGCCGAGTGGCCGGACCCGCGGACGGTCTTCGCCGGGTACGCACACGACGGCCGCCAGGTGCGGGTCGCGTACTTCAGCGCCGCGGTCACCCGGCCCGTCACCGGCTGGCCGCCCACCGAGCCTGTGCCCTACCGCGTCGTGCCGTTCGCGACCCAGCGCGACGTCGGTCCTGACGACCTTGTCGCGATGTGGCTGCGCGAGGGGGCGCTGAAGGAGGCGGACGCCCGCACGCGCGTCGACCAGGTGCTGCTGGTGGCCGTCGACGACGTGGGCGCGCCGGTGGGCGTCAGCACCCGCTACCTGGATCACCACGCCCAGACGGGCATGGACCTGTGGCACGTGCGCGTGTTCGTCACGGAGGCCCACCGGCGGTCGGCGATGGCCACGGCGCTCGCCGTCGGGGCGCGCGACCACCTCGCCGAGGGGTTCACCTCCGGGCGCGACACCCGGGGCGCCGGCATGGTCTTCGACGTCGTCAACGCGGGCCTGCTGCGGTCGCTGACCGCCCCGGTCTGGCACGCCACCCGCGTCGTCCTGATCGGTCGCTATCAGGGCGGTGAGGAGCTTCGCGTCTTCTACTTCCCGGGCGCGCAGGTACCTCAGGGCAGCGCGAAGGAGGTCGCCACGGTCTGGCCAGCGGGCTCGCCGACCTCCGGGAACCGGTGGGGGAGCACGGCCACGTCGAACACTTCCTGAACGAGGTCCTCGAACTGCAGGAAACCGGCGACGGCGCCCGTGCGCAGGTCGACCATCCACACACCGGATCGCCGCTCGGCGAGCCGCTCGGCGAGCGGCAGGCCGCCGAAGGTCGAGGACTCGCGGATCTGCGACAGGCCGACGAGCGCGAGGTCGCCGAGGAAGGCGAGCCCGCGGGTGAAGCCGGGCAGCTCGGCGACCGTGGTGAGGGCGCCCGTGCCGAGGTCGACGGTGGCCAGCGTCCCGCGACCGGACTCGAGCACCCACAGGCGCCCGCCGTGCCAGCGCGGGGAGTGCGGCATCGAGAGGCCGGCCGCGACGGTCTCCTTGGTCGCGACGTCGAGCACCACGCCGCCGCTCGCGCGGTCCGCGCGCCAGCTGCCCGCGGCGTCGCCGGTACCGAGCGCGGTGACGTAGGCGGGCCGGTCGTCCTGGATCGCGAGCCCGTTCAGGTGGCAGCGGTCCTCCTGGGCGAGCCGGGTGATCTGCGGCGGCGTCCAGCGCGGGACGAAGGAGTGGTCGGCGTCGAGGGTGGCCAGGCAGGAGAAGGCGGTGGCGACGAACCACGGCTCGCCGTCCGCGTAGGCAACGTCGTGGATCGCGACGTCGCCGGTGACGTGCCGCTTGCGCAGCAGGTAGCAGGCGTCCTCGCCGTCGCGGGCGCCGGCGGGGAGGTCGCGCAGGTCCCACAGCTCGGTGCGCGTGGCGATGGCGATGCGGCCCGGCGCGGTGGCGACGCCCATCGGTTTGTCCGCGTCGCGGAAGTGCGTGTTGAGCAGACCGTCGGCGGCGGCGCGCGCCGTCACGAGCTTGCCCGCCTGGTAGGTGGAGACGAGGACCGACGCACCTGCCGACCGCAGGACCTCGGCGAAGCTCGTCGTGGAGACGCTGGCGAGTGGCTCGGAGCCGTCGGTCCCGCGCCGCGCCGCCTCGAAGGGCCCGAGCAGCGCCTGGTCGTAGGACACGCCCAGGAACGCGCTGACGCGCTCGAGCACGGGCCGCGGGTCGGCGCCGAACGGGTCGGCGCCGAGGTCGAGCACGTCGCCGCCGGCCTCGACGCGCACCCCGTCGTCTCCAGCCACCCGCGCGATCCGCTGCTGCGGGAGCGCGAGCTCCAGTGCTTGGGCGAGGGTGTCGCTGCCGACGACGACGATCATGCGAGGGCAGCGCGGCGGCGCAGCCTGGGAGCGACGCGGTAACGCTCCTCCCCCAACGCGCGGTGCAGCCCGTCGAGCGTCGCGACGACGGCGGGCGCCCCGATCGCCTCGAGCCATGCGTAGGGACCGCGCGGGTGAGCGACCCCGAGCACCATGCCCATGTCCACGTCCTCCGGGGCGTCATCGCCGAAGTGCGCCTCGTTGATGAGCTGGCACACGACGCGGCCGGTGACCAGACCGGGCACGTCGGCGACCTCCGCGGTGTGGCGACCGAGCGCGGCGAACAGGGTCTGCGCACGCTCGAAGGCGTCCGGGTCGGTGCGCTCCGTGCGCGTGAGCTCGACCAGCGCGACGCCCGCGAACGGCGCGACCGCGTGGAAGCCCGCCGCCGCCGGGTCGGTGACGGTCAGGAAGTCGTCACGGACGATGCGCACCGCCGGACCGTCGGCCGGCGGCCCGAAGGTCACGGTCAGCCACCCGTCCCCCTCCGGGATCCCCGCCGCCGCGACCGCCCCCCGCAACTCGCGCGCCAGCGGCTCATCACCCAGCACCCGGACCGAGGGGACAGTCCCGCCCTGCCGGAGCTCGGGGTCGGTGGGGCGGCCCTCGCCGTAGCGGTACCAGCCCTCGCCGGTCTTGCGGCCGAGCGTTCCCGCGGCGACCTTCTGCGCCGCGAGGGGGGACGGCCGGTAGCGCGGCTCGCCGTAGGAGCGTGCTCGGAAGGACTCGGCGACGGCGTGGTTGACGTCGATGCCGACGAGGTCCATGAGCGCGAACGGGCCCATGCGGAAGCCGGCGCCGTGGCGCAGGACGCGGTCGATCGTCTCGACGTCGGCGACGCCCTCCTCGAGCAGCTTCAGCCCCTCGAGCGAGAACGGGCGGTTGACGCGGTTGACGAGGAAGCCCACCACGTCGGGCGCGTCGACGGGGTGGCGGCCCATCGCCTCGGCCGCGGCCCGGGCGGTGGCCAGTGCCGCCTCCGAGGATCGCGCGCCGGCGATCACCTCGACCAGCTTCAGCTTCTCCGGCGGGTTGAAGAAGTGCATGCCGACCACGCGCTCCGGGCCCGGCACGCCGGCCGCGATCTCCGTCACCGACAGCGACGACGTGTTGGTGGCGAGGACGGCGCCCCGGGGCAGCCCGGCCAGCACCTCCCGCTTGAGCGCGAGGCTCTCCGGGACCGCCTCGACGATCAGCTCGCAGTCGCCCAGCCCGGACGGGTCGTCGTGCTCGGCCACGAGCGGGTCGTAGAGCACGGTGCGCAAGCCGGCGCTCTCGGCCAGCCGTGCGATCCCGGCGCCCATGGTCCCCGCCCCGACGACCCCGATCGTGCGAACATCCGTGATCGCATGAAGATACGCGTGGACACCAACAAGTGCGAGGCGTACGGGGAGTGCGTCTTCGCCGCTGACGACATCTTCGAACTCGGCGACGGCGATGGCACCGTCACCGTTCTCAACGACTCGCCTGGCGAGGACCGGCGCGACGCCGCGGAGCAGGCGGCCGCCGCGTGTCCGGTCGAAGCCATCACCATCGAGGACTGAGGTGGAGCGGATCGTCGTGGTCGGCGCCGGCCTCGCCGGGGCCCGCGCCGCCAACCAGCTGCGCAAGGAGGGCTTCGACGGGACGCTGACGGTGATCGGCGACGAGGCGCACAAGCCCTACACGCGACCGCCGCTCTCCAAGCAGCTGCTGGCCGGCGAGCAGTCGCCCGAAGACGTGCTGATCAAGACCGAGCTGCTCGAGGACGCCGACTACGAGCTCGACACGGAGGCGGTCGGGCTCGACACGGCGCGCAAGGTGGTCGTCGTGGCGGGCGGCGACGAGGTCCCCTACGACGGCCTCGTGATCGCCACGGGCCGGCGTGCCCGCGAGGCGCCGGACGGCGGCCTGGTGCTGCGCACGCTCGACGACGCCATCCGCCTCTCGGAGGCGGCGGCGGAGCACGAGCGTGTCGTCATCGTCGGCGCCGGCTTCGTCGGCTGCGAGGTCGCGGCGACGCTGGTCACGCGCGGCGCGCAGGTGACCCTGCTCGACATCGCGCCGCTCCCGCTGGCGCCGATCGGCCCGGAGGCAGGTGAGCGCATCGCGGCGATCCACCGCGAGCACGGCGTCGACCTCCGCCTCGACATCGCGCCGGGCGACGTCCCCGCGGGGGACGTGATCCTCTACGCGCTCGGCTCCGTCCCCAACACGGAGTGGGTGAAGGACTCGGGGCTGCAGCTCGATCGCGGGGGCGCGATCGTCGCCGACGCGTCTTGCCTGGCCGTCGGCGCGGACGGCGTCGCGGTCGCGGGCGACTGCGCCGCCTGGCCGCACCCCCGCGCGGCGGGCGACACCGTCTCCGTCGAGCACTGGACGCACGCCTCCGACATGGGCCGGGCGGCGGCGAAGAACCTGCTCGGCGCCGGCGAGCCGTTCACCGCCGTCCCGACCTTCTGGTCGGACCAGTACGACGTCAACATCAAGTCGGCGGGTTTCCCGCACCAGGCCGACGAGCGCCGCGTCGTCCACGACGAGGACGGCCAGCTCGTCGTCGAGGGCTATCGCGACGGCACCCTCGTCGGCGTGGTCGTGTTCAACATGAACCGGACCTGGCTCGACTACCGGCGCCAGTTGAGCCAACCCGTCTAAGCGGTCGCGGCCCAGTCCCCCATCTCGGCGTGGTCGGTGCTCGTCCCGAGCACCGGGTGCAGCTCCAGCGCCGGCGAGTAGCGGCTGGCCGGGGTCTCGCGTCCCAAGGCCTCGGCCATCGCGCGGATGTGGTGCGGGCCCGTGCCGCAGCAGCCGCCGATGTAGCCGACGCCGAGATCCCTCGCGGCCCGCGCGAACGTGGCCATCTCGAAGCGCGAGGCCTGGAAGCGCTCGAGCTCGATCGGGAAGGCACGGCGGCCGTCCTCGTGCTCGAGCGACTCGAAGGCCGGAACCTCCGCGTGGGTGTGGAAGGGGACGGGCTGCGCGGCGATGTAGCCGCCGACGGCCGACCGGATCTCCGCGAGCAGCGGCAGCATCGTCTGTGGCCCGCGGGAGCAGTTGAGGCCGACGACCTCCGCGCCCGCGTCGGCGAGCATCTTGCACGCGGTGACGTAGTCGAAGCCGTCGAACGTGTGGGTCGGCCCGACGCTGGCGAAGGTCACCAGCGCGGGCAGGTCCATCGACTGGCAGACCTCGAGCCCGATCAGCGCCTCGCCGACGTAGTCGTTGGTCTCGGCCACGACGAAGTCGACGCCCTCCTCGACCGCCCAGGTGAGCTGCTCCTCGTACTGCGCGCGCACGATCGCGCCGGTGCGGATCGGATCGTCCGGGTCATAGGACCAGGTGTTGCAGATGTTCGCCGCCACCAGCGCGCCGCCCTCGGCCGCGACCGTGTTGGCCATCTGGACCGCGGCGCGGTTCATCGGCTCGAGGTCGCCGTCGCGCCCGACGTCCTTGAGCTTCTCGCGGTGCGCGTAGTAGGTCAGCGCGACCATCACGTCGGCGCCCGCGCGCAGGTACTCGCGGTGCAGGCCGAGCACCGCCTCCGGCGCGTCGAGGATGACCTCGGGGACGAACGGACCGGCCTTGACGTAGCCGCGGCGCTCGAGCTCGAAGACGTAGCCCTCGGCGCCGAGGACCACGCCGTCAGACAGGCGCTGCTGCAGTGTTCGGGTCGAGGGTCGCGCCATCGCCCGCACCTCCTCTCGTGTCGAACCGCGCCGGATCGAAGCGGTCGATGTCGTAGACGGTCCCGCCCTGGAGGGCGAGCTCTGCCAGCACGCGCCCCACCCAGGGCGCGAACTTGTAGCCCGTACCGCGCCAGCCCACGCCGACGTGCACGTTCGTGGTCCCGGGTACCGCGCCGAGGACGAACTCGTCGTCGGCCACCAGGTCGTAGTCGCAGCCGTCGGTGTCCGTGACGGGCTCGGACGCCGCGTCCCGTAGACCCGGCATGCACAGCTCGACGAACGCGGCGATGCCGTCGATCGGAGTATCCGCGCGCGGCAGGTCGGGCGGGTGGTAGTAGCCGATCTTGACCTTGTCGATCAGGCCGTCGACGATCGGGTGGCAGTAGATCCCGGCGTCCAGGTAGGCGATCACCGGCATGACGTCGGCCGTGAACGGCGCGGCGTCCTTCGGCATGAAGTAGCGCGCCTCGACCGGCCGGTCCTTGGTGATGGGGACGTGCAGGCGCGCGCCGTCGATGCCGGCGAGGACGTCGTTGGTGCCGTGCCCGGCCGTGACGACGACGGCGCCGGCCGCGGGGATCTCCGTCGCGCCCTCCTCGATCCGCACGCCCCGCTCGGTCAGCACCCGCACGAGCGTCGCCGCGACCGCCCGCAGGTCCACCACGCCGCCGTCGACGTCGACGTGGGCGAGGTCGGCGTCCAGGTAGGGAAAGCGCTCACGGATCGCCCCCGCGTCGAGCGACTCGGTCGGGAAGCGCAGGCCGGTGAGGATGTCGTGGCTGAGCTGCGCGTACGTGCTGTCGAGGTTCGGGGTGACCGCGCTCGACGCGATGTTCATGCATCCGCAGCGGATCAGCGCGCGGGTCCCCGTGTCGGCCTCGAAGGCGGTCCAGAGGCGGATCGCCTCGCGCGCCAGCTGCGCGTAGTGGGCGTCGAGGTAGTCCGTGCGATACGAGCGCGTGCGCCCGAACGACGCGGTCATCGGGTCGCCGATGCGGCCGCGCTCGACGATCGTGACCGACGCACCCTGGCCGGACGCGTGGTAGGCCGTCATCAGGCCCATGATCCCGCCGCCGACGATGGCCAGATCGGGGGTCACGCCGCGACGGCCTCCAGCGGGCGCAGCTCGTCGGCGTAGGAGACGGAGACGCGGTGCAGCGTGCCGTCGTCGCCGACCGTGTACTGGCCGAGGCGCCACAGCGGCGGCGAGTAGGCGTGGATGGAGACGGCGACCTCGGACTCGCAGGTCATGCGATGGATGTGTGACGGGTCGAAGCAGAAGCTCTCGCCACCGCGATGGGTGGTCTGCAGGTCGGGCGCGCCGAGTCGCAGGGCGTGGGCGGTGAGCGTGCCGTCGACGACGTGGACGGCGCCACTGGAGATGTCGTGGTCGTGCCAGCCGGTGTCCGTGCCCGGGCGCCAGAAGATGACCCAGACGTCGACGTTGGCGTCCCGGCGCAGGCACGCGTACGTGCGGCCCTCGGCGTCGCGGTCGATGTGGTGCTCCCATTCCTCGGGGCGTCCGGCGATGCCGGAGACGAGGCGCTGGAGCGCGTTCGGGTCGAGAGTCAAGCGGGGACCTCCTTGGGGGTGAGCAGTCGGCGGGGGTTGACGGTGTCGATGAGATGCAGAGCGGACGCGTCGAAGTCCAGGCGGGCCGGCGCGGCGTAGGGCAGATCGGAGCCGCGGCACACGACGTCCATGCCGAGGACGCGCACGACGGCGTCCACAGCCTGCGTGCCATAGCTCGACGTCTCGACGAAGGTGAGCGGGTCGACGGGAAGGCTGCTGCCGCCGCGAGCGCGGAAGCGCTCGCCGTGCAGGGGGCCGAGGCCGGCGAGCGCGGCGAAGACGACGGGGAGCTCGGGGAAGCGTGCGCGCCCGCCGTCCGCCCACGCCCACCACGCGGCATGGAGTTGGCTCACGTAGTCGACCACGGGCGCCCACCAGCCGGCGCGGCCGGCGTCGGCGCTCGGACCGGGATGCACGAACAGCGGGCGGTCGCCGAGCGTCGCGAGCAGCGGCGCGAGCGTGTCGAAGGCGTCGGGAGCCAGCAGCGCGTCGGCGGCAAGCTCGAGGCCGATGGCACCCTGGTCGAGCGCCACGCGGAGCGCCTCGGGGTCGCGGCCGGTCGCCCAGACCGCGAACGGGCCGCCGAGCGCGAGGGCGCCCTCGTGCCAGGCCGCCGCGAGCTCCGCGGCCTCGTCCGCGGGCAGCCGGTCGATGCCGAGCGCAGCCGAGACAGCGATGCCGATCACGCCGGGGCCGTCGGCCGCGCGGCGTTCGGGGTCGTGCGTCTCCGGGTCGACCGCGAAGGCGCCGTCGGCCAGCTCGAGCACCCAGCCCTCGAGGCGCGGCGGGACGGTCCGAGCGCGCAGCGCAGCGAGGAAGGGTGCGGGCCAGAGGTGTTGATGGAGGTCGTGGCTCATAAAGTCCTGAAGCGATTCACTGAAACGATTCACTGAACCGCTTCAACGCTAGCCTAAATGGCGTGAGACTGCAATGACATGGCCGTCTGTCGCAGCGCCGAGCGGTACGGTTCGACGCGTGGCCGGGCGCCGACGCGTGACCCTGAAGGACGTCGCGGCCGAGACCGAGCTGTCACCGGCCGCGGTCTCGTACGCGCTCCGCGGTATCCAGACCTCGCCGGAGACGCAGGAGCGCGTGCGCGAGGCGGCGGGCCGCCTCGGCTACACGGGCAACGCCGTCGCCCGGGCGCTGTCCCGGGGCCGGACCGGGCTGGTCGGGGTGCTGGCCGCCTCGCTACAGGATCTCGGCGAGCAGTCCTTCGTCGCCGCGATCGGGCAGGCGCTCGAAGCGCGCGACCTGCACATGGTGCTGGTCGACTCCGGCGGGGACCCCGAGCGCGAGCGGACGCTCGCCATGCAGCTCGCCGACCAGATGGTCGACGGCCTCGTCGTCTCGCCGCTCGACCCGTCCCACGCGTCCTGGGTGACGGTGGGAGAGATGCTGCCGATCGTCGCCGTCGGTGACGCGCTCGTCGGGCCGACCGTCGGCGAGGTCCTGTTCGACAATCGCGCCGGCGTGTCACTCGTGCTCGAGCACCTCGCCGAGCTCGGCCACCGCGACATCGCCGTGCTCACGCCGAGCCGTCCCTCGACGCCCGAGCGGCCCGCCGAGCAGGTCATCGGCGCCGTCTGCGCCAAGCTGGGCCTGACGGCGACCGTGGTCAACTCGCGGCACTCGATCACCGACGCGACGGCCTCCGCGCGCACGCTGCTGGCCGGTGACCCGCGCCCGACCGCGATCTTCTGCCTGTCGGACTCGATCGCCTGCGGCGTCTACGCGGCCGCTGCCGAGCTCGGCCTGTCGATCCCGGGCGACGTCTCCGTCGCCGGGTACGACGACCACCCGATCGCGACCGTCCTCGCGCCGACGCTCACCACGGTGATGTGGGGGATGGAGGACCTGGCCAAGTCGGCGAGCTCGCTGCTGGCCGCCGCCGTCGAGGGCAAGCCGCGCCGCGGCGCCCGGGCGCGCGTTCGCGTCGAGCCGGTGCTCGTCCGGCGCCAGTCAACCGCCGCCGTCTGACCGCACGCCTCCGGCGAAGCCGACCCGGCCGCGGGTGATGGTGGCCGCGACGAGGGGGACGCCGGGGCGGTAGACGAGGTGGCTGTGCGACGGCGCGGCGAGGACGACGGCGTCGCCGCGGGCGCCGGGGGAGAGGTGGCCGACATCGGTGCGTCGCAGGGCCCGCGCGCCACCGAGGGTGGCCGCCTGCAGGGCTTCGTCGGCGGTCATGTGCATGTCCCGGACGGCGAGCGCGAGGCAGAAGGCCATCGAGGTCGTGTAGCTCGAGCCGGGGTTGCAGTTGGTGGCGATGGCGACGGGCGCGCCGGCGTCGATGACCCGGCGCGCGTCGGGGTAGGGCTGGCGCGTCGAGAAGTCCGTGGCGGGGAGGAAGGTGGCGACGGTGTCCCCGCCCGCCAGCGCCTCGACGTCCGTGTCGTCGAGGTAGGTGCAGTGGTCGACGGACGCGGCGCCGAGCTCCACCGCGAGCCGGACGCCCGGGCCGGGACCGAGCTGGTTGCCGTGGACGCGCAGGCCGAGCCCGGCCGCCGCGCCCGCCTCGAGCACGGCGCGGGACTGGTCGGCGTCGAAGGCGCCGCGCTCGCAGAAGACGTCGATCCAGCGGGCGGGCGGGGCGCAGGCGGCCAGCATCGCCCCGCAGACGAGCGCGACGTAGTCGTCCTCGCGACCGTCGTACTCGGCGGGGACGGCGTGGGCGCCGAGGAAGGTGACGTCGTCGGTGAACTCGGCGGCGACCTCGCACAGCCGCCGCTCGGTGGCGACGTCGAGGCCGTAGCCCGATTTGATCTCGATGTGCGTGATGCCGGCGGCGAGCGCTTCGCGGCGGCGGTCCGCGGCCAGCGCGGCGAGCTGCTCGCGGGTCGCCGCGCGGGTCGCGTCGGTGGTCACGCGGATGCCGCCCGCGGCGTACGGCCGGCCCGCCATCCGGGCGGCGAACTCATCGCCACGGTCGCCCGCGAAGACGAGGTGGGTGTGGCTGTCGACGAAGCCCGGGATGACGCAGCGGCCGGCGGCGTCGAGGCGCGCGTCGCCGGCGGCGCCCGCGCGCTCGACCGCGGCGACCACGCCGTCCTCGATGACCAGCGCCGCGTCCGCGACGATCCCGAGCGGACCCTCGCCCAGCGCCGGATCGTTGGTCACGAGCCGCCCGATGTTGTCGATGACCAGCGCGGTCATGCCAGCGCCTCGGCGAGCGCGCGGCGGACGTCGATGCCGGCATGAACGCCGTCACGGACGATCCAGCGGCCCCCGACCATGACGTGGCGGACGTCGGCGGCGGTGGCGGCGAACACGGCCGTGGCGAGCGGGTCGTCGCCGCCGAGCGTGCGGACCGTGCCGAGGTCGACGACGGCGAGGTCCGCGAGGGCGCCGGGCTCGAGGCGCCCCGCCTCGGGCCAGCCGATCGAGGCGTGCCCGTCCGCGGTCGCCGCGGTCAGGAGCGCGGGCACGTCGTGCTGGCCGCGCACGCCGGAGGCGAGGCGCTCGTCGAGCTCGATCGCGCGTGCCTCCTCGAACGGGTCGATGACCGCCTGCGAGTCGCTGCCCGTCGCCAACCGGGCGCCGGCCTCGGCCAGGCTCCGGGCCGGCCCGATGCCGTCGGCGAGGTCGCGCTCGGTCGTCGGACACAAACACACGCTCGCCGTCCCGAGGAGCCCCACGTCGACCTCGGTCAGATGGGTCGCATGGATGGCGGTGAAGTGACCGTCGAGCGCGCCCGCGTCGGCCAGCACCTGCGTCGGCGTGCGCCCGTGCTCGGCCAGGCACCACTCGTTCTCGCCGGGCTGCTCGGAGACGTGGGCGTGGAGCGGGCCGTCGAACTGGGCGACGGTCGCGGCGCTCTCCGGGTCGACGGCACGGACGCTGTGGATCGCGGCGCCGATCCGCGCCGCACCGGGTCGCAGCGCCGCGACCCGCTCGGCCCACGCGCCCGCACTCGGGTCGCGGAAGCGCTCGATGCCGCCGTGCAGGTAGCACGCGTCGATCAACGTGATGCGCACGCCGGCCTCCGCGGCCGCGGCGATCACGGCCTCGCCCATCGCGTTCCCGCCGTCGTGCAGGTAGTGGAACTCGCCGACCGTGGTGATGCCGGCCAGCGCCATCTCGGCGAAGGTCGCCCGGGCGATCGCGAAGACGCCGTCGGGGTCGAGCCGCTCGGCGAGCGCGTACATCTGGTCGCGCCACGTCCAGAACGAGCCACGGCCGCCGTGGGTGCGGCCGCGCAGCGCCCGCTGGAAGGAGTGCGAGTGCGCGTTGGCCAGCCCCGGCAGCGTCAGCCCGGCCAGGCGCTCCCCGTCTGGCTCGGCGCCGGGGGTGACGGCCGTGATGCGCCCGCCCTCGATGTCGATCAGCACGCCGGCCGCTGCCGCCGCTCCGCCCAGCCAGGCGTGCTCGCACCACACCCTCATCGCGGCAGCTGCGCGGCGCGCGCCAGGAACGCCGCCTTCCCCCGGCGCTCGAACTCGTCCCAGGTGCTCAACGTGCGCGGGTCGGCGCGGTCGAGGAAGAGCACGCCGTCGAGGTGGTCGACCTCGTGCTGGAACGTCCCCGCACTGAGGCCGCGCACCTCCCGCTCCTGCGGCGCGCCGTCGCGGTCCAGATAGCGCATGCGCACCGTGACGGCGCGCGGCACGTCCCCGCGCAGGCCGGGCACGGACAAACAGCCCTCGTTGATCAGCACCGTCGCGTCGCCGACCGGCTCCAGCACCGGGTTGATCATCACGGTCAGCGGCAGCTCCGGCTTGTACGGGTAACGCGGGTTGCCTGGCGTGACCTCTGCGATCGCGATGCGCCGCAGGTCGCCGACCTGGTTGGCGGCCAGGCCCGCGCCGTTTGCCGCGCGCTTGGTCTCGATGAGGTCGTCGATGAACGCCTGCGTGTCGGAGTCCTTCAACTCGTCCACAGCCAGCTCCCGCGCGCGCTCGCGCAGCGCCGGATGGCCGACCTGCACGATGTCGAGGACCGTCATTCGCGCATCGGGATCCGCACGCCGCGCTCGCGGGCGACGTCGAGCGCGCGGTCGTATCCCGCGTCCGCGTGGCGCATGACGCCCATCCCCGGATCGGCCGTCAGCACGCGCTCGAGCTTCTCGTCGGCCAGCTCGGTGCCGTCGGCGACGCACACCATCCCCGCGTGGATGGAGCGGCCGATGCCGACGCCGCCGCCGTGGTGGATGCTCACCCACGACGCGCCCGACGCCGTGTTGACCAGCGCGTTGAGCAGCGGCCAGTCGGCGATCGCGTCGGACTCGTCCTTCATCCCCTCCGTCTCCCGGTACGGGGAGGCGACCGAGCCGGAGTCGAGGTGGTCGCGGCCGATCACGATCGGCGCCTTCAGCTCGCCGGAGCGGACCATCGCGTTGAAGCGCAGGCCGAGCCGGTGGCGCTCGCCGTAGCCGAGCCAGCAGATCCGCGCGGGCAGCCCCTGGAAGGCGATGCGCTCGCCGGCCGCCGTGATCCAGCGCCCGAGCCGCTCGTCGTCGGGGAACTCCTCCAGCACGGCGCGGTCGGTCGCGGCGATGTCCTCCGGATCGCCCGACAGCGCGACCCACCGGAACGGGCCCTTGCCCTCGCAGAACAGCGGGCGGACGTAGGCGGGCACGAAGCCGGGGTACGCGAAGGCCCGCTCGAAGCCGCCCAGCTGCGCCTCGGCGCGCAGGCTGTTGCCGTAGTCGAAGACCTCGGCGCCGCGGTCGAGGAAGCCGACCATCGCGGCGCAGTGCGCGGCCATCGCGGCGCGCGAGCGGGTGATGTAGCCGTCGGGATCGCTGCCGCGCAGGTCGTCCGCCTCGGCGAGCGACATGCGGTCCGGGACGTAGCCGCCGAGCGGGTCGTGCGCGCTCGTCTGGTCGGTGACGATGTCGGCCTCGAAGCCGGCGGCGAGCAGCTCCTGCAGCACGTCGGCGGCGTTGCCGAGCAGGCCGATGCTGAGCGCCGCCCCGTCCGCCTTGGCCTGCCGGCAGCGCGCCACGGCGTCCTCGAGGTCATCGGCCTGCACGTCGAGGTAGCGCGTCTCCAGCCGCCGGCGGATGCGGTCGGGATCGACCTCCACGCACAGCGCGACGCCGCCGTTCATGGTCACCGCGAGTGGCTGCGCGCCGCCCATGCCGCCGAGCCCGGCGGTCAGCGTGATCGTGCCGGTCAGCGAGCCCCCGTACTTGCGTCGCGCGATCTCCGCGAAGCATTCGTACGTCCCCTGCAGGATGCCCTGGGTGCCGATGTAGATCCACGACCCCGCGGTCATCTGCCCGTACATCGTCAGCCCGAGGTCCTCGAGGCGGCGGAACTCATCCCAGGTCGCCCAGTCGGGAACCAGGTTGGAGTTGGCGATCAGCACGCGCGGCGCCCACGCGTGCGTGCGCGCGACGCCGACCGGCTTGCCGGACTGGACGAGCAGCGTCTCGTCCTCCTCCAACGTCGTGAGCGACGCCACGATGGCGTCGTAGGCCTCCCACGAGCGCGCGGCGCGGCCCGTCCCGCCGTAGACGACGAGGTCCTCGGGGCGCTCGGCGACGTCCGGGTCGAGGTTGTTCATCAGCATGCGCAGCGCGGCCTCCTGCGGCCAGCCCTTGCAGGTCAGCTCGGTGCCGCGGGCGGCCCTGATCTCCCGAGGGGTCATGCGAGTGCTCCGATCTCCGCTTCGGCGGCGGCGAGCAGCGCGCCGTCCGCCACGAGGTGCTCGACCGCCGCGAGCTCGGGGGCCAGCCAGCGGTCCGGACCCGCGCCCGGGACCGTCTCGCGCAGCAGCGCGAGCGCCGCGCCGGTGCCCGCGGCGGGGACGAGGGGCGCCCGCTCCTCCAGGCCACGCGCGGCACAGGTCAGCTCGACGGCCAGGATGCGCGCGAGGTTCGCGAGCGACGTGCGCAGCTTGCGGGCCGCACCCCAGCCCATGCTCACGTGGTCCTCCTGGCTCGCGCTCGTGGGCAACGACCCGATGCTTGCGGGCGTCGCCAGGCGGCGGTTCTCCGCGACCAGCGCCGCCTGCGTGTACTGGGCGATCATCAGGCCGGAGTTCACGCCCGCGTCCGGGGCCAGGAACGGCGGCAGGCCCGCGGAGCGGACCGGGTCCAGCAACCGGTCCGTGCGGCGCTCGCTGATGCCGCCCACCTCGGCGACCGCGATGGCGAGCAGGTCGGCGGCCAGCGCGAGCGGCGCGCCGTGGAAGTTGCCGCACGACTCGACACGGCCGTCGGGCATGACCATCGGGTTGTCGATCGCGGAGCGCAGCTCGTTGCCCGCGACCGTGCGGGCGTGGGCGAGCGCGTCGCGCGCGGCCCCGATCACCTGCGGCGCGCAGCGCAGCGAGTAGGCGTCCTGCACGCGGTCGTCGCCGTAGCGGTGGCTGGCGACGACCGCCGAGCCGGCCAGCAGCCTGAGCATGTTCGCGGCGCTGGCCGCCTGCCCGGGCTGGGGACGGAGGGCGACGAGGTCCTCCGCGAAGGCGCGGTCGGTGCCCAGCAAAGCCTCGACCGACATGGCGGCGGCGAGGTCCGCCACCCGCAGCAGGCGCTCGAGGTCGGCCACGGCGAGAACGAGCATGCCGAGCATCCCGTCCGTGCCGTTGATGAGCGCGAGCCCCTCCTTGGCCTCCAGCACGAGCGGCTCGACCCCCGCGTCGCGGATCGTGCGGCCGTCCAGCGTCTCGCCCTCGCCGAGCAGGACCAGCGCGCAGTGCGCGAGTGGGGCGAGGTCACCGCTCGCGCCGAGCGAGCCGTGCTCGGGGACGACCGGGGTGACGTCGGCGTTGAGCAGCGCGACGATTGCCTCGGCGACGACGGGGCGCGCGCCCGAGTAGCCCATCGCCAGCGTGCGGGCACGCAGCAGCAGCATCGCCCGCACGACCTCGCGTTCCACCGGCGGCCCCATCCCGGCGGCGTGCGAGCGCACCAGCGCCCGCTGCATCTCCGCGCGGCGGTTGTCGGGAATGACGACGTTGGCGAGCATGCCGAAGCCCGTCGAGACGCCGTAGACGGGCTCCGCTCCGCCGACCAGTTCGCTGACCACGGCGGCGCTGCGCTCCATGGCCGCCCGGGCGTCGGCGCCGAGACCCACCCGCGCGCCCTCCCGCGCGACGGCGACGACGCCGTCGGGGGAGAGCCCGGATGGGTGCAGCTCGACCAACGCCGCGGACACTACCTCGCGTCGGGTCGGTTCGCCTCGAGCGCCTGCTCGACGGTGGCGGTGGAGAGGCCGAGCGCGTCGGCGAGGTTGGCCGCCATGTCCGACGGGTCCCCGCCGGGAGCGCCCGACGACGGGCGCGACGATTCCATCGCCGACTGGAGCTTGCTCTCGGTCACGCCGAGGTCCTTGGCGAGGGCGCTGAGGTCCTGGCCGCCCGGCCCACCCCGCATCCCGCCGCCGCCCGGACCACCGGTCTGGGCGGTGGTGGTGGACTTGGCGACGGAGGAGTCCCCGCCCTGGGCGACGGCGATCCCGCCGGCCGCCGCGAGCACGGCGGCGCAGGCGCCGATGGCGATCTTCTTGGCGAACATGGTGCTGGTCCTTTCGTTAGACGCGGTAGAGACCGCTGATGGATGACACTGCGGTGCCGTGGGCCTCGACCCACGCCGTGATGGCGCTTGCGCCGCGGCCGTCGGTGAGCACGTACCGGACCTCTCCGCGCGCGACCATCCGCTTGAACTGCGCGAGCGTCGGCGCCGGGTCCTGCCCGTTGAAGCCGCCCATCGTCACGACGGGCTGTCCGGTGGCGAGGATCAGGCCCGCGCTCTGCTGGGAGCCGGTCACGGCCACCAGGTACTTCGCGTCACCGCGATGCGCGGTGAGATACGACGCAAGCGTTGTGTCGGTGCCCGCCTCGCCCATCGCGCGACCTTGCGTCGCCGGGCCGGCGGACACGTTGTTGCCGTTCAGCGCCTGGCCGGAGGTGGCGACGCTGTAGGCGGCCGGGCCGGCGAGCACCGCGACGGCGGCGATCGCTGCGACCACGGCCGGGCGGTGGCGGATGACGACGGCGGCGAACGCGGCGCCGGCGGCGACCATCGGGATGGCGATGCGCAGCCACGGCGCGAAGTCGGGCGTGCGGGCGAGCAGGCCGACGGCGAGCCAGGCCGTGGCGAGCACGGCCACCGTGACGGCGGCCACCCCGGCCCACGAGTCCTTCGCCCAGCGCGTCAGCTCGATCGTCCCGGCGCCGGCGAGCACCGCCACCGCGGGCGCCAGGGCGCTCACGTAGTACGGGTGGAAGATGCCCTGCTGGAAGCTGAACACGACCGCATGGACGACCGCCCAGGTCCCGAACAGGGCGAAGCCCGCGCGCGTCTTGCCGTGGGTCCGGACGATGCCGACGAGCAGGCCGGCAGCCGCGAGCGGCAGCAGCCAGGCGACCTGCCCGCCGACCTGCGCGTTGAACAGCCGGTCCCAGCCCGCGGCGCCACCGAAGGACATGCCACCACCGCCGGGACCCGACCCCCCGAACAGGCGGCCGAACCCGTTGTAGCCGAGGATCAGGTCCCAGACGGAGCCGTCCGTCGAGCCGCCGATGTACGGCTTCGAGCCCGGCCACAGGGTCACCGCGAGCGGCCACGCCGCGCTGACGGCGACCATCGTCGCGCCGGCGATCAGCAGCTGCCGGATGCGGGTGACGAGCGTCCCCGGCGCCCAGCCGACGTACGCGACGGCGAGCGCCGGGACGACCATCCAGCCCTGGAGCATCTTGGTCATGAAGGCCAGACCGACGATCGCGCCGGCGCCGGCCAGCGTCTTCGTCCGTCCGGACTCGATCGCCCGCACGGTGAGGTAGCCGGCGAGCACGAGCAGCAGGACGAGCAGCGCGTCGGGGTTGTTGACGCGCCCGATCGCCACGGAGACGGGCATGACGGCGAGCGCCAGCGCGCTCGCCAGCGCTGCGCGCTCGGTGGCGAAGCGCTTCACGCTCGCGTGGACGAGCGCCACGGAGCCGACCGTGCACAGCACGGAGGGCAGCAGCATCGAGAACGACGAGAAGCCGAACACCCGCGCCGAAAGCCCCATGAGCCAGATCGACAGCGGCGGCTTGTCGACGGTGATGAAGCTGCCGGGGTCGATCGCCCCGAAGAAGAGCGCCTTCCACGACTCGCTCGCCGACTTGACCGCGGCCGCGTAGTAGGTGTTCGAGTAGCCGGAGCGGGTCAGCCCCCAGCCGACGAGGACGGCGGCGAGCACGAGCACCGCCGTGAGGGCGAGCGGCGGGCGCCGGATGCGGCTGAGTGAGACCGTCCGCGGACGGGGGAGAGCAAGATCCATGACGGCCACCATGGCCGTCGTGCGTGGGCGCTCTGCGAGAGCTTCCTGGGAGGTTCCCTAGGCGGTCAGCCAGGCGCGCGGGTTGGCCTCGTAGACCTGGCGCTCGACGTCGTCGTCCCAGACCCCCGCCTCGCGCAGCCGCGGCAGCACGTGGGTGAACGGGTACGCCATGCCCCACTCGGGGTTGACGATGCCCGAGCCCATCAGCTGCTCGACCACCTCGGCGGGGAACCAGTCGATCGACGTGGCGAAGTCCGAGCTGATGAAGAGCCGGTCGGCGTAGCCGCGGTTGAG
This sequence comes from uncultured Solirubrobacteraceae bacterium, assembly GCA_963740765.1. Lineage (GTDB taxonomy): Bacteria > Actinomycetota > Thermoleophilia > Solirubrobacterales > Solirubrobacteraceae > DATLGB01. Next base: position 410,315 of record CAVUFN010000016.1, on the reverse strand, counting down.
CAGCTCGATCGTCGTCGCGTCGCGCTTGTCGTCGTCGAGGAACATCGGCAGGCCGTAGCGGTCGAGGCCGATCCAGACGCCCGTCTCGAGCAGGGACTCGATGTAGCCGAGGTCGTCGGTGTCGCCCGTGTGGGCGATCTGGATCTTCTTCGGGTCGACGCCCTCCTCGAGGAAGAGGGCGACCTGCTTGGGGCCGGTGCCCGACGCCGGTCGCGAGTGAGCCATGATCGGCGCGCCCGTCTGCAGGCTCGCGCGTGCACACGCGCGGTGGAGCTTCTCGACGTTCTCGGTGATCCCCGGCTCGTCGGCGGCGCACTTCAGGAAGCCGGCCTTGACGTCGGTGCCCTGCATGCCCTGCTCGATGTCGTGCACGAACATCGCCGCGATCGCGTCGGCGTCGCGGGCGCCGTAGAAGTGCGGCAGGTAGTCGTAGGAGTAGACGCCGGTGCACGCGACGAGCTGGATGCCCGTGCGTTCGCACACCTGCTGCATGAAGCTGGCGCTGCGGCCGCCGAACATCGCGGTCGGCTCGACGATCGTCCTGACGTCGTGCGCCTGCACGGCCTCGACCTGCTCGACGGCGTCCGTCAGCTGCTGGCCGGCGTCGTACCAGTCCGGCCACTGCTCGCTGACCGCCTCGTCGACGAAGCGGACGTGCTCGTGGATGGCGGTGCGGCCGAGCGCGTCCGGCTCGATCGGCCCCGTGACGGTGTTGATGCTCACGTGGTCTGCTCCCTCTCGTGCTTGAACGCCGTCTGGGCGATGATGTCGGCGACCCGCTCCGGCGCGTCCCAGAACGGGGTGTGCCCGGCCTTGACGATCTTCACGAAGTTCGCCTGCGGCAGCTGCCGGCGGAAGAACGCCTCGTGCTTGTCCTGGGGGAGGACGCGGTCGGTGTCGCCCCAGGCGATGGTGACCGGGACGTCGATGCGATCCAGGCCCTCCAGCGGGCGGTCGTTGGCTTCGGAGCGCTCCAGGAAGGTCGCGAAGATGGGCGTGTCCGCGAACGCCTGCGTCATCGCGGTCGCCTCGTCGGCGCCGATGCGCGCCCCGTTGAGCATCTGGTCGCGCATCGCGATCGCGCGGAAGCGAGGCGAGGCCATCGCCCGCGCCACGACGCGCGCGCTCCGGACGGAGGCGCCGTGCGAGCGGCGGAACTGGCGGCCGATGCGCTTGAGCTCCCGTTGCATCGCGTTGTCGTGGGTCCACGCGCCCGCAGGCGAGATGGCGGTGGCCGACAGCGCGCGGCCGCGCACCGCCATCTCCAGGGTCAGCTGGCCGCCCATCGACCAGCCGGCGATGTTCGCGCGCTCCCAGCCGACCTCGTCCAGCATCGCCTCGAGGCCGTCGAGGATGCCGTCGAGCGACTCGTCGGCGAGGTCGGGGCCGCCCGTGTGGCCGCCGACGGTCGGCGCGATCACCTCGAACTGCTCCTGGAGGAGGTCGAGCACCGGGCCCCACGCGCGGTAGGTCGCGGTGAAGCCGTGGATGAGCAGGAGGGGCGGGCCTTCGCCGCCCCGGTGGTAGTCGCCGAAGGCGGTCACTGGCGCTGGAGCTTGTAGTTCACGTTGCCCTTGTCGTCTTTCTGGGTCACCTTGACCGTGGCCTTGTCCTTGCCGCTGGCGGCTACGCAGTCAAAGGTGGCGCCCTTCTCGCGGGTGATGATCTCCGGGCAGCTGAGCTTGACGTCGGAGCCGACCTGCTGGCCGATGTCCTGGGCCATGAGCTTCTCGAGGTTGCGGATGGGCAGGATCGGCGCGCTCACCTTGACATTGCCCTTGTCGTCCTTCTGCACGACCTCGACGTCGCCGGTCGTGCCGTCGGCGCCGGTGACGGTGCAGGTGAACGTCGCGCCCTTCTCGGCGGTGAGGTCCTCCGGACACTTGACGGCCTTCACGCGGGCCCCGACCTGGTCCTCCACGGTCTTGGTGATGAACCGCTCGCCCTTCTCCGTGTCGATGCTCGTCGCGCCGCATCCGGCGAGCAGCAGGGGCAAGACGAGGACGAGGCGCGTGCGCATGGCGCGATGCTATCGTCGCAGCCACTATTGGCGCCCCGCCAACAACCCGGATCCGGATGGAGCACGACGAGCGCCGCGAGCAGATCCTCGCGGCGGCCCGCCGCCTGTTCTCGGAGCGGCCACCCGCGGAGGTGTCGGCGACCGAGGTCGCCCGCGAGGCCGGCGTCGCGCGGGGCCTGCTGCACCACTACTTCGGCGGCAAGCAGGAGCTCTACCGCGAAGTCGTCCGCTCGATGCTGCGCTACCCCGCCGTCCCGACGGAGGTCGACCTCGAGACGGACATCGACCGCTGGCTCACGATGGTCAGCCGCAACCGCGCCGCGTGGCTGGCGGCGCTGTCGGCGAGCGACCCGGAGATCGCCGCGGTCGTCGACGCCGCTCGCGACGAAGCCGTCGAGCGCCTCGTCGCCCGCTTCGGCGGCGCGGCCCGCCTGCGGCCCGTCCTGCGCGCGTACTCGGCCTTCGCCGAGGCGGCCACGGTCGAGTGGCTCGTCCGCCACCGCCTGACCCGCCGCCAGCTCCACGACTTGCTCACCACGACGCTGACATATCTAGTTACCCGAGGAGATTCCAAATGATCGAGCTCACGCACGAGCAGCAGGACTTCGTCGCTGCCGTCAAGGACTTCTGCCAGCGCGAGTGCGGCACCCGCGAGCAGCGCGACAAGCTCACCGACGGCGGCCGCCACCCGCACAACCAGGACATCTACAAGCAGATGGCCGACCTGGGCTGGCTGGGCGTCGCGACCCCGGAGGAGTACGGCGGGACCGGCGGCGGCCTGGTCGACATGTGCCTGTTCCTGGAGGAGACGACGCGCGGGCTGGCGCCGATCGGTGGCTTCGGCGTCACCGAGATCGTGGGCGGCGCCTACGAACGCTTCGGCACCGACGAGCAGAAGCAGGCGATGCTCGAGGGGATCGTCGCCGGCAACGTCGAGGCGATCGCGATGTCCGAGCCCGAGGCGGGGTCCGACGTCGGCAACCTCAAGTGCAAGGCCGAGCGTCAGAACGGCTCCTACATCCTCAACGGCCAGAAGACCTGGATCTCCGAGGCGCACCTGGCCGAGCACATCCTCATCGTCTGCCGCACCGACAACTCGGGCTCCAAGCACGAGGGCATGTCGATGATCAGCGTGCCGCGCGAGGCCGACGGCGTCGAGATCCGTCCGATCGAGACGATGGGCGGGGAGATCGTCAACGACGTCTTCCTGACCGACTGCGAGGTGCCGGCGGAGAACCTGCTCGGCACGGAGAACCAGGGCTGGGTCCAGCTCATGGCCGGCCTCAACGTCGAGCGCCTGATCCTCGCCGCGATCATGCTCGGCGCCGCCGAGCGCACCTTCGAGGACCTGCTCGGCTACCTCAAGGAGCGCAACCAGTTCGGCCGGCCGATCGGCTCCTTCCAGGCGCTCAAGCACCGCGTCGCCGACCTCGCGACGGAGATCGAGTGCTGCAAGCTGCTCACCTACGACGTCGCCGCAGCGGTCGACAAGGACCCGGGCAAGATGTTCCCGCGCGAGGCGTCGATGGCCAAGCTCAAGTGCACCGAGATCGCCAAGAAGGTCTCGCTCGAGGGCATGCAGATGATGGGCGGCTACGGCTACGCCACCGAGTACGACATGGAGGGCCACGTCCGCCGCGCGCTCGTGTCGACCATCTACGGCGGCACCTCAGAGATCCAGCGCGAGATCATCGCGAAGACCTTCGGTCTGTGACAGGGTGCGCCGCATGCGGCGCGCGCTCGTCCTGACCCTGCTGCTCGTGTCGGCGCCCGCCGTGGCGCGCGCCGACACGCAGAGCTTCACCGCCAGCGGGGTCGAGCAGGCCTTCTTCGTCCCGGCCGGGGTGACGTCCGTGCGCGTCGACGCGATCGGCGCGCCGGGTGCTGCCTCACCCGGCCCGAGCTCCGCTCCCGGTGGCCTGGGCGGCACCGCAGCCGCGGACCTGGCCGTGACGCCGGGGCAGGCGCTGTACGTCGAGGTCGGCGGTGTCGGTGACCCGGCGGGTGCTGCGGTGTTCAACGGCGGAGGCGCCGGCCTCGCCGGCGGGGGTGGCGCCAGCGACGTGCGGCGGGTGGCCCGCGGCGGCACCGGCACGCTCGAGTCCCGCGTCGTCGTCGCGGGAGGCGGTGGCGGCGGCGGCGAGACCTACGCGGCCACGGGCGGCAACGGCGGCGGCTCGGAAGGGGCGACGGGCGGTCACTACTCCGTCATGACGCCGCCGTGCGTCCCGACCTCCGCCGGGGGCGGCGGCAACCAGAACGCCGGCGGTCCGGCCGGCCAGGGGGACGGGGCGGCCACCGCAGGGGTCGCGGGCGCCGGTGGCACCGGGTACGAGTACGACGCCGGCGGCGGGTCCAGAGGCGGCGGCGGGGGAGGCGGTGGCGGCTGGTTCGGTGGCGGTGGCGGGTCCGCCTGCGGCGGCGGCGGAGGCGGTTCCGGGCACGTCGGCGACGGGACGAGCAACCAGGCCTACGGCGCGCCCGCCGCGGCCGGCACGCCGCCGTCCGTGACGATCACCTGGACGCCGCCCGCCGCACCATCCCCCTCGCCGTCACCTTCGCCTTCGCCTGCGTCGTCCGCGTCGCCGACGCCCGCGGCCACCGCGCCGGACACGACGCTCGCCAAGCATCCGAAGGCGACGCTCAAGACGCGCAAGAAGAAGATCCGGGTGCGGTTCACGTTCTCGGCGAGCGATCCGGCGGCGACGTTCCGCTGCAGGCTCGACAAGGGCAAGGAGCGCGCCTGCGATCCTGGCGTGAGCTACCGCGTCCGCCGCGGCAAGCACACCTTCACCGTCGTCGCGATCCTCACCGGCGTCCGCGACCCCACGCCGGCCGCCTACTCGTTCACCGTCAGGAAGAAGAAGCGCGCTTCTTCTTGAATCGCTTCGCGCGGCTCTTCGGCGCCGCGCCGAGCGGCTTGCCTCCGTACACGACCGCGCCCTTGGCGTCCTGGTAGGTCTGCCACGGCACGGTGCCCTGCTGGTCGACGCCGGGCTTGGAGAAGTCGCAGACGCCCGTTCGGGAACACCTGCTGCAGCGTCGTCCACTCCGTGTCGCTGAAGGTCGCCGAGCCGTACGACGCGCGGTCGAGCGGCTTCAGCTGGCACTTGTTCGCGTCCGTGGTCAGCGCGTCGCCGGCGACCATGCGCGGCGTGCTGTAGACCGGCACGACCGCTTCGCCGCAGAGGTCGTCGGCGACCTTGTGGCCGGCGCCGTCGTAGTCACCTGGACGCCACCCGCCGCACCATCCCCCTCGCCGTCACCTTCGCCTTCGCCTGCGTCGTCCGCGTCGCCGACGCCCGCGGCCACCGCGCCGGACACGACGCTCGCCAAGCATCCGAAGGCGACGCTCAAGACGCGCAAGAAGAAGATCCGGGTGCGGTTCACGTTCTCGGCGAGCGATCCGGCGGCGACGTTCCGCTGCAGGCTCGACAAGGGCAAGGAGCGCGCCTGCGATCCTGGCGTGAGCTACCGCGTCCGCCGCGGCAAGCACACCTTCACCGTCGTCGCGATCCTCACCGGCGTCCGCGACCCCACGCCGGCCGCCTACTCGTTCACCGTCAGGAAGAAGAAGCGCGCTTCTTCTTGAATCGCTTCGCGCGGCTCTTCGGCGCCGCGCCGAGCGGCTTGCCTCCGTACACGACCGCGCCCTTGGCGTCCTGGTAGGTCTGCCACGGCACGGTGCCCTGCTGGTCGACGCCGGGCTTGGAGAAGTCGCAGACGCCGTTCGGGAACACCTGCTGCAGCGTCGTCCACTCCGTGTCGCTGAAGGTCGCCGATCCGTAGGACGAGCGGTCGAGCGGCTTCAGCTGGCACTTGTTCGCGTCCGTGGTCAGCGCGTCGCCGGCGACCATGCGCGGGGTGCTGTAGACCGGCACGACCGCTTCGCCGCAGAGGTCGTCGGCGACCTTGTGGCCGGCCCCGTCGTAGCAGCGGTCGGTCACGGTGGCGGGCTTGTTGCGCGTGAGCTTGGCGGCCCGCGCGCCCGGCTGCGTGTCCTGCTCCACCGCCGCGAGCCACTCGTCCATGGCCAGCAGCGAGTTCTTCTCGCACTGGGTGTCGGCGAGGATCAGGACAGGCCCCTCCCAGATGACCTGGTTGTCGTGGTCGCCGTGCTCGCGGTCGAGCCGGGCGCGGACGGCGAACGCGCGGTAGGCGTCGTGGAACGCGCCGGGGTCGGGCCCGCGGCAGTCGATGATCGCGGTCCGGTCCAGGTTGTTGGCCGAGTTGATCATGCCGGTGCGGTAGGCGTTGCGAAGCGCGGGCTGGACGGCTTCCAGCCGCTCGGGCGCGAACGACGCGTCGGCCATGTTCAGGCCGCCCATCTTCGCGTTGAGGTCGACGAACTGGGCGGGCGTGATGGTTCCGTCGAGCAGGGTCTTGAGGCCGTACTGGACGCCGACGTTGTCGACGGGCGTACCCGCGAAGCCGTGGCCGACCTGCTTCTCGGGCGCCGTCCAGATCTCCTGCGGGCGCGGCCCGAACAGGTTGATGGCGGCGGCCTGGATCGTGCACTGGACGCCGCCCGGGTTGGTCTGCGGGTCGTAGCGCTCCTCGTCGGTGACGCCGTCGCACGGGTCGGTCGGGACGACCACGTGGAACTGCGCGTTGTCGGACACCTGCGAGTTGGCGATCGAGACGTGGCCCTGGACGGCGGCCATCTGGGTCGGCAGCCACGCGACGCCCGGCCCCCACAGCGACGGGTCCATGAAGTAGCGCAGGGAGTTGTGGTAATCGAGGAACTGCGTGGCCGTGCTCCACGCGTCCGGGAACGAGCAGGTCGGCAGGATCCCCTGGTAGACACCGGGGTAGGCGTTGCTGATCCACTGCAGGGCGAGCGAGCCGCCCGAGCAACCGGTGCCGATCGTGTAGCGCAGCGTCCCGTAGCGCTCGACCACGTGCTCCTTGGTCATGATCAGCGACTCGGCCTGCACGGCGAGGTTGCAGTTGTGGCCCGAGTTGTCGAGCGCGGTCGACATCACCGCGAAGCCGCGGCCGAGCGCGTCCGCGGCGGCGCCCGTCGTGACCTCCGGAGCGTCCTTGGGCTCGTAGTCGACGCCGCACGCCGCGCCGTGGGTGATCAGCAGCTTGTGGTTGAACTGGGGCTGCGGCGCGACCGCCGACCACGGCTGGCCGGGCTGGTAGAGCGCGGCGACCTTGTACTGGTCGCGATCGATGTAGCCGGTCTCGATGCGGACGATGAACGGGACCTCGACGCCCTGGTCGGTCGTGGTGGTGGCCACGTCGGACGGCGGGTTCTCCGGGTCGTAGTCCTTGAAGCCGTCGCCGGAGGTCGGCTTGTAGGAATAGGTGTAGCTCGCCGGCTGGTTGCACTGCTTGTCGGTTGCGCTTGCCTGGCACTTCCACGGTTGCAATTGCGGGCCGGCGAGGACCGGGCCGCCCTTCGGGTGGTTGGTGACGATCAGGCGGGCGCCGCGCTTGCCCCGGCGGGCGATGATCACGTTGCGGCCCAGGCGCAGGCCGCGGACGAGCCGGACGACGCGGCCGTCGGCGCCGGTGGTGAAGCGGCGGCGCTTGCCGTTGACCGTCACGCGCAGGCCGTGGGCCGACTTGACGCCGCGGACCTGCACGAGCGCGTCGTTGGCGCTCACCAGGTCGGCGCGCGTGGAGAGGACCTTCACCGACAGACGGGCCGAGGCCTCGGTCGCCAGGGCAGCGGACAGCGCGAGCGCGACGAACAGCGCGCGGAGGACGGGAGCCGGCACGGCGCGGATCCTACGCCGCGGACGACGTCGGGGCGTCAGGCGAGCGCGCGGATGACCGTGTCCGCGAGCCGGCGGCCGCGCAGCGTGAGCACCGCGCGGTCGCCCCCCTCGAGCAGCCCGTCGGCCCGGAGCCCGCTCACGACGGTCGCGTCGAGCTCCGTGGTGGCGATCCCCTCGCGCCGGCGCAGCCCGAGCATCGTCCGCTCCAGCCGGCGTTGCTCGGTCGTGAGCCGCTCCCGCCCCGCGATCGGCCGCTCGCCGCGCGCGACGGCCGCCGCGTGCGTGTGCGGGTGGCGGTGCGTCCAGAAGCGCTCGCCGCCGACGTGCCCGTGCGCGCCCGGCCCGATCGCCCACCAGTCGCCCGAGTCCCAATAGCCGAGGTTGTGACGGCACTGGGCGCCGGGGTTCGCGGCCCAGCTGCAGATCTCGTACCAGGGCAGGCCCGCGCTGGTCAGCATTGCGTCGGCGATCTCGTAGCGGTCGGCCAGCGCGTCCTCGTCGGGCGCGGGGACGCGCCCGGCACGGACCTGGGCGGACAGGCGGGTGCCGCGCTCGACCGTGAGTGCGTAGGCGCTGACGTGGTCGGGCTGCGCGGACAGCGCGGCGTCGACGGTGGCGCGCCAGTCGTCGTCCGTCTCACCCGGCGTGCCGTAGATGAGGTCGAGGCTGACGTGCTCGAAGCCGGCGCGGCGCGCGTCCCGCGCGGCGCGCACGGCGGCACCCGGCGTGTGGACGCGCTCGAGCGTGCGCAGCACGTGGGCGCGGGCGCTCTGCATGCCGATCGAGACGCGGGTGACGCCTGCGGCGCGCAGGGCGGCGAGCCTCGCCTCGTCGACCGTCTCGGGGTTGGCCTCGATCGTCACCTCCGCGCCGGGCGCCGGCTCGAGAGCGGCGACGATGCGGCCGACGTCGGCGGGGTCGAGCAGGGTCGGCGTCCCGCCGCCGATGAACACGGTGTCGGGACGGCGGTCGCGCGGCATCAGCGCGATCTCGGCGAGCGCGGTGTCGGCGTAGCCCGCCGGTTCGTCGCCGCGCGGCACGTACGTGTTGAAGTCGCAGTAGCCGCACACGCTCCGGCACCACGGGACATGGACGTAGACGCCGAACGCCATCGCGTAGGTTCTACCGACCGTGCTCGAACGCGACGTCGCTCCCGGCATCCACCGCGTCGAGGACGCGTTCACGAACTGGTACCTGGTCGAGGCGGACGACAGCCGGTCGGTGCTGATCGTCGACTGCGGGCTGCCGGCGTCGTGGAAGCGACTGCCCGGTCATCTCGCCGCGATCGGCCGCGCGCCAGACGACGTGGAGGCGGTGGCCGTCACCCACGCGCACCCGGACCACATCGGCTTCGCCGAGGCCATCCGCGCGGAGTGGGACGTCCCGGTCTGGCTGCACGAGCGCGACCGCTCGCTGAGCCGGCACCCGTTCCGCTACGAGACCGAGCACTCGGTCGCTCGCCACCGCAACCGGCACGTCCTGCGGGTCGGCCTGGCGATGGCGCGCGCCGGAGCGCTGCGCACGCGGGCGATCGGCGACGTGCGCGCCTTCAGCGGCACCGACGGCGAGCTCGACCTCCCCGGCGCCCCGCGCGCCATCCCCACTCCGGGGCACACGCACGGGCACACGGCGTTTCACTTCCCCGACCGCGGGACGATCATCGTGGGGGACGCGCTCGCGACGCTCGAGCCCTACACCGGCGAGCGCGGGCCACGGCTGGTCTCCGGCGCGGCCAACGCGGACAACGTCGCCGCCATGGCGTCCCTGCAGCGGGTCGCCGAGACGGACGCGCGCACCGTGCTCGTCGGGCACGGGCCGCCGTGGACCGGCGGCGCCGCCGAGGCGGTCCAGCGCGCGCGCGACCACGGCGCCGCGTAGCTCTAGCCTGCGCCGGATGGCCTTCGACGAGCACATCCAGCGCGTCGCCGAGCTCGCGGTGCGGGTCGGCGCGAACGTCCAGCCCGGGCAGATCGTGGCGGTCAGCTGCTCGCCGGGCAAGGAGGCGCTGACGCGCGCCGTCGCCGTGGAGGCGTACAAGGCGGGGGCGAAGTTCGTCGACGTCGGCTGGTACGACCCGTGGGTCAAGCGCGCGCGCATCGAGCACGCGCCGGACGACACGCTCGAGTTCGTGCCGTCCTGGTACGCCGCGCGCGCCCTCGGCCTGGGCGACGAGCGCGCCGCCCGCATCGGCTTCTCCGGCCCGGTCGCGCCCGGCCTGCTCGCCGACCTCGACCCGGTCCGCGCCGGCCGCGACAAGCTCCCGTCCGTCAAGGAGAACTCGAAGGTCCTGTCCGAGTCGACGACCAACTGGACCGTGCTGCCCGGTCCCGATGAGGTGTGGGCGGAGCTCGTCTACCCAGACCTCGGTCCCGACGAGGCGCTCGGCAAGCTGTGGGACGACATCCTCCACATCCTGCGCCTCGACGAGCCGGACCCCGCCGCGGCGTGGTCGGCGCGCAAGGACGAGCTCGTCAACTCGGCGGAGAAGCTGTCCGACCGCGGCTTCGACGCGCTGCACTACGAGGGCCCCGGCACCGACCTCACCATCGGCCTGCTGCCCGGTCACCGCTGGCTGTCGGGCGGCATGACGACCGTTGAGGGCATCTTCCACATGGCCAACCTGCCGACGGAGGAGACCTTCACGTCACCCGACCCGGGCCGCGCCGACGGCGTCGTCACCTCCACCAAGCCGCTCGTCCTGAGCGACGGCACGGTCGTCCGAGACCTCGTCGTCCGCTTCGAAGGCGGCCGCGTCACCGAGCTCACCGCCTCCTCGGCCCAGGACACCCTGCGCACCGTCATCGCGTCCGACGACGGCGCCGCCCGCTTGGGCGAGATCGCCCTGGTCGACGCCTCCGGCCGCATCGGACCCCTCGGCACCGTCTTCTACGACACCCTCCTCGACGAGAACGCCGCCTCGCACCTCGCCGTCGGCACCGGGTTCCCGGAGACCGTCCCCGCCGGCGCCCGCGACCGCGTCAACGAGTCCGAGATCCACATCGACTTCATGATCGGCTCCCCGGATCTCACCGTCACGGGCGTCACCGCCTCCGGCGACCGCACGCCGGTCCTCGCCGGCGGTCACTGGCAGATCTGACCCGTCGCTACCCTCCTCCGCTGTCCCGGAGAGGTGCCGGAGCGGCTGAACGGGCACGACTGGAAATCGTGTGACGGGTGAAAGCTCGTCCGAGGGTTCGAATCCCTCTCTCTCCGCTAGGGCGGCGGCGGCGAGCATCAGCTTGCGCGGCGTGGAGACGGTGGCGCGGCCGGGTGCGTAGCCGTTGCGCTCGATCTGGCGCAGGATCTCGCGGTACATGACGGCGGCGGCGCGGATGGCGGCGCGACCGCGGCGTAGGTGGCGGATGCCGGCGATGCCCTCGTCGTAGAGCGCGTCGGCCTGCGCGATCTGGGCGCGGACGACGCTGATGCGGTCCCGGTGCAGGCCGGGGAGGTAGCTGCGGCCGGCCGCCGCGTCCTCGTCGATGTCGCGGAGGATGTTGGTGCGCTGCATGGCGCAGCCGAGGGCCGTGGCGGCGTGGTCGGCGTCCCCGTTCGTGCCGAGAACGGCGGCGAGGACGATCCCGACGGTGCCGGCGACGCGGTAGCAGTACGCGTCGAGGTCGGCCTCGGTGCGGATCGGCTCGCGGTCGAGGTCCGCGTGCATGCCGCGGCAGAAGTGCGTGAAGGCGTGGCGGGGGAGCGGGACCCGCGCGTCGATCTCCGCGAGCACGTCCGCCTCGCGGGACACGGACCCGCCCACCCGGCCGCCGGCGGCCCAGCGTTCGACGGCGAGCACGGCGGAGCGGGCCCGCGGGTCGTCGGTGTCGACGAGGTCGTCGAGGGTGCGGAAGACGAGGTAGAGGCGGAAGACGTCGTCGCGGGCGTCGCGCGGGAGCAGGCGGGCGGCGAGGCCGAAGGTCCGGGACACGGTGCGCGTCGTCCGGCGCGCCTCGGCGAGCAGCGGGTCAGGCGGGGACACGTGCGCGCTGATGGTCGGCGAGGACGAGCCCGGCGGTGATCTCGGCGCCGAGGACGACGCCCGGGATCCCGGCGCCCGGATGCGTGCCGGCGCCGACGTGGTAGAGGCCGGTGACGCGCCCGTCGCGGTTGTGCTGTCGGAAGTACGCGGACTGGTGCAGCGTCGGCTCGGGCCCGAAGGCGTTGCCCTGGAACGCGCCGAGGCGGTCGCGGAAGTCGGCCGGGGTCATCTGGCGCTCGAAGACGATCGACTCGCGCAACCCGGTGAGCCCGTAGGTGCCTTCGAGGTGATCGAGCAGCCAGTCGCGAAGGTCAGCCTGCTCGCCGCCGAGGTGGGGGACGGGCAGCAGGACGCACAGCGAGTCGCCGCCGTCCGGTGCCATCGCCGCCTCCGTGCGCGCCGGCGCGTGGATGTAGACCGAGCACGTCCTCGGCAGCCGGCCGCGGCGCGTGACGTCGCGGACGAAGCCCTCGTAGTCACGGCCGACGAGCAGGTGGTGGTGCCGGAGCTGCTCGAAGCGCCGGTTGGTCCCGAGGTAGAGCAGGAAGCACGACATGGTCGGCCGCAGCCTCCGGATCGGCGCGCGCCGGCCGAGGAGCTCGTGGACGCGCAGCGCGTCGGTGTTGGAGACGACGACGTCGGCGTCGATGCGCTCGCCGCCGCGGGTGACGACGCCAGTGACCCGGCCGCCGCTCTGCTCGATGCGCGCGACGCCGTCCCCGCAGCGGACGTCGAGCGCGCGCGCCATCGCCTCGACGACCGAGTGGACGCCGCCGTCGGCGTACCAGACGCCGTCGAGGAACTGGAGGTAGACGAGCGCGCCGTAGATGGCCGGGACGCGCGCCGGGTCACCGCCGATGAACAAGGAGTGGAAGCTCATCGCCTCGCGGACGCGCGGGTGCTCGAAATGGCGGCCGACCATCCGGCTCAGCGGCAGCGCCGCCCCGAGCCCGACCATCCGCGGGACGAAGCGGGCGAGGTCGCCCGGCTTGGCGAACGCGCGGCGGCCGGCCCCGAGGATGCCGTCCTCGTAGATCGGCCGCAGCGCCTCCATGAACGGCTCGAAGGCGCGGGCGTCGCTGGTGCTGAAGCGCGCGAGCTCCTCCGGCATCCGCCCGCGGTCGACGAAGTCCAGGTGCCGCTCGTCGCTCTCCCACTGCAGCCGGTAGAAGGGATCGAGGCGCCGCAGCCGCACCTCGGCGTGCAGGTCGAGCCCGCCCGCCGCGAACGCCTCCTCGAGCACCCACGGCATCGTGATCAGCGACGGGCCGGTGTCGAAGGTGAACCCCGCCTCGCGGATCCGCCCGGCGCGCCCGCCGGGCGCGTCCGCGGCCTCGATCACGGTGACGTCCAGGCCCGCGCCCTGCAGGCGCAACGCCGCGGCCAGGCCGCCGAGCCCGGCGCCGATGACGACGGCGCGGGTCACGCCAGCTGCTCCGGGCCGAGGGCGGCGGCCGCAGGTGCACCCGCCGCCCAGGTCGCGATGCGCAGCTGACGGAGGAGCAGGGTGACGGCGGCGTCGACGCGGTCCTCGCGGGCGGCGAGCAGGAACGGGCGGGCGATCGCGGCCAGGTCGGCGCCGAGGGCGAGCGCCTTCGCGACCGCAACGCCGTCGGCGATCCCCCCGGATGCGACGAGGGGCAGGTCGGGCGCCGCCGCCCGCGCGCCGGCCAGCGCGCGCGTCGTGGGGACGCCCCAGTCGGCGAACGGCGCCGCCAGCGCACCCGTCGCTGGGTTCCGGCGCCCTTCGACCAGCGCCCAGTTGGTGCCTCCGGATCCGCTCACCTCGACGGTCGCTACCCCGATGCGCGTCAACGCCACGACGTCCTCCGGGTCCATCCCGAAGCCGACCTCCTTGACCAGCACCGGCAACGGCGCCAGTGCGGCGACAACGGCGGCGATCCGGTCCAGCGCGTCCGCGAAGTCCGGCTCGCCCTCGGGCTGGACGGCCTCCTGGATCGGGTTGAGGTGCACCGACAGCCCGTCCGCGCCGAGGAGGTCGACGAGCCGCGTCGCGGCCTCCGGCTCGAGCCCGACGACGCCGAGGTTGGCGAACCGCAGCGGCGGCCTGGCGCCGCCGACGTAGGTGTCCAGCAGCGACGGATCGCGCAGCAGTGCGCGCCCCGACCCCAGCGCCATGGGCAGGCCGTGCCGTTCGGCGGCGCCGGCCAGCGCGGCGTTGATGGCGGCGGCCTCGGCGGTCCCGCCCGTCATCGCCCCGATCATCACCGGCGCGCCGAGGTCGACGCCGAGGAAGCGCGTGGCCAGCGTCACGTCGTCGAGGTCGTGGCCCGGCAGCGCGCGGTGCCGCAGCCGCACGGCGTCGAGCCCGGTCCCGGCCGCGTGCAGCACACCCGGCCCGGCGGCATCCCGGAGGTGGTCGGCCTTGCGGTCGGAGACGTCGGCGATCACTACCTGGCCTACGGACGCCACCGCCGCCCGCGATGATGTCGATGATGCAGATCGTCCTCGGCGCCGGGCTGGCCGGGCTCAGCCTGGCCGTCGCGCTCGTGCGCGAGGGCGTCGGCGAGCCCATCGTCGTCGTCGACCGCCGCACCGAGTTCGGCCGCGATCGCACCTGGTGCACCTGGGCCGCGCCGGACACGCCGTTCCTCGACCTCGCCACCCATCGGTGGGACACCTGGGAGGTGCGCACGGAGACCGGGTCCGCCCGGGCGACCTCGAAGAGCCGCGCCTACGTCCACATCCCGTCCGACGCCTTCTACGCCGCCGCGCTGGAGGAGCTCGAGCGCGCGCCGAACGTCGAGCTGCGCCTCGGCGTCACCGTCCGGGAGATCGGGGACGGCTGGGCGCGGACGGACGCGGGCGAGCTGCGCGGGCTCGTCCACGACGGTCTCGCCCTCGGCAGCCCGGTCGTGCGGACGAGGGAGCGGTCCTCCCGTTCGCATGTCGCGCTGTGGCAGGCGTTCCTCGGGTGGGAGGTGGAGACGGAGGTGCCGACGTTCGACCCGGACGTGGCCACGCTCATGGACTACCGCACGCCGCAGCTCCCCGACGGCGTCCAGTTCGTCTATGTGCTGCCGTACTCGCCGACCCGCGCGCTCGTCGAGCACACGTCCTTCGCGCCGGGCGGACCGACGCCGGACGAGCGCCGCGACGTCCTGCGGGACTACCTGCCCGACGCGTACGCGATCCTCGGCGAGGAGCGCGGCCGGCTGCCGATGACCACGGAGCCGTTCGCGGCGCTGCGCTCGCCTCGGACGACCGCGATCGGGATCGCGGGCGGCGCGCTGCGGCCATCGAGCGGCTACGCCTTCTCGCGCGTGCAGGCCCACTCGCGGGCGCTCGCGCGAGCCATCAGGACGGGCGCGCCGCTGCCGCGCCACGCCGCCTCGCGCCGGCGGGCCGCACTCGACACCGTGTTCCTCCACGCGCTCGCCGCAGACCCGGGCGCGTTCCCCGAGCACTTCCGCACGCTGGTCGCCGACGTTCCCGCGGACGCCTTCGCGCGCTTCATGTCCGACCATTCGTCCCCGGCCGACGAGGCGCGCGTGATGGCGGCGCTGCCGTCGCTGCCGTTCGCGCGCGCGGCGCTCAGCGCAGCAGCTTCACGTACAGCGCGACGCACTCCTCGGTGAGCGCGTCGATGCCGATGTCGAGCTCGCCGGCGGCGCGCTCGACGATCGCGCGCTCGAGCAGGCCGACCAGGGACAGCGCCAGCACGCGAGCCGGCGTGCCGTCGGTGAGGTGCGCGCGCGCGGTCGCCTCGACGAGATCGGTGAAGCGCCGCAGGGTGAGGTGCATGTGCGCGACGGCGTCCGGCCCGGCCGCGGCGGCCTCGGCGAACACGACGCGGGCGCGGCGCGGGTCGTCGGCGAGGGCCTGCAGGAACGTGCCGATCGCGGCGCGCAGCTGGTCCTCCGGGACCGCCGGCACCGCGATCACGGCGGACGCGACCGCGGCGAACAGCTCCTCCGTCACCGCGTCGAACACGGCGAGGAAGAGCGCGCGGCCGTCCTTGAAGGACTCGTAGAAGTAGCGGTCGGTGAGGCCCGCCGCGCGGCAGACGTCCTTGACGCCCGTGCCGGCCACCCCGACGGTCCCGAAGCATTCGAGCCCCGCCTCGATGAGGCGCGCGCGCCGACCGGCCACCCGCTCCTCCGCGCTCACGCCGCCGTAGGACCGCACCGGGGTCATGCGGCCGATCATAGTTGACGATTCGGATAGTCAGATGTACAGTTGGCGCCATGGAGAGGACTCGGCGGGAGCTGCTGCGCGACGGCGCGGTCATCGGGACGGGGCTGGCGGCGGCGCGGGTGCCCGCGGCGCAGGCGAGGCGGAGGAAGCGCAAGCGGGTGGCCGTGCTCGGGGGCGGCATGGCCGGGCTGGCGGCCGCGCACGAGCTGGTCGAGCGTGGCTTCAAGGTCACGGTCTACGAGCGCAACGCGCTCGGCGGCAAGGCACGGTCGATCCCGGCGAAGGGGACGGCGGGAGGCGGCCGGCGCGACCTGCCCGGCGAGCACGGCTTCCGCTTCTTCCCGGGCTTCTACCACCACGTCCCCGATTCGATGCGGCGCATCCCGTTCGCCGGCAACGAGAACGGCGTGCACGACAACATGGTCGACGCGACGGGCGGCAAGTTCCTGCGCGCGGACGGCCGGGCGGACGCGGGGCCGTTCGGCCTCGGCCCCGATCCCTACCCGAACGCGGGCACGCCGACGAACACCGCCGGCTTCCTCGCGGAGATGTTCAACGGCTCGAGCGTCCCGCCCGAGGAGCTGCAGTTCTTCCTCAACCGCGTGGCGGTCTTCCTGACCTCCAGCGACGAGCGGCGCTTCGGCCAGTGGGAGAACACGAGCTGGTGGGACTTCGTGAAGGCCGAGGGCAAGTCCGACGAGTACAAGACGGTCATCGCCGCCGGGCTGACGCGCAACCTCGTGGCCGCGAAGGAGACCGTGGCCAGCGCGCGGACCATCGGGCACATGGCCGAGGCGTTCATCTACAACATCCAGCAGCGCGGCAACGACGGCGCGCTGGACCGCGTCCTCAACGCCCCGACCAACGAGGCGTGGATCGACCCGTGGGTGGTCGAGCTGCGCAAGCTCGGAGTGCGGTTCAAGGTCGGTCACGAGGTCCGGCGGCTGCACGTGCGCAAGGGCCGCATCGACCGCGCGACCACCAAGCGCGGGCACGACATCGAGGCGGACTGGTTCATCTCCGCCATGCCGGTCGAGCGCATCCGCCGCCTGCTCAACCCGCGGCTGCTCAAGCTCGACCCCAGCCTCGCCGGCATGCACGAGCTCGCCTACGACTGGATGAGCGGGATCCAGTACTTCCTGCGCGAGCGGGTCGACATCACCCACGGCCACATCACGTTCATCGACGCGCCGTGGGCGCTGACCGCCCTCAACCAGGCGCAGTTCTGGGCCGGCCGCGACTTCCCGCGCGACTACGGCGACGGGTCGGTCAAGGACACGCTGAGCGTCGACATCTCCAACTGGGACGCCCCCGGGATCCTGTTCGGCAAGCCCGCCAAGCAGTGCAGCAAGGACGAGGTCGCGGCCGAGGTGTGGGCGCAGATCAAGGAGCACAAGACGGCGGGGGACAAGCTGCCCGACGACATCGTGCACTCGAGCTTCCTCGACCCGGGCATCCACTGGCACCCCAAGCGCGGCCGCAACTCCAACGAGACGCCGCTGCTGGTCAACACGATCGGCTCGTGGGAGAAGCGCCCGACGGCGCAGACCAAGGTCCCCAACCTGTTCCTGGCCGGCGACTACGTCCAGACGGACGTCGATCTGGCCACGATGGAGGGAGCCAACGAGTCCGGCCGCGCCGCGGTCAACGCGCTGCTGGACACGGTCGACTCGAACGCCGAGCGCGCCGAGATGTTCACGCTCTACCGCCCGCCGGAGTTCGAGGCGGCCAAGAAGGCGGACGCCGAGCTCTACAAGGCCGGGCAGCCCAACGCGCTTGACGTCCAGAGCTGACGCGATCGTCGTCGGCGCGCGCTGTGCGGGCAGCGCGACGGCGATCGCCCTCGCGCGGGCCGGGCGCCGGGTCGTGGTGCTCGACCGCGCGCGCTTCCCGTCGGACACGCTGTCGACCCATCTGCTGTTCGCCGGCGGTGTCGCCGAGGTCGCGCGCGCCGGCGCGCTGGCGGCGGTCGAGGCGACGGGTGCGCCGCGGCTCCCGGAGGCGCGCATGCACGCGGGAGGCCACACGGTGCGGGCGACCTACACGCCGGTCGACGGCATCGACTACGGCCTGTGCGTGCGCCGCTCGGGGCTCGACGCCGCGCTGGTGGACACGGCTCGCGCGGCCGGCGCCGACGTCCGCGAGCGCACCGCCGTCACCGGTGTGCTGGTCGAGGGCGGCCGGGTCACCGGCGTCCGGGTGGGGGACGAGGAGCTGCGCGCTCCGCTCGTGGTCGGCGCCGACGGGCGCCGGTCGACGGTCGCGCAGGCGGTCGGCGCGCTCGACCCGCTCCGGTCGAACCCGAACGGCCGCGCGTGCTACTTCGCCTACTTCGAGGACGCCCACGACGACTGGCGCACGGTCGCCGCCCAGTGGCGCGAGGGCCAGGAGCTGGGAACGGTCTTCCCGTGCGACGGCGGCCTCGTCCTGGTGCTGCTGATGCCGCCCGTGGCGCGCGTCGAAGCGTTCCGGGACGACCTGCAGGGCGCCTACGCCGACACCATCGCCGCGTTCCCCGGGCTGCGCGAGCGCCTCGCCGGGTGCCGGCAGGCGGCCAAGGTCCGCCAGGCGGTCGACACCACCTCCTACTTCCGCCGCGCGGCCGGACCCGGCTGGGCGCTGCCCGGGGACGCCGGGCACTTCAAGGACCCGGTCACGGCGCAGGGCATCCGCGACGCGCTGCGCTACGGCCGGCTGCTCGGCGAGGCGGTCGCACCCGTGCTCGACGACCCGCGGGCGCTGGACCGCGCGCTGCGCCGGTGGGCGCGCCGCCGCGAGCGCGAATGCCTCGAGGTCTACCAGTGGACCAACGGGGTCGGGCGCGCGGAGGCGCTCTCGCCGCTCGAGGCCGAGCTCTACCGCGCCGCCGCCACCCGCCCCGCGCTGGCCAGCGCGATGGTCGACGTCTTCTCCCGCTCCCGGCGGCCGGCCCAGGTGCTCACCGCCCGCCGGTCCGCGGCGCTTCTCGGCCGCGCGCTGGCCCGGCGCGGCGCGCACCGAGCGCTCGTCCTCGAGCAGGCCGCTGCCGAGGCCCGCACCGCCGCCCGCGACCGCGCCGCGCGCCTCGCGCTAGCCGGGCGGCAGGCGGTTGACCGCGTGGTCTGACGTCGCCCACAGGTGCTGGACGGCGTAGGCGCGGTAGGGGCGCCAGCGGTCCGGGTCCGGCGCGCCGAGGCGCTTCATCGCCGCGAGCACGCCGAGGTCGGAGGCGACGAAGGCGTCGCGGTCGCCGAGCGCGCGCATCCCGATCGTCTCCGCTGTCCACGGCCCGATCCCGCGTAGCGCCAGCAGCGCCTCGCGGTCCTCGAGGTCCAGCCCGTCCGCCAGCGCGCGCGCCAGCCCGAGCAGCGTGCGCCGCCGCGACTGCGGCATGCCCAGCGACTCGGGATCGACGGCCGCGACCGCCGCTGCGGTGGGGAACAGGTGCGTCAGCCCGCCGTCGGGGTCGTCGATCGGCTCGCCGGCGTCGCGCACCAGCCGGGCGGCGTGCGTGGCCGCCGCCGCCGTCGAGACCTGCTGGCCGAGCACTGCACGCAGCGCCATCTCCTCCGGTGCGAGCGTGCGCGGGACCCGCCGCCCGGGGGCGGCGGCGACCAGCGGCGCCAGGACCGGGTCCTCCGCCAGCGCCGCGTCGATCGCCGCCGGGTCGGCGTCGAGGTCGAGCAGGAACCGGCACCCCTCGATCGCCGCCTCGGGCCCGCGCATCTCGACGCGGCCGTCCCGCCAGCCCACCGCGACGATCGCCGGCCCGTCCGGGAGCCGCACCGTCCGCCGGTACCACCCGTTCCGCCACTCCTCCACGCCCGGGACGGCGGTGGCGACGAGGTGCCCGAACAGGTTGTCGGGGAACAACGGCGGTGTGAAGTCCAGGCGCACCGTGCAAGGGTGGCAGTCGATGACCGTCGACGACCTGCTCGCCACCGCCCGCGCCGGTCTGGACCGCGTCACGCTCGACACGCTCCCGGAGCACGCCGTGCTCGTCGACATCCGCGCCGACGACCAGATCGCGCAGGACGGCGAGCTGCCCGGGGCGATCCGGATCCCGCGCAACGTGCTCGAGTGGCGCTGCGACCCGGCCTGCGAAGCCCGCGACCCGCGCGTCAGCGACCCGGCGAAGCCGCTGGTGATCGTCTGCCACCTGGGCTACCAGTCGAGCCTCGCCGCCGCCACACTGAAGCAACTCGGACATCCGCACGCGACCGATCTGATCGGTGGGTTCGTGGGTACGCTCGCTCCATGAGCGCACTGACGGGAGGCTGCGGCTGCGGCGCCGTGCGCTTCGAGCTCGCCGAGCCGCCGACGGCCGCCGCGTACTGCCACTGCACGCGCTGCCAGGCCCGGACCGGCACCGCCGCCCAGGCGTCGGCGCGGATCGTGCCCGGCTCCTTCGCGTTGACCGAGGGCGAGGAGCACGTCGGGAAGTGGTCGCCCGGCGGGCTCGACAAGTGCTTCTGCGCGCTGTGCGGCTCGGCGCTGTTCGCCAGCGATCCCGACACCGGGGACGTCGCCGTCGTGCGCATGTCCGCGATCGACGGCGACCCCGGCGTCCGCCCGCAGGCGCGCCAGTTCGTCGCCTACGCGGCGCCGTGGGAGCCCATCCCGGACGACGGGCTCCCGCGCTTCGACGAGCGCCTCCCCGCCTAACGTGCGAGCCATGGTGGACCGCTCGCTGACGACGGCGCTCGACTGGCTGGGGGAGGGGCGGCGCGTGGTCGCCGCGACGCTGGTCGAGAGCCTGGGATCGGCACCGCTCGAGCCGGGCGCGCAGATGCTCGTCGACGACGAGGGGCGCATCGAGGGGTCGGTCACCGGCGGCTGCGTCGAAGGGGCGCTGGTGGAGGAGGCGCACGGCATCCTTGCGGGCGCGCCGCCGCGCGTCGCGACGTACGGGATCAGCGACGAGCAGGCCATCGGGGTCGGGTTGATGTGCGGCGGAACGGTGCGCGTGTTCGTCGCCGAGTTGCACGCGCGCGAGGTGCTGGACGCGGTCAGCGACGCGATCGCGGCCGAGCGGCCGGTCGCCCTCGCCACGCTGCTCGACGGTCCCGCCGCGGGCGCGCTGATGGCCGTGCGCGAGGACGCCTGCGTCGGCTCCTTCGACGGCGAGCTGCTCGATGCCAACGTCGTCCGCGACGCGCGCGGCTTCCTCGACGAGGGCCGGTCGGCGATCCGCCGCTACAGCGCCAAGGGCGAGACGATGGGGTCCGACCTGCGGGTGGCGATCCGCGCCTTCGCGACGCCCCCGCGGATGGTCGTCTTCGGCGCCATCGACTTCTCCGCCGCGCTCGCCCGCGCCGCCACGGAGATCGGCTACCGAGTCACGATCGTCGACGCGCGCCAGGCGTTCGCGCAGAGCCCGCGCTTCGCCGAGCACGCCGAGGTCGTCGTGAGCTGGCCGCGGGAGTACCTCGAGCAGGCCGACCTCGGACCGCGCGACGCGATCCTCGTCTTCACCCATGACCCGAAGTTCGACGAGCCCGCCCTGCTCGGCGCGCTGCAGACCCAGGCCGGCTACATCGGCGCGCTCGGCAGCCGCCGCACCCACGAGGACCGCACGGAGCGCCTGCACGCGGCCGGCGCGGCCGACCTCGGCCGCATCGCCTCGCCGTGCGGGCTCGACGTCGGCGCACGCACGCCGGCGGAGACCGCGGTCGCCGTCCTCGCCGAGATCCTCGCCATGCGCGCCGGCCGCGCCGGCGGCCGTCTCGCCGAGGCCGACGGCCCGATCCACTCCCGCCCCGAGCGTGTCGCGTAGCGGTGGCTAGAGCCACCGGTAAGCGACACGCGGTGCGCTAGAGGCGGGTGGCGACCCAAGCGGCGGCGGCTTCGGCCCAGCCCGGGGTGCGCTCGTCGAAGTGCGCCGTCTCGTCCTGGGTGAAGACCACCGCGGCGCGCCGCGACACCTGCGCGCCGAGCCCGCTCTCGAAGCTGACGCCGATGCCCGCGTCGCCGAAGTCGACCTCCTCCGCGACGGCACCGGGCCGGGCGGCCCGGAGCGCGGCGTAGAACGCGCGCGGCTCGGCGGGAAGGTCGGGCGGCGGGTCGGGCAGCACTCGGCGCTGAAGCGTAGGTTCACGCGCATGGACCCGCTGCCGCCGGATCTCACCGACGACGCGCCTCGCCCTGCACCGCATCGCGCAGGAGTGCGTGATGCCACCCCGCCGCGACGTCGCCGTTCGCCGCGGTCGACGACCCGCTCGCCTGGTTTCGCGAGCGCGCCGCTGCCCTCCACGCGTAGCTACTCCGCCGGCGGAGGCGGCGGTGGGGGAGCCGACGGGGCCGAGTAGTCGGCCAGCTCGGGGCCGCCGCTCTCGTCGGCGATGATGCCGAGGTCCTCCACCTCCGCGAGCGCGACGATGTGGCGGGTGCCGACGGCGATGTAGTCGCGGGTCTCGCTGGCGGAGCCGTCGACGGGCAGGATCTCGGCGTCGGTGAGCGCGAAGAAGCCCGAGTCGTGCCCGTTGAGGTAGTCGGTGACGCGGCTGCGGTACCCCTCCGTGGGGAGTTGCAGCGTGCCCGCGATGCGCAGGCGCTCCGTCTCGATCAGGACGCGGATCTGACGGACGGGCATGCGGGCGACCCTAGGGGTGCCGCAGGCGACCCGGCAATCGGGTGGACGCATTTTTGCAATGGGTCGCCGGAGGCGGGCCCCCGATGGTTTAGCTTCGCCGCCTGTGAGCATGGACTACCGGCCCGCCTTCGGGCCCTATCTGGACGCCCTGCGAACCCGCGCCGGAGGCCTCGATCTCTTCGACGCGCACACGCACGTCGGCCACCGCGATCCCGACGGCTACGCGCAGGGCGTGCCGGAGCTCCTCGCCCGCCTGGACGAGTGCGACGCCCGCGGGCTGGCGTTCCCCATGCACGAGCCGGACGGGTACCTGGACGGGACCGCCAACGACGAGGTCATCGCGGCCGCCAACGCGGACCCGGACCGGCTCGCGGCGCTCTGCCGGGTCGACCCCAACGCCGGCCCGCCTGCCGTCGCGGAGATGAAGCGCGCGCTCGCCGCCGGCGCCCGCGGCCTCAAGCTGCACCCGCGCGGCGAGGACTTCACGCTCGGCCACCCGATCGTCGAGGACCTGCTCGCGCTCGCCCACGAGCACAGCGCGCCCGTGCTGATCCACGCCGGACGCGGCATCCCCGCGCTCGGGCGGGACGCCGTCCGCCTCGCGCGCGCCTACCCGCGCGCCAACCTCATCCTCGCCCACGCCGCCATCTCGGACCTGAGCTGGCTGTGGCGCGTGCTGCCCGAGCTGCCCAACGTCTTCATCGACACGAGCTGGTGGAACCCGGCTGACGTGATCGCGCTCTACACGCAGGTCCCACCGGGCCAGATCCTGTGGGCAAGCGACTCGCCCTACGGCGTTCCGCTCGTCGCCGCGGTGCAGGGCCTGCGCTGCGCCGTCCAGGCCGGCCTCGCCCCGGAGCAGCTCCAGGCGACCGCGGGCGGCCAGCTCGCGCGTCTGATCGCCGGCGAGCCGCCGCTCGACCTCGGTCCCGCCCTGCACCGGACGCTGCCGCTGGACCCGACGCTCGACCGTGTGGTGACGCACCTGTGCTCGACGATCGGCCGCGTGTTCATCGGCGCGGACGGGATGGAGACGCTCGCGCTGGCCGAGCTCGCCTGCGAGGTCGATCCCGGCGACGAGGTCGCCGACGTGTGCGCCGCCACGGCCGCGCTGCTGCAGCACTACCGGGACACGCTCGCCCCGCCGCCGCCCGGCCAGGGCTTCCCGGAGGCGATCCGCTACCTGATCGGCGCCGTGTTCATCGCGCGCACGCCGGGCGCCGGGATCCCGTGATCTGACCGACAGCCTCTCGCTCTCGCGCGCGTGGGCAGCCGGCTGCCCCTAGGGCGCCAGGCGGTCGACTTCCCAGCCGTCGCCTGAGCGGGTGAAGCGGATGCGGTCGTGTAGCCGGCTCGGCCGGCCCGACCAGAACTCGATCACGGACGGGACGACCTCGTAGCCGCCCCAGAACGCCGGCCGCGGCACCGCACCCGGGAAGTCCAGGGCCTCGAGGCGCGCGTCGAGCTCCGCCCGGTCGATGGGGCGCGACTGCGGCGAGGCGTGCGCGCCGAGCTGGCTCCCGCGCGGGCGGCTGGCGAAGTACGCGTCGGACTCCGCCTCCGGGAGCTTGACCGCCTCGCCCTCGACCCGCACCGACCGGTGCACCGGTGGCCAGTAGTACGTCAGCGACACGCGCGGGTCGGCCGCGATCTCCTGCGCCTTGGCCGACTCGTAGTTGGTGTAGAAGCGGAACGCCCCGCGCACCAGCACGACCCGCCCGCGCCCCGCGGTCGTGCTCAGCACCGCCGCGTCGGGCTCGTCGACCCCGGCCTCCGCGTGCCAGCGCGCGAAGGCGGCGATCGGGTCCGGCCCGAGCCCGGCGATCGGCGAGCCCTCGTAGTCCTCGTGCATGGGCGATGATGCTCGCAGGTGCCCGCCGTCAAGCTCTCCAGCCCGACGAAGGTCCTGTTCCCCGATGACGGGATCACGAAGACCGATCTCGCCGATCACTACGCGCGGGTCGCCGACGTGATGCTGCCGCACCTCCGCGAGCGCCCGCTGTCGCTGCAGGTGTTCCCGGGCGGGATCGGGAAGAACGGACACTTCCTCAAGGAGATCCCGGGCTACTTCCCCGACTGGATCGAGCGTGCCGAGCTGCCCAAGCACGGCGGCACGGTCACCCACATGGTCGCGACGACCGCCGACTCGCTGCGGATGCTCGCCCAGCACAACGCCATCACCCCGCACGTGCCGACGGCGCGCATCGACCGCCAGGACCGCCCCGATCGGCTGATCCTCGACTTCGATCCCGAGGGAGAGGACGACTGGGACGCGATCGTCGCGGCCGCCCGGTCGGCCCGCGCACGGCTCCGGGACGCCGGCCTCCAGGTCTTCGTGATGACAACGGGCTCGCGCGGCCTGCACGTCGTCGCGCCGATCCGCCGCGAGCTCGACTACCCCGACGTGCTGGCGATGGCGAAGTCGCTGGCGGCCGCGCTGGTGGAGGAGGCGCCGGACGCGCTCACCACCGCGTTCAAGAAGGAGAAGCGCGGGGGCCGGGTGTTCGTCGACACGCTGCGCAACCGCAAGGCGCACACGTCGGTGGCGCCGTGGTCGGTCCGGGCCCGGCCCGGCGCGCCCGTCGCCATGCCGCTGCGCGAGGACGAGCTGTCGGAGGGCGTCGGCCCGCGCGCCTGGACGCTCCGCGACGTCGCGGAGCGCCTGCGCTCGGGTGACCCGTGGGACGGGTTCAGTGCGGCAGCGGCCTCGCCCCGGTCCGCGGCGAGGCACCTCGCGGACGCGGCTCCCTGACGGTCCCGCCGATCCGCGCCACGCCCCAGGCGAGCGCGGCGGCGAACGACAGGGCGATCAGCAGCACGACGAGCGGCGCGATCGTCTTGAGCACGGTCGGCACGCCCTGCTTCTGCTCACGCTGGAGCACGAGCTTGTCGGCGACGAACGCGCGCGGCTGGTCGGAGACGGGCACCGCCTTGGCCGGGATGGCCGCGTCGCCGGGGAGCCGGACCGGCGCGGACAGGATCCGGCGCCCGTCCTGGACGCGGATCATCGCCTTCCAGGTGCCGGTGACGGGCGTGGCGCGGTCGAGGCGGTAGTGGCCGGGCCCGAGGCGGCGCAAGGGCTCGACGTGCAGCTTCGCCCCACCCTGCCACGCTGTCGCGGTCGCCCACGATGCGTCCCTGGCGATGTCGGGCGTGATGCGGACGTCGTTGCCCGCGACCACGACCTTCGCGTTCGTGTCCTGCTGGACGACGAGGCCGTCGGCGACGCAGGCGGCGATCGCCACCAGGGCGGCCAGCGCGACCGGGCGGGCCAGGCGCGGGCTTGGGGTGCCGGAGGCGACCTTGCCCGGGCGGCGCCCGGACGGTCGTAAGCGGTCGCCGGAGGCGGGCCCCCCGATGGTGTCCAGCTCCCCGCGCAGGCCGGTGCCGAGCAGGACGCCGAACGCCCCGCCGGCCAGGCCGGCGACGACGGCGAGCACGAGCCCCTCGGGAAGGATGTCCGTCGTCCACGGCAGCCGGAACGCGACGTGCGTCCAGGCCCACTCGGCGGCCATGCCGAGCGTGCCGGCCAGCGCGCCGGAAGCGGCGCCGAAGGCGAGGGGCCCGCGCTTGAGGTACGCGACGGCCGCGGCCTCGACGAGCAGCGCCTCGGGGAGGTAGAGCGCCATGGTCGGGGTGACCTCGCCGAAGATCGGGCCGGTGAAGAGAGAGACGGTCCCGCGGATGAGCAGGAAGAACAGAGCGGCATACAGCGCGCCGCCGCGACCGATCCACAGTCGCGCCGCGGTCAGCGCGAAGGCGGCGGCGAAGGCGATCAGCAGCGGGTGGAAGACCATCCGGAACTGCGGGACCCCGAAGTCGAACTCGCCCTGGAAGGTCGAGAGGCCGATCAGCAGGCCGCCCATCAGGCCGACCTTGCGCAGCGTCTGGCCCACGCCGGGCTCGGTCTCCGCGCGCCCACCGGCAAGCAGCACGGCCATGCCGACGAGCGACATGCCGGCGCCGCCGATCAGCATCAGATGGGTCGGGCCCCAGAGCGTGACGTCCTGGCCGAAGAGCCGGTGCCAGGCGTCGTCGAGCGGGAAACCGGTGAGGGCGAAGGCGCCGCAGGCGGCCATCAGCAGGCCGCCGACGGGCGCGTGCCAGTCCTCGGCGATGCGCAGCGAGCGGGTGCCGGCCTCGGCCTCGTCGCGGGGCAGCGAGATGGCGATGACGCCGGCGGCGAAGATGCCGAACAGGCCGATCAGGATCAGGTAGTGGGCCGGGTTGGCGAGCGGCCCGGCGTCGCGGCCCTGGTCGATGTGCAGGGAGATGTCCCAGTACATGCCGAGCAGGGCGATGTGCAGGGCGCCGCCGCCGACGCCCAGCGGCAGCGCGACCGTGCGCGGCAGGCCGGAGATGCGGGCGGAGAGGTCGGCGGCGATGCCGAGGAGCTTGACGCGGCCCGAACGGTGGCCGGCGCAGAGCACGAGCAGAGCGATGGTGACGACGGAGGCCATCGCGGTGGCGATGACGATCTCGTTCGTCGCGGCGCCGCCCGCGGGCTCCGAACCCGCCGTGACGGCACCGAGGATGGCTGTCAAAGACATGGTCATACGTGTCACCGGATGGTGTCACACCGAAACCCGGCGGATGTGAAGTCCGTCACGGATAGATTGGGGCCGTGAGCGCTCCTGCCAAGCGCCGCGCCGGGACGCGGCAGGTTCCCCGTGCCGTGCGCGAGGAGCAGATGCTCGTCGTCGCGGGCGAGGTGTTCGCCGAACGCGGCTTCCACGCCGCCTCGATGGACGAGATCGCCGAGCGCGCGGACATCTCCAAGCCGATGCTGTACGCCTACTTCGACTCGAAGGACGGCCTCTACTCGGCCTACATGACCCGGGTGGGGGAGGACCTCCTGACGGCGATGGATGACGTCGTCGCACCGGACCTCGGGGCGGGCGAGCAGGTGCTCGCGTCGATGACCGCGTTCCTGGGCTTCGTCGAGGACCACCGCGAGGGCTGGGCGATCCTGCAGCGCGAGCTGGCCGCGGGGTCGGGTGGGGCGATGGCCGCCGACGTCGCCCGCGTCCGCGCCGCCATCGTCAAGCGCATGTCGGTCCTGCTCGCGGCCGACCTCGAGCCCGAGCTCGCCGACGCGCTCGCCCACGGCTTCGTCGGCGCCGGCGAGTCGCTGGCCACCTGGTGGCTCGACCACCCGCAGCGCACCCGCGCGGAGATGGCGGCGCGGATCATGGAGGTCGGCTGGATCGGGGTCGGCGGGGTGCTCGAAGGGCGGCGCTGGGAGCCGATCCAGCGCGTCCGGGAGGACGGCAGCCCGCTCTAGGCACTTAGCCTGGCGGGCCGTGCGCGCCATCCTCATCGCCGTCGCCCTGGCGGCGCTCTCGCTGCTGGCGCTGCGCGTTCCCTCCTACGACCCGACCGCGTGGCTGATCTGGGGGCGCGAGCTCTCGCACGGGACGCTGAGCATGATCGGCGGGCCGTCGTGGAAGCCGCTGCCGGTCGCCTTCACGACGGTGTTCGCGTTCGCCGGGTCGGACCTGGCCCCGCTGCTGTGGCTCGTGCTCGCGCGGGCGGGCGGGTTCCTGGCCGTCGTGATGGCGTACCGGGTGACCGCGCGCGTGGGTGGACGCACCGCCGGGCTGCTGGCCGCCGCCGGCCTCGCCCTGGGCGCGGACTACCTCTTCAACGTCCTGCGGGGGGACTCGGAGGGCTGGCTCGTGGCGCTGTGCCTGATCGGCGTCGAGCTGCACCTGAGCGGCCGGCGGCGCGCCGCGCTGGTCGCGGGCCTGCTCGCCGGGCTGGTGCGGCCGGAGGTGTGGCCACTGCTGGCCGTCTACGGCCTCTTCCTGTTGCGCCCGCGGCACGGCCGGGCGGCATCGGCCGCGCTCGTCGTCGCCGGCGGCGTCGGGCTGCTGGCGGCCTGGTTCGTGCCGGACTACCTCGCCACGGGCGACTGGCTGCGCGGCGCCGATCGCGCGCGCCACCCCGTCCCGGGTTCGCCGGGGCAGTCGAGCTTCCCGTTCGGCCTGACCCTCGTCTACAGCGCGATCTTCCTGCCCTGGCCGCTGTACGCCGGGGCGATCTACGCGGTCGTCAAGCAGCGCACGCCGTTCGTGCGCGCGCTCGGGCTGGCCGCCCTCGGCCTGCTGCTCACGGTCGCCCTCCTGGCCGAGGTCGGTTTCACGGGCAACATCCGCTACGTGACGCTGCCGATGGCGGCGATCTGCGTGCTCGGCGGCCTCGGGCTGCCCGAGCTGGCGCGGCGCGCCCCGCGCCTGGCGTTCGTCCCGGCCGCGATCGCGGTCGCCGTCAGCGTGAGCATCGTGGTCACCGGCGCCGTCCGGCTGGCCCGCGACGAGCGCGACCTCGGGCCGCGCCTGGACGGCGCGATCGCCGCGGCGGGTGGGGTGGCCGCCGTCCGGGCGTGCGGGCGGGTCGCGACCGCCCCCTTCGAGCGCCAACGCCTCGCGTACCGCCTGCGGCTGCCGTCCCGCGACGTGTGGACGCACGCCGGGGCGCCGGGCATCGCCCTCGTGCGCACCGGCAAGAAGCTCCCGAACACCGCCGTGCTCCCGGTGCGCCGCCGCCTTCCGAGCTGGACCATCCGGTCCGCTTGTCGCTGAGGCGTCCCACTGGTATAACCAGTTGGCGATGACGATCGAAGCACCGCGACGCCTCCTCTCCGAGCACGTCCACGACGCGCTCCTCGCCGAGGTCCTCGAGGGGCGCCTGGCGCCAGGCGACCCCGTCCCCAGCGAGCGGACGCTGAGCGAGAGCTTCGGCGTCAACCGCCACGCGGTTCGCGAGGCGATCAAGCGGCTCCAGCAGGCCGGCCTCGTCGCCGTCAGCCAGGGCGGCGCCACGCGCGTCACCGACTGGCGCCGCAGTGCGGGCCTCGACCTGCTCACGAGCCTGGCCGGCGCCGAAGGGTTGGTCGGCGCGATCGCCGAGATGCGCGCCGCGGTCGGCGCCGACGTCGCGCGGCTGTGCGCGCTGCGCTCGCCGGGCGTCGAGCTCGAGCCCGCCAGCAGCGAGGACGGCTACGTCGCGTTCTGGGAGGCGATCACCGACGGGGCGGACAACCTCGCCTACCGGCTCGCGCTCAACACGCTCGTCGCCGCGCAGCGCAGCGGCGCGATCGACCCCGAGCTGTACGCCGCCGAGCGCGACGACCTCGACGCGCAGAGCGCGCTGGTCGCGGCGATCGCCCGCGGCGACGGCGCGGGCGCACACGCGCTCGCCGACGAGCTGTTGAGGCGGGCGGTCCGATGAGCGAGGTCCTCTACTACGCGATCCCGTTCTTCGTGCTGCTGCTGATCGCGGAGGCGACGTCCTTCAAGCACCTCCAGGACGACCACGACCTCGTCGGCTACGAGATCCGCGACAGCCGCACGTCGCTGACCATGGGCCTGGGCAACGTGATCATCAACGTCGGCTGGAAGGCCGTCGTCGTGCTCGTCTACGCCGCGCTCTACGAGCTCACCCCGCTGCGCCTGAGCGCCGACGACTGGTGGGTCTGGGTGCTGCTGTTCTTCGCCGACGACTTCTCCTACTACTGGTTCCACCGCGTCAGTCACGAGAGCCGGCTGTTCTGGGCCAGTCACGTCGTCCACCACTCCAGCCAGCACTACAACCTCTCGACCGCGCTGCGCCAGACCTGGGTCCCCATGACCTACTTCCCGTTCTGGCTGTGGATGCCGCTGGCCGGCTTCCCGGTCTGGATGGTCCTGCTCGCGCAGAGCTGGAGCCTCATCTACCAGTTCTGGATCCACACGGAGCGCGTGCGCAAGCTGCCGCGTCCGCTCGAGTACGTGCTCAACACCCCGAGCCACCACCGTGTCCACCACGGCTCCAACGACGTCTACCTCGACAAGAACTACGCGGGCATCCTGATCATCTGGGATCGCATGTTCGGGACGTTCACGGGCGAGGGCGAGCGCGTCCGCTACGGCCTGACCAAGAACATCCAGACGTTCAACCCGGTCACCGTCGCCTTTCACGAGTACCGGGCGATGTTCGGGGACTTCCGGCGCGCCCGCGGCTTCGGAGATCGCTGGCGCACGCTGCTCAAGGGACCGGGCTGGCGACCCGACGTCCCCGCGCCCAGCGAGATCCGCGAGTCCTGACGCCAGCCGTGTCGCGTCGCGGTGGGTAGATCCACCCGTGAGCGACACCGGCTAGAGTTTGGCGAGCCTCAAATGGAAGCTCGCGCGCTCGAACATCCGACGGCCCTCGCCAACGTCCGTTCCCGCGGCCGCGTTCGCGGGCGCCTGGCGATGTTCGGCCCGGCCTTCGTCGCGGCGGTCGCGTACATCGACCCAGGCAACTTCGCGACCAACATCGCGGGCGGCGCCAAGTACGGGTTCCTGCTCGTCTGGGTGATCCTGATGGCCAACGTCATGGCCATGCTCGTGCAGTACCTGTCGTCCAAGACCGGGCTGGCCACGGGCAAGAACCTGCCCGAGCTGTGCCGCGAGCACCTGCCGCGGCGGGTGTCCTTCGGCCTCTGGGTCCAGGCCGAGATCATCGCCATCGCAACGGACCTCGCCGAGTTCGTCGGCGCGGCCATCGCGCTGAACCTGCTCTTCGGGCTCTCGCCGATCACCTCGGGCCTGATCACCGCCGTCGTGGCGTTCGCGATCCTCGCGCTGCAGTCGAAGGGCTACCGGCGCTTCGAGCTCGTCATCGGCGGGATGCTGGCCATCGTCCTGATCGGCTTCCTGTTCGACCTCACCAAGGTCGACATCGACGGCGGCGCGTTCCTCGGGGGCTTCGTTCCCGGCCTCCAGGGGACGGACAGCCTGCTGCTGGCGGTCGGCATCCTCGGCGCGACGGTCATGCCGCACGTCGTCTACCTGCACTCGGCGCTCACGCAGTCCCGCATCACGCCGGAGGGCGACGACGAGAAGCGCTCGATCCTGCGCTTCCAGCGCACCGACGTGCTCGTCGCGCTCGGCCTCGCCGGGGTCATCAACCTCACCATGCTGGTGATCGCGTCGGCGCTCTTCCACGAATCGGGACGCACCGGGGTCGACACGATCGAGGGCGCGCACGCGGGCTTCGAGGCGATGCTCGGCTCGGGCGCCGCGCTCGCCTTCGCCATCGCGCTGCTCGCATCGGGGCTGTCGAGTTCGAGCGTCGGCACCTACGCCGGCCAGGTCGTCATGCAGGGCTTCATCCAGCGCCGCATCCCCCTGTTCCTGCGCCGGGGCCTGACGATGGCACCGTCCCTGATCGTCCTCGCCCTCGGGGTCAACCTCACCGACGTGCTCGTCATCTCGCAGGTGGTCCTGTCCTTCGGCATCCCGTTCGCGCTGGTGCCGATGATCATGCTCACCCGGCGCGCGGATGTGATGGGCGCGCTGGTCAACAAGCGCGGGACGACGATCGTCGCCTCCCTCGTGGCCTCGATCATCATCTGCCTCAACGCCTTCCTGCTCTACGACACCTTCATCGGGGTCTAGTGGCCCGCTTCGAGGCGAACCACCGGTGAGCAGCGCGGCGATCGAGGACTACGCGAAGGCGATCTACTCGCTGCAGGAGCGCGCGGGGGACGGGGGCGTCTCCACCACCGCGCTGGCGGACCGGCTCGGCGTGACGCCGGGATCGGTCAGCGGCATGCTGCGCAAGCTCGACGGCGCCGGCCTCGTCGAGCACGAGCCCTACCGCGGCGTCCGGCTCACCGCCAGCGGACGCCGCATCGCGCTCGAGGTCATCCGCCACCACCGCCTGATCGAGCTGTTCCTCGCGGAGGTCCTCGACATGCCGTGGGACCGCGTCCACGCCGAGGCCGAGGTGCTCGAGCACGTCATCTCCGAGGAACTCGAGGACCTGATCGCCGAGAAGCTCGGGCACCCGACCGCCGACCCGCACGGAGACCCGATCCCAACGGCTGACCTCGAGGTCCCGGACGCACGCCGCGGGGTCCCGCTGCAGGCGCTCGAGCCGGGCACGTCGGGGCGCTTCGTGCGCGTGTCGGACTCCGACCCGGCGATGCTGCGCTGGCTCGACGAGCGCTGCGTCCGGCCGGGTGACGCCATCGAGGTGCTCGACAAGCAGCCGTTCGACGGTCCGCTGACGGTCCGGGTCAACGACCACACGCTCGTGCTGGGTGGCGGCGTGGCTGCAGCCATGCGCATCCATGTGACGTCGCCCGAGGGGACGAGCCTGCGAGTCGCCTGAGGCGAAACGCGGATTCGGGGATACTCCGAGCATGCGCGCGACGATGCAGGACGCCCCGCTGTCCATTGCCCGGCTGGTCAACCACGGCACGGTGGCCCACGGGTCGAGCACGGTGAGGACCTGGACCGGGGAGGGGTTCCGCTCCGCGACCTACGCCGAGGTCGGGCTGCGCGCCAAGCGCCTCGCCAACGCCCTGCGCTCGCTCGGCGTCGACGGCGACCAGCGCGTCGCCACGTACATGTGGAACGACCAGGAGCACCTCGAGGCCTACTTCGCGGTGCCGGCCATGGGCGCCGTCCTGCACACCCTCAACGTGCGCCTGTTCCCCGAGCAGGTCACCTACATCGCCAACCACGCCGAGGACAAGATCGTCATCTGCGACCCGTCGCTGGTCGAGCCGCTGTCCAAGGTGCTGGAGACCTTCGAGACGGTCGAGCACGTCCTCGTCACCGGCGACGACCCGGACCTCTCGCCCCTGGAGGGCAAGGGTGCCGAGGTGCACTCCTACGAGGCCGTGCTGGCCGATGCGAGCGAGGACTTCGAGTGGGTCGAGGTGGACGAGCGCGACGCCGCGGCCATGTGTTACACGAGCGGCACGACCGGCGACCCGAAGGGCGTCGTCTACAGCCACCGCTCGATGGTCCTGCACTCGATGGCGGCGTGCATGGGGGACGCGATGGCGCTGTCGCCGTCGTCCAACGTGCTGGTCATCGTGCCGCAGTTCCACGCGATGGCGTGGGGGCTGCCGTACGCGGCGATGCTGGTCGGCGCGTCGCTGATCATGCCCGAGCGCTTCCTCCAGCCCGAGCCGCTGCTGAAGATGATCGAGGAGGCCAAGCCCGACTTCGCGGGCGCCGTCCCGACCATCTGGCAGGGCCTGCTGCCACTGCTCGAGGACGGCGGCGACATCTCCTCGCTGAAGGAGTGCGTCGTCGGCGGATCGGCCTGCCCGGAGTCGCTCATGCGCGCGTTCCAGGACGACCACGGCGTCAAGATCATCCACGCCTGGGGCATGACGGAGACGTCGCCGCTGGGGTCGGTGGCCCGCTCGGACGACTGGGACAAGCGCGTCAGCCAGGGCCGCTTCATGGCCGGGGTCGAGGCGCGGCTGATCGCCGAGGACGGGTCGGTGTGCCCGTGGGACGACGAGGCGGTCGGCGAGCTGCAGTGCCGCGGACCGTGGATCACCGGCGCTTACCACCTGGACGACGACGAGGAGAAGTTCGACGACGGCTGGCTGCGCACGGGCGACGTCGGGCGCATCTCGCCCGACGGCTTCCTGACGCTCACCGACCGATCCAAGGACGTCATCAAGTCCGGCGGCGAGTGGATCTCCAGCGTCGAGCTCGAGAACGCGATCATGGGCCACCCGGCGGTGACCGAGGCCGCGGTCGTCGGCATCCCGGACGAGAAGTGGGGCGAGCGCCCGCTGGCGACCGTCGTGACCAAGGAGGAGGTCTCCGCGTCCGAGCTCAAGGACTACCTCGCCGACAAGATGGCCAAGTGGCAGCTGCCCGACTCGTGGGCGTTCATCGACGAGGTTCCGAAGACGTCGGTCGGCAAGTTCGACAAGAAGGTCATCCGCCAGCGCTTCGCCGACGAGGAGCTCGAGGTCGAAAGCGCTTCGTGAGGGCACTCCGGCGCTGGTTCCTGCGGGTCCTCGCTCTGGCTGCGCTGCTCGGCGTCGCGTACGGCGTCGTTCGCATCGTCGATGAGGGCACGAAGGACGACGGGGCGGGTGGGGCGAAGACCGCGCTCGAGCCGGCGCTGAAGGCGCAGGCGAAGTCCCAGGCCGCGCTGGCCGACCGGCTCGAGCGGCTGCGTCCCGGCCGCGAGGCGCCGAGGCTGCTGCCCGCGATCCGGGCCGCGAGCCGCGACCAGGCGAAGGCGGTCAAGGCGGTCAGGCGCCGGCAGGCGCGCAAGCAGGACATCCCGCACGAGAACGAGCTCGAGGCCGCGCTCGGGGCCGAGTTCGACTACCTCGACGCGCTCGGGTCCGTCGCCCGCAACCCGCGCTCCGGGCTGCTCAAGAAGGTCGGCGATCGCGCCCAGGCGGCCAAGGATGCGTTCGCGGACCTGCCGGACTCCCAGGACGTGGAGGACGGCATCCGCGGCACCCAGAACTTCATCGCGTGGGCTCGCGCGCGAAGGTGACGCTCGGCGCGGCGGTCCTCGTGGCCATCGCGCTCCGGTTCCCGACGCTCGGCGACCAGTCCTTCTGGCGCGACGAGGCGTCGACGGCGATCGAGCTCAACCGCTCGTTCGGCGGCGCCATGCGCTACCTGGCCGACTACGAGGGCATGCCCCCCGGCTACTTCGCGCTCGCCTGGCTGTGGTCGCAGGCGTTCGGGTTGGGGGAGGCCGGGCTGCGGGCGCTGTCGGCCGTCCTCGGGGTGGCCACGGTGCCGGCGGCGTGGGCGCTGGCGCGCGCGCTGAAGCCCCGGGCCGCCCCGCTCGCCGCCTGGTTGGTCGCCACCTCGCCACTGCTGGTCTGGTACTCGCAGGACGCCCGCCCCTACGCGCTGCTGGTGTTCGTCACGACGCTGATGACGCTGTTCTGGGTGCGCGACCGCCGCGTGGCGTGGGGATTCGCCGCCGCGGGCGCGCTGCTCGTGCACTACTTCGCGATCTTCCTGATCGCGCCCCAGTTGGTCGTGATGGTGCGCCGCGGCGCCCGGCGCGAGCTGGTCCCGCTGATGGTCTGCGGGCTGGCCCTCGCACCGCTGCTCGCCGCGCAGACCGACGCGCGCGTGGACTGGATCACGGACACGTCGCTCGCGTCGCGCGTCGCCGACGTGGGCAAGCACTTCGCCACCGGCGCGTTCGGGACGCCGGTGGACGTCCTCGGCGTGATCGCCGTGCTGGCGCTTGTCGCCGGCGCGGTCCTCGCGCGCGGTCGCGCGCCCGCCGTGCTGGCGGTGGCCGGCGTCGCGGCCGTGCTGCCGATGCTGCTCGCGGTCGTGGGCGCCGACTACGTCCTCGACCGCTACCTGATCGCCACGCTCGTCCCTCTGCTGGCGGTGGTCGCCGTCGGGCTGCCCCGCCCAGCGGGCGTCGCGCTCGTCCTGCTCTTCACCGCGTTCACCATCACCGCCGCCACCGACCGCTCGCTGCAGCGCGAGGACTGGCGCGGGGTCGCGCGGCGGGTGCCGCCCAACGCGATCGTCGTCGCCAGCACGGACGCCGTGCGCCCGCTGCAGTGGTACCTGCGCGATCGGGTCGGCCGGACAGAGCCGCACGACGTCGAGGACATCGTCGCCGTCGCCGCCTACCGCACGGGGCGCCGGCGGCCGCCGACGCCCCCGGCGCCGTTCGGCTTCGAGCTGCTCAGCCGCCGCGACGGCCCCGCCACCACGGAGGTCCGCTTCCACCGCGACAGCCCCCAGTTCGTCGACCCCCGCTCCCTGCTGCCCCAGTCGCTGGACTTCCGGGCCATCCCCCGCTTCCTCTACGTGAAGTAGGTTCGGGCGATGCCGTCTTACACGCTCTCCGGCCGCATCGCCCTCGTCACGGGCGCGCAGCGCGGCATCGGCCTCGAGACCGCGCGCGCGCTGCAGGCGCGCGGCGCACAGGTCGTCATGTGCGACATCGACGAAGCCGGGGTCACCGCAGCGGCGGCGGCGCTGGGCGGCGGCGCCGTGGGCCTCGGCGCCGACGTGACCGACCGCGCGCGCATGGACGCGGTGGTCGCCGAGATCGTCGAGCGCTTCGGCGGGCTCGACGTCGTCGTCGCCAACGCCGGCATCGCCCCGCCGCCCTCCACCGCGCTGCGGATGGACGAGGCGACGTTCGAGCGCGTGCTGGAGGTCGACCTGCTCGGCGTGTGGCGCACGGTGCGGGCCGCGCTGCCGCAGATCGCCGCTCGCGGCGGTCACGTCGCCGTCGTCGCCTCCGTCTACGCGTTCACGAACGGCTCCGGCAACCTGCCGTACGCGATGGCGAAGGCCGGCGTCGAGCAGCTCGGGCGCGGACTGCGGTCCGAGCTGCACCAGCACGGAGCGAGCGCCACGACCGCGTACTTCGGCTTCATCGACACGGAGATGGTCCACGAGTCGCTGGACCGCAATCCGCTGCGCGACCAGATGATGGCCGGGATCCCCAGGCCGCTGCTCAAGCGGCTGCCGCCGAGCGAGGCGGGGGAGGGGATCGTCCGCGGCATCGAGCGGCGCGCGCCGCAGGTCATCCTGCCGCGCCGCTGGACCGTTCTGTCGCAGATCCGAGGCTGGTGGCCGCGCGCCGACGCCGCCAACCTGCGCCGCGAGGACACCCAGGCGCTGCTCCGGGCGCTCGATGCCTGACCAGCTGCGCCCGCTCTTCGACCGCGTGGTCATCAAGGAGCTGGAACCGGACCGGGTCCGCCAGTCCGGCTTGCTCGTCCCACCCGGCTCGCACGAGCCGCCGCCGCACCACGGCATCGTGCTCGCGGTCGGGCCGGGGCTGGACTGGTGGGAATCGGTCGGGGTGGCCATGCCGGTCGTCCGCGGTGACCACGTCGTGTTCCCGGCGAGCGCGGGGGCCTGGGTGGACGTCAACGAGGAGCGCCTGCTCGTCTGCCGCGTGACGGAGTTGCTGGGCGTGCTCGAGCGTGACGAAGCGCGTCCGGACTGAGCTGTCCGCGGCGCAGGCGCGCCGGGTCGCGCTGGCCGCGCAGGGCTTCGACCGGCCGCGGGCGGTCACCTCGCCACGCGCGATCAGCGCCGCCGTCGAGCGGCTGGGGCTGCTCCAGATCGACTCGGTCAACGTGCTCGAGCGGGCGCACTACCTGCCGCTGTTCGCGCGGCTCGGGCCCTACGACCGCGCAGCGCTGGACAAGCTGGCCTGGTACGCACCGCGACGGCTCTTCGAGTACTGGGGCCACGAGGCCTCGCTGATCCCGGTCGCGACGCAGCCGCTGCTGCGCTGGCGCATGGAGCGGGCAGCGCACGAGGCGTGGGGCGGCATGCAGCGGATCGCCACCGAGCGGCCGGAGCTGCTGGAGGAGATCGTCGAGGAACTGCGCGAGCGGGGACCGCTGCCTGCGCGGGCCTTCGACGATGGCACCCACCGGAAGGGCCCCTGGTGGGACTGGTCGGACACCAAGCGTGCGCTCGAGTTCCTGTTCTGGTCGGGACGGGTGACCAGCGCGCGGCGCCGGCGCTTCGAGCGCTGGTACGACCTGCCGGAGAAGGTGCTGCCCCGCGCGGTCTTAGATACGCCGACGCCGCCGGAGGCCGATGCGCAGCGCGAACTGCTGGCCCTCGCGGGGCGCGCGCTCGGCGTGGCGACGGAGACCGACCTGCGCGACTACTTCCGGATCGGGCCCAGGGACGCCGCGCCGCGGGTCGCCGAGCTCGTCGAGGACGGGCGGCTGCTCCCGGTCGGCGTCGAGGGCTGGGCCAAGCCGGGATACCTGTGGCACGAGGCGCGCGTCCCGCGCGCCGTGGACGCCACGGCGCTCGTCGGCCCGTTCGACCCGCTGGTGTGGGAGCGCCCGCGCGCCGAGCGGCTGTTCGGCTTCCGCTACCGCATCGAGATCTACGTCCCAGCCGAGAAGCGCGTGCACGGCTACTACGTGCTGCCGTTCCTGCTCGGCGACCGTCTCGTCGCCCGCGTCGACCTCAAGTCCGACCGCCGGGCGGGCGTCCTGCGCGCCCAGTCCGTGCACTACGAGGAGCATGCGCCGGCGGAGACCGCCGACGCGCTGCGCGCCGAGCTGGAGCTGATGAGCGGCTGGCTCGGGCTCGAC
Source organism: uncultured Solirubrobacteraceae bacterium (assembly GCA_963740765.1). Lineage (GTDB taxonomy): Bacteria > Actinomycetota > Thermoleophilia > Solirubrobacterales > Solirubrobacteraceae > DATLGB01. Next base: position 371,990 of record CAVUFN010000016.1, on the reverse strand, counting down.
GGGGTCAGCTGGCCGTGAGCCGCGCGCGGCTCCCGGGCGGCGCGCTCGTCATCGCAGCCGCAGACGGATCGGGCCGCGCGCCGTGTCGAGGTCGACGACCTCCCCCGCCTGGGTGACGTCGAGCTCCCCGTCGACCACCATCGCACGCGCCGCGTCCCGGACGAGCGGCATCAGGGGCCGGAAGCCGTCGTCGCCCCCGAGCGCGCGGGCGGCATCCGACGGGCAGATCGTCTTGCCGGGGTCGCGCTGCTCGAGCAGGTCGCGGATCTTGGCGCGTGCCTGAGCGGTCGTGGGCACTCCGGAGAGGGTAAGCTGGCGCCGCTCATGGTCCTCGCCGGCATCACCTTCTCCGAGATCATCCTCCTCGTCGTGGTCTTCACGATCATGAACGTGGTCATCCTCGCGCCCATCCTGCTGGCGCTGTTCCGCGCGTACCTCGAGTGGCGCGAGAACGAAGCGATTCGCGCGTCGCGCCGCTGATCGTCACGGGGGGATAAAAGAAGCCCGGCGACGCGGGCAGGGCGCCTCCGGGCTTCCTCTCCTTTATCGGTCGACCCCCCTGATCGGACGACTGCGGTGGACGGATAGCCGACCTTCGCCCGGCTAGTTCAAGCCCCCGGCGGCGACGAGCGTCGATCCGTCGTTGCTGATCAGCGGGGCCGCGCCCGCGAGCACGGCCTGTGCGCGCGCGAGCGTCAGCGCGTCGGGACCGGTCGGCGCGGTCGCGTTCCCGCCCGGAAGCGGGATCAGGGTGGACCCGTCGTTGCCGACCAGCGTCGAACCGTCGTTGCCGACCAGCGTCGAACCGTCGTTGCCGACCAGCGTCGAACCGTCGTTGCCGACCAGCGTCGAACCATCGTTGCCGACCAGCGTCGAACCATCGTTGCCGACCAGCTTCTGGAAGACGTTGCCATGGCCGAACGCCGCCAGCGGCTTCCCGTTCGCGGATCCGCCGAGGAGCGCGTGCTTGCCCTTGATGACGAGCGTCGGGCACTGCACCCCGGCGACGGTGCTCCCCACGCGCACCACGCACGGCGCGGCCTGCAGCTCGGGCGGCACGGGGTTGCCGGCCAGCTTGCCGTTCATCGTCACCTGCATGACGCCGAGCTCGCCGGTCCGGAACACCTCGCGCGCCTTGAAGCGGACCGAGCCATCGCCGGACGCCTGCGCAGCCACCGTGCGCGACGAGTTGCCGAACAGCGAGACGATGTACTCGATGAGCCCGGCCAGGCCGGTGGCGCGCTGGGACGGCTCGTTCACCAGCCGGCCCCGGCCGGTCTCGGTCACCTCGATGTTGCGGCCGAGGATCGTCTTCCAGATCGTGCCCGCCTTGACGTTGACCACCTTGATCTCGGCGGCCCAGGTCGCCACGCCCTCCTCACCGACCCGTCGTAGGACGCACAGCCTGATCGTGCCCGGTCGGGTCGGCGTGAGCTTCAGGGCCACGTGACCGCCCTCGTCGGTCCGGAACACCTGACCGGGGTCGACGCGACCCGGCTTGACGTCGTCGGCGTCCACGTAGACCTCGGCACCCGGCAGCTCTCCGGCGCGGCCGATGACCTGCAGGTCGACGACGGTCTTGAGGCCGCCGCTGGTGGTCGGCAGCCGCCACTCGCCCCCCTGCTCGGCGAAGGTGAAGGCCACGTCGCCCGCGTTGCCGACCTGCTGGCCCTCCCCGAGCGCGACCGCGAAGTCGTTGGAGCTGCGCGAGCAGCGCAGCGTCGACTCGATCACGCCCTTGCCACCCTTGCGCTTGAGCGTGTCGAAGGACACCTTCGGCTGCACCGGCTTCTTGGTCAGCTTGACGTCGACGTCGGCCTTGCAATCGGCCAGTCGCAGCAGCAGTTCGGTGCCGAGGCCGGCCTCGACGCCGTCGGGGAGCGCGTTGACGTCCTTGGCGAGCTTCCTGCGCGCGCATTCGCCGAGGAAGTCCTTGCCGCCGTCGCAGACGTCGAGGGCGACGCGCTGCACGGCGTTCTCCGAGGTCTTCACCGTGGCGCCCGCGAGCGGGTTCTGCTTGAGCACGTCCAGGGTCTGCTTGCTCTTGCAGCGGCGACTGAAGTTGATCACGACGTCGACGTTCGGGATGGCGGCGTCCAGTGCGCCGCGGGCCTTCTGCACCGGCTTGTCGACGACGTCGGGCACCGTCGAGGTCCGGGTCGTCTCCGCGGTCGCGGTGATCGGGAACGGGAAGCTCGGGACGACCGCCGGCCCGGGGCCCGGGCTCGTCGAGGCACCCGGGGCGGGTGAGGGGCTCGCGCTTGCGGACGGCTCCGGGCTCGGGCTGGCCGACGGCTCCGGGCTCGGGCTCGGCGTCGGGACCACGGTGGTCTCGCAGCTCGCGTCCACCGTGTCGCTGGCGTCCGCGGTCACCGTGTCCGTGCCACCTTCGCAGTAGATCTGGTCCTCCGCCAGCCCGTCCCTGGTGGTGAGGGTGTCGTTCTCGAGCCCGCCGCTGTACTCGTCGACACCGCCAAGCCCGTCGATCTCGTCCTCGCCGCCGTAGCCGCGCAGGTCCTCGACGGCCTCGCTGCCGGTGAGTACGTCGGCCGCCTCCGTGCCGAGGAGGACCTCGAAGCCGAGTTGGACGTCGCCGCCGAGCGTTCCGACCTCCCCGTCGTCGGCGCTGCCGGCGTTGACGCTGACCTCCGCGCCGGCGGTGATGTAGTGCAGGTCGAGCGTGTCCTTCGTCGCCGAGGGATCGCTCAGGTCGGTCGTGACCGGCCCGGTGTCGCGCACGATGTCCGCCCCGTACATCCCGACGAGGTCCTCGCCCGCGCCGCCGTCGAGGATGTCGTCGCCGTCGGAGCCCGTCGACCCGCCCGTGCTCGGCCCGCCACCGTCGAGCGAGTCGTTGCCGCCCCCGCCGTCGAGGTCGTCGTCCCCGAGGCCGCCGTTGAGCTCGTCGTCGCCCGGCCCGCCGGTCAGCACGTCGGAATCGGGTCCGCCGAGGAGCGTCACGTCGCCGCCCGGGCCCGCGGCGGTGAGCTCGTCGTCGTTGGCACCGCCGGTCGCGGTGACGAAGGGCGAGCTTCCGAAGGTGCAGGTGACCGTGTCGCTCGCCTGGGTGCAGACCCCTGTGGCGTCCGCGTCGACCGTCGTGCTGCCCGTCGTGTCCCGGAACGTCACCACGGTCGGCGACGAGCGGGTCACCGTCACGGTGTTCACGCCCGCGTCGCCGGTGAACGTGATGAAGGGCTGGCTGTAGGAGACGGTGCCCGCGCGCGCATCGACGTCCAGTGCGAGCAGCACGCCGACCGCTGCGACGGCAATCCTCAGGAGGGTCATGCTGCGAACGCTAAATCACTTGGGCGACGGGTGCGACCCAGGTTCAGCAGACGTGCGCAGCAAGGAGGCGAGAAGCGGGCGGAGCATGCGCGAACCCTGAACAGCGCTCCGCTCGGACATCTGTACGGCTCAGCGCCGGTCGGGTCCGGTCCTGTGCCGTCCCGGCCGATGGCCTTCGTGACGGCCACCGCCGAGGCCATCCGTCCCGCCCCCTCGCTCCCCGTATGGCCCCTGCGATCCCCCAGCGCATCCTCACCCTGTTCTCGCTCGCCTGCGCGAGCCTGCTGATCGCGTGCGCGAGCGCCTCCGCGGCCACGGTCGTCGTGGACGGCGAGTCGGGGGACGACGCCGCGACGGGGACGGACACGGCGCCAGTCCGGACCATCTCCCGCGCGGTCGCGCTCGTCAACCGCAACGACTCGATCGAGGTGCGCGACGGCATCTACAGAGAGACGGTGACGGCCAACAACCGGGCCGACGGCGTCGCTTTCCGCGCCGCCCCCGGCGCACATCCGGTGATCGACGGCGAGGGGACGCGGCGGTTCGGCTTCGACATCCGCGGCGTCACCGGCGTGACCGTGGACGGGTTCGAGATCCGCGGCCAGACCGACGCCGGCATCTACCTCTACGGCATCACCAGCGTGGTGCGCGGCAACGTCGTCCACGACGTCGGCTCCCGGGTGGTCAATTCGAGCGCCGGCATCCAGATCAACCGCGGGCAGGGCAACGTCATCGCCGACAACGTGGTGCACTCGATCGGGCCGGGATCGGAGTCGCGGGGCATCTGGCTCGTCCAGACCAAGCAGGCGATCGTCGATCGCAACGCCGTCTACCTCGTCCGCAAGGACGGCATCCGCGACTGGCAGAGCCTCGACGACACGATCACCTCCAACCGCGTCTTCCTCGCCCACAACGGGATCAGCCTCAACACGACGACGGGCGCCTACGTCGCCAACAACGAGCTCGACGACAACCAGGTCGGCCTCGTCGCCAAGCACGTCTCCTACCCGACGGTCCTGGAGTACTGGATGCTCGGGGACGCGCACCTGTCGCGCTTCTGGCACAACACCGTCACCAACAGCACGGAGACCGGGATCTGGCTTGGCAGCAGCGACGAGCCGATGGACCACCTCGACGCCTCCGACAACGTGATCCGCGGCGGCGGCCTCTCCTTCGTCCGCGACATCCCGAGCCTGCGCGGTCCCGACGTCCACCTCGATCACAACCTGTACGTGCGCGCGGGCGCGCGGCCCGCAGCGATCTACAAGGAGGGGTGGAACACCACGCCCGCGCCCGTCACCGACTGGGCCACGTTCCGGTCGCAACTCGGTTGGGAGGCGAACGGCACGCTCGCGACCGACGACCAGCGCGACGGGGCGACGGCGGGCGAGGACCTGGGCGACGCCTACGGCAGCCAGCTCGGAGCGCAGGGCGTGCTGCCCGCGCCCGCTAGGTGGACGCCGCTGCCGATGACGCCCGTCGACTCCTCCTCGAAGGGGACCTGGGCGACCCGCACCGGACTCGGCCGCGTCAGCGATGGCAACCAGGCGACCTCCTGGACGACGGGGACCAACGCGAACGAGTACGTGACGCTCGACTTCGGCGCGGCGCGCACGTTCGACACGCTGATCGTGAACATGTTCGCCGACGGCGACCGCCGCAACCCGCACGGCTACCGCTTCGAGGTCAGCGACGACGGGGCGACGTGGAGCACCGTCGCCGAGGGCACCAACCCGGACCGCGAGGGCAGCGCGCAGAAGTACCGGCTCGCCGCGCCCGTCACCGCTCGCTACCTCAAGTACACGATGGTCGAGACGAGCTGCGACAGCTACGGACCGCGGACGGGATGCGGCTCGTACTTCATCCTCAGCGACCTCACCGCGGGCCTCGTGGCGCGGGCCGACTCCGCCCCGCCGGAGGAGCCGACCGCCACCCCGTCCCCCGAGCCGACCGCCACCCCGTCCCCCGAGCCGACCGCCACCCCGTCCCCCGAGCCGACCGCCACCCCGTCCCCCGAGCCCACGCCGCCGATCCCGTCGCCCGAGCCGGTGGCGACGCCGACGCCGGCGCCGACGGAGACCCCCACGCCGGAGCCGTCGCCCGAGCCGACCTCCACGCCCTCGCCCGAGCCGACCGCCTCGCCGTCCCCGGAGCCCTCGGCGAGCCCGTCGCCGTCGCCGGCAGCCTCGGCCAGCCCGGCCCCGAGCGCGTCGCCCGGCCCGATCGCGTCCGCCACCTCGTCACCGCCGCCGCTCGTGACCCAGATCGTCTCCCGGCTCGAAATCGGCGCGTCCTTCGCGGCCAGCGGCGGCGGCGTCCCGGTGCCGGCGCAGCCTCAGGGCCTCGTCGCCACCGTCAAGCGGCTCAAGGCCCACCTGCCCGAGCTGCCGAAGGCCTGGTCGACGTACCTGACCGCCCGCGCCGGCCTGTCCGGCAAGACCGTCAGCCGCACGGTCGCGGCCCGCGGGGCCGGTATCAAGCCCAAGAACGCGGCGAAGGTCGAGCAGAAGGCGCTCGCGCGCCTGCGCCGCCTCGCCCCGTAGCCGCGTGAACGTGAGATGCTCCTGGCCCGCAGCACGAATGGAAGAAGGCCGGACAATGGACGAGGCAACCCTTCGAGAAGTGGTCGAGGCTCACGCTCAGGCGGTGTGCGACCCGATGGACGCGGCACACGTCCAGGCCGACCTCATCGAGGAGCTCCACCCGCAGCTGCCCGCCATCGCGCAGATGTTGCCGCAGCCGGTGCGCACGGCAGCGGTCGACTCGCTGGTGATCGCCGACGACCACGCCACGGCGCTGATCACCTACACAGGCGACGAGGCGTCCCTGACGATCAACTCCCGGTGGGAGGACCGCGGCGGGGACACGCCCCAGATCGTCTCGGCCGCGCCGGTGGAGCCGCAGTAATCGGGTAGCACACCACCACCGTCATGGACGCCGGTGGCTCGAAACGGCTGCGCGATCCGCTTGTGTGGACCCACGGCCTGCAGCTGGTCAAGACCACGGTCGCCGTGGTGGTCGCCTGGACCCTGGCGGTGCGCGTCTTCGACGTCTCACAGACGTTCCTCGCCCCCTGGGCCGCGCTGCTCACCGTCCACGCGACCGTCTTCGGAACGCTCAAGCGCGGCGCGGAGCAGGTCGGCGCCGCGGTCCTGGGCGTCCTGCTGGCGTTCGCGGCGGGCAGCGTCTTCGGACTGGGCGCCGTCTCCCTCGGCCTGGCGGTGCTCTTCGGGCTCCTGGCCGGGTCCGTCCGCGGCCAGCGGTCGGAGGCGACCACCGCGGCCGCGACGGCGCTCGTCGTGCTGACGACCGGCTACAGCGACGACGGCAGCATGCTCGTCGACCGCCTGTTCGACACGGGCATCGGCGTCGCCGTCGGCCTGCTGGTCAACCTGCTGGTGTGGCCGCCGCTGCGTGACCGGGCCGCCGCGCACCGCATCGACGCCATCGACGACGGCATCGGCGCGCTGCTGCAGCGGATCGCGGCCGACCTGCGAAACGGTGTGACGAGCGCGGACGTCGACGCCTGGGTCGAGCGCGTCGACGGACTCGACGGCGACGTCTCCCACGCGTGGAGCGTCCTCGGGCAGGCGCACGAGAGCGGCCGGTTGAACCCGAGGCTCTCGGCCCGCTCGCGCATGCGCGCCACGGACACCTTCGACGGCGTGCTCGAGCGGCTCGAGCAGGCCGTGGCCGAGACGCGGAGCATGGTGCGATCGATCCGCCTGGCGGCCGTCGCGCCCGCCGCCTGGCCGACGGGCTTCCGGGATGCGTGGGTCGCGCTCGCCGACGGCGGGGGCGCCGCGATCTGCGCGGCCGACCGCGAGGCGCTGCAACGTGCGAGCGCCGATCTCGACGCGTGCGCTGCGGACCTCGAGGTGGCCAACCTGCCGAGCGGGTTCTGGCCGGTGGCCGGCGCCCTGCTGATGAACCTCCGCAACATCTTCGCGGCGCTCGATCCGGTCGCGGGCGCGCAGCCGCTGACGGTCCCGCCGCCACGACTGATCAGCCGCGCCTAGCCAGAACGGGTGGCTGAGCGCCTACGCGGCGGAGGGCCGCAGTGGGATCCACCCGCTGCACATCACCCGCATCCACACGATCCGACCCTCCCGTTCCCGGAGGTATGCCTGCTGCTCGAAGACGTGCGGGCCATCGGCATCGCTGATGTGCACGAGCCACCCGACGCGGAGGGTGTCCTCGATCGCCACCGCTTCCGTCGTCTCGATCCGGTGCACGTCCTCGTCGGGATCCTCGAACCACTCGCGCAGGATCGCCTCCACGCCCGTTGCGCCCTCGGCCTCCCACACGCGGTTGGGCGTCATCGCCCGGAAGTCGATCTCGGGATGAAGGAGCGCGGCGGCCTTGTCGACGTCCAGTGCGACGATCGCGTCCACCCAGGCTCCGGCGACGAGCGCCTCGGAAGTGGTCACGGGTACGAGTGTCCCGCACCGCGCTGTCTCGATCAACCCCCAGCCAGCCCGGGCGTGGACTCGCCGGCTGCGCTCCGCTGACGCCGGTGAGCCGGAGCGACACGCGAGAGGGGTCGGCCCCGACCGCGGGGCCGCGAGCGCCGTCGCCGTGACGCGCGTGTTGAAGCCGGTCCCCCGCGGATCCGCCGGTCAGCGCGCTGCGAACGCAACCGCGGACCGGTTGCCGAACCGGTCGCGGGCGGCACCCGCGCGGACGGTGGCCCCGGGGGGTAGCGAGAAGATCGTCCCCCGGCGGCGGCGGACCTGCACCATGCGCGCGCCCGGCGCGCGTGCACGGATCACCCCGCCCGAGGCGAAGCGGGGCCGATGGTTGAGATCGACGCTCGGATCGATCTCGGGATACGCGATCCGGACTCGCCCGGAGCCGAGCGGCTCGAGGCGCAGCGCACGCGACGGCCGCACCCGGAAGGGCCGGGAGGCGAGGCGGTAACGGTTGGCGGTGACGACGAAGCGATAGCGCCCGTGCCGCTGGGCGAGGGGGATCTGCCACTCGGCCGTGTAGACGCCGTCATCGCCGACCCGCCACAGGATCTGCAGGCCGAGGTCGTTGGTGACGGTGCGCCAGCGCCTGGCTCCCCTTCGCTGGACGGTCACGAACGAGCGGTCGAGGGGACGATCGAGTCCGCGCTCACCGCCCTGCCAGGCCATGCGCGCGCGCTCCAGGCGCGCCGCGACCCTGCCCGGTTGGGCGGTGATGACCGCGGCCTCAGCCCCGAACCCGTAGGGCGTCTTGTCGGCGGTGACGCCGTTGCGCGGATCGAAGGCGACCGGTTCCGGCGCCGTCTCCCCACCCGCGAGGTTGGCCGCCAGCCGGGCGAGATCGCTGCTGATGAGCGCGCCGCTCGCGCGACCGTAGAGAGTCGATCCGCCCTCGTAGTGCTGCTGGTCGTACTCCTCGGGCGTCGTGAAGTAGTGCAGATACTCATTGGCGTAGCCGGCCAGCGCGACGCCCTTGACGCCGGCGGGGCGCAGGGCGGCGAGCACCGCCGCGCGGGTGCGGCGGCCCAGCTCGGCCGTCATCTCACCTGGGACCGTCGCCAGGGCGCCATCACCCACGCGGATGACCGACAGCGGATAGGCCGGCGCGAAGTCGCCTACGGGCGGTCGGATCGTCTGGATCTTGCGCCCCTGGGGTCCGAGGCCGACCGGCAGACGGTCGCCCTCGTGGCTGACGCCGTCGACGTCGAACAGCGGCCCGCGGTTCTCCTCGGAACCGGTGAGGAACGGGAGCCCGACGATCGGCTTTTCGTCGACGGGAGCGCCGTCGACGGTGCGGCCGCAGAAGCACCGGCGCGTCCAGCGCACGTCCAGGCTCGGCGAGCGCTCCGTGTGCCGGCCGGCGCGCCGCCAGGCCCTCAGCATCGCGCGCGCCTCCGCTGTGCCGACCTGCTCGGCGAAGGCGGGACCGCGGCCGCGCAGCCCGGCGGTCATGTCGCCCGCGTCCGCGTTGCCGTAGGCGCCGACGACCTCGAGGCCACGCGGAACCCGCCCGATGCGGCGCACGCGGCGTTCGAAGACACGGCTGGCGGAGGCCGTGTGGTCGCCGTTGTAGACGCCGAACGTGTACGGATTGACCGTCCCGTGATCGGCGAAGTTCATCCAGGCGCCAAGGGGGATGGCCCGGCCCCTGCGGACGCGGTCGACGCGTAGCACGTCGACCTCGGGGTCGATCGTGTGGGCGTAGCCGCCGGGGTCGAGTGCGGGGTCACCGCCTCCAGGGGGGAGGTCCAGGCTGTGGTCGGCGAGGTGCGCCTCGATGCTGCGGTTGTCGGTCACGCCGAGCAGCCGCGTCCGTCCCCAGCCGGCACGTGCCGGGCCGAGGTCGTCGTCCGCGCGCGCGATCGACAGCGCTACGCGATCGACCAGGAAGCCGTAGAGCTGCGGGTCGGTGGAAACGGAGAACTGCGTCGGAGTCCCGGTCGTCGGGGCCACGAAGTTGTCCGCGCCGAAATTCGAGAACCCGGCCGGGCCCGAGTGGGTGTGCGAGGCGGACACGACGAGATCGCGATCACTGAAGCCGCGGTCTTCGAGCGCGGCTGCGACGTCGGCCACGAGGCCCCCGGGCGTGAAACCGAGATCGGTGGTGACGAGCGCGATCTTCGTCGCCCCGCGGCGCAGGACGATCGTCCGCGCCAGCAGCCGGGTGTGGACGCCGCGGGCGACAGCGTCGGACCGCACGTAGCCCATCGTGGCAAAGCCGGTCGGCGGGGTGAGGTCGGAGCGCCCCGCCCCGGCCTGCAACTCTGCCGCCTCCCCGCTCGCAGGAAGGCATGCGAAGAGTGCGAGCGACAGGACCGCCGAGAGCTTGAGTCGGCGCACGGTCTGAATGTATCCGGCCGGATACAACGAGGCGTCACTTGTCGCACCCTGGCAACGGATTCGTGGACGTCGATGGGTGCGGCGGGTTTCGAACCTGCGACCGCTCGCGGTCGGCGGGCCGGCCCGCGGGGGCGAGCAAGGTTCAGTGCAGGCGGGACGTGCGCTTCCGGGCCGACCGGCCCCGCAACATGTCGTTGCCCGTGAACCTCACCCTCGCCGCCACGCGGTGTCCGCGAACGCGGAAGCGTGCTCGTGTCCGGAACGTGCAGTGGCCGCTCAGCCGCACCCGGCGGGTGGCCCGCCGGCGGTGGTGCTTGCGCGACTGGCGGAAGAAGCGCACCCGCACCGTTCCGTGAGACGCGCAGGCCAGCCGTGTGCCGGTCCCCCGGGGAGGGACCACCCGTCCGTGATCGCGGCAGATGACGCGGCGTCCGGCGCGGCGACGGCACGACAGGCGATGTCGGACCGCACGCGGCCGCGCCCGCTCGGCGGTGGCGATCGGCGCCCCCTGGGCATCGACGGCCTGTCCGTTGACCGAGCCGTGGCTGCCGCCCGCGCCAACGCTCGTCTGCGTGGGGATCGGGCCTCCGGCGCCGGTGACGACGGGCGCACCCGGGGCCACTCCTCCACACGGCGGCGTGCCGTTGGGCGCCACGTCGGGCGCAAGGGGCTTGCCGGCCGCGAAGGGCGGGGCGTGTGAGAGCACCTCGGTGCAATCCGCCGCGTCGTTGACTGGGAGCCGCAGCTCGAGCTCGCTCACCGTGATGGAGAACGCTCCATTGGGCGCGCGCCCGTAGGGCGCGTCCGCGCCGAGCAGTTCGAGTTTCGCCGTGTGCCCCGAAGCGAACGCGTATCCGTTGGCGTGGAGCTGGAAGACCTCGAAGCCGCCGGCCCCCGCGGGCCGGTAGAGCGTCCGGGCCACGAGCGTCTGGCTGCTGCCCTTCTCGTCGACGTCCCAGAGCCGGGCGGCGATCTGGGCGTTGCCGGCGTCCTGCTTGGTGATCTTGGCGATCACGGTCGGAGCGCCGGCGAGCGTGTAGGTGTGGTCGACCTTGCCGAGCCGGTAGGTGGCGGCGGCCGGCGCGGGCTGGTCGGCGGCGTCCGTGGTCGCGCACGCACCGCCGCCGGCGATCGGGTCCACCTTCTGGCTGATGCTCGGGTCACCGCCCGTGGAGTCGAACGTCACGCTTGGTGCGAAGACCTGACGCACCTCGCCCGGATGCAGCGAATCCCACGTGGCGGCGGTGTAGGGGCCGCCTGACGGGGCGTCCTTCGGGCAGGTCTGCGTCAGCGCCGTCACTCCTTGCGGTGGGGGCGGAGCGTCGCCCTTGACGTAGTGGTCGAACCACGCGGCGTACGCGGCGCGCAGCCGGCTGAGGTCCGCGGGCTTGTTCTGCCCGCGCGCGTGGCCGTAGTCGAAGAAGAACAGGGAGACCGGGGTCTGCGGGAACTCGAACCGCGCGCGGTTGTAGAAGCGGGTTGCCTCGTCGACCGGGAAGAGGTCATCGGTGAAGCCATTGCCGAAGAGCGTGGGCGCGGGCGCTCGCGCCGGCGGCGCGTCGGCCGCGAAGAGCGCGTAGCCGGAATGCCAGCGGTTGATCTCGTCGACGATGCCCTGGGCGACGGGCTCGTCGAAGGGATCGCCGCCCGCGATACGGCCGTACCAGTTCGTGATGTCGGCATCCTTGTCCGCGCCGGCCGGTGCGTAGTAACCGCCTCCCGTGGTGTCGCCCGTCCCGTAGAAGCCGCTCACGTACGACAGCTTCGGGACGCCGACCGGCGCGATGTCGTCCTTGCGGTCGATGATCTGGAAGTCCGTCGTTCGGCCGTTGGGCACCAGCGCGTAGGCGAGGTCCGAGCCGGGGATCGACGGGCCGGCCGCTGCGATGCGCATGGCGACGCCGTTCGGGCTCGTGAAGGGCACCAGCGCCGCCGCATCGGGGTCGCCCCCGGCCGGGAACTCCCACATCCGGTCGTTCAGCGCGGCGAGCTGCGTGCTCGTGATCCCGCCGTAGGAGACGCCGGCCACGCCCAGGCGCATCGGATCGACGATGCCCTGATCGACCAGTTTGCCCATCAGCGTCTGCGCGTCGCGGGCCTCGAAGCGCATGTCGTCCAGGTGGACCCAACCCTTCTGGCAGGCGGCGAACGCGTCGGCTCCCAGTGCGGCGGCCTGAGCCCGCGACGAGGCCGTCCCGCACGACTCCTTGAAGCCTCGCGCGGCGAAGCTGAGGACGGCGTAGCCGCGCTTGGCGAAACTGACCATGCTGCCGAGCTGCGCCGCGTCGCCCGAGGTCGCGAGGGGAGCCTGCTTGTCCCCGCCGTAGCCGTGCATGATGGTGATCAGAGGAAGGCCCGCGTCACCCGTTGCCGGGAGCACGACGTTGACGTCAAGCGGGGTGTTGTCGTAGGACAGCACCCGCGTGGCGGTCGACCCCTGGCAGACCCGCACGCCACCGTTGCCGGCGTCGTCATCGGCGACGCAGGTCAGGCCGAACGGCGTCTCCGCCCCGGCGGCGGAAGGCACGGCCAGGAGAACAGCGGCGAGCAGCAGCGTGATGAGCAGGTGACGTCCCATTTTCCGACAAACTAGACCGGCAGTGTTCAGGTGGCGTAGGGCTGGCGCTCATCGCGCGAGACGTGGGAAGCTGCGCGGATGCCGACCCTCCAGTTTCCTTCGCGGGCGTTCGCTGCGGTCTACGACAAGCTCAACGCGGGCCCGGAGGAAGCCGGGCTGGCGGCGCTCCGGCGCGACCTGTTGGCCGGGACGAGCGGGCCAACGGTCGAGATCGGCGCCGGTACCGGTCTGAACCTGCGCCACTATCCGCCCGCCGTGACCCGGCTGGTGCTCACCGAGCCCGACGCGAACATGCGGACCCGGGTCCAGGCCAAGCTGCGCGAAAGCGGCCTGGAGGCGGAGCTGGTCGACGCCCACGCCGCCTGCCTCGGCTTCCCGGACGCCAGTTTCGACAGCGCCGTCTGCACGATGGTGCTGTGCACGGTGCCCGACGTGCCGGCTGCCCTGACGGAGATCCGACGAGTCCTGAAGCCGGGCGGCCGGTTGTTCTTCCTCGAGCACGTGCGCGCCGAGAGCGCGGGGAAGGCGCGGCTGCAGACGATGGCGCGGCCGATCTACCGGGTGATGGGCCGCGGCTGCAACCCGACCCGCGACACGCTGTCGTCCATCCGCGCGGCCGGCTTCGACGTGGAGGCCCATCGCCGGGTGGTCGCACCGAAGACCCCTCCGACGGAAAACGAGCTACTTGTGGGCTCCGCGATCAACCCCTAGCAAGCTGGCCGTCGCCATGCCGTCCAGATGCCTTCTCAACGCTTTTCGCAGGGTGCGGTGCGGTTCGGGGCTGATGATGGGCGCGGCTGGGTTTCGTCCGCTACGTGGGCGAATTTGCTCGCGTATTCAGCCGCCGGGCGCGTGTCGCGGATGCTTGTCGCTCAGGGCGCATGAGGAGGGATCCGGTCACCGATGAGTCAAGCCCGTCCAGCGTGTCGGCATCCATCGTGAGCCGGGACCGGCGCGATCTTGTCGAGCACGTGCGTCGGCGTGTCCGGCGAGCCGTTCGCTCCGTCTTTACCGGAGACCCAACCGGACCCTGAGCGCCCTGAGGTCCCTGACCGACCCATTTCTGACGAGCATCGGTAAGGGGTCGATTCAGGCGGGATGTTCTCTTCGTTTAGGTCTCTTCGGACATCGCGACGATGTCAGCGCGGGTGAGTTTTCCGACTAGCTCGGGATGGTCACTCGCGACGTGCGCCTCGACCTTGGCGACGAGGTCATCCTCACCCTCGGCTTGCACCTTCTGTCCGCACTCGCAGTTGACGACCTTGCTCACAACTTCCTCCGATCGCTAGTTGATCCCATCACCCGCGATTGTGAGGATCGCCCGTTGGCATTAGGTTGGCGAAACCTTGGCGTCGGTCGTTCACATCCAGGTGTGCGGACACATCGCCGTTCTCATCGACGGTGAGCGTCGCGATCGGGGGTTGCCCGGCAGGCAGGGCCGCGAGCTGCTGGTTCTCTTGGTGCTGCGGCGAGACCGGGCGGTCAGCCGCGATCAGCTGACCGCTCTGCTCTGGCCGGCTGGCGCGCCGCGCGCTGCCGACGCTGCACTCAGCGCGCTCCTCTCGAAACTGCGGCGGTCACTCGGCTCCGACCTGCTCATCGGCAAGTCCGAGCCGCACCTCACTCTGCCGGGTGAAACATTCGTCGACTTCGAGGCAGCAGCAGAGGCGGTCCACCGTGCGGAGTCCGCAGTCGCCAGCGCGCACTGGACCGATGCCTGGGGGCCGTCGCGCGCGGCGCTGCATACCGCCACCCGAGGCCTGCTGCCCGGACACGACGCCCCCTGGATCGAAGAAGAGCGCCGCGAGCTCGAGAGCATCCGCATGCGCGCGCTGGAATGCGTCGCGGCGACCGGTCTTGGGCTGGGTGGCGGCGAGCTTGCCGCAGCCGAGCGCGCAGGACGTGCCCTCGTCGCCTCGTGGCCCTTTCACGAGAGCGGCTACAGCACGCTGATGGACGCGCTCGACGCTCAGGGCAACGTCGCCGAAGCACTGCTTCTGTACGAACGACTGCGCTGCCTGCTGCGCGACGAGCTCGGCATCACTCCCAGCGCCCAACTTCAGCAACGCCACACGGAGCTCATCCACCAACGCGCATGACTCAGGCTTGCGGCCGGCCGCAGCCCGCAGGCGGGAGGACACGCGTCGGCGGTGCGTCACCTTCACCACCCGCGGCGAGTACGGAGACCATGGCCGACGAGAACGAAGATCTCAAGACGGCGGGCGCGGAGGGTCGCAATCTGAGTTCGGTGTCGCCGCTCTCTGCCCCGGTTCGCTTGATAAGCGCCGCGTTGCCGCCGGGCCGTCGCGGAGTACGCCCGAGCCGCGCATCGGTGGGATCAGCTGCAGGCGAAGACGCCCTCGCGGTTGTTGTTGCCCTCGTCCGATTCCGCGACCGTCCCGCCCGAGTCGGCGGTGGCGATACGGGACCGCAGCAACGCGGCGCAGTCGTACGCAAGCGTCGTGCTCGCGCCGGCGGCGAGGCCTTTCGGGACCTCCAGCGTGATCGCCTTCTGTGCGCTGTCGACGACCGTCACGCTGAACGGCCCGGCCGGACCAATGCCCTGGTTCTTGACGGTCACCGAGTTCGAGGTCAGGTCGCTCACGATCAGGTCGGCGGCCCCCGGTGTCGGCGAGGGGGAGGGCGACGGCGATGGCGACGGCGACGGTGAGGGCGACGGCGAGGGGGACGGGGTCGGTGCCGGCGGCGGGGCGTCGGAGCTGCGCCCGAACAGGGCCCACCACGGATGGAAGTTGCCGGAGGCGTCGAGCACGTAGCCACCGGCGGAGAAGCGCTGGGTGCTCGGCGCCGCCGGGCGGACGGTCAGGTAGTCGCCGACGCGCGCCTTGTCCTTGGCACCGGTGGCCACGCGGATGAAGGACTCCTTGTTGGTGACGAAGCCGACGCCGAGGTTGAACCACTTGGCGGTGCCGCCGCCGGTGAAGTAGGTCATGGCGACCTCGCCGCCGGCGCTGGCGGTCAGCCCTGGATACGCCCAGGCGTAGTCCGGGTTCCAGATCGCGCGGTTGCGGGTGACGCCGAACGTCGAGGGGGACACCGTCAGCAGCTGGATGTGCGAGTGCGGGAAGAGGTTCGAGTCCTTGCCGTCGATCCGCTTACCGGCCGTCCAGCCCAGCCAGAGGTCGCCGTTGGACTGCCGGGCTGCGCCGCTGATGCGCTGGCTGAAGCCGCCGCACTCGAACTCGGCCAGGAAGTTGACACCGTCCGGCCCGCTCTCGCTGCAGTTCTCGGTCGGCGGGGTCGGGAAGGCGACGTTGTGGTGATAGACGTAGGTCGAATCGTCGTCCCAGTGGGTGACCTCGAAGTCCGAGTTGTCCTTGCGCCGGGCGATGTAGCCGCGGTAGCGCGAGTTCTGAACGGTCCGCAGCACGTAGTCGCCGGTCTTCTTGTAGTACCGGAAGCCGACCGAGTTGAGGTTGACCAGGTCGGACGTCCTGACCCGGACCCAGGCTGCGGCGCCCTTGCGCGGGAAGTTGAAGGTGAAGTACAGCGACCGCTTCCCGATGGCCATGTCGGGATAGTCCATCCACTGCTTCGCCTCGTCGAACGTCTTGGAGGTGAAGTCGAAGTACTTCCAGGCGGTCGCGCCGCTGGTGACGACCTGGCTCGGGCTGGCGAGCGCGAGGCGATACCGGTTCTCCGACGTCGAGCTGTCAGTGCAGCCCGGGCTGCAGTTGTACTGGAGCAACCAGAAGAAGCGGTCGACCGACGGGGCGTAGTGCAGGACCTGGTCGCAGCAGATGCCGCCGTCCTTGCTGGCCCACAGCGTCGTCGGGTCGAGGTAGGTGAAGGTGTTGCCGCCATCGGTCGAGTAGCCGAGCTGGCGGTTGACGGAGACGAGAACGACGTTGCCGGCGCTGGCGACACTCGGGTCCTGGACTTTGCCGCCCCAGTTGTTGACGCCAAGGTCGGTCTTGTCGAAGACGGACACGTTGTCGGTCACCGCCGCGGCGCCGGCACCGGCGTCCACCGGGGGGCCGGTCTCGGCGCCGGGGCGGAACGGACCCTTGGGCAGGGGCGGCAGCTCCTCGCCCTGCTCGTTCTCGTCCACGCCGGGGAGCGGCCCGGGCAAAGCCGGGAAGCCGCCGCCCTGCACCTCGGTCGCCGTGGCCTCAACGGCTTTCGTCTTGGCCTGGCAGGCGCGGGCGCGCTTGGACTTCGCTACCGCCTTCTCCAGCCGGCCGATGGCCGCGCTGATGCGGGTCGAGGTACGCAACCGGGCGACCTTGGCGAGCCCGCGGCACGCGCGGCGGCGGCGGAAGTCCTTGGCGGCGCCCCTGACCAGCCGCAGGTTCTTGGGGCGCCCGGCCGGGGTCTTCTTGACGGCGGTGCGCAGGCGCTTGACCGCCTGGTCCACCGCGCGCGAACCGCGCGCGTCGGCGGGCGGGCTCGCCAGCAGCAACGCGGTGAACACGAAGGCGACGACAGCGATGGTGCGACGCATGATGCTCTCCCCTGCCCGATGACCCAGACGGCCGGGAGTCTTCTCCGGCGGCGGCGCGCTGTCAAGAGGTCACGGCCGCGGATCGCCGCCGCCACTGCATCGGAGGTCAGGACGGGGATGATTTATATGGGCGCGGCGGGTTTCGAACCTGCGACCTCTCGCGTGTGAAGCGAGCGCTCTCCCACTGAGCTACGCGCCCTGGCGGACGGGAACGATACCCGGCGCTCCGTGGTGCGCGGCCTGGGCCGGGGCGACGCGTACGCGGCAGCACGCGGAGCGGTCAGCTCACCGCATCGCGGATGGCGGCGGCGACGGCCTCGGCGGCGATCACGGACACGGCCAGGAGGTCGACGTCGACGGTGCCGGAGGCGAGCACGAACGTCATGTCCCCGTCGTAGGCCGTCGCCGAGGGGGAAACGGCGCGGGTGACGCCGGCGGTGGCGGCGCGGGCGACGGAGAACGCCTCCAGTTTGGTCAGGCGCGCGTCCGTGCACACGCACGCGAGCGTGGTGTTGGCGCGTTCCTCGAAGCGCGGGATCACCAGGCCGTCCGCGATCAGGTCCGTGGCGCGCGCGAGGCCGCCGTCGCGGCGGGCGCCGGCCAGGATCGTCCCGTCGGCGGCGAGCACGTCCCCGATCGCGTTGGCGACCGCGATCGCCGTGACCGTTGCGTCCCCCGCGCGCAGCGTCGCCGCGCCGACGCCGCCGCGCGACGTCGCGTCCGGCCCGAGCAGCTTCCCGACGGTCGCGCCCGTCCCGGCGCCCACCGGCCCCCGCGCCACGATCGCGCTCGCCGACTCCGCTGCGGCCCGGCCCGCGGCCGCATCGGGCGCCACGGGCGAGCCCACCATCAGGTCGTAGACGACCGCCGCGCTGACCAGCGGGACCCGGCCCGCCGGGGTCGGATGGCCGCGACCGGCGTCGCGGAGGAAGCCGACGACGCCCTCGGCCGACGCCAGGCCCAGTGCGCTCCCGCCCGTGAGGACGACCGCCTCCGGTCCGGCCGTCGAGGTCCACGGCGACAGCAGGTCGGACTCGCGCGTCCCCGGCCCGCCGCCGCGCACCTCGCCCGACCCGACCGCGCCCGGTGGCGCCAGCACGACCGTGCACCCGGTCCGGGCGTCCGCGTCCGTCCAGTGCCCGCACGCGAACCCCTCCGGCAGCGCCACGTCAGTCATCGGCCTATCATCCCTGACGGACCGTGCTAGGCGGGGGAGTAGCGGACCCTTTCATCCCGCAATCCGCTCTAGCGGGGCCGAATTCCCTCTCGAGGGGCTCGTGCCCTCCGGGTCAGCGCGCCGAGCGAGGTGTCGATGGCCGGGTCCCGAGCGGTGTCGGCCCGTGAACCAGGTCAGGTCCGGAAGGAAGCAGCCTTAAGCGGTCACCGACAGGCGCATCGGGGTTACCCGTGCTGGAGCCAGGCGAGGTGAATGCGACCGGAGGACCGGCTTCGACGGGGGGTGCACGGTCCGCTTCACACGCACATAGACTCGAACCCGAATGGCCTCGCTGTACCGCCGCCACCGCCCGCGCACCTTCGCCGACGTGGTCGGCCAGGAGCACGTGGTCCGCACGCTCAGCAACGCCATCGAGCAGGACAAGGTCCATCACGCCTACCTGTTCGTGGGGAGCCGGGGGACGGGCAAGACGTCGATGGCGAAGATCCTCGCCGCCAGCCTGAACTGCGTCCACGGGCCGACGACGACGCCCGACGGGACCTGCGAGGCGTGCGTGTCGATCGCCAACGCGACGAGCCTCGACGTCATCGAGATGGACGCCGCCTCCAACAACTCGGTCGACGACATCCGCGAGCTGCGCGAGCGCGTGGCCTACGCACCCGTCAGCGGCAAGTTCAAGGTCTACATCCTCGACGAGGCGCACATGCTGACCACGGCGGCGTGGAACGCGTTCCTCAAGACGCTCGAGGAGCCGCCGCCGCACACGATCTTCGTGCTCGCCACCACGGAGATCCAGAAGGTCCTGCCGACCGTCGCCGACCGCTGCCACCGCTTCGACTTCGGCCGGCCGACGCTCCAGCAGATCCTCACCGTGCTCAAGCGCGTCGCCGCGTCCGAGGGCATCCAGGCGCCCGACGAGGCACTGGCGCTGATCGCCCGCTCGGCCACCGGCTCCTTCCGGGACGCCCTCGGGACGCTCGAGCAGCTCGTCTCCTACAGCGGGACCGCGATCACGCTGGAGGACGTCCTCGCGGTGCTCGGCGCCGCCGACGCCGAGCTGCTGTTCGGCACGGTCGACGCGGTCGCCCAGGCCGACGCCGCCGCCGCGCTGCGCGCCGCCGCCCGGCTCTCGGAGTCCGGCCGCGACGTCTCGCGGTTCTTCGCCGACCTCGAGGCCCACCTGCGCGGCCTGATGGTCGTGCAGACGCTGCAGACGGTCCCCGAGGAGCTCAAGCTCACCGCGGACGCCGACGAGCGCCTCGCCGAACAGGCCCGCCGCGTGCCGCCGGCCACCGTCACCCACCTGCTCGACCTGCTCGCGGACGGCCTGCGGGCGATGAAGGACGGCGCCGACGCGCGCACCCAGCTCGAGCTCGCGCTCGTCAAGGCCGCCGATCCCGCACGCGACGCGAGCCAGAAGGCACTGCTCGCCCGGCTCGAGCGGCTCGAGCGCGGGGGGGTGGGTGGGTCCGTCTCTGCTCCGGTCGCCAGGACCCCGGACCAGCCACAGACCGCCGCCGGCCAGCTGTTCGCCAAGCCGGCCTCCCAGCCCGCCGTCACCACGATCGAGACCCCCAACGCCGGGCCCGCGATCGTCGCCGCCGTCGAGGTGGAGACGCCGCCCGCCGAGACGGCCGAGCCGTCCGTGCCCGCCGTGGCGGTCGCCGTCGCGCCCGTCGGCGCCTCGGACGACCTGCGCGACCTGTGGCCGGCCGTCCTCGAGCAGCTCGAGGGCAGCCTCAAGGCGATGATGGGGGAGACGGTCCCGCTCGGCGTCGAGGACGGGCGCCTCTCGGTCGCCTTCAGCGAGTCGGCGATGCTGATGTTCCGCCACGCCGACAAGCCCGCCAACCGCGAGGCCGTCGCCGCCGCCGTCCGCGCCGTCACCGGTCGCGCGCTCGCCGTCCGCTACGAGCTGCGCTCCGACGACGAGCTCGAGGGCGACGGCGACGAGCCGCTGTCGATGTCCGAGCACGACCTCGTCGACCGGATGATGCACGAGTTCGACGCCACCGAAGAGGAGCCAGGACCCACGCCATGAGCATGCCGCCCAACCTGAACAAGATGCTCGAGCAGGCGCAGAAGCTGCAGGAGGACATGGCCTCCGCGCAGGCCAAGCTCGCCGAGGAGAAGATCGAGACGAGCGCCGGCGGCGGGATGGTCAAGGTCGTCGCCACGGGGGAGGGTCAGCTCGAGTCCCTGATCATCGATCCCGACGCGGTCGATCCCGAGGACGTCGAGATGCTGCAGGACATGGTCCTGGCCGCCGTCAACGAGGCGATGCGCCAGGCCGACCAACTGCGCGAGAAGGCGATGGGGGACACCGCCGGCTTCGACCCGATGGAGGCGCTCGCGGGCCTCGGCCTCGGTGGCCCGGGCGGCGGCGGTGGGGGCGGCCTGCCCGGCGGGATGCCCGCCGGCGGCGGTGGCGCGAACCGTGCCGCCCGCCGGGCCGCGAAGCGCAAGCGGTAAGCCGGCTTGTACCCCGCGTCGATCCAGCGGCTGGTGACCGAGCTGTCCAAGCTCCCGGGCATCGGCGGCCGCACCGCCCAGCGCCTCGCCTTCCACCTGCTCCGCGCCTCCGAGGAGGACGCCTTCGGCCTCGCCGACGCGATCCGCGAGGTCAAGGAGCGCATCGGCCTGTGCGAGACGTGCTTCAACCTCGCCGAGGGACCGGTGTGCGCGATCTGCGCCGACACCCGCCGCGACACGGAGACGATCTGCGTCGTCGAGGAGCCGGGCGACGTCGTCCCGATCGAGCGCACGAGCGAGTACCGCGGCCGCTACCACGTCCTCGGCGGCGCGCTCAGCCCGATCGACGGCATCGAGCCCGAGGACCTCAAGCTCGCCGAGCTCTTCCGTCGCGTGGACGGCAGTGTCACCGAGGTCGTGATCGCCACCAACCCGACCACGACGGGCGAGGCGACCGCGCTCTACATCGCCGACGCGCTGCGCGACCGCGAGGTCAGCGTCACGCGGCTCGCGTCCGGGCTCCCGGTCGGCGCCGACCTCGAGTACGCGGACGAGGTCACGCTCGGCAAGGCGCTCGCGGGTCGCCGCAGCATCTGATGGCCGGCCTCGCGACCCCGCGGCCTCAGGCGC
Organism: uncultured Solirubrobacteraceae bacterium; assembly: GCA_963740765.1. GTDB lineage: Bacteria > Actinomycetota > Thermoleophilia > Solirubrobacterales > Solirubrobacteraceae > DATLGB01. The sequence continues at coordinate 350,571 of CAVUFN010000016.1, read as the reverse complement.
GGCGCTGGCGCTTCGCCGGACGCGCCCGGCCGGCTCGCCCGGGCCACCAGCACGGCCTTCGCCGGCCGGCCACGTCCGGCTCGGCCATCACCACCCCTGAGACCACGGTTCTCGCGAAGCCGGCCATCTGATGATCGACGCCTGGGCGCAGCATCCGACGCCGCGCTTCCTGCAGGAGCCGTGGCTGGCCTCCCTGTTCCGCTGGGGCGGCGGTGCGATCCCGGAGATCGGGATCGAGACGACGCTGGAGGCGATGGACGCCGGCGGCGTCGACGTCGCCGTGTTGAGCGCCTGGCACGGGCCCAACGGCGCGCTGATCTCCAACGACGAGGTCGCCGCCCACGTCGAGGCGCACCCCGACCGCTTCGTCGGCCTCGCCTCCGTCGACCTGAGCCGGCCGATGGACGCTGTCCGCGAGCTGCGCGCCCGCGTCGAGCAGGGCTTCCGCGGGCTGCGCCTGCTGCCGTGGCTGTGGGAGGTCCCGCCCACCGACCGCCGCTTCTACCCGCTCTACGCCGCCTGCGTCGAGCTCGGCGTCCCGTTCTGCACCCAGGTCGGCCACACCGGCCCGCTCAAGCCCAGCGAGGTCGGCCGCCCGATCCCGTACATCGACCAGGTCGCGATCGACTTCCCCGAGCTGACGATCGTCGGCGGCCACATCGGCTACCCGTGGACCGAGGAGATGATCGCGGTCTGCCGCAAGCACGAGAACGTCTGGATCGACACCTCGGCCTACACCGGCAAGCGCTACCCGCCCGAGCTGCTGCGCTACCTCGAGAGCCCGAGCCACAAGGTCATGTTCGGCACCAACTGGCCGATGATCGCCCCGGCCAAGGCCCGCGAGGGCTACGCGACCGACGACGCCGCGTTCCTGGACGGCCACGCGCGGCGCGTGTTCCAGATCAGGTAGAGGCAGGCGGCCAGCAGGAGCGGCGCGACGGTCAGGGACGGGATGACGTCGCCCTCCTTGATCCCGCTGACGCCGATCGCCACCGCCATCGTGACGGCGAGCAGCGCCGCGGTCGGGGCGACCCACCGGTCGCGCAGCAGCAGGATGCCGCCGGCGATCTCGATCACGCCCGCGGCGATCACCCAGACGGGCGCGGCGGGCAGGCCGAAGCGCTCGAAGGCGTCGAGCTCCCATCCGTAGGCGACGAACTTCGGCAGGCCGCCGATCACGAAGGCCACGCCGGTGAGGATGCGGATCACTGCTTGAGGTCGTGCTTCATGGAGAGCACACGCGCGACGGCGTCGAGCACGCGGCTACGGGGGAGGCGCTTGCTCTTCGCCGCCCGCAACAGCGCCTGGAAGACCCGGTTGCGCTGCGAGGCGTCCGGGACGTAGAGCAGGTCGATGCCGGTGCGGACGGCGTCCACCGCGACGCGCTGCGGCGGCTCGCCGGTGGCGACGGAGAGCCCGGTGATGTCGTCGGACAGCGCCACGCCGCGGAAGCGCAGCTGCGAGCGCAGCAGTCCGCGTACCACTCCGGGCGTCAGCGCCGCGGGCGTGACGGGGTCGTAGGCGAGGAAGGCGGCGGAGGAGACGGTGACGGCGGGCGCGTGCCGCAGCGCCGTGCGGAACGGCTTCAGGTCGCGCCGGGCGAGCTGGCGCGCCGAGCCGCCGACGTTGGCGGGGCCGTCGAGCGGATCCTGGGTGACCGTGCCCTGGCCGGGGAAGTGCGACGGGGCGGAGGCGATGCCGCCGCCGACCCAGCCGGCGACGGCGCCCGGTGCGATGCGGGCGATCTGGGCCGCGTCGGCACCGAGCCCGACGTCGATCGACGGCGCCGTCGTCAGCGTGACGCCCTGCGCCTTCGCGGCCGCGGCGGCGGCCCGGGCCGTGGCTTTGGCCGTCGCCCGGCTCGAACCCAGCTTGGGCGGGCGCCCGTCGTCGAAGGCGGCCACGAGCGGCGCCACGTTGCCCGCGTTCGCGGCGACCGCCTGCGCCTCGCCGGCGAACAGCCCGACGCCGGTGACGTCGAAGGCGTTGTCGGGCCCGACGATGATCCCGCCCCAGCCGTGCCCGGCCAGCTCTCCGAACACGGGGGAGGACAGGTCGACGCCCGGGAAGCCGACCACCATCAGCTGCGCGATCCGCTGCGGCAGGCCCAGCTTCTGCGCCGAGCGGCGGAACCGCGCCGGCGCCGGCGGCCCGGCGCGGCGCGGCCGGGGCGTGGGAGTCGCGACCGTCTCCGGCGAAGGGGTGGCCGACGCCGTCGCCTTGGCGGTCGGCGTCGCGGTGGCGCGGCCGAGCGACGGGTTGCCGTCACCGCCGCACCCGGCCAGCGCGAAGGCCAGCAACCCTAGAATCGCCCACCGATGCCGGGCACCGTGGTCATGAAGTTCGGCGGCACCTCCGTCGCCGACGCAGAGCGCATCAAGCGCGCCGCCGCGCGCATGGTCCGCGCGCGCGAGGCCGGCCAGCGGGTCGTCGGCGTCCTGAGCGCCCGCGGCAAGACCACCGACGAGCTGATCGCCATGGCCGAGGAGGTCTCGCCCACCCCCGATCCCCGCGAGATGGACATGCTGCTGTCCACCGGCGAGCGGATGAGCTGCGCGCTCTGCGCGATGGCGATCAACGACCTCGGTCATCGCGCGATCTCCCTGACCGGCTCCCAGGCCGGCATCGTCACGGACACGTCCCATACGAAGGCCCGCATTGTGGACGTCCGGGCCGACCGCATTCATGAAGCTTTGGCGAACGACAACATCGTCCTGGTCGCTGGCTTCCAGGGCGTGAGCACCGCCAAGGACGTTACGACCCTCGGGCGCGGAGGCTCCGACACCACCGCCGTGGCCCTCGCCGCCGCCGTCGGCGCCGACGTCTGCGAGATCTACACCGACGTCGCCGGCGTCTACAGCGCCGACCCGCGCGTGGTCCCGAACGCGCGCAAGCTGCCCGTCGTCCAGTTCGAGGAGATGCTCGAGATGGCGGCGTCCGGGGCCGGCGTGCTGCAGCTGCGCAGCGTCGAGTACGCGCGCACCCACGGCGTGCGCATCCACTGCCGCGCGAGCTACAGCGACGAGCCCGGTACGTTCGTCGTCGGCGAAGAGGAGACCATGGAACACCCGCTGATCACCGCCGTCACCCATTCCACCGACGAGGCCCGCGTCACGCTCCTCGGCGTGCCGGACACGCCGGGCGTCGCCGGGCGCATCTTCACCGCGCTGGCCGAGCACAACGTCAACGTCGACATGATCATCCAGAACGAGCCGGTTTCCGACGGCGCCGCGGCCGACATGAGCTTCACGGTCCCGCGCGCCGACCTGCGCGCCGCCCACGCCGCGCTGGACCCGATCGTCTCCGAGCTCGGGATCTCCTCTCAGGACGACCCCGAGATGGGGAAGGTCTCGATCATCGGCGCCGGCATGCGCACCCACCCGGGTGTCGCCGCCAAGGTCTTCGCGACGCTCGGCGGTCGCGGCATCAACATCGAGATGATCGCGACGTCGCCCATCAAGATCTCGTGCGTCGTGCACGCGAACCGGCTGCCCGAGGCGGTCCGCGCGCTGCACGAGGCCTTCGGCCTCGGGACCGAGGATGTCAAGGCGGAGCACCCGTTCGGGAGCGCGGCCGCATGAGGGTCGCCGTCGTGGGCGCCACCGGTGCCGTCGGGACCGTCATGCTCGCCAAGCTGCGCGAGCGCGACTTCCCCGCCGACGCGATCGTCCCCTTCGCCTCCGAGCGCTCGGCGGGCAGGGAGCTCGAGGGCTTCGGGACCATCCAGCCGCTGACGGACGAGACCGTCCAGGGCTTCGACATCGCCATCTTCTCGGCGGGCGCGACCACCTCGCGCGCGTGGGCGCAGAAGTTCGTCGACGGCGGCGCGATCGTGGTCGACAACTCGAGCGCCTTCCGCCAGCAGGACGGCGTCCCGCTCGTCGTCGCCGAGGTCAACCCGGAGGCGATGGACGCGCACAGCGGCATCATCGCCAACCCGAACTGCTCGACGATGGAGCTGATGCTGCCCGCCAAGGCGCTCCACGACGCCGCCGGTATCGAGCGCCTGATCGTCTCCACCTACCAGTGCGTGTCCGGCACCGGCGTCAAGGCCGTCGCGGAGCTCGAGGCGCAGACCCGCGCGCTGCTCGACGGCGCCGAGCCGCCCGCACCCGAGGTCTATCCCCATCCGATCGCCTGGAACGTCCTCGGCGGCGCCGGCAACTTCGCCGAGGGAGACGACTACACCGACGAGGAGCGCAAGATGATGTTCGAGACGCGCAAGATCCTGGGCGACCAGGACATCGCGATCTCCGTCACCTGCGCGCGCGTTCCGGTCCCGTACTCGCACTCGCTGAGCGTCAACCTGCAGACGCGCGACGATCTCTCGGTGGAGGACGCGCGTGAGGCCATCCGCGCCTTCCCGGGCTGCGTCGTGGTCGACGACCCGGCGACCCACGGCTACCCGACCGCCCGCGCTGCCGCCGGGCGCGACGAGGTCTTCGTCGGCCGCCTCCGCCGCGACCCGTCGCACCCGAAGGCGATCAACCTGTGGGTGGTGAGCGACAACCTGTACAAAGGCGCCGCCACCAACGCGGTCCAGCTTGCCGAGGTGCTCGTGCAGCGCGGGCTCGTCGGCGCTCCGGCGTAGTGCCCGAGGTCGAGCTGGCCGTCGCCGACGGCGTCGCCAGGCGCTCACCGATCACCGCCTGACGCCACCCGGCGAGCCCACTCACGTGCTGGCGCACGCTTCGGACTCACCGGCCGTCGTCAGTCGGCGCCGGTGAACGCCTGGACGCAGGCCGCGTCCCCTGCTCGGCACCACGCCGCCCCGGTGTCCGTGGCGCTGACCCGCCGCCTGATGTGGCGCGGGCTGACCTTCAGCCATCCGATGGAGGCCCACCGCGCCGACTCCCGCGCGATCCGTTCCCGCGGCGCCTCCGCCGACGCCCGCGAGGGGGTCGAGTCGTTCCTCGAGAAGCGGGACGCGGTGTTCGGCGAGCGCGTCAGCGAGGGGCTGCCCGACGTCTTCCCCGACTGGGTCGAGCCCGACTTCTAGGCGCGCGCACCCGTCGCAGCCAGCCAGGCATCGGCGATGTGCTCGACGTGGCGTAGGTCGGTGCCGCAGCACCCGCCCAGGACGGTGAGCCGCGGGAGCTTCGCCCGCAGCGCGACGTAGCGCGCGGCCAGGTCGGCGGGGTCGCCCTCGTCGAGCTCCGTTGCCGCATCGAGCTCGGCGTGACTGCACGTCGACGCGTTCGCGCGCAGGCCCCGGATCCGCCCGACCCACGGCTCGTCGCCGGTGATCGCGCCCGCGAAATGCGTCGGATGCGCGCAGTTGACCATGTAGTAGGCGGGCGCGCCGTCCGTGGCGGTGTCGACCTCCACGATGGCGTCGCCGAGACCCTGGCCGCTGGGCAGCCGCCCATCCGTTTCGACGGTGAAGGAGATCACGACGGGGATGCCGGCTGCGGTCGCCGCGCGAGCGATGCCGATGGCCTCGTCGGCGTAGGTGAGCGTGAGTGCCGTGACCAGGTCCGCGTCCGTGGCCGCGAAGGTCGCGATCTGGTCGGCGTGGTAGCGCTCGGCGTCCTCCGCGGTCAGGATGGTCGCCGGGCTGTAGCCATCGTCCTGTGGACCGAGGTTGCCCGAGATCACGAGCGGCACCCCCAGCTCGTCCCGGATCGCCTTCAGTAATGCGACCGCCCGGCGGTTGTGGTCGGCGAGCTGCTCGGCCGAGTAGCCGAGCTCGCTCGCCCAGCGCGCGCTGGCCCGCCAGGTCGGCGTCTCGAGCACCAACCCGGTCCCGCGCGCGCGGGCCAGCTCGGCGAACTGCGCGTAGTAGTCATGCAGCAGCGCGGTCCCGTCGGCTTCGCCGAGCAGCGGGAAGGCGGCGAACAGCGGAAGGGCGGCGCCGTGATGGAAGATCAGATCGGTCTCGAGGCCGGCGTCGGTGAGGAAGAGCCCACCGTCGAGCTGGGGCAGGGGATGTCTCGCCATGCCTCACAGGATGCCGATTGGGCCGAGCTTGTCTAGCGGGACCGCGTGTACGGGGTCCCGGCGAGATCGCGGCGGGAGGTGACGCCGAGCTTGCGGTAGATGTTGCGCGCGTGGGTGCGCACGGTCTCCACGCCCACGGTGAGCTTCTGCGCGATCTCGGCGTTGGAGAGGTTCTGCTGGAGGAGGTCGAGGACGTCGGCCTCGCGCTCCGTGAGCAGATCCGGCCCGTAGCGCTCCTCCTGGATCGCGCCGCCCGAACCGGGGAGGACGTGCATCCCGCGGCTGGCCAGGTGGACGGCGGTGAGCAGGTCGCGCTTCTGCGTCTCGCGCGTGAGGATCGCGGTGGCGCCGAAGGCCAGCAGCTGGCTGCACTCCTGCGGGGACACCCGGTCGACCATGATCACGATGTGGGTCTCCGGCTGCGCCTCGTGCAGCTGGTGGACCTGGATCGGGGACCGCAGGGCGCCGAAGTCGACCATGACCACGTCGGGCTCGGTCTCCGCGATGGCCGTCTCGAGGCCGTCCCAGGGCACGTCGAGGGCGAGCACCTCGCAGCGCTCGTCGTCGCGCAGCAGCGCGCGCAGGCCGTAGGCGATGAGGTCGGGGAACTCCCCGAGCAGCAGGGTGATCACGAACTCACCCTACATCTCACCCCCTCCTCACCCGCAAATCACCCTGCAACCTCACCCGCAGTTCGTCCCCCGGAGGGGAAGCCAAGACGGCGCCCGGGGACGATCATGCGCCCTACGAACTTCGGCCGCCGTTTGCAGGCCACCAAGTTTCCGGGGACGGACTGGGGTACGTAACACCGGAACCGAACGAGCGCCTGGCGGGGCGCTCGTTCTCTTTAAGTGGCGTCCGGCCGGGAGGGACCTAGTACGGGTACCACCAGTCCTTCACCTCGAGCTTCGTCTCGATGTGGACGTGCTTGGTCTCCTGGAAGGCCTCGAGGCCCTCGCGGCCCAGCTCCCGCCCGAGGCCGCTCGACTTGAAGCCGCCGAACGGGCCGGCGTCGTTGTCGGTGAGCGGGTCGTTGATCCATACGGTGCCGGCCTTGAGCTCGCGCGCGCAGCGGATCGCGGTCTCCAGGTCGCGGGTGTAGACGTTGGCGCCGAGGCCGAACTGGATGCCGTTGGCGAGCGCGATCGCCTCGTCGAGCGAGTCGACCGGCACGATCGGAGCGACCGGCCCGAAGGTCTCCTCCCGCAGCAGGTCGGTCTCCGCCGCGGCGCCGGTGACGACGGCGGGGGAGAGGAAGTAGCCGCGGTCGCTCGCGTCGCCCCCCGTGACCAGTGTCGCGCCCGCCGAGACCGCCCCGTCGAGCTGCGCGCGGACCTTGTCGCGCTGGACGGCGCTCGCCATCGGGCCGATGTCGGTCGTCGCGTCCATCGGGTCGCCGAGCCGGAGGGTCTCGGTGTGATGGACGAACGCATCGAGGAAGTCGTCGTAGACGCGCTTGTCGACGTAGAAGCGCTCGGCCGACGTGCAGACCTGACCGGCGTTGAGGAAGGCGGCCCAGGCGCCGCCGCGGGCGGCGATCTCGATCTGGTCGGCCACGTCGGCGCAGACGATGAAGGCGTCCTTGCCGCCCATCTCGAGGTTGACCCGCGCGGTCCGGGCGGCGGCGCGCTCGTTGATGCGCGTGCCCGTGGCCACGGAGCCGGTGAAGGCGATGCCGTCCACCCCCGGATCGTCCACGATCGCCGCCCCGACGTCCCCCGCTCCCGCGATCAGGTTGACGACGCCCGCCGGCAGGTGGTCGACCGCCGAGGCCAGCGCGAGCGTCGACAGCGGCGTCAGCTCGGACGGCTTGCACACCACCGCGTTGCCCGCGGCCAGCGCCGGCGCGAGCTTCCACGCCAGCAGCAGCAGCGGGTAGTTCCAGGGCACGATGCAGCCGACGACGCCGAGTGGCTCCTTGAGCACGAGCGCGAGCTGCGATGCCTCCACCGGCGGGATCACCCGGCCCTGCTCGGCCCGGGCCAGCTCGGCGTAGAAGTGGAAGGCGGACGCGGTCCAGCCGACCTCGTCGCGGTTCTCGAGCAGCGGCTTGCCGCCCTCGTGGGTCATCAGCTCGGCCAGCTCCTCCGTGCGGGCCACCAGCCGGTCGGCGATCTCGTGCAGGAGCTCGGCCCGCTCGGCGGTCGGCAGGGCGCCCCATGGACCCGACGCCTCGCCGGCCGCAGCCACGGCGGCGGACACCTGCTCGGTCGACGCGCTCCCGACCATCGCGACCGTCGACTCGTCGAAGGGGTTCTCCACGGTGAGCTCGGTGCCGTCGCCGGCCACCAGTTCACCACCGATCAGCAGGCGGGTCTCCATTCTCGGGAGCTTGCCAGTGTTGGCGCTGCGCCGCGCGGCGCTACGCCGCGGCGGCGAAGGTGAGGCGGACTTCGGTGCCGCCTCGCTCGGGACGGTCGATCTCGAGGCGATCGGCGACGTTGCCGGCGATGACCAGGCCGAGGCCGGCCCCCGGCGAGTCGGTTCGCGGGCTGAGGCCGATGCCGTCGTCGACGATGCGGACGTGCATGCCGCCGTCCTCGAAGGTCTCGGCGGCGACGATGATGGTGCCGTCGCTGCCGTCCCGGTAGGCGTGCATGACGGCGTTCGCGACGATCTCCGAGACCGCCAGGGTCAGGTCCGCGACGAGCTCGTCGCCGTAGCCCGCGCCGCGCGCGTACTCACGCACGCTGCGACGCAACCGCCCGACGTTCGCCGCCACGGGCTTGGTGGTCCATACCGCCTGCACAGACCAGTAGTTCCCGCATCAAGGCCACCTAACGCCTCGCCTGTCATAGCGGTGACCTCGTGACGATCGCTGCTACCAGCCGCCCTCGCCCACGCCGGCGACCACGGAGGTCGACCAGTCGATGACCGAGGTGGGCTTGACCACGTGCTTGTTGAAGCCGAGCTCCTTGGGGTCCAGACCGAAGGCGAGGCCGACCATCTGGGGAAGGTGGAGGACCGGCAACCCGAGGTCGCGGCCGCCGTAGCGTTCCGCCAGCGGCTGCTGCAGATCGAGGTTCAGGTGGCACAGCGGGCACGGCGTGACGAGGCAGTCGGCGTCCGCGTCGATCGCGTCGCCGAGGTGGCGCGCGGCCTGCTTGAGGGACGCCTCCTTGTTCATCGTGATGATCGGGAAGCCGCAGCACTTGTGCGACCCGGCGTAGTCGACGACGGTGCCGCCGAGGGCCTCGATCAGCTGTGCAAGATACGTGTCACGGGGTTGTTCGTCGGTGATGCCGACGCGCTCGGAGGGGCGCACGATGTAGCACCCGTAGAAGGGGCCGACGCGCAGGTCGGTCAACGGCCGCTTGACCTTCGCCTTGATGGCGTCCAGGCCGATCTCCTCGACCATCAGCCACAGCAGGTGCTTGTTGGTGATGCCCTTCTCGTAGTGCAGCCCCTCGGGCTCGAGCGTGGTGTTGACGAGCTCGCGGTACTCGGCGTTGGCGTCCAGGCGCTGCTGGCACTCGTTCTGCGCGCCCTGGCAGGTCGAGCAGATGTTCATCATCATGTCCGCGCCATCGACCTGCTGGGCGAGGGCGAACGTGCGGGCGTTGAGGGTGTCGGCCAGCTCCTGGTTGTGCTCGGCGAGCACGCCGGCGCCGCAGCACGACGCGCGGTCGAGCTCGACCAGCTCGATGTCGAGCAGCGGGGCGACCAGCTCCATCGAGCCGTGCAGCTCGGGGGTGAAGCCGCGGCTCACGCAGCCGGGCCAGTACGCGACCTTCACGAGATCCTCGCCTTCGGCGACTCTTCCTGATGCTTCGCGATCATGTGTTCGGGCTCCTCTCGGGCGAGGAGGACCCGGAGGCGCCCTGGCTCTCCGTCTCACCCTGGTCACTGTTGTCCGGGACCTCGTCGTCGGGCTGCGTGATGTAGAGGTTGAGCTCCACACGCTTCTCGCGCGCCTCGATCGTGTCGAAGATCCGGTGCAGGTTCTTGTGGTCGGTGATCTTGTGCGGCTTGAGGGCCGCGACCGGGGTCACCTTGCGGCGCAGGATCGCCTTGGCGATCACGGGGACCGAGTCGAGCAGCTCCGCGCCGGCCTTCGGGTGGAACTTGCCGAACCAGCTGTCGCCGCCGTAGGACCGCGGCAGCAGCTCGGCCTCGTGCAGCAGGCCGCCCTGGCGGACCAGGGAGACGAAGGCCTGCTCGTGGCGGTGGCCGTTGTTGCGGTCCTCGATGTGGTGATCGGCGCCGGCGATCCGCCGCAGCCGCATGATCTGGGACATCGGGGCGACGCCCTTGGGACACGCCTCGATGCAGTTGAAGCAGTGCGTGCAGTCGTAGATGCCGTGCGGGTCCTCCGAGAGGTCCTTGAGGCGCTCGAACTGCTGGCCGTCGCGCGGGTCGCCCACGAAGCGGTACGCCTTGGCCAGCGCGGCCGGGCCGATGAACTCCGGGTCGACCTCCATCGAGAGGCAGTCGGACACGCAGGCGCCGCACTGGATGCAGGCCATGGTCTGCGTGACGTCGACCATCGACTCCTTGGGGACGATGTACTCGCGCTCGGGCGGGTCGCCGTCGGGCAGCAGCCAGGGGGTGACGCGGCGGATCTTCTTCCAGTGGACCGCGTCCATGTCCGTGATCAGGTCCTTGATCACCGGCATGTTGCCCATCGGCTCGACCGTGATGACGCCGTCGCGCGCGTGCTCGGCGGCCTCGCCGAGGTGCATGTGGCACGCGAGGCCCGGGCGGCCGTTGATGCGCACGCCGCAGGAGCCGCAGATGGCGGCGCGGCACGAGCAGCGGATGCCGATCGACCCGTCGTGGCGGTCCTTGGCCTGCAGGATGCCGTCGAGCACCGAGCGGTGCTCACCGAGCTCGACGGGGAACTCCTCCCAGTAGGCGGCCTGGCCCGATTCGGGCAGGTAGCGGCGAATGCGGAGCTGGTACTCAGGCACGGCTTAGTAGGTCCTCTCCATCGGCTGCCACTGGGTGATCGTGACGTCGGAGTACGAGATCTTCGGGGCGTCGCCGCCGTTCATGCTCAGGTCGATGTGCTTGAGCCACTCGTCGTCGTTGCGCTTCGGGTAGTCCGTGCGGAACTGGGCGCCGCGCGACTCCTTGCGCTCGATCGCCCCCATGACGATGCACTCCGCGACGTCGAGCATGTAGCCGAGCTCGAGCGCGCCGAGCACGTCCTGGTTGAAGACGGTGCCCTTGTCGTCGATGTACGCCGTCTGCTGCTCCTCCTTGAGGCGGCGGACGATCTCGTGCGCCTCCTGCAGCCCGGCCTCGTCGCGGAACACGGCGACCTTCTGGTTCATCATCTCGCCGAGCTCGTCCTTGATCTCGGAGACCCGGCGACCCGTGCGCTCGCGGGAGATGATCGAGTCGATCCAGCGCTGCTCGAGCTCCACGCGCGAGTGCGAGACGTTCGGCATCGCCATCCCGCCCGCCACGCCGGCCGCGTGGGCGCCGGAGCGCTTGCCGAAGATCAGCGTGTCCAGGAGGCTGTTGGCACCCAGGCGGTTGCCGCCGTGGACGGACACGCAGGCGACCTCGCCCGCGGCGTACAGGCCGGGAACCGACGTCTCGCCGTTGGTGTCGGTCTTGACGCCGCCCATGATGTAGTGGCAACCCGGCTTGATGTGGATGGGCTCGCGCGTGATGTCGACGCCCGCGAAGTCGCGGCCGATGTTGACGATCTCGCGCAGCGCCTCCAGCGTGCGGTTGCGGGGGACCTTGGTGATGTCGAGGGCGACCGTGCCGTCCTCGAAGCCGCGGCCCTCGTTGATCTCGGTCTGCTCCGCGCGCGAGACGACGTCGCGGGAGGCGAGCTCCATCTTGTTGGGCGCGTACTTCTCCATGAAGCGCTCGCCCTGGGCGTTGTAGAGGTGCGCGCCCTCGCCGCGGGCGCCCTCGGTGATCAGGATCCCGTTCCCGGCCAGCGTGGTCGGGTGGTACTGGATCATCTCCATGTCCATCAGCTTCGCGCCGAGGCGGTAGGCCTGGGAGATGCCGTCACCCGTGCAGATCAGCGCGTTGGTGGTCGGCTTGAAGCACTGCCCCGCGCCGCCGTTGGCGAGGATCGTGGACTTGGCGTTGAAGACCTCGAGGCGGCCGTCCTTGATCGAGCGTGCGACGCCGCCGGTGCAGCGGCCCTCGTCGTCCTGGATGAGCGAGGTGACGAACCACTCCTCGTAGCGGTCGATCTGCTCGTGGTAGCGCATCAGCTGCTCGTAGAGCACGTGCAGGAGCGCCTGGCCGGTGATGTCGGCGACGTAGTACGTGCGCGCAGCGGAGGCACCGCCGAACGCCCGCGTCCCGAGCTTGCCCTCGTCGTTGCGGTGGAACGTGACCCCCCAGTGCTCGAGCTGGAGGACCTCGTCGGGGGCCTCCCGGCACATGATCTCGATCGCGTCCTGGTCACCGAGGTAGTCGGATCCCTTGACCGTGTCGAAGGCGTGCGACTCCCACGAGTCGTCCGGGTTCAGCGCCGCGTTGATGCCGCCCGCCGCCGCATTGGAATGCGAGCGCACCGGGTGGACCTTGCTCATGATCGCGACGGTCGCCCCGGAGCGCGCGGCCTCGAGCGCCGCCCGCTGACCGGCGAGCCCGGCGCCGATGATGAGGACGTCGTGTGAGGGCATGGCTGCAACCTTATCTGTCGAAGGTGTTCACCCTGCGTACGGGTTAGGGTGCCGCGCGGGATGGACTCCGTTCGCGTCATGGTCGTCGACGACGCAGCCGATGCGCGCTTCCTGATCGGCCTCGTCCTCGCCGAGGCCGAGGGCATAGAAGTAACGGCCGAGGCCGAGGGCGCCGAGGACGCGCTGGCGGCGCTCGACGCCGCCGCGCCGGACGTCGCGCTGGTCGACGCCCGCATGCCCGTCACCGACGGCTACGAGCTCACCGCGCTGCTCCTGGCCCGCCGCCCGGACCTTCGGGTCGCCGTGCTGACCTCCGTCGTCGACGCGGTCGTCGAGCAGCAGGCCCGCGCCGCCGGCGCCCACGCCTGCTGGTCCAAGGCGGACCTCGACTCGCTCCCCGCCGCGGTCTCGAGGCTCGGCGGCGGGAGCGATACCGAGGCCGGCTAGCTGCCCGGTGTCCAGGGGCGGTCGGCGTCGTCGTCGCGCGGCTCGCGCTTGGCCAGGCCACGGGAGAGGATGTAGGCCGCGCCCAGCACGGTGATCAGCGTCCAGCCCGCTTGGGCGGGGAAGCCATCTTCGATCGCCGTGGCGATCATGATGGCCAGCGACGTCAGCAGCATCACCCAGAACTCCGTGCGCTGCCAGAAGGGGTAGATGTAGACGCCGGGGCGGCCGTGCGGCGTCACCACGCCGGCGTTGGGGCGGCTCGAAGCGCGCGGCTCGTCCTGGGGCGGCATCCCGACGGTCGGGGCGTCGCGGTGGTCAGAGGCAGGCGATGATGGGTCGAAGCTCATGGTCGTGCCCTGTCCACCGCGGACCTGGCACAAACGGCACCTCTAGGCGGGGTCCGGGACGATGTGGGTCTTGAGCGCTCGGGCGACCTGCTCGGTCGAGACGATCCCGCTCAGGCGGCCCTCGGCGTCCACGACCGCCACGGCGCCGAGCTTGCGCAGGGGCTCGGAGCGCAGCAGGTCCTCGAGCGTCTCGCCCTCGGCGATGGCGTCGCCGCCCGTGGCGAGGCCGCGCACCGGCTCGGTCCCCTCTGCGCTGGCCTGATCGCGCTCGACGCGGCCGGCGTAGGTCCCGTCGGACTCGACGACCGGGAACCACTCGTAGCCGTAGCGCAGGAAGAAGTCCTCGTAGGCGCGCAGGGTCTCCGTGTCGGCCGGGATGGCGACGGGGTCGCGGTCCATCAGGTCGCCGACCGTGACGCCCTCGAGGCGCTCGGTGAAGGCGGACTGGACGGCGACGTTGCGGGCCTGGGAGCCGAGGATCCAGCCCAGGAAGGCGAGGTAGATTCCGTCGAAGGCGTGGCCGTCGACGATCAGCAGGACGCCGCCGAGGAACAGCAGCGTCCCGAAGGCGCGGCCGACGGCGGCGGCGGCCCGGGTGGCGCGGTGGCGGTCGCCGGTCGCCCGCCAGACCGCCGCGCGGGCGATGCGGCCGCCGTCGAGCGGATAGGCGGGGATCAGGTTGAAGACGAGGACGAGCAGATTGATCAGCGCGACGCTGGAGACCATCGTCGTCGCGAGCGGGAGGTCGCCGCGGTTGTCGAGGACGATCGTGTCCAGGAACTCCTGCTTGCCGCCGAGCGCGATGCCGATCGCGGTGGCGGCGACGATGACCAGGGCGGTCACCGCCGGTCCGGCCGCGGCGACGCGGAACTCGGCGCCGGGCGTGTCCGGCTCCGCGCGCATGTGCATGAGCCCGCCGAACAGGAACAGGTCGATGCCCGCGACCTCGATCCCCTCCCGCCGCGCGGCCAGGGCGTGGCCCATCTCGTGGGCGATGATCGAGCCGAAGAACAGGAACGCCGTGCCGACCGCGCCGAAGTAGACGGCGGTGTCGGAGGCGTCGGTCAGCGCGGCGAACTGCTCGCGGGCGAAGAAGATCGCCAGGAACAGGATCACGAACCAGCTGTAGTCCGCACCGATGCGGATGCCGAACACGCGCGCCAGTTGGACGGAGCTCCGGCCTCCCATAGGGGAAAGATAGGGTGACGCGCAATGGCGAAGATCGAAGTCAAGACACCGCTCGTCGAGCTCGACGGCGACGAGATGACCCGCGTCATCTGGTCGTTCATCAAGGAGAAGCTGATCCTGCCCTACCTCGAGGTCGACCTGAAGTACTACGACCTGGGCATCGAGAAGCGCGACGAGACGGACGACCAGATCACGGTTGACGCCGCCAACGCGATCAAGGAGTACGGCGTCGGCGTCAAGTGCGCCACGATCACCCCGGACGAGGCGCGCGTCGAGGAGTTCGACCTCAGCCGCATGTACCGCTCTCCCAACGGCACGATCCGCAACATCCTCGGCGGGGTCATCTTCCGCGAGCCGATCGTGATCTCCAACATCCCGCGCCTGGTCCCGGGCTGGACGAAGCCGATCATCATCGGCCGCCACGCGTTCGGCGACCAGTACCGCGCCGAGGACACCAAGATCCCCGGCAAGGGCAAGCTGCGCCTCGTCTTCGAGCCCGAGGGCGACGGCGAGACCATCGACATCGACGTCTTCGACTTCCCTGGGCCCGGCGTCGCGATGGCGATGTACAACCTCGACGACTCGATCCGCGACTTCGCACGCGCGTCCATGCGCTACGGCCTGGACCGCAAGGTCCCCGTCTACCTGTCGACCAAGAACACGATCATGAAGGTCTACGACGGGCGCTTCAAGGACCTCTTCCAGGAGGTCTTCGACGCGGAGTTCGCCAAGGACTTCGAGGCCGCCGGCATCACCTACGAGCACCGGCTGATCGACGACATGGTCGCCGCCGCCATGAAGTGGGAGGGCGGCTACGTGTGGGCGTGCAAGAACTACGACGGCGACGTGCAGTCGGACACGGTCGCGCAGGGCTTCGGCTCGCTCGGCCTGATGACGTCCGTGCTGATGACGCCCGATGGGCAGACCGTGGAGGCCGAGGCCGCCCACGGCACCGTCACCCGCCACTTCCGCCAGCACCAGGAGGGCAAGGAGACGTCCACCAACCCGATCGCCTCCATCTTCGCGTGGACGCGGGGCCTGCAGCACCGGGGCAAGATGGACGACACGCCAGACGTGGTCGCGTTCGCGGAGACGTTGGAGCGCGTGTGCGTCGAGACGGTCGAGAGCGGGAAGATGACCAAGGACCTCGCGCTCCTCGTGGAGGGCGATCAGGACTACTTGAACACCCAGGACTTCCTCGACGCGATCGACGCGGGGTTGCAGAAGGAGATGAGCTGAATGGCTGAGAACGTCAAGAAGGTCACCGTCACCGGAGCTGCTGGAGCCATTGGCTACGCCGTGCTCTTCCGCATCGCATCGGGGCAGATGCTGGGACCCGACACGAAGGTCCACCTGAACCTGCTGGAGATCCCGGACGCCGTGAAGGCCGCCGAGGGCACCGCGCTGGAGCTGTTCGACTGCGCGTTCCCGCTGCTGGCCGGCGTCGACATCTACGACGACGCCAAGCAGGCCTTCGACGGCTGCAACGTCGGCCTGCTGATCGGCGCCCGCCCGCGCTCGAAGGGCATGGAGCGAGCCGACCTCCTCGAGGCCAACGGCGCGATCTTCAAGCCGCAGGGCGAGGCGCTCAACGCCGGCGCCGCGGACGACATCAAGGTGCTCGTGGTCGGCAACCCGGCCAACACGAACTCGCTGATCGCGCGCACGCACGCACCGGACATCCCGGCCGAGCGCTTCACCGCCATGACCCGCCTGGACGAGAACCGCGCGGTCGCGCAGCTCGCGACCAAGCTCGGCGTCGAGGTCTCCGACATCGAGGACCTCGTCGTGTGGGGCAACCACTCGCCGACGATGTTCCCGGACCTCCACAACGCGAAGGTCAAGGGCGAGAACGCCGCCGAGCAGGTCGACCAGGAGTGGTACGAGGAGGAGTACCTCCCGCGCGTGGGCAAGCGCGGCGCCGAGATCATCGAGGCACGCGGCGCCTCCTCGGCCGCCTCCGCCGCCAACGCGGCGATCGACCACGTCCACGACTGGGTCCTCGGCGCCGAGGGCCTGCGCTCCATGGTCGTCCCGACCACCGGCGCGTACGACATCGAGGAGGGCCTCCAGTGCTCGCTGCCGGTCAAGGTCAGCGGCGACGGCACCTACGAGATCGTCGAGGGCCTCGAGCTCACCGACTTCGCCCAGGAGAAGATCAAGGCGACGGTCGACGAGCTGCGCGCCGAGCGCGAGGCCGTCGAGAAGCTCGACCTGGTCTGACGCCGGCCGGGGCGCTCCGGCATCGAAGGAGGGGGGAGAGGGGCGACCGCGGGGACACGGTTCCGCCCCGAGCCCCGCGTCCTTCAAGTGCCTAGACGGCAGCGACCGGCGCCGCCACGGGCGTCGGCGCGGGACGCGCGGACCTGCCGCGCAACACCACCGAGGCCCCGTCGGCCGGGGTGATCGTGATCATCCGGCGCCGGCTGCGCAGCGGGCCGCGCTCCGCGGGGGCCACTTCGAGCGCCGCGAACGCCGCCCGCAGCACGACACGCATCTCCAGCAGCGCGAACTGCAGCCCGATGCAGCGCCGCCGCCCGCCGCCGAAGGGCAGCCAGGTGTAGGTGCCGGGCTTGACGCCGAGGAAGCGCTCGGGCCGGAACGCGTGCGGCTCGGGGTACAGCTCCGGGTCGTGGTGGATCAGGTGCGCGGAGATGATCAGGACCGTGCCGACGGGGTACGTCCAGCCGCCGGCGCTGAACGGCTTGGCCACCAGCCGGGGCTCGGGGTTGGGAAGGACGGGGCGGCGGCGCAGCGTCTCGTTGATCGTCGCCTCGAGGTAGTCGGGGTCGCCGTCGGCGAGGCGGTCGCCGATGTGCGGCTGGCGCGCGATCTCCGCGAACGACCAGGCCAGGGAGGAGGCGGTGGTCTCGTGACCGGCGACGAGGGCGGTGAGCAGCTCGTCGCGGATCTCCTCGTCGGTCATCGGCGAGCCGTCCGTGTGGGTGGCGCCGAGCAGCATGGAGAGGACGTCGTCGCGGTCGGCGGTCTCCTCGCGGCGCTCGGCGATCAGCTCGAACAGCTGCTCGTCGATCTCGCGGCGCAGGGTGAGGAACTTGCCCCACGGCCCGCGCGGGTGCTGCAGCGCGGGGATCATCGACAGCGGGCTCTCGCCGAAGCGCATCATGTGCGGCAGGCGCTCGCGCAGGATGTCCAGCCGCGGGCCCTCGTCGAGGCCGAAGACGGCACGCAGGATGATCTCGAGCGTGAGCGCCTGCAGCCGCGGGTGCAGCTCGACCGCTTCGCCGCGCGGCCAGGCGTCGATCTCGCGCGCCGTCAGCTCCTCCATGAGACCGGTGAGGCGTTTCATGCGGTCGCCGTGGAACGCGGGCAGCATCAGCTTGCGCTGCTCGAGGTGGGGCGCCTCGTCGAGCAGGATGACCGAGTGCGGGCCGACGATCGGCTCGAGCAGCCGGGCGCCCTCGCCGGGATGCAGCACGTCGGGCGCGGCGGTCAGCACCGCCTTCGCGTCGTCGGGATCGGAGAGGACGACGGCCGGCGGCTGGCCCACCAACCTCGTGGTGAAGCGCGGGCCGTAGCGCTTGCGCAGGCGCTCCACCCCGACGTTTGGACGCGTCCAGAAGCCCAGCGTCTGCAGGGCGACCGGCGAACGCGGTCCAGGCGGCAGCTTGCCTTCGACTCTCATCCCACGGCGGACCCTACGCCCGCCCGGCCCGCGCGTGTGTGACGTCAGTCCGCGGCGGCGGCTTTGTCACGCACGTGCCAGCCCTTGCCCGACTTGGTCAGCAGGCCCTCCTTCTGGAGGTCGGGCACGACGCGGTAGAGGTAGTTCTGCTTGATGCCCATCGACTCAGCCATCTCCGGGATGGTGATGCCGGGCTTGGTGCGCACCAGCTCGAGCGCCTGCTGCGCGCGCTGGCCGGAGCCCTTGGGCCGGCCACGACGGCCGGTGCCGGTGGACGACGTGGCCCGGCGGGTGGGGCGGGTCTTGGGCGCGCGCGCCGGCTGGGTGCCGACCCCCGAGAGCGCCTGGTCGGCGGCCTCGAGACGGTGATATTCATCGACGAGCGGCTTGAGCTCTTTGAGCCGCGCGGAGATCTCCTTGCGCTTTTCTTCCAGGAAGTCCATTCCCGGAAGAGTAGTTACTTTTCCAGTAACTTCTTCAACTGCGCGAGCGACTTCTCCGCCTCGCGTTTCGGTAGGCCTCCGACGAGCGCCTTGCTGGCCGCCTTGCCCAGCGGCCCGCCCGGGGCCTTGAACTCGTTGACGTAATGGAAATCGGTGCCGCCGTCTCCGTTTTCGGTGAACGAATACTCCGTCCGCGCGTAGCTGCGCGCCGGGCCGCGGCCCTCCCATTTGGCGAACTTCTGGTGCTTGCATTCCGTCAGCTCCCAGCTGACCTTAAATGAAGCGCCGCGCAATGTCAGTGACTGTTTCATGCGCATGCCCTCGCGGGGTGGGCCGTCGTCGGCCTCGACCAGTTTCTTGTGAATTGTGACCCAATCTCCGAACCGCTGTGGGTCCATGACGGCATCCCACACCTCCGAGACGGGCGCGTTGATGGTGATGTCCGCGGTGACGGCGTCGTCGCTCATCGGGCTCTGACCTCCTGTGTCGCTTCCAGATCGCGCAGGGAGCGTTCGACGGCAGCGTCGAAGCTGTGCAGGTGAACGCCGAACGCGCGCGCCGCGAGCAGGTCCTGCGGCATCAGGTCGGATTCCAGGGATTCCATCAAGGGTTCGATGAGCCCGACGTCCTCGCCCGCGACGGCGGCCGCGACCGGGGCGGCGACCGGCGTCAGGGAGAAGCTCAACCGCACCTTGGGCCGGCCGACGATCATCGCATCGGCGATCCGCTCCATCAGGTGCCCGTGGGTCATCAGCTCGGGGCCGACGGCGTCCCACGCCCGGCCGGCGATGTCATCTCCGGCGGTGGCCGCGGCGACGAGGTACTGGGTGATGTCACGGCCGTCGACGGGCATCGAGCGGTTACGCGTCCAGGCCGGGAAGGGCAGCACGGGCATGCGCTCGATCAGCCGGACCAGGAAGAGGAACGACCGCGACCCGGCGGAGATGACGATGGAGGCGCGGAAGGCGATCGAGCTCGGCACCGCCTCGAGCAGCGTCTCCTCGACCGCCAGCCGCGAGGCGAGGTGGCGGGAGATCGGGCGGTCGTCGGTGGGGACGGGGCCGCCCAGGTAGACGATGCGCCGCACGCCGGCCGTCGCGGCGGCCGCGGCGAAGTGCTCGGCGGACTCGCGCTCGGCCTTGTCGAACCCCCCATTGTTGGCGGCGTCCATGCTGTGGATCAGGTAGTACGCGACCTCGACGCCGTCCAGCGCGGCGTCGAGCCCGCGCCCCGTCAGAGCGTCACCCTCGACGATGTCGTCGACCCCCACCGTCACCCGCGCGGCGCTGCGGGTGAAACCGCGGACGTCGTGGCCGGCATCCACCAGCGCGGGGGCGAGGGTGCGGCCGATGGAGCCGGTGATGCCGGTGACGAGCGTCTTCAAGACAACGACGGTACGGCGTCAAGCCCGGTCAGCGATGACCTCGGCGAGCGCGAGGCACGCCGTCGCGGCCGGCGACGGGGCGTTGCGGACGTGCAGTGCGTCTGCGGTCTCGTCCACGAGGAAGTCGTCGAGCAGGGTCCCGTCGCGGGCCACGGCCTGACCGCGGACACCCGCCGGTCCGCGCACCAGGTCGCCCGGACGCAGCTCCGGGACGAACGCCGCCGCCGCGCGGGCGAGGGTCGCGGGGACCGCGGCGTGGGCGAGCTCGGTCGCCGCCGTGCGCCACCAGCGCCGCGCCATCCGGTAGGTGCCGGGCCACCCGAGCACGTGGCGGGCGTCGCCGACCCGCCGCAGGCGGTAGGCGTCCCGGGCGAGCGCCAGGAGCGCCGTCGGCCCGACGTGGACCTCGCCGTCGATCCCGCGGGTGAGGTGGACGCCGAGGAACGGCAGTGACGGGTCCGGGACGGGATAGACCAGCGCGCGCACGAGTTCGGGCCGGCGCAGCACCCGGTACGCGCCGCGGAAGGGCAGCACGCGCACGTCGCCCGCCGGCGCCAGCACGTCCGACCACGCCCCCGCGCACACGATCACCCGGTCCGCCCCCAACGGCGCGTGTCGCCCACCGGCGGACATATCCACCGGTACGCGACACAGTCGGCCGTCGAGGCGGGCGATTCGTGTGTTCAGGTGGATCTCACCGCCCAGCGAGCGGACGTCGTCGGCGAGCGCGGCGGCCAGCGCCGCGAAGTCGACCACCCCGGTGGCGGGCGAGCGCAGCGCCGCGACGCCGCGCACGTGCGGCTCCCACTCGGCGATCGCCTCCGCGCGCAGCCGCTCCAGGTCCGGCACGCCGTTCGCGCGGCCGCGCCGCTCGATCTCCTCCAGCCGCCCGAGCTGGTCGGTCCGGGTCGCGACGATCAGCTTTCCGCAGCGCCGCACGGGGACGCCGCGCTCGGCGCAGTACACGTACAACCGCCGCGCGCCCTCGACCGCCAGCCGCGCCTTCAGCGACCCCGGTGCGTAGTAGACGCCGGCGTGAACGACCCCGGAGTTGTGCGAGGACTGGTGCGGGGCAATGCGGTCACCGGCCTCGTAGACGGTCACCTCGCGGCCGCGACGGAGCAGTTCACGAGCGGTCGCAAGACCGACGAGCCCCGCACCGACGATCGCGGATTCACCCAAAGTGCAGGGTGGTCGTGCCGCTAGTAACGGGAAAAGCACGCGAAAACCCGAAGGGAGCGGGAAGTTGGCGAAAAGCGCGCGATTTGCGGCGTGGCGCCCCCACGGGGCGTCGCCGACCGTGCATGCTGGCCGCATGGCAAGTGCGGATCAGAAGGTGTCGTGTGAGGGGTGCTTCTTCGGGGCGGCGGATCTCTGCGCGCTCAAGGCGAAGAAGCCGTGCCCGACCTTCCGGCCCAACCACCCGGAGGGCCTGCGACCGCCGCGCCAGATGCGCTTCGAGTTCCGCCAGGAGCGCGCCCGCCAGTCGGCGTGGGCGTTCCCGAACGCAGAGGCACAGGCGCTGCTTCACGCGTAGAGTTCTACTCCGAGGGAGGGGTCAACCGATACGGACCCCGAGATTGTCTCAAGGAGGACTCACTGAGGGTCACGGTGTTGGGCAAGTCGCCCTCCTGGCAGGACGCCGGAGGAGCGTGCAGCGGATATCTGGTCCAGCACGACGGCATCACCGTCCTGCTCGACTGCGGCAACGGTGTCTTCGCGAAGCTGCGGCGGGTCGTCGATTACGTCGACGTCGACGCCGTCGTCCTCAGCCATCTGCACGCCGACCACATCCTCGACCTCGTCCCGTACAGCTACGCGCTGACCTACGCACCGCGCCAGCAGCCCGTTCCCGTGCACATCTGGCCGGGCACGGACGATCCCGCCCGCCCCGCGCTGCACGCGCCGCCGGGTGCGACCGAGGTCTTTCGCCGCATCGTCGGCGCCTGGGGCAACGAGGACCTGGTCGAGAATGCGTTCCACCTGCATGAGTACGACCCGGCGCAGACGCTGACGATCGGGCCCCTCACGTTCCGCTTCTGCTTCGTCCCGCACTTCGTGCCGACCTGGGCGATCGAGGTGACCGACGGGACTCGGCGCTTCACCTACGGGGCCGACTGCTCGCCGACCGAGGACCTCGTCACCTTCGCCAAGGACACCGACCTGCTGCTGATCGAGGGGACGCTCCCGCGGCCCGAGCGCACGGGCGTCCGCGGGCATCTCACCCCCGCGGAGGCCGGCGAGCACGGCCGCGCTGCCGGGGCCCGCCGCCTCGTCGTCACCCACGTCTCCGACGAGCTCGGCGAGCACTGGGTGCGCGAGGAGGCCGAGCGGACCTTCGGCGCGTCCGTCGAGGTCGCGCGCGACGGCGCCGTGTACGAGGTCTAGCGAACGATCCTGAAGGCCGCCGTGGCGGCCTGGCCCCCGGCGCTCGCCCGCAGCCGGTAGCGCCCCGGCTTGAGCTTCTTGCCGCGCAGCCGGCCCGTGAAGCGGAAGCGGTTGACGCCCGCCTTGCCGGTCAGCGCGAAGGACCCCTTCAGGTTCTTGTAGCGCGTGCACTTCTTCTTCTTGCGGGTCTTGCGGCTCGGCCTCTTGCACTTCTTGCCGACCTTGCGTCCCTTGGCCGGCTTCTGCACGGTGAAGCGCACGGTGCCCGGGTCGGTCAGCGTGTAGGAGACGGTGGTGCCGATCGGCGCGCGGCTCGCCGTCGCGCTCGGGCCGCTGTCGGCCGCGCGGAAGCTCGGGTCGGAGAAGCTGATGTCCTCGACGCCGGGCTCGTCCTCGCCGCCGCCGCCACCGCCGCCGGGCCCCCCGCCACCGCCGCTCGGCGTCGGCTCGCCGGGAAGCGGGATCTCGCCGCCGCCGCCGGGCGGGGTGGTGACCGTCACCGACGCCGTGCCGGAGCTCGAGGCGTGGGTCGCGTCGCCGCCGTAGCGGCCCGTGACCACGAAGTCGGGCGGCCCGGACGCCTGCGGCGTGAAGGTGACCGAGCACGACGGGCCGGACAAGGTGCAGTCGCCGTCGAAGGACCCGAGGCGGTCGGACTCCCAGCGCACCGTGCCCGTCGGCACTGTGGCCGGCGGGTCGCCGGTGTCGCTCACCGTCGCCGTGCACGAGGTGGTCTGCCCGAGCCGGATCGGCGACGGCGCGCAGGCGACGGAGACCGCGGTCGAGCGCCGGCCCGCCTGCACGAGGACGAACGCGTCGTCGCTGCCGCCCGGGTCGTCCTGGTAGCCGTTGGCGATCCCCGGGAAGTCGGAGGCGTAGGTCTCGCCGACGATGACCAGCGTGCCGTCGGGGCCGATGGCGAGCCCGTTGACGCCGCCGTCGTAGCCGGTCCCGCCCAGGAAGGTCGAGTAGTCGAGGTCGTCGCCGCCGGCGTTGAGCACGGAGTAGAAGCCGTCCTGGGGCCCGAAGTAGGTCCCGTCGCCGGCGCCCTTGGTCTCCTGCAACGCGTCGTCGGTCACGGGGAAGGTCGGTGAGAAGGTGAGCCCGCCGACGTGGGCGGCACCGTCGTCGTCGACCACGATGGCGCCGGCGCTGTCCAGCGACGATCCGCCGAGGTAGGTCGCGTAGGTCGTCGCGTTCAGGGTCGGGGTGAACTTCGCGACGAAGGCCTCCCCGCCGTCGCCGGGGCCCTGGTCCTCGGTCTGGAACGCGCCCGCGGTGGCGGGGAACCGGTTCCCCACGGTCGACCCGGTGAGGTAGACGTTGTTGTCGCCGTCGACCGCGACGCCGTAGCCGTAGTCGTAGTCCCCGCCGCCGAGATACGTGGACTGCGCGACCGTGGCGCCGTTGGCACCGAAGCGGGTCACGAACGCGTCGTCGACGAAGAAGTCGAAGGGCTCCTCACCGTACGGACCGGCCAGGCTCGGCTGCGCGGCGCCGGCCGTCCCCGGGAGGTCGGTGGAGTCGGTGCGCCCGGCCACCACGGGGTTCTGCGCGGAATCGAGGGCGAGGCTGGACACGCTGTCGGCGCCGCTGCCGCCGATGAAGCCCGAGGAGGCGTAGGCCGCCCCGTTCGCGGCCATGCGCACGAGGAAGCCGTCGCTCGTTCCGTCGCGGCTCGTGTCCGCCGCCCCGCCGGTCGTCGGGAAGGTCACCGAGCTGGACTTGGTCGTCCCGGTCACCCACGCCTCGCCACTGTCGTTGAGGACCAGCTGCCCGATCGTGTCGTCGCCGTCGCCGCCGAGGTAGGTCGACCACTGCAGCTCGGACCCGTCCGGGCTGAGCTTGGCGATCCACGAGTCGAAGTCGGCGCCGGCGCTCGGATCGTCGGGCTCCGCGGATCCGGGGGTCGTCGGGAAGTTGGACGACTTCGTGACGCCGGCGACGTATGCCACGGGGACGTCCTTGCCCTCGTCGTCCTTGTCGGTGCCGATGGCGATCCCGGTTCCGTTGTCGAGCGCGCCGCCGCCGATGAAGGTCGAGTAGACGAGGTCCTTCCCGTCGGGGGAGAGCTTGGTCACGAACGCGTCGCCGTCGCCGCCCCCCTCGTCGCCCTGGTAGGTGCCGGCGGTGGTCGGGAAGCCGTCGTTGGCCAGGCCGACGACGTAGATGTTCCCCTCGCTGTCGACCGCAGCCTCGCCGGCGCCGTCCACCCCCGCGCCCCCGAGGTAGGTGCCGAAGGACAGCTCAGGGTCGATCAGCAGCGGCCGGGTGCGGTCGTAGGCGCCGAGCGCGACGCCGACCGACCGCCCGTCGACGACGAAGCGACTCGCCACCGACCGCCCGTCCTGGAACGCCCGCGGGGCGCGCTCGCGCAGGACGGCGTCGCCGGGCAGCCCCACGACCAGGTCACCCCGGCGGTCGACCCGCAGCGTTTCCGCGCCGTCGTAGCGGACGGCGATCCGGCTCGGGTCGGCGCCCGCGTCGAGCCGGTAGTCGTACTCCACGCTGCGCCCGTCGCCGCGGTAGGCGACGTCGATGCCCGGCCAGACCTCGCGGTAGACGGCGCGGCCGTAGCCCGCCACGCCGGTCCGCCAGCGCGATGGATCCGATCCGATGAGGTAGTTCGTCCGGCCGGGCAGCCGCTCCGCGCCCCTCGGCAGCACCGGTCCGAGCGTCCCCGTGAAGGTGGTCTTCAGGGGCCGGTCGAGGCCCGCGAGCGTCAGCCGCGAGCCCCGCGACGTCAGCGCCAGCTCGTAGCCCGCGCCGCGGGCGCGCAGCCCGCCGCCGACGGCCGGTTCGAAGCGCATCGGCAGCCGTGCCAGGTCGGCCAGCGGCGGCCGGGCCGCGTCGCCGCCCGTGCCGCTGCATCCGGCGATCATCGCCATGGCTGCGATCACAGCGCCCGAGCCGAGCAAATGGCGCATGAGACGCTTCTATCCGGTTCGGCGACGAAGGTCAAGTCCGCCCGAGCCCGTGCCGATGCTGCCAAGGTGGAGCCCGCCACCACCGAAGGCGTCCGGCTGCTTTCGCACCGGCCCTCAATCCTGTTCAAGCTCGAGGACCTCGGGATCCAGCCCGGGGGCGCCGACGTGTCCGTCGATGGCGTGATCATCTGCGGGCCTGGGTGGGGCGAACGTCTGCAGGAGCTCCTGGGCGAGCTGTCCAGCGGCGAGCGCGCGCTGCTCTTCGCCGTCCGCCTCGACGACGCCTCCGCCCTGCCGCTCTCGGCCAGGACGCTGCTCGACCGTGCGCGCACCGATTGGTTCCCCAAGTTCCTCTCCCAGGGCCATCTGATCCCGGTCTTCCAGCCGCTCGTGGACCTGCGCGACGGCTCGGTCTACGGACGCGAGTCCCTGATCCGCGGCCGGATGGGCAAGGTCGAGCTGCGCGGTCGCGAGCTGCTCGAGGCCGCCGAGGCCCACGACGCTCTGTTCTCCTTCGACGCCCGCGCCCGTTCCGCCGCGCTCGACGTCGGCCTCCCGCGCCTGCCCGAGGGCGAGCGCCTGATCGTCAAGCTCGACCCGCGCGCGGTGCTCGACGTCGAGACCTCGCTGCGTGCCGTGTGGCCGCAGGTCCAGCGCTCGGGCGGCGACCCGTCCGTGATCGGCATCGAGCTGATGGGTGTCGAGCGCTTCCCGGACATCGAGCTGCTGCGCGCGCTCGTGACCCATCACCGCGAGCAGGGCGCCACCATCTCACTCGACGACCTGTCACCCGGCACCGACGCGCTGAATGCGCTCGAGGCGCTGCGGCCGGATCTCGCCAAGCTGACCTTCGCGCAGTGCAAGGGCATCGAGAAGTCACCCGCCCGCCGCCATCTCGTCGGTGCGCTCGTCGAGGTCGCCCACGAGCTGGGCATCAAGGTCGTCGCCGTCGGCATCGAGCGCGACTACGAGCTCGAGCACCTGCAGGAGCTGGGCGTGGACCTCGGCCAGGGCTTCTTCCTCGGTCAGCCGAACGAGGAGATGCTGCCGGTCGACCGCGGCCTCGTGACGCGGTCGAAACTGCCTGCGTAACGTCGTCCAGAGGACGAAGTCCGGCCGGACGAAATAGGTTGTGCCCGTGTCGGACCGTGACCTCTTCGCCAACTTCGATCGGATGCGGCGAGACATGGACGAGCTGTTCGCCGACGTCTTCGGCGGCGGCCCCCGGTCCCTGCGCCGCGGCGGCTTCTCGCCGGCCGTCGACGTCTACTACCTGGACGACCCGCCGCGGGCCGTCGTCCGCGCCGAGCTGGCCGGCGTCGACCCCGACGAGGTCGCCCTCGAGATCCGCGCGCGCGAGCTGATCCTGTCCGGCACGCGCCACCCCGAGCGTGCCGAGGGCCGCGCCTATCAGCAGCTCGAGATCGAGCGCGGGCAGTTCCGCCGCATCATCGCGCTCGGCGTCGACGTGGACGCCCAGCGCGCCCGCGCCACGTACACCGACGGCATGCTCACCGTCGAGCTCCCGGTGGTTCCGTGAGCATCCCGATCGACGCCTCGGAGGACGGGGACCGCGAGGTCGCGGTCGGCGGCGGGCGCGTCCTCCCCGACGAGCTGGCCATCCTGCCGCTGCGCGACAGCGTCACCTACCCGGACACGCTGACGCCGCTCGCGGTCGGCCAGGACCGCTCGATCCAGCTCGTCAACGACGTGCTCAGCGGCAACCGGATGCTCGCGATGGTCGCCAGCCGGGACCCCGAGCTCGAGACGCCCGGCCCGGCGGACCTCTACGAGTACGGCGTCAGCGGCACCGTGGCGCGCATGCTCAAGGTCCCGGACGGGACGCTGCGGATCCTCGTGCAGGGTGCTCAGCGCATCCGCATCGTCGAGTGGATCGAGGACCGCCCGTACCCCGTCGCGCGCGTCGAGGTCATCCACGACGTGATCGAGGAGGGGCCGGAGCTGACCGCGCTGATGCGCAACGTGCAGCAGACCTTCAGCACGATCATCGAGGAGGTCCCGTACCTCCCCGAGGAGCTGCAGATGGCGGTCGCCAACGTCGACGACCCCGCCGCCCTGAGTCACCTGATCGCCGGGGCGCTGCGGATCAAGACCGAGGAGAAGCAGGAGCTGCTGGAGGAGACGCACGTGGCCAAGCGCCTGCGGCGGCTCTCGGAGATCCTCGCGCGCGAGATGGAGGTCGTCCAGATCGGGTCGCGAATCCAGTCCCAGGTCCAATCCGAGATCGACAAGTCCCAGCGCGAGTACGTCCTGCGCCAGCAGCTCAAGGCGATCCAGGACGAGCTCGGCGAGCGCGACCCGGCCGAGGCGGAGGTCGAGGACCTGCGCGAGCAGCTCGAGGCCCGCGCGCTTCCGGACGAGGTCCGCAAGGCAGCCGAGCGCGAGCTGTCCCGGCTCGAGAAGCTCCCGCAGGCGGCCGCCGAGCACGGGGTCATCCGCACCTACCTGGAGTGGATCGCGGCACTGCCGTGGGGCGAGGTGACGACGGACAACCTCGACCTCAAGCACGCGCGCAAAGTCCTCGACGCCGACCACTACGACATCGAGAAGGTCAAGGACCGCATCCTCGAGTTCCTCGCCGTCCGCTCGCTCAAGCCCGACGCGCGCGGCTCGATCCTGTGCCTGGTCGGCCCGCCGGGTGTCGGCAAGACATCGCTGGGGAAGTCGATCGCCGGCGCGCTGGAGCGCAAGTTCGAGCGCATCAGCGTCGGCGGCATGCGCGACGAGTCCGAGGTCCGCGGCCACCGGCGCACCTACATCGGCGCCATGCCCGGCGTGATCATCCGCGCGCTGCGCGACGCCGAGTCCGCCAACCCGCTGTTCATGATCGACGAGATCGACAAGATGGGCTCCGACTTCCGCGGCGATCCCGCCAGCGCGATGCTCGAGGTGCTCGACCCCGAGCAGAACGAGACGTTCCGCGACCACTACCTCGACCTGCCCTTCGACCTGTCGCGGGTCATGTTCGTGACAACGGCGAACACGCTGGACACGGTCCCCGGGCCGCTGCGCGACCGCATGGAGGTGATCCAGCTCGCCGGCTACACGGAGGAGGAGAAGCTGCAGATCGCCAAGCGCTATCTCGTCCCCCGCCAGATCGAGCGATCGGGGCTGAAGAAGTCGCAGATCGCCTTCACCGACCGCGGGCTGCGGACGATCATCACCGATTACACGCGGGAGGCCGGGGTGCGCAACCTCGAGCGCGAGATCGGGGCCGCGTGCCGCAAGGTCGCGCGGCAGGTGGCGGAGGGCAACTCGACCGGGAAGGTCTCCGTGACCGAGCCGCGGGTCCGCGAGCTGCTCGGGCGCCAGCGCTTCTTCGTGGAGGCGCGCCGGCGCACGCGCGAACCGGGCGTGGCGACCGGCCTGGCCTGGACGCCGGTCGGCGGCGACGTCCTCTTCGTGGAGGCGACCGCGATGCCGGGCTCGGGCAAGCTGACGCTGACCGGGCAGCTCGGCGACGTCATGCGCGAGTCGGCCCAGGCGGCCCTCTCCTACGTGCGCGCGCATCACTCCGATTACGACGTCCCGGACGGCTGGTTCGCCGACCACGACATCCACCTCCACGTCCCCAGCGGCGCCATCCCGAAGGACGGTCCTTCGGCCGGCATCACGATGGCCACGGCCTTGGTGTCGCTGCTGACCGAGCGTCCCGTCAAGTCCGACCTCGCCATGACCGGCGAGATCACGCTCACGGGTCAGGTGCTGCCGATCGGCGGCCTGAAGGAGAAGGCCCTGGCCGCGCAGCGCAGCGGGATCAAGCGGGTGATCGCGCCGGCCCGCAACGAGGCCGACCTCGACGACATCCCGGCGCCCCTGCGGCGCGGTCTGGAGTTCGAGTGGGTCTCCGAGATCGGGCAGGTCCTCGATCGCGCGCTCGGGACGAGGGTGCGGAATCGACGGGCGGGGTAGTCTCCGCATTCAACGTTGGTCCCGATCCCGAGGAGCGGTGCAGATGGCATCTAAGAAGAAGAAGGCCGCGGCCGCCGCGGGCGGCGCCGCCGGTGCCGCGCGCGCGGCGAAGAACAGCCCGTACGTGCAGGAGCTCGTCGAGAACGACGACCTGCGCGACGACATCGTCGAGGCCTACGAAGCGGTCCGCAGCGCGGTCGACCGCCTCGGTTCGTCCAAGAAGCCGGTCACGGCGATCTTCGACGACAAGAAGCTCCAGAACGAGCTCAAGACGGCCGCGGAGAACATCCGCACCTCGGCGAACGCCCTGCGCGACGCGCCGACCGGCGCCACGAAGTCGGGCGGCGGCCTCGGTCGCAAGCTCCTGCTCGTGATCGTCGCCGCGGGCCTTGCGCTCGCCCTCTCCGAAGACCTCCGCAAGAAGGTCCTCGACGCGCTCTTCGGCGCCGAGGAGGAGTTCGAGTACACGTCGACGAGCGCGCCCTCGGGCGGCTCGACGAACGGCCCCGCTTCGGCGGCGGCGACGGAGACCCCCGCCGCCTCCTAGCTATTCCGCGATGAAGTCCCGCACCGTCACGAGTGCCCCCGGGCGCTCGGTGGCGTCGGCGCCGAGCTGCTGCAGCCAGGCGCCGGGCGGGACGTCGTCGCGATCCTGCCAGGCGGTCACGATCGGGTAGGGATCGACCGGGTCCTCCTCCATCCCGCCGGGGTGGACCTCGAAGTGCAGGTGCGGCGGCGTGGGCTCGGCGTCCCCCGTGTTGCCGGCGAAGCCGAGCACCGTGCCGGCCTTGACCTCGGCGCCGTTCCTGGCGGCGTCGGAGAACGCCGACAGGTGCGCGTAGAAGAACGCGTCGCCGTTGTCGGTGTGCAGCCACAGGCGGTTGCCGGAGATCGGCAGCGTGCCGACGTGATCGAGCTTGCCGTCCTGGACGGCGACGACGGGTGAGCCGAACGGCGCGAAGATGTCGACGCCCTCGTGCGTGACGATCGGGGCGGCGCGCACGGCGCCGAAGGTGTCCGCCACACGCGCCTTGCCGAAGATGGGGAACGCGTAGCCGCCCTTGGTGAAGCGGGCCTTGACGCTCGGGGCCGGCTTGCGCTTGGGCGTCTTGGTGGCCGTCGGCTTGGGAGCGGCGGTCTTCGCGGGCTCGGGAGACGGGGTCGGGCTGGGGGAGGGGGTCGGCGTGGTGGCGGGGAAGGCGCGAGAGGTCGCCTTCGCGACCGCGACACGGATGTCCCGGTCGGCGGTCCTGACCCGCAGTGCCGTCGTCCCGCGGTTGAGGATGACCTCGCCGCCCGTGATGGGGACGGTGCGCGTCCGGGTGACGTCGCCGAGGAACCGGCCCTCGACGCGCAGGGCGTAGACGCCGCCGCCACCGTCGCTGTCGCGTCGCGCGCCTGTGGCCGTCACGAGCCCGTTGAGCACGTTGACGTCGAAGGCGCGCGCGATGGCCTCGCCGGTCCCGCCCTCGCTCACCGCGACCCGGGTCAGTGCGCGGCGGGCGCTGACGCCGTCGCCGTTGACCTCCGTGTCGATCTCGCCGTCCCCCGGCTGGTTGCGGCGCACCTCGGCGTAGCTCGTGTCGCCCGAGACGACGGCCTGTGCGAGGGCGCGGGGCGGCTTGCGGCCCGCGGCGCCGGACGTGGCGGCGAGCGCCAGAGCAAGGACGGCGACGGTGAGGACGGCGGGTCGCACCACGTCGCGAGGGTAGCCTTGGGCCGCATGGCGACGGCGTTACCGACGGACAAGGCGGGACGGATCGTCGACGCGATGCGCGCGTCGGTCGGCGAGCGCGGCGCGGCTGGCTCGACGTTCGATCACGTCGCCCGTGAGGCGGGGGTCTCCCGCGGGCTGCTGCACTACTACTTCGGGACCAAGGAACGGCTGCTGGTCGAGGTCTGCCGCCGCGACTGCGACATCCGCATGGAGGTCTTCGACGCGGCCTTCGCGTCGTCTGCGAACGCCGACGAGCTGATCGGCCAGCTCGTGCATTCGCTCGAGGACCTGGTCGAGACGGACCCGGGCTTCATCGCGCTGATCTTCGAGCTGTTCACCTCCTCGCGCCACAACGGGGAGATCCGCGCCGGGCTGCGTGAGCTGTCCGCGACCGTGCGCGAGCACCTGGCCTCACAGCTCGAGGCCGCGCAGGCGGCGGGGATCGTGCGCCTGGCCGCCGACGCCGACGCGATCGCGGCGATCCTGTTCGCGCTGGCCGACGGGCTCGCGCTGCGGATGCTGTCGGAGGACGACCGCGACTGGACGCCCACGCTGGAAGCCGCCGCGATGGCCGTCCGGCGATTGCTGCTTTGAGCACGCCGTGAAGCTCGGCCTGGCCGTCTTCGTCGCCGCGCTTCTGGTCGCCAGCCAGGTCCTCCTACCCATCGTCGCGGAGAAGCGGCTTCGAAGTGATCTCTCCTCCACGGGTCGCGTCACCTCGGTTCAGGTCTCGGCGTTCCCGGCGCTCAAACTGCTCTTCGAGAAGGCGGATTCGGTGCGTGTGCGCATGTCGCGGGCTCGCATCGGGAGTGGTGACCTGGGCGATCGGCTGGCGTCGACACGGCGGGTGGGGAAGCTCGACGCGTCCGTCGATGTGCTCTCGCTGGGACCGCTGGTGGTCCGGGACGTCACGCTGCGCAAGCGCGGCTCGGCGCTGACCGGCTCGGCTTCGGTCCGCTCGACCGACCTCTCCGCCGCCCTGCCGGTCGACCTCGGCCTGCGCCCGGTCGCCTCCGAGGGCGGCTCGCTCGTCCTCCAGGCCGACGTCGGCCCGGTCTCCGCCCGCGCCCGCCTGTCCGCCCGCGACGGCGCCCTCGTCATCGCCCCCGACGGGCTGCTCGGCGGGTTCGCCTCCCTCACCCTCTTCGAGGACCGCCGGGTGGCCGTCCGCTCCGTCAGCGCCACCGGCAACGCCGACGCATTCACCGTGATGACGCGCGGAACTGTGCATTAACCGCGGCGTCGAAGGGTGGCACGCCAGGGGTGTGTCACATGTCTTGTCGTATGGACAAGAAACGTGACACACCCCTCTCGCGGGCGGCGCGTATGGCCGCCGAGACGCATGGGGTGCTGACCACGCGGCAGCTCTACGTTTGCGGCTGGTCGGACACCATGATCCACGACGCGGTTCAGCGCGGCCAGCTCTACAGAGCCTTCACCCGAGTCTTTTCCGTCGGCACCCCGATCACCACCGCGTACCAACGCGCGATGGCGGTCAGCCTGGCCACGAAGGGACTCATCAGCCACCACTGGGCCCGCTGGCTGTTCGGCCTCGGCCGGCTGCCCAGGCACGCCCCGGACGTCACCGTAGTCACGAACCGGCGCGACCGGGAGGGAATGACCCTGCACCGGACGCGGACGAAGCCGATCCCCGACGCGAGCAACGGCGTCCCCTGCACCCGCCCCGAGCGCATGGTGATCGACTGCGCCCCCGACCTCACCCTGCAGGACCTCCGCCGCCTCGTCAACGACGTCCAGATCAAGCGCCTGGTCACCTTCCCCACCCTCAAAGCCGCAGTTGAAGCAGCACCGGGCCGGGACACCAGAGCTCTCAGAGCACTCCTCGCCGAAGACCAGCACGGCGCAACGCGCTCCCTCCTCGAAGACCTCCTCTCCGAGCTCAGCAACGAACGCGGCCTCCCCAAGCCCACCCTCAACGCCATCGTCGACGGCTTTGAGGTCGACTGCTCCTACTACGACGGCGCGATCATCGTCGAAGCCGACGGATACGACTTCCACGGGACGAAGATCGCCTTCGAGAACGACCGGGAGAAGTGGCTCGCGCTCGAGGCCAACGGACGGCGCGTGCTGCCGGTCAGCTACCGCCAGCTCACCGAGCTGCGCGACCGCACGGCCGACGAGCTCGAGGCGATCATCCGCAGGCCCGTCCCGGTCAGCAGCAGCGCGACCCCGAGCCCCGCGACGAGCCCGACCGGCGCCCCCGTGTACGGCAGCGCGCCCGCGGCGAGCGGTTGAGCCGCCGCGACCTCGGGACGGTCCTTGCGCTTCGGCGTCTCGGGCGGTCCGGCGCCGGCCGCCGCGCAGTACACGTAGTCGCCGTCGGTCCCCACCTCGTCACCGCACGTGTAGGCGTCATCACCCTCGACCGGATCCTCGTCGTCCACCGGGTCGTCGACGTCCTCATCACCAACGCCCGGAGCCTCCTCCTCAATGCCTGCCGTTGGAGTCGGCACCGGCTCCTGGGCCAGTGAGTTCGCGGGAAACGCGAACAGCGCGAGGATCACGAAGGAACGCGATCACGCCTTCGGAGTGTGCCACGGGCGGCCAACGCGCCGCACGAGCTCGTCGGCGAGCCCGTCGATCGGCAGCCGCTCCTGGGCCAGCGAGTCACGGTCGCGGACCGTCACCGTCCCGTCCTCGAGGGACTGGTGGTCGATCGTCACGGCGAACGGCGTCCCGATCTCGTCCTGGCGCCGGTAGCGCTTGCCGATGTTGCCGCCGTCGTCGTACTCGCATGCGAGCCGGCGTCGCAGCGCCGAGTAGACCTCGCGCGCGAGCTCGGGATGGCCGTCCTTGCGCAGCAGCGGGAACACCGCCACCTTGACCGGTGCCAGCGACGGATGCAGGCGCAGCACGGTGCGCTCCTCGCCGCCGATCGAGTCCTCGTCGTAGGCGTCGCACAGGAACGCCAGCACCGCGCGATCGGCACCCGCGGCGGGCTCGATCACGTGAGGGACGAACTCGACGCCGACGTTGGCGTCCTTGAAGTTGAGCTTCTTGCCCGACGCGGCGGCGTGGGCCTTGAGGTCGAAGTCGCCGCGGTTGGCGATGCCCTCGAGCTCCGACCAGCCGATCGGGAACAGGTACTCGACGTCACTCGTCTCCGACGAATAGTGCGACAGCTCGTCGGTGTCGTGGGGGCGCAGGCGCAGGTGGTCGGCGCGGATGCCGAGCCGCTGGTACCAGTCGAAGCGCTCGCCGCACCAGTACGCGTACCACTTCTCCGCCTCCTCGGGCGGGACGAAGAACTCCATCTCCATCTGCTCGAACTCGCGCGTGCGGAAGATGAAGTTGCGCGCGGTGATCTCGTTGCGGAACGACTTGCCGATCTGGGCGATGCCGAAGGGCGGCTTCTTGCGCGCGAACTCGAGCGTGTTCTTGTAGTTGAGGAAGATCCCTTGGGCCGTCTCGGGCCGCAGGTAGGCGACGGAGCCGTCGTCGGCGACCGGGCCGACGTGCGTCTCGAACATCAGGTTGAACTGGCGCGGCTCGGACAGCTCGCCGCCGCAGGTGGGGCACACGTCACCCTCGAGGTGGTCCTGCCGGAAGCGCTGCTTGCACTTGCCCAGACACTGGACGAGCGGGTCGCTGAAGCCGGCGAGATGGCCCGAGGCCTCCCACGTCTTCGGGTGCTGGATGATGGCCGAGTCGAGGGCGACGACGTCGTCGCGCTCGTGCACCATCGCCCGCCACCACGCGTCCTTGACGTTGTTCTTGAGCAGCACGCCGTAGTGGCCGTAGTCGTACGTGTTGCCGAAGCCGCCGTAGATCTCCGACGCGGGGAAGATCAGGCCGCGGCGCTTGCACAGCGCCACGATCTTGTCCATGGTCACGACGTCGATCGGCATGGGTCGCAGCCTATGATCCCCCGGTGCCGATCTACGAGTACCGCTGCGACAACGGGCACCTCTTCGAGGTCATGCGCAAGATCTCGGAAGGCCCGCTGACGGAGTGCGTGGAGTGCGGCGCCCCGGTGGTCAAGGTCCTGCATTCGCCCGCCGTCCACTTCAAGGGATCGGGCTTCTACAACACGGACTACGGGACCTCCAAGCGCAAGCGCGAACTGGAGAAGTCCGCGTCGGACGGCGCCGACAAGAACGACGCCAAGCAGAAGGACAAGCAGGAGAAGAAGGCCGAGACGAAGTCGGACGCCAAGCCGGCTACCCCTTCAGGAACTTCCTGACGGCCGCGCGCTTCTCCTCTTCCGTCGCGCCGACACTTCCGTCCACCTGCAGCCCTCCGAGCACCTGTGCCTTGGGCGAGCCGCCGATCTCGATCGCGCCGAACAGGCCGAGCAGGGTCGGGCCGCCCATGTCGGACTTGATCGCCTTCGGAGCCTCCCAGGCGACCCAGGGCAGCCGGAAGAACGTGGTGGGGGACACCAGCCGAGACTTGATCGCGGCGAGCACGTCCTGCTGGCGCTTCGCGCGCATGAGGTCGTCCTCCTCGGGATGACAGGCGTTCTTGCGCGTGCGCGCGAGCGTCAGCGCCTGCTTGCCGTTGAGGTGGTGGTCGCCGGCCTTCAGCCTCAGCGTCGTCCCGCCGTTCTTGCGGCCGCCGTTGATGTCCGAATGCACGCAGTTGGTCTTGACGTTGATGCCGCCGAGCGCGTCGATGAAGCTCGGGAAGTTGCCGAAGTCGACCTCGACGACGTGGTTGATGTCGATGCCGAGGAACGCCTCGACGGTCTTGATCGTGAGGCTGGGACCGCCGATCGCGTAGGCGGCGTTGATCTTGTCCGGTCCGTGGCCGGGGATGTCGGCGATCGTGTCGCGCGGGATGGAGAGCTTGGCGGCCTTCCCGCCGCCCGTGCGGATCAGCAGGATCGAGTCCGACCGGGAGGGGCCGCCGACGTCGGCGCCCGGCTCCTTGCTCCCCGGCTGGCGGGCGTCTGAGCCGAGCACGAGGATCGTGTTGGCCGACGTGAGCGTGTAGCCGGTGCTGGTGAGCGCGCTGCGAGCGGCGTCGGAGGTGTTCTTGCGCTGGATGAACGCGCTGACCATGAACAGCAGCAGGGACAGCAGCAGCCAGGCGCCGACGCCGCTGGCGATCCACTTCAGGACGCGGCGGCGGCTGAAGGAGGGGACGCTGAAGCGGCGCCGCGAGTGCTTGCGGTACTCGGGCTTGGCGCCGGGGATCGACCCCGCCCGCCCCGCCCCGGGGGCCTGCTCGCGCAGTTCCTGCAGGCCGTCCTCGACGCTGCGCGGCCGGCCGGGCCGCGCGCGGTAGCGCTTGTATTCGGGGTGATCCGGCATGCGGGGGCGACGATAGGGTCACCCCCCATGACCGCGCTGGGGCTCGACCTCGGGGGGACCAAGCTGCTGGCGGGGGTCGTCGAGGCCGACGGGACCGTGCTCGCCCGAGAGCGGCGCCTGATCGGCGGGCTGGGGTTCGACGACCTGATCGACGTGGTCGGGGAGGTCGTCGAGCTGCTCGGTCCCGGCCTGCCCGTCGGCGTCGGGGTGCCCGCGCTGGTCGACCAGCGCTCGGGCGTCGCCGTGCGCTGCGTGCACCTGCCGCTGGACGGGGTCCCGGTCGTCGACGTGCTCCACGGCCGCCTGGGCGTGCCGGTGACGGTGGACAACGACGCGACCTGCGCGGTGGTGGCGGAGTCGGCGCTCGGGGCCGCGCGCGGGCGGACGCACGTGGCGCTGCTGACGCTGGGGACCGGGATCGGCGGCGGGCTGCTGCTCGACGGCCGCGTGTACCGGGGCGCGGTCGGGGCGGCCGGGGAGCTCGGGCACGTGCCGGTCGATCTCGACGGTCCCGCCTGCTTCGGCGGGTGCCCGGGCCGGGGGTGCCTGGAGGCGCTGTGCTCGGGGTCGGCCCTCGAGCGGGACGCGGGGGCGCCCGGCGAGCTGGTGGTCGCGCGAGCACGTGCGGGGGACAAGGAGAGCTGTGGCCACCTGCGGCAGTTGGGGACGTGGCTGGGGGCCGGGCTGGCCGGGATCGCCATGAGTCTCAACCCGGAGATGATCGTCGTCGGCGGCGGGCTGATGGAGGCCGGGGAGCTGATCCTGGAGCCGGCGCGCGAGGAGCTGCGCCGGCGCGCCCTGGATCCCGCACGCGACGTCAACGTGGTGGCGGCGGAGCTCGGGCCGGCGGCGGGGATGATCGGCGCCGGGCTGCTGGCGCAGTGATGCTGGTCGTCTGTCCGACCCCGATCGGCAACCTCGAGGACGTGACCCTGCGGGTGCTGACCGCGCTGAGCGACGCCGACGTCGTCGCCTGCGAGGACACGCGCCGCACCCGCGTGCTGATGGAGCGGCACGGGGTGGAGGCCGACCTCGTCTCCTACCACGAGCACAACGAGGCGGCGCGGACGATCCAGCTGGTCGAGCGGATGGTGGCGGGCGAGACGGTGGCGCTCGTGAGCGACGCCGGCACCCCGCTGGTCAGCGACCCGGGCTACGTCCTCGTCCGCGCGTGCCTGGAGGCTGGCGTGCGGGTCGAGGTGCTGCCAGGCCCGTCGTCGGTGCTGACGGCGCTGGCGTTGAGCGGGCTGCCGAGCGACCGCTGGCGCTTCGTCGGGTTCCTGCCGCGCAAGCACCCCGAACGCGCGCTCGCGGGACCGGACACGGTGGTGTGCTTCGAGTCGCCGCACCGGGTGGTGGCGACGCTGCGGGCGCTGGACCCGACGCGGCCGGTGGCCGTGTGCCGGGAGCTGACGAAGCTCCACGAGGAGGTCCTGCGCGGGCCGGCGGGCGAGGTGGCGTCCGCGGTCAACCCGCGGGGCGAGTTCGTGCTCGTCGTGGGCGGCGAGGCCGCCGCGCTGGACGTCGAGGCGGCGGAGGCGGCGGTCCGGCGCCTGGTCGACGCGGGGGCGAAGGCGCGGGCGGCGGCGTCGGTCGTCGCGGAGCTCACCGGCGCGAGCGCCAACGACCTCTACCGAAGCACTCTGTAACAACTTCGCGCAGATCCCGGCGCCCCCGGCCCGCGCGCGGGACGCTGTGTGCGTGCTCGTCCTCGCCCCACCCGTCCCCGGCCCGATCGTGCGCCCGTTCGTCTACGCGGGCTCGCCGTTCCGTCGCGGGCTGCACCGCGGGCTCGACCTGCGGGCCGCGGCGGGTCAGCGGGTCGTGGCGCCATGCCCGGGCCGCGTCGCCTGGGCCGGCCCGCGCGGGGTGACGCTGGTCTGCTCCGGTCGCCGGGTCACCCTGCTCCCGGTCCGGCCCGCGGTGCGCGCCGGGGCCGGGGTAGGTGCGGGCGTGGCGGTCGGCACCGTCGTGGGAGGTGCCGGGCTGCACCTCGGCGTCCGCCGCGCGGGGGACCCGTTCGGCTACGTCGATCCCGCGCCGCTGCTGCGCAGGTCGCGCGCCGCGCCGCCGCCCGTCGTCGCGCCCGCGCGCGGGCCGCGCGGGACCCGGCGGGTGCCCGCGCCGGCGGTCCGGTCGGCGCCGGAGCCACGCCGGGCGGCGCCGCGCCGCGCGCCTCCGCTCGCCCCGCCACTGGCGTGGGGCGGCGCCGCGCTGCTCATGCTCGGGGTGGCCGGAGGGGCGCGGGTGCGCGAGGTCCGAACCCGGCGGCGGCGGGCGGTCCTGGGCCGGGCTGGGCCGGAGGCGGTGCCGTAGCCTCGTCGGCGGCATGGCCTTCTACGTGACGACGCCGATCTTCTACGTCAATGCGGCGCCTCATCTGGGCCATGCATACACGGCGATCGGGGCCGACATCCTGGCCCGGCACCAGCGTCAGCGGGGGGAGGAGGTGTTCTTCCTCACGGGGACGGATGAGCACGGGGAGCCGGTGGCGCAGGCGGCCGAGGCGGCCGGGGTGACGCCGAAGGAGCTGGCCGACCGCAACGCGCAGCGGTTCCAGGAGCTGATGCCGACGCTGAACGTCTCCAACGACTTCTTCATCCGCACGTCGGACGAGCGCCACAAGGCGGCGGTCCAGGACATCCTGCAGCGGGTCTACGACAACGGCTACGTCTACAAGGGCCAGTACGAGGGCTGGTATTGCCCCCGCTGCGCCGACTTCAAGACGGAAGCGGAGATCGGGCCCGACAACACGTGCAAGATCCACCTGATCCCGCTCACGCGCGAGCAGGAGGAGAACTACTTCTTCCAGCTCTCCGCGTTCCAGGAGAAGCTGGAGCAGCTCTACACCGATCAGCCCGACTTCGTGGTCCCGCGGGTCCGGTACAACGAGGCGCGGTCGTTCATCACGGGTGGCCTGCAGGACGTCTCCCTCAGCCGTGCGAACCTCACCTGGGGCGTCGAGGTCCCCTGGGACTCCGACCACGTCTTCTACGTCTGGTTCGACGCGCTCCTGAACTACGTCACGGCGCTGCGCTTCGCCGATCCCGACCGGGACCTCAGCGACACCTTCTGGCCGGCGACCTTCCACGTCATCGGCAAGGACATCCTCAAGTTCCACTGCGTGTTCTGGCCGGCGCTGCTGCTCGCCGCGGGCATCGAGCTGCCGAAGCACGTGTTCGTCCACGGCTTCCTGCTCATGAACGAGCACAAGATGTCCAAGAGCCTCGGCAACGTGCTCGACCCGTTCACGATCATCGACCGCTTCGGCACCGACGCGCTGCGGTACTACTGCTTCCGCGAGGTGTCGTTCGGCCTGGACGGCAACGTGTCGCCGGCCGGCTTCGAGGAGCGCTACACGAGCGAGCTCGCCAACGACTACGGCAATCTGGCCAGCCGCACGCTGAACATGCTGCGCCGCTACGCGGACGCGCAGGTCCCGGACGCCGAGCCCGCCCCGGAGCTCGCCGCCGAGTTCGCCGAGCTGCCGACGGAGGTCTGCGATCTGCTCGACCGCGCCGAGGTCACCCAGGCGCTGGAGCGCATCTGGGTCCGGGTCCGGCGCCTGAACCGCTACGTCGAGGAGCAGGCCCCCTGGAAGCTGGCCAAGGAGCCCGCCCGGGCCGAGCACCTCGCGACGGTGCTGCGCTCGCTCGCCGAGGGCCTGCGGACGGTCACCGTCCTGCTGCACCCGTACCTGCCGGAGAGCACCACGAAGCTCCTCGTCGCGCTCGGCGACGAGCGCGCCGACGTCGCCGACGCCGCCTTCGGGACGGGCCGGCCCGGCGCGCCCATCGGCGAGCTGCCGCCGTTGTTCCCCAAACCGCAGTGATCGACAGCCACACCCACCTGGACTCGACGCCGGGCGAGGACGCCGACATCGTCGCCCGCGCCCAGGACGCCGGCGTCCACAAGCTCCTCACGGTCGGCACCGACGTCGAGAACAGCCGCGCGGCGCTCGCCGCGGCGGAGCGCTTCGACGGGGTCGTGTACGCGGCGGTCGGCTGGCACCCGAACCACGCCGGCGAGTACCGCGACGACGACGCGGCCACGCTCGCCGAGCTCGCCGCCGATCCCCGTTGCCGCGCGATCGGTGAGACCGGCCTCGACTACTTCCGCGATCACGCGTCCCGCGAGGATCAGGCCCGCGCGTTCGCGGCGCAGATCGAGATCGCGCGCGACACCGGCAAGCCGCTGGTCATCCACACGCGCGAGGCCGACGACGACACGATCGCGACCCTCGCACGCGACGCGCAGGACGTCACGGTGATCCTGCACTGCTTCTCGATGGCGTCGCGCTTCGACGCGTGCCTCGAGCACGGCTGGTACGTCTCCTACGCGGGCAACGTCACGTATCCGAAGAACCAAGCGCTGGCGGCCACCGCGCTGCGCGCCCCGCTCGATCGGATCCTCGTGGAGACGGACGCGCCGTACCTGACGCCGCAGGTCGTGCGCAAGGAGCGCAACCAGCCCGCCTACGTCGCCCACACCGCCCGCTTCGTCGCCGAGGCGCGCGGGATGGCGTACGAGGAGCTCGAGGCCGCGGTCGAGGCGAACGCCGCCCGCCTCTTCGGCTGGTGAGCGAGCCCACCCAACCGAGCCTGCGGCGGCTCAAGCAGTTCGGCGTGCGGCCGGTCCGCGATCTCGGCCAGAACTTCCTCATCGACTCGAACCTGCTCGACGTCATCGCACGCGAGGCGAGCCTCGCCGCCGGCGACGTGGTCCTCGAGGTCGGCGGGGGCCTCGGCGTCCTGTCCGAGCACCTGGCCGCCACCGCCGCACACGTGCACGTCGTCGAGGTCGATCCTCGGCTCGAACCCGCGCTCCGGGACGCGCTCGCGCCGTTCGTCAACACGACCCTGCACCTCGCCGACGCGGTGAAGCTCGACTACGCCGCGCTCGACCCCGCGCCGACCAAGGTGATCGCCAATCTCCCGTACGGCGTTGCGGCCACCGTCATCCTTGACACCGTCGCCGTGCTGCCGACCGTCACCCGCTGGGTCGCCATGGTCCAGCGCGAGGTGGGGGAGCGGCTCGCGGCCGCCCCGGGCACGCCCGCCTACGGCGCGCCCTCCGTGCTCGCGCAGCTCTCGTGCGACGTCCGCGTCGCGCGGCAGGTGTCCCGCACCGTGTTCCACCCGGTGCCCAACGTCGACTCCGTGCTCGTGCGCCTCGAGCGCACCGGGCCGCCCGCTCCGGCCGGCGTCCGCCGCCTCGTCTCCGCCGGCTTCGCTCACCGCCGCAAGGCGCTGCCGCGCTCGCTGGCCCTGGCCGGCGCCGCCGGGCGCGACCAGGCCCGCGCGGCGCTGACCGCGGTCGGCCTGCCGGAGGACGTGCGCGCGGAGCGCCTGGCGCCGGCCCAGTGGCGCGCCTTCGCGGAGGCCCTGTCGTGATCCGTACGACCGCGCCCGGCAAGGTCAACCTCTGCCTGTTCGTGGGCCGTCCGCGCGCGGACGGCTACCACCCGCTCGTCTCCATCTTCCAGTCCGTCTCCCTGGCCGACGAGCTGACGCTGGAGGAGATCGACGGCGCCGTAGACGAGGTCGCCTGCCCGGGCGTGACCGGGCCGAACCTGGCCGCGCGGGCGCTCGCCGCCTACCGCGAGCACAGCGGGTACGACGGCCCCGCGGTGCGCGTGGCGATCACCAAGCGGGTGCCGGTCGCCGCCGGGATGGGCGGAGGCTCGGGCGACGCGGCGGCGGCGCTGCGCCTGATCGCGCAGCAGGCGGGCCGGCCCGACGACCCGCTGCTCGACGCCATCGCGCCGACCCTCGGCGCCGACGTCCCCTTCCAGCTCCACACCGGCCGCGCGCTGGTGACCGGTATCGGCGAGCGGATCGAGCCGCTGCCGCCCGGCCCGCCGGCCGCGCTCGTGATCTACCCGAGCGCGCACACGCTCTCCACGCCGGCGGTCTACCGGGAGGCCGACCGCCTCCAGACGACCCGGACCGACCTCGCCACGCCCGAGCAGGATCTCCGCGCGGGCGCGTTGCCCAACGTCAACGACCTCCAGCCCGCCGCCCGCTCGCTGCAGCCCGACATCGACCTGCGGCTCCAGCAGCTCGCCGACGCCGGCGCCGATCGCGTCCTCGTGGCCGGCTCCGGCCCGACGACCTTCGGGTCCTTCGACGACCCCGAGCGCGCGGCCGCCGTCGCCCGGGTCCTGCCCGGCGCGATCGCCGTGGAGCCCCGGTGAAGACGCTGCCGCTCGCCGCCGCGGCGATCGCGATCCACATCGCGCTCGGCCTCCTGACGCTCCACAGCGGGCCGACCGGGCTGGACCGGTTCGCCTTCGACGTGCTCGACCCGCTCGTCACCCAGGACCTGCGCGAGTTCGCGCGCGTCTTCACCGATCTCGGTTCCTTCCCCGTCGTGGCGATCCCCGCCGTGGCCGCCGCGATCTACGCCGCCGGCGCGGGGCGCAAGGAGCAGGCCATCGCCCTCCTCGTGGGCGTTCTGGCCGTCGTCCTGCTCACCAGCGTGGCGAAGGAGATCTGGGACCGCCCGCGCCCCAGCGGGCGCTTCTACGACCCCGGCGGCTTCTCGTTCCCGTCCGGCCACAGCGCCCAGTCGATCACCTGGATCGCCGCCGCCCGGGTCCTCGACGTCCGCTGGGTCCAGGTCGCTGCCGCCGCCCTCGCCGTCACCATCGGTGCCTCTCGCCTCTATCTTCATGTGCACTACCTGACGGACGTGCTGGGCGGCTTCGCGCTCGGTGTGGCAGTCCTCGCGCCCGTTCTGGCCCGGACCCGATGAGCAACAACGCCCTCACCTACCTGATCGCCGCCCTCGTGGGCGTGACGAGCGTCGCGCTGTGGTCATGGCTGATCCTGGTCCCCGCGGTCACGGCCTACACGCGCTGGTGGCAGCGGACCGCCGCCGTCGTGATGAGCCTGTACGTGCTGGCCGCGATGGTCGCGGCGGGCGGGCTGATCGGCGCGATCTTCCTCTGGTACTACGACCGGATCGCGTAAGCGTGTCGGAACCGGCCGCCGCGGTACACGACCTCGAGGCATTGCACGCGGTCACGGACGCCGTCGCGGCAGGCGCCGGACTGCCTGAGGTCGTCCGCGCCGCCGGGCGCGCGCTCGACGCCAGCCTCGTCCTGCTCGACCACACCAGCGCTGTGCTGGCGGTCACCGCTCGTTCCAGCGCCGACGAGCGCAGCCTGATGGCCGACGCGCCCGGCGTCGTCACCCAGGAGCTCAAGGTCGGCGGTGGCCTCGTCGGGCGCCTGCGCATGCGCTACCGAGCCGCCTCCGCCGAGCCGCCCGCCCCCTTCCTGAACATGGTGCTGACGCTGATCGCGTCCGAAGTCGAGCGCCTGCGCGCGCCCGAGCGTCAGTCCGAGG
This sequence comes from uncultured Solirubrobacteraceae bacterium, assembly GCA_963740765.1. GTDB lineage: Bacteria > Actinomycetota > Thermoleophilia > Solirubrobacterales > Solirubrobacteraceae > DATLGB01. The sequence continues at coordinate 306,981 of CAVUFN010000016.1, read as the reverse complement.
TCGCCCAGGAGGGGTTCCTGCGCGCGCTGCTCGACCGCCAGGTCACCGATCGCGGGGACATCCACGCGCGCGCCGCCGAGATGGGGCTCGACCTGCAGGGCGGCGGCGCCGTCATCGTCGTGCGCGCCCATCACTTCGCCGTCTCGGAGACGGACTGGCGCGGCCGGGTGCTCGCCGTCGCCGATCGCGCCACCCGGGCGACGTCGCCCGGCGCCCTGCTCGCCGTCCTCGACCACCCGGCCAGCCCCGCCACCGGCATGATCGTGATGCTCGTCGCCGCCGAGGGCGCCGACGCCGTCCGCCGCTGCGCCGCCGTGGTCGCCCGCGAGTTGCAGGCCGCGCTCGGCGGGTTCACCTTCGCCGTCGGGCACTCCCGCCCCGCGCCCGACCCCGCCGACCTCTACCGCGCCGGCCAGGAGGCCCTGCTCGCCGCCAACGTCGCGGAGGCCACCCCGGGCGGGGACGACGCCGAGGAGCCTGCCGCCGTGCTCGCGTTCGAGGACACGGGCGCCTACCGCCTGCTGCTGCCCGCCATGAGCGAGGACCCGGGTGAGCTGCACCGCTTCTACGAGGAGACGATCGCCCCGCTCGTCGCGTACGACGAGCAGTACGAGACGGACCTCGTCACCACCCTGGGGACGTTCCTGGACTGCGACGGCAACGTCGCCAACACCGCCGGGCGCCTCTTCACGCACCGGCACACGATCCGCTACCGCCTCGTCCGCGTGCACGAGCTCACCGGCCACGACGTGTCCAGCACGGACGGCCGCGAGCGCCTGAGCCTCGGCCTGAAGGCGATGCGCGTCCTCGGCATCGCCACTCCCGGCGGGCCCGCCCGCGAGCGCGGGGCCAGCGGCGGCCGCGTCATGCGCGAGCCGAAGGACCGCTAGCCCGAGCCGCATGCGGATCGGGATCATCACCGGGTCGGGGACCTACGCCCTGCCGGGCTTTGCCGCCGGCGACCTGGAGCCCGTGGAGACGGAGTGGGGGAGCGCCGCCGTCACGCGCGGGACGTTCGCGGGCGCCGACGTCGTGCACGTGTCCCGTCACGGCGAAGGTCATCCGCGGCTGTCCAACCACGTGTCCCATCGTGCCAATGTCGATGCGCTGCGTCAGGCCGGATGCGGCGCGATCCTGGCCGTCACCGTGTGCGGCGCGGTCGACGCGAGCGTGGAGCTCGGCTCCCTGATCGTCTTCGACGACGTCCACTTCGTCTCCAACCGCCTTCCCGACGGCTCGCTGTGCACGTTCCACGACACACCGGGCGACAAGCGGCGCGGGCACTGGATCTACGAGGACCCATACTCGCCCGAGCTGCGGCGTGCGCTGCTGTCCGGGGCGGCCAAGGCCGGCGTCAGCGCCCGCGACGGCGGTTGCTACGGCCATGTCGATGGCCCGCGCTTCAACACCAAGGCCGAGATCCGCGGGCTCGCGGCGTGCGGGGTCTCCGCCGTCTCGCAGACCGCCGGGCCGGAGACGGTCCTGTGCGGCGAGGCGGAGCTGCCGTTCGGGCTCGTCGGCTATGCCACGGATTACGCCAACGGCGTCACCGACACCGCGACGCCGGTTGAGCGGCTGATGGAGCTGATCGCCGCCTCGACGGCGACCTTCGCAAGCGTGCTTGCAGCCGCGATCGGCGAGATCGACCCGCGCGCGGTCGCTCCGGCGGGCATGAACTACCGCTTCCACGAGGGCTGACGGAAACGGGCCTCCCCGCCCGTTAGGTATGAGAGGCATGCCTGAAACACCGCCCCATCTCCGCGTCGTCCCGCTGCACGATCCCGCCGACGTCGCGCAGCGGATCGCGGACGACCCGGAGCTGATCCGGCCTCGCTTCGGTGCCATCGCGGACCTCAAGCGCGGCGTGGCGCACGGGTACGAGGTGCTGCTCGCGATCGACACGGACGAAGCCCTGTCTCCCGCCGTCTGGTCGCGCGCCGTGCATCCCGGCAAGGCGCCCTGCTTCGAGGCTGCACTGGTCGAGACGGCCCTGGAGGAACGCGAGCGCCTGCCGGCCGGGACGCGCCTCGCCGTCACCGTGTCCGCGTCCGGACTTCGCTCGCCGCAGATGGAGGGCGTGCTCGCCGACGCCGGTTCGCTCGACGGCGTCCTCCTGCTCGTCTCCGGGGACGGTGCGGACACCGCGGCGTCACTTGTGCGCGCGCGTGATGCCGGCGCGTCGGTCGGCGTCGACGAGACGGGCTCGGGCTACGACTCGCTGCGCAGCGTGATCGACCTGCGGCCCGACTTCGTCCGCATCAGCCCCGCCTTCGTCAAGGGCCTCGACGGGGACGACGCCAAGGGTGCGGTCGTGGAGGCGCTGGCCGCCGTGGCCGAGCGCACCGGCGCGCGCGTGATCGCCAACGGCATCCCCGGCCGCCCCGAGCTGTCGGCGCTGCGGCGCATGGGCATCCCGCTCGGTCAGGGCGCGCTCTTCGGCCCCGCGGCCCCCGCGATGGCGCCGCTCGCCCCGCTGGTGGCGGACGCGATCCGCCGCGCGTCGCCTCCCGTCGAGCCGGGCGAGACCGTGGCCGGGCTCATCGAGTCGCGCGTCGCGCTCCCCTGGGCCAGCACGCTCGACGAGGTCGCCGACGCCTTCCTCGAGGACGCGCTCAACGAGGTCATCGTCCTCGTCGACGAGCAGTCGCGCCCGCTCGCCCTGGCGGAGCGCGCCGCCCTGCTGCGCGGCGAGCCCTACGAGCGCCCGGTCATGCGCATCAGCCCGTCGAGCCCGCTCAAAGCGGTCGCCCGCCGGGCTGCCGCGCGCCCATGGCTGGAGCGCTTCCACCCGCTGGTGGCCTGCGACCGGCGCGGCGTGTACCTCGGGCTGGTCCGCATCGAGCAGCTGCTCGATGCGCTCGGCCAGACGTGAACCCCACGGGGCCCCGCCTCCGGCACCCCTAGCGCTTGGGGAGCACGCGGACCTTCGCGAAGGCCCGCCCGCCGATCCGGTACGTCGGGTCGCGGTAGAAGCGGCCGGCGCCCTTGATGCGCACGCCGTCCCAGCGCCGCATCGACCGGAACGCCCGCACGAGCGCCCCGACGGTGCGCGGGCCTTCGGAGTCGTAGTAGCTCTCCCCGCCGGAGAGGTCGATGATGATCTCGTCGAAGGCGCCGAAGCCGCCCGAGTCGGGGTCCACGCCCCGGAACTGCAGCCGGTGCTTGCCAGACGTGAGCTTGAGCGGGACGTGGACGCGGGCGCGGATGACCTTGCGGTTCCCGCGCACGATCTGAACGACGAGCCTGGCACGGACGTCGGCCCCGCGCCGGACGCGGCGGGGCAGGATCACGCGGCGCAGGTAGGCCTGGCGCTGCGCGCGGGTCTGGCTGATGCGGGCGGTCGCCTCGGTGATGTGGACCGGCTTGCCCTTGAAGAGGTCGAACGGCGCGAGCGCGATCGACGCGTCGAGCCCGGCCGACTGCGCCAACGGGTTCGTGCCGATCGTCTCCCCGTTGGTGACGCCGTCGTTGACGTAGCGGTTGCAGAAGCGCAATGGCGCCTTGCGCTCGCGCAGCGTCACCTGCATGCACATCTGGCCCGCGACGCGCTGGGGTCCGGCGCCCATCACGTCCGTCGCGCCGCTGAGGATCGCCAGCGGGCCGACGTAGCCGAGGGCGGACACGCCCGCCGGGTTGCCGACGTCGGACTCGTCGGCGACGTTGACCTGCGTCTCGGATTCGATTCCGCGGTCGTCGTCTGATGCGTAGACGCGCACCTTGGTCTGCGGCGGCAGCGGGCCGGTGCGGCCCACGACGGCGTTGAAGCCGTCGTCGGTGAGCGTCCCGCGGTCGTGGATCGGGCCGGAGAGCTTGTAGGTCGAGTAGCCCTCGACCTGCACGGGGTTGTTGACGATCGCGGCGACGTAGGCGTCCTGCAGGAGCAGGTCGCGTCCGCCGATGCCATCGAACTGGTGCCCGTAGGACCACACGGTGTCGCCGTCCACGTAGGCGACCGTGCCGATGCCGGAGATGGACAGGTCCCCGCTCGAGAGACCGACGGCGACGGCCGAGCCCGGCTCGAAGGGCAGGATCGGCGAGCTGTCGGCGGGAACCGCGGGCGCGGCCAGCACCGCCACCCCGCGCTCGGCTGCCCGCGCCTGGAGGCCGCGCATGACCGACCGGTCGGCGCCGCCGACCGTGATCGGCGTCGAGATCGGCTTGGCGTGGCGCAGGATCCAGCGATCGCGCGGGGAGACCTCGCGGCGGGACGCCGCCTGGGGCGCGTCGGCCGGCGTGGCCAGGATCTGCTCGATCGGCGTCGCCAGCACGGTGAAGCCGCCGTACTCGCCGATCGTCTCCGAGATCGCGCCGGCGTTGGCGAGCGTCCCGTCGCTGCGCGGGCAGAGGATCGGCGAGCCGCTGAAGCCCGGGCCGACGCCCGTGTCCGCCACCCGGTCGCCCGACACGCGCACGAGCAGCCGCGGCGCGGCCTGCCCGTTGGACGCCTGGCCGACCACGTCGAGGATCTCGACGTCGAACGGCTCGATGGCCTGGCCCTTGAACACCGAGTACGCCGTGCAGCGCATCCCGTTCTGGACCTCGCTCAGCGGCATGATCGGCGCCGCCGCCATCGCTCCGCCCGCCGGCAGCGCCCAAGCGAGCCCGACCCCCATCCCGATCAGCCGTGCACGCATCGGCGGGAACCTACCGCTTGCGCATCGCAGCGGAGCGCCTGAGTCACCGACGATAAAAACAGGCTTGACAAATAAAATCGTCGGTGCGTGCCCTCGAGCGCCACGGCCTCGTCGAGCTGGTCGAGGAGCGCCGCCGCGGCAACTGCACCGAGCGGATGCTCCAGGCCACCGCGGCCGCCTACGTGATCTCGCCGACCGCGCCGTCCGCCGTCGCCCCCGATCCCGCCCGCGGCCCGGACCAGCGCTCCGCGCGCTGGCTGCTCGGGGTGGCCGGCCGCCTCGTCGGCGAGGTCGGCGAGCTGATCCGCGCCGCCGGCGCCGCGGGCAAACCGCTGGCCACGCTCGGCATCGAGAGCGAGGTCCGCTTCGCGTCCGCCGCCGACCGGGCCGCGTTCGCCGGCGAACTGGCCGACGCCGTCAACGACCTCGTCGCCAAGTACCACGACGAGGGCGCGCCCCGGGGTCGCCGGCACCGCTTCGTCGTCGCCCTGCACCCCATCGTCACCACCACAAAGGAGAACCCGTCATGAGCCGTCCGTTCGAGATCGAGCGCGAGGTCGACCTGCCCGCCGCCCCCGACGACGTCTGGACCGCGATCACGCAGGCCTCCGCCGCGTGGCAGTTCCCGACCGGGCCGGCGCCGACCGGGGAGGGCGGGCCGATCACGACCTGGGACCCGCCGCACCGGCTCGTCATCCGCATGGAGTCGCCCGACGGCACCTTCAACGCCCTCGACTACGCGATCGAGGCCAGGGACGGCGGGACCGCGCGGCTGCGCTACGTCCACAGCGGGATCCTCGGCGACGGGTGGGAGGACCAGTACGACGCGATCGGCCCGCACACCGACTTCTACCTCCACACGCTGGGGGAGTACCTCGAGCACTTCAACGGCCGCCCCGTGACCTACGTCGGCCAGCCGTCGGCGGGCATCGAGGGCCCGGAGGCCGCCGGCGCCGAGAACGCGATGGACACCCTGCGCGCCGCACTCGCTGTCCAGTCGGTGGGCGACCGGGACGCGGTGTTCGGCGGCGTCGTCGACTACGCGACCCCCGACTTCATCGGCCTCCGCGCCGACGACGGCCTCTACCGCTTCTTCGGCCGCAACCGCTTCGGCGGCGTCGTGGGGATGAGCGCGCACCTCTTCGTCGACGGTGTCGACGCGGCCGCGCGCGAGTCCGAGCTCAAGCATTGGCTCGACTCCCTCTACGCCTGACGAACCCGACTGGGGAGCCTGGATTCGAACCAGAATCTCACGGTACCAAAAACCGGTGTCTTGCCATTGGACCACTCCCCAAGCGGCACTGCCGAGGGTATCCATACTCTCCCGGCATGGCCGGATTGACGGTGGTGGTCCTCGCTGCGGGCGAGGGGACGCGGATGAGGTCGGCGACCCCGAAGGTCCTGCACCCACTGTGCGGGCGGCCGCTCGTGCTGTGGCCGGTGCTGGCCGCGCAGGCCGCCGGGGCTGAGCGGGTCGTCGTCGTCGAAGGGCCGGGCGAGCCGCTGCGCGCGGCGCTGCCCGAGGGCGTGGACGTCGCCGTGCAGGCGGAGCAGAAGGGGACCGGTGACGCGGTGCGCGCGGCCGCTGACCACATCGCCGACGACGCGCGCGTGGTCATCCTGATGGGCGACGTCCCGCTGATCACCGCCGAGGCGATCGCAGTGCTGGCGGAGGCGCACACGGGCGGCGCGACGGTGCTCACCATGGAGGTCGACGAGCCCGGCGCCTACGGCCGCGTGGTCCGCGACGGGGAGAGCGTCCGGATCGTCGAGGCCCGGGACGCGACCCCTGAGCAGCTCGCGATCGGCGAGGTCAACACCGGCATCTACTGCTTCGACGGGGGTGCGCTCAAGGACGCCCTGGGCCGGATCGGGACCGACAACGCGCAGGGGGAGTACTACCTCCCCGACGTCCTCGACCACCTCCCCGGCCGGGCACACCTCACCGCGGACGCGTCCGTCACGCTCGGGATCAACGATCGCGTCGACCTTGCTGCCGTCCAGCGCATCGCCCAGGACCGCATCCACCGCTTCCACCAGCGCAACGGCGTCACGATCGTCGACCCGGGCGGCACCACGATCGAGGCTGACGTCGAGATCGGGCGCGACACCACGATCGAGCCTGGCACGACGATCAAGCGCGGCACGACGATCGGAGCGGGCGTGACGATCCGCTGCTCCTACGTCGACCAGGCCGTCATCGAGGACGGCGTCGCGGTCGGCCCGTTCGCTTACCTCCGTCCGGGCGCGCACCTCAAGCGCGGGGCGAAGGCAGGCACGTTCGTGGAGATCAAGAACAGCGTGATCGGCGAGGGGTCGAAGGTCCCGCACCTCTCCTACATCGGGGACGCCGACGTCGGGCCTCACACCAACCTCGGCGCGGCGACGATCACCGCCAACTACGACGGGCGCAACAAGCACCGTACGACGATCGGCGCCCGCGTCAAGACCGGCGTGGACACCACCCTGGTCGCTCCCGTGACGCTCGGCGACGATGTGATGACGGGCGCCGGGAGCGTGATCACCGAGGACGTTGCGGACAACGAACTGGCGATCGCCCGTGCGCGACAGTCGAACCGCCCCCGCCGCGCGTAGACTCGGCTTCACGTGAGCCAGACCGCTCTCGATCCGACCGCGATCCCGCTGGAGTACAACAAGCGGCTGATGCTCTTCAGCGGCCGCGCCAACCCGGCGCTGGCCGGGCAGATCTCCCGCAAGCTCGGCGTCGAGCTCGGCGGGGTCACCCTGAAGACCTTCTCCAACGGCGAGGTCTACTGCCGCTACGAGGAGTCCATCCGCGGCGCGGACGTCTTCATCGTCCAGCCCACGTGCGGCAACCCGCAGACCGGCGTCACCGCCAACGACGCGCTGATGGAGCTGCTGCTGATGATCGACGCCGCGGTCGGCGCCTCCGCACACCGCGTCATCGCCGTCACCCCGTGGTTCGGCTACTCACGCCAGGACAAGAAGAGCGCGCCGCGCGAGCCGATCTCCGCCCGCCTCGTCGCCCGCATGCTCGAGAACGCCGGCGCCGACCGCGTCCTCGCCATGGACCTCCACGCGGGCCAGGTGCAGGGCTTCTTCCAGAAGCCGATGGACCACATGACCGCGCTGTTCATGCTCACGCAGCACTTCATCGACATGCACCTGGACGACCTCGTCGTCGTCTCGCCGGACGCCGGCCGCGTGAAGCTCAACAAGAAGTTCGCCTCCAAGATCGGCGCCGAGCTGGCGATCCTCGACAAGGAGCGCCCTGCCCAGCAGGTCGCCGAGATCGGGTACGTCATCGGTGAGGTCGCGGGCAAGACCGCGATCATCGTCGACGACATGATCGACACCGCCGGCACGCTGCGCGCCGCCGGCCAGACGGTCAAGGACGCCGGCGCCTCACGCGTCTACGCGGCCGCGACGCACGGCGTCTTCTCGGGCAACGCCTGGGAGAACCTGTCCGCGTCTCCATTCGAGTCGATCGTCGTCACGGACACGATCCCGCTGCGCCCCGGCGCGCCCGCCAACATCCAGGTCCTGCCCTGCGCGGACCTGCTCACGGACTCCATCCGCCGCATCTTCACCGACGACTCCGTGTCCGAGGTCTTCGGTGGAGAGAACCAGCTCTTCTAGGGCGTCCCAGCTCCAGGAGCTGCTCGGCCTCTCCGACGAGGAGCTGATCCGGACGCTCGACGCGAGCGCCCTGGAGCTGCTGAGCGGCGAGCTCGACCACCGGCCGGAGCTGGGCATCCTGCTCGACCTGCTGCGCGAGGCCGAGGAGCGGGCGGGAGCGACGATGCTGCATCGGTGGGTGCGCGCGAATGGCGTCCACGGCCGTCCGATCGACCTGCTCACGGAGCGCGACTTCACCCGCTTCGAGGACGCGGTTGACGATCTCGCCACGAACGGATACATACTCCGCTTACGATGAGTGAGCCTCAGGATCTTGCCACGCTGCGCTGCGACACCCTCTGCGAGGCCTTCCAGCTGACCTGGCGCGAACGGCCGGACGCGGTCGCGCTGCGCACGCCGGGCGACGAGGTCGCGATCACCTGGCAGGAGTTCGGCGAGCGCGTGGAGCGCATCGCGGGCGGGCTGAGCGCGGCGGGCGTCGGCCGCGGCGACACCGTCGCGATCATGCTGCTCAACCGGCCGGAGTTCCACCTGGTCGACATGGCCGCGATGCACCTCGGGGCGACGCCGTTCTCCGTCTACAACACGTCGTCACGCGATCAGGCCGAGTACCTGTTCTCCAACGCCGGCAACCGCGTGCTCATCACCCAGCGCGAGTTCCTGCCCGTGGTCGAGGGGCTCGTGGAGACCACCATCCTGGTCGAGGACCTGCACGAGCTCGAGGAGGCGGCGCCGAGCGGCTTCCACTTCGAGAAATCGTGGCGGGCGGTGGAGCCCGACGACGTCCTCACGCTGATCTACACGAGCGGGACGACCGGGCCGCCGAAGGGCGTCCAGCTCACGCACAGGAACCTGATGGCCGAGCTGCGCGGGTGCAGCACCGTGCTGCCCGCGACGCCCGGCGGCCGCGTCACGAGCTTCCTGCCCAGCGCGCACATCGCCGACCGCTGGGCCTCGCAGTACACGGCGGCCTGCGCCTACGGCCACACGATCACCTGCGTGGCCGACCCGCGCGCGGTCGTCGCGGCGCTGCCCGAGGTCCGGCCGACCGTGTGGGGCGCGGTCCCGCGCGTGTGGGAGAAGATCGAGGCGGCGCTGCGCGGGCAGGGGCTCGACGATCCCGGCGCCGTTCCGGAGGAGGTCCGGGCCGGCGTGCGCGCGAAACTCGGGCTCGACGCGCTCGAGTGCGTCGTCTCCGGTGCCGCGCCGATCGCGGTCGAGACGCTGCAGTACTTCCTCGCGCTCGGCATCCCGATCCAGGAGCTGTGGGGGATGAGCGAGACGTCGTGCTGCGTGACGATCAACCCGCAGGACGACATCCGCATCGGGACGTGCGGGCCGCCGATGTACGGCGCGCAGGTGCGCCTGGCCGACGACGGCGAGCTGGAGGTCGGCGGCGACCTCGTCATGGCCGGTTACCGCAACGACCCGGAGAAGACCCGCGAGGCGATGACCGACGACGGCTGGCTGCGGACGGGCGACATCGCCCAGTTCGACGACGACGGCTACGTGACGATCGTCGACCGCAAGAAGGAGCTGATCATCAACGCGGCGGGCAAGAACATGTCGCCCGCCAACATCGAGGCCCGGTTGAAGGCGGCGTCGCCGCTGATCGGCCAGGCGGTCTGCATCGGCGATCGGAGGCCGTACAACGTCGCGCTGCTGGTGCTCGACCCCGAGGCTCCGGCGGGCGACCACGACGCTGCGATCGCGGAGGCGGTCGAGCGCGCCAACGCGCAGCTGTCGCGCGTCGAGCAGATCAAGCGCTACACGGTCCTCGACGACGAGTGGCTGCCGGGCGGGGACGAGCTGACCCCCACCATGAAGCTCAAGCGCAAGCCGATCGCGGAGAAGTACGGCGCCGCGATCGACGCGCTCTACTCGTCGACCGGCTCCTGACGCTTCTCGCCCGGCCACATGCCGGTGAGCTTGTAGAAGCCGTTCGCGCCCCAGCGGTCCACGCCGGCGCGGACGCCGGCGAACACGGCCCCCTGGAGCGCGGCGGACGCGAGCACCTTGCTGGTGGACGCCTCCTTGGTGGTCGCGTGCGGTGGCTGCTCGTCGTCGATCCGCGCCCAGATCGCGTCGAAGACCCTGGCGGACATCAGGCCGCCGATGATGCCGAAGATGATCCCGAACGGCTTGTAGAGCAGCTTCATGTCCAGAAACCTACCCGTCGGATTCGGCCGGGTGAACATTGCGTCCGTCGGGGGTATTACCGATACTGACGTCATGGACGAGAGTGACGACCTCCTCCGCAGGGCGCTGCTGGAGCCCGGTGCCTCAGCTGCCGTCGCCATGCGCGTCGATCACCTCCCCCTGAGCGACGCCGTCACCGTCGTCTTCCACGGCCGCCGCGACCTCGGCTCGATCCAGACCTACGTCGCCCGCGGCACCCACGGCCAGGGCTCCGCGCTGTCCGCGGACGAGCTCCTGCGCGTCCCCTGCGACCTCGACCTCGGCGACGCCGAGGACCGCGAGGAGGCCGAGCGCCTCTACGCCGAGCAGGCCCGCACGATGCGCGACGCCCTGGCCGCGGCCGACACCGTGCTCTCGGTCTGGCGCGAGCCGCTGGCGGACCTCGCCCGCGCGCACGTGGACGTCGACACGCGCATCACCCTGGACGTCGAGCTGCCCGCGCACCGCGTCCTGCCGACCGCGCTCGTCGCCGCCGATCGCCGGCTCGTGGTCGCCCCGGTGTGCGAGGCGCGCACGCTGGCCGACGGCCGCCCGCCGCTGGGCATCGCCTGCCTGCAGCAGGACCTCGTGCGGGTCTACGGGCTGCCTGACGATCCGGAGGTCTGCCTGGAGGACTTCCTCGAAGCGGCCGCCGAGCACGCTCATCGCACCGCCGACCGCCTCGAGCGCTCGGAGGCGTCGATCGCCCGCTTCCTCGAGATCTCGGACTTCGAAGAAGCCGGCTGACCTACCCTCGCCGCTCGATGCAGCGGCGCACGAAGGTCACGGTCCTCATCTTCGGGACGTTCCTGTTCCTGGGCATCTCGCTGCTGCTGGCGCGGGCGCTGGTCGGGACGGGCGGCGAGCGCTCGGCGGTGCTGGAGATCCTGCGCGCGCAGGCGCGCGGGGACGCGGACGCGGTGCTGGACCGGATGCCGCGCTGCGAGAAGAACCCGACCTGCGCTCGGGTGACCCGCGAGCGGACGGCCAAGCTCAGGCGCCCGGGGACCGTCGAGATCCTCAACTTCACGCCGTCCACCCAGGCGGCGTTCGTCGATACGACCGGTACCGCGCGGGTGGCGTGGCGCACCCAGCAGAAGCGCTTCCCCGTCGTCCAGTGCGTCGTGGTCGAGCGCGAGGGCCCGCTCACGGGCGGCAAGGTCCGCATCGTCTCGATCTCGAACCCGATCGGGCTCGAGGCGAACTGCTGAGACCGAACGGGGTCCGCCTCCGGCACCCCTAGCAGTACGGGCCGAGCTCGCGGTGCGACCGGCCCGGGAAGAGGGGGAAGTCGCTCAGCGGGCCGAGTGGATTGAGGCTGTTGAGCACCGTGACGTCGACCACCTGGCGTTCCTCCATCGGCGGCCGGTCGTCGGCGACGGAGGCGAGGCGGGCGTGGAGGACGTCGGTCTCGTAGGCGACCCAGCGCCGGCGGCCCTCCGCGTAGGCGTCCGAGTCGCGGTAGGCGACCACCACCACCCCGGCGGCGCACAGGCGACTGCGCTCCCGCCCGTCCGCACAGGGGTACTTGGGCAGGGTGAAGCCGCGCGAGATGCCGGCCGGGCCGAGGTCGCCGAGCATGAACCGGTCACCCGCTCGGGTGACCATGGCGCCGTAGCAATCCTCCGGCCGGACGCCGACGACCTGGAGGTGGGCGCCCAGCAGCTCCTGCGGGTCGCCCGGCAGGTGGGGCATGGGCGCCGGGACGCGCCGCGGGTAGCGGCGCTTGGGACGGTTCCAGGCGGCGATCGCCTCCCAGTCGAGGACGGTGACGTGGAACGGCGGCGGGCCGACGTCGAGCGGGGCGGCGGCAGCCAGGTCGCGCTGCGCGGGCAGGAGGTCGCGACGCGTGATCGCCATCGTCCCGCGCACGTACGCGCTGACGCTGGAGGCGCCGTCGGCCTGGCTCTCCTCCAGCACCTCGAGGATGCGCGTCAGGCCGTAGGTGTCCGCGGGCTCGAGCGCGGCGCGGGTCACCAGCGTGCCGATCATGTCCTCGTCGAGCACCGACGGGTCGCCGTCGCCGCGCGCGACCCAGGCGTCCTCGCGCTTGAAGCCGGCGAAGTGGGCGGCCTGCGCCTGCGCGCCCGCATCCGGCGCATGCACGATCTCCCATTCCAGGTACGCCTTGTCCTCGTGCCGGCGCCGCTCCTCGTAGCGGTCGGGGACACGGTGGACGCCGAAGACGCGGTCGGCCCGGAACGCGCTCAGGGCCGCGGCGACGGCGCTCAGCTGGTCCTTGCCGGTGGTCGGGATGCGGGTGAAGGTGACCTCCGTCGCGTCCGGCGCGAGGTACGGCGCCCGCGCGGCGTCGCGGGCGGCACGCTCGGCGGCGGGGATGCTCGGGTCGTCGACCAGCGGCGGCGGGTGGGCGAAGTCGCGGCCGAGCGCGTCGACGTTGCCCGGCGGCGGGAAGATGCCCGCCCCGGCCTCTTCGACCGCGTCCTTGAGACCGGCCAGCCCCTGACCCAACGCCTCCTTCAGCGACGTCGGGTGGCCGGCCGCCTCGGCCTCGGCGATGATCTGCTGCGCCTTCGCGGTCCGCTTCTCCGTCCACCGGTCCAGCCACCTGGGCATGGCCGGGACCGTACCTGTGTCGCCTCCCGGTGGCTATAGCCACCGCTGCGCGACACGCGCGGGCTACACGCGCTCGGGGGAACGCTGCGGCTCGCGCTCCGGGCGGCGCACGGGCCACTCGTAGCGGTCGGCCAGCCGGCCGGGGCCGCGGAAGCGCTGCGGGGACTGATCGGCCTCGGGCAGCGGGATGCCGCCGGGGCGCGGGGGCTTGGGCGGCTGCTGCAGGCGGTCGTTGCCGCCTCCGCCGCCGGATTCGTCGTCGTCCTCGGGCTCCCACGGCTTGACCGTGTCGCTGTGCAGGAACATCCAGAACAAGGCGCAAGCGAGCAGGAGGGCCACGAGGTGGAGGCCCCCGAAGACCAGCACGAGCTCCTGGTCGGGCGTCACTGTCATAAGTATTGCCCGGATCGCCGCACGGTGACGCACAGACTGGTTCGGACTCGTACCACGCGCGCTACCATCGTCCGTCGCCCATGGCCTCCTCCGACACCGCTTCCCTTTCCCTGAACGCCCGCTCTGAGCAGGGTTCGCGCGCTATGCGCCGCCTGCGCCGCGCCGGCGAGGTGCCTGGTGTCATCTACGGTGGCGAGGGCGAACCCGTCGCATTCGCAGTCAACGCGCTGGTCCTCCGCAACACGCTCGCGCACGCGGGCGCCGTGCTCGAGATCACCGTGGACTCGGGCAGCACGGAGAACGTCGTGGTCAAGGATCTGCAGCGCCATCCGGTGCGCGGGGACATCATGCACGCCGACCTGCTGCGCGTCGACATGAAGGTCGCGATCCAGACCCCCGTCACCATCGAGCTGCTCGGCGGCGACGATGCTCCCGGCGTCACCGAGGGCGGGGTGTTGTCCCAGGAGCACCGCGAGGTCATCGTCGAGGCGCTTCCCGGCGACATCCCCGACGTCATCCAGGTCGACGTCTCCCACATGGTCATCAACGACACCCTCACGCTCGAGGCGGTCACCGCCCCGGAGGGCGTCACCTTCGTCGACGATCCGGAAGTGGTGCTCGCGACCATCACTCCGCCGACGCTCGAGCCCGTCGACGACGAGATCGAGACCGAGACGGCGCTGGTCGGCGAAGACGGCGAGTCCGTCGAGGCCGCCGAGGGCGAGGACGGCGGGGGCAGCGAGCCCACCGCCGAGTCGTCCGACTCCGACGAGTGAAGAACCCCTTCGGTGGGGTCACGCCGGTCGACTGGCTGATCGTCGGGCTCGGCAACCCCGGGCCGCGGTACGCGAACTCGCCGCACAACGTCGGCTTCGAGGTCGCTCGCGCGCTGATCGCCCGCTGGGGGCTCGGCAAGCCCAAGTCCAAGTTCGCCGGTGAGCTCGCCGAGGGCCGCGCCGGGGTGGGCGGGCCCCGCGTCGCCATCCTGCTCCCGCAGACCTTCATGAACGAGTCAGGGCGCTCCGCCGGCCCCGCCCGCGGCGCCTACAAGCTCGAGCTCGACCGCGTCCTCGCCGTCCACGACGAGATCGACCTCCCCTTCGGCGACATCCGCGAGCGCCTCGGCGGCGGCCTCGCGGGCCACAACGGCCTGAAGTCCCTGAAGCGCGAACTCGGCTCCCCCGACTTCCACCGCGTCCGCGTCGGCGTCGGCCGCCCGGACTCCACGGACCCGGAGATCGTCTCCGCCTACGTCCTCGGCGCCTGGCGCCAACCGCGCGCCGACGTCGACGCCCTGATCACCGCCGCGGCCGACACCGTCGAGCGCCTCGTCTCCGCCTGAGCCGATTAGCTTCCGGTCTCCGCGGTTGGGAAGGCGAGGACGCGAGCTCACCGGCTGCGGCGTGCGGCCGTAGAGTGGATACCGATCGGCCCGGGGCCTCTACCCGGGTCGGTCGTCATGCTCAGATCCCTTCTCGACAAGCTCTCCGATCACCCCGATGCGACCGCGCTCAGGCAGCGTGGCGGCCGCGCGTTCGTGTCCATGAGCCTGCGTCCGGCGTTGGTCTCGGCGCTGGCGGACGCCGACCCGGACCGGCCGACGGTGATCGTCGCCGGGGACGACCGGCACGCGCGGGAGCTGGCCGCCGACGTGCGCCAGTGGCTCAAGCCGCGGACGGTGCGCTTCTACCCGAGCCGCGGGGTCACCTACGAGTCGCACCTGACGCCGCCGGCGCACCTGACCGGGCTCCGGGTCGCGGCGCTGGACGCGCTGGCGGAGGACAATCCCGTGGTCGTCGTCAGCGCGGTCGGGTTGTCGGAGAAGGTCCCCGACCCAGCGCTGCGCCCGCACAGCCTCACCATCGCCAAGGGCGACCTGGTCGACCTGGCCGAGCTCGCCCAGGACCTCGTCGCAGCGGGGTACGAGCGCGTCGAGCAGGTCGAGGACCGCGGGCAGTTCGCGATGCGCGGCGGGATCGTCGACGTCTTCCCGGCGACGGAGGAGCGGGCGGTCCGCATCGAGCTGTTCGACATCGAGGTCGAGTCGCTGCGGTACTTCTCGACCTTCACGCAGCGCAGCCTGGGGGACACGGACGCGATCGAGGTCGCGCCCGCCGCCGAGCTGGCGCTCGAGCACCGCAACGTCGACGACGTCCTCGAGCTGCCGCTCGACTCCTTCCGCGAGTTCCTCGACCTGGTCCCGGCCAACGCGCAGATCCTGGTCGCCGCCGAGGAGGACCTCGAGCCGAGCCTGAAGGACAACTGGGAGGACGTGTGCGCCGCCTTCCACGACGAGGAGGCCGGCCAGCTCTACGTCAAGCCGCAGCCGCTGATGGACGCGCTCGCCGACCGCGCGCAGATCCGGCTGAGCTCGCTCGACGCCGGCCAGGAGTTCGAGTTCCGCGCGCAGGCCGCCGACATCGCCGCGCGCTCGCTGGCCGCCGCCGAGCCCGAGCTGGAGAAGCTCACGCGCTCCCAGTACACGACGGTCGTCGCGTGGAGCGACCGCGGCAGCGGCGAGCGCGCCGCCTACAACCTCGGCCGCCTGAAGGCGTCCTGGAACGAGGGCGCGCCGCTGCGCTTCGTGGAGGCCCGCCTCCGCGAGGGCTTCATCGCCCCGCAGTTCCAGCTCGCGGTGATCCCGCAGCACCGGCTCATCCAGGTGCGCCAGCGCGGTCAGGACAAGCGCAAGGGCTCCGGCCGCGGCGCGCTGCGCTCGTTCGCCGACCTGCGCACGGGCGACATCGTCGTCCACGAGGACCACGGCCTGGCCCGCTTCGCCGGCTTCGACACGAAGACCGTCGCCGGCGTCACCCGCGATTATCTGAACCTCGAGTACGCGGGCACGGACAAGGTCTTCCTGCCGGTCGACCAGCTCGCCAAGATCAGCCGCTACGTCACCGCAGGCGGCGTCCACCCGCCGCTCTCCAAGCTCGGGGGCACCCGCTGGGACACGATCAAGGCGCGGGCCCGGAAGGCCGCCCAGGAGCTGGCCGGCGAGCTGCTCAACCTGTACGCGGAGCGGCGCAAGCGCCGCGGGCACGCCTTCGGCCCCGACCCCGAGGAGCTGCTCGAGCTCGAGGCGAAGTGGCCGTACCGCGAGACGCCCGACCAGCGCGAGGCGATCGAGCACGTCAAGACCGACATGGAGTCCGACCGCCCGATGGACCGCCTCATCTGCGGCGACGTCGGCTACGGCAAGACGGAGGTCGCGCTTCGCGCTGCCGTCAAGGCGATGGGGGACGGGCGCCAGGTGCTGATGCTGGTCCCGACGACGATCCTCGCGCAGCAGCACTACGGCACGTTCGTCGAGCGGCTCCGGGACACCGCGTTCGAGATCGAGCACGTCAGCCGCTTCCGCCCCGCCGCCGACCAGCGTGACGCGATCCAGCGCTTCTCCGAAGGCAAGGTCGACTGCCTGATCGGCACCCACCGCGTCTTCAGCCGCGACGTCCGCGCCAAGGACCTCGGCCTGCTCATCGTCGACGAGGAGCAACGCTTCGGCGTCAAGCAGAAGGAGCTGCTGCGCCAGATGAAGCTCAAGGTCGACGTCATCGCCATGAGCGCGACGCCGATCCCGCGCACGCTGCAGATGTCCATGGCCGGCCTGCGCGACATCTCCGTCATCGAGACGCCCCCCGAGGGCCGCCGGCCGATCAAGACCTACGTCGGCGAGTACGACGAGCAGCTGGTCAAGCAGGCGCTCGAGCGAGAGGTCGCACGCACCGGCCAGGCGTTCTTCCTGCACAACCGCGTCGAGGACATCGACGAGGTCGCCGAGCGGCTGCGGGCCCTGTGCCCGGGCATGCGCTTCATCGTCGGCCACGGCCAGCTCGAGCCCGACGAGCTCGAGCAGCGCATGCTCGCCTTCCTGCGCGGCGACGCCGACGTCCTCATCGCCACGACGATCATCGAGTCGGGCATCGACATCCCCCAGGCCAACACGCTGATCGTCGACCGCGCCGACGTCTACGGGCTCAGCCAGCTCTACCAGATCCGCGGGCGCGTCGGCCGGTCCCGGGAGCGCGCCTACGCGTACCTGCTGTACCCCAGCGCGGCTGCCCTGACCGAAGAGGCGGCCAACCGGCTCGCGGCCCTGAGCGACTACACGGAGCTCGGTTCCGGCTTCAAGATCGCCATGCGCGACCTCGAGCTGCGCGGCGCGGGCAACCTGCTCGGCGACGAGCAGTCGGGCCACGTCGCGGCGCTCGGCTTCGAGCTCTACATGCAGATGCTCGACGAGGCCGTCGCGGCGATGGACGACGAGGCCGAGGAGGACGAGCGGCCCGAGCCCGTGCGTCTCGACGTCAACGTCGACGCCTACGTCCCGGTCGACTACATCCCCTACGAGCAGGCCAAGGTCGACGTGCACCGGCGCATCGTCGCCGCACGCGAGGTCTCCGACCTCGAGGAACTGCGCCGCGAGCTGGCCGACCGCTTCGGCCCCCCGCCCGAGCCGCTGGTCAACCTGCTCACGCTCCAGCAGGCGCGCATCAAGCTCGGCCAGGCCGGCGCCACCGCGGTCACCTTCCGCCAGGGTCGCCTGGCGGTGACGCCGATCCAGCTCGACTCCGTGCGCGCGAAGAAGCTGCGCGCCGAACTGGGGTCCGGCGCGCTCTACGAGTCGGGCAAGGCGCAGTTCTCGATGCGCATCCCCGACAACCCCGAGCAGCGCTTCCCCGCGGTCGTCCAGGCCGCCGACGCCCTGCTTGCCGTGCAGCGTCTCGGGGTGCCGGAGGCGGCGTAGCCGCGCGGCGGTCTCTAAAGGTTCTGAAAGACAGCCGATCGGCGGGCGGGCTGCCCTACCCTCGACCGCTGATCTCTATGAAGAAACTCATCCTTCCCATCGTCGCCGTCGCGGCTGCTCTCGTCGCAGGGTGCGGCGGCGGGATCCCCGGCGACTCCGTCGCAACCGTCGACGGCGCCAACATCACCAAGGCCTCCTACGACCACTGGCTCGGCATCGCCGCCAAGTCCGGCGGGCAGGCCAGCGGGTCCATCCCGAAGCCTCCTGCCTTCACGGAGTGCATCGCCAACAAGCGCAAGACGCTCCCCAAGCCGGCCAAGGGCCAGCCCAAGACCACCGACGCGCAGCTCAAGACGCAGTGCGAGTCCGAGTACAAGGCGCTGCGTGACCAGGTCATGCAGCTGCTGATCTCGTTCGAGTGGATCCAGGGCGAGGCCTCCGAGCAGAAGGTCAAGGTCAGCGACGCCGACGTCAAGAAGCAGTTCGACCAGCAGAAGAAGGCGTCGTTCCCGAAGGATGCGGACTACCAGAAGTTCCTCAAGCAGTCCGGCCAGTCGGAGAAGGACATCCTGATGCGGGTCAAGCTCGACCTGCTCTCGAACAAGATCCGCGAGAAGGTGACCAAGGACACCGACAAGGTCTCCGACGCGGACATCACCAAGTACTACAACGAGAACAAGGAGCGCTTCGCTCAGCCCGAGCGCCGCGACCTGCTCGTCGTGCTGACCAAGACGGAGGCCAAGGCGCGCGCGGCCAAGGCGGCCATCCAGGGCGGCCAGAAGTTCGCGGCCGTGGCCAAGAAGTTCTCGATCGACCCGTCCTCCAAGGCGCAGGGCGGCAAGCTGCCGGCCGTCGCCAAGGGCCAGCAGGAGGCTGCCTTCGACAAGGCGATCTTCTCGGCCAAGAAGGGCGCGCTGACCGGCCCGGTCAAGACGCAGTTCGGCTACTACGTCTTCAAGGTGGAGAAGATCACGCCGGCCTCGCAGAAGACCGCGAAGGAGTCCGAGGCGACGATCAAGCAGCTGCTCGCCTCGCAGAACCAGCAGAAGGCGCTGGACAAGTTCGTCAAGACCTTCACGAAGAAGTGGAAGGCCAAGACGGACTGCAAGAAGAGCTACGCGACGACGGACTGCTCCAACGGTCCCAAGCCGACGCCGACGCCCACCGTGGCGGCGCCGACCGGCACCGTCGCGCCCGCGCCGACGCAGTAGGTGGCCTCCGACGACGCGGCCGCCGCGATCGCTCGCCTGGACGAGCTGACGCGGCGGCTGCGCGTCGAATGCCCGTGGGACCGCGAGCAGGACGAGCGCTCCATCGTCCCCCACACGGTGGAGGAGGCGTATGAGCTGGCGCAGGCCGCGTACGACGACGACGCTTCCAAGCTGCTCGACGAGCTCGGCGACGTCCTCTTCCAGGTGCACTTCCTGGCGCTGCTGCTCGAGGAGCGCAGCGCGGGATCGCTCGCCGACGTGGCCGAGCACGTGCGGCAGAAGCTGATCCGCCGCCACCCCCACATCTTCTCCGACGTCGAGGTCGAGTCCGCCGGCGAGGTGCTGCGCAACTGGGACCAGATCAAGGCGACGGAGGCGGGCCGCGAGCCCGGCATCTTCGGCGAGGTCCCCGAGAACCTGCCGGGTCCGCTGCTGGCGCGCAAGGTGCAGCGCCGGGCGGCCACGCACGGCTTCGACTGGCCGCACGTCCCGTACGAGGCGGTCGACGAGGAGCTGGCCGAACTGCGCGAGGCCGACGGGCGCGAGGAGCGCTTCCACGAGGTCGGCGACCTGCTGTTCAGCGCGGTCAACGTCGCGCGCAAGCTGAAGGTGGACCCGGAGCTGGCGCTACGGGCGGCGTCCGAGCGCTTCCGGGCGCGGGTCGAGGCTGCGGAGGCGCTGGCCGCCTCCGAGGGCGTCGACTGGTCCGGGTTGGCGCTCGACGCCCAGGAGGGCTACTACCAGCGCGCTCGGGAGAAGCTGGGCGCGGACAACTAGGTTTCTCACGGTCATGAGCCAGATAGACGCCGTCCACGCCCGTCAGATCCTCGACTCTCGCGGCAACCCGACCGTCGAGGTCGAGGTGCGCCTGCGCTCCGGCGCATCCGGCCGCGCCGCGGTGCCGTCCGGCGCCTCGACGGGCGAGTTCGAGGCCACCGAGCTGCGCGACGGCGGCTCGGCGTGGATGGGCAAGGGCGTCGGCCAGGCGGTCGCGAACGTCAACGGCGAGATCGCCGAGGCGGTCAACGGCATGGACGCACTGGAGCAGTCGGCCCTGGACCGCGCGCTGTGCGACCTCGACGGGACCGACAACAAGGGCCGGCTCGGCGCCAACGCCATCCTCGGCGTATCGCTGGCGGCGGCCAAGGCGGCGGCGGCCGAGGAGGGCCAGCCGCTGTGGCGCTACCTCGGTGGCGAGGCGGCGCGCGTGCTGCCCGTCCCGATGATGAACGTCATCAACGGCGGCGCCCACGCCGACAACTCCGTCGACTTCCAGGAGTTCATGATCGTGCCCGTCGGCGCGTCGAGCTTCGCCGAATGCCTGCGCATGGGCACGGAGGTCTTCCACCACCTCAAGACGTGGCTGCACGAGCAGGGCATGGGCGGCGGCGTCGGCGACGAGGGCGGTTTCGCGCCGAACCTCGCCTCCAACGAGGCCGCGCTCGAGGCGCTCATCCAGGGCATCGAGGCGGCCGGCTACGCGCCGGGCGACGACATCGCCATCGCCATGGACCCGGCCACGTCCGAGCTGTTCTCCGACGGCGTCTACGACCTGGCCGAGGAGGGCCGCCAGCTGTCCGCGGGCGAGCTGGTCGACTACTGGGCCGACGCCGCGTCCCGCTACCCGATCCTGTCGATCGAGGACGGGATGGACGAGGAGGACTGGGACGGCTGGAAGGCGCTCACCGACCGGCTGGGCGACACCGTGCAGCTCGTCGGTGACGACCTGTTCGTCACCAACACGGAGCGCCTCAAGCGCGGCATCGACACCGGCGTCGCCAACTCGATCCTGATCAAGGTCAACCAGATCGGGACGCTCTCCGAGACCCTGAACGCGATCGACATGGCCCGCGAAGCGGGCTACACGGCCGTCATGTCGCACCGCTCGGGCGAGACGGAGGACACGACGATCGCCGACCTCGCCGTCGCCACCGGCTGCGGGCAGATCAAGACGGGCGCGCCGTCGCGCTCGGACCGGGTGGCCAAGTACAACCAGCTGCTGCGCATCGAGGAGGCCCTCGGCGCCGACGCCGAGTTCCCCGGGCGCTCCGTGTTCCGCTCGTAATCGGGGAGGACTCCGCCCGCGCGTCCCGAACGCGGGTGTGATGGCATCCTCACCGACACGGATCCGCTGGGACCGGCTCGGGCGCGTCGCGCTGCTGTTCGTCGCCGCGCTGGTCGTCTACCTCTACATCGGCCCGACCGCGAACTGGGTCACGACGCTGCGCGAGTCCAAGAAGCGCAAGGCCGAGGTCGCCGCGCTCAAGCGCGAGCACCAGGGCCTGATCGACCGTCGCGACGCGCTGCGCAAGCCGCTCACGCTGGAGACCGAGGCGCGCTCGCTGGGCATGGTCCGGGCGGGCGAGAAGGCCTACGTCATCACCGGGCTGCCCAAGCGCTGACGCGCGGTAGGCTCGAACGGGTGCCGTTCGAGACCGCCTTGCCACAGTGGGAGGAGGGGGTGCGCCGCCTCGCCCAGGTGCCCCCGGAGCGCCGCCGGATCATGGAGCGCGTCACCGACCGCGTGGTCATCGAGCTCCGCCGCCGCCTCGGCGGGCCCTTCCGGACCGACGAGCTCGTCGACCTCTACGACGCGGGCACGAGCTGGGTGACCGACGTGGCCGCGTCCGTCGCGCCTGAGGACCCCGACGCCTGGGACGTGCGGATCGTCGGGGACGCCGCCTTCGCGCGCTACCTGCGCGAGGCCTCGGACTTCGCGGGCGGACGCCGCATCTTCACGAACTGAGGAACCGCTCGATGTCGGCCGCCTCGTCCTCGTAGCCGGCCGGCGGCGTCTTCCAGGTCGCCTCGACCCGGCCGTCGCGGACGGCCACGGCCGGGACGATGCCCCCGTTCATGGGGATGCGGTGGTCGCGCCAGCTCATCACGTACTCGTCGAAGCGGGGGAGGAGGCGCGGCGGGTGCGGCACGGGAGCGGGTGGCTCGACCGCCGTCCAGGCCTCACGGGCGGCGCGGACGCCGATGCCCGCCCAGGTGGCCAGGTCCTCCGGCGTCGCCGGCGCCCGGGAGGCGAGGTAGCGCGCCGCCAGGTCGCCGTCCCCGCCGTGGGGCGGCGCGGGAACGATGCGTCGCCCGGCGCCGAACACGCACACCCCTTCGAGGGCGGCGCGCAACAGCAGGTGGACGGTCTGCTGGCCCTCCGTCTCGAGCGCGGCCTTCACCTCGGCGCGTGGGGCCGGAAGCATCGCAGCGATCGTCGCCACCGCGCGCTCGGCGCGCTCAGGCGTCACCTCGAGCTGGCGCAGGCGCCGCTCGTTGGTGGTCCGGACGCGCGGCGCGGTCAGCGCCAGGAGCCAGCCGTGGTCCTCGGGTGCGACGAGGTGCAGCGTGCCGCGCATGAGCCACGCGACGATCAGCTCGCCGCGCTCGAGGGCAGCCTCCACGCCGGACGCCCCGAAGCCCGTGCCGCGGGCGCGCAGCGCGAGCGGATAGGCGTGCTGATCCTGCGCCTGGACGCCGAGCAGATGGCGGACGATGTCCACCGGCCCGCCCGGCGGGCGGTGCAGCCGCTGCGCCGTCGCGCGGGCGGGCGGGTCAGTCCTCGTCGTCGTCGTTGCCGCCGCTGCCCGCGCGCGTGATCACGATCTGATCCTCGGTGACCGTGACCTCGACCGGGCGGTGCCCCGCCCAGTGCTCGGCGTAGATGGGGTCGTCCTGGACGTCGGGATCCAGCCACAACCCGTAGCCTTCCTCGCCGTGGTCGAACGTCCCTTCGAAGGGCTGCTGGCTCTTGCGGCGCCCGCGGCCACCGCGGCGGCTGCGGCGCTTGGGAGCGGGCTTGGCGTCGTCGGCGTCGTCCTCGTCGGGGCCGGCGGCGGCCTTGGCGGCCGCCTCCTCCGCGGCCAGCTTGGCGGCTGCGGCCTCCTCTTCGGCGCGGCGCGCGGCCTCCGCCTCAAGCTCGGCGGCGATGGCCTCGTCGTCCTCCGCGCGCAGGTCGATCTCGTCGGTCGTGGGGCCCTCGCCATCGGGGGCCAGCTCGTTCTCGCGCTTGAAGGACCCGATCTGCTGGACGGTCACCTCGAGCTGATGAGCGATCCACGCATCGGTGCGGCCCTGACGGACCCAAGTGCGGATCTGGTTGAGGTGCGGTCGAAGTGATTTGCGGGTCATGTGCCCGAGACGGTACAAAACCGGTTGTCGCGACACTGCACCGGGTACCGGGTGTTCGTTCGAAGCCGAGGCGAGGGGGCGGGGAAGACTCATGCTGGTCCTGACGCGCAAGTCAAACCAGAGCATCATGATCGGGGACGAGATCGAGGTCTCCGTTCTCTCGATCTTGGGGGAGAAGGTGCGCATCGGCATCCAGGCTCCCCGCGACATCCCGGTCTTCCGCAAGGAGGTCTACCTCGAGATCCAGCAGGAGAACGTGGTCACGGGTCACGGGTCCGCTCGGGCCGAGGTGGACGACGCCCTGCGCCGGCTTTCGACCCGGTAGGAACGAGGGGTCACCGTCGTGCGGTGGCTGAGACCGGCCCTTTCCCCCTCCCGCCGCCCTCAGTGAGCGGTCTTGGAGGACCGGGCGGAAGGCACCCCGTCAGTAGGCCGTAGACAGCGCGACCGGGACCACGGCTCCGGCACCTCGCCGCCGCAGCTGGCCCGCGACCATCGCGAGCGTCCACCCCGACTGGCGGCGGTCGTCGACGAGCAGGCCGGGCGACGGCGGGGGGTCGCCCGTGACCGCGAAGGCGCCGCGGACGTTCGCCGCCTGGGTCGCCGCGTTGGCCATCTCGGACTGGGGCGGGCGCGACTCGACCCGCGCGAGGACGTCGTGGAAGGGAAGGCCGAGGCGGGCGGCGAGCGCGCGGCCGAGGTCGGCGTGGGGCGGGACGGCGGCGACCCAGGCCGCCGGAGGCTTCCAGGTGCGGACCATCTCGGCGAGCGCGTCGAGCAGTTCGTCGGGCCACGGCGGGCCGGCCTGGACCATCGGGTCCCACCCGCCGTCGCCGAAGCGTCCGAGGGCGCGGCCCTCGGAGGCCTGGACGTCCTCGGGGATCTTCTTCATCGCGCCGCTCGCGTCCGGGGCCATCTTCTTGACGTCGATGACGACCGGGCGGTCGCGCAGGTGCAGGGCGCCGGCGCGGACGAGCGTCTCGTCGAGCGGGCCGTTCCACCTCGGTGCCGTGCAGACGGCGCAGCGGCCGCAGTCGGACGGCTCGGGATCGTCGAGCTCCTCCTGCAGCGCGCGCATCAGGCAGCGGCCGTCGGCACCCAGGCGGGCCATGGCGGCCTGCTCGGCCCGCCGCAGTTCAGTGACGGCGGCGTAGCGGTCGCCGTCGTAGTGCCAGTCCGTGCCCTCCACGCGCGACCACGTCGTCCCCTCGCGCGTCACGGCGCCCTCGACGTCGAGGATCTTGAGCATCGCGTCGATCCGGCTCGTGCCGAGGTTGACCACCGACGCCACCTGCCGGGTGGTCGCCGGCAGCGCGTCGAGCACCGCCTCGGCGTGCTCGCGCTTGGGGAACGCGGTGGAGATGAAGAAGTCCTGGATCCGCCGATCCTCGGCGCCGCGCAGCAGGATCACCTCGGCATGGTCGACCCCGCGGCCCGCGCGCCCCACCTGCTGGTAGTAGGCGATGACGGAGCCGGGCGCCTGGTAGTGGACGACCCAGCCGAGGTCGGCCTTGTCGTAGCCCATCCCCAGTGCACTCGTGGCGACGACCGCCTTGACGTCGTTGCGCAGCAACCGGTCCTCGACGGTGACCCGGCGTTCCGTGTCCACCTCGCCCGAGTACGCCTCCGCGCTGATGCCCTGCGCGTTGAGCCAGTCGGCGACGGTGTCGGCGTCGCGCTTGGTGAGCGTGTAGACGATGCCCGAGCCCGGCAGTTCACCCAGGTGCGTGGCGAGCCAGGCCAGGCGGTCGGCCTGCCGGGGCAGCTCGACGACCTCCAGGCGCAGGGAGCGCCGTGCCAGCGGGCCGCGGTAGGTGCGCACGGCGCCGAGCTGCTCCTCGACGTCGCGGACGACGCGGTCGTTGGCGGTCGCCGTCGTCCCCAGCACCGCCACGCCGTCCGGCAACCGGTCCAGCACGTCGGCGATGCGCCGGTAGTCCGGCCGGAAATCGTGCCCCCAGTCGGACACGCAGTGCGCCTCGTCGACCACCAGCAGCCCGACGCGCTCGGCGAACAGCGGCAGCATCGTCTCCCGGAAGGCCGCGTTGTTCAACCGCTCGGGGGAGATCAGCAGCAGGTCGACGGCGTCCTCGGCCAGCAGCGAGCGGACCTCGTCCCAGCCGGCGCGGTTGGTCGAATTGATCGTGTGCGCGCGGATGCCCAACCGCGAGGCCGCCTCGATCTGGTTGCGCATCAGCGCCAGCAGGGGGGAGACGATCAGCGTCGGCCCGGCGGGGCGGGTGGGATCGGATCGCAGCAGCGCGGTCGCGACGAAGTACACGGCGGACTTGCCCCAGCCCGTGCGCTGCACGCACAGCACGCGCTCGCGCCGCTCGACGAGGTCCTCGATCGCCTCGAGCTGGTGCGGTCGCGGCTCCGCCTCCGGCCCGGCGAGACGGCGGAGGGCCTCGAGGGCCCGGTTCAACCCATCACGATGTAGAGCGTCTGGAACATCGCGATCGTCACACCGACCGCGGTGGCCAGAAGCACCAGGCACAGCAGGAAGAAGCGGAACGTCGAGCGCTTCTGGGTGCGCTCGATGTGGCGGCGCCGCGCGCGCGTCTGCGCGTGGCGGACCTGCGCCTGCGCCAGCGCACGTTCGATCGCGAGCTCCTCCTGGAGCGCCGAGTCGAACTCCGCGATCGGTTGGTGCATCCGCATGGAGATGCAATAACCCTACCGGCCCCTTATGTAACCCGACCTTCATTGTGGCCATGCTGGCGCACGGCCCGCAACGGATCTAGACGAACGCGTTACGCGATCGAGACGTCTTCGTTGAGATAGACGTCCTGGATCGCGTGCAGCAGCGCGACGCCCTCGTCCATCGGCCGCTGGAACGCCTTGCGGCCGGAGATCAGGCCCGTGCCGCCGGCGCGCTTATTGACGACGGCGGTGGTCACGGCCTCGCTGAGATCGGTCTCGCCGGCGGAGGCGCCGCCCGAGTTGATCAGCGGGGAACGGCCGTTGTAGCAGTTGACCAGCTGCCAGCGGGTGAGGTCGATCGGGTTGTCGGTCGTGAGCTTGTCGTAGACGAGCTTGGACGTCTTGCCGAACGACGCGCCCCCCTCGTTGAGGGCCAGGAAGCCGCCGTTGAGCTCGGGCAGCTTCTGCTTGATGATGTCGGCCTCGATGGTCACGCCGATGTGGTTGGCCTGGCCGGTCAGGTCGGCGGCGGTGTGGTAGTCCGTCCCGTTGACCTTGAAGCCGTCCGAGCGCAGGTAGCACCAGAGCACGGTGAACATGCCGAGCTCGTGTGCCTCCTGGAAGGCCTCCGCGATCTCGACGATCTGGCGCCGGGACTGCTCCGAGCCGAAGTAGATCGTCGCGCCGACGCCCGCCGCGCCCAGCTCCCACGCGCGCCGCGGTGACGTGAAGGCCACCTGGTCGTACGTATTGGGGTAGGTCATCAGCTCGTTGTGGTTGAGCTTGACGATGAAGGGGATCTTGTGAGCATGCGAGCGGCTGATCGCGCCGAGGACGCCGACGGACGACGCGAACGCGTTGCAGCCGCCCTCGATGGCCAGCTCGGCCAGCCGGGCCGGGTCGAAGTAGATGGGGTTGGGCGCGAACGACGCGGCGCCCGAGTGCTCCAGGCCCTGGTCGACCGGGAGGATCGAGACGTAGCCCGATCCCGCCAGGCGGCCGCTGTTGAAGAGCGTGCTCAGGTTGCGCAGGACCTGCGGGTTGCGGTCGGTCTGCGCGAACACGCGGTCGATGAAGTCAGGCCCCGGCAGGTGCAGGAGGTCCTGCGACACTCCCTCGCAGGTGTGGGAGAGGAGCGTGTCGGCGTCGTCGCCGAGCAGGTCCTCCAAGCGATCCGTGTTCAGTTCCGCAATGGCCATGGTTAGAACGGTATCGCCGTGAAGCATCGCTACGAGCCAGGGCGCGGCTACACGGTCGGCATCGAGGAGGAGCTGATGATCGTCGACGCGGACACGCTCGACCTCGCTCCCCGCATCGGCGACCTCGTCGAGGACAGCGACGACACCGCGGTCAAGCCGGAGCTGCACCAGTCGGTCCTGGAGATCGCCACCGAGCCGGCCGCCACCGTCGCCGACGCCGGCGTCCAGCTGCGCCGCCTGCGCGAGACGGTCGCCGAACGGGCCGCCGCGCTGGGCCTGCGCCTCGCGGCCGCCGGGACGCATCCGTTCGCGCGCTGGGACGAGCAGCGCATCTCGCCCGACGAGCGCTACCGCGCGCTCGTCGAGCAGCTGGGCTTCGTCGCGCGCCAGGAGGTCATCTTCGGCCAGCACGTCCACGTCGCCGTCGACGACCCCGATACCGCCGTCAAGGTGGCCAACGGCCTGCGCCTCCACGTCCCGGTGCTGCTGGCGCTGAGCGCCAACTCGCCGTTCTGGATGGGGGAGGACACGGGCATGGCGTCCGCCCGCACGCCGATCTTCCGCCAGTTCCCGCGCGTCGGCCAGCAGCCTCACTACGCCGGCTGGGCCGATTGGGAGCGGCGGATGGAGTTCATGATCCGCGCGGGGATGGTCGACGACCACACGTGGTTCTGGTGGGACGTCCGCCTCTCCCCGGGCTTCGGGACCGTCGAGGTCCGGGTGATGGACGTCCAGACGCGGCCGGAGCACACGCTCGGCCTCACCGCGCTCGTCCAGGCCCTGGTCCGGGAGCTGGCCGATGGCGATCCCGTCCCGACCGTCCCGGACGAGCTGCTCGCGGAGAACAAGTGGCAGGCGGCCCGCCACGGCCTCGAGGGTGAGCTCGTGGACCTGCCCACCGCCGATCGCGTCCCCACCACCGACCTCGCCCGCCGCCTGCTCCACCTGGCCCGCGACCACGCCGCCGACCTCCGGCCGGGGGACGCACTGGACGCCGTCGAGGACCTGATCGAGAACGGCACGGGCGCTGAGCGCCAGCGCCGGGTCCACGCTGCCAACCGCGACCTCCGCGAGGTCGTCGCCGAGCTTCAGCAGGCCACTTAGACTCACTGGGGTGGCCGGCCCGCCCGATCTGTTCGTCGTCTGCAAGTCCTGCGGTGAGCAGGTCAGCCCGTACATCACCGAGTGCCCCTACTGCGGCAACCGGTTGCGCAAGCGCGCGCCGAAGCTCGACAAGGGCGGCGTCCCGAAGGCCCCCAAGGCGCGTCGCCGCCGCCCGTCGGCCCCCTCGCTGAGTCGCCTGCGACCGGGTGAGATCCCCGGCATCCGTGGCGACGGCAAGCCGATCGCGACGATGGCCCTCGTCCTCGGCGCGATCGTGTTCACGATCCTGATCCGGTCCGGGATCGTCCACCTGGAGGCGGTGCTGCAGGGCCTCCCCGGGGCCTCCTTGTCGTTCGGGGACCAGTGGTACCGCTACGTCGGCAGCGCGTTCGGCTATCTGAGCACGGCCTACGAGGTCGTCGCGCTCGGTGCGATCTTCCTGTTCGGCTGGCTGCTCGAGCGCCGCCACGGCCCGTGGGCGCCGCTCGGGGTCTTCGCGGTGGGCAGCGCGGCGGGCATCGGGCTCACGGTCCTGCTCGCCCCGGACGACCTGTTCGCGGGCGCGAACGCCGGCGCGCTCGCCCTGCTGGGCGCTTGGGCCGTCCGCGACCTCCTCGCTCTGCGCCGCAAGGAGGAGGTGGAGTCCGACATGCTCGGCGTCGCCTGCATCGCGATCCTGCTCCTGCTGCTGCCCGTCGCGCTCTACGAGCCGCACCCGCTGGCCGGGATCGGCGGCGCGCTCGCCGGCCTGCTCGCCGGCGCCCCGCTCGCCCGCCTGCGCGAGCGCTAACGCACCCGGATCGCGCCCGGCTCGCCGTCGACGAGCCGGCCGATCACCCAGCCCGGCATCGTGGCGCCCGGGGGGATCGCCGCGAGCAGTCCGCCCGAGGTCATCGCGTCGCACAGCAGCCAGCCGAAGTCACCCTCGGTGAAGGCCTCGGCGTGCTCGCGGTTGCGCCGCGAGCCGCCGGCCACCGCCTCGCCCAGCAGCGGGCCGACGCCGGCGATCATCGGGACGGCGGCTTCGTCGACCTCGGCCGCGACGCCGCTGGCCACGCACAGCTCGTTGAGGTGCCCGAGCAGGCCAAAGCCGGTGACGTCGGTGAGCGCGTGCGCGTCCGCCGCGCGCGCCGCGACGGCCGCCTCCGCGTTCAGGGTCGTCATCACCGCGATCGCCGCCTCGATCACGTCGGGTGAGGCGAGGCCCCGCTTGATCGCGGTGGCCACCGTCCCGGCCCCGAGCGGCTTGGTCAGGACGAGCGTGTCGCCCGGCCGGCCGCCGCCGTTGGTCAGCAGCGCGTCGGGATGGACGACCCCGGTGACGCTGAGGCCGAACTTCGGCTCCGGGTCGTCGATCGTGTGCCCGCCCACCACGGAGCAGCCGGCGGCCTCGCATGAGTCGAGCCCCCCGCGGAGGATCTCCTGCAACAGCTCCGGGCCGAGCGTGTCGAGTGGGTACGCGACGAGATTCAGCGCCGAGACCGGCTCGGCGCCCATCGCGTAGATGTCGCTCAGCGCGTTGGTGGCGGCGATGCGCCCGAACGCGTACGGGTCGTCGACGATCGGGGTGAAGAAGTCGGCGGTGTGGACGACCGCGATGTCGTCGCTGAGCCGCACCACGCCCGCGTCGTCGGCGGTCGCGGCGGAGGCGAGCACGCGCGGGTCGGTGGGGGCGGGGAGCGTCGCGACGATCGGGCGCAGCTGGGCCGCGCCGATCTTGCAACCGCACCCGGCGCCGTGGGAGAGGGAGGTGAGGGCGACAGCCATGCGGGTATGTTGCCCGGCGGATGGCATTCAGTGACGCCGAGGTCGAGGCGGCGGTCAGGCGCCTCGAGGAACCGGGCCGGCTCGACGCCGCCCAACGCACCATCGCCGCGCAGGCCCCGGCGCTCCAGCGCATCCTCAACCAGGCCCTCGAGGACGCCGACTGGTTCGGCGCCGCGCACGCCGACGAGGTCCGCAAGGCCACGCAGGCCGAGGACGCCGAGACGGCCGTCCGCACACTGGTGGCCGAGGAGACCCGCGTCGCCATGCTGATCGGCGCGGCAGTCGGCCTCGAGCTCGCCAACCAACTCGCGAACCCACCGGAGGACTGAAGACGACCATGGACATCACCTGGCTGGGCCACTCGGCCTTCACCATCAAGAGCGGCGATGCGGACATCCTCATCGACCCCTTCCTGACCGGCAACCCCAAGGCGTCGACCACCGCCGACGCGGTCAACCCCACTCACATCCTGCTCTCGCACGGGCACCAGGACCACTTCGGGGACGTTGTCGACATCGCCAAGCGCACCGGCGCGACCGTCGTCGCCGGGACGGAGATCGCCAACGAACTGCAGTCCGAGCACGGCCTCGAGAACGTCCTCGACCCGAACATCGGCGGCACGGTCAGCTTCGACTGGGGCTGGGTCAAGATGACCCCGGCCTGGCATACGTCGACCACGCCCAAGGGCACCGTCTCCACGCCGATGGGCCTGCTCATCTCGCTGGAGGGCAAGGTCGTCTACTTCACCGGCGACACCGCCCTGTTCAGCGACCTGAAGCTCGTCGCCCAGCGCGGCGACGGCGTCGACATCGCCATCCTGCCGATCGGCGGCCACTACACGATGGACCGCCACGACGCGGTCACCGCCGTCGAGTTCATCGCCCCCAAGACCGTCATCCCCTGCCACTTCGGGACCTTCCCGCCGGTGGAGACGGACGCCGAGGCGTTCAAGTCCGACGTCGAGTCCTCCACGGGTGCCACCTGCGTCGTGCTCGCACCCGGCGAGACCCACAGCGAGTGACGTGACCCACGCGATCGTCCTGATCGAGGCCGAGCCCGTCGCCCTGCCCACGCTGGGCGGCGCGCTCGCGGACCTCGAAGGGGTCGCCGAGGCCTACTCGGTGACGGGCGACTGGGACTTCGTCGTCATCGTCCGCGTCCCGGACGTCGACGGCGTGGCCGAGGTCGTCCGCAACCGCGTCGCCCAGCTCGACGGCATCCGCCGCACCCACACGATGCTCGCGTTCGAGGCGTTCAGCCGCCACGACCTCGAGTCACTGTTCAGCATCGGGGCCTAGGGCTGGTTCTGCCAGCCGCGCTGGAACCAGAGCTTCCAGTCGTGGCGGTCGTGCGCCATGAGGACCGCGCCGGTGGCCAGGAGAGCCGGGGTCCCGACGAAGGTGCCGGCGGCGGCCATGAGGACGCCGGTGGCGCCGTGGTGGCAGCGCTGGCCGTAGATCCACAGGCGGCGGCGCGCGGCGTCGTAGTGCAGGGGCTTGCGGAGGCGGTCTGAGGACATTGGAACGGATGGCGGTTCGCTGTCGAAACGGAGAATCGGCGGTTGGGTCGCGGCGTCTGAGCCTGGGGCGGTCGCCCTAGTACTTCCGTCGAGCGCGCAGCAGAGCTGAGCTGCGCACGGAGGCGGAGAGCCTCAACCGTCGCCAAGGGCGGCTACGCGGCTCGCCGCGTCCCCCGCAGGGGTCAGTCGAAGACGACGACCGGCTTGACCACGTCGCCGCGCCCCGCGGCGTCCATGGCCGCGTTGATCTCCTCGAACGCGAAGGCGGTCACCAGTTGCTCGAACGGGAAGGCGCCGTCGCGGTGCAGCGCGAGCAGCTCCCCGATGAACGCGTGCGGGTCGGCGTCGCCCTCGATCACGCCCGACAGCCGCCGGCCCATCAGCAGGTGGCCCTGATCGATGGTGATCTCGTTGCGCGGGCCACGGAAGCCGACGGACGCGCAGTGGCCGGGCGAGCGCAGGACCTCGAGCGCCTGGCGGACGACGGCGCCGGTGCCGACCGCGTCGACGGAGTGGTGGACGCGCAGCCGGCCGAGCTCGGCGGGGTCCGCGCAGCGGGTGGCACCGAGCGCCTCCGCCAGCGCGCGCCGGGCCGGGTTGGGGTCGACCGCGACGATGGGGTCGCAGGCCGCCGACCGCGCCGCCATCACCGCGGCGAGGCCGACCGTCCCCGCGCCGAACACGGCGATGCCTTCACCAGGCTGCGGACGCAGCACATTGAGGACGACGCCGGCGCCCGTGAGCAGCCCGCAGCCGAACGGGCCGAGCTGCTCGATCGGCAGGCCGGCGGGCACCTTCACGGCGTTGCGGACGCTGGCGATCGCGCGGGTCGCGAACGACGACTGGCCGAGCCAGTTGCCGTGCACGCCGTGAAGCGTCGTGCTCCCGTCGAGTCGCTTCCCCGAGTAGTTCAGTGCCGCGAAGCGCTCGCAGTACGCCGGCGTCCGCTCGCGGCAGTTCGCGCACGCGCGGCAGCTGTCGAAGCTGAGGACGACGCGGTCGCCGGGAGCGAGCGCGGTGACGCCCGCACCGACCGCCTCCACGACGCCCGCGCCCTCGTGGCCGAGCACGGCGGGCAGGGGGAGCGCCATCGCACCGCGCGCGACGGCCACGTCGGTGTGGCAGACGCCGACGCCGCGCATCCCGACCCGGATCTCGTCCTCGCGGAGGTCGTCGAGTCCGATCTCCTCGATCGACAGCGGCTCGCCCACCGCGCGGAGCACCGCGGCGCGCGCCGTGACGCCCATCAGCCCCGCGCCAGCTCGCCCAGCATCCCGCGGGCGATGACCAGGCGCTGGATCTCGCTGGTGCCCTCGTAGATCTCGGTGATCTTCGCGTCGCGGTAGTAGCGCTCGGCGGGCAGGTCGTTGACGTACCCGTAGCCGCCGAGGATCTGCACGCACTCGTTGGTGACGACCCGCGCGGTCCGGCTCGCGAACAGCTTGGCCTGCGCGCCCTCGATGGTGATCGGGCGGCCGGCGTCCTTGGTCCGCGCCGCGCGGTGGAGAAGCGCCCGGGCGGCTTCGACCTCCGTCTGCATGTCGGCGAGCTTCTGCTGGATGACCTGCATGCGGCCGATCGGGCCGCCGAAGGCCACGCGCTCCTTGGCGTGGGCGATGGCCAGCTCGAGCGCCGCCTGGGCGATGCCGACCGCCTGAGCGGAGATCCCGATGCGGCCGCCGTCGAGCGCTGACAGGGCGATGCGCATGCCCTTGCCGGGCACGCCGATCGGCTCGCCCTCGACCCCGTCGAAGCTCAGGTCGGTGGTCGACGCCGAGTGCAGGCCCATCTTGTGCTCCTCGCGCACCACCTCGAGGCCGCCGGCGGGCGCGTCAACGACGAAGCCGGAGATGCCGCGCTCCTTGTCGCGAGCGAACACGAGCAGCGTGCCGGCGTAGCCGCCGTTGGTGACCCACTGCTTGGCGCCGGTGATGCGGTTGTCGCTGACGCGCGTGGTGATGGACTGGGCGTCGGACCCGGCGCCGGACTCCGTCAGGCAGAAGGCGCCGAGCGTCTCGCCCCGGGCCAGCGGCGGCACCCAGCGCTGCGCCTGCTCCTCCGTCCCGTGTGCGATCAGCGGCAGCGTCACCGCGCTGGTGTGCACCGACACCGTCACCCCGACGCCGGCGTCGGCCTTGGAGAGCTCCTCGAGCACGAGCGCGTAGGACAGGAAGTCGGCGCCCGCGCCGCCGAGCGCCTCCGGTACGCACACGCCGAGCAGGCCCAGCTCGCCGAGGCGGTCGACGACATCCTCCGGGAAGTGGTGCTCGCGGTCCCACCGGGCGGCGTGGGGGACGATCTCGCCCTCGGCGAACTCGCGGGCGAGGCTGCGGATCTGCAGCTGGTCGTCGGTGAGGTCCACCGTCTAGAAGATGCGGCCGCCCAAGGGGACGTCCTGATCGGGCTTGAGGAGGATCACGCGGCCCTCCTCATCGGGCGCGCCCAGGCACAGGACCTCCGACATGAACGGCCCGATCTGGCGCGGCGGGAAGTTGACGACGGCCACGACGCGGCGTCCCTCGAGCTCCTCCCGCGAGTAGTTCGTGATCTGCGCGCTGGAGCGCTTCGTCCCGATCTCGGGCCCGAAGTCGACCGTCAGCTTCCACGCCGGCTTGCGCGCCTCCGGGAAGTCGTCGACTGCGATGACCTGCCCCACGCGCATGTCGACCGCGAGGAAGTCGTCGAACGTGATCGGCACCCGCCGGAGACTACGGCGCGGGGATGCCGGGCGGAGGCGTCGGCACGAGGGGCTGCGGGGACGGCGACGGCTGCGGCTCGGACGGCGGCGGCGTCGGCTCCGCCGGCGCGGGGGAGGGCGACGGCGACGGCTCCGGGCCGGTGGCTCCGGCGGGCTGCGTCTCGCCCGTCACGTCGCTCGGCAGCGTCGTGACGTCGCCGTCGTGCTCGATCTCGTCGCCGGGGGCGACGGTCGGCGACGGCGTGGCGGTCACGCTGGGCGTGGGCGTCGCAGACGGCGTCTTCGTCGGGCCGGGCACCGGGTTCACCGCGGGCTTCCTGTCCTTGCGGCGGTGCGGCTTGGGCTCGGCGGTGGCGGCCGGCGTGACCGGTTGCGCGCTCGACGCGACGGCCTGCGGCGTCGGCGCAGGCAGCACCGCTGCGGCCTGCTTGCGCTCCTTCGCGGCGGCGGCCTGCCGCTTGCTCGGATGCCGGGCGTGGTTGACCTCCACGGCGCCCGCGGTGACGATCGCGGCTGCGGCCAGGCCGGCGGCGGCCTTCGTGGCGACCGCGCTTGCGCCCGCCTGGAGCATGCCGGCCGCACCGGCGCCCGCGGCAGCGCTGCCGGCAGCGGCTCCGCCGCCACCGGCCGCGGTCGCGGTCCCGAGGTGGGCGAAGATCAGCTTCTTGAGCAGCAGCAGTGGCCCGATCGGCATGATCGCGGCCAGCGCCTTGTTGTTGTCCTTGAGATGCTTGCGGAACGCCTGGCAGGTCTCGCAAGTCCGCATGTGGCGGCGCACGGGCGGACTCGTCCGCTTCAGGCCCTCGGCGACCTCGCCGAGCTCGTCCCGGACCTCCTCGCAGGTGAGCAGCCGCGCCTCGGCGGCCTCGGCCAGCGACACCCGAGCACGCACGAGCAGGGACTTGACCGACGGCACCGTCGTCTCCATCGCTTCGGCGATCTGGTCATAGGACAGCGCGTCGATCTCGCGCAGGAGCAGCGCCGTGCGCTGCGTCTCCGCGAGGTCCTGAACGTCCGTGAGCAGCAGCCGGAACTCCTCGCGCTTGTGCACCCGGTCCGCGGTCGACAGCCCGTGGTCGGACAGATGCACGTCCATCGAGTCGACCCCGATGGCCGTCTGCTTGCGCAGGTGGTTCAGCGACCGGTTGCGCGCGATCCGGTACAGCCACGGCCGCACGTTGATCGGCCGCTCGTCGGCGAGCATCGCGTTGAACGCCGCCGCGAAGACCTCCTGCAGCACGTCCTCCGCGTCCTCCTTCGACGCGAGCATGTGCCGGCAGAACGCCAGCAGCCGGCTCTGGTAGCGCGACACGAGCGCCTCGAACGCATGCTGGTTCCCCCGCCGCACGAGTGCGACCAGGCGCTCGTCGCTCTGCAGGCGCAGCAGCGGAGACTTCGCGTGAGCGCCGGCCGCGCCGGCGTGATTCAGGGCAGAGACTTCCATGCGGATCGATCGGTCCAGACGTACCAACCCCTTGCCGGACCCGAAGTTGCTGTCTCCAGGCTAGAGAGGCGTACCCTCCGCGTCCCCACGGCCCGGGTAGCCCAACTGGCAGAGGCAGCGGATTTAAGTCCCGCAAAGTGTGGGTTCGACTCCCACCCCGGGCATCTACTCCACGGGCGTGCCGTTGGCGGTGAGGGTGACCTCGATGTTGCCCCGGGTGGCGTTGGAGTAGGGACAGACGGCGTGCGCCGCCTTGACCATGGAGGCGGCCGCCTCCGGATCGTCGACGGAGGGCATCGTGACGTCGAGTTCGACGGCGAGCTTGAAGCCGCGCTCCTCCGTCGGCTGGAGGTGGACGCGGGAGGTGATGGAGGCGTCGGCGCCCTCGAACCTCTGGCGGCGCGCCACGATCGCGAGGGCGCTCTCGAAACACGACGCGTAGCCGACCGCGAAGAGCTGCTCCGGGTTGGTGCCGGAGCCGTCGCCGCCGAACTCCCTCGGCGGGCGGAGGTCGACCTCGAGGTTGCCGTCGCTGGTGCGGCCGTGGCCCTCGGCCCGGCCGCCCGTCACGGTGGCCTCCGCGGTGTAGAGCGTCTTGGTCATCAGGGGAGCATGACGGTTCCCGCTTGACAAACGCCTACGTGCCACCGTCACAATTCCGGCAGGGTGAGGAGGGGACCGGCACGGCTGGTGGCGGTGGGGGCGGTTGTGGCCGCGGCGATCGTCGTCGCCGTTTTCCTGGTCGGCGGAAAGGCGCCGTACCGGGTGCACGCGCGGTTCGTCAACGCCTCGCAGCTGGTCAAGGGCAACCTCGTCCAGGTCGCGGGACGGCCGGTCGGCGCGGTCGAGGAGATCGAGCTGACGGGCAACGGCCGCGCCGACGTGACGCTGCGCATCGACGACGAGCTGGCGCCCCTGCGGGAGGGCACGGAGATCACGGTGCGCCAGGCGTCGCTGTCGGGCGTCGCCAACCGCTACCTCGACCTGCGGCTGCCGCCGGACGCGGCCCGCGACCTGCCCGACGGGGCGACGATCCCCGAGCAGCAGACGACGACCGCCGTCGACCTCGACCAGATCTTCGACACCCTCGATCCGCCGACGCGCCGCGCGCTGCGCGACGTCGTCCGCGGCTCGGCGCGCCAGTATGCCGACGCCGGCGACGAGTACGGCGAGGGGCTGATGTACCTCAACCCGTCCCTGGCCGCGTCGTCGCGCTTCTTCCGCGAGCTCAACCGCGACAGCGGGCTGCTGGAGCGCTTCGTGGTCTCGTCGTCGCAGTTCGTCACCGATCTGGCCGAGCGCAAGGACGACCTCGCCAGCCTGATCGACAACCTGCAGACGACGACGGACGCGCTGGGCGACCAGCAGGCGCCGCTGCGAGAGGCGATCGGGCGCCTGCCGGACTTCATGCGCCGCGCGAACACCACGTTCGTGAACCTCCGCAGCACCCTCGACGATCTCGACCCGCTGGTGCGCGACTCCAAGCCGGTCGCCAAGGCGCTGCGGCCGTTCCTCGCCCAACTGCGCCCGCTCGCCAGCGACGCCCGCCCGACGCTGCGCGACCTCAGCGCGATCCTCGACCGGCCGGGCGCGGACAACGACGTGGTCGAGCTGACGAGGGCGCAGGTGCCGGTGGCGAAGATCGCCGTCGGCCCGGTGAGCGCCAACGGCGCCAGGCGCGACGGCGCGCTGCCCGCGTCGGCCAAGGCACTCGCCACCGGCACCAGCGAGCTCGAGTACGCGCGGCCCTACGCGCCCGACCTGCTCGGCTGGTTCGACGACTTCAGCCACTCGGGCGTGTTCGACGCGCTCGGCGGCATCAGCCGCCCGGCTGCCCACGCGGACGCCTTCATGGTCGTCGGCGGCCAGCTCCAGCCCGTCCCGCCGCAACTGCGCGACCAGGCGTTCGTCGCCTCCGGCGGGGTGCGCGGGCAGGACAACCGCTGCCCCGGCGCGGGTGACCACAAGAACGAGGACGGCACCGGCCCCTTCAAGCCCACGCCCGATTACAACTGCGACCTCACGCAGGTGCTCCCCGGCCCATGAGGCGCGCCGCTCTCGTTCTCCTCGTCCCGATCGCGGTGGTCGCCGCGGTGATGGTCTCCGCCGCGGGCCAGGACACCGGCGGGCAGCGCTTCACCGTCGCGCTCGACAACGCCTTCGGGCTCGTCACCGGCTCCGACCTCAAGGTCGCCGGCGTGCGCGCCGGGACGATCAAGCGGCTGCGCCTGGACCCGGAGAGCCATGACGCCCTCGTGGACATCGAGGTCACCAAGACCGGCTTCGGCTCGCTGCGCACCGACGCGTTCTGCGAGAGCCGCCCGCAGTCGCTGATCGGCGAGTACTACCTCGACTGCCAGCCGGGGACGGACCCGAAGACGCTTGCCGACGGCGCCCGCATCCCCGTCGAGCAGACCGGGTCGACCGTCCCCGCCGACCTGCTCGCCGACGTCATGCGCCGCCCGTACCGCGAGCGGCTGCGGATCATCCTCGGCCAGCTCGGCGTGGGGCTCGCCGCGCGCGGGGACGAGCTGGCCCAGGCGGTCACGCGCGCCAGCCCGGCGCTGCGGGAGACCGACCGCGTGCTCAAGATCCTCGCGGGCCAGAACCAGACGCTGGGCCAGCTCGTCGAGGACGGCGACACCGTGCTCGGCGACCTGGCCGGCAACCGCGACGACGTCGCCCGCTGGGTCCGTGAGGCGCGCGGCACCGCCGCCGACAGCGCCGAGCGCCGCCGGCAGATCGCGGACGGGCTGCACCGACTCCCCGCGTTCCTGCAGGAGCTGACGCCGACGATGCGCGAGCTCGGGCGGGCCGCCGACGCCCAGACCCCGTCCCTGCAGGACCTCGACGCCAGCGCCGAGCGGCTCGAGCACCTGTTCAAAAAACTCGGGCCGTTCGCGCGTTCCTCGCAGCTCAACCTGCGCTCGCTCGCCGACGCCGCGGAGATCGGGAGCGCGGCGACCAGGAGCGCCCGCCCCGTCGTCGCCGAGCTCAACCGCTTCTCCACCGACACCCCGGAGCTCGCCCAGAACCTCCGCATCGTCCTCGACGACCTCGACGACCGCGACCGTGCCATCGAGGCCGACCCGCGCTCGCCGGGCGGCAAGGGCTACACCGGCTTCGAGGCGCTCCTGCAGTACGTCTACGACCAGGCGCTCGCCATCAACGTCTACGACGCCAACAGCTACATGCTCAAGGCGAACCTCTTCCAGAACGGGTGCAGCGACTACCAGAACGCGGACTCGCTGAAGGAGGAGATGGCGAAGGACCCGACGTTCTACGAGAACTGCGCGTCGATCCTCGGTCCGAGCCAGCAGGGCGTGCTGCAGCCGGACCCGACGAAGCCCGAAGGCGCGGCGACCAAGCGCCGGGCCCGGCGGCGTGACCGCCCGAGCCGGCGCGGCGACGAGCGCCCGGCGGCGACCCCCGCGCCGCAGGCGACGACGGCTCCGAGCGTGCCCGGCGCGCCGCCCACCGAGAAGCCGATCGTCCCCCTGATCGACCAGGTCACCCAGGCACTCCCGCAGCTCCCGTCCAGGGCCGGCGACCCGCAGGACCTCCTCGACTTCCTGCTCGCGCCATGAACCGGCGCCGCGGCAACTCCGTCCTCGCCAACCCCGTGCTCGTCGGCGCGGTGACGCTGCTCGTGGTCAACGTCGCCGTCTTCCTCGCCTACAACGCCAACAACGGCCTGCCGTTCGTCCCGACCACGACGCTGCACGTCCAGCTGCCGGGCGGCGCGAACGTCGTCAAGGGCAACGAGGTGCGCTCGGGCGGCTTCCGCGTCGGCATCGTCACCGGGGTCGAGCCCGTCCCGATCGGGAACGGCGACACCGGGGCAGACCTGACCCTCAAGCTCGACAAGGCGGTCGGAGACGTCCCCGTCGACAGCCGCGCGCTCGTGCGCAACCGCTCCGCGCTCGGCCTGAAGTACATCGACCTGCAGCTCGGCAAGGCGCACGACACGTTCGTGAGCGGGGACACGCTCCCCGCGCGCCAGTCGAAGATCCCGGTCGAGCTCGACGACGTCTTCGGCATCTTCGACGAGCCGACGCGCGCCGCCGGCCAGCAGAACCTGCTCGGCTTCGGCAATGCGCTCGCCTACCGCGGGCCGGACCTCAGCCGCACGATCGAGGAGCTGCCGCGACTGTTCGCGCACCTCGAGCCGGTGGCGCAGACGCTCGCCGAGCGCGAGACCGACCTCAGGGGGTTCGTCCAGGCGCTGGCCGACACCGCTGCGGCGCTCGCCCCGGTTTCGACGACCCAGGCGCACCTGTTCACGACGATGGCCAACACCTTCGCGGCGATCGATCGCGACCCCGAGCGCCTCAAGCAGTTCATCGAGAAGGGCCCGTCGACCCTCGACGTGTCGACCGACTCGCTGCGCGTCCAGCGTCCGTTCCTGCGCGACTTCGCCGACTTCAGCGAGGACTTCGCCGTCGCCACGCACGAGCTGCGTCGCGCGCTGCCCGACCTCAACGCCGCCGTCGACCGCGGCATTCCCGTCCAGCGGGAATTCGTGGACACCAACGAGCGGCTCGGCCGCACGCTCGGCGCCCTGGACGACCTCGCGTCCTCGCCCAGCACGCCGATGGCCCTCCGCGGCCTCACCGCCACCGTCGCCACCCTCAACCCGACGGTCAGATTCCTCGGGCCCTACCAGACCGTCTGCAACTACTGGAACTACTTCTGGACGCAGGTCGCCGAGCACTTCACCGAGCCCGACAACACCGGCCAGGCCCAGCGCGCGCTGCTCAACAGCGCCGGCCGGCAGGACGACTCGCTCGGCTCGATGGGCGCCAACGGCCCGGCCAACGGCGAGGAGGTCACCGAGGGCAATGCCCAGTACTTCCACGGCCCGCCCTACGGCGCCGCCATCACGGACACGGGGGAGGCGGACTGCGAGGTCGGCCAGCGCGGCTTCCTGCACCGCAACGCCCGCTACCTGCAACCCCGTTACACGGTCCACGTCGACGGCAACAGCCCGGGCGCGCAGGGGCCGACCTTCAAGGGCCGCGACCGCGTGCCGGAGGGGCAGACCTTCACGCGCAAGCCCGAGACCGGGCCGGGCAAGGACCTCTACCCGGCGGAGGCGGGCGGATGAACTACCGCCACACCGGGGTGAGCTACACCACCGCGGGCGTCATCGCGCTCGTCGTCGTGGTGCTCGGCTGCTACTTCGGCTTCACCAAGGACAACCCGTTCGCGCGCCCGTTCGAGGTCGAGGCCGCGTTCCGCTCGACCAACAACATCCGCACCAACTCGCCCGTGCGGATCGCGGGCATCACGGTCGGCAAGGTCACCCACATCGCGCGCGACGCGAGCGAGGGCCAAGGTTCGATCGTCACGCTGCAGATCGACCGGCACGGCCAGCCGATCCACGCCGACGCGCGCGCCGCGATCCGCCCGCGCATCTTCCTCGAGGGCAACTTCTTCGTCGACCTGCAGCCAGGGACGCCGTCGGCCCCGCGGCTGGGCGACGGCGACGTCATCCCGGTCAACCAGACGAGCACGCCGGTGCAACTCGACCAGGTCCTGACGGCGCTGCAGTCCGACAGCCGCGAGGACCTGCAGGTCGTGCTCAAGGAGTACGCAAGCGCGCTGAAGGGGCGCGGCGCGAACGGGTACCGGCGCAGCCTGAGGCACTGGAAGCCCGCGTACCGCGACAGCGCGATCGTCGCCGACGCCTCCCTCGGCGAGGCCGAGCACGACCTGTCCCACTACATCCGCGACGCCGCGGTCAACGCCGCCGCCCTGGACCGCTCCCCGCCGCAGCTGAAGAGCCTCGTCACCGACTTCGACACCACCGCGGGCGCCTTCGCCCGCAGCCAGGCCGGCCTGCGGGCCGCGGTCGGCGAGCTGCCGCGCACGCTGCGCGCCGCGCTGCCTGCTCTGGCCCGGCTCAACGCCGCCTTCCCGCCGCTGCGCGGGCTCGTCCGGGACCTCCGGCCCGGCGTGCGCAACTCGCTGCCCGCCATCACCGCGTCGACCCCGCTGGTCGCCCAGCTGCGCGGGCTGGTCGGCAAACCCGAGCTGCGCGGCCTCGTGCGCGACCTGCGCCCCACCGTCCCGCGCCTCGCCCGCCTCACCAACGCGACCGAGCCGCTCTACCAGCAGGTCCGCCTCGCCTCCTCGTGCCAGAACGAGGTGATCCTCCCGTGGACCGAGGCGACGGTGCCCGACACGCAGTTCCCGGCCAAGGGCAAGGTCTTCGAGGAGGCGGTCAAGCCGCTGCCCGGGCTGTCGGGCGAGAGCCGCTCGGGTGACGCGAACGGCCAGTGGTTCCGCGTCCTGCTCGCGGGCGGGACCACCGTCGCGACGCTCAACCCCGGCGTCTTCGCAGCGCTCCCGCTGCCGATCGAGGGCGCCAACCCGCCCAAGCCCGACGCACGCCCGCCGCTCGACCGCGACGTCCCGTGCGAGACGCAGGAGGCGCCGAACCTCGAGTCGACCCCGGGCGCGCCGCCGCCGCAGCGGACGGTGGACGTGACCAGCACCGCCTACCAGGCGCGCTACGAGCTGGCCAAGGGCCGCGCGATCGCGTGGCTGCGCAAGCAGCTCAAGCTGGAGGGGCTCGACGACCAGCTCGAGGTGGTCGACCAGGACGTCACCCAGGCGCTCGTGGACCGGTTGGCGCCATGAGGACGCTGCGCGGCAACCTCGGCAACATCACGGCGATCGTCGCGTTGCTGGTCATCGCGACCGCGGTCAGCGCCTACATCCTCGACCACCAGCGGCTGCGCTTCCCCTTCATCGAGAAGCAGCCCCACACGCTGTACGCGGAGTTCGCCACGGGGCAGGCCGTCACCGCCGGCCAGGGCCAGACGATCCAGGTCTCGGGCGTGCGCATCGGCGACATCGGCTCGGTCGAGCTGCGCGGCGGCCGCGCGATCATCGCGATGGACCTCGACCCCGAGTTCAAGGACCTCGTCCACACGGACGCCAACGCGCTGCTGCGGCCCAAGACCGGGCTGAAGGACATGTTCATCGACCTCGACCCGGGCACGGACGACGCGCCGGTGGCCAAGCGGGGCTGGACGCTGCCGATCCGCTCCACGCTGCCCGACGTCAACCCGGACGAGATCCTCGCGTCGCTGGACTCCGACACGCGCGACTACCTCAAGCTGCTGCTGGCCGGGGCGCGGCGCGGGCTGGAGGGCAACGGGCCGGCGCTGCGCGACGTCTTCGCGCGCTTCGAGCCGCTGCACCGCGACCTCGCCCGCGTCAACCAGGCCGTCGCGCTGCGCCGCCAGAACCTCCGCCACCTGATCGGCTCGCTGCGCCAGCTCAACGAGACCCTGGCCGCGGAGCCCGACCAGCTCGCCGGGCTGGTCGACTCGAGCGCGACGGTCCTGCGCGCGTTCGCCTCCGAGCAGACGGCGATCTCCACCAGCGTCGACCGCCTGCCGGGCGCCCTGCGCCAGACCACGGACACGCTCGGCCGGGTCGAGCGCCTGGCCACCGTGCTGGGCCCGGCCGCCGAGCACCTGCGGCCCGCCGCCCGCGCCCTCGACGACGCCAACGACCGCATCATCCCGTTCGCCCGCGAGATCGCGCCCCGCCTGCGCGACGACATCCGCCCGTTCGTCCGCACCGCCCGCCCGCTCGTGCGCGACCTGCGCCCGGCCGCCGCCCGCCTCGCCGACGCGACGCCCGACCTCGAGGGCTCGTTCGTCGCCCTCAACCACCTCTTCAACCTGCTCGCGTACAACCCGAACGGCGCCGAGCCGCCCTCCGCCGGCACCGCCCGCCAGGAGGGCTACCTGTTCTGGATCGCCTGGATCGACCACATGGCGGTCAACCTGTTCAGCCAGTCCGACGCGCACGGCGTCTTCCGGCCCACCACCGTCGGCGCGCCCTGCTCGACCATCGAGCGCGAGATCGCCGACCGCCCCGAGGTCGAGTTCCTTCAGGGCCTCACCCCGATCCTCGTCGCCGCCTGCGGGGTCGGGAAGTGAACAAGACCGCACCGTCACCGGGCCGGCTCGCCGCCATGACGATCTTCGCGCTGTCTTGCTTCGGGCTGCTGCTGTTCCTGTGGCTGAGCTTCGGCGGCTCCGTGCCCCTGAAGCCCAAGGGCTACCGCGTCGAGGTCGCGTTCCCGGAGGCGTCGACGCTCGGTCTCGAGGCC
The DNA here is from genome assembly GCA_963740765.1 of uncultured Solirubrobacteraceae bacterium. Lineage (GTDB taxonomy): Bacteria > Actinomycetota > Thermoleophilia > Solirubrobacterales > Solirubrobacteraceae > DATLGB01. Next base: position 262,981 of record CAVUFN010000016.1, on the reverse strand, counting down.
GACGTGCGGGTCGCGGGCGTGTCCGTCGGGCACGTCGTCAAGAAGGAGCTCGGCGACAACCGGACGATCGCGACGCTCGAGCTCGACCGCCGCTTCGCGCCGCTGAAGGCGGACGCCAAGGCGCTGCTGCGCGAGAAGACGCTGCTGGGGGAGACCTACGTGGAGCTCACGCCGGGCAGCGGGGCGCGGCTCGTCCCCGAGAACGGCCGCCTCGACGACGGCCAGGTGGCGAGTGCGGTGCAGCTCGACGAGATCCTCAGCGCCTTCGACCCGCGCACCCGGCAGGCGTTCCGCGGCTGGCAGCAGGACCTGGCCGAGGGCATCGGTCCGCACGGCCGCGACCTCAACGACGCGATCGGGACGCTGCCGGGCTTCGCCGCCGACGGCGCCGACGTGCTCGCCACGCTCGACACCCAGCGGCGCGCGCTCCAGCTGCTGATCCGCAACACCGGCCAGGTCTTCGGTGCCATCAGCCACGACCAGGACCGGTTGCGCGATCTCGTCACCTCGTCGGGCGAACTGTTCGACGCGACCAGCGATCAAGCCGACAACCTCGCCGAGGCGATCTCGATCTTCCCAACCTTCCTCGACGAGTCCAAGGCGACGTTCGCGCGGCTGAAGACCTTCAGCACGGACACCGACCCGCTGATCCGCGACCTTCGGCCCGTCGCCCGCGACCTCGCCCCGACCCTGCGCGACGTGCGTGCCTTCGCCCCCGACCTGCGCCGGGCCTTCGACGACCTGCCGCCCCTGATCCGCGCGTCGCGCACCGGTCTCCCGGCACTCCAGTCGACGCTCGAGGAGCTCGAGCCGTCGCTCGCCTCGCTCGGTCCGTTCCTGGGCCAACTCAACCCGATCCTCGAGTACCTCGAGCTGCACCAGTTCGAGGTGGCGGACTTCATCTCCAACGGCGCGTCGGCGATCGCGGACACGACGACGTCGCGCGACCCCGACGCGGTCGGCCACTACCTGCGCCAGATCGGCCCGGAGGGCGCGGAGGCGGCGGTCGTCTGGAGGTCCCGCCTGTCGACCAACCGCGGCAACAGCTATCTCCCGCCGCTCGGCCTCCAGATCAACCAGAAGGCCGCCGACTACGGCATCTTCCCCAACAGCGACTGCCTGCCGACGGGCGGCAAGGAGGTCAAGGGGACCAACAACGAGGGCGGCGACGACATCGGCTGCTACGTCGCCGACCGCTTCACCTTCCAGGGCGAGCTGCAGGGGCGCTTCCCGCACCCCTCAGCCGCTGAGTATGGCGAACCTACGCCGCGACGCGAGCCGCGGCGGCGGCGCTGACGAACTCCTCGAGCAGGCCGTCGGCCAGCCCGCGGTCGCCCTGGAAGTCGAGACCGCTCGGATCGTTCTCGGGACCGAGGGCGCTGACCCACGCGGCGACGGTGCCCGTCACCTGCGCGTCAACGCCTTCGACCGGCGCCTCGGAGATCGTGACCTCGCCACCGCCGGCCGACAGGACGTACGTGCGGTCGCTGCCGCGGTCCCCCTCGACGTGGAGGGCGACGACGCCGCGGACATCAGCCGGCGGGGACAGCAGGCCGGGAGCCGTGCGCAGGATCGCGCCGATCTGAACCTCCTCGCCGCGGCGCGGGGCGCCCCAGGTCCAGTCGTAGCCCCAGCGGGCGAGCGCGCCGATCACGGGCGCGAGCTCGCGCGAGCGCTCCGTCAGCTCGTAGTCGACCCGGGGCGGTACCTCGCGGTAGCGCTGGCGGGTGAGCAGGCCATCGGCGACCATGCGGTTCAGGCGGGAGCGCAGCTGCTCGGTCGAGATGCCGGGCAGGGTGCGCTGGAGCTCGACGAAGCGGCGTGGACCCGAGGCGAGGTCGCGGATGATGAGCAACGTCCACTTGTCGCCCACGAGGTCGAGCGCCCGGGAGTCGGGTGACCACTGGTCGTAGGGGTGGCGCTTGGGAGCGGGCGGGCCGGGAATCGGGGGAACCTCCGTGTAGTCCGGATCGGCGGGTGGTCCTGGTCAGAATGTATACCTCCTCCAGGACGAAAGGACCGATCCTCATAGCAATGCTGGGGCTTACACCGTACCTGTCAGAACTCTGACATGCGGCGATCGCCAGTTTCAGGTCCGGCGCACGTTGTTCTTGACATGGGCACAGTGGTCGATCTTTCGAGCCGGCGGCGGGATCATCCGGCGCCCGCGGCGTTCGGGCGGGTGACCTGCTTCGTCGACCTCAGCTGCCCCTTCAGCTACCTGGCCGCCGAGCGCGTGGGCCGCGCCTTCGGCAGCGTGACCTGGCGGCTGGCCTCCAACCAGTGCGTGGACCGGCGCGACCCCGCATCCGACCCGGCGCACGCCGGCCAGGTCCGCGACGCCGCCGAGCGCAGGGCCGATCAGCTGCGGCTGCCGCTCGAGTGGCCCGACCGCTTCCCGGGGGAGACCCCGGCCGCGATGCGCGTCGCGTCGCTGGCCATCGAGCAAGGACTCGGCGCGCAGTTCATCCTCGCCGCGGGCCGCCTCGCCTTCTGCGGTGGGTTCGACCTCGAGGATCCCGAGATCCTCGCCGAGGCCGCCGCCGCGGCGCAGATCGACCTCGACGACTGCCTGCGCGCCGCGCGTGACGCGTCACGTGACGCCGCGATGGACACGACCAGCCGCCGCCTGCTGGCCCACGGCGCCGAACGCCTCCCGGCCCTGCAGGTCGGCCACGCGCTGCTGTGGGGCGAGCGCCGCATATCGGCGTATCTGCTCGCCCGGCCGGCGGTCATGACCGCAACGTCGTAGCGGGCACTGGAAGAATCCGCGGATGGTGCTGCTGCGCATCTTCCGCTTCATCTACGCGCGAATGGGGTCGCGCTACCCGCGCTTTGCGCTGTGGTCGCAACTCCAGGTCGCCCACCTCGTCGTCCTCGGCGGCGTCGGGCTGCTCACCGTCTACCAGCCTCTCGGCGACCACTTCTGGGCGGTGCTCGGCGTCGGGGAGGGATTGCTGCTCATCGAGAACGCGCTCGCCTACCGGCTCATCTCGAGCATGCTCGAGCCCGCCGACCCGTGGCTGCGGGGCGACCGTTCGCCCGCCTCGGCGGTGCAGGCCTGGCGGGCCATGGCCGCGCTCCCGTCGCGGCTCGTGCGGACGTGGCGCTACGTCCCCTTCCTCACGAGCGTCATCCCGTTCTCGGCGTTCACGACGATCGTGCTCGGACTGCCGTGGCATTCCTTCCTGTTCTTCGCGGCCGGCGGTGCGGTCGCCGTCGTGTACGGCGTCTTCCTGCGCTTCCTCGCCCACGAGCTGGCCCTGCGCCCGGTGATCGAGGCGATCTCGGGGGACCTGCCCGACGACTTCGAGATCGGCGAGGCGGGCATCTCGCTACGCACGCGCCTGCTGCTGGCGCTGCCGCTGCTGAACATCATCGCCGGCGTCGTCGTCGCCGGGCTCTCGACGACCGGGACGGCGTCGCTCTCCGACCTCGGCGTCGACGTCGCCGTGGCGGTGCTCGTCGCCTTCACGGTCTCGCTCGAGCTGACCATCCTGCTGGCGCGCTCGATCGTCGACCCCGTCGCCCAGTTGCAGCGGATGGCCGATCGCATCCAGGCCGGCGACCTGACCGCGCGCGTCCCCGTTGCCTCGACGGACGAGACGGGGAGGCTGGCGCAGTCGTTCAACGAGGCGGTCGCGGGCTTGGCCGAGCGTGAGCGGCTGCGCGAGGCGTTCGGCGTCTACGTCGACCCGGACGTCGCCGAGCGCGTGCTCGCCGAGGGCGTCGCGCTCGAGGGCGAGGACGTCGAGGTCAGCGTGCTCTTCCTCGACGTGCGCGGCTTCACCGAGCTGGCCGAGCGGGCGGGCGCGCGCGAGGTGGTCGGCCGCCTCAACGCACTGTTCGAGGAGGTGGTCCCGTGCGTGACCGCGTTCGGCGGCCACGCCAACAAGTTCGTGGGCGACGGCCTGCTGGCGGTGTTCGGCGCGCCCGACCGCCTGCCCGATCACGCCGATCGCGCCCTGCGTGCCGCGCTGCGGATCGCCGAGCACGTGCGCGAGCGCTTCCCGGGCGAGCTCGAGATCGGCATCGGCGCCAACTCCGGCAACGTCATCGCCGGGTCGGTCGGCGGCGGCAACCGCTACGAGTTCACCGTCATCGGCGACCCGGTCAACACCGCGGCCCGGGTCGAGGAGGCGACGCGTGTCACGGGCGACGCGATCCTCGTCACCGCCGCGCTGCGCGATCGCCTCCGCGACGCCCACGACGTCGACTGGGACGAGCGCCGCGACGTCCCGCTCAAGGGGAAAGCGGAGGCGATGACGCTGTACGCCCCGAGAGGGCGCGGCGCGGGGGTTCCTCCTGCCGGTGATCCCGCTTGCGGCAGGCAGGGGGAACCCCCGCGCCGTGCCACCACGGCATAGTGGAGAACGCCAGCGGCACGGCGCGCAGCACACGCCCGAGCCCGAGCACGTAGCTTCCAGCACCATGAGCGTTGAGCCCGGAGTTCTCCACGGCGGCCGGCTGGTCGCACAACGGTTGAAGGCCCACGGGGTCACCAAGCTGTTCACGCTCAGCGGCGGTCATCTCTTCAGCGTCTACGACGGCTGCCGCGAGGAGGGCATCGACCTCGTCGACACCCGCCACGAGCAGACCGCCGCCTTCGCCGCCGAGGGCTGGGCGAAGGTGACGCGCGAGCCCGGCGTCGCCGCGCTGACCGCCGGCCCCGGCGTCACCAACGGCATGAGCGCGATGGGCTCGGCGCTGCAGAACCGCTCGCCGATGGTCGTGCTCGGCGGCCGCGCGCCCGACTTCCGCTGGGGCCAGGGCTCGCTGCAGGAGATCGATCACGTCCCGTTCGTGCGGCCGCTGGTCAAGTCCGCCGGCACTGCCGGCTCGACCGCCGAGATCCCGGGCATGGTCGATGACGCCTTCCTCGCCGCCACCACCCCGCACACCGGCCCTGCGTTCGTCGACCTCCCGCTCGACCACGTCTTCATGCAGCTCGAGGAGGACCCGGGCCTCGAGCCGCCGGTCGCCCCGCGGATCGAGACCGCCGACGCGCGCGAGCTCGACGCCGCCGTCGCCCGCCTGCGCGAGGCCGAGCGGCCCGTGATCATGGCGGGGACGAACCTCTACTGGGGCCGCGCGGAGACCGAGCTCGTCGCCTTGGCGGAGGCGCTCGGCATCCCGGTCTTCCTCAACGGGCTCGGCCGCGGCTGCGTCCCGGCCGATCACGACCTCAGCTTCTCGCGCGCGCGCAGCACGGCGCTCAAGGGCGCCGACGTCGCGCTCGTGCTCGGCGTCCCGATGGACTTCCGGCTCGGCTTCGGCGCGTCCTTCGGCGAGGAGACCGAGATCATCGTCGCCGACGTGGCCGAGCCGGAGCGCGTGCATCCGCGCCCCGTCGCCGCCGAGCTCTACGGCGACCTGCGCCAAACGCTGACGTCGCTGCGCGAAGGCGTCGACGCGGCACTCGACACGGCCGCCTGGCTCGGCCAGTTGCGTGGCGTCGAGCAGGACAAGCTCGCGGGCGAGATGGAGCTCACCTCCGACGAGCGTGCCCCGCTGCACCCGATGCGCGTGTTCGCCGGCCTCGCCGAGGTGATGGACCGCGACGCGATCGTCGTCGTCGACGCGGGCGACTTCGGCTCCTACGCGGGTCGCGTCGTCCCCTCCTACGAGCCGGGTTGCTGGCTCGATCCCGGCCCGTACGGCTGCCTCGGCTCCGGGCCCGGCTACGCGCTGGCCGCCAAGCTCGCCCATCCGGACCGCCAGGTCGTCCTCGTCCTCGGCGACGGCGCCTTCGGATTCGCCGGGATGGAGTACGACACGCTGGTCCGCCATGGCGTCGGCGTCGTCGGCGTGATGGGCAACAACGGCATCTGGGCGCTGGAGAAGCACCCGATGGAGTTCCTCTACGGCTACTCCGTCGTCGCCGACCTGCGGCCGGAGACGCGCTACGACTCGATCGTCGAAGCGCTGGGCGGGCACGCCGAGCTCGTGCGCGCCCCCGGCGAGCTGCGCGGTGCCCTCGACCGCGCCTTCGCCAGCGGCTCCCCGGCGCTCGTCAACGTGCTCACGGACCCCACCGTGGCCTACCCCCGATCATCCAACCTCGCCTAGTTTCCGGAGCCGCCCTCTGGACGTTTGTTCGATTGGCACCTTCCGCCGATCGGACGGATACTCACTCGGTCTGGCCCGGGTACGTGCTTTCGCGTATCCTTGTCCGGGCATCACATAGGTCCGGGCGCTTTGCCGCATCAACAACGGCGCCTCCCGCCGCTCGGGCCGACCAAACGGCTCCATTAGGCACGTACCCCTGCCCGTCCTGAGGGAGCCACTTAGGAACCGCCTTCCACCCGCCGGAGGGCGGTTCCGCTTAACGGGCCGTTTCGAGTGCCCGCCCGTAGAGGATGTCCCGGTCCGACACCTCGGCTTCGGTGGCGCCCGCGGCCTCGAGGACCTCGATGAGGATCGCGATGCCGGCGACGATGGTGGGCGCACGGTCGGGGTGCAGCCCTCTGACCTCGCGGCGCTGCTCGGGGTCGAGGGCGCGGAGCATCTCGAGGCGGTCGCGGAGGGCGGCGAGCGACAGGGTGTGGCCCTCGACGCGCTCGGGGTCGTAGGGGTCGAGCGCGAGGTCCATCGACGCGGCCATGGTGGCGGTGCCGGCGACGGCGACGACTGATTCGATCCCACTCGCCACGTCCTCGGGGATGGTGTCGCGGATGATCGCGCCGGCGTCGGCGCGGAGGGCGTCGACGTCCTCGCCGTGGCGCTCGGTGTGGCGCACGACGCCGACCTGGGTGGAGGCGTGCCAGTCCGGCGTGACGAGTTCGGTGGAGCCGCCGCCGATGTCGACGACGAGCACGGGACCGTCGCGGCCGACGGTTGCGCCGGCGTAGGTCAGGCGGGCCTCTTCGTCGCCGCTGATGGTGGTGGCGTCGATGCCGTACCCATCGCGGATGCGAGCGGTGAAGTCCGCGCCGTTGGACGCGTCGCGGACGGCCGAGGTGAGGACACCGGTGCGGAGGTCGACGCCGTGCTGCTCCATCGCCTCCGCGTACTCGTCGAGCGCGCGCAGCACGCGCGCCATCGGCTCCTCACCGAGGACACCGCGCGTCTCCAGGCCCTCGCCGAGGCGGGTGACGATCGAACGGCGATCCAGAGCGGTCACCACCCCGTCCTTCACGTCCGCCACCAGCAGTCGTGTCGAGTTCGTCCCTACGTCAACGACCGCGACCCGTGCCATCTGCGTCAAGCTACCCGGATGCACGACGGCATCCCCTTCCACGTCGACGACGTCCCCGCCGAACGGTGGGAGATCGGCGAGATGGCCGCCACCCGGCGGCGGCTCGGCGCGGCCGCCGGGGCCGGGCGGCTCGGCATCGCGATCATCGCCATCGACCCCGGCAAGCGGTCCACGCCGGTGCACAGCCACGCCGACCAGGAGGAGCAGTTCTACGTGCTCGCGGGCAGCGGGCTGTCCTACCAGACGTCGGGCTCGAAGGACGTGCGCGCGCACGAGATCCGCACGGGCGACTTCCTCTGGCACCCGGCGGGCGGGGACGCGCACACGCTGATCGCCGGTCCCGACGGCCTCACCGTGCTCGTCGTCGCCGAGGGCTCGCGCGCCAACATCACCTGGCTGCCGCGCACGCAGCAGTTCTGGCTCGGCCCGCGCTGGATGCCGGCCGACTCTCCGCCGCCGTTCGTGGCCGACGCGCAGGCCGGCCCGCTCGACGTGCCCGCGCCGTCCGAGCGCCCGCGGACGATCCGCAACCTCGACGAGCTGACGGTCGACAAAGGGCGCGACGGCCAGTTGGCGTGGGCCTCGCGCTACGTGGCCACGCGCGAGGAGGCGCAGCTGGTGCTCGCCCACGACGCGATGCCGCCCGACACGCACACCACGGAGCTGCACTTTCACTGGACCCGCGAGGAGGCGTGGTACGTCGAGTCGGGCTCGGGGATCGCGCGCATCGGAGACGCCGCCCACGAGCTCCGGCCCGGGTCGTTCTGGCTGCGCCGTCCCAACGGCGGGGTCGGGCACCGCATCGAGGTCGGCCCGGAGGGGATGGGGCTGATCACGATGGGCGACCTCGTCCCCGCCGACGCTGTCGTGTATCCCGAGCGGGGCGAGGTCCGGCTCGCCCGGGGGGTGACGATCCCCTACTCGGCGGGGTAGGGCAGCGGCTGGCCCGCCAGGCCGGCCTGCAGGTTCTCCGCGCACATGCGCGTCATCGCTGCCCGGGCCTCGCGCGTGGCGGAGCCGACGTGGGGGAGGACGAGCAGGTTGGGCGCGCCGAGCAGCGGGTCGTCGGCCGGGAGCGGCTCGGGATCGGTGACGTCGAGGCCCGCGCCGGCGAGGTGGCCCGACTGCAGCGCGTCGCGCAGCGCGGCGGGATCGACGAGCGGGCCGCGCGCCGTGTTGACCAGGATCGCGCCACGTTTCATCGCTCGCGGATCGACGAGGCCGCGGGTCGCGTCGGTGAGCGGCGCGTGCAGCGAGACGACGTCGGCCTGCGCGACCGCGGCATCGAGATCGTCGTCGCGGCCGGCGTAGCCGACCTCCATGCCGAAGCCCTCGGCGCGGGCACCGACCGCGCGGCCGATGCGCCCCGGCCCGACGATGAGCAGCCGCTTGTCGCGCAGCCCGCTGCCGAGCCATCCGCGCGGCTCCCACGTGTGCCACGCGCCCTCGCGGACGGCGGTCGCCGCCTGGGGCAGCTTCCGCGCCACGGCCAGCAGCAGCGCCACGGTGAGGTCGGCGGTGGCATCGGTCAGGACGTCCGGCGTGCGCCCGACGGAGATGCCGCGCTCGGCGCATGCCGCGAGGTCGACGTTGTCGGTTCCGACCGCGTAGTTGGCGATGACCTTCAGCTGCGGGCACGCGTCGAGCAGCGCCGCGTCGACGCGGTCGGTGAGCAGGCACAGCAGTCCCTCGGAGCCGGCGGCGCGGGCGCGCAGCGTCTCGGGCGCCGGTGGCCTGTCGCCGTCCCAGACGTCGACGTCGTCGAGCGCGTCGAGGGCGTCCCCGTACAGACGCCGGGTCACGAAGATGCGTCCCATTCGGCCCACCATGAAATAGATTCGAGGCATGCGTCGCCTGCTTGCCCTTGTCATCGCACTGACTGCGTTGTGCTCGTCGGTCGCCCTCGCGGCGACCAAGCACGGCATCACCCCGTCGACCCCCAAGAAGGGCGCGACGGTCGAGGTGGGCTCGCGCCCGACCTTCAAGGGCAAGTCCCGCGGCCCCGGCCAGGTCTTCGTCTACGTCTCGAAGTCCAAGAAGCGCGACAAGGACGGGCTGATCGGCAAGGACGCGATGATCCAGCGGGCCAAGAAGAAGGGCAAGACCTTCACGACCAGGGCGAAGTTCTACGACTTCCCCAAGTTCTGGCTCAACACCCCGGGCACGTACTACTGGCAGGCCCACCGGATCGCGTGCGGTGAGGACGGCGACGACTGCCAGCAGGAGGGTCCCGTCGTGAAGTTCAAGGTGAGGTGACCCTCGGGACGCGACCTCGCCGCGGTGCGGCTCGCGTCCGTAGCCGCGTCGGCCCGATCGCCCAGACGGCGATCGCCGCCGGCGTCGCGTACCAACTGGCGACGCTGATCCAGCCGCGCCCGTTCTTCGCGCCGGTCGCCGCCGTGGTCACGCTCGGCGTCACGACGGGCCAGCACGTCCGCCGCGCCGGCGAGCTCGCGTTCGGAGTGGCGGTCGGCATTCTCGTGGCCGACCTGCTCATCAGCCTGACGGGTCGCGGGGCCGTCACGGTGGTCGCGATCGTCGCCCTGGCCATGGCCGCCGCGCTGCTGTTCGGCGCCGGCCAGATCCTCGTCAACCAGGCCGCGGTCAGCGGGGTCCTGTTGGCGACACTCGGGACGCCCGGCCACACGTCCTCGTTCACGCGCTTCTTCTCGGCGCTGATCGGGGGCGCGGTGGCGGTCGTCGTCGGGCCGCTGCTGTTCGCGCGCGACCCGCTGAAGACGGTGGGCCGCGAGGCCGAGCGCGCGCTGGACACCCTCGCCGAGGTGCTGGAGGAGATCGCTGCGGCGCTGCGCGACGGCGACCCCGATCACGCGCGCGACGCGCTGGAGGGCGCGCGCAACGCCGAGGTGGCCGACTACGAGGACGCCGTCATGGCCGCGCGCGAGGCGCTGCGCCTCACCCCGCCACGGCGCCGCGAGCTCCCGCACCTGGGCGTCTACGCCGATGCCGTCAGGCAGGTGGACGACGCCATCCGCAACACCCGCGTCCTCGCGCGGGTGACGGAGACGGTTGCCGTCCGCGGCGTCCCCGGCGACGACGATCTCGTCGAGGCCGTGCTGCTCCTCGCCCGGGCCGTGCGCGCGCTGGGCGACCACCTCAACGATCCGGAGGCCGACTCGGGCGCGCGCGACCTCGCCCGGCGGGCCGCCGCCGACGCGACGGCGGTGCTGGACCGCCGGCAGGATCTCGCCGCCAACGTCATCGTCGGCCAGGTGCGGGCCACCGCCGGGGACCTCCTGCGCGGGACGGGGCTCGACACGACCGAGATGCGCGTCGCGCTGGGCCCGTATCCGGGTAGTTGAACGCGCGCGGCCAGCTAGGATCGCGCCCGTGCCCAGTCCCAGCGCCATCGCCCGTCGTGTCGCGCTCGAGGCCCGTGCGGCGGTGGTCCTCGGCCGCTCCGGCATCCTCGCTCCCGACCTCCCGCACCGGACCGCCGGCGTCGGCCGCGCCATCGTCCGGTACGGCGCGATGGGCGGCCTGCTCACCGCCGCCGCCATCCGTCACGGCGACCGCGACGGCATCATCGACGACCAGGGCGCCGTCAGCTGGCGCGAGCTCGACCGCCGCTCGAGCCGTGTCGCCCACGCGCTCCGCGCCCGCGGCATCGGTGCCGGGGACGGCGTCGCACTGCTCGCCCGCAACCATCGCGGCTTCTTCGACGCGACCTTCGGGGCCGCCAAGCTCGGCGCGCGGCTGATCCTCCTCAACACGGACTTCGCCGGCCCGCAGATCCGCGAGGTGTGCGGCCGCGAGGGCACCAAGGTCCTGATCTGCGACGAGGAGTACCTCGGGATGGTCGGCGACGACCTCGGCGCGCCCGTGATCGACGAGCACGAGCTCGAGCGCCTCGCCACCACCGGCGGCGAGCCGGCGCCGCTGCCCAGGCCCGCCGAGCACACGCGCGTGATCATCCTGACCAGCGGCACGACCGGAACGCCGAAGGGCGCCACCCGCGCCGAGCCCAAGTCGCTGATCCAGGTCGGCGCGCTGCTGCACAAGGTCCCCTTCCACACCCGCCAGACCGTCGCCATCGGGGCGCCGATCTTCCATGCGCTCGGGTTCGCGTCCATGGCGCTGTGTGTCGCTATGGGCTCGACCATGCGGCTGCGGCGCAAGTTCAAGGCGGAGACGTTCGCCGACGACATCGCGCGGTCGGACGCCGCGGTCGTCGTCCCGGTGATGATGCGCCGCGTGCTCGCGCTGGACGACCTCGGGGCGCGCGACTTCTCGCGCCTGAAGATCCTCTTCTGCGGCGGGTCTCAGCTCGGCGCGGAGCTGTGCCGCGACCTCACGAAGGCGTTCGGGCCGGTCGTCTACAACCTCTACGGCTCGACCGAGGTCGCCTACGCGACGATCGCCACCCCCGAGGAGCTGGCCATCGAGCCGGGCAGCGTCGGCTCGCCGCCGCCGGGCACGACCGTCAAGATCCTCGACGAGAACGGTCGCGAGCTCCCGATCGGGGAGACGGGCCGCATCTTCGTCAACAACGGCTTCGCGTTCGAGGGCTACACGGGCGGCGGCACCAAGGAAGTCATCGACGGCCTGATGTCCTCCGGCGACGTCGGCCACTTCGACCGCCACGGGCTGCTGCACGTCGACGGCCGCGACGACGAGATGATCGTCTCCGGCGCCGAGAACGTCTTCCCGCGCGAGGTCGAGGAGCTGCTCGCCGAGCACCCCGGCATCGACGAGGCCGCGCTGATCGGCGTGGCCGACGGGGAGTGGGGCCAGCGGCTGGCGGCGTACGTCGTGCGCGCGCCGGGCGCGGACATCGACGAGGACGAGGTCAAGGGCTTCGTCCGCGAGCACCTCGCCCGCTACAAGGTCCCGCGTGACGTCACGTTCGTCGACGAGCTCCCGCGCAACCCGACGGGCAAGATCTTGAAGCGCGAGCTGGCCCAGCGGTAACCATCGGGAGGCCCCCGGCTCGGCCTCTGGGGGCGCTGGCGACGGGCCTCGCCACCCCTTAGGCTCGGCGCCGGATGTCGGCGGCCGAACCCCAGCCCCTGCGGCTCCTGCGGCTCGAGCACGCGGTGGCGCGCGTGCTGACCGACGTCAACCGCGGCCGCGAGGCCTTCACCGACCTGATGCCGGTCGTGGGCGGGATGTTGGGCTGGTCGGCGGGCGTCTTCTGGGTGCAGGGCCGCTCGGGGAAGCTCTGGCCGGGGATGGTGTGGCAGGACATCAACGGCGAGCGGGACGGGTTCGCCGCCGCGATGCGCCCGCTGCGCTGCCCGGTGGGGGAGGGGCTGGCGGGACGCGTCTTCGTCAACGAGCGCGCGGACGGCATCGCCGACCTCGGCAGTGTCGACAGCGACCGTGCGCGGGTGGCGCTCGCGGCGGGCTTCGTCAGCTCGCTCGCCTTCCCGTTGATCTCCCGCGACGGCTCGATCGGGGTGGTCGAGGCCTTCTACGACAACCGCGCGGAGCCCGACCAGGATCTGTTCGACACCCTGACGGGCATCGGCCGCCAGGTCGGCCAGGTCGTCGCCCGGGCCCGCTCGGACCGCGCGCTGCGGGCCAACGAGGCGCGCATGCGCGGGATCCTGGAGGGCGCGCTGGACGCCATCATCACCGTCGACGGCAAGGGCTGCATCACCGGCTTCAACCGCGCCGCCGAGGAGATGTTCGGCGTCGACGCCACGCTGGTCATGGACCACGAGATGGTCGAGGTCATCGTCCCGGTGGCCCAGCGCGAGATGTGCCGCCGGGGACTCGCGCTGGCGGCCGCCACGGGCTCGGGCTCGTTGCGCGGCCGGCGCATCGACGTGCACGGCCTGCGCGCCGACGGCAGCGAGTTCCCCGCCGAGCTGTCGATCACGCGGCTGCCCGAGAAGGGGCGGGACGCCTTCGCCGGCTCCATCCGCGACATCACCGAGCGCGTGGCGCTGGTCGACGAGCTGCGCGCGTCCCGCGCTCGCGTGGTCTCCGCCGCCGACGCCGAGCGGCGCCGCGTCGAGCGCGACCTCCACGACGGCGCGCAGCAGCGGTTGCTCGCCGTGGCGATGGACCTGCGCTTCGCGGCCGAGCAGGTGCAGGCCGGCGACACCGGCGCGGCCGACACCCTGGCGGATGCGGCGGTCGAGCTCGACCGGGCCACGAAGGAACTGCGCGAGCTGGCCCGCGGGCTGCACCCGTCCGTGCTGACCGAGCGGGGGCTCGAGGTCGCGCTCATGGGCCTGGTGCGCCGGGCGCCGCTCCCGGTCGAGCTGGCGGTCGACGTCGGCGAGCGACCCACGGCGGCGGTCGAGGCGGCCGCCTACTACGTCGTGGCCGAGTCCCTCACCAACATCGCCCGCTACGCGGAGGCCGCGCGCGCGACGGTCAACGTGGTGCGCACGACCGGGGTGCTCACGGTCGAGGTGGTCGACGACGGCGGCGGGGGCGCCGCGCTCGACACCGGCACGGGACTGCGCGGGCTGGCCGACCGGCTCGACGTGCTCCACGGCACCCTCGAGGTCGACAGCCCGATCGGGTCGGGCACCCGGATCCGCGCGTCAATCCCGCTCTAAGAACTTCAGAACGGCCAGGACGCGGCGGTGGTCCGCCCGCGTCGCGTCGAGCAGCAGCTTGCCGAAGATGGCGGTCACGTGGCGCTCGACGGCCTTCTCGGTGACGACCAGCCGCGCGGCGATCCCGGCGTTGGTCAGGCCCTCGGCCATCAGGCCCAGCACCTCGCGCTCGCGCGGGGTGAGCTGCTCGAGCGGGTCGTCCTCACGCCGGCGGCCCAGCAGCTCCTGGACCACCTGCGGGTCGAGCGCCGAGCCGCCGTCGGCGACGCGCCGGACGGCGTCGACGAACTGCGCGCCCTCGGTGACGCGATCCTTGAGCAGGTAGCCGAGCCCGTCCGAGCCGCCGCCGAGCAGTTCGAGCGCGTAGGCCGCTTCGAGGTGCTGGGAGAGGACGAGCACGGCGGTGCCGGGGAGCTCGGCGCGGATCTCGCGCGCGGCCCGGATGCCCTCGTCGGTGTGGTCGGGCGGCATCCGGATGTCGATGACGGCGACGGTCGGCCGGTGGGCGCGAGCCTTGCGCAGCAGGTCGTCGTAGTCGCCGGCCTGGGCGACCACGTCGATGCCCGCGCGTTCGAGCATGCGGGCGATCCCCTCGCGCACGAGCACGGAGTCGTCGGCGATGAGCGCGTCCATCTAGTGCGCCAGGACGGCGCTGAGCGCGCGTGCCGTCAAGGCGGCCTTCTCGATGAACGCGAGCGCGCCGGAGCGCAGCGCCGGCTCCTCCAGGTCCTCGCGTTCCCCGTCCGAAGTCATCACGATCACCGGGGGATCATCCTGACCCCGGAGGGTTTCCGCGATCTCGAAGCCGTTGCCGTCGCCCAGGTGGACGTCGACGAGCACGATCCCGGGCTTCAGCCGGCCCACCGCGGCCAGCGCCGTCTGCACGCCGTCGGCCTCTCCGATCACGTCGAACCCGCCGGCGCTCAGGGTGCGGCGGACCGCGCGCCGGAAGGCGGGATGGTCGTCGACGATCAGCAGGGTGGGACCCATCAACTCCCTACCTGTCCGAAACCATCTCCTCCAACACCGCCCGCACCTGCGGCGGCCCTCCGCCGGCGGCGGCGACCCGCAGCCTCACGAACACCGGGAACGGGTCGGAGGAGAGGTCGTGCCACAGGAGAACAAGCGCTGCGCGGCACCCGGCCTTACGTTCGGCGGGCACGGTGGGCGGACTCCCGGCTGCCCTGCATCACGACAGCGGCCAGGGCGGCGCGGCCGGGAAGCGGCTTGGCGGGGTGAGCAGGGCCGCGTAGCCTGAAGCGGTGACCGACCTCGATCTCGACGCCGTCCGCACCGAGCTCGAGCAGGAGCGCGACCGCATGCGCGACCGCATCGCCGGCCTGGCCGCGAAGCCGGAGCTCGGCACCGCCCAGGGCTTCGGCAAGCGCATCGGCGACGGGACCATCGAAGCCGTCTCGCGGTTGACCGAGATCGGCGTCGGGTCGTCGCTGGAGACGGCGCTGGAGCGGACCGAGCGCGCGCTGGCCAAGCTCGACGACGGCACCTACGGGCTCTGCGACGTGTGCGGTAAGCCGATCGCGCCGAAGCGCCTGGCGGCGATGCCCGACAGCGTCCTCTGCATCGAGGACGCCGCCGCCGCACCGCGCACGCCTCCCCGCCGGCGCTAGGAGACCGCCCTGCGGCCGCCTCCGCGTCTTCGCCACGACGCCGTCGTCACCAGCGGCACCGCCCCCCGCAAACGCCATCACCACCCCCGCCAGCCGTCCGCACACGACCCATCGCACCGGTCGTACGGTGGTATCGTTCCCTGTTCGCCGCGGGGTGGAGCAGTCAGGTAGCTCGCCGGGCTCATAACCCGGAGGTCGCAGGTTCGAATCCTGCCCCCGCTATACGGAACCCGCCTCTCGCCAGGCGGGTTTCGTGCTTTCTGAGGCGTCGCCAACGCGTCGAGGAGCGCCTGTGATTCCCCGAGTTCGACACGGGGCCTCATCAGCCCAGTCGCCGTTCTTCGTGAAAACCGTCGTGCTTCGTCTTCGTCCTCGCGGCTCTGATTGCCACCGGAGAAGCCGACGCGCAGGACCTCGCTGCTCGCAGTGCCGCCTTCGGGCTCGGCGAGCTCGACGACCTGTTCCGGTGACGGACGAGCTGACCGGCCTCGGGAATCGCCGCTCCCTGTTCGAGCACGTCGGCGATCAGCGCGGCGGCGCCCGCGACCTGGAAGCGCCTGGACCCGAGCCCAGCTCGGAGGTCGCGGACGGAGCGCATCGAGTCCTAGCCGATCTTCTCGATGAGAACGGACGCGTTGACGTTCGCCTGCGTGCCGCCGGCAAGGGTCTGGAGGGTCACCGCGGCGGCGGATGAGTGGTTGCGCAGGGTGAGGACATCTCCGGCGCTCGCGGTCAGGATCGTCTGACCGAGGTTCTGCTGGGTGCCCGCGCCGGAGCCGTAGGTCGAGCCGTCGAGCGGAGCGCCGTTCAGGAACAAGGTGAATTGGCCGGGTTCTACGCCGGAGATGGAGGTGGTGACGGTGTAGGTCCCGGTGGTCCCGAGGACGATCTGCGTCGCTCCCGGCGCGTGGGTGATGGTGGCCGTGGTCAAGCCGTTGCTGTCAAAGGCGATGTCCGCCTCGACTGGCACGGTCTCCGCGCCCGTGTTGTAGACGTAGGCGTACTCAGGTACGCGGCTCGGTCCGATCGGGCCTTCGGCGCCGGCCTCACCCGTCTCACCCTGCGGGCCGGTGGGACCGTCCGCGCCCTGTGGCCCTTCGGCGCCGGCGGTGCCCGCGGCGCCGGCCGGACCGGATTCTCCCTGCACGCCGGGCAGGCCCTGCGGGCCGGTGGGGCCGGTCGCTCCGGTGGCACCCGGCGCGCCCGCGGCGCCGGTCAGGCCGGTCTCGCCTTGCTCACCTGCGGCGCCGGCCGCTCCCGTGGTGCCAGTGGCGCCTGCGGGACCCTCGGGCCCGGGCAGGCCCTGGGGGCCGGTGGCGCCAGCCGCGCCCGTTGCTCCAGCCTCACCAGGCGGACCCTGGTTGCCGGGCAGGCCCTGCGGACCCGTGGAACCGGTCGAGCCCGTCTCACCCGTCGCGCCGGTCAGGCCGGTCTCGCCCCTGCGACCCGTCTCGCCCGTCTTGCCCTTCGCTCCACGCCGACCGCGCTCGCCCCGGTTGCACGATGCGGGCGCGGGCGTCCGGCAGGCCGCCTGGTGAGCGTGCACGCTGCCTGTGAACGCTGCGGGCTTGCACGGAGGCGGCGGGCGCAGCGGGCAAGCCGCAGCGGCGAGTCCTGCCGGTACCAGAACGGCGATCGCGGAGAAGATGGGGACCAGCAGTCTGCGCCAACGGCCATTCGACATGCGGACCTGCTTTCTCAGAGTCCGGTGCCGGTGCCGCCCGGTCGTCGAAGCCCAATGGGGGTGGGCGCGCGAATCGCGCCCTTGTCCACGTATCGGCCGCGAGGGCCGAACGCACGACCGCGCTTACGTCGTCGGGCTCGGCGGCGAGATCTCGCCGAGCGCCAGCGCGCGGACGACGGCGTGGACCCGCGTCCTGGCATCGAGGCGGCGCATCGCGTTGCGGATGTGGGTACGGACCGTCTCGGGCGAGAGGCCGAGCGCCTCGGCGATGCGGGCGCCGGTGAGCCCTGCGGCCAGCAGTTGGAGGACCTCCTGCTCGCGCACGGTGAGGACGTCCGGGGGCGCCGACCCGGCCAGGAACGCCGACACCGCTGTGTCCACGTAGACGCCGCCGCTCGCGACCGTCCGGATGGCGGCCACCAGCTCGTCGGAGCCGCCCGCCTTGAGGACGAACCCCCTCGCGCCGCAACTCGCCGAGGCCTCGATCGCGTCCCGGTCCTCGAGGTTCGCGAAGACCACCACGCCGGCGTCGGCGTCGGACGCCAGGATCCGCTGGACGGCCGACAGGCCACGGCCGGCGCCGAGGGTGACGTCGACGATCACGACGTCCGGCTGCCGGGCGAGGAACAGGCGGTAACCCTCATCGCTCGTCGCGGCGACACCGGCGAGCCCGATACCCGACGCTCGCAGCAGCAGCTCGAGGCCCTTCCGCAGGGCGAGGTGATCCTCGACCAGCAGGACCATGGTCCGATCGCCGCGCTCGTGTTTCGGTGGGCGTGCCGACGGCCGGAGGTCGTGGCGTTGGACGAGCGGGTCGGGCATGTGGAACCTCAGGCCGAGTGTACGGCACGATCTCCCCGATTTGAGGTAGCCGACCGGCGCTCGCCGATGCCGATGGATCAGGCAACAAGAGCAGCGTTCTCGACAAGGGCACCACCGCCGCGAGGCGGTTTCGCAAAGCCACGGGACTCCGCCGGAGTCAGCCGGGCTCCCGAGAGCAGGATCGGACGTATGAGGGGCTGCTCACCCCATGCAGAGGGAAAGTGGCCCATGTCTCATCCGTCCTTGATCACGCGAGCCCGGCGCGCCGGGCTCGTCCTCGCCGTCGGCGTCGCCTCCGCCGCGGTCCCCGCGGCCGCCCGAGCGTCGTCGGTTGACCTCGGCACCGCCGAGCCGTTCGTGGTGCTGGGCGGCTCCGCCGTCACGAACACAGGACCGTCGGTGCTCAACGGTGACCTCGGCGTCGCTCCCGGCACCTCCCTCGTCGGCTTCGGCCTCCCGGCGGTCGTCAACGGCGCGACGCACAACAACGACGCGGTGGCCGGCCAGGCGCAGAGCGACCTGACCACCGCCTACGACGTCGCGGCGTCCCAACCGGTCACGGCGGAGCTCACCGGGCAGGACCTCGGCAGCCTGGTGCTGACCGCGGGCGCCTACCGCTTCTCCTCGTCCGCCCAGCTCACCGGCACGGTCACCCTCGACGCCGAGGGCGATCCGTCCGCCCAGTTCGTCTTCGAGATCGGATCCACGCTGACGACCGCGTCCGCGAGCTCCGTGCGCCTGGTCAACGGCGCCGCGCCCTGCAACGTGTACTGGCAGGTCGGCAGCTCGGCGACGCTGGGCTCCACCACCGCCTTCCAGGGCAACGTGATGGCACTCACCTCGATCACCGTCGACAACGCCGCCACGGTGCAGGGCCGCCTGCTCGCCCGTAATGGTGCGGTCACACTGGACGACAACGTGCTCAGCGCGGCGCACTGCGACACCCCCTCGAACGCGTCGCCCAGCACGCCTGGCGCCACGCCCGCGTCGCCGGGCGGCTCGCCGACAGCTCCCGGCGGCTCGCCGACGACTCCCGCCGGGACCGAGACCGGGACCGGCAACCAGCCCCCGCCCGCCAGCGGGACCAAGGTGCCCACGCGGAAGGGCACGGCCAGACTCACGCCGCGCCGGCCGAGCGGGCGGTCGACCTGCACGAGCGGCTTCCGCGCGGCGGTGCACGGCCGGATGATCAAGCGCGTCGTCTTCACGATCGCCGGCAAGCGCATCGCCTCGCGCACCGGCCCGCGCTACCGCGTCTATGTCCGCCCCAGCCTGGGCCGCCGCGGCGTTCTCAAGGCGCGCGTCAGCTTCCGGGACGCCACGCGCACCAAGACGCTGACCTACGCCTACCGCGCCTGCGCCGCTCAGGTTCTGCGGCCGGTGCAGGGCCCGTCGCAGTTCACCGGGTGAACGGCACCCTTCGCACCGCCGTCGCGAGCGCGCTCCTCACGGGCGCGCTCGCCGGCCCGGCCGAGGCGGAACAGCCGCTCGTCAAGCTGTTCGCGCCCCACGTCGCCCGTACCGCGCCGAGCCTCGACGCCAAGCGGGTGGCGCGCGTCCCCGGACGCCGGCCGCTGACCGGCGTGCGCACCGTCCTCCCGGAACTGCGGCGGACCACGACCGCCGGCCGCGTCTGGATGCGGGTTGCGCTGGCCGGGCGCCCCAATTCGAGCAGCGGCTGGATCAGAGGTGCCCGCACCAGCTCGATCGCCACGCCATGGCGCCTCTCGGTGGACCTCGGCACCCGCCGGGTCACCGTCTTCCACTACGGGAAGATCGTCCGGCGCTTCCCTGCGGTGGTGGGCGCGCCATCGACACCCACGCCGACCGGCCGCTTCTTCGTCGAAGAGGCGATGTCGCTCGGCGCGCAGGTGGGCGGGCCGTTCGCGCTCGCCACGAGCGCGCGCTCGGACGTCCTGCAGGAATTCGAGGGCGGACCGGGGCAGATCGCCCTGCACGGCCGCAACGGGCTCGGCGATCCGCTCGGGACCGCGGCCTCGCACGGCTGCATCCGCCTCACCACCGTCGCCATCACGTGGCTCTCGCGGCGCATCGGCGCCGGCGTCCCGCTGATCATCCGCCGATAGCGAGCAGCGCGCGGCGGGACGTCACGCCGAGCTTGCGGTAGATGTTGCGCGCATGCGAGCGCACCGTCTCCACGCTGATGTGCAGCTCCAGTGCGATCTCCGCGTTCGAGCGGTCCTGCCGCAGCAGCGGGAGCACGTCGCCCTCGCGTGAGGTCAGCAGCGAGCCGCGGTGCGCCTCGGCCGTTTCGTTCACCGGCATCAGTTGCAGCTGCATGCCCCGCGACGCGAGGTGGATCGCGTTGAGTAGGTCGCGCGTCTGGGTCGTCTTCGACATGTAGGCGCTGGCGCCGAACGCGAGCAGCTGGGCGGAGTCGGTGTTCGAGAGGCCCTGGCCGAGCAGGACCAGCCGCGTGGCGGGGTACGCGAGACTGAGCTCGCGCACCTGCGCGAGGTCCCGCAGCGCGCCGACGTCGAGGACGAGCACGCGCGGGCGCTTCGCCTGCAACGTGACCTCGATGCGGGCCGGCGGGATGTCGTGCGCGACGATGGACACGCTGGAGTCTGCGGCCAGCGCGGACTGCAGGCCGAGCCCGACGAGATCCTCGAAGCGCGAGACGGCAACCGTGATGGGTGAGAGTGGGTCCATGGCAGGGACGCCCGCCCACTGACGCCTGTGGAGTACATCGGCATCGAGCGGCCGGAGGGTGAGGCGCGCGTCCCCCGTCTCTCACCCCGATCGCCTCCCCCAAGATCACCCGCTACGGCGATGTAAAGGAACGGGGTTCCCGTCAGGCTGGTCAGGTGGGTCTCCTGCTCCGTCTTCTCTGCGCCGCCGCCCTCGTCGCTGTCCTCTCCGGTCCGGCGACGGCCAGCGCGGCGCAGCGCCCGACGACGGCCGTCGACCTCGCCCTCAAGGTCGCGCATCGCTACTGGGGCGCCACCGCCTGCCAGGGCCACATCAGGGTCGCTACGCGCCAACGCCTGCCCGCAGGTCTCGGGCGCGACAGCGACGCCTGGGTGACGTTCGGCTCGGCCCTGGGCGCGAACAACCTGACCGCCCCGGCCAGCAGCTACACGGCGTGCCGGATCGCGCTGACCGGCTCGCGCTGGCCGACGCGGGCCAGCCTGAACGAGGACTGGGACATGCTCTGCATGACCATCACCCACGAGTACGGCCATCTGCTCGGCCATGACCACGAGACGGAGACCGGCAGCGTCATGGTGCCCGTCTTCAGCGACTACTCGAGCGAGCCGTCGCTGTGCAGCACGGTGCGGCCGCGGTCCGCCCCCGCGCGCTGAGTCGAGGGTTCCGCGCCCCCGGTCACGTCGGCGAACACGTCCCCGAGCGCGTCTCCCGCGACGAGCCGGCGCCCCGACAGGACCGCGCTCAACTGGTGGGCGAGCATGCGCACCTGGTCGACCTCCGTTCCCGTCCACGGCCGCGCGACACGGCGGTAGATCTCCAACAGCCCGATCGTCTCGCCGTGGAAGATGATGGGGGCCAGCAGCACGGCGCTGAAGCCCTCTGCGATCAGCAGTCCGAGCTCGGCCGAGTCGGCACTCGGGTCGCCTTCGAGCACCTGGCCGAGGGTCTGTTCGATGATGACGCGCTCGGTGCTCGGGTAGTCGTCGAACGAGAAGCGCTGGCCGACGGTGCTGCGTTCGTGCGTGCTGACGGTCTCCAGGCAGCGCTCGTCGGGCAGGACCCTTGACACAGCGATGTCGTCGGCGTCGACGAGGCGTTCGATCATCGTCAGCGCGCGGTCGAGGTCCGTCGCGGACTTCACCCGGCACAGAACGTCGGAGACCGCGCCGATGGTGATCTCACCGCCGGCGGTCCGGGCGCCCGCCATGACGCGCATGCCCCAGCGGGTCTCGGCGCTGACCTCGGCGGCGATGGCGGCGTCGACGCCGGGCCAGTCGGGCCCGGGGCGGCCGAGCGCGTAGCCCTGCCCGTAGGTGACGTCGAAGCGGCCGGCGATGCGCAGCTCGTCGATCTCCTCGATGCCCTCCGCGCAGACCGCGGCCTTCGTGCTGCTGGCGAACCGGGCCATGGCCTCGAGCAGCGCGATCTTGGACGCGTCGCGGTGGATGTCGCAGATCAGGGACCGGTCGAGCTTGAGGATCTCGGGCTTGATGCGCACCATCTGCTGCAGGCCGGCGTAGCCGGCGCCGGCATCGTCGACGGCGATCCGGCCGCCGCGCTGCCGCAGCTCCTCCAGCACCGCGTCGAGCGCGTAATCGCTCGAGAAGAGGTCGTCCTCGGTGAGCTCGATGACCAGCCCGGTGAGGTCGGAGGGCAGGGCGTCGGCGACCTCCTTGGACATCAGCGCGCCCGGGCTCACGTTGATGCAGAGGAACGTGCCGGGCGGCCGGCCCTCGGCCGCGAGCGCCGTCGTGATGGCGCGCGCCTCCAGCGCAGGCCCGAGGCCGCAGCGGCGGGCCTGTGCGAACCACTGGTCGGGCGAACGGACCGGCTCGGTGCCGAGGAAGCGCGAGAGCGCCTCGTAGCCGGCGACGCGGCCGGTCCCGAGCTCGACGATCGGCTGGAAGTACGTCGTCAGCGCGTCCTCGCGGTCGAGCACCGCGCGGACCTGCTGATGCTGCTCGGTGCCCGAGAGCAGCACCACCTCGCGCGGGTCGAAGCGGCGCACCTGCGCCCGGCCGGACCGCTTGGCCCAGTACAGCGCGCCGTCGGCGAGCTCGAGCAGGCGATGGCCGTCGGGATCGTCGGCCGGGAAGGAGGCGACGCCCGCCGAGCACGCGATGGAGCGGCCCTGGACGGTCAGCGTGGAGATCGCCACGCGGCAGCGCTCGGCGACCGCGTGCGCCTGGACGGCGTCGACGCCCGGGAGGATGAGCGCGAACTCCTCGCCGCCGATGCGCCCGACCACGTCGAAGCTGCGCGACTGCGCGGTGAGCTCCCGGGCGATGGCCCCGAGTGCGGTGTCCCCCTCGCCGTGGCCGTACGTGTCGTTGATCGCCTTGAAGTGGTCGATGTCGATCGCGATGACCGACAGCGGGTCGGCCTGCCGGCGCGCGCGGGCGAGCTCCTGGGCCAGCCGTTCGTGGAACGCGCGGTGGTTGGTGAGCCCGGTCAGCGCGTCGGTCGACGCCAGGGCCGCCAGCTCGCGGTGCTGGCGGGTGAGCGAGATCTGGGTCACCCCGAGCCGGACGACCACCGCGAGCAGCGTCGTGAACGCGAGCGCGGTCGCGAGCGGGTTCAGGTTCCCGGAGGCGGCCAGGCCCGTGAGCGCGACGGCGACAAGCGCGAAGCAGACGGGCAGCAGCGGAGGCGTGGCGAGTCGATGCTCGCCGAACTCGATCCGGGGAGCCGCCCACGCGGCGGCGGCCAGTGCCATGGTCGCGAGCGCGTACGGGAGGTCGAGCAGACCGCCGGGCGTCCATTCGCCGTTCGCCGCCTGGACGACGTAGATGCTGTCGGCGAACGCCAGGAGCGCGAAGCCGGCTCCGAGCAGCATCCAGAACGACGACAGCCGCCGGCTGCTGAGGGACCAGACGACGACGATGAACCCGAACGAGATGAGGTCGCCCAGCGGGTAGGCGAGCCGGGCGACGCTCGCCGCCCCGTCGTCCACCGTGACCCCGAAGACCGGTTGGAGCAGCAGGGCCGCGACGACCGCGGCGACCACGGTCCCGCCGATGACGCCGTCGAGCCACACGCCTCCCGGGACGCGCACGAAGCGGTGACGCACCAGCAGGACGAGTGCAGCGCACGCGAGCGGATACATGGACAACCACAGACCGTCGGCGAGCGACGGGAACGGGGGCGAGGGATCGTCGCCGAAGCGCAGGTTGAAGTAGATGCTGGCGATTGCGTACAGCACGAGCCCGCTCCCGAGGAGCAGCCACGGCAGGCGCTCCTCGGGCGCGCGGCGGGTCCGCAGCAAGGTCGCGAGCCCGCACGCCAGGTAGGTGGCGGGCTGGAACCACAGGCTGAAGGCGTCGTCGAGCGCCGGATCGCCGAGGCCCACGAGCTCGCGCACGGCGTAGCTGCCGAGCAGGATCGCAGCGGCGAGGACGAGGAGTGGAGTTGAGGCGCGAGGCATGGGAGAGCAGCCGGAACGCCGCCCAGTTCCCTTCATCG
Organism: uncultured Solirubrobacteraceae bacterium; assembly: GCA_963740765.1. GTDB lineage: Bacteria > Actinomycetota > Thermoleophilia > Solirubrobacterales > Solirubrobacteraceae > DATLGB01. Next base: position 238,978 of record CAVUFN010000016.1, on the reverse strand, counting down.
GCCCTGGGGGGCGATCGATTGAGCCGAGAAGCCCGCTGCCGCATTACTGCCCGCGGGCTGAGAGGATCATGCCGATGGCCGAGCGACGCGTCGCCGTGATTGGAGCCGGGCCGGCCGGACTCGCCGCGCTGCGGGCGCTGACGGCGCACGGGCTCGATGCCGTGGCGTACGAGAAGGGCGGCCGGGTCGGCGGGGTCTGGACGCTCGAGGAACGGCCGACGGCGGCGTACAAGTCGCTGCACCTGATCACGAGCCGCCCGCGGACGGAGTTCGCCGAGCACCCGATGCCACCCGGCACGCCGGACTACCCGGCACGCGACGCGGTCGGGCGCTGGCTGGAGGACTACGTGGAGCGGTTCGAGCTGGGTCCGCGCATCCGGCTCGGGACCGAGGTCGAACGGGCGCGCAGGACGGACGGCGCCTGGGACGTCGACGGCGAGCGCTTCGACGTGCTCGTGGTCGCGAGCGGGCACAACGAGGTCGCCGCCTGGCCGCGGCCGGCGTACACGGGCGCGGATCAGTTCGAGGGCGAGCAGCTGCACGCGCTGGACTTCGGCCAGGGCCGGGACTTCGAGGGCCGCCGGGTCCTGGTGGTCGGCATGGGCAACAGCGCGATGGACATCGCCACCGACGTGTCCCACTTCGCCGACGCGACGTTCTTGTCCGTGCGGCGGGGCAGCTGGGTGATCCCGAAGCGGATGCTCGGCAAGCCGGCCGACCAGGTGATCAAGCCCTGGACCGCCGTGCACGTCCCGTGGCGCATCCGGCAGCCGATCGCGCAGACGCTGCTCAAGCTCACCGTCGGCAAGCCGCAGGACGTCGGGCTGCCGGCCCCCGAGGGCGGGCTGTTCCAATCGCACCCGACGATCTCGGACACGATCGTCTCGCGGATCGCCCACGGGAAGATCGTCCCCCGGCCCGGGATCGACGTGCTCGACGAGCGCGGCGTGCGCTTCGCCGACGGGACCCGCGAGGACGTCGACGCGATCGTCTGGTGCACCGGCTACCGCGTCGAGATCCCGTTCCTGGATGCGGAGTACCTCGGCCCCGACCCGCAGACCCTGCGGCTGTACAAGCGCATCCTGCATCCCGATCAGCCGGACCTGTTCTTCGTGGGGCTGATGCAGTCGACCGGTTCGGCGTTCCCGATCCTGGAGCGCCAGGCGCAGCTGCTGGCCGAGCACCTGACCGGCCGCTGGGCACCGCCCAGCCGCACGGACATGCGCCAGGACGCCGAGCGGAGCGTCCGCCGCGCCAAACAGCGCTGGGGCGATCACGGCCGCCCGACGATGCGGGTCGACTTCGACGCCTACATGCACGAGCTCGCCACCGAGATCGAGCGGGGCCGGAAGCGCGCGGCATGAGCAAGCGGGCGATCGTGACCGGCGCCGACGGCGCGATCGGGTCCGCGCTGACCGCGTCGCTGCGCGAGCGCGGCTGGACCGTCGTCGGGCTCGACCTGCCCGAGTGCGACGTGACCGACGCCGACTCCGTCACGGCGGCCATCCCGCGGGCGATCCAAAGGCTCGGCGGCCTCGACGCGCTCGTCAACAACGCCGGCATCGGCGGCCCCGCCAGCGCGGGCCTGCCGCCCGACGACCACGTCCTGAAGATGATCGACGTCAACCTGATCGGCGCCTGGCGCGTGACCGCCGCGGCGATCGACGCCCTCGTCGCGTCACGCGGGCAGGCGGTGTTCGTCGCCTCGCGGATGGCCTTCCTCGGCCTGCCGCTCGGCGCCGCCTACGGCGTCTCCAAGCGCGGGGTGACCGCGTACGCCGACGCGCTGCGCGCCGAGTACGGCACCCACGTCGGCGTCACCTCCATCCATCCGGCCTACATCCGCACCCCGATCCACGACCGCACCCGCGAGGCCGGGCTCCAGCTCGAGGGGTTCAGCCGCGAGGAGCCGCTGGACGGCGTCGTCGCCAAGATCGTCGCGGCGTGCGAGGGGGACGGCCGCCGCGACATGGCGATCACCCGGGGCGGCGCGCTGCAGCTCGCGGTCGCGCGCCATCTGCCGGGGGTCGTCGACCGCGTCGTCGCCCGCACGCTGCGCAAGCGCATCGCCGCCGGCGAGCTCGACGGGGCGCCGATCGCCGCGCCCCTGCGCAGTCGCCACGGCCGCTCGTAGGCGAGTCACGCGCCGCTCGGTAAGTTGCGCATTCGTGACTGACCTGAATCCGGGGCTGCGGGATGAGCTGATCACGGCGACGGCGGGGGAAGCGCTGGCGCGGCTGGGCGACGAACTCGTCGAGATGGAGGATCTCGAGGCGGCGGACGCGCCCGAGCGGTTCGCCCGGCATGCGGGATCAGTGGTCAGGCGGATGCTCGAAGCCCTCAGCGGTTCGGGGGCGACCGCGGAGGCGCAGGCACGTGCGGTCAACGAGATCGTTGCGGCCCTGAGTGACGAGGACCTGATTCGTCTGCCGCCGGCGCTGCTCACCGGAGTCCGGCGGCCTGCTGGAGGCCTCGGGGCTCCGATCCTCCCTCCTCGTCCAATGCTCGACCTCTCAGCGAACGAGCTGCTGGTGAACGGCCACGCGCAGCCGGCCATTGGCCAGCAGATCCGCAGCGAGTTGCCAAGTGCCGAGAGCGTCGACTTCCTCGTGAGTTTCGTGCGATGGACGGGCGTACGGACATTGATCGACGAGATCGCTCGGGTCACGGAACGCGGTGGCTCCGTTCGCGTCATTACGACCACCTACATGAGTGCGACTGAACCAAAGGCCTTGGAAGAACTCGTGAAGGCGGGGGCGCAGGTCCGCGTCGACTACGAAGCCGACCGGACCAAGTTGCACGCCAAGGCATGGGTCATCCATCGGCCGGGCGGGTTGACCACCGCGTTCCTCGGCTCGTCGAACATCTCCTACGCCGCCCTCCATCAAGGCATGGAGTGGAACGTCCGCCTCAGTGAGGCGACCAACGCGGGACTGGTGCAGCGGATGCGCGCGATGTTCGAGACCTACTGGGCCAACGAGGTGTTTGAACGCTTCGATCCCGAGAGCGATGGCCGCCGCCTTCGCGAGTCCCTTGACAGTCAGCGCCGGGAGAAGCGGCGCAATCTCGGTGGCGGTTTCGTCGCCTTCGACGTCACACCAAAACCGCATCAGGCGCGCATGCTGGAGCAGCTTCAGGCTCAACGCGATCGCCACGACCGCCATCGGAATCTGCTCGTAGCTGCCACGGGCACCGGCAAGACGGTCATGGCCGCGCTCGACTACAGGAGGCTCAGCGAACAACTCGGACGGAGGCCGAGCCTGCTGTTCGTCGCGCACCGGCGTCGCATCCTCGACCAGAGCCGCGCGACCTTCGCCACCGTCCTCAAGGACCCCGACTTCGGCGAGATTCTCGGAGACGGAGAGCAGCCCCTGCTGGGCAGACACGTCTTCGCCATGGTGCAGTCGCTGAAGAACGGCGCGGTCGAGGCTCTGGACCCCTCGACGTACGCCGTCGTTGTGATCGATGAAGTGCACCATGCCGCGGCTCCGAGCTACCGGGCGCTACTCGAGCATCTGGAGCCGACGGAGCTGCTTGGTCTGACGGCCACCCCGGAACGCATGGACGGCGAGGACATCACACGCTGGTTCGGGAGTAGGACTGCAGTCGAGCTTCGATTGTGGGAGGCCATCGACGATGGCCACCTTGCGCCGTTTCAGTACTTCGGCGTCCACGACGACATCGACCTGTCGACCCTCGAATGGCGGCGTGGCGGCTACCGAACCGAGGACCTCGAGCGCGTCCTCATGACCGGCGACGACGCCCGCGTCATCCGTCTTCTGCGGGCGCTGGACCGCATCTTGCTCGACACCAACCAGATGCGCGCTCTCGGGTTCTGCGTCTCCATCGACCACGCCAAGTACATGGCCCGGGCCTTCTCCGATCGCGGCGTTCCGAGCGCTGCGCTCTGGGGCGACACAGACAGCGCCGAACGCGACCAAGCGCTCAGAGCGCTCGAGCGTGGCGATCTGCGCTGTGTCTTCAGCGTGGACGTCCTCGGTGAGGGTGTTGACGTGCCATCGGTAGACACGGTGCTGTTGCTGCGGCCGACCCAATCCGCCACGGTGCTGACTCAACAGATCGGTCGCGGATTGCGAGAGCATCAGAACAAGGCCACCCTGACGGTCATCGATCTCATCGGCCAACAGCACCGCCGCTTTCGCTTCGATACAAAGCTGCGAGCGCTCGTCGATCCGCGCAACGGCCGGCTCGTCGACCAGGTCGAACAGGGCTTTCCCTACCTTCCGGCGGGCTGTGAGATCACGCTCGACCGGGTGAGTCGGGACGTCATCCTCGGCAGCCTTCGCGCCGCTGCTGGAGCGGGGACATGGTCGGTGTTGGTCGATGATCTACGTGGTCTGGGCGACGTCTCTTTGCGAACGTTCCTCACCGAGACGGAGCGCGGCCTTGACGACCTCTACAAGGCTCGCGATCGGACGTGGACCCGGCTGCGCCGCGACGCCGGTCTGCCCGCCGCAACCGGCAACGAGCACGAGGAGGCGATACTCCGAGCCGTCCATCGGCTCCTGCACATCGACGACGCCGATCGTGTCGCGGCGTACCGCAGATTGCTCTCAGCCCCACACGTCCCGAGCCATCTGGCAGGCCGCGACCGTCGGCTCCTGAGCATGCTCGCCGTTGGCATTTTCGGGCCTCGTCACGGCTTCACTCACCTTGAAGACGCGCTCGGAGCGATGTGGGCCAATCCAGCCGCTAGACACGAACTCGGCGAAGCTCTCGAGCTTGCTGGTGAGGAGGCGGACACCGCGACGCGGCCGATCGACTTCGGTCCGCTCCACGTCCACGCGCGCTACACGCGAGCCGAAGCCCTACTGGCCCTTGGCGATGGCTCGTTCGAGAAGCCGTCCTCCTCTCGCGAGGGGGTGCGCGCGCTTCATGACATCGACACTGACGTGCTGTTCGTGACCCTGCGCAAGAGCGAGAAGCGCTATTCGCCCTCGACGCGCTACCGCGACTACGCGCTGTCGTCGCGTCTCTTTCACTGGGAGTCGCAGAGCACAACGCCGTGGGACAGCCCGACCGGCCGGCGGTACCGGAACCAGGTTCGGGCGGGAACGAACGTGCTGCTGTTCGTCCGCGAAAGTCCGACGCTGGCCAACGGATCAGGGGCGCCCTTCACGCTGCTGGGTCCCGTCGACTTCGAGGACGCGCGCGGAGAGCGACCGATTCAGATCACTTGGCGGCTGCGTGAGCCCATGCCCGAAGCGCTGCTAGAAGTTGCGCGACTCGTCGCGGCCTGAGCGCCAGCTGAAGAGACGCGCGACCAGTGATTGCCGAGACTCAAACCGACGTGATCCGGCGGCTTCGTCGGAGCCGACGCCGGCCTGGAAGGTCGGTGGTCCGATGGACGCTGACTTCTGCGCCCGTCGCCGTGGCCGCCCGACGTGGTCGTGATGACGGCGGTGGCAGGCATGACAGAGGACGATGACATCGTCGGCGCGCTCTTCGCCGAGGCGGTCGTAGGTCCGGTGGTGGACCTCAAGCCGATCGGTGTGGTTCGCGTCCAACGAACACGCATGCCCGAAGCGGACGAGGGCGGCTCCGCGCGTCGCGCGCCACTCGGGCGTGAGGAGGTACTGCCGATAGGGCATCGCGCGAAGCTCGTTGACCCGACCTAGGACGACCGGTGCCGCGAGCGTCGGCGGAGTCTGGCGGGCAGCGTCCGTCAGTTCCCAGATCGAGCGTGCCGGATTCGTGACCAGGCCCTCGCGTTTCAGGTTCGTGAGGGTCCATGCGAGCTCATGGTCGAGGCGAGTCTGATCGCCTTCCGGTCGGCCCGTCCGCCGAGGACGGCGAGTGCATCGAGCGTCGCCAGACGCGCTTTGCGTCGAAGCGCCCGCGTCTCCTCGGGTGACGGGTCGCGTTCCATCGCCCTCCTGATCGGCCACAACTGACTCCCGGTTGAGGGCGTAGCCACATCGTCAGCACCGCGCCGCGTGTGGCGGATGCCACGAGTGGGAAGAGCCGCGAGATGGCTGGAGCACGCAAGGCGTTCAAGAAGGGCGATCCGAAGCTGTTCGTCTTCGGGGCACTGGGTGGCCTGCTGTTCGGCTACGACACCGGTGTCATCTCGGGCGCGATCCTGTTCATCAAGAAGGACTTCGACCTGTCGCCGTTCCTGGAGGGCGCGGTGGTGGCGGTGCTGCTGCTGGGCGCGCTCGTCGGCGCCGCGACGGCGGGGCCGCTGAACGACCGGATCGGACGACGGCGGCTGCTGCTGATCGCCGCCGTGATCTTCACGGTCGGGGCGCTGGGCGCGGCGGTCGCGCCGGACACGGGCGTCCTGATCGCGTTCCGCTTCATCCTCGGCCTCGCGGTGGGGACCGCGGCGCTGACGGTGCCGCTGTACCTGGCCGAGATCGCGCCGCCGGAGTCGCGCGGGGCGATCGGGTCGCTCAATCAGCTGATGGTCGTCTCCGGCATCCTGCTGGCGTTCGTCGTCAACGCGTTCCTCGCGCCGGCGGAGGAGTGGCGCTGGATGCTGGGGCTGGCCGTCGTCCCGTCGATCGTGCTGTTCGCCGGGATGTACTTCATGCCCGAGACGCCCCGGTTCCTCGTGCGCAAGGGCCGCGAGGACGAGGCCCGTGCGGTGCTCGAGCGGATCATGGACCTCGACGACGTCGACGCCGAGCTCGAGGAGATCCGCAAGGTCGACGCGGAGGAGCAGCAGGGCGCCGGGCTGGCCGACCTCAAGCAGGACTGGATGCGGCCGGCGCTGACCGTCGCGATCGGGCTGGCGGTCTTCCAGCAGCTGGTCGGGATCAACACGATCATCTACTACGCGCCGACGACGCTGACCAACGTCGGCTACGGCGACTCGGCCGCGATCACGGCGAACATCATCATCGGCGTCGTCAACGTGGGCATGACGCTCGTGGCGATCAAGCTGGTGGACCGCGTCGGTCGCAAGCCCCTGCTGCTCGTCGGCCTCGCGGGGATGATCCTGTCGCTGACGGTGCTGGGGCTGTCGCTGACGATCATGTCCGAGCCCAAGCAGGCGAGCGACCCGGCGGCGATCGTCACCCTGGTCTGCCTCGGCACGTTCATCGCGTCGTTCGCCGCGACGTGGGGCCCGGTCGTGTGGGTGATGCTGCCCGAGATCCTGCCGCTGCACGTGCGCGGCGCGGCGATGGGCGTCGCGATCGCGCTGCACTGGCTGGCCAACTTCGCCGTGTCGCAGACCTTCCCGCTGCTGATCGACGCCTTCAGCCCGGGCGCCGTGTTCCTGGGCTACGCGGGGGTCGGGGTGTTCGCCACGCTGTTCGTGCTGGCCAAGGTGGAGGAGACCAAGGGGCGCTCGCTGGAGGAGATCGAGGAAGCGCTCCACGACGATGACGTCGGAGCGGCGACGGCGTAACAGCGGCTATACCGGCCTGCGGATGTCCGAGGCCGATGACGCTCGCCGGGTGGTCGAAGCCCTCGCGGCGATCCCGGAGCGGGGATCGGCCACGCCGGGCGAGCGGGTGGCGGCCATCCGCGTGGCGGAGTGGCTCCACGGCCGCATCGAGACCGAGCGCGCGCACGGGACGCACTGGTGGCCGTACGGGTTGCCGCCGGCGCTCGCCGCGCTCACGGGCAACCGCCTGGTCGGCCTGCTCGGGGCGCTGGCCGTCGTCGAGGACGTCGAGGGATCGCGCCGGGTCCTGCGCCGGCTGCTCCCGCAACGGCAGACGACGAACGTCGTGGCCGAGATCGGCGACGGCCCGCGCACCTGGGTCGTGCACGCCCACCACGACGCCGCCCACGGCGGGCTCATGTTCCACCCGGCCCTCGCGCAGCCGGACGGACCGGTCCCGACGCTCGCGCTGGTCGCCGCCGGCCCCGCGCTGACCGCGCTCGGAGCCAAGCGTGCCGGCCGGTTCCTGAGCGCGGTCACGGCCGCGCTGTTCGCCGACAGCGGCCGGCGCCGGCCGGTGCCCGGCGCCAACGACGACGCGTCCGGTGTCGCGGCGCTCGTCCTGCTCGCGCGGCGCTTCCGGGCCGACCCGCCCGACGCCCGCGTCCTCCTCCTCTCGACCGGCTCTGAGGAGTCGATGCTGGAGGGCATGACGGCGTTCGCCCGCCGCCACTTCGGTCGCCTCGACACCGGCACGACGAGCTTCATCAGCGTCGACTCGCTCGGCTGGGAGACGCTGGCGCTGCGCAGCGGCGAAGGGGCGCTGCGTCAGCGGCCCGCGACCCCGGAGCTCGTCGACGCGCTCCGCGCGTGCGCGCGGGACCAGGAGGTCGAGCTCCGGGCGGGCGTCCGCTTCTGGATTCCGACGGACGGCAACGTCGCGCTGCGGGCCGGCTACCGCCAGGTCACCCTCGGCAGCATGCAGCCCGACGGCAGCTACCCCGGCTACCACACGCCCCGGGACACGCCGGACCGCGTCCACTTCGACACGATCGTCAGGGCGACCGACCTGATCGAGGCGCTGGTCCGCGCGCCACAATGACCGGATGCTCGCGTTCGGCCGTAAGCACGGCGTGGTGCACACGCAAGGCCCCACCGTCGGACGCCGGTGAACGAGGACGACCTCGCCGAGGCGCTCGAGTTGCGCGACGAGCTCCTGCTCGCCTGCCGCGAGCTCCTGCTCACCATGGGCGAGCCGCGATCGGCGGCGATCGTGGCGCACATCGACGCACTGCTGGACCTCGACGACGAGGCGTCACCGGGATCACAACGCCACTAGGGGGTGTCGAGAACGGCCCTCCCCGTTCGTCTCACCCATGAGACCAACCACAATCGGAGGCCGAGATGAAGTACGTGCTGCTGATCCACCAGGGCTCGACCCCCCGCCCGGGGCAGCCGAGCTGGGATGCGCTGAGCGATGAGGAGAAGGGCGAGATCTACGCCGCCTACGGCTCGCTCAACCAGACGCCGGGGCTGACGCCCGGGCACGGGATGGAGGAGGCCGACACGGCCACGACCGTCCGCGTCGAGGGCGGCCAGGCGCTCACGACCGACGGCCCGTACGCGGAGATCAAGGACGCCGTCGGCGGCTACTTCATCCTCGAGGCCGACGACCTCGACGCGGCGATCGCCGTCGCCGCGAAGGTGCCGGCGGCGAGCCGTGGCGGCGGCGTCGAGATCCGGCCCGTCAAGGAGTGGTGACCACCACCCTCGAGCGGGTCTTCCGCGACGAGTGGGGGCGCGTCCTGGCTTCCCTCATCGGCCTCCTCGGCGACTTCGATCGCGCCGAGGAGGCCGCTCAGGACGCGTTCGCCGTCGCCGCGGAGCGCTGGCCGCGCGACGGGATGCCCGCGCATCCCGCCGCGTGGCTGGTCGCGACCGGCCGCAACCGCGCGGTCGACCGCATCCGCCGCGAGCGCGTCTACGAGCAGAAGCTCCAGGAACTCGAACCACCCCCGCCGCCGCCCATGCCCACGGCCTTCACCGACGAGCGCCTCGAGCTGCTCTTCACCTGCTGCCACCCGGCCCTCGACGCGGAGGCCCAGGTCGCGCTGACGCTGCGCACGCTCGGTGGCCTCACGACCGGCGACATCGCCGCCGCCTTCCTCGTCCCGGAGGCGACGATGGCCCAGCGGCTCGTGCGCGCCAAGCGCAAGATCCGCGTCGCCGGCATCCCGTTCCGCGTCCCGCCCGATCATCTGCTGCCCGACCGCCTGCACGCGGCGGCGGCCACGATCTACCTGATCTTCAACGCCGGCTACGACGGCCGCGAGGCGCTCGCGACGGAAGCGCTCCGCCTCGGCGAGGCGCTCACCGAGCTGATGCCCGACGAGCCCGAGGCCCACGGGCTGCACGCGCTGATGCGCCTGCACCACGCCCGCCGCGCCGCGCGCACAGACGCGCAGGGCGAGTTGGTCCTGCTCGAGGACCAGGACCCCGCCGACTACGACCGCGCGCTGATCGAGACCGGCCGCCGCGACCTCGACCGCGCTCTCGCGCTCAAGGGCGGCGGCCCGTACGTCGTCCAGGCCGCCATCGCCTCCCTGCACGCGGACACGCCGCGCGACTGGGCGCAGATCGCCGTCCTCTACGGCCGCCTGGAGGCGATCACCGGCTCGCCGGTGGTCGAGCTCAACCGCGCCGTCGCCGTCGCCAATGCGCGGGACGCCGCCGCCGGCCTGGCGATCGCGGACGCGCTCCCGCTGGGCGACTACCGCTACCTGCACGCCACCCGCGCCGAGCTGCTGACCCGGCTCGGCCGCACCGGCGAAGCCCGCGACGCCCTGACCCGGGCGCTCGCCCTCACCCCCGACGGCGCCGAGCACCGGCTGCTCGAGCGCCGCCTGCGCGATCTGGCCGCCGCCGATGCGTAAGCGCTTTCAGAGCCGGGGCGTTGACCCTCCGGATGCCAACCGACACCGGGAGGAAGACGATGCTGAGGAAGATGCTGGTTGTGCTGGCGCTCGGTCCTGCAGCGCTGGCCGGATGTGGCGGGGACGACGGTGGCGGAGGTAGCGGCGGGGGAGGCGGCGGAGGCTCGAGCGACAACCCCAACATCGAGGCCGCGGTAGCTTCGTGCAAGCAGGCCGTTCAGTCCGCCCCCCAGCTCAAGAAGGACACCGTCGCCGATCTCGAGAAGATCTGCGAGAAGGCCGGCAGCGGCGACATCGAGGACGCGCAGAAAGCGGCCAAGGAGGTCTGCGTCAAGATCGTCGAGGACTCGGTGCCCGAGGGCCAGGCGCGCGACCAGGCGAAGACGGCCTGCGAGCAGGCAGCGCCCTGAGCCCGGCTAGGACGCGTCGTCGTAGGCGGCGAGCGCGCGCTTCGGCGCGCGCAGCCGCCAGGCGTCCTCGACGAGCTCACTGAGCCGCGCCTCGTCGATCGCGGCGAGCCGGACGAGGATCGCCGCGTAGCCGTCGTAGTGCGGGGTCGTGAAGAAGACCTCGCCGTCGCTCCGCAGCAGCGCGGCCTTGTCCTCGAGGTCGACGACGCGCACCATCAGCGACGTCTCGTCCTCCTTCATCCGGCACATCAACGCCTTGTTGACCTTCAGGCACGGCGTCCCGTATGAGGTGCTCTCCGTCACCTCGGGGAACCGGGTGCCGATCCGGACGACGTCGGCCCAGCTGGCCATGGACCGGAACAGTACGGTCTGCGCGTGCCGACGCGTCGGGTGAAGGTGAGCGGTGGTGAGCTGTTCGCCGATGTCGAGGGCGCCGGCCCGCCCGTCGTCCTCCTGCACTCCGGGGTCTGCGACGGGCGCCAGTGGGAGTCGGTCTCGGCGCTCGTCGAGCGGCGGCTCACCGTCGTCCGCTACGACCGGCGCGGCTACGGCCGCAGTGCCAAGTACAAGCGCGGCCGCTACAGCGCAGCGCTCGACCTGCTCGAGCTGCTGGACGGCCTCGGCCTGGACCGCGTCGTCGGATGCGGCAACTCGGCGGGCGGCGAGGCGCTGCTGGAGGCGGCAGCGATCGCGCCCGAGCGCTTCGGCCGGCTCGTGCTGCTCGCTCCGTCCGTCGAGCCCTGGGACTTCGGGCCTGAGCTCGTCGCCTACGCCGAGGCCGAGGAGAAGGCGCTGGCCGCCGGAGACCTCGACGCAGCCGTCCGGCTCAACCTCGACATGTGGGTGCGCCGGTCCGAGCACCGCGAGCCGGTGGAGAAGATGCTGCGCCGGGCGTGGGCCAACCAGCGCAAGCGGCCCTTCGCCGAGTTCTGGCTGGAGGACCCGCCCGTCGGCGAGCGGCTGGACACGATCACCTGCCCCGTCCAGCTCTTCGTGGGCGAGCACGATCACGACGACTTCCGCGCCATCGCGTGGCATCTGGCCGACCGGCTGCCCCAGGCGACCGCGGAGGAGATCCCGGGCGCCGGTCACCTGCTCGGGCTCGAGGCGCCCGAGCTGGTCGCCGCCGCGCTCTAGTGTCACTTGGGTGAGCGACCAATCCGGAACCCGCAGCGTCAAGATCGGCGCGGACGAGCGCACGGGCTGGTCATCGGACCGCCCACGCCGCGACAACGCCCCCGAGCGCAAGCCGGACATCTCCGTCCGCGGCCGGGTACTGGAGCCGACCTTCCGCCTGCGCTACACGCCGGGCAGCCTTGTCCTGGTGGCCGCGCCGGATCGCCCCGGGGCCGAGCAGTACATGCACACCGTCCTCGAGGACCGCGCTGCGCTGCTCTCCACCGGCCGCGTCGAGCGGCTGCTGAAGGGGCGGGCGGACGCCACCCAGGTCGCCACCTTGCTCGACGCCGCCGTCATGAAGCGGCTCAACGGCGGGGACGCCGTCGTGTTGATCCTGGACTCGCTCGACGCCGGCGAGCGCGAGCGCTGGCTGCGCGAGGCCGCCGGCCTGCGGCGGCCACGTCACCTCGTCCTGCTCGACGGGTCGGGCGGGGACGACGACGACCGCGAGGCGCTCGGCGACCTGCGCAAGGCGCTGATGGCCAACACGCTTGGCGAGGAGGGCTTCCACACCGCCATCCGGCTGGGCGGCCGAGCTGCCGGCGACGTGAAGCGCATCGTCTTCCGCCCGCCCCCGCGCGACGACGACTGAGATCGCACGGGGGCCCGCCTCCGGCGCCTTATTACGAAGCTGCGGCGCCCCCTCACACGGGTCGCCTACGGCACCCCTAGAGGCCCGGCGGGTGGCGGGCGACGAAGCCCGCAGTGCTGCGCGAAGCGCTCGTCCAGCGGGTGCCGCCCCCGGAGAGTGCGCTCGTGTCGTAGCGACGCCCGTCGACGACCATGAAGGCGTGGCCCCCATTGGCGTACACGGTGATGTGCGCGCCGGGGCCGGGCTCGCCCCAGCTCATGAAGCCGCCCGAGGTGAGCGAGCCGTTGACAAGGCCGGCGGCGGCGAGCGCGTAGGAGATCGACCCGGAGCAGTCGTAGCCGCCCGAGGAACCGCCGTGGCCGCCGCCGTAGACGTAGGGCGTCGTGGCGATCTCGTTGGCCGCGGCGATGACCTTGGCCACCGCGCCGCTCGCGTCGCTGGCGGGCGGGGCGGGAGCGGCGGAGGTCGCCGATGACGCCGAAGCGGCCTGGCGGGCGGCGGCGGCCTCGGCGCGCTCGACGCGGTTGATCTTGGCCTGGACGGAGCTCAGCTGCGAGCTGGTCCCGTTGCGGGCGCGGATCTGCGCCTGCTGACGCGTGTAGATGGCATTGCGGATGACGGCCGCCGCCGAGCGCTCGGAGATGGCGGTCTTGGCGAGGTCGGAGAAGCGGACGCGGTCCTTCTCGAGGCCGGTCTCCTCCTTCGCGACGGCCTGGCGCGCTTCGCGGACGATGTCCAGGATGCGCCCGTTGCGGTTGGCGACACGGCGGAAGAAGCTCAGGCGGTTGAGCAGGTCGGGGAAGCCGTTCGAGTCCAGGACGACCGTGACGATGTTCGGCTTGCCGGCCTTGTAGCTGTCGATCAGGTTGCGGGAGAGGATGTCGGTCGCCTGGGATGAGCGCTTCTGCAGGCGGGACAGGCGGACGCGCGCCGCGACGAGGTCCTCCTGGGCCTGGCGCAGCTGCGTGACGCGCGCGCTGACGCGGCGGTCGAGGCGACCGAGGCGCGCCTGCGCCTGCTCGAGACCGGCGGTCGTGGCGGCGATCCGGCGCGACTCCGCGGCGACCCGCGCGCGCAGGGAAGCGGCGGCGTCGCGCTGCTCGGTCAGTGACGTCTGGGCGGGTGCGGCGGCGGGCAGCAGGCAGAGGCCCGCTGCGGCCAGGGATAGGGCTCGACGACGTCGCAAGGAGCGGGCGACGCTACCGCGAGCCCCTCGAAACCCCTGCTCCTGCAAAGGATCTTGCGAATTATGGGATGGGGACGGCGGTGCCGCTGACGCGCACGCCGCTGAGCGGGTCCGCGTCGATGCCCACGGTCAGCAGACTCGGGCGGCCCATGTCGTCACCCTGGTGGATCGTCACCTCGACGGGTGGCTCCACCAACCCCAGCGCGCGCAGGTAGGCGCCGAACGCGGCCGCGGCCGCCCCCGTCGCGGGGTCCTCGACGACGCCGCCGACCGCGAACGCATTGCGTGCGTCGAAGGTGGTCGCGTCGCGCCGGTGCACGAGGGCGATGGTGGTCCAGTCCTCGGCGGTCATGCGCGCGCGCACGCGGTCGAAGTCATAGGCCATCGCCGCGAGCGTCCCGCGGTCGGCGAGCCCGAGGATCAGGTGGCGCGCACCCGCGCAGGCGACGCGCGGCGGCAGCGCCGGGTCGAGGTCGGTCGCCGCGAGACCGAAGCCGTCCAGCACCTCGGCGAGGTCGGGCGGCTCCTCGACGTGCGGAGGGACGCTGGTCAGCGTCGCGGTGCCGTTCGCGACCTCGACCACGACCTCGCCGCCGTTGGTGGCGAAGGCGTGCGTCCCGTCGCCCAGCGCCACCGCGGTCGCGATCGTGGCGTGCCCGCAGAACGGCACTTCCGCCGCCGGGCTGAAGTACCGGACCCGCGGTCCCTCCCCGACGATGAACGCGGTCTCGGAGTAGTTGACCTCAGCGGCGATGGCCTGCATCTCGGCGTCGCTCATCGTGGTCGCGTCGAGGACGACCCCGGCCGGGTTGCCTCCGGCCGGGTCGTTCGTGAACGCGGCAAGGCGCAGGACCTCCGGCATGGGCCGGAGGCTACGCCCGCGCGAAGCGGGAGAGCGTCCGCTCCGCGGAGATGTCCCCGAGGTGCGCGCGCCAGACCCGGTAGTACGCGAGCTCCTCGCGGGTGCGCAGCGGCGGGTCGACCGCCCCGCGCTCCTTCTCGAAGTCGGCGTCGGTGATGTCGGCGGTGATCGCCTCCGAGAGCACGTCGCGGGCGCCGGATCCGTCGCCGAACTCCGCCTTGACCCGCCACAGCAGGTCCTCTGGCAGCCAGCCGTCGAAGGCCTCGCGCAGCAGCGCCTTCTCGAGCCGCTCCGGCGTCACCTGCTTCTCCGAGGCAGGCAGTCCCAGTGCCCAGCCGATGACCTCGAGGTCGAGGAACGGGACGCGCGCCTCGAGGCCGTGAGCCATGGTCACGCGGTCGCAGCGCTGGAGGTTGAGATTGTGGAGCGAGTTGACCGTGCGCTCGAGCTCGGCGTGCAGCTCGGCGGCCGACTCGATCTCGCTCATGTAGGCGTAGCCCGCGAACAGCTCGTCGGCGCCCTCGCCGGTCAGGACGACCTTGACGTGCTCGGCGGTCCGGCGCGCGAGCAGGAAGTTGGGGACGGCGGAGCGCACCAGGCCCGGGTCGAAGGACTCGATCGCGCGGACGACGTCGGGCAGCGCGGCGAGCGCCTCCGTGGCCGTGTAGGTGAACTCGTGGTGCTGGGTGCCGAGGTGTTCGGCGACGCGCCGGGCGGCGGCGAGGTCGGGTGAGTCGTCGGTCCCGACCGCGAAGGTCTGCAAGGTCGTCCCGTGGCGCGAGCACCAGCGAGCCGCGACGGCGGCGACCAGCGACGAGTCCAACCCGCCACTGAGGAACACGCCGACGGGCACGTCGCCCATCATCTGGCGCTCGATCGCGCGCACGAGCACCTTGCGGGTGCCGGCGACGAGGTCCCCGTGCAGCTCGGCGATCTTCTCCGGGACGGCGGAGGCGAAGCGCTGCAACCCCTCTTCGGGCGTCCACCAGCAGCCGGGCGGGAACGGCTCGACGGCAGCTTGCCACTCGGGGTCGAACGCGTGCATCTCGGAGGCGAAGCGGACCTCGTCGCCCAGCCTGGACCAGTAGAGCGGCTTGATCCCGACGGGGTCGCGGGCGGCGACGAAGCGCCCGTCGTCGGTCGCCACGATGAACGCGAACATCCCGTTCAAGCGGGCGAGCGTGGCCGGGTCGTGCTCGATCAGGTGCAGCGCGACCTCGTTGTCGGACTCCGTGACGAACTCGGCGTCGGAGTCGTCCCGCACGGCCGCGTGGTTGTAGACCTCCCCGTTGCCGACCAGATGGACGTCGCCCTCGGCGCTGCGCAGCGGCTGCCGGCCGCCGGCGAGGTCGACGATCGACAGCCGGGTGTGGCCGAGCCAGGCGTGGTCGAGCGCGATCGTTCCGGAGTCGTCGGGCCCGCGGTGATCCAGGCGCCCGAGCATCCGCTCGAACGCCTCGGTGTCATGCCCGCCGTAGACCGCCGCGATGCCGCACACGGGAGCTGCCTACCCGCCGAGAGCGGCGGCCACCCCGGCCGGCTGCCCGTAGGCCTCGGGTCGCCGGTCACCGAGGTGGTCGATGTGCGCGCGCATGTCGCCGACGACCTGCGCGACGTCGACCTCCGCGATCGCGACACCTTCACGCGCGCCCGTGCGCGCGAGGATGACCCCGTCGGGGTCCACGACCTTGGCCCCGCCCAGGAACCGCAGCGGGCCCCAGCGACCCGCCTGGTTGGAGGCGACGAACACGACCTGGTTCTCGACGGCGCGCATCTGGTCGCACAGGTCGAAGTGCCGGGTCTGACGATCGGCGTGGACGCGCGCGGCGGGGGCGAGGCGGTCGACGGGCCAGGCGGCCAGCGCGCACACGATGGCGGCGTCGTCGAGCGCCAGGGCGCGGGCCGACTCCGGGAAGAGCTTGTCGTAACAGACCAGCATCCCGATCCGCCCGACCGGCGTGTCGAACGCCGCGAAACCGTCGCCGGGCGCGTAGGCGAAGCGCTCGGCCGGCGGCAGGTGGACCTTGCGCTGGTGGCCGAGCAGACCGCCGCCCCACACGGCGGCGGCCGACGAGTACAGCTCCCCGCCCGGGCCGCGCTCCGTGTAGCCGGCGCACACGACCATGTCCCCGGCGATGCGCGCGAGCCGCGCGAGCTCCGGCCCGTCGGGCTCCAGCGCGGGCGGCAGGTCGAGGCCGACGCCGCTCTCGTCGATGTAGCCGCCGAGCGCACATTCGGGCAGGACGAGCAGGCGCGCGCCACGCCGTCCGGCGGCCTCCACGAGCACCTCGATCCGGGCCAGGCAGGCGTCCACGTCGCGGCCGAAGGCGGCGGATGCGGCGGCGATCACGGTGGACGGCACGCGCACATCATCGGGCATGCGTCAAGCCCCCGCCAAGGCCCGCTGGCCAAGCCTGCCGGCAGGGGTTTTGGACGACGGGCGGGGTTCGCCGAAAGCGGTCAGCTAGAGGACTTCGAAGCCGATGCCCGCGCGCATGAGGCGCGCGCGCAGCGCGTCGCCCATCGCCTGCGCCGTGGTGACCTGGCCGGCCACGTCGGGCAGGTCGTCGTGGGCGAGGCTGAGCGCCGACTCGGCCAGCATCTTCGACGTCTCGCCGTACCCCGGGTCGCCGCCGCTGACCTCCGTCTCGACGGTCTGGCCGCCACCCGTCCCGCGGAAGCGCACCTTGAACCAGCCCTTCTCGCGCTGCTCGGGCGAGGGGCCGGTCCCCTGCGGGATGCGGGAGGAGATCAGCTTGCGCGCGGGGGGGACCTGGGCAAGCCCGAACAAGGCGGTGACGCCGCCCGCCAGGCCGACCCACTGCGGCGCCTTCTTGACGGCGATGTACGGCGCGTAGGAGAAGTCCGGCCCGTAGCGCTCGAGCGCCTGCGCGGACTGGCGCACGATCTGCGGGTCGATGGTCGGCATCGGCAGCAGGTACAGGCCGGTGCCGCTGTCGCGCTTCGGGCGGCTGATGATCACGCGCTGCCGGCGGCCCGGCGTCGCCGGCTCGAGGTTCAGCCGCTCGCGGTGCACCTTCTGCCCCTGCCGGTAGCGACCCATGATGCCCAGGGCGGACGCGACCGTCCCGCCCGACGCGTTCCCGCCCGCGCGCACGAAGGCCTCGACCGCGATCGGGACGTCTTCGGGCAGTTGCTGGACGGTGAAGTGCACGCCGAGGTCCTGCGGGATGGAGTCGAACCCGCAGGCGTGGACGATGCGCGCGCCGGTCCGCGTCGCCTCGCGGTGGTGGCGGACGTACATGAGGTCCATGAACTCCGGTTCGCCCGTGAGATCGACGTACGCCGTCCCGGCGGCGGCGCACGCGGCGACCAGCGGCTCGCCGTGCTCGATGTAGGGACCGACCGTCGTGATCACGACCTTGGTCGACTCGGCCAGCGCCCGCAGCGACTTCGCGTCCGTCGAGTCGGCCACGATCGTGGGGACGTCGGCCCCGATCGTGCGCAGCGTGTCGTCCAGCTTGGACTGGGTGCGCCCGGCGATCGCCCACCGGGTATTCGCTCCCGCCCGACCGGCATGCTCGCTCAGATACTGAGCCGTGAGCGCGCCGGTGAACCCGGTGGCTCCGTAGACGACGACATGGTGCTCGCGGTCGGTCATGTTGGGTAGCGTGACGCATCGTGGATGTCGAGGTCACGCTCCGGATCAATGGCACAGAACGTCAGGTGACCGTCGACACGCGCACGACGATCCTCGACCTGCTGCGCGAGCACCTGCACCTGACGGGCGCGAAGAAGGGCTGCGATCACGGCCAGTGCGGGGCCTGCACGGTCCTGCTCGACGGCCGGCGCGCCAACGCGTGCCTGCTGTTCGCGGTCGCCTGCGACGGGTCGGACGTGACCACCATCGAGGGGCTCGACGGCCACGCGCTCCAGCAGGCGTTCGTCGACCACGACGCGTTCCAGTGCGGCTACTGCACGCCGGGGCAGATCGTCTCCGCCGTCGGCCTGATCGACGAGCGCGGGACGCTCGACGCCGACGCCGTGCGTGAGGGCATGAGCGGCAACCTCTGCCGCTGCGGCGCGTATCGCAACATCGTCCCGGCGATCCTGGACGCGGCCGGGTGAACCCCTTCGCATACGAGCGGGCCGCCGACGCGAAGGCCGCCGTCGCCACCGGCGCGACCTACCTGGGCGGCGGCACCAACCTCGTCGACCTGATGAAGCTGGGCGTCGAGACGCCGGACCGGCTCGTCGACGTCTCCCGCCTGGACCGCACCATCGAGCCCGTCGAGGGCGGCGTGCGCATCGGCGCGGCCGCGCGCAACGCCGACGTCGCGAGCGACGAGCGCGTCCCGCTCGTGCTGCGCGAGGCCCTGCTGGCCGGCGCGTCGCCGCAGCTGCGCAACGTCGCCACGGTCGGCGGCAACCTGCTCCAGCGCACTCGCTGCCCGTACTTCCAGGACGTCTGCAAGCCGTGCAACAAGCGCGAGGCCGGCCGCGGCCCGGCAGGCTGCTCCGCGCTCGAGGGCCACCACCGCGACCTCGCCATCATCGGGCACTCCGAGCACTGCGTCGCCACTCATCCGGGGGACATGAGCGTCGCGCTCGTCGCGCTCGGCGCCACGGTCCACACCGACCGGCGCGACATCCCGATGCCCGGGTTGCACCGCCTTCCCGAGGGCGAGCCGGAGCGGGACACGGTGCTCGCGCCCGGCGAGCTGATCACGGCCGTCACCGTCCCCGACGTGGGTGGGCCGGGATCGATCCATCGCTACCGCAAGGTCCGCGACCGTGCGTCCTACGCGTTCGCGCTCGTCTCCGTGGCGACCGTGGTGGACGGGCGCACCGCGCGCATCGCGCTCGGCGCCGTCGCGCCCGTCCCGTGGCGCTGCCATCACGCCGAGGCCGTGTTCGCCGAGACGGGCGACGCCGCGGCTGCGGCTGCGGCCGAGCTCGCCGCCGCCCGCCCGCTGCGCGACAACGCGTTCAAGGTCACGCTGGCGCGCAACCTGATCATCGACGCGCTCACCTCGGCATGACGGTCGCGGCCGACCGCGCGCTCGGTGCGCCGCACGCCCGCGTCGAGGGTCACCTCAAGGTCACCGGGCAGGCGCACTACGCCGCCGAGCACAACCCGGACGGCCTCGTCCACGCGGTTGTCGCGACCGCAGACATCGCCCGCGGCACCGTCGCCCACATCGGCCCGACGCCCGCGGGCGTGCTCGCCGTGGTGCACCACGCCAACGCCGGGACGATCGAGCCGGTCTCCGACGCCGAGCTCCACGTCCTGCAGGAGCCGCGCATCCACTACCGCGGGCAGATCATCGCCGTCGTGCTGGCGGAGACGCTCGAGGCGGCGCGGGCGGGCGCCCAGGAGCTGGAGATCGACTACCGGCCCGAGGCCCACGACGTCGAGTTCACGCCGGACCACCCCGGGCTGTATGCGCCTGACGGCGTCAACGGCGGCTATGACACGGAGTCGATCGTCGGGGACGCCGAGGCGGCCCTCGAGCGCGCGGAGGTCGCCATCGACGAGACCTACGGCACGCCGATCCAGCACAACAACGCGATGGAGCCGCACGCCTGCGTCGTCCACTGGCGCGACGACGGCCGGCTGATCGTCAACGAGACCTCGCAGGGCGTGTGGGCGATGCGCGGGACGCTCGCCGAGCTGTTCGGCCTGGAGCCCGAGCGGGTCAGCGTCCACTCACCGCACGTCGGGGGCGGGTTCGGCTCCAAGGGGACGATGCGTCCGTACACCGTCGCCGCCGTGCTGGCCGCCCGCCACATCGGCCGTCCGGTCAAGCTCGTGGTGCCCCGCCGCCAGCAGTTCGCCTACACCGGCTACCGCACCCCGACGTTCTCGCGCGTGCGCCTGGGCGCGACCCGTGACGGGACGATCACCGCCGTGGCCCACGACGCGGTCAGCCAGACCTCGCAGATCAAGGAGTTCACCGAGCAGACCGCCACGGTCGCGCGGGCGATGTACGCGGGCGCGGACCGCCGCAGCACCCACCGGGTCACGCGCCTGGACGTCCCGACGCCGTCGTGGTTCCGCGCGCCCGGCGAGACGCCCGGCATGTTCGCGCTGGAGTCCGCGATGGACGAGCTGGCGATCGCCCTGGACATGGACCCGGTCGAGCTGCGGGTCCGCAACGATCCGCCGGAGCATCCCGAGACCGGCAAGCCGTGGAGCTCGCGCGGGCTCGTCGCGTGCCTGCGCGAGGGCGCCGAGCGCTTCGGGTGGGACGCGCGCCACGATCTCTCGGAGGGGACGGGATGCGGCGTCGCCGCCTCGATGTACCCCGTCTACCGCGCCCCGGCCTGGGCACACGCCAAGCGCGAGTCCGACGGCAGCGTCACCGTCCGCATCGCGTCCGCCGACATCGGCACGGGCGCCCGCACGGTCCTCACCCAGATCGCCGCCGACGCGCTCGGCCTGCCGTTCGACCGGGCCCGCGTCGAGCTCGGCTCGTCGGACTTCCCGCGCGCGGGCGTGGCGGGCGGGTCGATGGGAACGGCGTCGTGGGGCTCGGCCGTGCACGGCGCCTGCCGCCGGCTCGTCGACGAGGACCTCGACGAGGCCGACTACGACACGCGTGCGGACCTCAAGGCGCTCGAGGACTACGCCCGCCACGCGTTCGGCGCGCAGTTCGCCCAGGTCACGGTCGACCCCGTCACAGGCGAGGTCACGGTGGACCGGCTTCTAGGTGTGTTCGCCGCCGGACGCATTCTCAACCCGCGGACCGCCCGCTCGCAGTTGATCGGCGGCATGACGATGGGCCTGGGCATGGCGCTGATGGAGGAGACGGTGATCGATCGCCGCTACGGGGACTTCCTCACCAACGACCTGGCGCAGTACCACGTCCCCGTCCACGCCGACATCCACGACATCGAGGCGGTCTGGATCGACGAGGAGGATCCCCACCTGAACCCGATGGGGTCGAAGGGGATCGGGGAGATCGGCATCACCGGCACGGCGGCGGCCATCGCCAACGCCGTTTTCGCGGCCACAGGCGTCCGCGTACGCCGTCTCCCCATCCACGTGGAGAGCCTCCTATAAGGTTCGACCCTTCCTAGAGGAGGAAGCAGTCAGATGGCGCAGGAGCACAAGCCCGCGGTCTCACTCGAGTTCCGCGAGGCAACCAAGGTGTACCCAGGAGCGACGGAAGCAGCCGTCGACAAGCTTTCGCTGGAGGTCCCGGCGGGGGAGATCTGCGTCTTCGTGGGCCCGTCGGGCTGCGGCAAGACCACCGCGATGCGGATGGTCAACCGGCTGATCGACATCACCGACGGCGACATCCTCATCGACGGCGCCAGCGTGCGGGAGCGCAAGCCCGCCGACCTGCGCCGCGAGATCGGCTACGCGATCCAGCAGATCGGCCTGTTCCCGCACCGGACGGTCGGCCAGAACATCGCCACCGTTCCCCACCTCCTCGGTTGGGACAAGGACCGCACGCGTGCCCGCGTGGACGAGCTGATCGAGCTGATCTCGCTCGACCCCGACGAGATCCGCGACCGCTACCCGGCCCAGCTCTCCGGCGGCCAGCGCCAGCGCATCGGCGTCGCCCGCGCCCTTGCCGTCGACCCGCCCGTCCTGCTGATGGACGAGCCGTTCGGCGCCATCGACCCGATCAACCGCGAGCGGCTGCAGAACGAGTTCCTGCGCCTGCAGGCCCGGCTGTCCAAGACGATCGTCTTCGTCACCCACGACATCGACGAGGCGATCAAGATGGGCGACAAGATCGCGGTGCTGCAGAAGGGGGGCCACCTCGCGCAGTACGCGTCGCCCGCCGAGCTGCTCTCCCATCCCGCCAACGAGTTCGTCGAGCAGTTCGTCGGCGCCGACCGCTCGCTCAAGCGCCTCGCGCTGCAGCGCGTCCGTGACGTCGACCTGCTCAAGGTCGCCACCGCCAAGGCGGGCGACTCGGTGCGCCAGCTGCGCACCGCGATGGAGGACACCGACTTCGCCGACCTCGCGATGCTGCTCGACGACAGCGGGCGCCCGCTGCGCTGGCTGCGCGATCGCGATCTCCAGGGCACGGAGGTCCAGTCGGACCTCGGGACGGAGCCGACTCCGCTGCTCGACCTCGACGACATCCTGCGCGACGCCCTCGGGGACCTGCTGAGTGTCGAGACCCGCTACGCCGCGGTCCACGACGCCGACGGCAAGATGGCCGGCGTCCTGTCCATCGACGTGATCGCCCACGCTCTGAACCTCCCGACGGAGAACGTCCCCTCGACCGCCGAGCTGATCGCCGAGTGAGCCTCGCCACGGTCGTCGTGTTCGCCCAGGACCTGGGCGACGACTTCTTCAAGGAGCGGACGGGACGCGGGTGCGTCGCGGAGAACGGGTTCTGCCCGAGCTGGATCGCCGACAACTTCGACAAGTACTTCAAGCCGCTCGGCGAGCACGTCTACCTGAGCCTCATCCCGCTGCTCGTCGGCTTCGCGATCGCGTTCGGCTTCGCGATCATCGCCCACAAGCGGCGCTGGCTGACCGGGCCGATCACGGTCTTCACGGGGACGCTCTACACGATCCCGTCGGTCGCGGCCTTCTTCCTGTTGATCCCGATCACGGGCTTCGGCAACCTGACCGCGATCATCGCGCTGACCGCGTACACGCTGCTGATCCTGTTCCGCAACATCACCACCGGCCTGCGCGGCGTCCCGGAGGAGATGGTCGACGCCGCCCGCGGCATGGGGATGACCGACAACCAGATCCTGCGCCAGGTCGAGTTGCCACTGGCGTTGCCCGAGATCCTGGCCGGCGTGCGCATCGCGTTCACCACCACGGTCGGCCTCGCCACGCTCGCGTTCTTCGCGGGCGGTGGCGGCCTCGGTGAGCAGATCTACACGTCCAACGCAGGCACGGGCGGCATCTTCTTCAAGTCCAACGTGATCGTCGCCGGCGGGCTCACCGTGCTGCTCGCAGCGATCGGCGACCTGATCATCCTGACCGGCCAGCGCATCGCGCTGCCCTGGCGCCGGGCGGTCCAGGCCTGATGGCCCTTCCCTGCCCCCGCGTCCCCAACGACGGCGGCTTCGCCGACGCCTTCGACCTGATCTTCCACAAGCGGGAGTCGGTGTCAGGCGGCGTCTGCATCGGCGGCCTCGGCGAGTTCGGCGATCTGCTGGTCGACCACCTGATCACCAGCCTCCTGGCGATGGCGGTCGCAGCGGCCATCGCCGTGCCGCTCGGCCTCTGGCTCGGGCACATCCGCAAGGGCGAGTTCCTGGCCGTCTCGGTGTCCAACATCGGCCGCGCCATCCCGGCACTGGCGCTGCTGGCGTTCTTCGTCGCCTTCGTCGGGGTCGGCCGGCTCAACGCCGTGCTGGTGCTGACGCTGCTGGCGATCCCGCCGATGCTCACCAACACCTACGTCGGCGTCGTCCAGGTCGACGCGGACACGGTGGCGGCCGCCCGCGGCGTGGGGTTGACGGAGAGCCAGATCATCCGCCAGGTCGAGCTGCCGATGGCGATCCCGATCATCTTCGCGGGCCTGCGCACGTCGGCCGTCGCCGTCGTCGCCACCGCGACCATCACGCCGCTGGCCAACGTGCCGTCCCTCGGCACGCCGATCCTCGAGCCCCAGACCTACGGCGACTCCGGCCAGCTCGCGGCCGCGATCGTCGTGGCCCTGATCACCTTCGCCGTCGACGCCGGCCTCACGATCGCGGCGCGCCTCGGTACGCCGAAGGGGCTCACGGTGGACAGCACGCAGGCGACCCGCCCGCGTCGCGGCAACTTCTCCCTCCCAACCACAGCAAGAACGGAGACATAGATAGTGCCTCGCATCATCCGCGCGCTCAGCGCGCTCCTCGCCGTCCTCATCATCGGTTTCGCCGTTGGTGCGTGCGGTAGTGACGACGAGTCGTCGTCGTCCGGCTCGTCCGGCTCGTCGTCCTCCTCCTCGAGCAACTCCTCGTCGTCCGGCGACAGCAAGGCGATCGAGAAGGACTCGGCGAACGCCGGCAAGAAGATCACCATCGGCTCGAAGAACTTCGATGAGCAGTACATCCTCGGTGAGATCTACGCCCAGGCCCTGACCGCCGCCGGCTTCGACGTCAAGAAGCAGCTCAACCTCGGGTCGGAGCAGATCGCCTACAAGGCGCTCAAGTCCAACAAGATCACCGCCTACCCCGAGTACTCGGGGACCGCGCTGTCGAACTTCTACGACGTCAAGACCGACGACATCCCGCCGGACCCCCAGGAGTCGTTCGACCTGATGAAGCAGGACGCGGAGAAGGACGGCATCACCGCCCTGCCGCAGACGCCGTTCCAGAACACCTTCGTGGTGACCTCCACCAAGGAGACCGCCAAGAAGTACGGCAACGTCAAGACGCTGTCCGAGCTGGCCGAGAAGGGCGGGTCGAAGATCTCGATCTCCGGCTTCCCCGAGTGCCGCCAGCGCACGGACTGCCTCCTGGGCCTGAAGAACAAGTACGACTGGACACCGAAGTTCGTGTCCTCCCAGGGCAAGTACGACGACCTCGACCAGGGTCAGTCCGACCTGACCTTCGGCTTCGGCACGGACGGCCAGCTCGCGACGGACAAGTACTACACGTACGAGGACGACAAGAAGCTGTTCCCGCCGTACTACATCTCCCTCCTCGTCAACAAGGAGGGCATCGACGCCCTGGGCCAGTCCGGCCAGGACGTCATCGCCAAGATCCAGGAGCCCTTGACCGAGAAGGTCATGCAGGAGCTCAACTCGCGCGTCTCCCTCGACAAGGAGAAGCCCGAGGCC
The DNA here is from genome assembly GCA_963740765.1 of uncultured Solirubrobacteraceae bacterium. GTDB lineage: Bacteria > Actinomycetota > Thermoleophilia > Solirubrobacterales > Solirubrobacteraceae > DATLGB01. Next base: position 213,744 of record CAVUFN010000016.1, on the reverse strand, counting down.
GTCGCCGCGAACTACCTCAAGGCCGCCGGCTTCGTCAAGTAGGTCAGTCCAGCAGCAGCTGGAGCGCTGATCCGACCACGTGCCCGCGCGACCGCGGGCCGTGGTCGGCGGCGATGAAGTGGGGCCGCACGCGCTGGAGCGCTTTCCCCGGTTCGGGACGCACTCCCGCGACCCGCCGCCCGCGGTGCCGGTCGATCCCGTCATCGAGGTGGGCGGCCGGCGCGTGCCCGTGGCCGACCTCGCGGGCCTGGAGCGCCGCGCGATCACGGCGGACTTCCACTGCGTCGCCGGCTGGTCGGCCACCGGCCTGCATTGGGAGGGCGTCCCGGTCGCCACGCTCGTGGCGCCCGCCGTTGGCGTCACCCACCTGCGCTTCGAGGGCCTCGACGGGCACTGGTCGGTCGCCGCGATCGAGGATCTCGAAGGTGCCCTGATCGCCGACACGCTCAACGGCAAGCCGCTGACCGCAAAGCACGGGGCGCCCGCCCGGCTGGTCAGTCCCGACCAGTACGGCTTCGTCTCGACCAAGCACCTGTGCCGGATCGAACTGCTCGACCGGGAGCCGTTCTTCGGGTCGGGTGCGGCCAACCCGATCTCCGGCGCGGTCCTCGCCGCGCTGGGCTTCAAGCGGTTCACCCGCGCCCGCGTGTGGAAGCAGGAGCGCCACCGCTACCTGCCCGCCTGGTTCGTGCGGCGCGCCGTCGCGCCGCTGGTGCGCCGCCCGCCCCGCTGACCGCGCCCGGGCAAGGGGCGCAGGTGACCGTCCCGGCGCTCGCTCGACACCGGAGGACACGGGCCAGGCTCGCGCCTGACCCGCGCCCCGGGACGGTCACGCCCGGGTCAGTTGTCCTCCACCTTGATGTCTCCCTTCGTCAGCGGCATCCGGTCCGGATCCATCGGTGCCGGACACGAGGCGGGAATGTCGTCGACCGGGACGATCGAGTTGCGGATCTCGTCGGGCGACTGGCCCTTGACCTTCTTGCCGTTGTCCTCGACCCAGATGATGACGCCATTGGTGCCGAAGCCGTCCGGCTCGTTCTTGGTCTTGGTGATGTCGGCGACGATCGTCGCCTGGCTGCCGGTCACCCGCAGGCACGTCGCCTCTCCGGTGAACTTGCGGCCGGTCGCCTTGCTGGTGAACGTGACCTTGCCCTTCACGTCCTCGCCGTTGGGACCGCTCTTGACCTCGAGCTTGAAGCCGTTGATGACGCCGTTGGGCGGGTTGTTGAGCCCTTCGCCCTTGACGGAGTCCTTGTTCGGGTCCGCTCCCGCGGTGCCCACCATCCCCATGAAGCTGATCAACATCATGAATGCTCCGAGCCTGCGCATTCCTACCTCCTGTCACCTTGGTTTGCCTGCCCCGTTGGTCACGCGCAAACCTGACATGATCGAGCGCCCAGTGCAAGTCCGGCCGGCCGGGTCCCGGGCTGACCGCCGGCCGGTGAAACCGCCCTTCACATGGGGACGGCGGGGCTCACCAAGCGGGGTCGCTGAGCGCCTTCACGAAGCGCTTGCGGACCTTGGCGACGTGGTCGTCGATCGTCTCGGCCTTCCACTTGCCGGTCGGGATCGGCTTGAGCACGCGGACGTCGACGGTGCCGGGCCGCAGCCAGAAGGAGTTGCGCCACATCAGCTCGCCGGCGTTGCGGATGACGATCGGGACGATCGGGACGCCGGCCTGCATGGCGATGTGGAAGGCGCCCTTCTTGAACGGGCCAAGCCGATTCGAGATCGAGCGCGTGCCCTCCGGGGCGATGGCGATGGAGACGCCCTCGCGCAGGCGCTCGACGACCGGCGCCATCGCCTCACGCGCCTGCTTGGTGTCGCCCCGGTCCACGTAGGCGACGTCGACGAGGAAGCCGAGCGGGGCGAAGCGCGGGTCGCGCGCCGCCTCGGCCTTGGCGACGCCGGTCACGTCGCGCCCGAGCAGCTTGCCGATGACGAGCATGTCGAGGCCGCTCTGGTGGTTGAAGACGAAGACGGCCGGGCGGTGCGACCACAGGTGCTCCTCGCCCTCGACGTCGAGGTCGATGCCGGCCAGGCCGAGCGCCAGGCTCGGGCCGACCGCGGTGGCCACGTTGGCGCCCATCCGCTTGTTGCGGTTGAGCAGGCGGACGCCGACGCCGAGCGCGGCCGAGGCGCCGAGCGCCGACAGCGCGGCGGCCGTGCGTAGCGCCGGGCCTGGCCCGAAGCCGCCGCCGGCAGGCACGAGCGCGGCGTTGGGCCAGTCGGCCGTCGAGGCGATCCTGGCCAGGCCGCCGTGCGGGTTGAGCGCGACCGGGCGCCCGACGCAACGCAGGAGCTCCTCGTCCTCGTCCCCGTTGCCGTAGGCGAACGAGGCCTCGAGGTCGATGCCGCGCCGCTCCGCGCAGGCGCGCACGGCGGCGGCCTTGTTCGGGCCCCACAGCACCGGCCCGTCCGTCTCCCCGGTGAGGACGCCGTCGATCAGCTCGGGCTCTGTGCACAGCAGCTCGTCGACGTCGAGGTCGTCGGCGGCGGCTTCCACCTGGTAGCGCGTCGCGGATGTGGCGATCACGACGGTGTGCCCCGCGCGCTGGTGGGCGCGGATCAACTCGCGGGCGGCGGGGAAGACCATGCCGGCGATGTGCTGGCGCCACAGCCGCTCGCCGAACGCGCGCATGTCCTCGTCGGTGCGCCCGCGCAGGCCGCCGAGCGCGGCACCGACCACGCCGCCGACGCCGGCGCCGCGCGCGGTCATGTCGGCGACCGCGACGAGCGTCCGGGCCAGCTCCTCCGGGCCGATGTCGAAGCGCCGCAAGCGGTCCTGGTAGACGACGCCGGCCGAGTAGCCGTCGATGATCGTCCCGTCGAAGTCGAAGAAGGCGCCGACCTCCGGGCCTGCTGGCGCGCCGGCGATCGCGTCGAGCAGCGCTGCGGGCGCCCTCACCCGAGCGCTCCCAGCCAGTCGCGCACCTCGTCGCGGAGCGCATCCGACGGACCACCGCGGTTCTCGATCAGCTTGCGCGCCGAGTCGAGCAGCTCGGTGGAGACGGTGTCGGCGGCGCGCAGCCGGCCCTGCAGGTGCCACTGGCGCGCGAGCCCGAGCGCGCCCTCCTCGTCGGAGTCCAGCGCGACCAGCAGCGCCTCGAGCAGCGGGCGCAGGACCCGCGGAGCGACGACGAGGTCCGGCTCGCGACCCATCTCCTCGCGGACGTCCGCCAGGAACGGCTCCTTCTCCGCGAAGAAGAACTCGAACTTGAGCAGGTCGCGCAGCGCGAGCGCCGCCTCGTCGGGATCGTCACGGTGCCGGGCCAGCTCGGCGATCGCGCGCACGACGAACGCGTGGACGGCGGAGTTCGCGTAGAAGGCGGCGACGAGGTGCTGGTTGTCGGCGACCCGGTAGACGGGCTCGACGCCGCCGTCGAAGCGCTCCACGACCTTGGAGTCGATCAGCTCGTCCAGCGCGTTGTGCGGGTCGCCCTTGACCGCGTAGCCGTTGCGCTCGGCGTGCGCGGTCAGCTCCTCGCACACGGCGTCGATCTGCGGCTGCGTGCAGGCCTTGTCGTCCGAGCCCATCAGCGCCAGCCCGGCCAGCGCCGTGTGCGTCACGGGGGTGACGGAGTTGATGCGGTTCATCACCTCGAAGGCGGTCTTCTGCACCGCGAGGCGGACGTCGTCCTTGGGCGCGTCCGCCGCGTACGCGTCCCCGAGCGACGCCTGCAGCGAGAGCGGCTCACCGAACGCGACGTGGACGCGGCCGAGCCCGCGGCCCTGCGAGCGCGCATAGCCGACGAGCCAGGGGATGTCCTCCTTGGTCTTCTTGCCGCCACGGGCCTGCTGGGCCATGTCGCCGACCTCGTGCAGCTGGTCGTAGGTGATCGACGTCGGGACGATGTAGGCGTCCTCGAGCTGGTCCTCGCGGAAGCCGTCGACGAGATAGGAGAGGATCCCGAAGCGCGGCGGGCGCAGCTTGCCCGTCCGGGACCGCCCGCCCTCGATGTACCACTCCACGTTGAAGCGCTTGCGGATCAGGTACGTCATGTACTGCTGCAGCGTCCAGCGGTAGACGTCGTCGCCGCGGAACTGACGGCGGATGAACACGTAGCTCGAGCGCCGCGTGACCGGCCCGATCGGCCAGAACGAGACGTTGAGCCCGCCCAGCACGTGGTTGGGTGGCAGGCCGTGACTGAGCAGCGCCGGCCGCAGCACGAGCGGGTCGAGGTAGGAGCGGTGGCTGGGGAGGAAGATCAGGCTGTGGCGGCGGCCGAGGTCGCGCAGCTCGTCGATGCGGCTCTCGTCGACCTTGATGCGGTGCGCGCGGGCGAGGAAACGGCCGAACTGGTCCCACAGGTCGATGGCCGCGCGGCTCTGGCTGGCCACCATCTCGCCCAGGCCCTCCTTCGCGCGGTCGAGGACCTCCTGACGATCGAGCCCGAGGTCGTCGGCCAGCTTCGTGGCGCCGTCGCAGAAGCGGTCGGAGTCCGTGATCTCCTCGAAGACGAGCTTGGGGACCTTGTATTGGACGCCGACGATCGCCCGCTCGGCGCGCTCGAGGGCGAGGTGGGCCTGACGGCGGACGAAGTCCTCGAAGGCGCCTCCGGGGTTGGCCTCGTAGCGCTTGCGCAGGGCGCTGGCCCGCGCGGGCTCGGCGATCACGACCTCGCAGCGGTCGGGCTCGGAGCGCAGGATCTTGCGCTGGGCGGACGCGCTCGGATGCCATGGATCGCGCAGGGTGAGGAGGTGGCGGAAGCGCGCGCGGCGGCGACCGCGATGCTCGGGCGGCAGCCAGGCGACGCCGACGGGGCGCACGAGCGGGTCGTTGCCGTTGGCGAGCTTCTCGGCCAGCCGGTCGTCGTCGAGGAGCAGCGTCTCGGCGTCTTTGCCCTCGGCGTCGATCCAGCGCTGGACCGCGTCGCGCTCGACCGCCGTCCCCGTGTTGAGCAGCAGCAGCTCGGCGGTCATCCCGCGGCGTGCTCGTGCGTGGGTTCGATGCGCAGCAGGCCGCGGAACGCCTCACGTGCCGTGCGGCCCTCGTTGACGACGGCGTCGACCTCGCGGCAGATGGGGGCGTCGACGCCGAGCGACTCCGCCAGTTCGACCGCGGTGCGCGCGGTGTGCACACCCTCGGCGACCTGGTTCATCTCCTCGGTGACCTCGTCGATCGTCATGCCCTCGCCGATCTTGACGCCCACAGTGTGGTTGCGGCTTAAAGGACTGATGCAGGTCGCCATGATGTCGCCCAATCCGGCCAGCCCCGCGAACGTCCGCGCCTCGCCGCCCATGGCCATCCCGAGCCGGCTCAGCTCGGCGACGCCGCGGGCGATCGTCATCGCCCGCGTGTTGTCCCCGGCGCCCAGGCCCTCCGCCATCCCGGCCGCGATGGCGACGACGTTCTTGAGCGCGCCCGCGACCTCGATGCCGATGATGTCCTCCGCGATGTAGACGCGGAACAGCGGCTGGCGGATGACGTCGCGGATCGCGTCGGCGGACGCCATGTCCGTGCACGCGATCACCGCCGCCGCGGCGTAGCCGTCGAGGATTTCCTTGGCGAGGTTCGGCCCGGCCAGGACGCCGGCCGGCCGGCCCGGCAGCACCTCCTCGATCACCTCGGTCATGCGCTTGCGCGAGCCGCCCTCGAAGCCCTTGGTCAGGCTGATCACCGGGACGCCCTCGGGCACGCCGGTCTCCATCCGCTCGAGCGTCTCGCGCACGCCCTTGGACGGCACGCCCACGAACACCGCGTGGGCCCCGTCGAGCGCCTCGGCGAGGTCGCTCGTCGCCCGCAGGTCCTCGCACAGCTCGTGGTCGGGGAGGTAGTCCGCGTTGACGTGGTCGGCGTCGATCGCCCGCGCCAGCTCGGGCCGCCGCGCCCACAGCGTGGTCGGCGTGCGTTTCGCGATGAGGTGCGCGACCGTGGTCCCCCACGAGCCCGCACCGATGACGGCGACGTTCAGTCCACTCCCTCCAGGGGGACTCCGTACCCGTTCAGGTCTCGCGCGAGTCCGGTGGGGGGTCGCGGTCCTGGCGGATCCACTCGGTGATGTGGCCCTTGACGACGTGCACCCGGACGTGCGCCTCGCCGGAGCAGCGGGAACCCGGCCCGCCCGCGCCGTCGACGAGGCGGAAGGTCGCGATCAGGCGGCCGTCGTTCGCCGGTTCGGTGTCCTTGAGGATCGCCCCGCAGGAGAGGGAGCGGTTGAAGACGTCGACCTGGGCGCGGCGGGTGGCCCGGACCGTGATGCCGTTCTCGATGACGCTGGGCAGCGCGAACAGGTCGGCCGCCTCCGCGTAGTCGCGCTCGCGGACGGCGTCCGACCAGTCGCGGACGACGTCGGCGTCCGACGGGCCGCTGGAGCCGCAGCCCGCCAGCGCGGCGACGATCAGCGCGCCAGCGCCTGCGCGGTGCGCACGCACGAGTGCACCACCTCTTCCGCATCGATGGGGAACAGTTCCGGCACACCCCCCTCTACGCGCCGCAGGCCGACGCGGATGCGCGCGAGGTGCATGAGCCCGAGCCCCTGGGTCCAGAGGACGTTGGCGGTGTAGGACGGTGCTTCGGCGCCGGCCGCGCGCAGCGCGTCCTCGAGTGGGCCGATGCAGCTCACCATCCCCTCGCCCAGGCGCAGCCACACGGATTCGGAGACGGCCGCCTGCAGGTCCGCGGCGGGGCGCTGCATGATCGACAGGGCGCAGTCGACGAACGCGGGGTAGCGGACGCAGAAGCGGGCGAACGCCTCGGCGACGCCCTCCAGGCTCGTCGCCCCGTCCATCGACGCGGCCAGCTCCGCGAGGTAGTCCGTGACGGTCAGGACGTACAGCTCCTCCTTGGAGGAGAACTGCCGGTAGATGAGCCCGCGGCCGATGCCGACCTCGCGTGCGATGGCCTCGACGGGCGCCTCCTGCATGCCCTTCTCGTCGAACAGGCGCCGCGTCGCTGCGATCAGCTGACGTTCTCGCCCTTCGACATTGACAGTCGTTCTCACGACTCGCTAGGTTGACAGCTCTTGCCGGAGAGGGGAGCAAAACCGAAGCTGTCGGCGCGTCGGCGCGCCGTCCTGCGGGCGGTCAACCGCTTCACGTCGCCGCTGCTGATCGACGACTACCTGGAGCTGATCAACCCGCTCTGGTCCTCGCGCGAGCTGCGCGGCAAGATCGAGCGGATCGAGCGTGAGACCGAGGACGCCTCGACGATCGTCATCAGGCCCGGCTGGGAGTGGGAGGGCCACGAGCCCGGCCAGTACCTGCGCATCGGCCTGGACATCGAGGGCGTGCGTCACTGGCGTGCCTACTCGCTGACCTCCGATCCCGCCGACGACGAGGGCTGCATCTCCATCACCGTCAAGCACGCCAAGGACGGCAAGGTGTCGCCGTACATCGTGCGCAAGCTGCGCGAGGGGACGATCGTCTCCCTCGGCGAGGTCACCGGCGAGTTCAAGCTGCCCGACGAGCTGCCGGAGAAGCTGCTGTTCATCAGCGCCGGCTCGGGAATCACGCCGATCAAGGCGATGATCAACGACCTGGCCGACAAGGACGAGCTGTCGGACGTCATCCACATCCACTCCGCGCGCGGCAAGGACGACGTCATCTTCGGCGAGCAGCTGCGCAAGCTCGACCAGCGTCGCAACGGCTACACGTTCGACGAGCACCACACGTCGGGGGACGGCGAGGACCGCTTCACCCCCGACCAGCTCGAGGAGCGGGTGCCCGACTGGAAGGAACGGCTGACCTTCGCCTCCGGTCCGGCGGAGCTCATCGACGCGCTGTGCGAGCACTGGGAGGAGCACGGCGATCCCGACCAGCTCCGCCTCGAGCGCTTCCAGCCCACCTACGGCGAGGGCGGGGACGAGGGCGAGGGCGGGACGGTCACGTTCACGAAGTCGGACAAGGAAGCGGAGGCCTCGGGCGGCGAGTCGATCCTCGTCGCGGGCGAGAACGAGGGCCTCGAACTCGCCTACGGATGCCGGATGGGCATCTGCCACACGTGTGTCGGGAAAGTCAGCGGGAAGGTGCGGGACCTGCGCAACGGAGAGGTCTCCGAGTGCGACGGGCAGACGCTCCGAATCTGCATCAACGCGCCCGAGGGCGCAGTGGAGGTTGAACTGTGAGCGCGACTCAGGAGGCGCCGAAGCGCCTTTCATCCATCGAGGACACCGGCGAGACGTTGATCGAGAACCCGATCGACAAGCTGTCCGACGAGCAGATCAAGGAGCTCGGCGAGCTCTTCGACAAGCTTCACGAGGAGGTCAAGAACGACCTCGGTGAGCGCGACGCGACCTACATCCGCTCGATCATCGAGTTGCAGCGCCGCCTGGCGGTGCTCGGACGCATCCTCGTGGCGGGCTCGAAGTACCGCCCCCTCCAGGTCACGGGCGCGGGCGTCCTGGCCGCGGCCAAGATCATCGAGAACATGGAGATCGGCCACAACGTCCTGCACGGCCAGTGGGACTGGATGAACGACCCGGTCATCAACTCGAGCGCGTGGGACTGGGACAACGTCTCCCCGGCGGACGGTTGGAAGTACAGCCACAACTACGTCCACCACACCTACACCAACATCCGCGGGATGGACCGTGACCTCGGCTACGAGATCATGCGCATCGACCCGCACCAGAAGTGGCATCCGGTCTTCCTCCTCCAGCCCTTCTACAACCTGATCCTGATGGGCTTCTTCGAGGTCGGCGTCGCCCTCCACGACCTCGACCTCGGCGCGCTGCGCAAGGGCGAGGAGCCGATCATCGAGTACAAGAAGGTCGCCAAGGACATCGGCAAGAAGATGGCCGGCCAGCTCGTCAAGGACTACGTCGCCTTCCCGGCGCTCAGCGGCAAGTACTTCAAGCGCGCGATCGCGGCGAACTTCGCGGCCAACATCGTCCGCAACGTGTGGTCGTACTCGATCATCTTCTGCGGTCACTTCCCCGATCAGACGTACACGTTCTCGATGGACGACGTCGACCTCGAGAACGAGGAGCGCGGCCACTGGTACGTCCGCCAGCTGATCGGTGCGGCCAACATCGACGGCTCGCCGTTCTTCCACGTGATGAGCGGCAACCTCGGTTACCAGGTCGAGCACCACCTGTTCCCGGACATGCCGTCGACGCGCTACGGGGAGATCGCCCCGCGCGTGCGCGAGATCTGCGAGAAGTTCGAGCTGCCCTACAACTCCGGCCCGCTGTGGCGCCAGCTCGGCGGCGTGCACCGCACGATCATCCGCCTCGCCTTCCCGGGCGGGAAGCCGCGCAAGAAGCCGGGCCCGTACAAGGGCCCGAAGAAGCGCGGCTCGGGCGAGCGGACCGACATGATGGCGAACGCGGCCTAGCCCGGCTCCGCCACCCGTCCATATCGGGCGGACCCGCGCGCGGCGAACATCAAGCCATGCGAGTTCCGCAGATCGTCGCGTTCGGGGGAGGCGGCTTCTCGATGGAGGCCGGCAACCCCCTGCTGGACGACTACGTCGTGTCGTTGACCGGCGTGGACCGTCCCAAGGTGTGCTTCCTGCCGACCGCGTCGGGCGACGCCGACCACTACATCGTCCGCTTCTACCGCCACTTCGCCTGCTCGGCGGACGCGTCGCACGTCTCGCTGTTCCGGCGTGACCGCGGCTGCGGGGCCGTGCAGGACAACGTTGCCGAGCACCTGCTCCAGCAGGACCTGATCTACGTGGGCGGCGGCAACGTCGTCTCCATGCTGGGCGCCTGGCGGGCGCATGGCATCGACGACGCGCTGCACGCCGCCTGGGAGAGCGGCGTCGTGCTGTGCGGGCTCAGCGCCGGCTCGCTGTGCTGGTTCAGCGAGTCGCTGACCGCGTTCCACGGCGCGCCCAGGCGCGTCGGGGGTCTCGGCCTGCTCCCGTACTCCAACTGCGTCCACTACGACGCGGAGCCCGAGCGGCGGGAGCAGTACGTGCACATGATGGGGGAGGGCATGACCCCCGGCTATGCCGCAGAGGACTCCTGCGCGCTGCACTTCGAAGGCCAGGAGCTGGCCCGGGCGATCTCCTCGCGTGAGGGCAAGCGCGCGTTCCGCGTCGACGCCGACGGCGAGCACGAGCTGGACGTCTCGTACCTGGGGGCTGAGATGATCGCGGCGTGAGCCGCGAGCCGACGATCCTCGCCATGGGCGGAGGCGGCTTCACGATGGAGCCCGACAACCCCGCCCTGGACGACTTCGCCCTGTCGCTGACCGGCGCGCGCGAGCCGCGCGTGCTGTTCCTGCCCACCGCGTCGGGCGATCCGGCCGCGCAGATCCAGGCCTTCCGGCAGCGCTTCGGCGGTCGCGCCGTCCACGCCGACGTCCTGTCGCTGTTCCGCCGCGGCGACTCCTCGCGCTCGCTGGCCGACATCGTCGGCGCGCAGGACCTGATCTACGTCGGCGGCGGCTCGATGCGCAACCTGCTCGCCGTCTGGCGCACCCACGGGCTCGATGAGCGCCTCCACGAGGCGTGGCGGGCCGGCACCGTCCTGGTCGGGCTCTCGGCCGGCGCGATGTGCTGGTTCGAAGGCGGCATCACCACGTCCTTCGGCCCGCCCTCCCCGGCCGCCGGGCTCGGCTGGCTGCCGGGCTCGCTGACCGTCCACGCCGACGGCGAGCCGGAGCGGCTACCCGTGTGGCTGGAGGCGGTGCGCGCCGGCGAGCTGCCGGGTGGCTGGGCCGCCGACGACGGCGTCGGGCTGCTGTTCCGCGGCACCTCCTTGGAGCGCATCGTCTCCTCGCGGCCGGTCACGACGGCGTTGCGGGTGGACTGCGTCGGCGGGGAACTGGTGCGGCGACGGGAGACGCCGGAGCTGCTCGAGGTTCCGGATCCGCGCGGTGTTCCCGACGACGTGCTGGAGCTCCGGGACGTCCTGCGCCGGCGTCGCTAGGGCTCTCGGCATCGAGGGAGTGAGTTCGGGCGGGCCAGCGGAGCGAGTTGACGAGTAAGTGGGGCCATGGCCCGCCTTGGTCGTCACGCCGTCCCGCTGACCCGTCCCGTCCCGCGGTCAGACCAGCGCCGCGCACACCCAGTTACGAGCGCCCGCGCCGCCGGCCCACAACCGAGCGGCGAGGCGGTCCTGCTCGGCCTTGGACGCCTGGTAGGCCTGCGGCGTCGAGCCGCCCAGGCCCCTCCAGGTCGCCGGGAGGAACTGGTAGTAGCCGGACGCGCCGGCGCCGTTCGGCGGGAGGTTCTGGCCGCCGGACTCGCACTGGACGATCGCCCACGGGATCGCCCAGGGCCCGCCCGGACCGGCCAGCGAAACGGCGGCCGTGGCGCGGGCGGCGAGCAGCTTGTCCAGTTCCTTCTGCGCGCGAGCGCGACCCGCGCGCGTACGCGTGAGGGCCGCCTGACGGGCGGAGCGGGCGGCGGCGAGCGCGTCGCGGCGACCGCGCAGCCCTTCGAGGATGCCGGCGAGCGCGTCGCGGCGGCGGGCGAGGTCGGCGGCCTGGGCCTGGCGGCGGCGGTTGAGCACGTTGAGGACGCCGCGCTCGCGCACGGCGTCCTTGCGGGCGGTGCGGACGACGTCGAGCAGGCGCGCATCGGCGTGCTGGACGCGCTGGAGGTAGTGCGTGGTCTCCAGCAGCTCCTTGAACCCGCGCGCGCTGAGGATGACGCTCACGAGGTTCGGCTCGCCGTTGACGTACCGCTCGCGCAACAGCTCCGCCAGCTTGGTTCGAACCTCATGCAGCCGGGCCTCCAGGCGCGCCGAGCGGGCGCGGGCTGCGCGCAGTCGCGCCTCCGTCGAATCGGCCAGCGTCTGGGCGGCGCTCAGCTCGGCCTGGGCGTCGCCGACACGGCCCTCGAGCAGGGCGACCTCCCGCGCTGCCGCGCGCTCCAGCGCGGCCAACCGGGCCACCGCGGACGACAACGAGCGCTCGCGCGACTTCCCCTCGGTGATCCTGTCCCGCAACCCGCTTTCGGACTGCCCGTGCGCCGTCGCCGCCACGAGCAAGGCGCACGAGAGCGACACGACGACGAGGGCGCGCACGAACGCGAAGGTAGGTGTGACGTACCTCCGGGCGTGCAAGATGCGATGCGTCGTAGCATCGGCGCGCGATGACCTCGATCGCCCGCTGGTGCTTCCTGCACAAGAGACGCGTCGTCGGCCTGTGGGTCGCGGCACTCCTGGTCCTGGGTGGCCTCAACGCCGCCGCGGGCTCCGGTTACTCGGACTCCTTCACCCTGCCCGGCACCGAGTCGACCACCGCCTTCGACCTGCTCGGCAAGAACTTCAAGCAGGAGTCCACGGACACCAACCAGGTCGTGTTCGGAGCCGACGACGTCACCGCTCCGGAGACCCGTCAGAAGATCGACGCGGCGCTGCAGAAGATCGCGGACGGCCCGCACGTCGAGCGCGTCGACTCGCCGTTCGCGGAGGGCGCCGCGGAACGGCAGGTCTCCAAGGACAAGACGGTCGCGTTCGCCAACATCCACATGGACGGCGAGCAGGCGATCATCGACGTCCCCAAGTCCGCCTACGACAAGGTCATCGGCGCCGTCGAGAAGGCCGACAAGGACGGGCTCAACGCCGAGGTCGGCGGCCCGGGCATCCAGCAGGCGGTCCAGGCCGGCGAGCAGGGCGGCGCCAGCGAGGGCGTCGGCTTCCTCGCGGCGGCGGTCGTCCTCGCGCTCGCCTTCGGGTCCCTCTTCGCCACGCTGCTGCCGCTCGGCACCGCGGTCATCTCGCTGGGCACCGCGCTGGCGCTCAACGGCCTGATGGCGCACCTCTTCACGATCGCCACCTTCTCGCCGCAGCTCGCCACCCTGATCGGCCTCGGCGTCGGCATCGACTACTCGCTGTTCGTCGTCACACGACATCGAAACGCGATCAAGAACGGCCGTGATCCAGAGGAGGCGTGCGTGCGCGCGCTGAACACCTCGGGCCGGGCCGTCATCTTCGCCGGCGCGACCGTCATCGTCGCACTGCTCGGCCTGCTGATCCTGGGCGTGTCGTTCCTCAACGGCGTCGCCATCGCCGCCTCGGTGACGGTGCTCGTGGTCGCGCTGGCCGCCATCACCCTGATGCCCGCCTTCCTGGGCATGATCGGGATGAGGGCGCTGTCGAAGAAGGAGCGCCGCCGGCTCGAGACCGAGGGCCCGCACGATCCCAAGGAGGACGGACGCTGGCCGCAGTGGGCGCGCTTCGTTCAGCGCCGGCCCCTCCCGCTGGCCCTCGTCGCCCTGCTGGTGATGCTGGTCCTCGCGGTCCCCGCGCTCGACCTGCGGCTCGGCTCCTCCGATGCGGGCCAGGACAAGAAGGACACGACGACGCGCCAGGCCTACGACCTGCTCGCCAAGGGCTTCGGCCCCGGCTTCAACGGCACCTTCCAGATCGTGGCGAAGACGCCGGGCGGCAAGGCCGACCTGCCGAAGGTGCAGCAGCTCGCCACGGCGTTGTCGGAGACGAAGGGGCTGGCGTCCGTCGGCCCGCCCGTCCCGTCCCCCAACGAGAAGATCGCCCTGATCGAGGCGAAGCCGTCGACCGCGCCGCAGGACGAGGCGACGAGCGAGCTGATCACCCACCTACGTGACGACGTCGTCCCGAAGAGCACGCAAGGCCTCGACGTCTACGTCGGCGGCATCACCGCGATCTTCGACGACTTCGCGAAGGTGCTCACCGACAAGCTGCCGCTGTTCATCTTCGTGATCGTCCTGCTCGGCTGCCTGCTGCTGATGCTCGCGTTTCGCTCGCTGCTGATCCCGCTGACGGCGGCGGTCATGAACCTGCTCGCGGCCGGCGCGGCGTTCGGCGTCGTCACGGCGATCTTCCAGAAGGGCTTCCTGGCCGGACCACTGAACGTGGGGGAGGGCCCGGTGGAGGCGTTCCTGCCCGTGATGATGCTCGCCATCCTCTTCGGGCTCTCGATGGACTACCAGGTGTTCCTCGTCTCCCGCATGCACGAGGAATGGCTCAAGACGGGTGACAACAGCCTGTCCGTGCGCGTCGGGCAGGCGGCGACGGGCCGGGTCATCACCGCGGCGGCGTCGATCATGGTGCTGGTGTTCGGCTCCTTCCTGCTCCAGGGCCAGCGGGTCATCGCCGAGTTCGGGATCGGGCTCGCGTCCGCGGTGCTGCTGGATGCGCTGATCCTCCGCACGATCCTCGTCCCCGCGGTCATGCACATGATCGGCAAGCGCAACTGGTGGCTGCCCAAGGGCCTCGACCGCGTGCTGCCCCGGGTCGCGGTCGAAGCGTCCGAGTGATGCGGGTGGTGCGCGAGCGCCGCGAGGCGCTCTCAGTGCTGCGGGACTCCGCCCGCTTCACGGTCGACCACCCGGCGTTCGCCACCGCGCAGATCGTCGGTCGCAGCCTGCTCTCCACCGACGGCGACGAGCATGCCGAGCGCCGCAAGTCCTTCGAGGGCCGCTTCGCCATCCCCGAGCCGTGGATCCGCGAGCAGGCCGAGGCGCTCGTGGCGGGCCTGAGCGCGCGGGCGGAGCTGCGAGCCGAGTACGCCGGCCCGCTGGCGGCGACCGTGATGAAGCGCTCGCTCGCGCTCGAGCACACGTCCGACGAGCTGCTCGACGCCTTCCGGGACATCGTCGCGGCCACGGTCGGGGACGGCCCCGAGGACGCGGGCCGCGCGGCGTTCGCGCGCCTGGAGATCGACTCCGACACCGCCGTCGCCCTGTTCGGCGGCATCGACACGATGGAGGGGATGATCCTCAACGTCGTCCTGCACGTCCTTACCGGGCAGGCCAAGGGCGTCGACGGCTCGCTCGCGCTGGACCCGGCCGTCGCCGAGGTGCACCGCTACGACGGCGACGAGCTGGTCGTGGTGCGCCTGCGCGAGGCGGGGCTGCCGTTCGCCGCCGGGCCGCACGTCTGTCCCGCGGCACAGCTGGCACGGATGCAGGCGCGGGTCGCTCTGGAGGCGCTGCTGACCCGGGGCCCGGAGCTCGTGGATGCGGTCGCGCCACAAGGCACCGTCTTCAGGAAGCCCGTTGACTTGCGAGTCAACTTCGTGGGTACCCTCGATACATAATGGCGCAGAACACGAACCCCTCCTACGAAGAGTCCAAGCAGGTCGCCGAGGAGTCGCGCGACACCGAGTGGAAGCAGCCCAGCTTCGGTCGCGAGATGTACCTGGGCGACTTCCAGCTCGACCTGATCCATCCGCAGCCGAAGGTGGATCCCGCCGCCCGCGAGGAAGGCGAGGAGTTCCTCAAGCGCATGCGCGCGTTCCTGACCGAGCGCGTCGACCCGCAGCAGATCGAGGACGACGCCAAGATCCCCGACGACGTCATCCAGGGCCTCAAGGACCTCGGCGCGCTCGGGATGAAGATCCCCAAGGAGTACGGCGGCCTCGGCCTCAGCCAGGTCTATTACAACAAGGCCCTCTCGCTGGCCGGCACCTGGCACTCCTCGATCGGGACCCTGCTCTCCGCGCACCAGTCGATCGGCCTGCCCGAGCCGCTGAAGACCTTCGGCTCCGAGGAGCAGAAGCAGGAGTGGCTGCCCAAGGTCGCCAAGGATCACATCTCCGCCTTCCTGCTCACCGAGCCCGACGTCGGGTCGGATCCCGCGCGCATGGGCGCGACGGCGATCCCGTCCGAGGACGGCTCGACCTACACGATCAACGGCACCAAGCTGTGGGCGACCAACGGCGTCATCGCCGACGTCGTCGTCGTCATGGCCGTCGTCCCCAAGTCGGATGAGTCCAAGGGCGGCATCACGGCCTTCATCTGCCCGACCGACACCGAGGGCATCAAGGTCGAGCACCGCAACGAGTTCATGGGCCTGAAGGGCATCGAGAACTCGGTGACGACCTTCACGGACGTCGAGCTCCCGGCCGAGAACATCATCGCCGGCGTCGGCAAGGGCCTGAAGATCGCCCTGAACACGCTGAACACGGGCCGCCTCTCGCTGCCCGCGATCTGCGTGGGCTCCACCAAGTACGCGCTGCGCATCACGCGCCAGTGGTCCAAGGAGCGCAAGCAGTGGGGCCAGGAGCTCGGCAAGCACGACCCGGTCGCCCAGCACATCGCGTTCATCGCGGGCACGGCGTTCGGCCTCGAGGCGATGGTCGACGTCTCCAGCCGCCTCGCCGACGACAAGAAGCGCGACTTCCGCATCGAGGCCGCCATCGCGAAGCTCTACGGGTCCGAGATGGCCTGGCAGGCGATCGACACGATGGTCCAGGTCCGCGGCGGCCGCGGCTTCGAGACCGCGAAGTCCCTCGGCGCACGCGGCGAGAAGCCCGTCCCCGCCGAGCAGATGCTGCGCGACATGCGCATCAACCGCACCTTCGAGGGCGCGACGGAGATCATGCACCTGATGATCGCCCGCGAGGCGGTCGACAAGCACCTCGAGCTGGCGGGCGACATCCTGCTGGGCGACGGCGGCCTGGGCGAGAAGGCCAAGCTCGCGGCCAACGCCGGCAAGTTCTACGCCAAGTGGTTCCCGTCGCTGATGACGGGCGACGGGCAGAACCCGTCCTCCTACGACGAGTTCGGCGACCTGGCCAAGCACCTGCGCTTCGCCGAGCGCAACAGCCGCAAGCTCGCGCGCTCGACGTTCTACGCGATGGGCCGCTACCAGGCCAAGCTCGAGCAGAAGGGCGCCCTCCTGGGCCGCGTCGTCGACATCGGCGCCGAGCTCTACGCGATTGCCTGCGCGTGCGTCTACGCGAACACGATCGCCACGGAGGACCCGTCGAAGCGGGAGTCGGTCTACGAGCTGGCCGACCTGTTCTGCGCGCAGGCCCGCCGCCGCGCCGACCGTCTCTTCCACGAGCTGTGGGCCAACGACGACGACGCGCAGTACGAGACCGCGCAGCGCGTCCTCGACGGCGCCTTCGAGTGGTTCGAGCACGACGTCCTCGACCCCGCCGGCGACGGCCCGATGATCCCGGACGCGGCCAAGCCGCCGTCCGCGAAGGAGAAGCTGAAGGAGAAGGCTGCCGTCTAGCTCCGGCGGTACCACGCCGAGCGCCGCTCGCGGCGCTCGGCGGCATCGCCGATCAGCCAGATCATCACCGGCCACAGGCCCACGAACAGGGCGCGGCGCTCGGCGTTGCCGCGCTCGTCCTGGTCGACCGTCTTGGCGCGGATCCACAAACTGAGGGAGAAGGCGATGTTGGCCAGTGATGTGCCGTGCAGCAGACGAGCGAGCATGCGCCTGACGCTATCGCGGGTAGCGATCTGACATGCCTCGCCAACCGTCCAAGTGGCGCCGATTGACCACCGCCACGCGCTGGCCGGTGGGCGTCACCTTCGCCGCCGCCCGCTACATGTGGCGCACAACGCCGCTGCACCGCACCGAGGAGGACGGCGATCCGACCCTGGACTGCGCGCCTCCGTACCCGGACGGCGTGTCGCGCGCGGAGGTCCAGGGCGTCGAGGACGGCGACGGCCCGTTGTTCCACCGCCGCTACCGGACGCGCATCCGCGACAGCGACCTGTCGCCGGAGGAGCTGCTGGAGAGCGTGAGCGCGCACCCCGACTTCGCGGCGCCGACCGAGTTCGCCACCTTCCAGAAGACCAAGGGCGAGGAGGGCGAGATGCGCGTCGGCGACGAGTTCGTCGTCCGCATGGCCGCGCCGTGGGACGGCCCCGTCCGCGTGATCGAGAAGGGCTCCGACCACTTCCGCATGGCCACGCTCGAGGACCATCTCGAGGCCGGGCAGATCGAGTTCCGCGCCCGGCGCGAGGGCGAGCTGGTGATCTTCGAGATCGAGTCGTGGGCGCGCAGCTCGTCCAAGCTCGTGCACGTCCTCTACGACAAGCTGCGCATGGCCAAGGAGACCCAGCTGCACATGTGGATCTCGACGCTGGAGGGCGTCGTGCGGGTGTCGGGGGGGAAGATGACGCGCGGCATCGACATCCACACCCGCCGGGTGCGGCTCGGTGACTAACGAGCAGCGGCTGGCGGCGCTCGAGGGCCGCCCCCTCAACTACGACCCCGACCAGCCGCACGACGAGGCCAACGGGTGGCGGGTCGACGACTACTGCGAGCCGTTGCCGAGCGAGCCGCCGGGCCTGCCCGTCGCGGGTGGCCCGTTCGAGCGCTGCCAGGAGCTGCTGCGCGAGTACAAGGTCGCCGACCCGGCGATGGTCCGCGCCACCTACGACCCCAACGCACCGCTGGTCGGGCGCGACATGCTGCTGGAGATCCGCTTCGGCCCCATCCGGCTGCACGTCGGGACCCGGATCGGCGACATCACCGACGAGGAGCGCACCGAGGACGGCCGGCCCGTGCGCATCTGGGGCTGGGCCTACCAGACGCTGGAGGGCCACATCGAGCAGGGCCAGATGGACTGGGAGGTGTGGAAGTGGCTGGACACCGGCGAGGTCGAGTTCCGCATCCGCTCCTACTCGCGCAACGCGCACGCGCGCAACTGGTTCGTCAACACCGGTTTCAAGATCTTCGGGCAATGGCAACGGCGCCTGTACCTCACCAAGGCCTGCAAGCGGATGGCCGCGATGGCCGCAGACGATGACCGCTCTCGCTGACGCCGTCGAGCGCTTCGTCGCCGACGAGGTGCTCCCGAACGTCGCGGAGTGGGACCGCGACGACGACCTGCCCGACGGCGTGCTCGACCGGCTCGTCGACCTCGGCGTCACCGGCGCGCTCGTACCCGAGGCCTACGGCGGACCGGGGCTGACCGTTGTCGAGCTGGTGCCGATCTGGCGGGCGCTGTCGCGCGGGTGGATCTCGCTGACCGGCGCGGTCAACCCGACCGGGCTCGCCACCGCGCTGCTGCTGCGCCACGGGACGGAGGCGCAGCGCAAGCGCTGGCTGCCGCAGATCGCCGACGGCTCGGTGCTGGCGTCCTTCTCGATCACCGAGCCGCAGGCGGGCTCGGACCTCAAGCGCATGGAGATGAGCGCGACACGCTTGGACGGCGGCTGGTGCCTGGACGGGACCAAGCGCTGGGTCGCCGGCGGGGCGTCCGCGCCGGTGATCTTCATGCTCGTCGCGGTGGACGGCGAGCCGTCGTGCCTCGTGCTCCCCGGCGAGGGGCGTGGCGGCGACGGCTGGATCGTCGGCGAGCTGGACAAGGTCGGCTACCGCGGCGTCGAGTCGGCCGCCTATCACTTCGACGGCTTCGTGAGCGAAGGGGCGGAGATCCTCGGCGACGAGGTCGGGGCCGGCGCGCGGCAGATGCTCGACGCGCTCGACGTCGGCCGCGTCAACGTCGCCTGCCGTGCGCTGGGCATCACCGACCGCGCCCTGGAGCGCGCGCTGACCGAGTCGCGCGAGCGCGAGATCGGCGACGGCGTCCTCGGCGACCACACGCACGCGCAACTGCGCTTGGGGGAGATGATCGCCCGCCGCGCCGCCGTCGAGGCGCTGGTGGATCGCGCCGCCGTCGCGGTCGACGAACGCACCGCGCCCGCCCGCGAACTCGCCACCGCGGCCAAGCTGGTGGCGTCCGACACCGCGGTGTGGGCGGTCGACGCCGCGTCGCGCCTGGCCGCGTCGCGGTCCTACACCGCCACGGACGAGCTCGCGCGTCTGCGCCGCGACGCGCCGCAGACGCAGATCGGCGAGGGCGCCAACGACGCGCTGCTGTTCGCATTGGCGCGCGTCCGGCTCAAGGAGACGTAACCTGAAGCGATGAGGCGCTTTCTCCTGGCCCTGCTCGCCATCGGACTGGTGGGAGGCGGAGTGACCGCGATGGCGCTGCGGCGCGCCGAGCGGCGCCGCGAGGCGGCAGTGGACCGCTGCGCGGTCGGCTTCGACGGCAAGAGCGAGCGCGACGACGGCGAGGGCGAGCGGGAGCGCGAGGAGCGCGAGCGCGAGGGCGGCGAGCACCGCCGGAGCGGACCCAGCGCGGACCTGTTCGCCGGCCCGACGGAGATCGAGCCGTGCAGCGAGGCGCCCGGTGGCCGGCCCGAGCCCTTCGGCGACCTCGCCAGGGCGAACGCGGGCATCGTCGCCAAGTCCGTCGCCCCCGGCACGGCGATCCGGGCCGGCGCCTACCGCGCCGCCGTCCGCCAGCGCGCGGAGCTGCCGACGGTCGGCGAGGCCTGGAAGCCGTTCGGGACGCCGCCGCTGCAGAGCTACCGGACCGAGTACGACACCACCCGCGGGTCCACCTCGGAGGGCCTGGGCGACCTGTCCGGCCGCGCGACGGCGATCGCGCAGGGCGGGGACGGCGCCCTCTACGCCGCCGTCTCCAACGGCGGCATCTGGCGCAGCACGAATGCGGGCGACACGTGGTCCTCGCTCGGCGAGCGCCTACCCACCCAGGTCGTCTCCGGCGTCGCCCGGACGGGCGGGCGCACGCTGGTCCTGACCGGCGACAACGCGTTCGGCGGCAACACCTACGCCGGCCTCGGCGCCTACTACTCCGACGACGACGGCCAGACCTGGGTCCACGCCTCCGGCATCCCGGACGGCCTGCTCGGCTTCCGCCTGGCGGTCGACCCCAGCGATCCGCAGAAGGTCTACGCCGCGACGGGCGGCGGCCTGTTCCGTTCCACGGACGGCGGCGCCAGCTACGCCAATCTCAACCTGCCCACGGGCGACTGCGCGGGCCGGCCGACCAGCGCAAAGAACTGCTTCCTCGCCAACGTCGTCACCGACGTGACCGTGCAGGGCAAGGCCAACGCGCAGACCGCGGGCGCGAAGCCGGGCGCTGTGCTCGCCGCGGTCGGCTGGCGGGCCGGGACCAAGCCCAACGCCAACGGTGTCCCGCAGGCCCCCCACAACGGCATCTACCGCTCCGACGACGGGTCGCCGGGGTCCTTCACCGATCTGGACCTCGCCGGCAACGCCACCGCCACGACCGACCCGCTGACCCAGGCGCGCATCGGCCGCATCGCCCTCGGTGGCGCGACGGGCGCCGACCAGGACCACAACATCGTCTACGCGATCGTCCAGGATGCGGTCAAGTTCAACGGCGGCGTCACCGGCCTCGACGTCAACGACGGCGGGACGACCGGCGCCGCCCAGAGCGACTACCTCAACGCGGTGTACGTGTCCACCGACTTCGGGGCGCACTTCACCGAGCTCGAGGGCGCGACCACGATCGACAACGACACCACCAGCAACTCGGCGCTCGCCCCGCCGACCTGCAAGGCGCCCGCGGTGATCGGCTACTGCCCCGGGATCCAGGCCTGGTACAACCTCTGGGTCGCGCCGGACCCGACGCGCCAGACCGCCGCCGGCGTCCCCACGCGCCTCGCCTTCGGGCTCGAGGAGATCTGGTCCGGGACCGACGCCACCGGGCTCGACGGCACGACGCCGCAGAAGTTCTCGGTCGTCGGCCGCTACTACGCCAACTGCACGCTGCTGCCCGCCGCCAACGCCGCGCTGCCGGTGTGCCCGACGGCGCAGAACGGCGAGCTGGCGCCCTTCACCACCCATCCCGACCAGCACGGGGCGCTCTATGTTCCGGACGGCAGCGGCGGCGTGACGCTGTTCGCCGCCAACGACGGCGGCATCTACAAGCAGCACACCGACGCGACGGGCGACTTCTCCAACGCCAACTGGGGACAGGGCAAGCCCGAGGGCCGCTCCGGGGCCAACGCCGGCCTCAACACGCTGCAGCCCTACGACGCGTCGATGGCCAAGGACGGCACGGTCTACATGGGCCTGCAGGACAACGGCGAGGCCAAGATCGAGCCCGACGGCACCATGTACACGATCTACGGCGGCGACGGCTTCTTCTCCGCGGTGGACCCGGACAACTCGCAGGTCGCCTACGAGGAGTACACGGCCGGCGACATCTCCGTCACCCAGGACGGCGGGAAGACGTGGACCGACATCGCGCCGACGCTCACGAGCGCGCAGTTCTCGACGCCGTTCGAGATGGACCGCAACGACGCCAACCACCTCGTGACCGGCGGGCGCAACGTCGTGGAGACGACGGCCGGGCCGGGCACGACATCCTCGACGTGGAAGACGGTCTTCGACCTCGGCACCAACGGCGACGCCGACAACCAGGTCTCGGCGGTCGACACGCAGTCCTTCGACGCGGGGGCGGACGCGCCGACCGGGCCCAGGACGCCGGGCTTCGCCTACACGGGCGGCAGCGCGACCGTCCCGGTCCCGGGCAACGACGTCACCGGCGTCTTCGTCCCCGGCTCCTACGACGACCACCCGTTCACGATCGGCGCGAACGACGGCGACGCGGCCGTGCACGTCGACGTCACCTGGGCCGACGACACCTACGACTGGGACCTGTACCTGCTCGACAAGGACGACAGCGTGGTGGCCAGTTCGGCATCCGGCAACCCCAAGGAATCCCTCACCCTGCCGAATCCGGCCGCGGGCGACTACACGATCCGCGTCGTCAACTACGCGGCGGCCGGGAGCTTCGACGCGAAGGTGACCTTCGACCAGCGCACGAGCGCCACGGTCAAGACGTCCGGCACGTACGTCGGCTTCTGCGGCTTCTGCGACACGATCACGCAGGGGACGCCGTTCGGGAACGGCGTCGCCACCAACGTCGGCTCCGACTGGCACGTCGCCAAGGCCACCGGGCTGCCGTCGCGCTACATCACCTCCATCCGGATGGACCCGCAGGACCCGCGCACGGTCTACGCGACACTCGCCGGCTACGGGCGGCGCTGGGCGTTCCCCGGTGCGGTCGGGGAGGACACCTCGAAGGTCGGGACCGGCCACGTCTTCAAGTCGACGGACGCGGGCGCGACGTTCACCGACGTCAGCGGCGACCTGCCGGACGCGCCGGCCAACTGGACCGTGGTCCACAACGGCCACCTCGTGGTCGGGACGGACATCGGTGTCTTCGAGTCCTGCGACAGCGCCGGCGGCGCCTACGCGCGGCTCGGCACCGGACTGCCGACCACTCCGGTCTCGACGATCCGCTACAAGCCCGGCGACCCGGACACGCTGGTCATGGCGACCTACGGGCGCGGCGTCTACACGTACACCTTCAAGGGCGACGACCTGCACTGCCCGGCGCCCGCCGGCGCGCCCGGTACCGAGGGCGGACCGCCCGCCTGCACCGCCGCTGCGGGCTTCAAGTCCGTCAAGGTGAGGCCCCGCCGCCGCGGCCTGCGCTTCGTCGTCAGGCGCGCGGTCGCCGCCCGCTTCGACGTCGACGTCATCCGCCAGGCACGCGGCCGGAAGGTCGTCGCCAAGCAGACGGTCAAGCGCTTCCGCGGGCGGCGGCACTCGTTCACCTGGAGGGGCTCGCGGAGGCTGGGGCGCGGGGTCTACTTCACGCGCGTGAAGATCCGGTCGGGCAAGATCGCCGACGTCCGCCGCAACGCGTTCACGCGCTCCCGCGGGCGGTTCCACGCACGGCCGCGGTTCTTCGCCACCGAGAGCTGCAGCATCCTGCGCTCGGCCAAGCTCAACGGCCCGGCGTTCGGCGGCCGCTTCAAGCGGCCGCTCGCGATCGCCTTCCGTCTGCGCGGCACGGGCACGGTCAAGCTGGCCTACGCCCAGCGCGGCAAGACGCTCATGCGCCGCACCGTCAAGATCGGCGACGTCAAGTACCACCGCGTCCGCCTGCCCGCCCGCAGGGCGCGCCGCGGGGACGTGCGCGTGACGCTGAAGGCCCGCGTAGGCAGCGCCCGGCGTACGGTGCGCCTGACCGGCCGCAAGCTCTAGCGCGGGGCGGCCACGAGTCGCGTCCCCTTCGCCGGGCTGAACGTGACGTTGCGGCGGGCGACACGCTCGGGGTTCGTCGTCACCGGCCGCAGCAGGCGCCGGCGCAGGACCTCGGTGAGCACGACGCGCATCTCCAGTTCCGCGAAGGCGGCGCCGAGGCAGCGGCGCACGCCGCCGCCGAAGGGGATCCACGCGTAGGAGACGACCCCACCCACCCCGGCGTCCAGGAAGCGCTCGGGACGGAACGCGTAGGGGTCCGGATAGACGTCGGGGTTGGTGTGGGTGAGCCAGATCGCCGGGGTGACGTCGGTGCCCGCGGGAAGGTCGCCGAGCGGGGCGGCGAGGCGGCGGCCGGCGAGCGGGACGACCGGGCGCAGGCGCAGGGCCTCGGTGACGGTCGCGCGGAGGTAGGCGTCGTCGCCCTCGTCGACGGCCGCGACGAGCCGGGCGTGGACGCGCGGGTGGCGCAGCAGCAGGTCGAAGGTCCAGGCCAGCCCGGTGGCGGTGGTCTCGTGACCGGCGAGCAGGAGCGTGAGGAGCTGGTCGCGGATCTCGCGGTCGCTCATCGGCTCGCCGTCCTCGAACCGCGCGGCCTTCAACAGGCCGAGGATGCTGTCGTCCTCGCCGTGTTCGGCGATGATCCCGAGCAGCACCTCGTCGAGGGCGGCACCCTCGTCCTCCATCCGCTCGATCGGGCCCTTGATGCCGACGCGGCGGGCGGCGAGCATCCCGAACTGCACGCCGGGCGAGGCCGTCCGCTGCAGCAGCCCGCGCAGCTTGTCGGCCAGCTCCGGGCGGTCGTCGACGCCGAAGACCGCGCGCATGATCACCTCGAGGGTCACCGCCTGCATGCGCGGGTGGATCGGGAAGGGGGCGTCGGTCGGCCAGGTCGCGATCTCGCGCTCGGCGGCGTCGCGGACGATCGGCTCGTAGGCGCGCATGCGGCTGCCGTGGAACGGCGGCAGCATCACCTTGCGGCGGGCCAGGTGCTCGCCGCCCTCGAGCAGCAGGACCGAACGCGCGCCGAGGATCGGGCGCAGCGCGAACGTGCGCCCGGGCGGTAGGCCGTGCGCACGCTCCGTGTAGAGCGCGCGGATGTCGGCGGGATCGCTGAGCATCACCATCGGCGTCTGGAAGCCGAGGAAGGTCACGCTGAACGTGTCGCCGAAGCGACGCCGGTTCTCCTCGAGGAAGGCGATCGGGCGCAGCAGCCAGCGCAGCGTCTGCACCAGCGGCGGCTGGGTGGGTCCGGGCGGGGTCGTCACGAGGTCAGCCAGCGGAGCGTACGCTCGAGGCCGTCGTCGACGCTCACCCGGGGCGCGTAGCCGATCAGCTCGCGCGCCTTGGCGATCGAGTAGGTCCCGCGGCGGAGCAGGTACCGCGTGGAGAAGGCGTTGACCTCGCCGCGCTGGACCGTTCGGGTCGCGGCCAGCAGCAGCGGTGCGGGCAGGACGACGAGGCGCCGTCCGGCGTGGCGGGCGTAGGCGCCGAAGAAGGCCTCGTTGGGGACGCCGACGCCGCCACTGAGGGTCAGCACCTGGCCGGCGGCGTCCGCGTGCTCGGCGGCCGCCACGATGCCGTCGACGAGGTCGTCGACGTAGACGGGGCTGAAGGTCCCGCCGCGCGGCAACGCGAAGCGCCGCGCGCGGATCATCGCGTAGGGCAGCGTCGCCCACGCGCGCGACCGCGGGCCGTACACGTCCCCCGGCCGCACGATCGTCACCGGCGTCCCGCCCTCGGCGTGGCGCTGGAGCAGCAACTGCTCGGCGGCGATCTTCGTGTCCCCGTACGGGAGGCCGGTCACCCGCACCGGCTCGCTCTCGGCGACGCCGTCCGGGAAGTCGAAGCCGAAGGTCACCACGGTGGACAGGTGCACGAAGCGGCCGGCATCCTGCGCGGCGGCGTAGGCGTTGCGGGTGCCGAGCACGTTGGCGCGGTAGACCCCGTCGAGCCCGCCGGCCTGCAGCGAGACGACGGCGGCGGTGTGGACGACCAGGTCGCAGCCGGCTGCGTGCGCCTGCCAGTCGCCGGGCGTGCCGACGTCCCCGGCGACGACCCCGAGCGCGGGGTCGGCGACGAGGTCCACCCCGCGGACCGTGGCCCCCGCGGCCCGGTAGCGGTCGCCGATGGCGCGACCGAGGAACCCGGATGCACCCGTGATGAAGACGGCGGTCATCGCGGCGTCACCCTACGCCGCACGATCGCCGGCGCGATCACGACCATGACCAGCAGCCGCAGCGTCTGGACGGCGAGGATGAAGGTGGTGTCGGCGCCGGCCCCGAACGCGGCGGCGAGCACGGCGTAGAGGCCGCCCGGGGTGGTGGCGAGGTAGGCGTCCAGGAGCGTGATGTCGGTGGTCGCCGCGAGCAGCGCGGCCAGCCCGAAGCAGGCCACGATCAGGCCGGCGATGGCCAGCAGCACCGGCCCGAGCAGCCGCCCCACCTCGCGGACCGCTTCGCTCGTGAAGCGCAGACCGACCTGGAGGCCGATGCCGATGAACGCCGCCTCCTGGAGCAGTTCGGGGACGGCGAAGCGCCCGAACGGGTGCGTCAGGGCCACGGCACCCGCCAGCGCCAGCGGCCCGAGGAGCACCGCGACCGGGATGCGCAGTGCCCGGCCGACGACCACGCCCAGTGGCGCGATCAGGGCCGACAGCACCCAGTCCTGCAGATCACCGAAGAGGGGGCGGGATGGGGCCGCCCCGGCGGCATCGTGGCCGAACGCGAGTCCCGCGATCAGTGGTGTGAGCAGCACCACGATCAGGACGCGCAGGTACTGCATGAACGCGACGAGCCGGTCGTCGCCGCCGAGCTCGCGGGCCATCGCGGTGATGCCCGAGGCGCCCCCGGCGATCATCCCGAGGACCGCCGTGGGCCGGTCGACGTGCGCGTAGCGGGCGAGCGCGCCGCCGGCGGTGAGGCAGATCGCCAGCGTCCCCGCCGACACGAGCGTCACCGGCAGCCACGCGTCCGCCGCTGCTTCGAGGGACGACGTCTTCAGGTACGCGCCGAGGACGACGCCGGTGACGGCCTGGGCGGCGGTGAAGGCGGGCGCGGGGACGGTTGGTGCTTCCTTCAGCGCCAGCGCCGCCGTGAGTCCGGTGACGAGGGCGGCGAAGAGGTAGGCCGACGGCAACCCGGCGCGATCGAGCAGCCAGCCCCCGGCGATCGTGGCGCCGACGAGTCCGGTCCACCGGAGCGTCACGTCTTTGACACCTGTGAGGTGCATGAGCCGTGCAGGTTAGGTGGTTTGCTAAGGTAAGTACCCGTGGAAACTATCTCCGAGCAGGCCAGCCAGCTCCGGCTCGCCGTCGCGCGGCTGGCGCGACGGTTGCGACAAGAGGCGCACAGCGGCCTCACGCCGTCGACGATGGCGGCGCTCGCGACGATCGAGCGTCACGGCCCCCTGATGCCGTCCGAGCTGGCCGGACGCGAGCGGGTCCAGCGCCCGAACGCGACCAAGCTCGTCGCGAGGCTCGAAGCGGACGGGCTCGTCCACCGCACCGAGGCGCCGATCGACAAGCGCTCGACCCTCATCTCCATCAGTGCAGAAGGAGAACGCCTCCTTCGCGAAGCCAGGTCGAAGAAGGATGCGTACCTGGCCACTCGGCTGGAGGCGATGGACGCGGAGGACCAGGAGACCCTCGCCCGCGCGGCGACCCTCCTGGAGGAGTTGCTCTGAGGCAGACCCTCGCCATCCCGAACTACCGGCGCTTCTTCGCCGGCCAGGTCGTCTCCCTCACCGGCAACTGGATGCAGATCGTCGCCGAGATGTGGCTGGTCGTGCAGCTCACCGGCTCGGGCGTCTCCGTCGGCCTGACGGCCGCGCTGCAGTTCCTCCCCATGCTCCTGCTCGGCGCCTACGGCGGCGTCGTGGCCGATCGCGTCGACAAGCGCGCGCTGCTGCTGATCACGCAGCCGCTGGCCATGCTCGCGCCGCTGACGCTGTTCGCCCTCACCGTCACCGGCGGCGCGAGCATCGGCGCGGTCTATGCCCTGGTCTTCTTCCGCGGGCTGGTCACCGCCTTCGACAACCCGGCGCGCCAGTCGTTCGTCAGCGAGATCGTCGGGACCGAGCGGGTCGTCAACGCGGTCGGCCTCAACAGCGTCATCGTCCACAGCGCCCGCATCGCCGGGCCGGCGGTGGCGGGCGGCCTGATCGCCGTCGCCGGCGTGGGGCCGTGCTTCGTCCTCAACGCCGCGTCCTTCGCCGCCATGTTCATCGCCGTGCGCGGCATGGACACCGCGGCGCTGCGCACGCCGCGTCGCGCCGCCCGGGCGCGGGGCCAGATCCGGGAGGCCGCCCGCGTCGTCTGGGCGCGGCCGGAGCTGCGCACCCCGCTGGCGATGATGGTCCTCGTCGGGACGCTGAGCTTCAACTTCCAGGTGCTGCTGCCGCTGCTCGCGCACACGACCTGGGACGGGACGGCGACGACCTACGCGCTGCTGACGAGCGCGATGGGCGTCGGCTCCGTCGCGGGCGCCCTGCTCAGCGGGGTGCGCGGGCGCGTGTCCACCCGGCTGCTCGTCGTCGCCGCCACCGCGTTCGGGGCGGCCGAGCTGGCGGCGGCCGCCGCGCCCACCCTCGCGCTCCAGGTCGCCGTCCTCGTCCCCCTCGGCGCGGCCAGCGTCACCTTCGCGGCAGGGGTCAACTCGAGCCTGCAGCTCGCCGCCCCGCCGGACCTGCGCGGGCGTGTCATGGCGCTGTACTCCGTCGTCTTCATCGGTTCGACGCCGATCGGGGCGCCCATCGCCGGCTGGCTCGCCGAGACGCGCGGCCCGCGGGCCGGGCTGGTGCTCGGTGGCGCGGCCGCGCTCCTCGCCGCCGCACTCGCTCAGCTTTCTCACAGGCGCGCTTTAGGGAAAGGCGACAAAAGAAGGCATACCGTGACTGGGCGATGGGCCTCTGGACCGATCAGGAGCAGCGCAACGGCGCCAGTTACGAGTGGCTGCACACCCCCGCGCGACCGGCACAGCCAGAGTCGCCTGCGCCGCCTCCGCCCGAGAAGCCCAGGCGCCGCTGGCGCGTCCTCCTCGCCTGGGCCGGCCTCGCGGGCATCCTCGCGGCGCTGATCGTCATCGCCGCCGTCGCGCTGCTGCGCGACGACAACCCCCGAAGACCGAGCGCGCCGTCGCGCCGCTGGCCGTCTCCAAGTCCAAGACCGGGAGGACGACCATCAACGAGATCTACGACCGCGTCAGCTCGAGCGTCGTCTCGATCCAGGTCAAGACCGGGTCGGGCGGCGGCACCGGCAGCGGGTTCGTGGTCGCCAGCGGGACGATCGTCACCAACGACCACGTGGTGGAGGACGCCAACCAGGTGGAGGTGCGCTTCGACGACCACACCCAGCCGGTCAGCGCCAAGGTGCTCGGAACCGATCCGAGCAGTGACCTCGCGGTCCTGTCCGTCGACGCGTCGAAGGTGCCGCCCAAGTCCAAGCCGCTGACGCTGGCGGACTCCTCCACCGTCGAGGTCGGCGACAACGCAGTCGCCATCGGCTTCCCGCTGGGGCTCGACCGGACCGCGACGGCGGGGATCATCTCCGGACTCAAGCGCACGATCCAGGCGCCCAACAACTTCACCATCGACAACGTCCTGCAGACGGACGCACCCATCAACCCGGGCAACTCGGGCGGACCGCTGTTCGACGACCGCGGGCGTGTGATCGGCGTCAACGCCCAGATCGCCACCGCAGGCAGCAACGGCAGCGTCGGCATCGGCTTCGCGATCCCCTCCGACACGGTGCGAGAGGTGGTCCCGCGCCTGCAGAAGGGTCAGACCATCAAGCGCGCCTACCTCGGCGTCTCCACCAGCGGGACGAGCAACGGGACGGTCGGCGCGCTCGTCGGCCAGGTCACCCCGGGTGGTCCCGCCGACCGGGCGGGGCTGCGCGCAGCGGACTCGCTGACCGGCTCGGGCGGTGACGTCATCGTCGCCATCAACGGCAAGGTGGTCGCCGACCCGGACGGGCTGTCCTCGATCATCGGTGACCTCAAGCCCGGCGACAAGGCGACCCTCACCTACATGCGCAACGGCCGGCGCGAGACGACCCAGGTGACGCTCGACGAGCGGCCCGCGCAGGTCAGCACGTCGTCTCGGAACCCGTGACGCTCCAGGCGCCGCTCTTCCTCCTCCTGCTCCTGCTGGCGCCCGTCGCCGTCCTCTTGTACTGGCGCCGCGAGCGCCGCGTGGCGGCCGGCCAGGCCGCGTTCGCCAGCCCTGCGCTGATGCCGTCCGTCGTGCCGGTCCGCCCGGGCTGGCGCCGCCACGTCCCGCTGGTCGCCTACCTGCTCGCCCTGATCGTGCTCGCCGTCGCGCTGGCCCGGCCGCAGGTCGCCGTGTCGGTCACCGTCGACCAGGCGCGCATCGTGCTCGTCACCGACCAGTCCGGCTCCATGGCCGCCACCGACGTGCTGCCCACTCGGCTCGACGCGGCCCGGAAGGCGGCGGGCGACTTCCTCGACCGCGTGCCCGAGCGCGTGCAGGTAGGCGCCATCGCCTTCAACCAGAGCGCGCGCGTGATCGCATCGCCGAGCCGCGACCGCACCGCGGTGCGCAACGCGCTGGCCAAGATCCGGCCCGCCGGCTCGACCGCCACCGGGGACGCGCTCGCACTCGCGATCAAGGCCGCCCAGCAGGCAGCGCTGCCGGGACGCAAGCCGCCGCCGTCGGCGATCGTCCTGCTCACGGACGGCAAGTCCGTGCGCGGCACCACGCAGCCCGTCGACGCCGCGCGCGACGCCGCCAAGGCCAAGATCCCGATCTACACGATCTCGCTCGGCACCGCCCAGGGCACGATCCCCAAGAAGGGCGGCGGCACCGTCGCCGTTCCACCCGACCCGGAGACGCTGCGGCGGATCGCCGAGGTCTCGCACGGCGAGGCGTTCGCCGTCGCCGACGCGAGCCGGCTGAGCACCGTCTACGAGAAGCTCGGCAAGCAGTTGACGCGCAAGCAGGAGCAGCGGCAGGTCACGGCCGGCTTCGCGGGCGGCGGGCTCGTCCTGCTGCTGATCGGCGCGGGTGCGTCGCTGTTCTTCTTCGGGCGCGTCCCTTGACAACTTCGCCAATGTTGTAAAGTCTCGCGGCATGTCCGCGACCGCAGTCGACCCTCCGATCTCCTGGCGCGACCCGAAGCGCTTCCTGTGGCCACTCGGCCTGCTCGTCCCGCTGCTCCCGTTCATGGCCTTCGGGCTGGTCGAGGCGACCGGCCTCGGCCTGTTCTGGTGGTGGGGCCCGATCTTCCTGTTCGCGATCATGCCGGTGCTCGACACGCTGATCGGCAAGGACGCCGAGAACCCGCCCGACTCGGCGATGAAGTTCCTCGAGGAGGACCGCTTCTACCGCTGGTGCACCTACCTGTTCCTGCCGCTGCAGTACGCCTCGCTGCTGTGGGCGTGCGGGCAGTGGGCCGGCGGTGACCTCAGCACCCTCGAATCGCTTGGCCTGGCCTTCACCGTCGGGACCGTCAGCGGCATCGCCATCAACACGGCGCACGAGCTGGGCCACAAGCGCAAGTCGGCCGAGCGCTGGCTGTCGAAGGTCGCGCTCGCGCAGACGGGCTACGGCCACTTCTTCATCGAGCACAACCGTGGCCACCACGTGCGGGTCGCGACGCCGGAGGACCCGGCCAGCTCGCGCCTGGGGGAGAGCTTCTGGCGCTTCCTCCCGCGCACCGTCCACGGTTCGCTCGTGTCCGCCTGGGAGCTCGAGCGCGAGCGCTGCGAACGCGAGGGGGTGCGCTTCTGGTCGCTGCGCAACGACATCCTCAACGCATGGGCGATGACCGTGGTGCTGTTCGCCGTGCTGACTGCGGTGTTCGGCTGGGTCGTGCTCCCGTTCCTGCTCCTGCAGGCCGTGTTCGGCTTCCAGCTCCTAGAGGTCGTCAACTACCTCGAGCACTACGGGCTGCTGCGCTCCAAGCGCGAGGACGGCCGCTACGAGCGCACGGAGCCGCGCCACTCGTGGAACTCCAACAACGTGTCCTCGAACGTCCTGCTCTACCACCTTCAGCGCCACTCCGACCACCACGCCAACCCGATGCGCCGCTACCAGTCGCTGCGCCACTTCGACGAGGCGCCCGAGCTGCCGAGTGGGTACGCGACGATGATCCTGCTCGCCTACTTCCCACCGATCTGGCGGCGCGTCATGGACCCGAAGGTCGACGCGCACTATCGCGGCGATCTCACGCAGGCCAACGTGCTCGCGTCCAAGCGGTCCCGGTACGGCCTCACCGCGTGAGCGTCCGCGAGCAGCTGCTCGACTCCGTCGACGCGCTGCTGGCCGACCGCCCGTGGGCAAAGCTCTCCATGGGGGAGGTCGCCCGCGGAGCGGGGGTGAGCCGCCAGACGCTCTACAACGAGTTCGGCGGCCGCACCGAGTTCGCCGAGGCGCTGCTGATCCGGGAGGCCGAGCGGCTGCTGGCCGGCCCCGAGCGCGAGCTGGCGGCACACCCGGGCGACCCGCGCGCGGGCGTCGAGGGGGCGCTGCGCAGCTTCCTGGAGGCGGCCGCCGGCAACCGCCTCGTCGAGTCGATGGTCTCCGACGCCGACGACGGGCTGCTCGCGCTGGTCACCACGCGCGACGCGGTGATGACGGCGGCGACGGACCGGCTCGCCGCCGTGGTCCTCAGGACCTACCCGACGGTGGACGCCGAGGCGGCAGCGGGGCTCACCGAGGTGGTCGTCCGGCTGGGCATCAGCCACGCCGCCCTGCCGACGGGCACGCCGCGGGCGACGGCGCGCGCGATCGCGGACGTGCTCGGCCCGTACCTCGACACGCTCGTCGGGTGAGCCCGGGCCGGACGGCGCGCTCTCAGGCTTCGCTCAGCCTCGACTTAGGGACGGTTCACGGCGCGACCTAGCCTTCCATGACATGAGCGAGCCGTCCGCTGTCCCTCCCGCTCCTCTCGATCCGGAGGAGTCCGGCCCGGAACCGCGCCGCGCGCTGGAGTCCGTCCTGTTCGAGACCAAGCGGGTGGTCATCGGCCAGGACGGGATGCTGGAGAAGCTGCTGGTCGCACTGCTGGTCGGCGGTCACGTGCTGCTCGAGGGCGTGCCCGGACTGGCCAAGACGCTGACCATCCGCACGCTCGCCCGGGTGCTGGGTGGGACGTTCAGCCGGGTGCAGTTCACCCCCGACCTCGTCCCGGCGGACCTCGTCGGCACGCGCATCTGGCGCCCCGACACGGGTGAGTTCCAGACGGAGCTCGGCCCGGTCTTCGGCAACCTCCTGCTCGCCGACGAGATCAACCGCGCGCCGGCGAAGGTCCAGTCGGCCCTGCTCGAGGTCATGCAGGAGCAGCAGGTGACGCTCGGCGGACGCAGCTACCCGGTCCCCAAGCCGTTCCTGGTCCTGGCCACGCAGAACCCGATCGAGTCCGAGGGCACCTACCAGCTGCCCGAGGCGCAGCTGGACCGCTTCCTGTTCAAGCTCCGCGTCGACTACCCGACCCTGTCGGACGAGGCCGCGGTCGTCGAGCAGTCGCTCGAGGTCGCGCCCGCCGTCCGCGAGGTCATGCAGATCACCGAGCTCGAGCGCTTCCGCACGGTCGTGCAGCGCGTGTTCGTCGACCGCCGCGTGATCGGCTACACGATTCGCCTGGCCGACGCGACGCGCAACCCGCACAGGTACGGGCTCGACGAGATCGCGCCGCTGGTCGAGTACGGCGCCTCGCCGCGCGGGCCGATCGGCCTGGCCCAGGGCGCCCGCGCGCTGGCGCTGCTGCGGGGCCGCGACTACGCGACGACGCGCGACGTCCGCGACGTCGCCGCCGACGTGCTCCGCCACCGGATCGTGCTGTCCTATGAGGCCATGGCCGATGGGGTCAGCGCCGACTCCATCCTGGACAAGGTCTTCGACGCCGTCGACCCCCAGGACGACGGGACGGGTGGGTCCGATCACCCTCGTCAGACCTGAGGCGCGGCAGGGTCCGGGCGCCCTGCCCGAAGGCGCGGTCCGCGCGGTGGACATCGCCGTCCGCCGCCGCATCGAGGGTCAGCTGCCCGGCGAGCACCGCGCGACGGGCGTCGGCGCCGGGACCGAGATCGCGCAGCTGCGGCCCTACGTGGTCGGCGACGACGTCCGCCAGCTCGACCCCGCCGCGACCGCGCGCACCGGCGAGCCCTACGTGCGCCAGCAGGTGCCCGAGCGCGTGCTCACCACGTGGGTGGTGGTCGACGTCTCCGCGTCGATGGCCTTCGGGACCGGGGACCGGTTGAAGTCCGACGTCGCCGAGGGTGTCGCGCGCGTCGTCGCCCGCACCGGCCTGCGCCGCGCCGGCAAGGTCGGGCTGCTCACCTTCGGCACGCCCACGCCGACCCTGCTCGCTCCGCGCGGCGGGCGTCGCGCGATGGTGGCGCTGCGCCGGACGCTGGAGGCGGGCGTCGCCCCCGACGGCACCGCGCAGCCCGACGCGCTCCCGCTCGCACTGCGGCGGCTGGACCGCCTGGCCCGCAAGCCCGGCCTGATCGTGCTGGTGTCCGACTTCCGCGAGCCCGACGGCTGGCAGGCGCCGCTGCGCGCGCTGGCGCACCGCCACGAGGTCGTCTGCGTCGAGGTGTCGGACCCGAGGGAGGCCGAGCTGCCCGACGCCGGGACCGTGGTCATGGTGGACCCAGAGACAGGCCGCCACCTCGAAGCCGACCTGTCCTCGCCCAAGCTGCGCGAGGCGTTCAAGACGGCGGAACGCGCGCGCGCGTTGAAGGTGGCGACCGAGATCCGCCGCTCCGGGGCCCGCCACGTGGCCCTGTCGGGCTCGGGTGACTGGCTGCGCGGGCTTGGCGCCGGCCTCGCCCGATCGCGGGGCCCGCAGTGAGCCTCGAGGCACCGATCTTCCTGCTGGCGCTGCTGCTGATCCCGCTCGGCGGGATCCTGATGCGGCTCGCGGCACGGCGCCGGCGCCGCTACGCGGTGCGCTTCCCGGCGCTGGCGACGCTCGGAGCCGTGATGGCGAGGCCCTCGTCGTGGCGGCGGCGCTTGCCCGCTGCGCTGATGGCGCTCGCGGTCGCCGCGCTCGCGGTCGCGCTGGCCCGGCCGCACCGGACCGTCGAGGTGGCGGTGGAGCAGGCGTCGGTCGTCCTGGTCACGGACGCGTCGGGCTCCATGGAGGCCACGGACGTCTCGCCCGACCGGCTCAGCGCCGCGGTGTCGTCGGCCCAGTCCTTCCTCGACAAGGTGCCCGAGCGCACGCGCGTCGGGCTGGTCGCCTACTCGACCGCGCCGTACGCCGCCCAGGCGCCGACCACCAACCACGACCTCGTGCGCGCGACGCTCGACAGCCTCTCCGCCGATGGCGGCACGGCGACCGGGGACGCGCTCGCCGCCGCCCTGGCGGCGCTCGGCCGCAACCCGGACGTGCCCGACGACGGCGCCGCCGCGCGCAAGCCGCCGGCCGCCATCGTGCTGCTCTCGGACGGCAAGTCGCAGGGCGGCCGCGACACCGACGAGGTCGCCCGCGCCGCGGGCCGGCTCAAGGTCCCGATCTACACCGTGGCGCTCGGCACGCCCGACGGCGTCGTCGAGGGCCCGTTCGGCGACCCGATCCCCGTCCCGCCCGACCCGGCCCAGATGCGGCGCATCGCCCGCTTCTCCGGCGGCCGCTCCTTCCAGGTCGAGGACGCCGACCGCCTCGACGCCGTCTACAAGTCGCTCGGCAGCCAGCTGGGCACCAAGCCACGCAAGCGCGAGGCGACCGCGGGCTTCGCCGGAGCCGGGCTGCTGCTGCTGCTGCTCGCCGGCGGACTGTCCGTTCGCTGGCGGGGCAAGCTGAGCTGAGCCGGGTATCTTCGGCGGTGTGCCGCGCTGCCTCATCGGCGCGCTCGTCGCGCTCGCCCTGGCTCCCGCCGCCGCGAGCGCGGTGACGCCGTCGCTGTCGGTCCGCGGCGTCGCCGCCGGCTGCGGCCCGAAGGGTGCGTTCGCCGTGCCCGTCACCGGTGTCCCGGCCTTCGCGACGGGGCCGCACGCCTACGTGGTCGCGACGGGCGAGGCGACGCCGTGCGCGACGCTCGCCACCACGACGACGGCCACCGAGGGCGCGGTCCGGCTGCGCTGGACGGGGACGGCGGGCGCCGACGGTTACGACGTCTACCGCGACGGCGAGACGGTCGCCACCGGGGTCCCCTGCTGCGACTACACCGACACGGCGCCGGTCACGACACCCGGCGCGCCGCCGGCCGTCGCCGCCGAGTCCGCCCGGGCCGGCTCGAGCCCCGACGTGTCCGTCACCGAGGAGATCGCCTACGACGCCCCGGGGGACGCGCTCACCACCGACGTGCTGCGGCTGCCCGCCGGCCTGTTCCTCACCGGCGGCGTGACGGGCGAGGCACTGGCGGTGATCGACGGCGAGACGGTGCCGGGCGAGATCGCGCCGGCCGACGGGGCGGGCGGGTCCGATGCGCTCGCCCTGACACTGCGCCCCGACGGCGCCGACCCGATCGAGCTGCCGATGACCGTCAGCCGCCGCGAGGACGGCGGCACCGACCTGACGACGGCGTTCGGCGGGCGCCGGGTGCAACGCCTGACGCGGACGTTCTACGGCGACCACATCGTGTTCCCGTCGTCCTGCGCGGCCAAGTCCGTGTTGATCTGGACCGACGGCGCACGTGCTTCGGCCCCGCTGCAGGCGACGGACTGCGCCGCGCTGGCGTTCGGGCCGGAGCTCTCGCTCGCCGTGGACGCAATCGGCCAGACCGCGACAGGCGGACGCCCGGACCTGCGTGCGGTCCTCGCCCAACCGCCCGGTGACGCGGCCGCGCGCGCAGTTACCGTCACGCTCCCGGAGGGCATCATCGCCCCGGGCGGATTGGCGGCCACCGGCACGTCCCCGTTCGCGCCCGGCCCGCTGACCGCGCCGGTGGCCACCGGCGCGACGCCGACCGGCCGCAGCGTGCTGACCCTGGACGGCCTGCCCGAGACGCCGATCACCGACCTCCGCCTCGCCGCCACGCTCACGAACGCGCGCGACCTGTGCGCGGGCCTCCGCAGTGCCGACGCGGCCTACGTCGGTCACAATGGTGCGACCGTGACCGCGCGGGTCCCCATCACCCTGAGGGGCGCCCCGTCGGGTTGTCCGCCACCACCGCCCGGTCCCGGCGAGAACCCGCCCGCGCAGCTGCCCGCCCGGCCGAACGTGGCGGTCGCCGCCCGCGTCGGCCGTTCGGGCCGGTTCCGGCTGGCGCTGACCGTCCGCGCCGGCAACGCGGTGTCCGGGTCGAGGCTGCGCCGCTGCAAGGTGCGCATCCCGCGGGGGCTGCGCCTGACGCGCGCCGCGCGCCGCCGGCTCGCCGTCACCGTCGACGCGAAGCGCACGCGCGCTCTGACGGTCCGCCCGCACCTGCTGACGGTGCGCGCACCCTCGGCCTCGCGGATCCTCACCGTGACCGCCCGCCGCGGCGCGCTGCGCGCCGGCCGCCGCGCCCGGCGCCGCCTGGCCTTCCGCTTCGCCGTCCTGACCCAGAGCGGGCGGACCTACCGCCTCGCGAAGCGGGTGACGACACGCCGCTGACCGCGCGAGCCGCCGCGGTGGTGATCGTCCTCGCCGGCCTCGTCGCGCCGGCGGCGCGGGCCGCACCCGTGCGCGACACGCCGGTCGCGCGCGCCGCGCAGGTGCCGAGCGGGCGCAGCGAGTACCGCGACCTCGAGGACTACGCCGCCGAACTGCGCGGCCTCGCGGCCACCGACCCGGACCGGGTCCGGCTCGTCACCATCGGCCGCTCGCGCGACGGCCGGCCGCTCGAGGGCGTCGAGATCGCGGAGGGGGTGACCCGGACGGACGACGGCCGGCCCGCCGACCTCGCGGTCGGCCTGGTCCACGGGCGCGAGTGGACCTCCGGCGAGATGGTGATGGAGTTCGCGCGCCAGCTCGCCACGGACGGCTCGGAGCGGTTCGCCGCCGTGCGCGCCCGCACGCGCACGTTCCTGTTCCCGGTGCTGAACCCGGACGGCTTCGTCCTCAGCCGCACCGTCGAGCCGCTGCGGCGGACGAACGCCGCGGGCGTCGACCTCAACCGCAACTTCGGCGCCTACTGGGGCGGTCCGGACGGGAGCGACGACCCTGGGTCGGAGCGCTACCGCGGCCCCGAGCCGTTCTCCGAGCCCGAGAGCCGCGCGCTGCGCGACTTCGCCGCCACCCAGCCGATCGCCGTCGCCGACGCCGTGCACAGCTACGGCGGCAGCGTCCTCTACCAGCCCGGCTTCCGCCGCACGGACCAGCCGCGCCTGCCGGCGGGGCGCGCGGTGCCGGGCCGCGGCGGCTTCGTCGCCCTCGCCCGCCGCATGGCCGCCGCCGCCGGCTACGACACGCTGGCCGCCTCCGATCCGAGCGACATCACGGGCGCCGCCGAGGACGGCCTGTACTTCAACCAGTTCACGAGCGCGTTCACGATCGAGGTCGGCTACGGCGAGTTCCAGCCGCCCTTCCAGCGCGGCGTCGTCCAGCAGTACCCGGGCGTGGGCGCCGCGCTGCTGCTCGCCGCGGAGGCTGCCGCCGATCCCCGCACGCACGCCGTGCTGCGCGGCAAGGCGCCGGCGGGGGTGCAGGTGCGGCTGCGGCGGACCGTGCGCTACCCGACGGCCCGGGTCGTCACGGGCACGGACGGCTCGAACCCACGTCAGGGGCGGTCGCGCCGGCTCCGCCAGCGCTACACGGCCGCGCTCACCGTGCCCGCGAGCGGGCGCTTCGCCTGGCACGTGAACCCGTCGCAGCGCCCGCTCGCCATCCTCGCCGGCCGCCGCGAGGCCTGGATGCTGTCGTGCGGTGGGCAGCGCCGCCGGATCTTCCTGCGCCGCGCGCAGGTGAAGCGCATTTCGCTCCGCTGCTCGGCGTAAGATCCGCCCCGTGTCAAGCTCGGTGGACACGCAGCGTCGCGATCTGCTCACCGCGGTCGCGCTGGAGACCACAGGTGCGGTGGGCGACGACTTCCTCGTCGCGCTCGTCGAGTCCGTCGGCACGACCTTCGGCGCCGGCGTGTGCTGGGTGTCCGAGCTGGTGCACGACCGTGCGAGTGCCCGCGCGCTCGCCTGCTGGCCGCCGCAGGCGCTGCCCGCCGGCGAGGAGTACCCGCTGAACGGCACGCCGTGCATGCTCATCCACGACCGCGCCGTCGTCACCTACCCGACCGACGTCGCGGGCGCCTTCCCGAGCGACGAGTTCCTCGCCGAGCACGGTCTCAACGGGTACGTCGCGATGCCCGCCACGGATCCCAACGGCGACGTCACGGGCTACCTGGCGGTCACGACCCAGGGGCCGCTGACCGCCTCCGAGCGCGAGCTCACCGCGCTGCGCGTGTTCGCGGGCTGGGTCGGCGAGGAGATCGAGCGCCGTCATCAGGAGCTGCGCCTGCGCGCCCGGGAGGCCGAGCTGCTCGCCTCGCGCGCCCGCGTGGTCGAGGCGGCCGACGAGGAGCGCAAGCGCATCGGCCGCGACCTCCACGACGGCGTCCAGCAACAGCTCGTCGCGCTCACCCAGCGTGTCGACGTCGCGCTGCGCGCGCTCGACAGCGCCGATCCCGACCGGGCCGTCGCCGTCCTCCGCGAGGCGCGCGAGCAGGCCGTCGGCGCCGGCCGCGAGCTGCGCGAGCTCGCCCACGGCCTGCATCCGGTCGGCCTCAGCGAGCGCGGGCTCGACGGCGCGCTGGCGCTGCTCGACGGCCGGTCGGCCCTGCCGCTGCGCGTGATCTCCCTGCCCGACCGTCGCCTCCCGGCGCCGATCGAGCTGACCGTCTACTACGTCGTCTCCGAGGCGCTGACCAACGCGGTCAAGTACGCCGAGGCGAGCGCGCTGACCGTCGAGGCGGTGCTCAGCGCGCGGTCGCTGCGCGTCACGGTCGCCGACGACGGCCGCGGCGGCGCCGACTTCGGGCGCGGTAGCGGGCTCCAGGGGCTGGGGGACCGCGTGCGCGCCCTCGGCGGCTCGCTCACGATCGACAGCCCGCCCGGCGGGGGGACGACGCTGTTCGCCGACATCCCGCTGGCGCCGTTCCGGCACGAGCACGACCCGTTCATCGAGCTCGGCTACGAGGGCGACGGAGGCCACGGCCTCGCCATGATCGAGAAGGTCAAGGCGGGCGCGAAGCAGTGCACCGTCTCGCTCGCGCGGGAATGGGACCTCGAAGGCGGTCCGCCGCGCATCGGCCAGCAGCTCAGCGTCCGCGACCACACGGGCCGCACGCACGCGCGCGTGCAGGTGACGCGCACCGCCGTCATGCCGCTGTCGCTGGTCGACGACCACACCGCCGCGGCCGCCGCGGGGGACCCGGTCGGGGCCGACGAGTGGCGCAGCGAGCGCGCGCGCTTCTACGACGGCTGCCGCGACGAGATCGCCGTTCTCCTCGATGAGCCCGATTGGCGGCTCTCCGACGAGGAGCCGATGGTCGTCACCTGGTTCGCCCTCGTCTGAAGCGTCCGGCCCGGGTAGGCTCGAACGCGAGCGAGTGAGGGAGACCAGATGAAGCAATTGACGAGCCTGGACGCGCAGTTCCTGGCCATGGAGTCGGGCGGCACCTACGGGCACGTGGGCGGCCTTGCCCTGTTCGATCCCTCGACCGCTCCGAACGGGACGCTGACCTCCGATGACGTCGCGGCCGTCGTGGGCGGGCGCATCGACCAGCTGCCCCCGTTCCACCAGCGGCTGATCAAGGTCCCGCTCGGCCTCGACCACCCGTACTGGATCGAGGACCACCGCTTCGACCTCGGCTTCCACATCCGCGACACCGCCGTCCCGCCGCCCGGCGACGACCGCCAGCTCGCCGAGACCGTGGCCCGCATCTTCGCCCGACCGCTCGACCGCCGCCGCCCGCTGTGGGAGCTCTACGTCATCCACGGGATCGAGGGCGGCCGCGTCGGCATGCTCTCCAAGGTCCACCATGCTGCGGTGGACGGCGTCAGCGGCGCCGAGATCCTCGGTGTGCTGTTCGACCTCGAGGCCGACTGCCCGGCCGAGCAGAACCCGGGCAAGGGGTTCACGCCCGAGCGCCGGCCCTCCGAGCTCGAGATGCTCGGTCGCGGCCTGCTCGGCCTCCCGCGCCAGCCCTTCCGCGCCATGCGCTCGCTGCCGACCGCGCTCGCCGCTCTGCCGGCGATGCCCGGCCAGGCGCTGATGCCCGGTGTCCCGACGCTGCAGCGCGCGCTCGCCGAGGTGCAGCGCAACCTGGGCGGCAGCAAGGACGCGGGCCTCGTCGAGGTGCGCACGTCACGGGCGCCGAAGACGCGCTTCAACGCGAAGATCAGCCCCCACCGCCGGTTCTCGTTCGGCTCCCTCGCGCTGGACGACATCAAGGCGATCAAGGACGAGCTGAACATCAAGGTCAACGACGTCGTCGTCGCCCTGTGCGCGTCCGCCGTCCGCGACTGGCTGCTCGAGCGCGGTGAGCTGCCCGACGAGCCGCTCGTCGCCCTCGTCCCCGTCTCCGTGCGCACCAAGGAGGAGCAGGGGACGTTCGGCAACAAGGTCAGCGGGATGATCCTGCCGATCCCGACCGACGTCGCCGACCCGCGCGAGCGCCTGCTGCGCGCCCACAAGATCCTCAAGCGCGCCAAGGGCCAGAACGAGGGGCTGCCCGCGTCGCTGATGACCGACGTCTCCAACTTCCTGCCGCCGGCCATCTTCTCCCGCGCGTCGCGGCTGGCGCTCGAGGTCACCGGCCGCGTCCGCCCCGCGCTGAACCTGGTCATCTCCAACGTCCCTGGCCCGCCCGTGCCGCTCTACTGCGCGGGCGCGCGCCTGGAGGCGCAGTACCCCGTGTCGGTGATCACCGATGGCGTCGGCCTCAACATCACCGTGATGAGCTACCGCGACAAGGTCGACTTCGGGATCGTCGTCGACCGGGACATGGTCGACGAGGCGTGGTCGTTCGCGGACTCGATGAGCGAGGCGCTGGACGACCTCAAGGCCGCCGTGCTCCCGAAGGAGCGCGAGAAGGAGACCTCGCCCGCCTAAGCGCTCACCCGCCGGTGGCGCCGGCGACGTAGGCGGCGACGTCATCCGCCTTCTTGCCGTCGAGCAGGCCACCCGGCATCCCGCCCGGGCCCGCCTCGATCGCGGCGCGCACGCGCGCCGCGTCGGGCTTGAGGTCGTCCAGATTGGGTCCGAAGGTGCCCGACGTGCCGGCGTCGGAGAGGGTGTGACAGCTGCCGCAGGTCCCCGCGAACGTCTGCTCGGGGGTCTGCGGACCGTCGCTGGAACCCCCCGAGCTGCCACCGCAGCCGGCCAGCGCAATCGCGGCAAGGGCTAGAACCGTACGCATGTGGACGCGAGGATACGTCGAGCGCGACGTCATGGCGGGGGAGCGCATCCTGCCGTTGGTCATGCCGGCGGATCCGGAGGCGCTCCTGGACGAGGAGGCGTTCGCCGAGGACGAGTTCATGCCCTACTGGGCCGAGCTGTGGCCGAGCGGGCTGGCGCTCGCGGACGCGGTCGGCGCCCGCGCGCCCCGCGGCCGGGTCGTCGAGCTGGGCTGCGGGCTGGGCCTGCCGTCGCTGGTGGCGGCCCAGGGCGGGGCGCAGGTGCTGGCCACGGACTGGGCGCAGGACGCGATCGACCTGCTCGAGCGCAACGCGGAGCGGATCGGCGTCGAGTTGGAGGCGCGCGTCTGGAACTGGTCGGCGCCGCCCGATTTCACCCCGGCGCCGCTCGTCCTCGCGGCCGACGTGCTCTACGAGGCGCGCAACGTCGAGGCGCTGCTCGTCACGCTCGATGCGATCGTCGCGCCGGACGGCGAGGCCTGGATCGCGGATCCGGGGCGCGCGAACGCGCCCAGGTTCTTCGCGGCGGCGGCGGGCACCTGGGACGCCGACGAGGTCGCCCCCCGCGTCACCCGCCTCCGCCGCCGCTAGCGAGCGACGCAGGCGCGGCGCGGTTAGGGGTTGAGGAGGGTGTCCACGGCCTTCGTGGTGTCGCCGACCGCCTTGGTGGCGTCGTCGACCAGTCCCTGGACGGGCGAGGCGACGGGCTCGGGGAGGGAGTCCGTGACGGGCTTGACGGTGGCGTCGACGGCGTCCGTGACCGGCTTGGTGACGGTGCCGACGGCGCCGCGTGACTGCGACGGCTCGCTCGCCGGCTGGGCGGGCGCGGCCGTGGCGCCGGCGGAGGCGGTGGCCGGCGCCGTGGCGACGGGGGCGGGGGTGCCGCTGCCGCGGTTCTGACGAACGGGACGCACCCTGGCGCGCGTGCTCCCCCGACGTTCCGTCGTCGCCACGGGCTTCGCTGTCGTTCGGGACGTCTTCGTCGTCGCGGGTGCGCTGGTGCGGGCGGCGGGCGTGTGGCCGGCCGCGCGCTCGCGCGGGGTCGCCGCGTCGCCGCCGACGACGGCCGCGGTGCCGGTGGCCAGCGCCGTGATGGCGAGGACGCCGGCGGCCAGACTGCCCGCGCCACCGCCGCTGCTCGCCACGAGCGCGCCGGCACCGCCGACGCCGGCCGACTTGCCGCCGAAGATCGCGCCGAGCGCGCCGGCCTTGGCGGCGAGCAGCCCGGCGGGCTTGATCACCAGCGGCCACGGGGCGACGGCGAGGCGCTCGTGCAGGACGCTGCGCAGTCCGTGGGCCTCGCGGGCGCAGGAGCGGCAGCGCCGCCCGCCGGTGGCGAGCTCCTCCATCGCCGTGCGGTTGCCCATCGCGGCGTCGACGACGCCGGCGACGTGCTGGGCGCAGGCGCGGCCGATGACCTGAGCGGAGATCGCGTCGCGCAGCTTGGAGAACCCGGCCTCGCGCTGCTGCGTGTAGGCGCGCGGGTGCAGGCGCAGGGCGGCGCGGGAGGTTCGCGTGTCGCGGCCGGCACCGATCTCGAGCTGAAGGATGGCGCGCTCCAGGCCGCCGAGGCCACCGTCGATGAACGCGGCGAGGCCGTCGCGGCGCACCTCGGGCTCGGCGGGCTCGACCCCCTCCCGGCCTAGCAGCGCGCCGGACTCGTGCAGGCACCAGCCGACGTGGACGTGGCGCAGCGACTCCGTCAGCCGGTCGGCCAGCTCACGGTCGAGGACGCGCCGCTCGGTGGAGCCCGGCGTGCGCGTCCGCAGCTCGTTGTAGGCGCGATCGACGGCCTGCTCGCGTAGCGCCACGGGCAGGTGCCGGTACGTCCGCTTGGCCTGGCGCAGCGCCCACGGACGGCTAGCGCGGCAGAAGTCGTCGATCGCGTCGCGCTGGGGCGCGGTGTCGGGCGCGAGGCGACCCAGCCGCCCGTCGGCGGGAACCCGGCGGGGGAGGGTCGGGAGGGGCGGGGTCGAGCTGTCGGACGCGGACTGTTGTCTATCCATGGGGTAGCGGCCCCTTCCGGCCTGCATCAGCAACCGGCACCCGGTTGTTTACCCGACACGCATCCGGACTAGGCAAAGGTAGCTATTGACGCAGGCGCTCGCGCGGGTCCGGGGCTGCCGACAGCGCGATCCCCATCAGGATCGCGACGCCGCCGGCGAGGCTCAGCGTCCCGAACGGGTCCCCGAAGGCGGCGGCGCCGAGGGCGACGCCGACCAGCGGTTCCAGGTTGACGAACGCCCCCGCGACCTCCGCGCTCGTGCGCGCCTGCCCGTAGGCGTAGAGCGTGAACGGGACCAGCGAGCCGATGGTGACGAGGCCGAGGCCGGCCACCAGTTCCCCCGCGGTCGGGGCGCCCACGGGCGGCGCGCCCGCGATCAGCGCGATGGGGAGGACCGCGATCGAGGCGGCGGCCATCTGCACGGCGGTGACGGCGACGGCGTCGCGGCCCGGCAGCAGCGAGGTCTGGGCGATGATCATCGCCGCGGACAGGACCGCGGACGCGAACATCAGCGCGTCGCCGGACGCCGAGGCATGCCCGCCCGAGCCGGCGACGAGCCCGATGCCCGTCAGCGCCGCCGCGAACCCCGCCCACGCGCGGGGGCCGGCAGAGGCCTGGCCGAGCGCGGCGGTCGCCAGCGCCACCAGGATCGGGACGGCGCCGAGGATCACGGCGGCGTGGGTGACGCTCGTGCGGGCGATGCCGACGTTCTGCAGCACGATGACCGCGCCGAAGCCGGCGGCGCCCCAGGCGGCGATCAGCGGTGTCGCGGCGGCGCGGAGGTGGCGGCGGGCGAACCACGCCAGCACGGGAGCAGCCAGGCCGAACCGCGCGACCGTCGTCCAGGCAGGGTCCATCCATCCGAGGAAGACCTTGGTCATCGGGACGGTGAGGCCCCAGGAGAGGCCGGCGACGGTGAGCGCAACGAAGGCACGACGGTTCTGCATGTCGGCGACACTACGTCTCGACGGGCCATCTACCCTCTCTCGGGTTCTAAGACCGAATATTCTTTCGTCATATGGCTGTTTCACTTGACGAAATTGATCGCCAGCTGCTCACCGAGCTCCAGGACGACGCCGACCGCCCCAACGTCGAGCTCGCCCGCATCGTCGGGCTGTCGCCCGCGGCCACGCTCAACCGGGTCCGGCGCC
The DNA here is from genome assembly GCA_963740765.1 of uncultured Solirubrobacteraceae bacterium. Classification (GTDB taxonomy): domain Bacteria; phylum Actinomycetota; class Thermoleophilia; order Solirubrobacterales; family Solirubrobacteraceae; genus DATLGB01. Next base: position 168,886 of record CAVUFN010000016.1, on the reverse strand, counting down.
TGAAGGAGAGCGGGGTCATCCGCAAGATCGCCGCCTTCGTCGATCAGGAGGAGGCGGGCTTCCCGTTGCGCGTCTTCGTGTCCGTGACGCTCGACCGCCACGACGAGGCGTCCCACCGCCGGCTCGAGCGCGCCCTGCAGGAGATCCCGCAGGTCATCCGCGCCGACTGGGTGTCGGGGGAGACGGACGCGCTGCTGGAGATGGTGGCCGGCTCGATCGCCGAGATGCAGCGCACCCAGAACCTGCTCGCCGCCCGCGGCGGGGCCGCGCGCATCACCACCCTGCTGCGCATGTCCGAGCTCAAGCCGCCCTCCCCGCTCCCGCTAGGTTCAGACCAACGATGAGCGCGCTGACCCACACCGCTCTGGGGACGTGGAGCGGCGGGCGCTTCATGCACTTCGGGGAGCCCGTCGACGAGGCCCGCCTCGAGCAGGTGCTGCGCCCCGGCGACGGCATCCGGACCGTCCTGACCGCGGACACCTACGGGCAGGGCGAGGCGGACACGCTGCTCGGCCGCGCGCTGGCCGGGGTCCCGCGCGACGGATACGCGCTGGTCGGCGCCATCGGGCATGACTTCTACGCGGGCGAGCGCGACGGTCCGCGTGGCTTCCCGCGCTTCACCGACCCGCGCCTGCGCGGGCCCGACGGGTACGCCGACTACGTGCGCATGGCCACCGAGCGCTCGCTGGAGCGGCTCGGCCAGGACGCCTTCGACCTCCTGCTGCTGCACAACCCGGACCGCATCGGCTACACGAGCGAGCGGGTGTGGGACGCGTTGGAGGCCGTCCGCGCCGCCGGCCTGACCACTCGCCTCGGCGTCGCACCCGGTCCCGCCAACGGCTTCACGCTCGACGTGATCGACTGCTTCGAGCGCTTCGGTGCGCGGATCGACTGGGCGATGCTCATCCTCAACCCGCTCGAGCCGTGGCCCGGGGCGCTGGCGCTGGACGCGGCCGCCCGTCACGGCATCGAGGTCATCACCCGCGTCGTCGATTACGGCGGACTCTTCTGGGGCGACGTGGGGGAGCTGGGCCCGCGCGACCATCGCGCGTTCCGGCCCGACGGGTGGATCGCCCGTGGCACCGAGCGGATCGAGCGCATGCGCCCGATCGCCGAGCGCCACGGCCTCACCCCGCTCCAGCTCGCCTGCCAGTGGAACCTCGCCCACCCCGCGGTGAGCTGCGTCGCTCCGACGCTGATCCAGGAACCGGGCGGGACGGCCATCGAGGCCAAGCGCGCCGAGCTCGCCGCGGTGCCGGCCCGCGTCGTCCTCGCCCCGGAGGAGATCGAGGAGATCCGCGCGATCGGCGACAACACGGGCTCGATGGCGCTCAAGGGCGCCTCGCCCCAGCACGAGGGCGACGAGAAGCCCGACCGCTGGGCGCTCGACCCCCGCCTGACCGAGGTTGCGCGCCGCTGGGACATCGTCCCCGAGCGCGACCTCGTGCTCAGCTCGTAACGGGGGAGGGCTCCACGCGCAGGATGCGCGCCGCGAACGGCGGCAGGACCCAGTTGTACTTGCCGAACAACGACACCGCGGCGGGGACGAGCAGCGCGCGGACGATGGTCGCGTCGAGCAGGATCCCCGCGGCGAGGCCGGTCGCCAGCACCTTGACGTCCGTGTTCGGGCCCGACGCCATGGAGACGAAGGCCAGGAACAGGATCAGCGCGGCGCTCGTGACCAGCCGCCCGGTGCGGCCGATGCCGCGCACGACGGCCTCGTCGGTGGAGCCGGTGGCGTCGTACTCCTCGCGCATGCGCGAGAGGATGAAGACCTCGTAGTCCATCGACAGGCCGTACAGGAACGCGAACACCATCAGCGGGATCCAGCCGGTCAGGGATCCGCCGGCGGCGATGCCGAAGATCTCGTCCGAGCCGTGACCCTCCTGCCAGACGAGCGTCATGACGCCCCAGGCGGCGCCCACGCTGATCAGGTTGAGCACGACCGCCTTGGCCGGCAGCAGCAGCGAGCGGAACGCGCGGGCGAGCAGGACGAAGGTGATCAGTGCGATCAGGCCGATCATCAGCGGGAAGGACGAGTAGACGGCGTCGATGAAGTCCTCGTTGGAGGCCGGGTTGCCGCCGACCCGGCCGCCCTCCGCCCGCGCCTCGGCCTTGACCTCCTGAAGCAGGTCGTCGGAGGCCTGGGTGGAGATGTCGGGACGCGGGAACGCGTCGACCACGCTGGCGCCGTCCGCTCGCCAGCTGCCCGTCGGCGCGACGGCGCCGTGGATGCCGTCCAGCTCGCTCACGGCCTGCACCACGCCGTCTGGCGAGCCGTCCCGCACGAGGATCTCGTGGGGCAGCAGGGCGCCCGACCCGATGCCGGACTCGTTGAGCGCGATCAGCCCGTCCTTGGCGTCCCCCGACTTCGAGACGGTGTTGACGTCGGCGAAGCCGGGCTTCATGCCCAGGGCTGCGACCCCGAGGGCGGCGAGCACGATCAGCGCCGCGCCGGCGGCCAGCCAGCGGCGCTTGACGATGCCCTGCGCCCACCGCGTCCACGCCTTCGACGCCTTGTCGTCGGTGCGCCGGTGCGGCCAGTCGAGCCGCCGGCCGACGGAGTGCAGGATGACCGGCAGCAGGGTGACGGCGAGCAGCACGGACACGAGCGGGATCAGCATGCCGCCGTAGCCGACGCTGCGCAGGAACGGGAGCGGCAGGACGACGAGCGCCAGCAGGCCGATGCCGACCGTCGTGCCACTGAAGACGACCGCGCGGCCGGCGGTGTTCATGGCGTTGACGATCGCCTCGTCGCCCTCGGCTCCGTGGGCGAGCTCCTCGCGCCATCTGACCACCACGATCAGCGCGTAGTCGATCGACACGCCGAGCCCGATCAGCGCGATCAGGAACTGGACGATGGGGGAGACGTCGGTGAACGTCGTCAGCCCGAGGACGGCGAGGAAGGAGATCATGATCGCCGGGATCGCCATCAGCAGCGGGACGATCGCCAGCAGCGAGCCGAACACGAAGGCGAGCACGATCAGCGCGCCAAGCCCGCCGACGACCGCCTCGATCAGGACGCCGGGACCGTCGCCGCCGCCCGTCTCCGCCGCCAGCGCGTCGTAGCCGGTCAGGTGGACCGGCGCGCCCTGGACGCTGACGTCCTTCACCGCGGCGCGGGCGCGCTTCTCGGCGCCGACGTTCTCGCCGAAGGTCGACTTCGGGTCCAGGGGCGGGTAGCTGATCACGAACGCCGTGCGGCCGTCCTCGGAGACAAACGCGTTCGAGCCCGTCGACGCGAAGCCGGCGGTGCGGGCGCCGCGGTTGGCCTTGTTGAGCGCCGCCTCGACGCCGCTCATGTCGTTGCGCACCACGCGCTTGCCCTCGGGCACCGTCACGACGGCGAGCAGCGGCGTCGTGTCCCCGCCCGTGCCGCGGAACGTCCTGGCGATCTCCTGGTTGGTCTCCCAGCCCTCGCGGCCGGGCACGGTGAAGCGCTGGTCCATCCGGTCGACGGCGGTGCCGGAGGTGGCGATGCCGGCGAGCGTCAGCAGCACCCATACACCCACCACCAGCTTGCGATGCCCGAGGACCCAGCGCGTCAAGCGTTCCATGGGCCACTGTCTACCAGCCAATGCGGCCGGTTCCTGTCCGTAAGCCTTCTTCTACGGGAGGCCGATGTGGATCGGCGGCAGTTTGACCGGGAGGTCGACCGGCGGGTCCGGCAGATCGATCTCGATCACCGGCGTCTGGACCTCCACCTCGCCCGCCTGCACCGTGACCGGTTCGACCTGGACCTCGGGCTCGGACGGGGGCGGCGACGCCGCGGGCGGGGCAGGGCTCTGCGCCACCGGCGTGCCGGCGGGGGTCGTGGGAGCGGCGGTCGCGGACGGTGTGGGGTCGGGCGACCCGCCGGCGCCGCCGGAGCTCGGGGTACCCGAGCCCGACGGGGAACCCGATCCGGCGGAGGACGACCCGGGAGTGCTGCCTTCCGGGGCCGGGGCGTCGTTGCCGTCGCCGTTGCCGTGCGCGCCGCCACCCGTGGTGCCGACGCCGGGACGGTGGCGCGCCTGCGGCGCGGACGTGCGGCCGCGCCCGCGCTCGATCCTGGTCACTCCGCCGTCACCACCGGGCGTGCGCGCGAGCAGCGCCTCGAGCGCGGCAACCCGGTCGGCCTGGGCTGGGGAGCTGCGCGTCTCGGCCCGGTGGTCGCGATCGGACCGGCTCAGCGTCGCCGCCGTCCCGTCGCTGATGGCGGGCGCCGCGAGGATGGCCGCGGACGCGCCGAGGGCGGGCAGCGCTCGGCCGCCGGAGAGCGCGAGCTCGCGCACGGGGGTGGCGAGGTGCGGGAAGGCGCTGGCGAGGCTCGACCAGCGCGCTGAGCGGCGGCCGGAGTAATAGGCGAGGAACGCGTCGACGACCTGCGCGTCGAGCGCGACGCCGGCCTCTTCGCGCAGCACCCGCAGCGCGTTGGCGTGCGGGCGCGCGATCCGGTAGGCGCGCGTCGAGGTCATCGCGTCGAAGGTGTCCGCGACCGCGATGATGCGCGCGCCGAGCGGGATGGCGTCGCCGGTCAGCCGGTCCGGGTAGCCGGTTCCGCCGAGCCGCTCGTGGTGGTGGCGGATCATGTCCACGACGGCGTCGTCGACGACGCCCTTGACCAGGTCCGCGCCGTCGTCCGGATGGCGCTGGACGATGGCGAACTCCGCAGCGGTGAGCCGGCCGGGCTTGTTGAGGACCTCGCGCGGCGTGAAGAACTTGCCGATGTCGTGCAACGCCGCCGCGGTGCGGACCTGGGACATCTCGTCCTCGTCCAGCCCCAGCTCGCGGGCGATGCCCTCGCAGTGGCGCGTGACCCGGTGCGAGTGACGGCGCGTGTAGGCGTCCCGGCTCTCCAGCATGTCGGTGACGCGCTGCAGCCCGCGCAGCGAGCGGATCGCCTCGACCGGCCCGCGGCCCCCGGCCACGAATGTCTCGACGTGCTCGAGGCGGCGCTCCGTGCGCAGGCGCCGCAGCCAGCCCCACAGCATGAGGTCGGAGAAGAGGATGTCGCACGACTGCGGCAGGCGCCGCCACAGGGCACTGGCGGCGGCCGAGATCGCGAGGCTCAGCCCCACGCAGGCGGGAATGGTGAGGAGCGGGCCGGCGGGTAGCAGCGCCGCGACGAGCGCCGGCAGCACGACGACCAGGGCCGTGCCGATGATGGCGAACGGCAGCTGGCGCTTCACTCGCATGGACATCCTTGCCCCTTGCACGCCTCACAGTGTGCCCAATGGCACAAGGATCCAGCTACTGACTGGACGAAGGTCTTAGGCGACGAGCGCGACCCCGAAGCGGCGGGCGGGCGCGTCGCCGCGGGGCTCAGTGCACGTGGGCGACCGGGCCGGTCGAGGCCAGGTCGTCGAAGAGGCGCTGGGCGCGCTCGTCGGTCCAGCGGTCGGACTCCACGAGCGCGTGCGCGAGCGCCTCGGCGTCCTCGAGCGCCTCGCGGGCGCCGGGGGTGTCGAGGTCCTCGGAGAAGAGGAGGGTGTCCGCGGCCGCACGGATGCGCTCGACCTCGTTCGGAAGGAGCTTGGTCGCCCCGATCTCCTCGATGGTCGCGACGATGCGGCCGTAGGCCTGTGCGCGCTCACTGTTCATGGTTCCAGTGTAGGTACGACCACGGTCGTCGGAGGGACCACGGTGCCCGGTTTCACACTCGCGCCGCCCTCGATCACGGTCCGGTGGCCGACCACCGCACCCGCGCCGACGACGATCGGCCGCGCGTCGAGGCGTTGATGGCGCACCGGCGTCTCCGGGTCGTCGTGGCGGTGGGCGAAGTCGACCAGGACGACGTCGTCGCCGAGCACCGCGCCGGCCTCGATCGTCACGCTCGCGTGGCAGAGGATCACGCACCGTTCGCCGAGCCGCGCTCCCGCGCCGATCGTCACCCGCCCCTCGCCCTCGACGTGGAAGCGGGTCCCCGCGCCGACAACGGCGTCCGGCGCGATCTCGACGGTGGTCAGCGCTCGACCCACCGGCGCCTGCGGTCCCTCAGGTGTTGCCAGGCGTACCAGCGCGCGTAGCGGGCTCGCGCGGCGAGGTCGTCGCGCTCGCCGGCGTCGACACGGTGGCTCGAACCCAGGGCGGCGAGGGCGCGGTTGGCGATCTCGACCATGCCCGGGGAGGTGGGGTGGACGGCGTCGGGGAGGACGACCCGGGCGCCCTTGAAGTCCTCGAGCTCGCACAGCGTCACTCCCTCCTGTGCCCGCAGGATCGCGTTCACCCTCGTCACGTCGTTGCCCGCCCGTGGCCTTCCGAGGTCGGTGGGGACCGTGAGCACGAGGGTTCGGTCCGCCTGGTTCTTCACTGCATCAATGATGGAGTGGAGGGTGCTGGCGTAGGTGGCGGGATCGAGTTGCCCGCGGGCGTCGTTGGCTCCGATGTAAAGCGTGGCGAGGTCGTAGGGACCGCTCAGGCGGGGGACCTGGTGGTTGAGGACATCGGGCGCGGTGGCGCCGTCGGCGGCGAGGTTGGTGAACGGCAGCTCGAGCGCTTCCGCCACCCACTGGGCCCATGACTGGGGGTGGACGCCGAGCGCCGGCGCGCCGCCCCGTCCGCGCGTGATCGAGTCCCCCAGCGCGACCAGCCCGCGTCTGACGATCGTCACCCTGACCCGGGGTGGGAGACGGCACGGCCGGCGGCGAGGGTGAGGTCGCGGAGCCAGGACGCGTGGTCGGCGGTGAGCGCGCCCGGTTCCAGGCGCCACTTCCACGACCGGCCCTGGGTGCCGGGGACGTTCATGCGGGCCTCCGAGCCGAGGCCGAGGATGTCCTGGACCTGGGTCATGGCGAGGCGGGAGGGAGCGTCCCAGGCGAGGCGGATCATCGACTGGTGGACGGGCGCGCCGGGGTCGGCGAAGGCGGCGCGGGCGTTGGCGCGGCGCGGCTCCTCGAGGTCGCCCCACCAGCCGACCACCGTGTCCGAGTCATGGGTGCCCGTGTAGACGGCCTGGTGCTCGACGAGGTTGGCGGGCTCGTGGGTGCCGTGCTCGGTGTCGTCGGGATCGAAGGCGAACTGGAGGACGGCCATGCCCGGGAAGCCGAGCGCGTCGCGCAGCTGGAGCACCGGATCGTCGATGTCGCCGAGGTCCTCTGCGACGACGGGCAGCTCGCCGAGCTCGGCGGCGGCGGCGTCGAAGGGCGCGCGGCCCGGGCCCGGGACCCAGCGGCCGTCCATCGCCGTCTCCGCGTCCGCCGGGACCTCCCAGAAGGCGGAGAAGGCGCGGAAGTGGTCGACGCGGACGAGGTCGAACTGGGCGAAGGTGCGGCGGAAGCGCTCGGTCCACCAGCGATAGCCGTCCGCGGCCAAGGCGTCCCAGTCGTACAGCGGGTTGCCCCACAGCTGGCCGGTCTGCGCGTAGGCATCGGGCGGGACGCCGGCCACCGCGTCGGAGCGGAAGAACTGCGGCCACGTCTCGGAGTCCGCCGAGCCCGGCGCCACGTAGATCGGAACATCACCCATCAGCCGCACGCCGCGCTCGTTCGCGTAGGACCGCAGCGCCGCCCACTCGCGCTCGAACCGCACCTGGTCCTCCACGTCGGGCCACGAATCGAGCCAGTAGGCGTTGCGGCGACGGAATGCCGCTACCTCCTCCTCGGTGACCCGAGCCTCCCGATCGGCGAGCAGGGCGGCAGACGCCGCAAAGGCCGACGCGGACTTGTACGGAGAGCCGTAGCGATCGGGCGGCCCCAAGGGCAGCATCTGCCACACCGACTGGCCCGCGGCCGCCAGCCAGTCCACGAACGCGTACGCCGACGGGCCGAGGCGGCCGTCGGGCAACGAGGTGAGGTGCAGCTGCACGCCGCTGGCTCGGGGGAACTCCATCGGTGCCCAGCTTCGCAGGCCGGGGCGGACGTTTTCGGCGTGGCGGATCGGGCAGGCTTCCGTGACGTGCCTGCTCCCTCCCGGATCGTCATCGAGGCCCCTGCCCCGAGCATCGACGGCGGCCGCTTCCCGTCCAAGGCGATCATCGGCGACCGCGTCGAGGTCAGCGCCGACGTCTTCCGCGACGGCCATGACGTCCTGCGCGCCGTCGTCAAGTACCGGCCGGCGCGCACCCGCAAGTGGCTCGAGCAGCCGCTGCACCACACCGACGCCCACGTCCGCGGCGACCGCTGGGCGGGCGCGTTCCCGGTCGACAAGCTCGGCCGCTACGAGTGGACGATCGAGGCGTGGGTGGACCCCTTCGCGGCCTGGCGCGAGGAGCTGGAGCGCAAGGTCGCCTTCGGGGAGCCCGACCTGTCCTCGGAGCTGGAAGAGGGCGCGCGCATGGTCGAGGCGGTCGGGCTCGAGGCCCGCCGCGACATCGACGCCATGCTGGGCACCGAGCTGTTCGCGGCGATGCGGGAGAAGCAGCCGCGCCACGAGTCGACCACGCTCGAGCCGGTCCAGACCGTCGAGGTCGACCGCGAGCGGGCGCGGTTCTCCACCTGGTACGAGCTGTTCCCGCGCTCGTGGGGCGGCTTCACCGGCGTCGCGGAGCAGCTCCCGGAGCTGAAGGAGCTGGGCTTCGACGTCGTCTACCTGCCGCCGGTGCACCCGATCGGGGAGACCAACCGCAAGGGCCGCAACAACACGCTCACCCCCGGCCCGGACGACCCCGGCTCGCCGTGGGCCATCGGACACCACGACATCGGCGGCCACGAGGCGCTGCACCCCGACCTCGGCACGATGGAGGAGTTCAAGGCCCTGACCGCCAAGGCGGCCGAGCTCGACATGGACATCGCGCTCGACTTCGCCGTCCAGTGCTCCGCCGACCACCCCTGGCTGACCGAGCATCCCGAGTGGTTCAACCGCCGTCCCGACGGGACGCTCAAGTACGCCGAGAACCCGCCCAAGAAGTACCAGGACATCTACAACGTCAACTGGAACACGGACGACTGGGAAGGGCTCTGGAACGCGCTCTACGACGTCATGCGCCAGTGGGTCGACGCCGGCGTCAAGGTCTTCCGCGTCGACAACCCGCACACCAAGCCGTTCGGGTTCTGGGAGTGGCTGATCGCGAAGATCCGCAAGGACGACCCGGACGTGCTCTTCCTCGCCGAGGCGTTCACCCGCCGCAAGGTGATGCAGGAGCTGGCGAAGATCGGCTTCAACCAGTCCTACACGTACTTCACCTGGAAGAACGCTCGCTGGGAGCTGCGCGAGTACATGGAGGAGCTCGCCCACGGCCCGGAGCGCGACTACTTCCGGCCCAACTTCTTCGCCAACACGCCGGACATCCTCAACGAGTACCTCGTCCACGGCGGCATCCCGGCCTTCTACATCCGGCTGCTGCTCGCCGGCCTGCTGAGCCCGACCTACGGGATCTACTCCGGCTTCGAGCACTACGAGAACGTCCCGGTGGCGCCCGGCTCGGAGGAGTACGCCGACTCGGAGAAGTACGAGCTCAAGGACCGCAAGCTCGACGGCGACATGCTCCCGTTCATCGGGCGCTTCAACGCGATCCGCCGGGAGCACCCCGCGCTCCAGCGTCTCGCCAACCTCTTCTGGCTGGACACGGAGAACGAGGCGCTGCTCGGCTTCGCCAAACGCCAGGGCGACGACGTCGTCCTGGCCGTCGTCAACCTCGATCCGCACCACGCGCAGGAAGGCGTCACCATCGTCCCCTACGAGCTCGGGCTGCCCCCGAGCTTCGGTGTCCGCGACCTGCTCAGCGGCGAGCGCTACGACTGGAACCTCGGCCGCAACTACGTTCGTCTGGATCCGACGTACCGCGTCGCGCACCTCTTCACCCTTGACTGACCTCGCTCCCCGCACCCAGACCCACACGCCCGGGCACTGGTTCGAGTCCGACAGCCTCTGGTTCAAGAAGGCCGTCTTCTACGAGATCCACCTGCGCGGCTTCTACGACGGCAACGCCGACGGCTCCGGCGACTTCCGGGGCCTGACGGAGAAGCTCGACTACCTCGAGTGGCTCGGCGTCGACTGCATCTGGCTGCTGCCGATGTACGCGTCGCCGCTCCGCGACGGCGGCTACGACATCGCCGACTACGAGCACGTCCACCCCGACTACGGGACGATCGACGACGTCCGCGAGTTCCTCGAGGCGGCCCACCAGCGCGGCATGCGGGTGATCGCCGACCTCGTCATGAACCACACGTCCAACGACCACCACTGGTTCCAGGAGTCGCGCAAGGGCGGCGAGGACAACCCGTACAAGGACTGGTACGTGTGGTCGGACACGGACGCGAGCTACTCGGACGCCCGCATCATCTTCACCGACACCGAGGTCTCCAACTGGACCTGGGACCCCGTCCGCGGCGCGTACTTCTGGCACCGCTTCTTCGGTCACCAGCCCGACCTCAACTACGACTGCCCCGCCGTCCACGACGCGATGCTCGACGCGCTGCGCTTCTGGCTCGACCTCGGGCTGGACGGCTTCCGGCTCGACGCGGTCCCGTACCTCTACGAGCGCGAGGGCACCAACTGCGAGAACCTCGAGGAGACGCACGAGTTCCTCAAGCTCGTGCGCAAGACGGTGGACGCCGAGTACCCGGACAAGGTCCTGCTCGCGGAGGCCAACCAGTGGCCGGAGGACGTCGTCGAGTACTTCGGCGACGGCGACGAATGCCACATGGCCTTCCACTTCCCGGTCATGCCGCGCATGTTCATGGGCATGCGCCGCGAGGACGCGGGGCCGATCTACGAGATCCTCGACCGCACCCCGGCGATCCCGGACAACTGCCAGTGGGGGCTGTTCCTGCGCAACCACGACGAGCTGACGCTCGAGATGGTCACGGACGAGGAGCGCGACTACATGTACACGGAGTACGCGAAGGACCCGCGCATGAAGATCAACGTGGGCATCCGGCGCCGGCTCGCCCCGCTGCTCGACAACGGCCGCGACGACATCGAGCTGATGCACGCGATCCTCTTCAGCCTGCCCGGCTCGCCGGTCCTCTACTACGGCGACGAGATCGCCATGGGGGACAACATCTTCCTGGGCGACCGCGACGGCGTCCGCACCCCGATGCAGTGGACGCCGGACCGCAACGGCGGCTTCTCGCGCGCCGACTTCGCGCAGCTGTACGCCCCGCCGCTCATGGACCCGGTGTACGGCTACCAGGCCGTCAACGTGGAAGCGCAGCTGCGCACGCCGACGTCGCTGCTGCGCTGGCTGCACCGCTTCATCCGGCTGCGCAAGGACCACCCGGTCTTCGGCATGGGGACCTACGAGCCGCTGCCCGCGTCCAACCACCGGATCTTCGCCCACGTGCGCAAGTGGGAGGACGACATCGCGCTGTGCGTCCACAACCTGGGCCGCACCGCGCAGGCCGTGGAGCTCGACCTCTCCGAATACGAGGGGCGCTTCCCGGAGGAGATGTTCGGCCGCACGCGCTTCCCGGCGATCGGCCAGCTGCCCTATCTGCTGACGCTCGCCCCGCGCGGCTTCTACTGGTTCCTGCTCAAGCAGGAGGAGGAAACGCGTGGTTGATCTGACGACCGTCGACTCCGACGTGCTCGGCACCTGGATGCGCGACCAGCGCTGGTTCGGGGCCAAGGCCGCCGACATGGCGCACTTCGGCGTGCTCGACGTCGTGCCGCTGGCCGACGGGCTGTCGCTGGCCCTGGCCGAGGCGCGCCTGAACTCGGGCGTCCACGACCTCTACCAGCTGCTGGTGGAGGGGGACGACCTCGACGCGCTGACCGAGCCCTCGCGCGCCGCGCCGCTCGTCAAGCTGATGGCGGAGGGGGCGAGCCGGGACGCGGTGCACTTCCACTGGACGGGCGCGCTGCCCGCACCGAGCCCCGACGCGCCGATCCGGGCGATGGGCGCAGAACAGTCAAACTCGACGATCGTCGTCGACGACGCCCTCGCGCTGAAGGTCTTCCGGCGCCTGCTGCCGGGGGACAACCCCGAGCTGGAGATGCTGCGCTTCCTGCAGTCGCACGGCTTCGAGAACATCGCCGCGCTGGCGGGCTGGTACGAGCTGGCCGGCGAGCGCATGGAGGCGACCCTCGGGGTCCTGCAGCGCTTCGTCGCCGACGGGCGCGACGGCTGGGAGTTCGCGCTCTCGGAGCCGGCCGTGTTCCTCGAGCGCGCCCACGAGCTCGGCGAGGTCACCGGCCGGCTGCACTCCGTCCTCGCCTCGGACATGAGCGACCCGGACTTCGCTCCCGAGGAGCCGGGCGACGAGGCGCTGGGCCTGCTGACGGCGACGATCGACGAGGAGATCGAGCGCGCCTTCCTGGACCTGCGCGACGACAACGAGGCGACGCGGCCGATCCTGGGCCGCGGCCAGGAGCTGCGCGAGCGGCTGCGGATGCTCTCCCACCAGAGCGCCGGCGGGCGCCTGATCCGCCACCACGGCGACTACCACCTCGGCCAGACCCTGCTCGCCTCCGACGGCTGGATCATCCTCGACTTCGAGGGCGAGCCCGCCCGCTCGCTGCCCGAGCGCCGCCGCAAGCGCTCCCCGCTGCGCGACACCGCCGGCATGCTGCGCTCGTTCGCCTACGCCGCGTCGGCCGCCGAGCTGCCCGAGAACTGGGAGGCCGAGGCGCGCTCGTCGTTCCTGTCGGGCTACTTCGCCACCATCGAGCCGGCCCTGATGCCCGCTGGCGAGGCCGCCATCTCCAAGCTGCTCTCGATCCACGAGCTGGAGAAGGCGATCTACGAGCTGCGCTACGAGCTCAACAACCGCCCCGACTGGGTCCCGATCCCGGTCGCGGCGATCGCCCGCCTGCTCGACGAGCCCATCGAGTAGACACGGCTCGCGGCCGGAGGGCATCCCTCAGGCATGGGTTGGTACGTGGTGCGGCGGTTGTTCGGCGCTGCGGTGCTGGTGGTGCTGGTGCCGTCGCTGTCGTTCGCGTACTTCACCGCGATCTACATCGGTGGCCCGGTCGTCCCGCAGCTGCGCGACTATCTCGACGCCGTCTTCCTGCACGGTGACTTCGGCCGGCTCAACCAGTTCGGTGCCCGGGAGGTCTCCGACGTCCTCAGCGAGGGCGTCCCCGTCGACGTCGCCCTGCTGCTGGGCGGATTCGCCGTCGGCGTGGGGTTCGGGCTGCTGGCCGGTGCCCAGATCGCCAAGCGCCCCGGCTCCAGGCGCGCGGCCGCCGTGCGCGGCCTGGGCGCCTTGGCGCTCGCGGCGCCGGTCTACACGACGGCGGCCGTGGTCGTCGTCTACTTCGGCTCGGGCGGCGGGAAGTTCCAGCTGCCGTTCGTCACCGACGCCGGGGTGTACCGGCCGCTCGCCGAGGATCCGCTCGCCTGGCTGCACGGGCTGTGGCTGCCGTGGCTGGCGATCGCGCTGCCCGTCGCGGGCGCGGTCCTGCGACTGACGACGTCGGCGACGACGGAGGCGCTGGACGACGACCCCGTCCGCACCGCCCGCGCCAAGGGCGTCACGGACGAGCGCGCGCTGCGTCGCCACGCGCTGCCGTTCGCCTACGCGAGCGTGAGCGCGTACGCGGGGGCGAGCATGAACGTGATGATCCTCAACGCGGCGATCGTGGAGCGGATGTTCAACCTGCCCGGCTCGTTCCGGCTGGCGCAGGACTCGATCCAGAACGTCGACTTCATCGCCATCCAGGGGCTGGTCACGGTGACCGTGATCTACGTGGTCGCCGGCAACCTCATCGGCGACCTCGTGCTCGCGCGGGTCGACCCGCGCGTGCGGACCTAGACCGCGAGGCGGACGGCGTTGGTGCCCGCGGTGCGCAACGCTTCGGAGGCGCGGCCGAGGAGGTCCGTGCCCGGCTCGCCGCGCTTGGCCTCGGCGACGCCGAAGGACGCCGTGAGCCGCCCCGCGCGCACGGTGCTGAGCGGCCGCTCGGCGAGCGAGTGCAGCAGCTCCTCGGCGAGCTCGCCCGCGGCGTGCAGGCCGGCGCCGGGGGCGACGAAGACGAAGGTGTCGTCGCTCCAGCGACCGCCGACGGTGTCGCCCCGGAGCCGCTCGCCGAAGCGGTGCCCGGCGGCGACGAGGGCGTCCTCGGCGTCGGCGTCGACGGTGGCGACGACGACGGCGAAGTCCTGCTCGTCGGCGACGAGCGTGTCGATCTCGTCGGCGAGGCGCTGCCGGGCGGCCTGGCCGCGGATGTCGCCCGACAGCGCCTGGCCGACCTGCGAGCCCAGGTCCTCGATGTCGAACGGCTTGCGGATGTAGCCCGCGGCGCCGCGGTCCAGCGCGCGGCCGACCAGCTCGGGATCCGCCCACGCGGTGACCATCAGGACGGGGACCTCGCGCAGCTCCGCGTCGGCCTTGAGCTCGTCCAGGACCGCGAAGCCGTCCTGGCCGGGCAGCCCGATGTCGAGCAGGACGACGTCGGGCCGGCACTCCCTGGCGACGGGCAGCGCCTGCAGTCCGTCGGCCGCCTCGAACAGCTCGTGGCCGTCGGCCTCGAGCACGGAGACGATCAGCATCCGGATCGCCGCGTCGTCCTCGACCGTGAGGATTTTCCCGCGCATGGCTTGAAGATCGACACTACCGGCCGTGTGCTTGAGGCGGCCGCACGTTTCACCGGCCCCCATCCGGTAAAGCTGACACGGATGGACTTCGAGGCTCTGGTCAACGGCCGCACGGCCGACCCGCACGCCGTGCTCGGCGCGCACCCCGCTGACGGCGGGGTGGTCGTGCGTGCGTTCCGGCCCTCCGCCGAGCGCGTCACGGTCCGGACGATGGCCCGCCCGCCCGTCGACACGGCCGCCGAGCAGGTCCATTCCGCGGGCGTCTTCGAGGCGATGGTCGCCGGCGCCGAGCTGCCCCTGGACTACGAGCTCGAGGTCGCCTATCCCGATGGCAACACCTTCACGCTGCGCGATCCCTACGCGTTCCTGCCCACGCTGAGCGAGCTCGACGTGTACCTGGCCGGCGAGGGCCGCCACGAGGAGCTCTACGAGAAGCTCGGCGCGCACGTGCGCACGATCGACGGCGTCGCCGGGACGAGCTTCGCCGTGTGGGCGCCCGCGGCGGCGAACGTCGCCGTGGTGGGGGACTTCAACTCGTGGGACGGGCGGCTGCACCCGATGCGCGCGCTCGGCTCGTCGGGGATCTGGGAGCTGTTCGTCCCGGGCGCCGGGGCGGGCGAGACCTACAAGTTCGAGATCCGCACGCAGTCCGGCGAGCTGCGCCTGAAGGCCGACCCGTACGCCCGCGCGGCGGAGCACCCGCCCGAGACCTCATCGGTGGTGCACGCCTCCGACCACGACTGGGGTGACCGCAAGTGGATGACCAAGCGCGAGGCGACCGACCAGCTCGCGCAACCGATGTCCATCTACGAGGTCCACCTGGGGTCGTGGAAGCGGACGCTCGACAACGAGCAGCTGTCCTACATCGAGCTCGCCGACCAGCTCAGCGCCTACGTCGCCGACATGAACTTCACCCACGTCGAGCTGCTGCCGGTGATGGCGCACCCGTTCGAGGGGTCGTGGGGCTACCAGGTCACCTCGCACTTCGCCCCGACCCCGCGCTACGGGACGCCCGACGAGTTCAAGGTCTTCGTCGACCGCCTGCACCAGAACGGCGTCGGCGTGATCCTCGACTGGGTCCCGGCGCACTTCCCCAAGGACGACTGGGCGCTGGCGCGCTTCGACGGCACGGCGCTCTACGAGCACGAGGACCCGCGCCGCGGCGAGCACCCGGAGTGGGGGACGCTCGAGTTCAACCTCGGCCGCAACGAGGTCCGCAACTTCCTCGTCTCCAGCGGCCTGTTCTGGCTCGACGAGTACCACGCTGACGGCCTGCGCGTGGACGCCGTCGCCTCGATGCTCTACCTCGACTACTCCCGCGAGGCCGGCGAGTGGGTGCCCAACGAGCACGGCGGCAACGAGGACCTCGAGGCGGTCGGCTTCCTCAAGCAGCTCAACGAGTCCCTGTACGCCCGGGGCGACGGCTCGATCTCGGCGGCCGAGGAGTCCACGGCGTGGCCGGGCGTGTCCCGCCCGACGTACCTGGGCGGTCTCGGTTTCGGCTTCAAGTGGAACATGGGCTGGATGCACGACACGCTGGACTACTTCCAGCAGGACCCGCTGTACCGCCGCTGGCACCACCACGCGCTGACGTTCTCGCTGGTCTACGCCTTCACGGAGAACTTCATCCTGCCGCTGTCGCACGACGAGGTCGTCCACGGCAAGGGGTCGCTCTACACGAAGATGCCCGGCGACCACTGGCAGAAGCACGCCAACCTGCGCGCGCTGTACGCCTACATGTGGTCACACCCCGGCAAGAAGCTGCTGTTCATGGGCCAGGAATTCGGCCAGGAGCAGGAGTGGAGCCACGAGCGGTCGCTCGACTGGCACCTGGTCGAGCAGCCGCTCAACTCCGGCCTGCAGAAGCTCGTCCGCGACCTCAACCGCGTCTACCGCGAGCGGCCGGCGCTGTGGGACAACGACTTCGAGGGCGAGGGCTTCTACTGGCTCGAGCCCAACGACGCGGAGCGCTCCGTCGTCGCGTACGCGCGCACCTCGAGGGACTTCACCGACGTCGTCGCCACCGTGCTCAACCTGACGCCGGTGCCGCACCACGGGTACCGCGTCGGGCTGCCCCGCGCAGGCCGCTGGATCGAGGCCGTCAACACCGACTCGACGCACTACGGCGGATCGGACACCGGCAACTACGGCGGCGTGATCGCCGAGCCGATCCCCTGGGGCGGTCAGCCGTTCTCCGCCGAGCTCACCCTGCCGCCGCTCGGCGGGCTCTGGCTCGTGCCGTCCGACGCGTAAGCGCACTGACACAGCGGCCTGGCCGAGTGACCCATGCACGCGTCGCGGGCTTGACAGGCCTGACAACGACGCCGATGCACGCCGTGATGAAGATGGTCCTCCGCCTCACCCTGCTCGCCTTCGTCGGCCTGTGCGCGCCCTCCTTCGGCCTGGCCGATCACACCGGCTGGCCGCCGCGTACGCCGGGGATGCTGCTGATGAACAAGAACGACTCCGGCCGGCCACTCGACGCGCGGCCCGGCATGGATCCGTTCGGCGGCCGCGACGCCAGCTACAGCTGCGACACGGAGCACAAGGCCTCGTCCTCGTGCCTGCCGCGCTTCGTCGAGCGCGAGAGCGGCTACGTGGTCACGAACGAGCCGGGCCACAACCGGCTGCTCGGCGGCCACGGGAACGACTCGATCTTCGCCGGCCCGCACGGTGACGTCCTGTGGGGCGACTACAAGCCGACGGAACAGACCTCCAAGCAGACCGATCACCTCACGGGCGGCGACGGGCCCGACTTCATCTACCCGAGCCACGGCCGCAACCACATCGTCGGCGGCGCCGGGAACGACGTCATCCACGCCCTCTACGGCCACGGCACGATCGACTGCGGCCCGGGCCGCGACGCGGTCTACCTCCCGCGGCCGATGAAGCGGTACAAGTACAAGCACTGCGAGTGGAAGCGCCACAAGACCGGCCAGTCCGCGCCCAAGTGGTTCATCAACAGGCTCCCCTGGCCGATCACCAACGAGTAGGGCATCATCGGCAGGGTGTGGCAGCCGTTCCACGCCGAGATCGAGTACTACGACGACCGGGCGCGTGGGCTGCACGGCCGGGTCGACCGGCAGGCCGTCGCCGCCCGGCACGGGTGTGAAAGCTGGGACGCGCTGGTCGAGCGGGTCGCTCACCTCGACCGCGAGCCGTTCGCGCGGGCGTACCGGGCCTTGGAGGGGCACGATGTCGATGCGCTGCGCGCGGAGCTGGAGGCGCACCCGGAGATCGCACGGCAGGAGGGGACGAACGGCAACGACCTGCTCGGGATGGCGACGGCGGCGGGTGACGAGCGCACGGTCACGCTGTTGCTCGAAGCGGGCGCGGACCCGTCGCACGGCAATGCGCACGGGTGGACGCCGCTGCACCAGGCGGGCTACTCGGACCAGCCGGAGTTCGCGCGGCTGTTGCTCGACGCGGGAGCGGACGCCTCCCTGTTCGCGCGCGGCGACGGTGGGACGGCACTGGTGGCGGCGCTGTTCTGGGGCAACCGCGCGGTGACGGAGGTGCTGTTGGAGGCTGGACCGCTGCCGCGCAACCTCAGGGTCGCGGCGGGTGTCGGGGACGCGGCACTGATGGAGAAGGTGATCGGGACCGCTATGGCGGGCCGTCACCGTGGCTTCTACCGGCCGCACTCGGGGTTCCCGGAGTGGGCACCGTCGGATGATCCGCAGGAGGTGCTGGACGAGGCGTTGTGCTGGGCGGCTCGGTCGGATCGGGCGGTGGGTGCGTTGTTGGATGCTGGTGCTGCGCTGGAAGCCGACGTGTATCGCGGGACCGCCCTGGTCTGGGCGGGGGCGACGGGTGCCACTGCAGCGATGAGGGAACTGCTGGAGCGGGGCGCTGCGGTCGATGGGCGGTCGTCGTTCGGTGGTCCTTCTCACGGTCGGGCGGTGACGGCGCTGCACATCGCCGCGCAGTCGGGGCAGGCCGCGGCGGTCGAGCTGTTGCTCGACGCGGGCGCCGACCCCACGCTCTTCGACGGTCACGGCTACGGCGACTGCGCCGGCTGGGCCCAGCACGGCGGCCACCCCGAGATCGCCGCCACCATCCGCGCGCGTGTCGCGTAGCGGTGGATATAGCCACCCGTAGGCGACACGGGCGGGTCCCTAAGGGGCATTCCCGATAGGCAGGGGACGGCCGGCGCGGCAGCATGCGTGCCATGACCTCCCCCGAGTCTCCCTCCCCCCGCCGCCTGCAGCGCTCGGCCGGTGAGCGCCGGATCGCCGGTGTCGCCGGCGGTGTTGCCGACTACTTCGGCCTCGACGCCACCCTCGTCCGCATCGCGTTCGCGGTGCTGGCCTTCGTCGGCGGGCTCGGGCTCGCCGTCTACGCCGTCGGCGTGTTCGTGATGCCGGCGCAGGAGGGCTCCGCGCCGCTGCCCACCAGGTCGAAGGTCGCGATCGCGACGATCGCCATCGTCGCGTTGATCTCGTTCCCCTTCGCCGGCGGCGGCGCGCTCGTCCTGGTCGTCCCGGCCGCGATCGGCGTCCTCGTCTGGCGGCTGTTCGGCGGCAAGGCCGATCCGCGCCTGGTGCGGGCGTCGCTGGTCGTCGTGGCCATCGCCGGGTCGGTCGCGATCGGCATCGGCGCCGGCGTGGCCGCGGCGTTCGGGGCCGGCACGGTCGTCGCCATCTGCGTCATCGCGGCCGGCGTGGCGCTGATCGTCGGCGGGGTCCGGGGCGGCGCGCGCTGGCTCGTGCTTCCCGCGCTGATGCTGGCCCTCCCCGCCACCGTCGTCGAGGCCGCCGACCTCAAGCTCGAGGGCGGTGTCGGGGACCGGGAGTACCGTCCGGCCTCCGTGTCCGAGCTGCGTCCCGTCTACCGCCTCGGCGCCGGTGAGCTGAGCCTCGACCTCCGCGACCTGCGGCCGGACGGCGCCCAGCAGGTCGACGTGACGGCGCGCGTCGGCGTCGGCCGGGTCCAGGTGACCGTCCCGCGGGGCGTCTGCGTGCAGGCCGACGGCCACGCCGGGATCGGTGCGGTCGACCTGCTCGGCCGCGTCAACGAGGGCGTCGACGTCGACGCCGAGCGCGGCGGGATCGCCGCCGCAGGCCAGCCCGTCGTGCGCGTCCACCTCAGGGGCGGCGTCGGCGAGCTGCAGGTCAACCGCACCCCCACCGACAGCGGCTACGGGCCGCGGGCCCGGACGGGCTGTGAAGGTTGATCCCGTCTCCGTGGTGGCGGGCGCCGCGCTCACCGCGCTCGGCGTCCTGCTGCTGCTCCACACGACCGGCACGCTGACGTTGCGCTTCGACTACGCCGCGCCGGCGCTGCTGGCGACCGTCGGCGTCGTCCTGCTCACCGCCGGGCTCACCCGCCGTGACTGAGCGCATCGCGCCGCCGCTGATCGGCGGCGTGTGCGCGCGGCTCGCGCGCGTCATGCGCGTGCCGGTGATCCTGGTCCGCGCCGGCTTCGTGATCGGGACGGCGCTGGGCGGGCTGCCGATCGTGCTCTACGGCGTCCTGTGGGTGGTGTGGCGCGGCGGCACCCAGCCGGTCCCCGCCACCCGCCGCGCCACGCTCGAGATCGCCGCGGGCGTCGCCTGCCTCGTCCCCGCCGCGCTGCTGCTGTTCCGCGCGTGGGGCCTGTGGGTGGGGGACGCGCTGGTGTGGCCGGTGACGCTGGTCGCCGTCGGCGCGGCGCTGATCTGGCACCAGTCGCAGCGGCCGAAGGAGACCGAAGGGGACGTCGGGGCGCGCGAGCGCCGGACCGTCGAGCTGGGGTCCGCCGCCCGCACGCGCGTCCTGTTCGGCGCGCTGCTGGTGCTCGGCGGCGCCGTCCTCCTGTTGGGCCTCAGCGGCGCCGTGGCGAACGCCAACGACGCGCTCGCGTTCACGTTCGTCATGCTCGTCGCCGGGATGACGATCTTCGCCCCGCTGTGGGTGCGCCTCGTGCGCGAGCGCACCGAGCGCATCCGTTCCCAGGAGCGGGCCGAGGTCGCCGCGCACCTGCACGATTCCGTCCTGCAGACGCTTGCGCTGGTCCAGCGCCGCGCCGACGACCCGCGCGCCGTCGCGACGCTCGCCCGCAAGCAGGAGCGCGAGCTGCGCGCCTGGCTCAACGGCACCACCGACGGCGCGACCACGCTGGCCACCGCGCTGAGGGCCGCCGCGGCTGAGGTGGAGGAGACCCACGGCACCGAGATCGAGGTCGTCACCGTCGGCGACCGTGACCTGTCGGCGCCGGCGGAGGCGGTCGCCGCGGCCGCACGCGAGGCGCTCACCAACGCGGCCAAGTTCGCGCCCGACACCGGCATCTCGCTGTTCGCGGAGATCGGGCCCGAGCACATCGAGGTGTTCGTCCGCGACCGCGGGCCGGGCTTCGACCCCGACGCCGTCCCCGCCGACCGCCGGGGCCTGCGCGAGTCGATCGTGTCCCGCATGCAGCGCCACGGCGGGCGCGCACAGGTGCACACGGCCCCGGGCCAGGGGACCGAAGTGGAGCTGACCCTGTGACCCCCACCGTCCTGATCGTCGACGACCACGCGCTGTTCCGCGCCGGCGTGCGCGCCGAGCTCGAGGGGCTGGTCGACGTCATCGGCGACGCCGGCACCGTCGCCGCCGCGGTCGCCTGCATCGCCGACCTCGAGCCCGACGTCGTCCTGCTCGACGTCCACATGCCCGACGGCGGCGGCGCCGAGGTCATCCGCCGCGCCGGGACCGACCCCACCCACCCCACCAAGTTCCTCGCCCTGAGCGTCTCCGACGCCCCGGAGGACGTCATCGCGATCATCCGTGCCGGCGCCCGCGGCTACGTGACCAAGACGATCTCGGGCACGGAGCTCGCCGACGCCGTCGGCCGCGTCCACGGCGGCGACGCCGTCTTCTCGCCCCGCCTCGCCGGCTTCGTCCTCGATGCCTTCACCGGCGTGCCGGAGCGGGCGGGGACGAGTTCAGAGCTCGACATCCTCACGCCCCGCGAGCGCGAGATCCTCCAGCACATCGCCCGCGGGTACCTCTACAAGGAGATCGCCTTCCGGCTCGGCATCTCCGCCAAGACCGTCGAGGCGCACGTCTCGAGCGTCCTGCGCAAGCTCCAGCTCTCGACCCGTCACGAGCTCAGCCGCTGGGCGATGGAGCGCGGCGTGGACTGAGCGGCTCGACGGGGTCGCCGAGGCGCACCGTGCCCGGCTGGGCGACGGCGCCGTGCACGCCGAAGGGCAGCGGCTCACCGAGGGAATCGAACCCACTCCCCCGGAACGAGCGGATGTGGGCGAGCATGTCCATGTCGGCGACACCCGTGTCCGGGTCCTGCGAGGTGATCAGGCAGCGGCCGGTGCCCGAGAGCGGCCGGACGACCGCGTCGCCGATGCGCACGCGCTCGCCGATCCAGTCGTCCTCCGCGTGGGCGGGGATGCCGTCGACTCCGAACAGCATCCGGAAGCGGCGGGGGTCGAAGCCGTTCAGGGCGGCGCTGGAGAGGAGCGAGAAGGCGCCACCGCGGCCGCGGTCCATGGCGGGCTGCTCGGGCTCGACCAGGGTGATCGGCTGCCCGGCCAGCTCGCTCAGCGCCTCCGAGAACGGGCCGTGGACGGGGCGCGCGGCACGGGCGGAACCGAAGAAGCGCGTCTGGACGCGGTCGCCGACCTCGATCGGCCCGCTGACCTCCATGCCGCCGGCGAAGCGCAGTGTCAGCGCCTCGTCCGCGACGGCCGGGTGGACCGTCGCGAACGGGCCGAAGCGCTTCCCGTTGACCATCTTCCCGCGCGCGTCGACGAGGTAGAAGCGGCGATCCTCGGCGACGCCGTCCTGGGTTAGCTCGACGGCATCGCGGGAAACGAGACCCAAGCCCTTGACGGGAGCGATCGTGATCCATGCGACGTGTCCACGCACGTCCCCCAACCTACGCTGCCCGGCGTGAACCTCCCCTGGGAGCAGCGCCTGGGCGCCGAGGCGCTCGGCGACGGCCGGTACCGCTTCCGGGTGTGGGCGCCGCGGCCCGACGCGGTGTCCGTGCGGATCGCCGGCACCGACCATCCGATGGAGGACGTCGGCTTCGGCGTTCGCGAGGCGACCGTCGCGGCCGACCCTGGCGACGACTACGAGCTCGTGGCCGACGGCGACGCGCTGCCCGACCCCGCCACCCGCTGGCAGCCCGCGGGCCTGCGCGGCCCGAGCCGGCTGATCGACCCGAGCAGCTTCGCCTGGACCGACGCGGCCTTCGAGACGCCACCGCTCGAGGACCTCGTCATCTACGAGCTGCACGTCGGCACGTTCTCGGACGCGGGGACCTTCGACGGCGCGATCGAGCACCTCGACGACCTCGTCGCCCTCGGGGTCAACGCCATCGAGGTCATGCCCGTGGCCGAGTTCCCGGGCGCCCGCGGCTGGGGTTACGACGGCGTCTACATCTCCGCCGCGCAGTCCAGCTACGGCGGCCCGCTCGGCTTCCAGCGCCTGGTCGACGCCGCCCACGCTCGTGGCCTCGCGGTCATCCTCGACGTCGTCTACAACCACGTCGGCGCGTCCGGGAACACCGCGCTGCGGGCCTTCGGGCCCTACCACACGGACAAGTACTCGACGTTCTGGGGCGCGGCGATGAACTTCGACGACGAGGACTCCGGCGCGGTGCGCGAATGGGTCCTGCAGAGCGCGGAGGGCTGGGTGCGCGACTTCCACGTCGACGGCCTGCGCCTCGACGCCATCCACGCGATCTTCGACGCGTCCGCCGAGCACCTGGTCGCGGCCGTCACCCGGCGCGTCCACGCCGCCAGCCACGCCGCGATCGTGATCGCCGAGTCCGGCCTCAACGACCCCAAGGTCATGCGCCCCGCCGTCCAGGGCGGCTGGGGCTGCGACGCCGCCTGGGCCGACGACTTCCACCACGCCCTGCGGGTGCTGCTCACCGGTGACACGGAGGGCTACTACGAGGAGTTCGGCAGGGTCGGGGACCTGGCCAAGGCGTTCCACCGCCCGCACGTCCACGACGGCGGCTACAGCACGTTCCGCAAGCGCCGCTTCGGGGCCAAGGCGGAGGGCTGCGCGCCCGAGCAGTTCGTCGTCTTCTCGTCCAACCACGACCAGGTCGGCAACCGCGCGATCGGCGACCGGCTGCCCGCCGCGGCCCGGCCCCTGGCGGCGTTCGCGACGCTGCTCTCCCCGTTCACCCCGATGCTGTGGATGGGCGACGAGTACGGCGAGCAGGCGCCGTTCCAGTTCTTCACCGACCACATCGACGAGGACATCGCCGTCGCGACCCGCGAGGGACGCCGCCGCGAGTTCGCCGCCTTCGCCGCGCACGCCGGCGAGCAGGTCCCCGACCCGCAGGCCCCCGCTACCTTCGAGGCATCGAAGCTCACGCGGGACCGCGATCCCGAGCTTGAGCAACTGCACCGCGATCTCATCGTCGCCCGGCGCGACCTGCCGGCGGGCGACGCGGAGATCACCTTCGACGAGGACGAGCGGTGGCTGCGTGTGCGTCGCGGCGACCAGACCCTCGTCATGAACTTCTCCGAAAGACCACTCCCCTTGCCCGACACCACGATCCTGCTCGCCACCCACCCCGCCACGGATGCGGAACTGCCGCCGCTGGCCGGCGCACTGGTGCGGTCGTGACGCGCGAGGTCTGGCCGGGCAAGCCGTTCCCGCTCGGCCCCATGTGGGACGGCGAGGGGACGAACTTCTCCATCTTCAGCGAGAACGCCGAGCGGGTCGTCCTGTGCCTGTTCGACGCGGACGACAACGAGGAGCAGGTCGTCCTCGAGGACTGCACCGCCTTCCACTGGCACTGCTACCTGCCGGGCGTCGGGCCCGGCCAGCGCTACGGCTATCGCGTCGACGGGCCCTACGACCCGCACGCCGGCCATCGCTTCAACCCGCACAAGCTGCTCATCGATCCCTACGCGAAGGCGATCGAGGGCGGTGTCAAGTGGGACGCGGGCAACGTCCACCCGTACGTCCCCAACCCGGACGACGAGGACGCCGACCTCGAGCCCGACGACGCCGACGACTCCGACGCGATCCCGAAGTGCCTGGTCGTCGACGAGCACTTCCACTGGGAGGGCGACCGCCAGCCGGACAACCCCTGGTACGAGACGGTCATCTACGAGGTCCACGTCAAGGGCTTCACCAAGCAGATGGAGGAGGTCCGCGAGGACCTGCGGGGCACCTACGCCGGCCTGGCCTCCGAGCCCGCGATCCAGTACCTCAAGGACCTCGGCGTGACAGCGGTGGAGCTGCTGCCCGTCCACCACATCATCGACGAGTCCTTCCTGCCCGAGAACGGGCTGACCAACTACTGGGGCTACAGCACGATCGGCTTCTTCGCACCCCACGCCGGCTACAGCGCGACGGGCAGCGTCGGCGAGCAGGTGCGCGAGTTCAAGGGGATGGTCAAGGCCCTGCACAAGGAGGGCATCGAGGTCATCCTCGACGTCGTCTACAACCACACCGCCGAGGGCAATCACCTCGGTCCGATGCTGTCCTTCAAGGGCGTCGACAACGCGTCCTACTACCGCCTCGTCCCTGACGACGAGCGGCACTACATGGACTACACGGGCACGGGCAACACGCTCAACGCCCAGCACCCGAGCACGCTGCGGATGATCATGGACTCGCTGCGCTACTGGGTCACCGAGTGCCACGTCGACGGCTTCCGCTTCGACCTCGCCTCGGCCCTGGCCCGCGAGCTCTACGACGTCGACCGCCTGAGCGCCTTCTTCGACACCATCCACCAGGATCCCGTGCTCTCGCAGGTCAAGCTGATCGCCGAGCCGTGGGACGTCGGCCCGGGTGGATACCAAGTCGGCAACTTCCCTGTGCTGTGGAGCGAGTGGAACGGCATCTACCGCGACACGATGCGCGACTTCTGGCGCGGGGACGCCGGGCCGGACGCGTTCGCCGCGCGCTTCACCGGGTCCGCCGACCTCTACGAGTCCGACGGCCGCGACCCGTTCGCGTCGATCAACTTCATCACCGCCCACGACGGCTTCACGCTGCGCGACCTCGTCTCCTACAACGAGAAGCACAACGAGGCCAACCACGAGGACAACCGCGACGGGACGGACGACAACCGCTCCTGGAACTGCGGCGTCGAGGGACCGAGCGACGACCCCGAGATCGTGGCCCTGCGCGCGCGCCAGATCCGCAACTTCCTCACGACGCTGATCCTGTCCAACGGCACGCCGATGCTGCTGGGCGGCGACGAGCTCGGGCGCACCCAGGGCGGCAACAACAACGGCTGGTGCCAGGACTCCGAGATCAGCTGGTACGACTGGGACCTCGGGCCGGAGCAGCAGGAGCTGCTGGCCTTCACGCGCCGGCTGATCGAGGTCCGCCAGAAGCATCCCGTCTTCCACCGCTCGTCGTTCCTGGCCGGCGAGGAGGTCGAGGGCTCGGGCCTGCCCGACGCGTGGTGGTTCCGGCCCGACGGCAACCGCATGACCAGCGGGGACTGGCGCTCGGGCCACCCGGTGCTGGGGCTGTTCATCAACGGCGACGAGATCCCGTACCGGAGCCGCCGGGGCGAGCCGATCCGCGACGACTCCTTCCTGCTGCTCGTCAACGCGCACCACGAGGACGTGCCGTTCCGGCTGCCCGTCCGCCGCTTCGGCCGCGAGTGGGAGGTCGAGGTCCACACCGCCGCCGACGTCGAGGGCGGCGCGCGCTACGAGGCTCACACCGAGGTGCCGGTCGAGTCACGGTCGATGCTGTTGTTGCGTCGCGTGGACGAGTAGCGGCGGAGCGTCGAGGCCAGTGCCGGACGTTCGCGCCACCTACCGCCTGCAGCTGTCCCCGGACTTCGGGTTCGCCGCCGCGCGGGAGCTCGTGCCGTATCTGCGCGAGCTGGGGGTCAGCCACCTGTACCTGTCGCCGTCGCTGCAGGCCCGTGAGGGCTCCACGCACGGCTACGACGTGGTCGATCCGACGAAGGTCAGCGAGTCACTGGGCGGGGAGGACGAGCTGCGCGCGCTCGCCGCCGAGATGCCGCTGATCCTCGACATCGTCCCCAACCACATGGGCACGGGCGACGAGAACCGCTGGTGGCCCGACCGCAAGGTGTTCGACTTCGAGCCCGACTCGGACTTCTACCGGCGCTTCTTCGACATCGACGACCTCGGCGCCGTCCGCCAGGAGGATCCCGACGTCTTCGAGCTCACCCACCGCAAGACGCTCGAGCTGATCCGCGACGGCGTCGTGGATGGCGTCCGCGTCGACCACCCGGACGGCCTGGCCGACCCGGCCGGCTACTTCGACCGGCTGCGGGACGCCGGCGCGCCCGGCATCTGGGTCGAGAAGATCCTGCACCCCGGCGAGCCGCTGCGCGACTGGCCCGTCGACGGCACCGTCGGCTACGAGTTCGCCAACGACGCGACGGCCGTCTTCGTCGACCCTGGCGCCGAGGCCGCGTTCACGTCAGCCTGGACCGAGCTGACCGGCGACCACCGGGACTTCGCGACGCACGCGTACGAGGCCCAGGTCGAGCAGGCCACCACGACCTTCGCGCGCGAGGTGGCGTGGCTGCACCGGCTGGCGCCGCGCTTCGACGAGCCGACGCTCGCCCGCGCGCTGGCGGCGCTGCCCGTCTACCGGACCTACATCAAGGACGGCCACGCCGTGGCCGCCGATCACGAGGCGCTGGCCGCGCTCCCCGAGGAGCTCCGGGCCTACCTCCTGGGCGACGACGCGGCGTTCGTGACCCGCTTCCAGCAGACCTCGCCGCCCATCACCGCCAAGGGCATCGAAGACACCGCCTTCTACCGCTACCTGCGCCTGCAGTGCCTCAACGAGGTCGGCGGGGACCCTGGGCGCTTCGGCATCGACGTCGCCGCCTTCCACGCCGCCAACGCCGAGCGCGCACCGCGCGGCCTGCTCGTCTCCACCACCCACGACACCAAGCGCTCCGCTGACGTGCGCGCCCGCATCGGCGCGCTCACCGGCCCCGACCTGCGCATGGACTGGGTCGCGCTCGCGCGCCGCTACGTGCCCGAGGCGCCCGACCCCACCGCCGGCTTCCTCGTCCTGCAGACCCTGATCGGCGCCCACCCGATCGCGCCGCTCGAGCGCCTCGACGGCTACCTGGAGAAGGCCCTGCGGGAGGGCAAGCAGCGCACGAACTGGGTCGACCCCGACACGGACTACGAGGCGTCCGTGCAGCACTGGGCGCGCGGACTGCTCTCCGACGAGGCCTTCCGCGTCCAGTTCGACCCGATCGCCGAGCGCGCCGGCGCCGACGGCCGCCGCGCTGCCCTCGGCCAGCTCGCGCTCAAGCTCACCGTCCCGGGCGTGCCGGACGTCTACGGAGGCGACGAGGTCGAGTACCGCGCGCTCGTCGACCCCGACAACCGGCGGCCCGTCGACTTCGGCGCCCGCCACCGCGCGCTCCAGAAGGGGCCGCCGCCGAAGCTCAAGCTGATCCGGGACACGCTCGCCCTGCGCGCACGGCGTCCGGACGCCTTCGCCGGCGCCTACGAGCCCGTCGACGCCCCGGAGGGCTGCGTCGCGTTCGTCCGCGGCGGCGAGGTGCTGGTCGTGGTGCCGACCCGGGACGGGATCTCGGGCTCGATCTCGGCGCCGGGGTTCGCGGACGTCCCCGCCGGACGGTTGTCGATCACAGAAGCGCAGGCCGCGACGGATTAGGGTTCAGGGCGCGTGCGCGTCCTGATCGTCTCCTGGGAGTATCCCCCGATCGTGGAGGGCGGGCTGGGGCGCCACGTGCGCAAGCTCGCCGAGAACCTGGTCACCCAGGACGTCGAGGTCCACGTGCTCACCCGCGGCGCGCGCGAGCACGCGCGCGAGGAGGTCCGCGCGGGCGTGATGGTCCACCGCGTCGCCGAGCCGCCGTTTCCGAAGGGGGACCTGGAGGCCTTCGTCGGCTGGGTGGAGGGCATGAACGCGCACATGGGCGAGGCGGGCCGGGCGCTGTGCGAGCGCTTCGACTTCGACGTCATCCACGGGCACGACTGGCTCGTGGCCAAGGCGTGCCGGGCGCTGTCGCGCGAGGCGGAGCTCCCGTACCTGACCACGATCCACGCGACGGAGTTCGGCCGTCACCAGGGCTGGGTCGGCAAGCACCCGCAGTCCTACATCCACCGCATCGAGACGCGCATGGCCAAGCGCGCCGACGGCGTCATCACCTGCTCGCACTACATGCGCGGCCACGTCGCCGACGTGTTCGGCATCGACGAGGCGCGCGTGGAGGTCATCCCCAACGGCATCGACCCCGAGGACCTGGTCGCGGTCGACGACCTCGCGGCGCTGCGAGCGCGCTTCGCCGAGCCCGACGAGCGGCTCGTGCTGCTGATCGGCCGGCTCGTGTACGAGAAGGGCTTCCAGGTCGCGCTCGATGCGCTGCCCGGCGTCATCGAGCGGCTGGGCGACGTGCGCTTCCTCGTCGCCGGCTCGGGCACGCACGATGCGGAGCTCAAGCAGCAGGCCACGTCGCTCGGGCTCGACGAGCACGGCACGTTCCTGGGCTGGATCGGCGACGACGTCCTGCACTCGCTCTACCGGATCGCCGACCTGTGCGTGGTGCCGTCCCTGTACGAGCCGTTCGGGATCGTCGCACTGGAGGCGATGGCGTCGGGCGTCCCGTGCATCGTCGCCGACACCGGCGGGCTGCGCGAGATCGTCCCGAACTTCGAGGTCGGCCTGCGCTTCCGCGGCGGCAGCGCGCGGCACCTCGCCACGATGATGGAGACGGTCCTGACCGACGACGAGCTGCGCGACCGCCTGGTCACCGAGGCCAGCGAGCACGTGCTGAGCTTCGACTGGGCGGACGTCGCCCGTCAGACCCGCGCCGTGTACGCCCGGCTAGACCGTGGCGAACGAGGGACCGCAGCCGTTGACGTCGTCCGCCAGCGTCTGCGCTGACTCCGTCGCCCAGCGGCCGGACTCGGCCAGGTCGTGCGTCAGGCGCTCGACGAGCAGCAGCGCCTCGGCGGCACCCGGCTCGTCCAGGCGCTCGGCGAACAGCAACGTGTCCGCAGCGTCGCGAACGATCGTCATCTCAGCGTCGTGGAGCTTGACGCCGGCGGCGTCCTCGAGGCGCCGCATGACGCGGCCGTAGGCCTGTGAGCGTTCGCTGTTCATCCGTTCGAGATCCTGCCCTATGCATCGGCAGAACATGCCGATCGGACGAGTATTCGGCACGGCCGCACCAAGACCTGCCGTCAGAGCCGCTCGATCGCGGCGTTGAGATACTCGTCCGCGCGCTGCGTCAGGCGGACGAGGCCGTAGGTGGAGAGGACCGCTCGCTTGTCCGGGCCGCCGAGGCGACGCATCAACTCGGCGATCTCGTCGAGCGGGACCTCCTCGAGCACGCGGTCGCCGAGCTCGCGGACGCGGACGGCGGGCTGGTCGGGCAGGCGCGCGATCTCGTCCTCCAGGATCACCTTGCGCTCCTGGTCGAGCCAGTGCATGGCGCTCGAAAGTGGCGCGCGGGCGATCGTGGTGAGCTTCTTCCCGCCACTGGCACGGTTGTACAGCGTGTAGACGCGGCTGGCCTGGATCGGGCCCTCGGCGGCGACGATCTCCAGCAGCGCCTCCATGATGCGCGGCCGCGGGGTCGCACGCGGGTCGCCGGTCGGCCGCTCGGTCCACGTCTCGTAGGCGTCGAGTGCGACTGAGGGGACTGTCACCTGAGTTGCAGTAGGCGGGGCGGAGCGGGGTGTCGGCGGCGTCGGGGCGGGCGGCTCGGGCGGGGCGGCCGCCAGCCACGCGGCGATCGGCCAGTCGCGGACGACGTCGGCGCGGTCCGACGGCGACTCGGGCAGGGTGCGCACGTCCGTCCCTGCGACCTCGCCGAGCAGGCGGCGCTCGTCGAGCTGGACACGGGTCGGCGGGTCGGGCCAGTGGGTGAGCACGACGGCCGGGACGACGACGCGGGCCGACCGCGCGGCGGCCAGGCTCAACCGCACGAGGTTGGTGGCGTCGGGTGTCGCCGGCGCGACCAGGACGACCGGCATGCGCACCTCCGTGGCGAGGTCGCGCACCGTGAAGCGGTTCGTGATCGCGCCCAGCAGCCCGCCGGGGACGGCGGCGATGACGAGGTCGCCGTCGAGCTGCGCAGCCAGGGCGGCGGGGTCGAGCGCGGCTCCCGCGTGGCGCGCGGCGATGGCCGGCGACGCCTCCGTCTCGTACTCGAACAGCCGCTCCACGCGCGGCTCCAGGCCGGTGCGGCGCAGCACCGCACCGAGCGCGGCCACCACGCCTCCTTCACCTGCCCCGTAGCGAAGTCCGACGACCAGCAATCCCGGCATGCAGACCTAGCTTGATAGCACGGCGGCGGGGACGATCAGGTACTCAAGGAAGAACAGCGCCCACACGCGCATGTAGAAGCGGGTGAAGGCGGGCGGGTCGGAGGGGTCGGCGCGCAGCGCCCAGAACCACAGCAGCGCCAGCGCGGCGAGGTGGGTGACGGCGATGACCGCGTGGTTGGCGTCGTCCGCGCCGAGCACCGCCATCCCGATGTAGGCGACGGTCAGCGCGGTCATCCCCATCGTGAACGCGGCACGCCCGCCGAGCCGGACGCTGAAGGTGCGGATCGCGTAGCGCCGGTCGCCCTCGACGTCGGGGACGTCCTTGAGCACGGCGATGGCGAACGAGAACGGCAGCACGAACAGCGTCAGCGCCCAGATCGAGTCCGGGATCGGGCCATCGGGCGCGAAGTGGCGGAAGATGCCGAGGTTGACGACCAGCGCGCGCACGATCGAGATCGATGCCGCCGCCAGCGCCGGATAGCGCTTGAGGCGCACGGGTGGCAGGGAGTACGCCGCGCCGATCGCCAGCGCGGCGCCGACGGAGACGACCTCCACCCAGCCCTGCGTGACGGCGAGGACGAGTGGCAGCGCGCCGGAGATCGCGACGATCCGGCGGCCCTGCGCCATCGACAGCTCGCCGGACGCCAGTGGGAGCTGCGGCTTGTTGATGCGGTCGATCTCGACGTCGGTGATCTGGTTGATCCCGACGATGAAGACGTTGACCGCCAGCGCGGCGAGCAGCGTGAGGGCGATGTCGTAGGCCGGCGCGTCACCCGCGATCACCGCGATGCCGAGGACGCTGAGCGTCGTCCCGACGATCGTGTGCGGGCGCGCGAAGCGCCAGAGCCTCATCGCGCGCGCAGCCGCGCGCGCAGCGAGGCGGCGACGCCCACGGGCACGAAGACGGCGCCGGCGGCCGACCCGGCGATCCAGCGCGCCCAGCGG
This sequence comes from uncultured Solirubrobacteraceae bacterium, assembly GCA_963740765.1. Classification (GTDB taxonomy): domain Bacteria; phylum Actinomycetota; class Thermoleophilia; order Solirubrobacterales; family Solirubrobacteraceae; genus DATLGB01. The sequence goes on along the minus strand of CAVUFN010000016.1, from coordinate 137,329 downwards.
CGCGCGGTCATCGGCTCGTCGACCGACTCGCGCGGCCGGGCCGCGGCGGGCGATTCGCCCGCGCGCGGCTTGATGCCGGCGATGGCGATGCCGTAGCGCTGCTTGGACCAGTCCGGCGCGATGTATCGCGAGCGGATGTCGGCGAAGCCCGCCTGCTCCATCCACTCGCGGTACTCGCGCTCGTGCGGGAACAGCATCCACAGGTCCGCGAGGCGCTTGGCGATCGGCTTCTCCGGCGGCAGCGGCCCCACCATCAGCATCACCCCGCCGGGCTTGAGCACGCGGTAGGCCTCGGCGAACGCGGCGGCCGGCTCGGGCCAGTACTCGATCGAGCCGCACGACACGTACCGGTCGAAGTGGTCCGTCGCGAAGGGCAGCGCCTCGGCGTCCCCCTGGACCACGCGGCACTCGGCCAGCGCCGGCTTGCGCCGCGCCCGGCTGAGCTGGTGCGGGCTCTGGTCGAGCAGGGTGACGTTGCGCGCGTCGACGTGGGCGACGATGCCCTCCGTCGCGAAGCCCGTCCCGGCGCCGACGTCGACCGTCTGCAGGTCGCGCTGGTCCAGACGCGCCAGGGTCAGCGCCTCGGAGCGCATGTCGAGCGTCCAGAACAGCGGGTTGACCCAGCGGTCGTAGAGGGGCGACAGGAACCGGTAGAACCAGAACGCCTCGCGCTTGTGCTGGATCAGGCGCACGCGGTGAAGCTACCGTCCCGCCATGGTCGAGGACCTCTTGGAGCGATGGGCTGGCGCGCCGGCCGTTCGTTCTCAACACGCTCGTTCCGCGGGCGTCGACGCGCGCACGTTGTGGGACGCGGCCGCGAGTGTCCGGCTGTCCGACACGCGCACGCTCGGTCGCCTCGTGCGCTGGCGGATCCCCGACACGCCCCCCGGGCTGACCTTCCACGAGCTGTTCAGCCGTTACCCGTTCACCGTCCTGGAGGCGGGGGAGACGTGGCAGCTCTCGGGGCTGTGCGGGCGGATCTGGACGCTGCAACGCGACTACCCGCGGCTGGCGGGGCCGGAGCAGTACGAGCGCTGGGAGGAGCGGGGCACGGTCAAGGTGCTGTTCGCCCACTGGACCCGGCCGACCGCCGACGGCCGCGCCGAGCTGATCTCGGAGGCGCGCGTCACGCCGGTCGATCGCCGCGCCGGGCTGCGGTTGCGCGGCCTGTGGTCGCTGGTCTCCCCGTTCGAGCGCCTGGTCGGCGCCGAGCCGCTGACGCTGGCGACCCGCCGCGCGGAGGCGGGATGAGGCGCCTCGCCGCGCTCGCGGCCGTCGTCCTGGCGGGCTGCGGGAGCGTGGACGCCCACGGCGCCGACGTCCTCAAGACGCGCGTCAAGAGCGACGCGGTCGGCAAGACGCTGCGCATGCGCGTCGTGGTCCCGGACGGGGGCGGAACGGGGCGACCGCTCGTCGTGTTCCTGCACGGCCGCGGCGGCAAGCCCACCTCGTATCTGACGGAGGCGTTCTTCGCGGGGCTGCACAAGCTCGGCGGCCGCGCGCCCGTTGTCGCCTTCCCGTCCGGCGGCGACCACTCGTACTGGCACGACCGCGACGACGGCGACTGGGGCCGCTACGTGCTCGACGAGGTCATCCCGAAGGCCGTGTCCGTCTCGGGCGCCGACGCGGACCGGGTCGCGCTCGGCGGGATCAGCATGGGCGGGTTCGGGGCCTTCGACCTCGCCACGCGCGCCAAGCGGCCGCTGTGCGCCGTCGGCGGCCACTCGCCGGCGATCTGGCGCACGTCGGGCGAGACCGCGCCGGGCGCCTTCGACGACGCCGCCGACTTCCGCCGCCACGACGTGATCGCCCGCGCCCGGCGCCTGCCGGACACCAGGCTGTGGCTCGACGCCGGCAACACGGATCCGTTCCTGCCGGGCGACCGCGCGTTCGCCCGCAGGGCAGGCGTGCGGCTGCGCGTTGCGAAGGGCGGCCACGACGGTTCCTACTGGGATCGCAACTTCGCCCGTTACCTCTCGTTCTACGCCCGAGCCTGCGCCACCTGACCCTCGCTACGCCCAGAAGCCCTCGTGGAAGTGCGACTGCGCGCGCGGGTCGGTCATCTTCTGCGAGAACATCAGGACGGTCGCGTTCGCGTCCGAGGTGTTGCGTGTCGCGCGCTTGGTCTCCGGCGGGATGCAGACGGCGTCGAGCGGGCCGAGGGAGATCTCCTCGTCGTCGAGCTTGACCGTCACCTCGCCCGCCACGACGACGTAGATCTCGTCGATGTCCTCGTGGCTGTGACCCGTGTCGTCGGGCATCCCCGGCACCTTGTGCGTCGCACCCGGCTCGAGCGTGATCACGTTGGCGCTGACCTGCTCGGAGCCGAGGGCGCCATACCCGAGGAACTGGTGGCCGGGGTCCTTGCCCTCGGTGTAGTCGGGGGCGTCGGTGGCGCGCAGCAGCTCATAGCTCATGCCCGGCGATATACCCGGCCGGCGGGGTCTTCATCGACCGGCGTCCCGGCGCTTTCGGACCAGCCGCGCCAAGCAGCGCCCACCAGGGCCAAACCGGCAGGCGTCCATGGTCGGACGACCGCGCACAGCCGGACGTCGCTGGACGAACGCTCCGCCGGTCTCCCCGGTGGCCTGCGGCGTTACGGGCTTGCGACGGGCTGGATCCGCCGGCCCACGAGCGAGGAGGCCGACATGGCCCGACAAGACCGACGTTCACCCCGCACCCGATCGGTGGCTGTCGCCACCGGCATGCTCGTCCTCGCGCTCGCGCCCCTCGGCGTCGCCGCGGGCGGTGGCGTGCTGCGGGGCGGCGAGCGCAACAGCACCGGATCCAAGGAGACCTCCGTCGTCGGCAACGTCGCCGAGCGCGGCAACGCCACGGGCGGGTACACCACGCGGCAGTCCAACACCTCCACCAGCGGCGGCGGCGCGATCTACGGCTGCCGCGCCCGCGCCGGTGACGGCACCAACCCGTGCGTCCGCGCCAACAACCTCGCGGACGGCCTCTCGTTCGAGTTCGCCGCGCGCAGCGGCAGCGTCGCCGGCACCATCTCCGTCGGCAGCGGCGGGGACCAGAAGAAGCCGTTCACCACCAACGCCACGGGCGTGGCCACCGGCCTCAACGCCGACCGGGTCGACGGCCAGAGCGCGGACGACATCGTCAACGCCGCCGCCACCACCACAGCGGCTGCGCAGGAGCGCTGGGTGCTGATCGCCCCCAACGGCACGATCAGCGCGCAGTCCGGCGGGTTCACGACGATCAACTGCTACCAGGCCAACGACAACTGCTACATCGACGCGGGCGGGGACGTGCGCAACAACGCCGTCTCAGCTTCCATCGTCACCGCGAACAACCCCGACGCCGGCACGGACGGCCAGCTGACGGGCGACATCTCGGCCTCGCCGTGCTTCTTCGACTTCGTCAACTGCGGTCCGGCGAACACCGATTCGAGCAACGGCGGAGCGCCGGGCGTCTTCGTGGTCACGCCGCGCAACAGCGACGGCACCGCGCCCGCGGCCGACGATCGCTACCCGTTCTACGCCTACGTGAGCGGGACGGAGGCCGTCCCGGCGGCGCGCGCCTCGAAGTAGGGCGTCCCGCGCTCGAGGCCGGCGAGGTGCGTCTCGCCTTCGAAGACCCCGTCGACGGTCAGCCGCAGGCGCCCGGTCAGGTGCTGCCGGCTGCGCAGCACGGCGCGGCGCTCGGCCGGGATCGGGACGGGGAGGAGGTGGGCGCCGGCGGGGCCGGCCTCCGCCTCCACCTCGATGCCGCGGGCGCGGATGCGCCAGCGGCCCGGGGCGGTGGCGGTGACGATCCGCCGCAGCGGGGGCGCGACGCGGATGATCCGGTCGGGCAGGGCGACGACCAGGCTGGTCGGCGCCGCGCCGAACTGCCGGCCGCCGGCGAAGCAGACCGTGGCGTCGCCGACGAACGCCTGGCCCCACCACCAGTCGTCGGCGAAGCGCGAGCCCCAGTTGCGCTCGGCGTAGACGAGCGCGCTGCGGGTCGCGCCGTCCACCGACACCGTCGCGGCGCCCCGGAGCAGGTGTGGGTGCCAGTACTGGCCGAGGAAGGGCACCGACTGCGCCGGCCCGAGTCCTCCGAAGACATGCCCGGCGGATAAGGCATCCAATGGATGCCGAACTCGCCACGGGCGGTCCGCGGTCCAGGTGGCGTCGAGCTGATCGCCTGGCAAGCGCACGCGCAGCCAGTGCGGCCCAGAGGCGATCAGCTCGTCGCCGATGGCCCAGTTCACGTGGCCGGGCTCGCGCGCGATGGCCACCAGCGACCACGGTCCGGAGGGACTCCGGCAGCGACCGTGCAGCACGATCACTACGCGGTCGTCCGACACGAAGCGCCAGAACGACCCCTGCATGCCGATGTCGTGATCGCGCGCCGGATCGGTGAAGGGGAGGTCGGCGCCGGCGCGCCGGTACCAGCTCACGCGCCGGAGCCGGCGGTGCGCAGCGAGGCGGCGGGACGGCGCTGGTGCAGGCCGAAGGTCTCCGGCAGGGCGGCGCCGTCGCGCAGCGCCGCGGTCATCAGCTCCGCGATCGCCGGCCCGTGCTTGAAGCCGTGGCCCGACCCGCCGCCGAGGATCCAGTGACCCTCGCGCTCCGGGTGCCGCGCGGCGATGAAGTTCGAGTCCGCCGTGATCTCGTAACGGCACGTCTTCGATCCCTTCAGCGGCGCCTCGGCCAGCGCGGGGAAGCGCCGGCGCGCGTACTCGCGCGCGGCTCGCTCGCCCTCCTCGCTGACGGCGGGCAGGTCGGCGTCCGGCTCGATCGGCGGGCCTTCGGCGTCGTTGGCGATCTTGACGCCGAGGTCGTCGACGTCGCCGGTCCCGTAGGCGGCGAGGTCGTAGTCGACGAAGCAGGGGACGTCGCGCCAGGCGGGCCCGCCGTCGAGGAACAGCAGCTCCTGGCGGGTGACGCGCAGCTCGACGAGGCCGCCGAAGAGGTCGCGCAGCCAGCTGCCGCACGCCCACACGACGGCGTCGGTGGTGAAGGCCTCGTCAGCGGCGACACGGCGGCGCTCGACGCGCGCGCCCTGCTGCTGGGCAGCGCGGACGAGCGCGCGCACGGCGTCGGCGGCGCGGATCGCGCCGGCCTCGGGTTCGAACAGCACGAACGCGAGGTCGTCGCCGCCGAAGGAGGGGTAGAGCTTCGCCGCTTCGCTGACGTCGAGGCGCTCGACGGGGATGCCCTGCGCGCGCAGCGTGCGCTCGGAGTCGGCCTCCCAGCCGTCCTCGCGCTGGGCGAACCAGCACATGCCGGGGGTGACGAGCAGGTCCGCGCCCGTCTCGTCCTCGAGCTCGTGCCACAGCGCCCACGCCCGCCGGGCCGTCCCCGTGTAGTCGTGGTTGCTCCCGTGACAGCTGCGCACCAGGCGCGACTCGCCGCCGCTCGTGGCCCGTGGGTCGCCCGGCTCGAACTGGTCGATCAGGGTCACGGCGACGCCCGCATGCGCGAGCCGCCAGGCCAGCGAGGCGCCGAACGTCCCGGCGCCGACGATCGTCACGGAGTCCACGCCGTTAGCGTGGCAGACGTGCTCGCCGCCGTGATCGCCGCCCTCGCCATCACCCCCGTCGTCCAGGGCAGTGGCGACCGGACCGTGCTCGCGGTCGGCGACATCCACGGCAACGAGCGGGCCGGCCGGGCCGTGATCCGCCAGTTGCGACGAATCACACCCCCAGCCGGGGTGCGAGTCGTCACGGTCGCGACGGCCAACCCCGACGGGGAGGCCGCGAACACGCGGCAGAACGCGCACGGTGTCGACCTCAACCGCAACTTCCCGCATCGCTGGCGCGGCGGCGGCAAGCCGTTCGACACCTACTACCCCGGGCCTGCGGCCGCGAGTGAGCCGGAGACGCGCCGGATGATGCGCCTGGTCCGCCGCTACCGGCCGGACGTCACGCTCTGGTACCACCAGCACATGTCGCTGGTCACGCTGCTGCCGCGGGCCGACAACGACCTGATCCGCGCCTACGGGGACCGGGTCGGGCTGCCGGCGCAGCGGCTCCCGCATTACCGCGGCACCGCCACGAGCTGGCAGAACAGGACGTTCAAGCGCGACACGGCGTTCGTGGTCGAGCTGCCCGCCGGCTCGCTGACGCAGGCGGCCGCGCGCCGTCACGCCCGCGCCGCGCTGGCCACGGTCGCGCCGGCCACCGCCGCGCCGTCCGCCGCCCGCCCCGCGATCGACGACGACCCGATCCCCTTCGGCAAGGACCGCATGCGCCAGATGCGCCGCTACTCCAAGCGCCACTACGGCGTCCCCGCGCACCGGCTGCGCGAGGTCAAGACGATCGTCGAGCACTACACGGCGAGCACCACCTACGCGTCCGCCTGGAACACGTTCGCCGCCAACGCTCCCGACGTCGAGTTCGGCGAGCGCCCCGGGGTGTGCGCGCACTTCCTGATCGACACGGACGGGACCATCCACCAGCTCGTGCCGCTGACCCTGCGCTGCCGCCACACGGTCGGCCTCAACGACCGCTCGATCGGCATCGAGCATGTCGCCACCTCCGACCGCGGCGTGATGGGCAACAAGCGGATGCTGCGCGCGTCCCTGAAGCTCACGCGCTGGCTGCAATCGGAATACGACGTCCCTGCCCGGTACGTCATCGGCCACGCGGAGTCGCTGTCCTCGCCGTTCCACCACGAGAACGTGGCAGCGATGAAGCACCGCACCCACGGCGACATGCAGACCACCACCATGAAGCGCTACCGCCGCAAGCTGTGATCGTCCTCGTCCGCCACGGGGAGACGGAGTGGAGCCGTGACAAGCGCCACACCGGCCGCACCGACCTCCCGCTCACCGCGGAGGGCGAGGCGCAGGCGCGCGCGGCCGGCGAGCGGCTCGCCGGGCGATCCTTCGCGCTCGTTCTGGCCAGCCCGCTGGCCCGCGCCCGCGAGACCGCGCGGCTCGCCGGCCTCGACGCCGCCGAGCTCGACGATGACCTCATGGAGTGGGACTACGGCGAGGCGGAGGGCCGGACCACGAAGGAGATCCGTGAGGAGTCGCCGGGGTGGGACGTCTGGCGCGACGGCCCCACCGGCGGGGAGACCGCGGATGCGGTCGGCGCCCGCGCGGACCGGGTGATCGAACGTGCGCTGGCGGCCGACGGCGATGTCGCGCTCGTCGCTCACGGCCATCTGCTGCGCGTCCTCGGCGCGCGCTGGCTCGGACAGCCGGCGACCTTCGGGGGCGCGCTCGGCCTCGGCACGGCCGCGATCTGCGAGCTGGACCACGAGCGCGATCGGCGCGTCATCCTCCGCTGGAATCTGTCCTAGGCTCTCGCGCTCATGGTCAGGTTTCTGACGTTGATCGCCTTCTTCGCAGTGGCCGCGCCCGCCGCTGCCGTGCCCGATTGCCAGGACGCCCAGCCGGCCCGGGCCATCCTGGAAGGGCAGGGGATCCTCGAGTCCGTCGTCGGTGGGCCGGACGGACGCCTCTATTACACGGACACGGACAAGCGGGCGCTCATGCGCCTCGACGCGCCGGGGGCCGCGCCGCAGATCGTGGCGGACGGCATCGAGGCGCCGGGCGGGCTGCTGCCCTCGGAGGACGGCCACTCGATCGTCGTCGGCTACGGCGACGGCTTCCGCCAGGGCATCGCCGGCAACCTGGTGCCCCAGGCCGGGCTGATCCGGGTCGACCTCGCCACGGGTGCCAAGACCACCGTCGCGACCGGGACCTCGATGTCCAACGGCCTCGCCCGCGACTACGCCGGCGTGATCTATGCGTCCAGCGACGCGGGGACCGGCATCGACCGCGTGGTCGGCGACCGCGTCGAGCGCAACTGGGCCAAGGTCGTGTCCGGGAACGGCCTCGCGGTGAGCCCGGACGGCCGCTACCTGTACGTCAACCAGACCTTCCAGCCTGCCGCCGTCCAGCGGGTCGACCTGACCGATCCGGCGAGGGTGGAGCAGTACGCGGCCCCGGGCCCCGACGACGTCGCCGCCGGCCTCGACGGCCTCACGATCGACGGCGAGGGCCGGCTCTTCGCTGCCGCCAACCAGGCCGGGCAGGTGTGGCGGGTCGGCACCGATCGCGCGATCTGCGCGGTCGCGCGCGGTCTGTCGCAGACGAGCGCGGTCGGCTTCGGGACGGGGGGCGCCTTCCCGGTGACGAACCTCTACGCGGTCGGCTTCGACGGCAAGGTCGTCGAGATCCCGGCCGCCCGCCCCGCACCCGCGGCGGCCGCGCACATCCCGCGCCCGCACCTGCGCGTGCGGGTCCGGCCGCGCTTCGTTCGCGCCACGCGGCGCACCCGGGTCACGGTGATCGTCCACCGCGGCCGGTCGCTCGAGCCGCGCGCCGCCGTCCGGCTCGGTCACACCCGCGTCGTGCGCACGAACGCTCGCGGGCGCGCGCGCGTGTCCGTCGTGCCGCGCCATCGTGGCTTCCTGCGGCTGCGGGTCCGCGCCGCCGGGGTCCCGGCGTTCAGGGGGAAGGTGCGGGTGCGGCGAGCAACTCCGGCCCCTCGTCCGGTAGCCCTGACCGATTGACCTTCGGGTTCGCCGGCGTGCTCGTCATGCGGGCGGCGTCGAGCGGCCGGCAGAGCTCGACCGCGTCCTCCGGCGCCAGGTCGGATGACAGCCACGCGGCCTCGGCGTCCGGCCCGGGGAGGATCACCGGCATGCGGTCGTGCAGGCGCGCGACCAGCGGGTTGGGCTGCGTGGTCAGCAGCGTGGCCGACGCCAGCCAGTCGCCCTCGGGCTTCGACCAGCCCCACAGGCCGGCGAACGCGAACGGCGCGCCGTCGTCGACCGTGAAACGGAACGGGACCCGGTCGCCCTTCTTGTCCTCCGGGCGCAGCCATTCGTAGAAGCCGTCCGCGAGGATCAGGCAGCGGCCGCGCGGCTTGGCCAGCAGGTCCTTGAACGGGCGCTTGTCGGCGATCGTCTCCGAGCGCGCGTTGAACATCGGCGGCCCGCCCTTCAGGGACTTGGCGTAGCCGGGGACGAGGCCCCAGCGGACGCGGTGCGCCTCGCGGTCACCCGTCTTGCCGACGACGACGACGGCGATCGACTCGGTGGGCGCGACGTTGTAGCGGCCGAACGAGCTTCCCAGGTCGACGCCGAAGCTCTCCGCCTCCGGGTCCGGCATCAGCGCGCCGAACCGCTGGGCGAGCTGGCCCGTGTCCGTCGCGGTGAGGGTGTAACGCCCGCACATGGCTGAGCCCCGACCGTACCCATCTTCAGTCCACGACCTGCGCACGCTGGTGTTGTCGCGGCATTGCGGTCCTGGTCGACATGCGCACCGGCCGCGTCCGAAGGGGACGTCATCCGGCGCCTCATATCCGACCGCAGTGGTAGGCTTTAAGGCCGTGATCTTCACGACGAAAGCCGAATACGGCGTCCGGCTGCTGATCCAGCTGGGGATGAGTGCCCACCCGCCCGGTGCGCCCGTCTCGCTGAAGTCGGTGGCGGCGGCGGAGAACCTGCCGCTCGCCTACCTCGAGCGCATCGCCGCACTGCTCAAGAAGGCCGGGCTGGTGGCGTCGACGCGCGGTGCGCACGGCGGCTACGTGCTCGCCCAACCCGCCGAGGAGATCACGATGGACCGCGTGGTGCTCGCGCTGGAAGGCGCGATCGCGCCGATGGAGTGCTTCACCGAGGACGCGACGGACCGTGTCTCGTGCTCGCACCCCGAGGGCCAGCACTGCGCGACGAAGCTCCTCTGGACCCGTGTGCAGCTCGGCGTGATCAGGTCGCTGCAGCGCACGACCCTGGCCGAGCTGGTCGCGTTCTCCGCGGCGCAGCCCGCCTCGCTTCCCGACCCCGCTCCCCTCCCCGCTTAGGACACACATCAATGGCTGAACTCGAAGTCCGCAACCTGCACGTCAACGCCGGCGACAAGGAGATCCTCAAGGGGGTCGACATCAAGGTCGCCTCGGGCGAGATCCACGCGCTCATGGGCCCCAACGGCTCGGGCAAGTCGACGCTCGCCAACGCCGTCATGGGCCACCCGGGCCTCGACGTCACCGAGGGCCAGATCCTCTTCGACGGCGAGGACATCACCGAGGCCGACCCGGACGTGCGCGCCCGCGCCGGCCTGTTCATGGCCTTCCAGTACCCGGTCGCCGTTCCCGGCGTGACGGTCGCGAAGTACCTGCGGACGGTCATCAACGCGCACCGCGAGGCGCGCGGCGAGGCCAGCATCAGCCTCAAGGACTTCCGCAAGACGGTCGAGGCCGCCATGGCGCTGACCGAGGTCCCCAAGTCCTTCTCGAGCCGCTACCTCAACGACGGGTTCTCCGGCGGCGAGAAGAAGCGCATGGAGATCCTGCAGCTCGCACTGCAGCGGCCCAAGCTCGCGGTCATGGACGAGACCGACTCCGGCCTCGACGTCGACGCGCTCAAGGTCGTGTCCGCGGGCGTCAACGCCGTCCGCGACGAGTCGCCGATGGGCGTCCTCATCATCACGCACTACCAGCGCATCCTGCACCTGATCGAGCCGACCGACGTCCACGTGATGTTCGAGGGCCGGATCGTCAAGGAGGGCGGCCCGGAGCTGGTCACCCAGATCGAGAACGAGGGGTACGCCGCGATCCGCGCGGAGGTCGAGGCGGCCGCGTAGACGATGGCCGTCGTCGACTCACCCTTCCCCGTCGTCGCCGGCGGGCTCGCGTACCTCGACTCCGCCGCGACGTCGCAGACGCCCGAGCCCGTGCTCGCGGCGATGGATGGCTACTACCGCGACTACCGCGCGTCGGTGCACCGGGGCGTGTACGAGATCGCCGCCCGGGCGACCGAGCAGTTCGAGGGCGCGCGCGCCAAGGCCGCCGCGTTCGTCGGCTCGACCCCGGCGGAGACCGTCTTCACCCGCAACGCGACCGAGGCGATCAACCTCGTCGCCTACTCGTGGGGCTCGATCGGCCTCGGCGAGGGCGACCTCGTCGTCGTCACGGAGATGGAGCACCACTCCAACCTGGTGCCGTGGCAGATGGCCGCGCAGCGCGCGGGCGCGACGCTCGCCTACGTCGGCGTCGACGACGAGGGCGAGCTCAACCTCGACGACCTCGACACGCTGCTCGCCCGCGAGCCGAAGCTGGTCGCCGTCACCCACGCGTCCAACGTCGTCGGCACCGTCAACGACATCGCCGAGATCACGCGCCGCGCGCACGCTGCCGGGGCGCTCGTGATGGTCGACGGCTCGCAGGCGGTCCCGCACATCCCGGTCGACGTCGGCGACGTGGACTTCTACGCCTGGACCGCGCACAAGGCCTACGGGCCGACGGGCATCGGCGTCCTGCACGGCAAGCGCGAGCTGCTGGAGGCGATGCCGCCGTTCCTCGGTGGCGGCCACATGATCGTCAAGGTGGCCGAGCAGTCCTCCACCTACGCGGAGTCCCCGACGAAGTTCGAGGCGGGCACGTCCGCCGTCGCCGAGGGGATCGGCCTCGGCGCCGCGCTGGACTTCCTCTCCGGCATCGGGATGGAGGCGGTCGCCGAGCACGGCCGCGAGACGGTGGGCTACGCGCTGGAGCGCCTCGCCGAGGTCCCCGAGATCACCGTCCACGGTCCGAGCGACCCCGCCCGCCGCATCGCGCTGGCGAGCTTCGCCTTCGACGGCGTCCACCCGCACGACGTCGCCGAGATCCTCGGCGCCCAGGGCGTCTGCGTCCGCGCCGGCCACCACTGCGCCCAGCCGCTCATGCGCCGCCTCGGCCTGCCGGCCTCGACGCGCGCCTCGTTCGCCGTCCACTCGACCAGGGACGACGTCGACCGCCTGATCGACGGCCTGGACCGGGTCCGCCAGATCTTCGCGTGATGGTCGCCGCGCCCCCCTGCATCTCGAACGCCCACACACTGGAGGACTGATGGACAAGGTCAAGCTGCACCGCTGCTCATGGACGTTCCTGCACATCGACATGGACGCCTGCTGGAAGGTCCAGCGCCATCTCGACGAGGCCGGCATCCCCTACGAGGTCGTCAAGCACGGCTACGGCAAGGGCACGCGCCCCGACGTCGAAGCGCTCAGCGGCCAGTCCAAGCTGCCCGTCATCGAGTTCCCCGACGGCACCGCGTACCGCGCCGAGTCCGACGACATGGCGGCCCGCGTCAAGGCCGGGAAGCTGGGGGACACCGCCTGATGGACGACCTGTACCGCGAGCAGATCCTCGATCACTACAAGAACCCGCATCACTGGGGCGAGATCCAGGACGCCGACCTCGAGTTCGAGGACACCAACCCGCTGTGCGGGGACGAGCTGAAGGTCCAGCTCAAGGTGCGCGACGGCAAGGTCGCCGACGTCGCCTTCTCCGGGCACGGCTGCGCGATCTCCCAGGCGAGCGCCTCGATGGCGTCCGACGAGGTGATCGGGATGCCGGTCGACGAGCTCGTCCGGCTCGACCGCGACTTCGTGCTCGACCTGCTCGGGATCGACATCTCCGCCACGCGGATGAAGTGCGCGCTGCTGACCCTGAAGGTGCTCAAGAGCGCCGGGCTCGGCCACGCTGCGTCGTGGGAGCCCGACACCCCTGAGGCCGCGCGCTCCTAGCTACACTTCCAAGTAATCCGACCGCAGCGGTCGGACTTCTGCCGTATGCACTCCGACGTCCTCGACATATGCCCCGTCTCCGAGCTCCCGCCCGGCGCTTTTCGCGTCGTGGAGTGGGACGAGCTCGAGATCGCCGTCATCAACTGCGGTGGCGAGATCCTCGCCATCGAGGATCGCTGCTCGCACGACGACGGCGTCCTCGTCGAGGGGACCATCGACGAAGCGAAGTGCACGGTCGAGTGTCCGCGGCACGGGTCGGTCTTCGACCTGCGCACCGGCCGCCCGCTGAACCTGCCCGCCTATGAGCCCGTCGAGACCTTCCCGGTGGTCATCGACGGAGACACGATCAAGATCGAGGTCGACTGAACCATGGCAACTCCCGAGGTCATCGCCGAGCAGGACTCCCTGAAGGACATCAACTCCGATTACAAGGAGCGCTACGGCTTCAACGACTCCCAGCTCGGCTACGCCTACAAGGCGCCGAAGGGGATCAACGAAGAGGTCGTCCGCATCATCTCCGCGCACAAGCAGGAGCCGGAGTGGATGCTCGACTTCCGCCTCAAGGCGCTCCAGTACTTCGAGGACCGCCCGCAGCCGACCTGGGGCTCGCCGATGCTGGCGGACGTCGACTACGACAACATCCACTACTTCGTCCGCGCCTCCGAGAAGTCGTCGCGGACGTGGGACGACGTCCCCGAGGACATCAAGAACACCTTCGACCGCCTCGGCATCCCGGAGGCGGAGCGCAAGTTCCTCTCGGGCGTCGGCGCGCAGTACGAGTCCGAGGTCGTCTACCACCAGGTCCGGGAGGACCTGGAGCAGCAGGGCGTCATCTTCATGGACATGGACTCGGGCCTGCGCGAGCACGAGGACCTGGTCCGCGAGCACTTCGCCACGATCATCCCGCCCAACGACAACAAGCTCGCCGCGCTCAACAGCGCCGTGTGGTCGGGCGGCTCGTTCGTCTACGTCCCGCCGGGCGTGTCGGTCGAGATGCCGCTGCAGGCGTACTTCCGCATCAACACCGAGAACATGGGCCAGTTCGAGCGGACGCTGATCATCGCCGACGAGGGCTCCTACGTGCACTACGTCGAGGGCTGCACCGCGCCGGTGTGGACGTCGGACTCGCTGCACTCGGCGGTCGTCGAGCTGATCGCCAAGCCGGGTGCCCGGATTCGCTACACGACCGTGCAGAACTGGTCGCAGAACGTCTACAACCTCGTCACCAAGCGCGCGGTCGCCGAGCGCGACGCGACCGTCGAGTGGGTCGACTGCAACCTCGGGTCGAAGCTGACCATGAAGTACCCGTCGATCTACCTGACGGGCGAGCGCGCGCACGGCGAGGTGCTGTCGATCGCCTTCGCCGGCGCCGGCCAGCACCAGGACGCGGGCGCGAAGATCATCCACGCCGCGCCCGACACGACGTCGAACATCTTCGCCAAGTCGATCTCCAAGGACGGCGGCCGCTCGTCGTACCGCGGCCTGCTCGAGGTCGCCAAGGGCGCGCACGGCGCGAAGTCCACGGTCGTCTGCGACGCGCTCCTGCTCGACGAGGACTCGCGCTCGGACACCTACCCGACGATCCGCATCTCCGAGGACGACGTCCAGGTCGCCCACGAGGCGACGGTGTCCAAGGTCGGCGACGAGCAGGTCTTCTACCTCCAGTCCCACGGGATCAGCGAGGAGGAGGCCGCGAAGATGATCGTCAACGGCTTCATCGAGCCGATCGTCAAGGAGCTCCCGATGGAGTACGCCGTCGAGATGAACCGGCTCATCGAGCTGCAGATGGAGGGCTCCATTGGCTGAGGTCGCGACGCTCGAGCTGCCGGCCTTCAAGGGGACGCCCGGCTGGGAGTTCACACCGCTTCCCAAGGGCTTCTCCTTCGACGCGTACCCGGCCGCCGTCGGCGGGCCGATGTCGGTCACGCCCGCGCACGTCATCGCACCGCCCGAGGGCGCCGTCGAGCTGCTGCAGGTCGACGCCGCCACCGGTGAGGGCGCCACGCTCGACGACGGCGTGCTCGTCCTGCCGCTCGATCTGGCACTCGAGGAGCACCGCTCGCTGGTCGAGTCGCACCTCGGCTCGCTGGTCGGCGAGGACGACGCCTTCGTGGCCGAGAACGCGCGCGCCTGGAAGGGCGGTGCCTTCGTCTACGTCCCGCGCGGCGTCAAGGTCGATCTCCCGATCCTGCTCACGACCGTCAACGCCCAGGACGGCACGGCGCTGCACCGCCGCACGCTGATCGTGCTCGAGGACGGCGCCGAGGCCGAGGTCTGGGAGCAGCAGCTCTCCGTCGACGGCGAGGCCACCACGCTGCTCAACGGCGTGCTCGAGCTCGTCGTCGGCCAGAACGCCCGCCTCACCTACGTCAGCGCCCAGGACCTCAACGAGTCGTCGCTGGTCTTCGGCAACGCGAAGGCGTCCGTCGCCCGCGACGGCCGGCTCGAGTGGGCCGTGCTCGGCTTCGGATCGGCCAACGGCCGCGTCCGCATGGTCACCTCGCTGGACGGTCCCGGCGCCGAGGCGCGCGTCACCGGCGCGTACGCCCCGCACGGCCGCCAGCACGTCGACTACGACACCTACCAGGAGCACGCGGCGCCCAACTGCGTCTCCAACCTCGCCTTCCGCGGCATCCTCAACGACCGTGCCTCGTCGGTGTGGCGCGGGATGATCAAGGTCGACCCCGGCGCCCAGCAGACCGACGGGTTCCAGGAGTGCCGCAACCTGCTCCTGACCAAGCGCGCCCACGCCGACGCGATCCCGGGCCTCGAGATCCTCGCCAACGACGTCCGCTGCACCCACGCCGCGGCCGTCGCGCAGATCGATGCCGACCAGCTCTTCTACCTGCGCTCGCGCGGGCTCGGCGAGGCGGCTGCACGCCGCCTGGTCATCGAGGGCTTCTTGAGCGAGCTCGTCGAGCGCTTCGACGAGGACTCGCCGCTGCGGACCTCGATCGCCGACGCGCTCGAAGCCCGCCTCGAGCTGATCCTCTAGCGCCGGGCGGGCGCGGCCGGCCGGGGTGCAGGCTCCGGCTCGGGCTGCGCCTCCGCGACCTTGGCGATCCACGGCGGCGCGGTCACCGCCGGGGTGCGGGACATGGCGGCGATGGCGCGGCCGACGGTGGCCCTGCCGAAGCGCTTCTCCTCGCAGGCGAGGAGGAGGATGAGGTTGATGGCGTCGAGGTCGCCGACGACCGCAGTTCCGGTGCGGCGGGCCGCGTCACCGGACTCGGAGACGCAGAGCAGGCCCTCGGCGGGCAGGGCGCGCAGCCCGGCCGCGTCGAGGTGCTCGCGCACGGTGCGGACGTGCTCGCGCAGGTCGGCCCGGTTCCCCTCCCGCCGGTCGAGGACGACGTAGACCCCGCCGGACGTGATGACGACCGCGGCCGGCGCGGCGACGTCGCGCAGGACGGTCGCGTCGTCGCGTGTGAGCAGATGGAGGCCCATATGACCCTCAACGGCATCCGCGCGCTTCCTCTGAACCCCGGCTGCACCGGCCTCGACACCCGACGGGTCACGCGGTGGCGTACACGCTGAGCTGGATCAGCTCCCCGCCGACCGCGAGACCGGTGCCTGCGTCGGTGCGGATGCGGTCGCCCAGGCCGGGGGACGGGCCGCGCTCGACCCGGGCGTCCAGCCGGCGGGCGAGCCACTCGCGGGCGTCCGCGGCACTCGGCGTCCCCCCGCGCCCGCCGCGGCGCACCGCGTCCAGCCCGTAACCGCGCACGAGCGGGACGTGCAGCGCTGCCCAGGTGTCCGGGCGGCTGACGTGGTCGAGCACGACGAACCGTCCGCCGAGGGCGACGAGCGCGCCGCACTGGCCGTCCTGGCGCGCCACCTGCGCCGACAGCGAGTCGACGTCCTCGCTGTGGCCGGCGAACGTGTCCGCCATCGCGGCCGGCCCCACCATGTCCCACACCTCGCCCTGGTCGGCGCGCGCGTCCTCGGCGCTGGCCATGGACGCGCGCATGCGCGCGCTCTTGGCGGCGCGCAGGGTCGGGAAGGCAGCCGCAGGGGAGGGGGCGAACGGCTCGGCGTGACGCGCGCCGTCCCAGCGCGAGCGCTCGACGCACGTCACCGGGATCGACACCTTCGTCCCGCCCGGGACCAGGACCGCGCCGTCGACCGTCCGGTCCTGCTGCGCTCCGCGCAGCTCCTCGCCCTCGAACAGCAGGACGGAGACGCCGAGCGGGTTGACCACCAGCAGGTCGTTCACCGACGCACCGGTGGGCAGTTCGGTCACGGTGACGCCGCGGGCCGCGCCCTCGGCGAAGGAGACGTACTCCAGGTCGGGCGCGGGGCCGAACGTGGGGAAGACGGCGAGCGCGCCGGCGACCGCGGGGTCGCCGACCTCGACGTCGTGCAGGAGGTCGATCAACTGGGGCATGGGGGCTTGGTCGCGCGGGTGCCCCGAGGTCTGACACACCTACCCTTGGGGGTCATGGCCGACATCGAGACGCGAGCCGACTGCGAGCGCCTCGTGCGGGCGTTCTACGAGCGCGCCCTGGTCGACCCGGTGATCGGCTTCCTGTTCACCGACGTGGCGAAGCTCGACCTCGAGGAGCACGTCCCGCGCATCACGGACTTCTGGCAGACGGTGCTGCTCGGCGGCCTCGCCTATCGCGGCGGTGTCTTCGGTCCCCACGCCCGGCTGCACGAGAAGGCGGGCCTGCGCCCGGGGCACTTCTCGCGCTGGCTGGCGCTGTGGTCGGAGACCGTCGATTCCCGCTTCGAGGGCGAGCGCGCCGAGCTGGCCAAGGCCCACGCCGTCCGCACCGCCAACGCCTTCGTGAGCCGGCTCGCCAGCTACGACGAGCCGGCGGCGGGGACCGGGGTGGTCGTCATCCAGCGCGGTTGAGATGGGTCCGGCCAGCAAAGCCGGGGTGACCAAGGCCCACCGACTGCGGCTGCAGCTCGGGCTCGGCCTGGACGGCCCGATCGGCGACCTGCTCTCCGTCGCCGAAGCGGACCTCGGCGTGCCGGTGTGCATCCCGGAGCGCCTGCCCGCCGACCTCGCGGGTGCGTACCTCCCTCGCGGCGGACAGCCGGTGATCTTCCTCAACGGGACGGACCCGGCGGCGCGGATGCGGTTCACGCTGGCGCATGAGCTGGCGCACCACGCGTTCGGGGACGACCGGCAGGCCGACACGCACGCGGGGCTGGTGCGACCCGGGCACTGGATCGAGGTGCGGGCGAATGCGTTCGCGGCGGAGTTGCTGATGCCGGGGCCGGCTGTCGCGGGGTTCAGCGAGCCGACGGTCGCGACGGTGGTGGCGATGGCCGAGCGGTTCGGGACCAGCCTGCTGGCGTCTGCGATCCGGCTCGAAACCGCGGGGCTCGCGACGCCGGAGGAGGTTCTGGCACTGAAGGAGAAGTTGGACGGGGCGCCCGCGCCGGTGGCGCTCGAGGACGGGATCGCGGCGGCGCGGCGGTCGTTGCCGCGCTGGCCGAACCCGAACAGCCCGCTGGCGCGCGGGCTGCCCGACGCCCTCGCCCGCGCCTGACCCGACCGTCGTGCGCTATGAGGCGCTCGACGTCGGATGGCAGTCATTCGAGCTCGCGGCCGCCGAGGAAGAGGAGGTCCGCGTCGTCGAAGTCGTCGGCGTCGCGGGTGGCGAAGTCGGCCATGCGGTCGAGCTCCTCGAGCATCGCGGCCGGGGGCGGCGCGGCGGCCGGCGCGGCCGCGCGGAACATCGCCGCGGGCGGCGGGCCGGTCCACAGCAGCGCCTCGACCGGGACGTCGAGCGCGCGGCTGATCGCCGCGAGCGCACGGCGGGTCACGCGGGCGGGCTCGTGCTCGCCGCGCTCCATGGCCACCAGGTACGCCTCGGCGCGCTCCGGACGGGCGACGCCGAGGGAGCTGGCCACGTCGCCCCAGGTCACCCGTGCTCGCGCGCGCAGGCGCGGGAGCAGGGACGGCCAGGGCTCGGGCTCGGCCAGCGGGACCTCGAGCGCGCGGGCGACGGCCGGGTCCGCGGACAGCCGGGACCACGCCTCGTCGTCCCACGACGGCTCGGGGGCGACGGCGAGGTACTCGCGGATGCGCGCTGACAGCGCGGGCTGGTCGGCGGGCGGAACCCGGTCCAGGAACGCGTCGGGGTCCGGCAGCTCGCCGGCCTCCCAGGCGCGGGCGAAGGCTTCGAACGGATCGGTCATGGCTCCATGAGGTCGCGCAGGTCCCGCTTGCCGCGGGAGACCAGCTGGTAGGCGTTGCCGACCGACACGCCCAGCGTGCCGGCGATCTCCGAGTACTCGTACCCCTCTTCGCGCAGCTCGACCGCACGCCGCCGTGCGTCGTTCTCCATCCGTTCCAGCGCGCTGGCGACCCGATGGGCGGCCTCGAAGGCCGCCTCGTCGTCCTCCGCGCGTTCCAGCGCCTCCCGCAGCGGCTCGGGCCGGTCCGGGTCGTCGAGCGAATGACCGAGCCCGCGCTGCACCGCGCCGATACGGCGGATGTGGTCGTGGCAGGCGTTCTCGGCACAGCCGGCCATCGCGGCCATGAAGGAGGTCTCGTTGAGCTTGTCGAGCGTGTGGATCATGCGGCGGCACGCGCGCTCGAGCGCGTCGTTGACCACGATGTCACGGTCGTCGGCTCCGATCCGGTCGCCGCGGCTGGTGCGGTAGACCGCGACGACCGTCCGCACGCGGGCGGTTGCGCGGATCACGCACGTCTCCCAGTCCCCGCGCACGGACTCGACGTCCCCGGCGGCGCGAGCCGCGGCGACCCGGCGCAGGAGGTAGTCGGTGGACGGGACGGTCACCATCACCACAAGAGTCGCGCACCGCCCGGCGGGTCTGACACCATGACGTGCATGAGTTCGCCCGCCCGCCGTCCCGGAAACCGCCCGAGCCGCCGCCAGCGCGTCGACAAGGCCTACCAGCTGACGCTGGCCACGGGCGGCTTCAGCCTGGCCGCAGCGGTGACGTTCGTGCTCGCGCTGGTCTCGTCGTTCAGCTGGGGCATCTTCTTCCTGTTCGCCGTGCTGGCCGCGGTGAGCGGGATGCTCCTGCGCAACACCATGCGCTGATGCTCGCGCACGTGAGGGGCGGGTAGAGCCTGGAGATGCGCTTCCGGGTCGAGCAGGGACCGCGCGGCAACTGGCGAGTGATGCTCCAGGGTGCCGACGCGCCGGTCTCCGAGCACGACACCGAGGACGAGGCCCGTGAGCGCCTGGGCCAGTACGTGCGCGGAGCGGCCGCCGCCGCTGCGCCGACCGTCGAGACGGGTGTCGCGCGCGGCGAACGGGCGGTGCTGGCCGACGGCGGCGAGGTCATCGTCCGCCCCGTTCGGGCCACGGACGCGCCGCTGCTGCTGGAAGGGTTCGCCGAGCACTTCTCCGACCAGTCGCGCTACCAGCGCTTCCTGGCCTCCAAGCGGACGCTCACGCCGCGTGAGCTGTCGTACTTCACCGACGTCGACCACGACCGCCACGAGGCGATCGGCGCGCTCGACCCGACGTCGGGGGAGGGGATCGGCATCGCGCGTTTCGTGCGCACCCGCAGCGAGCCGCACACGGCCGAGGCGGCGGTCGCGGTCGCCGACGAGTGGCAGGGCCGCGGGCTTGGCCGGTTGCTGCTCGAGCGGCTCGCTGAGCGCGCGCGGGAGCTCGGCGTGCGCGAGTTCACGGCGTCGCTGCTGACCACCAACCGCGCGATGCTCGCGCTGTTCGAGCGCCTCGGCAGCGTCACCGTCCACCGCGAGGACGGGTCCGTGCTCGGGCTCGAGGTCTGCCTGGCCACGGAGGGGGACGCGCTGCACGAGGCCCTCCGTGCGGCCGCGCGCGGGGACGTGCGCCGATAGGGGTCCCGCGTTCCGGCGCCGTGCCGTCTAGCCGGCATGGGACGCGGAGCGCAAGAGGACCGGGTGGTGGCGCTGGTGACCGCCAACGCGGCGTCGCTGCTGCGCCTGGCCCGGCGCCACTCGCTGTGCGACGACGACGCGGCCGACGCCTACCAGCGCACGCTGGAGCTCTACCTGGGTCGCGCCCACCGGCTCGATGATGCGACCGTCGCCGGGTGGCTGAAGACGGTCTGCAAGCACGAGGCGATGGCGATCCGGGCGGCGCGCCTGCGCGTGCTCACGCCGGAGCCGATCGAGTGGGACGCGCGGGCGTCCGTCGACGTGGGGGACGCGGTCGACCGGATGGAGTCGCTCGAGCGCGTCGCGCGCGCCGCAGAGGCGCTGAGCGCCTGCGAGCCGGACGATGCGCGCGCCATCGTCCTGCGCGCCAGTGGCTGGTCCTGGCGCCAGATCGGCGAGTCCTGCGGCTGGTCGCACGCGCGCGTCGGCCGTTCGCTGGCCGCCGGCCGTGCCCGCTTCCTGGAGCGCTTCGCGGCGATCGAGTCCGGCGCTGCCTGCGCGGACGTCGCCCCGACGCTGTCGGCGATCGTGGACGGCGAGGCCGCGCCGGACGACTTCCTCGCCATCCGGCCGCACCTACGCCACTGCGCCGGCTGCCGTACGACCCTGAAGGCGCTCTACGACGCCGAGCCGGCGCTGGGCGCGCTCCTGCCCGCGGGGGCGCTCGCCGCGGCCGGGCCGGGCCTGGTCAGCCGCGCGCTCGAAACGCTGTCCGCCCAGATCGGCGAGCGGGCCGTCCGTGCCCACGCCTGGGTCGAGGCCGCAACGGCCACGAAGGCCGCCGCGGTCGTCGCGTCGGCGGCGACCGTCGCGGCGGGCGGCACGCTCGCGGTCGGCAGCACCGCGCCGCCGCCTCCCGCTCCCCGGCCGGCGAAGGTGCAGACCGAGCGCGCCCGCTCCCTGCGGCTCGCCGCCGCCACGACCACCGCGGCGCCCGCGCCGTCCGTCACGCCGCAGCCGACCGCCTCACCTGCACCGACCGCCTCGCCGACGGCGACCGCGACACCGCCGCCGCGCGAGTTCGCGGATCCGGAGCCACCGGCGGCGGAGCTGGAGGCCGCCCCGTCGCCGCCCGCGCCCGCGGAGTTCCGCCCACCCATCCGCGCGCCCGCGCGCGAGTTCGAACCGGGGTGAAAGCTCGGGCGGGGTTCCGACGTTCAGTTGGTGAGGCCGTGAACGAGCTCCCGCGCCCCACCGACACCCCGCTCCACCTCAGCGTCAACGTCACCGACGACTGGATCGAGGCGATCGCGTTCGGGAGCGTGGTCGACGCGCGGCCGGCGCACGAGCTGATCGAGGTCGCGGCGGGCGTACGCTTCGTGTTGCGGGAGACGGACGGGCCGGTCGTCGGCTTCACCGTCCACGGCTACGCGGACCTCGACCTCGACGACCTCGGCCCCCTCGCCTTCGACGACGGCCCTCGCTTCGGGGTTCCGGTCCTCGGCTTCGACGCCGCCACGATCGGCGAGGTCGTGCTCGCGACGCGTGCGCGCTTCGAGGTCTCCACGGCCGACGTCTGCTTCTTCACCCTCGCCCTCCAGTGCGCCGGCGATGACGACGACCTCGAAGGCGCCGCCGGGCACTGGCTCTCCTGCATGGAGGCGGGAGACATGCGCGCGACGTTCGGGCTGGGCTACACGCTCTTCGACCTCGGCCGGCACGCCGAGGCCTACACGTACCTGCGCCGCTACACGGAGCTGGCACCGCACAACTCGTGGTCGTGGCTGTGGGTCGGGCGGGCGTGCGAGGCGCTCGGCGAGCTCGACGAGGCCGCGACCGCATACCGCACCGCACTCCGGCGTGAAGCAGAAGGCTCGTTCCACACGGACGCCCGCCAGCGCCTGCGAGCACTCGAGCGCCGCGGCGTCGCGCGCTGACTTGGCGGCGTGGGCGACGATCGGCGCGGAGTCCACGACAGGGACCCATTGGGGTGAGCACCCTATGAGCAGGGTCGGCGCGAGCGTCGATTTCATACCTAGCGCATCCCACCTCCTGAGGGACTGTTCACGAGCCGCCGGCCTGCGAGAGCAGCCGGCGGCTCGTCTGTTTCCGGAGTCGTGCGGGTAGGCGAAGCGGCATGCCTGACTTCATTCGCCAAGGCGCCAACGTGACCGCGACCGTCCTCGAAGCGGCCGCCGGACAGCTGCGCAAGCTGTCCGAGGCCGACGAGCAGGAGCGAGCGACCGCGACGGACCCGCCCGCCACCACCACGACCGCGGCGAAGGCCAAGCCGCGGCCGGCCGCCGGGACGCGCAGCCGCATCGCGAACCCGAAGGCCGCCAAGAAGGTCCGCTCGCGGGAAGGGTGACCGCGCACGACGTCCTGCTCACGACGGTGCGCGACTTCGCGGACCGCTCGGGGGCGCTCCGGGTGACCGTGGTCCTCGACCGCGGGCCGGACCGGCTCGCGCCGACCATCGAAGCCGAGCGCGACGGGGACCTGATCATCGTGCAGGGCGAGGAGAGCTTCATCGTGCCGCCGAACGACCTGCTCGGCATCGAGCCCCTGCACATCCACATGGTCCAGGCCGTGCCGCCGACGGCGCTCGAGATCGACACGGTCACGGACCAGATCGAGGCGCCGATCGGGGTCATGGACGCGCTCGCGCAAGCCGTCCGCGATCTCGCCGGCGCGATGGGCGGCCGGAGCGTCGCCCAGGCCGAGTTCGGGACCCGGTCGGGCCGCGAGATCGCCCTCACGGCGCGGGCCGGTGAAGCGGTGGTCGTGACCGCCGGCGACGCCCAGTTCGAAATCCCCTGAAAGGCGACCGGGGATCGCTAGCGTCCGTACCCTCCCCAATGTCCTTGAACAGCTCTCCTCAGCCTTCCTCCATCAAGGCCGTCGAGGACCGCGAACGCGTCATCGTGCGGTTCGCCGGCGATTCCGGCGACGGCATGCAGCTCGCCGGCACACGCTTCACCGATGCGACCGCGATGTTCGGCAACGACCTCGCGACCCTGCCGGACTTCCCGGCGGAGATCCGCGCCCCGGCCGGCACGGTCGGCGGCGTCAGCGCCTTCCAGATCCACTTCGCGGCGCGCGACATCCTCACGCCCGGGGACACGCCCAACGTCCTCATCGCGATGAACCCGGCCGCGCTGAGGGCAAACCTGCCGATGCTCCAGCGCGGGGCGACCATCATCGTCAACGAGGACGCCTTCACCGTCCGGGCCCTGCAGAAGGCCGGTTACGGGCCGGACATCAACCCGCTCGAGGACGGGTCGCTGGAGTCCTTCCACATCAAGCGCGTGCCGATGACGTCGCTCGTCCAGCGCGCGGTCGAGGGGATGGAGGGCGTCAGCTCGCGCGACGCGCAGAAGGCCAAGAACCTGTTCGCGCTCGGCCTGGTCAGCTGGCTCTACGATCGGCCGACCGAGGTCACGGAGACCTGGATCGAGTCGAAGTTCGCCTCCAAGCCCGCCGTCATGGAGGCCAACCTGGCCGCGTTCCGGGCGGGATGGAGCTTCGGCGAGACGTCCGAGCTGATCGACGTCCAGGTCCGCGTCGCGCCCGCCACCGACGTCGAGCCCGGCACCTACCGCAACGTGAACGGCACCACGGCCACCGCGCTCGGGCTGGTCGCCGCCTCCGCGCGCTCGGGCCTGCCGCTGCTGCTCGGCGCCTACCCGATCACGCCTGCCTCCGAGCTGCTCCACGAGCTCAGCCGCTTCCAGGAACTCGGCGTCAAGACGATCCAGGCCGAGGACGAGATCGCCGCCGCGTCGATCGCGCTGGGCGCGTCCTTCGCCGGCTCGCTCGGCGTCACCGCCACCTCCGGACCGGGTCTCGACCTCAAGACGGAGACGATCGGCCTCGCTGTCATGCTCGAGCTGCCGCTGATCGTCATCGACGTCCAGCGGGGCGGCCCGTCGACCGGGCTGCCGACCAAGACCGAGCAGTCCGACCTGCTCCAGGCGCTGTACGGCCGCCACGGTGAGTCGCCGCTGCCCGTGATCGCCCCGAGCAGCCCTGGCCAGGCGTTCGACGCGATCATCGAGGCGGCCCGCATCGCCGTCACCTACCGCACCCCGGTCATCTTCCTGAGCGACCTGTTCATCGCCAACTCGTCCGAGCCATGGAAGGTCCCGAGCGCGGACTCCCTGCCCGAGATCGACCCGAATTTCTGGACGACGCCGCCCGCCGAGGGGGAGAAGTTCCAGCCCTACACGCGTGACGACCGCCTCGCCCGCCCGTGGGCGATCCCCGGCACCCCGGGTCTCCAGCACCGCATCGGGGGCCTGGAGAAGGAGGACGGCACCGGCGCGATCTCCTACGACGGCGCCAACCACCAGCGCATGACCGATCTGCGCGCCGCCAAGGTCGCCGGCGTCGACGTCCCCGACCTCGTCGTGTCCGGCGACGTCGACGCGGACCTGCTCGTGATCGGCTGGGGCTCGAGCTTCGGCGCGATCCGCGCCGGCGTGCGCCGCGCCCGCGAGGGCGGCACGCGCGTCGCCGTCGCCCACTTGCACCACCTCAACCCGCTGCCGGCGAACACCGGCGAGGTCCTGCGCCGCTACGAGCGCGTGCTGCTGCCCGAGATGAACACGGGCCAGCTCGCCAAGGTCCTGCGCGCGGAGTTCCTCGTGGACGTCGAGTCCTTCTCGAAGGTCCGCGCCCAGCCGCTGTTCGCCGCCGAGATCGAACAGGAGATTCTGGCTCGTGCATGACACCCTCACGAAGGCGGACTTCCAGTCCGACCAGGAGACGCGCTGGTGCCCGGGCTGCGGCGACTACGCGATCCTGTCCGCCGTCCAGGGCTTCTTCCCGGAGTTGGGCATCCCGCCGGAGAACATCGTCTTCGTCTCCGGCATCGGCTGCGCCGGCCGCTTCTCCTACTACATGGACACGTTCGGGATGCACGGCATCCACGGCCGCGGGCCGGCACTGGCGACCGGCATCGCCGCCGCGCGCGACGACCTGTCCATCTGGCTCGTCACGGGTGACGGGGACGCGCTGTCGATCGGCGGCAACCACCTCATCCACGCGCTCCGCCGCAACGTCCCGGTCAAGATCCTGCTCTTCAACAACCAGATCTACGGGCTCACCAAGGGCCAGGCCTCACCGACCTCCGAGCTCGGCAAGGTGACGAAGTCGACGCCGTTCGGATCCGCCGACGGGCCCTTCAACCCGGTGTCGCTGGCGCTCGGCGCCGAGGCGAGCTTCGTCGCCCGCACGGTCGACACCGACAAGCAGCACCTCCCCGCGATGCTCCGCGCCGCCGCCGCCCACGAGGGCTCGGCGCTGATCGAGATCTACCAGAACTGCCCCGTCTTCAACGACAACGCCTTCGACGCCCTGCGCGACAAGAAGCAGAACGCGGTCAATGCGATGCGCCTCGAGCACGGCGAGCCGGTCGTCTTCAACGGCGGCACCCAGCAGGTCGTGCGCGACGGCTACGGGCTGCGCATCACCGACGCCGGCGACGGCGAACCGCTGATCCACGACGCCCACGACCCGGACCCGTCGCTGGCCTTCGCGCTGTCGCGCCTGAGCCTCCAGCCGACCGGGCCGACGCCGATCGGGATCTTCCGCTCCGTCGAGCGCCCCGTCCACGGCGCCCACCTGAAGGCGGGCGCACCGGACACCACCCAGCTCGACGCGCTGCTCGGCGGCGGCGACACTTGGACCGTGGCTTAGCCTCAGCGTCCTGCCGGTCTTCTGCCGCCACAACCGCTTCGAGTCCAGCTGCCCCATCTGCAGCAAGGAGAAGCCGCTGCCCGGTACCGCTCCGCGCGCCCGGACCCGCACGGCGAAGACGAGCGCCGATAGTCGCCGACCGAACCGCATGAAGACCCGCCAGCTCACGCGCGCGACCGACGACGGCTACCGCCACGAGCTGCTCCCGGGCATCAAGGCGACCGCCGACGCCGAGCGGCTCGCGCAGGCGCTGACCGCCGCGGTGGCGAACCTCGACCAGCGCACGACGCTCGACCTCGCCGCCGCCGCCGAGGCCGCCTTCGGGGACGCGGAGAAGGTCGCGGCCTGGGCACCGCCGCCCGACAACCCCGCCTGGACGCCGGAGCGCAAGTTCGAGCGGTGGTTCGACCGCCTGCGCCTGCCCGGGACGAGCCGCAGCCAGCGCTATCGCTTCCTGCTCGCGCTCGGGATGGAGCCGGGCGCCCTGTTCTTCGACGTCAAGGGCGACGACCCGACGACGCTGGCGGCCAAGCGGCTGCTCAACAGCGGCGACGCGCTGCTGCTCGAGCGCCGGGCCGCCACCCTCGCGGAGGCGACCGGCGTCCCCATCGCCGCCCTCGACGAGGGCCTGGCTCTGTGGGAGGCCACCGACGACCTCCCCGAGGCGGATTTGAGCATTCGCAAAGGCTTGCGGCTCTAGCCTGACCGCGCAGCATGGCGACCGTTGCCGCCACCTTCCCGCGCGCCCGGGCGCTCACGCGCGTGCCCGCCCTCGTCCCGCTGGGACTGGCCGTGCTCGCAGGGCTCTCGATCCTCGTCCGGACGGGGGACTTCGACGCGGGCCTGTGGGTCGACGAGGGCCTGAGCTTCGGCATCGCCGACCGGCCGCTGACCGACATCCCGGGCGTCATGCGCCAGGACGGCTCGCCGCCGCTCTACTACATGCTGCTGCACGTCTACACACGGCTGTTCGACGTGCGCTCGGAGGTCGCCCTGCACGCGTTCAGCCTGATGTTCGCGGTGCTCGCGATCCCGGTCGCCTTCCTGCTGGCCCGCACGCTGTTCGGCGCGCGCAGCGGCTGGATCGCCGCCGTGCTGGTCGCCTTCAACCCGTTCCTGACCCAGTACGCGCAGGAGGCGCGCATGTACTCCCTCGTCGTGCTGCTCAGCATCACGACGTGCGCGACGTTCGTCGGCGCCTTCGTGCTCGACCGCGGCCGCCGCTGGACCGTCGCCTTCGCCCTCAGCCAGGCCGTCCTGCTCTACACGCACAACTGGGGGTTCTTCCTCGGCGCCGGGCTGGCGGTCGCCCTCGCCGTCGTGGCGCGCGACCGCTTCAAGGAGGGGCTGCTCGCCGCCGCCATCATCTTCGTGCTGTACGTGCCGTGGATCCCGACGCTGGTCTTCCAGGTCCAGCACACCGGTGCGCCGTGGGCCAACGCGCCCGACTTCCGTGACCTCTACGAGGCGCCGCAGGACCTGCTGGGCCTCACGGGCCAGTACCTGCTGCTCGTGGCCGGCGGCGCCGGGCTGGCAACGATCGGGTCGTGGCGGCACCGCCTGGCGAAAGCCGCGATCGCGCTCAGCGTGATCGCCGCCGTCAGCCTCCTGCTGCCGTGGCTGCTGTCTCAGGTAAGCCCCGCGTGGTCGCTGCGCTACACCGCGGTCGCCGTCGGCCCGCTGCTGTTGCTGGCGGCGCTGGGCACGGCACGCTCCGGGTGGGTCGGGATCGCCGCCGTCGCGCTGACGGCGCTCGTGTGGGTGGCCTTCGACCCGCCGTCGACGAAGTCCAACGTCCATTCGGTGACCGCCGCGATCGAACCGAGCCTGCGGCCCGGCGACACGGTCATCGCCACCCAGCCCGAGCAGGCGCCCGTGCTGCACTACTACCTCCACGACATCGACGACCTGCACTACGCCACGCTGTTCGGGCCCCTGGCCGACCTCGGGGTAACCGACTGGCGCGACGGGACCGAGCACCTCGAGCAGACCACGATCGCCAAGGACCTCGAGCCGATCCTGGCCGCGATCCCGCCCGGCCGTCGGGTCGTCCTGGTCACCCCGGACTTCGGCATCCTGGGGCGCTGGAAGGCGCCCTGGTCGGAGTTGGTGCGAGCCCGGAGCCTCGCCTGGGAGGACGCGATGCACTCTGATCCGAGGTTCCGGGTAGTCACTGTGGAGCCCCCGAATCCGGTCCGCCGTCCCAACGAAGTGCGAGCGATCGTGTTCGCACGGCAGCGTTAGACTCGCGCGTTCTCCGCACGGCGGGCGCGAGTTCCCTCTCGATGACGACTTTCCACACCGACACCTCCGAGTTCGACCGGATCCCGTACAACGGGAGCCGCAGTCGCAAGCTCCCCGTCGCGGTGCTGGGCGGCGGTCCGGCAGGCCTCACGGCCGGTTACCTGCTCGCCAAGCGCGGTGTCCCGGTGATCGTGTTCGAGGCCGAGGACCAGGTCGGCGGCATCGCCAAGACCGAGGTGCGCGACGGCTATCGCTTCGATCTCGGCGGCCATCGCTTCTTCACCAAGTCCCAGGAGGTCAACGACCTCTGGCACGAGGTGCTCAACGAGGAGTTCCTGCTGCGCCCGCGGCTGAGCCGCATCTACTGGAACGGCAAGTTCCTCCAGTACCCGCTGGAGGGGATGGACGTCATCAAGAAGCTCGGGCCGATCGAGCTGACCCGGGCCGGCCTGTCCTACCTGCGCGCCCTGCTCAAGCCCAAGGGCAACGAGGAGGACCTCGAGTCCTGGGTCTCCAACCGCTTCGGCAAGCGGCTCTACCAGCTGTTCTTCAAGTCCTACACCGAGAAGGTCTGGGGCGTCCCGTGCTCCGAGCTGCGCGCCGAGTGGGCCGCCCAGCGGATCAAGGGCCTGTCGTTCTTCTCGGCCGCCAAGGCCGCCTTCTTCGGCAACCGCGGCAACATCAAGTCGCTGATCAACGAGTTCCACTACCCGCGCTTCGGGCCGGGGCAGATGTGGGAGACGATGGCCGACGAGATCATCGCCGCCGGCGGCGAGGTCCGCATGAACACGGCGGTCACCCAGCTGGACGCCGACGACGGTCGCGTGGTCGCGGTCGTCGCGGGCGGAGAGCGGATCGAGTGCTCCGACGTCATTTCCTCGCTGCCGCTGCGCCTGACCGTCGGCATCACAGACGATCCCGCCCGCCCCGCCGCGCGCGAGGTCCAGGACGCCGCCCGCGGGCTGCGCTACCGCGACTTCCTCACCGTCGCGCTGGTCATCGATGGCGAGGACCTGTTCCCCGACAACTGGATCTACATCCACGAGCCCGGCGTCCGCGTCGGCCGCATCCAGAACTTCCGCTCCTGGAGCCCATGGATGGTGCCCGACCCGAGCAAGGCATCCGTCGGCCTCGAGTACTTCTGCTTCCAGGGCGACGACCTGTGGGACATGGACGACGACGGACTCGTGGCACTCGCGACCCGCGAGATCGAGCAGCTCGGCCTCGCCCAGGCCGACAAGGTCGAGCGCGGCTTCGTGACGCGCGTCCCGCTCGCCTACCCGATGTACGACGCGGACTACAAGCAGCGCGTCGAGACCATCAAGCACTGGCTGCAGGACTTCACCAACCTCCAGCAGGTCGGCCGCAACGGCCTGCACCGGTACAACAACTCCGACCACTCGATGCTGACGTCGATCCGCGCGGTGGAGAACATCCTCGACGGCTGCTCGCACGACCTCTGGGAGGTCAACGCGGAGTCCGTGTACCACGAGGAGGACGTCGCGGACGAGCACCCGTACCGGCGCGCGCCGGACACAAAGGCGATGCGCGAGCCGCTCGCCTCGTCCGAGCGCTGACGCCAGCTTTCCGGCCCTCGCGCCGATACTCCCTCTGTGCGCCCCGCGCTGCCCCTCGTGCTGTTCCTCCTCCTGGCTCCGGCGGCCCACGCCGCCCCGGCCCTGCGCGGGACGCTCCCCGACGGAAGGCGCAGCAGCGTGGTGTCCCTGCGGGCCCCCGACGGCAGCTGGCAGCGCTTCCGCGTGCATCGGCAGGCCGTCATGGCGCCAGGACGGGCGCGCCGCCGCTCACGCTTCCGCGGGTACGCGGGCCGCGGCGTCGACGACCCGCGGGCGACCGTCCGGGTGGACACGTCGGTGCTGGGTCTTCACGCGTCCGTCCGCGGAACGGACGGGACCTGGTTCGTGGGCGGCCCCGTGGGGGCGCCCGAGGTGCTCGCCGAGGGGCGCGTGCACCGCATCCAGGGCGCGCACCGCCGGTCGCAGGCCCGGCGCGCCCCGGGTGACCTCGTCGTGCACCGGACATACCGGCTCGCCCTGGTCACCGACCCCTCGTACGCGGAGACCGTGTCACCCTCGCTCGACAACGCCGAGGTGACGGCAGCCAAGCAGACGCTGGTGGCGCGCATCAGCCAGGTCTATGAGGACGAGCTCGGCATCACCCTGGAGTTGATCGCGAACCCGCTCAACTTCAACACCCACTCGACGTTCGACGCCCGCTACTCGGCGACGAGCTGCACGTCCGGTGCCCTGAGCCAGAACCAGTCGGCCGTCGATGCGGTGGTGGGGAACGCCGGCTACGACGTCGGTCACCTGGCCTTCGGGCCCGATGGAGATGGCGGCGGGGTCGCCAGCCTCGGTGTGGCCGGCCGGACGGGCGTCAAGGCCAGGGGCTGCACCGGTCTGGCGTCGCCGGTCGGGGACGCGTTCGCGATCGACTACGTCGCCCACGAGCTGGGCCACCAGTTCAACGGCGAGCACACCTTCAACGCCGCCACCAACGGGAGCTGCGCCGGCAACCGCGAGCCCGGGTCGGCGGTCGAGCCCGGCTCCGGATCGTCGATCATGGCCTACGCCGGCATCTGCGGACCGGACGACCTCCAGGACCACAGCGACCCGTACTTCTCGCAACGGTCGATCGAGGAGATCCAGGCCTACGTGAACGGAGGCGGCGGTCAGGGCGGCACGGCGGTGACGACGGCGAACCACTCCCCGGAGGTCGCCGTCCCGGCCCCCGCGACCGTGCCGGTGCGCACCCCCTTCACGCTCGTCGGCGGCGGCAGCGACGCCGACGCCGACCCGGTGGTCTACACGTGGGAGCAGAACGACACCGGCGCGGCGAGCCTCCTGGCCGACGACAACCGGACCTCCGGTCCGCTCTTCCGCCAGTTCTCGTTCGCCTCGACCGCGGGGGACACCGGGACGTCGCCCGAGCCGGGGGAGAACACCGCCGGCCCCGGGGACGCGCGACGGACGTTCCCGGATCCGGCGCAGATCGTCGCCGGAGGCACCAACATCCTCGGGAACTGTGGCTCGCTGTTGCGCGACTGCTACTCCGAGATGCTGCCCACCTCGGCCCGGACGCTGAATTTCCGGTTGACCGCACGGGACCTCGAGGGCGGCGTCAGCAGCGCCGACACCGTGGTCACCGTCGCGGGCAGCACGCCCTTCCAGGTCACCTCGCAGTCGGCTCCGACGAGCCTCACGGCAGAGCAGCCGCTCGAGGTCACGTGGGACACGGCCGGCACCGCGGCCGGCCCGTTCGACGTGGCCAACGTCCGCATCGCCTTCTCGACGGACAACGGCCTGAGCTTCCCCTACACCGCCGCCATGAGCACGCCCAACGACGGCAGCGAGACCATCACGGTCCCGAACCTGGGCACGACGGGCGGTCGGTTGCGCGTCTCCGCGTTGGGCCAGCCCTTCTTCAGCATCAACCGCGGCGCGCTGACGATCGCCGCCGGCCCGGGACCGAGCCCGAGCCCGGACCCCGACGAGCCATCGCCCACCCCGACGGCCCAGCCGTCACCATCCCCGTCACCGTCACCCTCCGCGTCGCCCGCTCCCGGCCAACCGTCGCCCACGCCCGTTCCCGCCGCCCCGTCCCCGTCCCCCGCGGCGACCGCCTCGGTGAGCCCGGCGCCCGCGCCGACGGCCATCGGGACCGCGGTCCTGCGTCCCGTCCTGAGGAGCACCAAGCGGCGGCTGCGCGTGCCGAGGTCCCGCCGGTTCTCGGTCGTGCTGCGCTGCGCGACCGTCGATCGCGGCGTCGCCCCGGC
Organism: uncultured Solirubrobacteraceae bacterium; assembly: GCA_963740765.1. Classification (GTDB taxonomy): domain Bacteria; phylum Actinomycetota; class Thermoleophilia; order Solirubrobacterales; family Solirubrobacteraceae; genus DATLGB01. The sequence continues at coordinate 105,320 of CAVUFN010000016.1, read as the reverse complement.
CACCTGCGACGGGGCGCTGCGGCTGAGCGCGAAGCTGGGCGGCAGGACCCGCACGATCGCCCGGGGCGCCTTCTCGACCGCCCTCGCCCGCACGGCCACGAGCCGCCTTCGCCTCACGCGCGCCGCCTACCGCGCCCTGCGCCGCGGTGCCCTGAGGGCGACGCTGGCGGCCACGGTCGGTCAGGAGACGGCGTCGAAGCGCGTCGTCCTGCGCCGCCGCGCCGCATAATGGGCGCATGCTCCGACGCGTCACGCTCGCCGGTCTCGTCCTGCTGCTGGTGCCCGGGGTCGCGGCCGCCGCTCCGGCGCCGTCGTCGGGGCCGTCGAGCGGCTGGGACGCGCTGACGGGCGCACCGGCGCGCGCGGGTCACAAGGTCGAGACACGGCCGCGGCGCTTCGAGGCCTTCACGCTGGACAAGCCGCAGCTGCGCTCCGTGCTGGCCGAGACGCCGGCGATCCTCTCCGTGCCCGCCCCCGACGGCACGCTCGAGCGCTTCCGCGTCCGGACGTCGCCCGTGCTCGCGCCCGCGCTGGCGCGCCGCTTCCCGCAGATCAGGACCTACGCGGGGGAGAGCCTGGACCACCCGGGGGACACGGGGCGCTTCGACGTCGGCCCGCTCGGCTTCCATGCCTCCGTGAAGGGCCGGCGCGGCGTCTGGTACGTGGATCCGTACTTCAAGGGCGCCGACGTCGCCCACGTCGCCTACTACCGCCGCGATCTCATGGGCTCGCGCTCGCCGCTGGTCGAGCCGGGGGAGACCGACCAGCTCGGCAAGGTCGTCAAGCGCGCCGCCGCCCGGCGGGCGCCGGGCGAGCCGGTGGTGCGCCGCGTGTACCGGCTGGCGCTCGCCAACGACCCGTCCTATTCGACGTACTACGGCGGCACCGACCTGCTGGTCGAGACGGCCAAGGCCGCGCTGATGAACCGCGTCAACCAGCTCTACAACGACGACCTCGCGATCCGCATGGAGCTCGTCGGCAACGACTACCTCCTCAACTTCAAGACCGCGCAGGACTACACCGCCGCCGGCTACACGGAGGTGGGCTGCTCGGGCACCACGCTCGACGACAACCAGGCCGCGATCGACCAGATCGTCGGCGACGCCAACTACGACATCGGGCACATCGTGTTCGGGCCCGACGGCGACGGCGGCGGCATCGCCCAGCTGGAGTCCGTCGGCCAGCCCGGCGCCAAGGCCTCGGGCTGCACCGGCCTCGACCCGCCGGTGGGCGACGGCTTCGCGATCGACTACGTGGCGCACGAGATGGGCCACCAGTTCGGCGGGCCGCACACGTTCGACGGCAACCAGGGCAGCTGCGCCCCACCGAACCGCGATCTCGTCGGGACGGTCGCGGTCGAGCCGGGCAGCGGCAGCTCGATCCAGGCCTACGCCGGCATCTGCGACACGGACGACCTCCAGCCGCACTCCGACCCCTACTTCTCGCAAAGCTCGATCGACGACATCACCGCCTACATCACCTCCGACGACCCCGCCGCGACGGAGGAGGGGACGGAGACGACCGTCGCCAACCACAACCCGGCGGTCACGGCGCCCGCGGCCAGGACGATCCCGATCCAGACGCCGTTCACGCTGACCGGCAGCGCCACGGACTCCGACGCCGGCGACAACCTCGTCTACCTCTGGGAGCAGAACGACCCGGACTTCGGCCTCTCCGGCACCCCGCTGACCACGCCGCCGTCGGGCAAGACGCAAGGTCCGCTGTTCCGCATCTTCGGGACCGCCGCCGACGAGGACCCGCTGCAGTCGCCCGCGCCGGGCCAGAACCTCTCGCGCGCCGCCGACCGCTCCCGCACGTTCCCCGATCCCGCGCAGATCGCCGCCGACAACACGGACGCGGAGTCGGGCGCGTGCCCGGACGCCACCGACGTGGACTGCAACTCCGAGGTCCTGCCCACCCCCTCCTACGCGCTCAACCAGGGGGAGCTCAACTTCCGCCTGACCGCGCGCGACCGCAGCCCGGTCGGCGGTGGCATCGACCACGCCGACGTGACGCTCACGCTCGATCCGCTGTCGGGGCCGTTCGCGGTCACTGCGCCGGCCGGTCCAGCCACCCTCACCGGCGGGCAGACCACCACGGTGCAGTGGAGCGTCGCGGGCACCGCGGGTGGCGACGTGAACACGACCAACGTCCGCATCAGCTACTCCAGCGACGGCGGCCTGACCTTCGGCTACGAGGTGCTGGCCTCGACGCCCAACGACGGAGCCGCTGTCGTGACGGTCCCGAACGTGACCACCACAGGCGGGCGCTTCAAGGTCGAGGCGATCGACAACTACTTCTTCGACGTCTCCGACGGCAACCTCAACGTGGCCCAGGACCCGCTCGCGCCGATCCCGTCGGCCACGGCGACGCCCGAGCCCGAGCCGTCCGCCGCCCCGACCGTGCAGCCGCTGACCGTGCCGATGGCCGGCTCGACCGCATCGCCCGCCCCCTCCGCCACCGCCACGGCCGGCCCGTCGCCGATCGCCGCCACGATGACGCCGTCGCCCTCGCCGTCGCCCGGCCCGACCGTCGCGCCCAACCGCGCGACCGTGCGCCCGGACCTGTCGCTGACCGCGAAGCGCCCGCGGGTCTCGCGCAAGCGCCGGGTCACCGTGCTCGTCCGCTGCCGCGTCACCGGGACGGTGGAGGTCCCCAAGCGCTGCCGCGGCAGCGTGCGGCTGTTCGCCAAGCTCGGGAAGCACAAGCGCCGCATCGCCGCTCGCTCGTACAGCACCGCACCGGGCAGCACCCGGCGGGTCGTCCTGAAGATCCGCAAGCGTGCCTATCGCAAGCTGCGCCGGACCAAGCGCCTGCGCGTCCAGATCCGCGCGACCGCCAACGGCGTCGGGACCACGCGGGTCATCCGCCTCCGTCGCTGACTTTCTGCGCATAGCGTTGATCTGAACGGGCGCAAATGCTACTTTGCGCAGCATGACCGATCTGTCGCTGCGCAATTCGCCAGAGGAGCTCCGCAAAGCTGCCGAAGATCACCTGTGGCTGCACTTCACCCGCATGTCCTCCGCCAAGGGCGAGGGCCTGCCGATCATCGTCAGCGGCGATGGCAGCTACATCACCGACATCGAGGGCAAGCGCTACCTCGACGGCCTCGCCGGCCTGTTCGCGGTGCAGATCGGCTACGGCTACGGGGAGGAGATCGGCCAGGCCGCGCTCGAGCAGATGCGCGAGCTGCCCTTCTACACCAACTGGAGCTACGCGCACCCGCGCGCCATCGAGCTCGCCGCTGAGGTCGCCAGCCTCGCTCCGGAGGGCCTGAACCGCGTCTTCTTCGTATCCGGCGGCTCCGAGGCCGTCGAGTCCGCGTGGAAGCTCTCCCGCCAGTACCACGCGGCCCGCGGCGAGCGGCGCTGGAAGGCCGTCAGCCGCAACGTCGCCTACCACGGCACCACCATGGGCGCGCTGTCCATCAACGGCATCGGGACGCTGCGCACGCCGTTCGAGCCGCTCGTGCCCGAGGTCGGCCACTGTCGCAACACCAACCGCTACCACCGGCCGGAGGGGGAGACGGAGGAGGAGTTCACGAACTTCCTGCTCGACGACCTCACCCACACGCTCGAGGCGCTTGACCCGACGACGGTCGCGATGGTGATCATGGAGCCGGTCCAGAACGCCGGCGGCGTCTTCAGCCCGCCCAAGGGCTACTTCCAGGGCGTCCGCCAGATCTGCGACGAGCACGGCATCCTGCTGGTCGCCGACGAGGTCATCAACGGCTTCGGCCGCCTCGGCACCTGGTTCGGCTCGGAGAAGTACGACATCCAGCCGGACATGATCCTCACGGCCAAGGGCCTGTCCTCGGCCTACGCGTCGATCGGCGCCGTCATCGCCCACGACCGCGTGATGGAGCCGTTCGCGAGCGGCACGAACATGTTCTCGCACGGCATCACGTTCGGCGGGCATCCCGTCATGTGCGCGATCGCGCTCAAGAACATCGAGATCATGAAGCGCGAGGGGATCGTCGAGCACGTCGCCGAGACCGGGCCGGACTTCATCGCCAAGCTCAACGAGCTGCGCGAGCTACCCATCGTCGGCGACGTCCGCGGCGAGGGCTTCTTCGCCGCCCTCGAGCTGGTCCGCGACAAGGAGACCAAGGCCGGCTTCTCCGACGAGGAGTCCGAGAAGGTCCTGCGTGAGTTCCTCTCGCCGCGGCTGATGGAGCTCGGGCTCATCTGCCGCGCCGACGATCGCGGCGACCCGGTCGTCCAGCTCTCGCCGTGCCTTGTCGCCGAGCAGGAGCAGTTCGACGAGATGGCCGGCATCCTCGGCACCGTCCTGGAGGAGGCGTGGAGCAAGCTCTGAGGACGGCGACGGCGGTTGTCCTGGATGACCTCGACAACCGCCTGATCGCTGCCCTGAGGGACAACGGCCGGGCACCCTTCCGGCGCCTGGCCGAACAGCTCGGCACCTCCGAGGCGACGCTGCGCAACCGCTACGCACGGCTCGTCGAGGGCAACGTGCTGGCGGTCACCGCCGTCACCAACCCGATGGCGCTCGGCTACGACGCGACCGCGATGCTCGGGCTGTCGCTCAACGGTCCACCCGAGGCGGTCGCGGACGAGCTCAGCACGTGGGACGAGGCCGTCTACGTCGTCGTCGTGGCGGGCCGGTTCGACCTGCTCGTCGAGGTCGTCGCCAAGGACCGGCGCGACCTGCTGGCGATCATGAACCGCATCCGCGGGCTCGAGGGCGTGACCGCGTCGGAGACGTTCCTCTACCTCGACCTGCGCAAGTACGACTTCGGCACCGCTTGATCAACGGCGAGACCTCGTTCTGGTGGCGCGACATCGGCCGCGCCGAACCTCGTGAACCACTGAAGGAATCGATCTCGTGCGACGTCGCGATCGTGGGTGGTGGCTTCACGGGACTCTGGACGGCGTGGTACCTCAAGCAGGCCTCGCCCGACCTGCGGGTGGTCGTCCTCGAGAAGGAGTTCTGCGGCTTCGGCGCGTCGGGACGCAACGGCGGGTGGTTGAGCGGCTTGCTCGCGGGCTCTCGTGAACGCTGGGCGTCGGAGTTCGGGCGGGACGGCGTCGTTGCGGCGCAGCGGGAGATGTTCCGGACGGTGGAGGAGGTCCGGGACTTCTGCATCGGGGAGGGCGTGGACTGCGATCTCGTCGTGGGCGGCTCTCTGGACGTCGCCCGCTCGGAGCCCGCGCTGGCCCGGCTGCGCGAGAAGATCGCCTGGCAGCGGTCGTGGGGCTTCGGCGAGGAGGACTGGCGTGAGCTCGGGCGCGACGAGCTCGAGGTGGACGTCGACGGCGCGCTGGGCGGCGTCTACACGCCCCACTGCGCCCGCGTCCACCCGGCGAAGCTCGTCCGCGGACTCGCCGCTGCCTGCGAGCGGATCGGCGTCGAGATCTTCGAGCGGACCGAGGTGTGTCGCATAGGGGTGGACATATCCACCGCTACGCGACACAGGGTGCGGGCGCGGTCGGTGGTGCGGGCGACGGAGGGGTACTCGCACGCGCTCGCGCCGCGCTCGCTGATCCCGATGAACTCGTCGATGATCGTGACCGCCCCCGTCCCCCAGCTGGCGTGGAAGGACGGCATGACGGTCCGGGACGCAGCGCACACCTTCGTCTACATCCAGCGCACCGCGGACGGCCGCATCGCCATCGGCGGCCGAGGCAAGCCGTACCGGTACGGATCCAAGACGGACGCAAATGGCGAGATCTCGCAGAGCACCGTCCGAGAGCTCACGCGGCGGCTCCACACCCTCTTCCCCTTCACCGAGGCAGTTGAGGTACCGCACGCCTGGGGCGGCGTTCTGGGCGTCTCCCGGGACTGGTGCCCCGCCGTCACCCAGGACGGCAACCTCCTCAGCGCCGGCGGCTACGTCGGCGACGGCGTGTCCACCACCAACCTCGCGGGCCGCACCCTGCGGGATCTGATCCTCGGCGAGGACACCGAGCTCACCCGGGCCCCGTGGGCCCGCCACCGGTCCCCGAGGTGGGAGCCCGAGCCGCTGCGCTGGACGGGCGTCCACACGGTCTATTCGCTCTACAGGGCGGCGGACGCGATGGAAGAACGCACGCACCGGCCGTCCCGGCTCGCCGCCCTGGCGGACCGGATCGCGGGGCGCTGACGCGCTTTGTGGTGAACATAAGCGGGTACCCTGACCGTCGCTGGATGGCAGGGGCTCGCAGGACGGAACCGCGTGTGTCCCGACGCAGCCTTGGATCCATGAGCACCGCTGTCACCGAAACCCGCGTCCCGCGGTCGTCCGACCGCATCCTCGCTCTCCCCGAGCGCGTGCGTCGCCGACCCCTGGGACCGTACGCCGCGGTGATGGCGCTCGGCGCCCTGATCATCCTCGCCGGGCTCGGCCGCTCGAGCCTGTTCATCGACGAGACCTTCAGCTGGAACGCCTCCAACCACGGTGTCCAGGGGATCATCGACGCCGTCCAGCAGGCCGAGGTCACGCCGCCGCTGTACTACGTGATCCTGCACGCCTGGATCGGGCTCACCGGCGCGGAGTCCGAGCTGGCGTTGCGCCTGCCCTCGGCACTCGCCGGCATCGCCCTGATCGGCGCGGTGTCCTGGTTCGGGACGCTCGTCGCCGACCGCCGCACGGGCGTCCTCGCCGGCCTGCTCACCGCGCTGAGCCCACTGGTCCTCCAGTACGCCCAGGAGGTCCGCGCCTACGTCTTCGTGATGCTCGCGGTGACCGTCACCGCCGCCGCGGCCATCCAGCTGACCCGCGAGCCCGAGCGGCGCCGCTGGCTCGTGCTCGCCCTCACCGGCGCCGTGGTCTCCGTGTTCCTGCACTACACGGCCGTGCTCGTCCTGTTCCCACTGTCGCTGTGGCTGCTGCGCCAGCCCGGCCTCTCGCGCGCCGGCCGCCTGGGGGTGGGCGGCGCCGCGCTGCTCGCGTTCGTCGTCCTGCTGCCGCTGCTCAAGATCCAGCTCGACGCCGGCCACCACAACGCCGAGGCCGACGCCTACGCGAAGATCACCCCGATCGGCCTGCTGCGGCTGTTCGGCACGCCCTTCGACGGCCGCGCGCTCGATGGCATGGCGATCACCTACGAGCTCGGCCTGCTGGCACTGGTCGACGCCGTCGCGCTGCTCGCCCTGGCCGACCGCTTCCGGCACCTGCACTCACGCTGGATGCTGGTGGGCGCGTGCGTGCTGCCGCTCGCCGTCGTCCTGCTCGTCAGCTCCTTCATGCAGCCGCTCGCGCTGACCCGCTACACGGCGGTCGCCGCGCCCTTCATGCTGGTGGTGCTCGCCGTCGTGGTGCTGCGCGTCCCGCGCGCGCTGGGACGCACGCTGCTGGCCCTGGCGGTCGTGGCCGGGGTGATCGGCATCGTCGCCGCGCAGCTCCCCCGCGGCCAGTGGCCGGACACGCGCGGCGCGTTCGAGGCCGCCGCCGAGCAGGTGCGCCCGGGCGACGTCGTCGTCGGCCTCGAGAACATGGCCTTCGCGGACGCGATGAGCTACTACGGCCGCGACCTCGCCAAGCCGCCCAAGGGCTACTTCTCGGCCCAGGAGGCGCTGGGGTCCAGGGCCGCGCAGCGCGCGCTGGACGACGGCCGCCGCGTCTTCGTCATCTCGTCCCCGCCCGCGGACTGGAGGCAGCTCCACACGGCCGCTGATCAGCAGCGCGCCACGGTCGGCACGCCGATGCAGTTCGGCGGCAGCTACCCCGTCCGGCTGGACGTGGTCCGTGGGCGCTAGCCGCCACCGCTTCCCGGGCTACCTCGACCACCGGCGCGTGCGGGTCGCGCGTGTCGCCGCGCTCGTCGCGATGGTCGGCGGCACCTACTACCTGGGCTGGCGCGCCATGCAGCTCGACGAGGTCGGCCCGATCGGCTGGCTGTTCTTCGTCGCCGAGCTGCTCACGTTCTGCACGCTGGCCAGCGCCGTCCCGCTGATGTGGACCCCGCGGCCGCGCCGCTGGGCGCCGCCGCCGCGCGGCACGCTCGACGTCTTCATCACCGTCTGCGGCGAGGAGCCGGAGATGGTCGAGGCGACGCTCCAGGCCGCGCTCGACATCGACTACCCGCACAACACGTACGTCCTCAACGACGGACGTCTCGCGGGCATGGAGGGCTGGGAGGCGATCGAGGCGCTGTGCGAGCGCCACGGCGTCCGCTGCTTCACCCGCACGGAGGGCAAGCGCGGCAAGGCCGGCAACCTCAACAACGGCCTCGCCCACACCTCCGGGGAGTTCTGCGCGGTCATCGACGCCGACCACCTCGCGCGGCCCGACCTCGGCGACGACCTGCTCGGGCACTTCCACCCGCGCGTCGCGTTCGTGGCCACCCGCCAGGACTTCCGCATCGACGCCAACGACTGGCTGGGCAACACGGAGGCCTTCTTCTACGGCGTCATCCAACCGGCCAAGGACCGCGACAACGCCGCCTTCAGCTGCGGCAACGGCGTCATCTACCGGCGCGAGGCGATCGAGGACGTCGGCGGCTTCAGCGAGTGGAACCTCGTGGAGGACCTGCACACGAGCTACCTGATGCACAGCCGCGGCTGGCAGAGCCTCTACGTGCCGCGACCCGTCACCACCGGCACGGCTCCCGGCACGGCCGCCGAGCTCGCCGCGCAGCGGCTGCGCTGGGCGACCGACAGCCTGCGCCTGTTCTTCTGGGACAACCCGTTCCGCAAGCCGGGGCTGACGACGCGGCAGCGTCTGCACTACGCGCAGACCACGGGCGTCTACTACCTCACCACCTCCTTCCAGCTCCTCTATCTGATCAGCCCGCCGCTGTCGCTCGTGTTCGGCGTGCGGGTCCTGGGGGACACCTCGACGGGCAACTACCTGCTGCACATGGCGGCCTTCGGCGTCCCGCTGATGGGGATGCTGATCGCCTTCGCCGGCTGGCGCGGAGCGCTGCGGCTGATCCAGATGCAGTCCTTCCTGGCGCCCGTCTTCGCGCTGGCGGCGTGGCGGGCCGCGCGCATGTCGCCCAAGCGCCGCGAGCGGGCCTTCAGCGGCGTCACCCGCAAATCACGGCAGGCGACCGTCAACAACATCACGCTCGTGCAGCACGGCTTCTTCGCGCTGCTGCTGGGGTCCGTCGGCTTCGAGCTCGGTGGCGGCGGCGAGATCCAGTGGGCCGCGGTCGGCTGGGCGCTCGCCATGGCCGCCTCGCTCGGCACGCAGAACAGCATGCTGTCGCTGAAATGGGACACCGCGCAGTCCACCCGGATCGCCTTCACGGCGCCGGTGGCGGTCGGCGCCGTCGTCGTCCTGCTCGCGATGTGGGCACCGTTCCCGGGCGCATCACCGCTGCAACTGGCCAGCGCGACCGGCCCGGTGGCCCGCTCGGCCACGCAGGTCGCCCCCGCGCCGACGCCGCCGCCCGAGCGCCGGAAGCTGCTCGCACCCAAGCGCGGCACCTACCTCGGCGTCTACGAGCCCGACGTCGCGTTCGCCCACCGCACCGGCATCCCGGTCCGCCGCTACGGCGACACGAGCCTGCGCCTGCTGCACCGCTTCCAGCAGTGGTGGGGCAAGGACCGCTTCCTGAGCCTGGACTGGGCCAACCAGGTTCACGACGCCGGCGCCGTCCCGATGATCACCTGGGAGCCGTGGCGCAAGCCGAAGGACTCGGTCGCCCAGGGCTCGCAGCATCCTGGCCTGCTGTCCGACATCGCCGGCGGCCGCTACGACAGGTTCCTGAACCGCTGGGGCCGCGACGCGGCCGCCTACCGGCGCCCGCTGGTGATCCGCTTCATGCACGAGATGAACGGCACCTGGTACCCGTGGCAGGCCAACGGCAACGGCAACACGCCCGAGGACTACAAGCGTGCGTTCCGCCACGTGCACGACGTCTTCGACAAGCACGGGGCCGGCAACGTCTCCTGGGTGTTCTCGCTGGACACGCTGGCCGGTGGCGCGCCCACCACCGTCGACGAGATGAAGCGCTACTACCCCGGTGCGCGCTATGTGGACTGGATGGGGCTGTCGGGCTTCAACTGGGGCCCGGAGAGCCCGTGGACGACCGAGCGCAGCTTCGAGAGCACCTTCGCGCCGTCGGTCCGCCAGATCGAGCAGTTCGGCAAGCCGGTGATGCTGTCGGAGATCGGTTCGAGCATCCGCGCGGACGACCAGCCCGGCTGGCTGGAGTCGGCGCTGGCGGACATCGAGGCGATGCCGTCCGTCAAGGCGGTGGTGTGGTTCGACGCCGACACCCCGGACGCGAACTTCCGCCTGAGCCGGTCGACGCTGCGGGTGCTGGACCGCGAGAGCGACACCCGCCGGCTCAGCCCGGCCCTGCGCACCGCGCCTACGTCGTAGCGGCGGAGGCGAAGGCGGAGGCGACGGGCAGGGCGCGCCAGTCCTCCTCCTTGTCCTGGTCGAACCAGACCACGGCGTCGAGGCGATCCCACGAGCGGGCGGTCGCCCACATGTCGCGCACCCACGCCGCCTTGTCGCCGCCCTCGGGGGCGGAGCCGACCTCGGCCATCCACACGGGCTGCGGGCCGAGCTTGGTCAAGCGCTTGTAGGCGTCGCCGAAGATCTGCTCGAAGGACTGCCAGCCGCCGTACTCCGGGTGCCTGGAGCCCCAGTTGTACCCGTCGAGTGAGAGGACGTCGACGTAGTCGCGGCCCGGGTAGTAGTTCTCCATCTTCGTCTCGGGCGTGTTGGGCACGCTCCACGGCAGCGCGCACCAGACCCACTTGACGTTGGTGGCACCTTGGCGCTCGAAGATGTCGTGCATCCGCTGCCACGCCTTGATGAAGAGGGCGGGCGTGTTGTCGCCGACGCCGGCACCCCACGGATACCAGTTGCCGTTCATCTCGTGCATGGGGCGCAGGTAGACGTCCGAGCCCGTCGCCTTGATCGCGGCGGCCCACTCGGCGATGTAGTCGTCGAAGGCACCGTCGGCGATGCGGCGCAGGCGGAACTGCGACTGGTCGGCACCCTTGGACGGGTCCCACGGCTCCCAGGTCAGCAGCGGCATGCGGCCGGAGTCCGTGACCGCGCCGACGACGTCGGAGTGGAAGTCGGCCGACCACGAGCCGGGCGTCCAGCTCTGGTACCAGTTGACGATGTCCACGCGGCGGTCCAGGCGCTGCTGCAGCGCGTCGACGGAGCGCACGCTGCCGTCATACGGGGAGCCGTCGGTGAAGACGCCGAACTTCGGGTCCCTCTTGGCGATCGCCGAGGTGGCGGTGACCGGGCCGGCGATCTCGGTCGGCGTGACCGGGGGGCGGTTCACGGCGCCCTGTGAGGGGTTGCGGCGGTGGCGCGCCGTCTTGCGGGACCAGCGGACGGCCTTGCGGTGCTTGGAGCCGTGCCCCTTCTTGCCGTGGGCATGGGCGCGATGATGACGGGACGCGGACGCGTCCGCGGGCATGAAGCTGGTCAGGAGGAGGGCGAGCGCCGCGAGAAGCGCTGCCGCCGGGAGGTTGGGACGGGCGGGCACCCTCTTCCGATCGGTTCCGCGGGCACTTCAGGGCGCCTGGACGCAAGATTTCTGGACAGGTGTTCAGCGACGGCCTAGACGTTCGTTCGACGGGCGTCCCGGACGCCGGGTACGGGTAGCTCGACGACATGGGAGCCGCGCCCGACTCGCCCGCCGAGGTCTCGACGAGCGGCTGGAAGAACACCTTCAAGCGCGCGTTCGCCGAGTTCCGGGCCGACGACATGACGACGATCGCGGCCGGGCTGACCTACTACGCGGTGCTCTCCCTGTTCCCGGCGCTGCTCGCCCTCGTCGCCCTGCTCGGCGTCGTCGGCCAGTACCCGGACACCTCAGACGCCGTCCTGCGCGTGATCGGGGACATCGGGCCCCAGAGCGCCGTCGACACCCTCCGCGACACCATCGAGGGCGTCGTCAAGAGCTCGGGCGGCGCCGGTGCCCTGCTGGGCGTCGGCCTGCTCGGCGCGATCTGGTCGGCGTCCGGCTACATCGGGGCGTTCTTCAAGGCCGCCAACAAGATCTATGACGTGGAGGAGGGGCGGCCGTTCGCCAAGCTCAAGCCGATCCAGCTCGGGCTGACCCTCGTCTTCCTGGTGGTCACCGCGCTGGCGGCCGTCGTGTTCGTGGCCAGCGGCGACGTGGCGCGGGCGATCTTCAGCGTCATCGGGCTCGGCGCGACCGCCGTCGACGTGTGGGCATACGCGAAGTACCCCGTGCTGGGGATCATCGTGGTCGGCATGATCGCGCTGCTGTACTGGAGCGCGCCGAACGTGCAGCAACCGGGCTTCCGCTGGATGACGCCGGGTGGCGCCGTGGGCCTGTTCACGCTGATCCTGGCGTCCGTGCTGTTCGGCTTCTACGTCAACAACTTCGGCTCGTACAACAAGACCTTCGGCACGCTCGCGTTCGTGCCCCTGTTCCTGACCTGGCTGTGGATCATCAACCTCGCGCTGCTGTTCGGCGCCGAGGTGGACGCCGAACTGGCCCGCAGCCGGCAGATCGAGGCGGGCATGCGGCCCGTCGACAAGGAGCCGTTCCTGCCGTTGCGCGAAGATCCGCAACCGCAGAAGGACGGCGCCGCGCTGGCGCGCGAGGAGATGACCGCTTCAACACCGAGGGAGGAGTAGGTATGGCTGACGAGGAGACGCAGGTCGAGGAGACCGAGGAGGACACCCAGCAGGACGGGGAGGAGGGGTCGGGCGAAGAGCGCGAGACGATGGACTCCGACGCGGTCAACAAGCAGATGGAGGAAGTCGAGGAGAACCCGCCCGACAAGCTGGAGGACTGGCCGGACGGCCCCGCCAAGTACCGCACGATCGGTGGCGGCGACGCCAGCGAGTCCTGGGAGGAGGGCCCGACCGCCAAGCTCGGCCCGTCCGACGTCCGCTACCACGAGGACGGCAGGGTCACGGTCAAGGGCGAGGAGGTCGACAACCCCGAGGACTTCAAGGGCGACCCGATCCCCGGTGGCCCGACCGATCCCGAGGCCCCCGACGACCCGTCCGGGCTCGAGGACGACGACAAGGAAGAGGGCGGCAGCAAGGCGGAGGGCGCCGACGCGACGGAGGGCGACGACGAGGAGCGCTCGGGCGACACGAAGCCCGACGACGACGAAGAGGACGCCTAGCGCTAGCGCCTCAGGCGCAGCCTGCGCGTCACCGTCACCGGGTCGCCCAGCGACGGGACGGCGGTGACGCGCAGTGCCAGCGTGGCGCGCCGGACGCCGCGCAGGCGGCGCCGGCCGGCGCGGGTGAGCCGCAGCCGTACCTTGCGCGCCCTGCCGGCGGCGGTGGTCTGCGACCGGGGCGACGCCATGCGCTTCTTGCGCAGCAGCAGGCTCGTACGGATGGAGGCCGGCCGGTTCGTCCGCACCTTGAGGGTGAGGCGGCGCGTGCGCCGCAGCTTGCGCAGCGTTGTCCTGGTCACCGTCAGCGTCACCGTCACCGGGTCCGTCGGCGTGGCGGTGGGCTCGGGCGACGGCTCCGCGGTGCTGGTGCCGGTGGCGGTCGGCTCCGGGCTCGGCTCCTCGACCGGAGCGGGCGGGCAGTCGGACGCGGGCTGCGGGTCGGCCGTCAGGCGTACGAAGCGCGCCTTCGACGGTGTCCCGTCGGCGTCGAGCAGGAAGAGCATGTAGTAGCCGGGCGGCGCGAGGTTCGCGTTCGCCGGGGCGGTCAGCCGCACGCCGCAGTCCGGCCTTCACGGGCACGCCGAGCGGCACCACGCGCTGGCTCATGTCCGTGTTGTGCGTCGCGGCGCCGGGGGCGACGAGAACCGCGCGGGCCGCGTCGCCGGGCGTGCCCGCGATGAACGGCTGCCCGTAGCTGACGGCGTCGGGCACCCCGGTGAGGTCGGGGCGCCCGGCCGGCTCTCCGTGCGCGTCGAAGAGGTAGGGCGGCGACCAGATCTCCGCGGAGTCGGTGCGCGCGCCGGTCGCCGGGCCGCCGGCGCCGTTGATGTCGTCGCCGGCGGAGAAGACCCGCCCGTCGGGCAGGAGCAGCGCCGACGAGTGGTAGGTGCGGCCTTCCGCCTGCGCGTTGCCGCTCGTCATCGTGTTCGTCGCCGGGTCGAACAGCTCGACCGTGCGCTGGTCCGAGTCGAAGGTCCAGCGGTAGTACGTGTCCGCGGTCTCACCGCGGCCACCGCCGATGATGGCGACCTTGCCGTCGGGCAACTGGACCGCGTTGGCGAACGAGCGCGCCACATCGAGCGGCGGGCCGGACGTCCAGGGTGACGTCGCGCCCGCAGCGTCGTCGAAGATGCTCGTCGCGTCGATCGCCGGATAGACGCCGTTGCCGGACGAGTGGTCGTCGCGCACCGAGCCGCCGAACTGCATGATCTTCGAGGTCCCGGCCAGGAGGACCGCCGGCGCCCAGTTGCGGTGGGTCGGGAGGTCGGTGGTCTCCTCGTAGCGAGCGTCGTCGGCTCCGGGAGCGGGCGGGAAGAAGCGCCAGGTGTCGCGGCTGCGCGGGCCGCTGATCAGCGCGTGCCCATCCGGCATCCAGAACATGTGCGGGTACTGGCCCGGGATCGGCGCGTAGGTCTTCCCGGGCTGCGCGCCCGCCACCGAGTCGTCGTCCTGCTTCTTGAGCTGGAAGTTGCTCAGCCGCTGCAGGGTCCCGTCGGGGGAGAAGATCTCCACGTCGGTGTTGATGCGGTAGCCGTCGTCCTGGTCACCGGTCTTCGGCGCTCCGCTCATGATCACCGTGCGCCCGTCGGGCAGCTCGAGTTGCGTCGGGTACCAGCGCCCCTGGCGCATTCGGGCCTGCTCGGTCCAGGTCTCCGTGACCGGGTCGAACGTGTAGATCGTGTTCAGGCCCTCGTTCTTGGCCTTCGTGAAGTCGCCGACATCGCCGCCGGTGACCACGACGCGGCCGTCCGGCAGCGTCGAAGCACCGGCACAGAAGATCTGGGCCGGCCGGCCGGTGTCCGGGTTGATCGGCGGCGTGACCTGCTTCGACTTCCCCGTCCCGGGGTCGAAGACGTACGCGTCCGCGAGGTCGTCCGTCGTCTCGTCCCACGCCGGCGTATCCGATTCGGGCACGTTCGGCCGGTAGGGATAGGCGAAATACAGGACCTTTCCGGTCCGCAGGAGGATCGAGTTGATCGCAACCACCGGGAAGGTCTCAAACCCGTCGGACGGTGACCAGACGCCGCCGACGTCGGGCTTCTCCAGCTCGTTGTTGACGGTCGGATCGGCCCGCATGCGGGCGCCGTCCGTCCGCAGCGAGCGACGGGCCACAGCCCGCTGCCGAGCGTGCTCCGCGGCGTGTCCGCGGCCGAGGAGATCGGTCTCGATCTGCCGCATCCGGCGCTCGACGTGACGGGTCTCGGGGTCGTGGCCGGCGGCGACCTTCCCGGACGGGAAGAACACCGAGCGCCCGTGGCCTGATGCCGGTGCGCTCAGGAGAAGCGCGGCGAGCGCTCCGAGCCAGGCGGATCGCCGGAGCATCCAGTCGAAGATAGGCGGCTTGAGCAGGAGAAGTTCGACGGCTGACCAGGAAAGTGGAGAGTTATGACGCCTACCGGGATGGGGGTCCGGGTATGTGTCCGGCGTCCGGGAGGCGCCGGACGGGGCGCTAGATTGCCCCGCTCGGTCGGGGGCTGACGACTGGTTCGTGCTGCCCGTGACGTTCCGAGGACCGATAGCTGGGATGGCCATGAACTCTCTGAACCGCATTTTGATACTGCTCGGAATCGCCGCTCTGCTGGTCGCCGGCGGTACCACCACCGCATCCGCGAAGGCGCCTCGCGTCAAGTTCGGCGCCTGGACGCCGGGGTCCCCGTTCGGGGGCAAGCTGGGCGCCGTCAACCGGCTGCAGCGGACCATCGGCCGCCGCGTGAAGATCGTCAACTGGTACCAGGACTGGGGCAACCAGGACGCCGAGCACTTCTCCTACAACGTCACGAAGGCCGTGCGCGGCGTGCTGCGCTCCAAGCGGACGCCGATGCTGACCTGGGAGCCCTACCCGCTGGCCAACGGCTCGCCGTGGGAGGACTACTCCAACGACGCCGTCGCCAACGGTCGCTACGACAACCTGATCCGCACCTGGGCGTCCGGTGTCGGCCGCCTGCACAAGAAGGTCTACGTCCGCCTCGCCCACGAGTTCAACGGCACGTGGTACCCCTGGGGCGGCCCGGTCAACGACAACACGCCCGAGTCGTTCAAGCGGATGTGGACGCACGTCGTCGACGTGGCGCGCGGTGCCGGCGGCACCAACATCAAGTGGGTCTGGTCACCGCTGGCCGAGGACGTCCCCAACGAGGGCTCCAACCACTTCGAGAACTACTACCCCGGCCCCGGCTACGCCGACGTCCTGGCGCTGGACGGGTACAACTGGGGCTCCGGCACGCCGCAGTTCGGCGGGTGGCGGAGCTTCCGCGGCATCTTCCGCAAGGCAATGCGCCGCATCTCCAAGCTGGGCCCGCAGCCCGTCTGGATCGCCGAGGTCGGCTCTGCGTCCGACGGCGGCAACAAGTCGCGCTGGGTACGCCAGATGTTCCGCACCGCTCGTCACTGGAAGCGCCTGAAGGCGATCGTCTGGTACGACCAGGACAAGGAGCGGGACTGGTCGACGGCCAGCGCCGCCTCCGCCTTCCGCTCCCGCTAGCCGCGAACGGCTAGTGGTCTGCGACGAAGCCGTCGTCAGGCGTGAGCGGCTGGCCCTGCTCCTGCCAGGCGGTGATGCCGCCCGTCAGCGAGTAGGCCTCGTAGCCGGCACGGCGGAACGCGTTGGCGGCCATCGCCGACCGCGCGCCGAGGCGGCAGTAGAAGAGCACCGGCGTGTCGCGACCGATCGTGTCCGCCTGGGCGGCGAGGCGCTCGAGTTCGATGTGCCGCGATCCGTCGATGCGCCCGGCCTCGACCTCGTAGGGCTCGCGGACGTCCACGAGCTGGACCGAGCCTGCGCGGATCAGGTCGGCCGCGCGCTGCGGGCCGACCTCGATGTTGTCGTCGTCGAAGGCTCCCATCGAGGGAGGGAGCATAACTCCGCTCCGATTGGGTACTCTGCCGGAAGTCGTTGTCCAACTTGCCGAATTCCCAGGCGTCAGGTCCTGGGGAACGGGGGAACCAAGGGGGCTCATGTCGAATGAGTCCTGGGGCGAATCGCCGGTGCAAGCCGGTGTAGCGCGATCTTTCCGCGCGAGCCCGTCAGCTAACCCCGTAGGCGCACGAAAGAAGGGGTCGGTTTGTCGAAGGTTCGTGGGATGGTCGTCGTGTTGGCGCTGGTCGCATGCGCGATTCCGGCGACGGCGGACGCACGGTCCTTCGGATCGCGGGCCCTCAAGCTGGGCTCGTCCGGCTCCGACGTCCGCACGCTGCAGAGCCTGCTGACCGAGGCCGGCTACGAGACGAGCGTCGACGGCATGTACGGCCGCGGCACCGTCCGCAGCGTCCGCTCCTGGGAGTCCGACGCCGACCGCGCCGTCAACGGCCGCGTCAGCCGCCCCGACGCCCGCAAGTTGCGCAGCGACGCCGCCGAGAGTCGCGCCGGTGCGACCGAGGAGCCCGTCGACGACGACGTCGTCGAGGACGAGGACGAGGCCGAGGCCCTCGCCAACCCGGCGGCCACCGGCGGCGCGGGCTACGTCCAGACCACCAAGGCCACGCTCAACGCCGACGGCACCGCCACGGCGCCGAGCAACGCGCCGCAGGAGGTCAAGGAGATCATCGCCGCCGGCAACGAGATCCACGCCACGCCGTACAAGTACGGCGGCGGCCACGGCAAGTGGAAGGACTCGGGCTACGACTGCTCCGGCTCCGTCTCCTACGCACTTCACGGCGCAGGCCTGCTCAAGCAGGCGCTGGACTCCACCGGCTTCGAGTCCTTCGGCTCGGCCGGCCCGGGCAACTGGGTGACGATCTACGCCAACTCCGGCCACGTCTACATGGTCGTCGCCGGCCTGCGCTACGACACCAGCGCCGCCAAGGCCCAGTCCAACGGCTCGCGCTGGTCCAAGCAGATGCGCTCGCCGGACGGCTACGTCGTGCGGCACCCCACCGGGCTCTAGCCTCCGGGCGGTGCGCCGCCTCGCACCCCTGCTGCTCTCGCTGACCCTCGTGCTCGCCGCCTGCGGCGAGGACAAGGGGCTCGATTACAGCCTGCGCACGCCGCCGCCGTACGTGGGTGGGGTCTCGATCGCGCCCCGGGGCCAGCAGGCCGTCGATCGCAAGATGACCAAGGCCGACGCACTGCGCTACGAGCCGGTCATCGCCCACTGGGCCGACGCCGTCCGGCGCGGCGATCCCGACAGGGCGGCCGGCTTCTTCGATCTCCCAGCCGTCGTCTACCAGCCCAGCCTTCGGTCGGCGCTGCAGGTCAACACGCCGCAGATCGCCGCGGCTTTCAACGCGTCATTGCCGTGCGGGGCGAAGCTGATCGGCACCAACCCGGACGGCCGCTACGTGGTCGGGACGTTCGTGCTCGTCAGTGTCGGCACGGCGAAGTGCGACGGCGAGGGCGACCTCGCGCGCGTCGGCTTCGTGTTCGGCGACCAGCGTCACCCGCGGCGCTTCACCGAGTGGTGGCAGGTCCAGACCAAGCCGGACGCCAGGACGGGGCCGGCGAAGCGCCCCAAGGCGCTCTCCCCGGCCACCGTGTCGGACTTCTCTTAGCGGTACTCGCGCTCGCGCACAACGTCCGGCGCGCGCTCGCGCACCACGTCCGGGCCGCGCCGGTCGCGGTTCCACATCGTCATGTAGAGCAGGGAGAGCAGGAGCCCGACGACGCCCACGATCATGAGGATCACCCCGACGGTCGAGAGGTTGATCCCGCTCACCGAGTCCTCGACGGCGTATTTGAGGATCGCTCCGACCGCGATCAGGAGCAGCGATGTGCCAATGGTCATGGGCACGGAGTACCCCCGCACCCCGTGCCGCCAACCCTTGCAGGCGTACGATCTTCGTCTATGACGACTGCCCCCATGGACACGCAGTACGACCTGACGCTGGAGCAGGTGGACTTCCGCGACACCATCCGGCAGATGGTCCGGGAGCGCGTCGCGCCGCGGGCAGCGGCGATCGACGCGAGCGCCGAGTACCCGTGGGACCTGCGGGAGCTGTTCGCGTCCCTGGACCTCTTCGGACTGCCGATCGCCGAGCAGTACGGAGGCACCGGCACCGGCACGCTGATGCTCAACGTCGCCATCGAGGAGGTCTCGAAGGCGTGCGCCTCCTGCGGCTTGATGCTGGCCGTGCACGAGCTCTCGACGCTGCCGATCAAGCTCTTCGGCACTGACGAGATGAAGCAGCGCGTGCTCACCCGCTGTGCCACCGGCGAGTGGACGGGCGCCTTCGCGCTCTCCGAGCCCGACGCCGGCTCGGACCCGGGCGGCATGCGCACCACCGCCGTCCGCGACGGGGACGAGTGGGTCATCAACGGCACGAAGAACTGGATCACCAACTCCGGCGTCGCGGACTTCTACGTCGTGATCGCCGTCACCGATCGTGAGGCGGGCCGCAAGACCGCCTTCCTCGTCGAGAAGGACCGGCCCGGCTTCAGCATCGGCAAGCTCGAGCACAAGATGGGGATCAAGGGCTCGCCGACCGGTTCGCCCGTCCTCGAGGACGTGCGGGTCGGCGACGAGAACGTGATCGGGGACGTCGGCGGCGGCATGCGGGTCGCGCTCGGCACGCTGGACCACTCGCGGCTCGGCGTCGCCGCCCAGGCCGTCGGCATCGCCCAGGGCGCCACCGACTACGCCGTCGCCTACGCCAAGGAACGCGTCCAGTTCAAGCAGCCGATCATTGAGTTCCAGATGATCCAGGCCAAGCTGGCCGACATGGAGACGCGCACGGCGGCCGCCCGCGAGCTGCTCTACCGCGCGTCGGTCAAGGTCGACCGCGACGACAAGGACAAGGGCAAGTACTCGGCGATGGCCAAGGTGTTCGCGGGGGACACGGCGATGGCCGTCACCACCGACGCGGTCCAGGTGCTGGGCGGCTACGGCTACGTGACCGAGTATCCGGTCGAGCGGATGATGCGCGACGCCAAGATCACCCAGATCTACGAGGGGACCCAAGAGGTCCAGCGGCTCGTGATCGCCCGGTACCTGTGATGCGCACCGCGCCGATCTACGACCCGGCCACCGGCGAGGTCCAGCGCGAGCTGCCGCTGGCCGAGCCGGCCGACGTCGACGCCGCGGTCGGCCGCGCGCGCCGGGCCTTCGCGGAGTGGAGCGAGACGAGCGTCGTCAAGCGCACGCGGATCATGTTCGCGTTCCGCGAGCTGGTCGACCGCCACGCCGACGAGCTCGCGCGGATCATCTCGTCCGAGCACGGCAAGGTGCTCGAGGACGCGCGCGGCGAGGTCACCCGCGGGCTCGAGGTCGTCGAGTTCGCGTGCGGCATCGCGCAGCTGCTCAAGGGCGAGTTCTCCGAGCAGGTCTCCTCCGGCGTCGACGCCTACTCGTTCCGCCAGCCCCTCGGCGTCTGCGCGGGCATCACGCCCTTCAACTTCCCGATCATGGTCCCGATGTGGATGCATCCCGTCGCGATCGCGTGCGGGAACACCTTCGTCCTCAAGCCGTCCGAGCGCGACCCGTCCGTGTCGGATCGCGTCGCCGAGCTGTACGCGGAGGCCGGCCTGCCCGAGGGTGTCTTCACCGTCGTGCACGGCGACAAGACCGCGGTCGACGCGCTGCTCGACCACGAGGACGTCGCCGCGATCTCCTTCGTCGGCTCCACGCCGATCGCCAGGTACGTCCACGAGCGCGCCACCGCGACCGGCAAGCGCGTGCAGGCGCTGGGCGGTGCCAAGAACCACGCCGTCGTGCTGCCCGACGCCGACCTCGACGGCGCCGCCGGCCAGCTCGTCGCCGCGGGCTACGGCTCCGCCGGCCAGCGCTGCATGGCGATCTCCGTAGCGGTCGCCGTGGGGGACGCCGCCGACCCGCTCATCGAGCGCATCGCCGCCCGCGCCGCCGACCTGAAGGTCGGTCCGGGCCTCGATCCTCGCTCCGACATGGGCCCCGTCGTCACCGAGCAGGCCCGCGAGCGGATCGCCGGCGCGATCGCCGGCGGGGTGGACGCAGGCGCACGCGCCGTGCTCGACGGGCGCGGCTTCGAGAGTGGCAACGGCGGCTTCTTCCTCGGCCCGACCCTGTTCGACGGGGTCGACCCGGCCATGGACGTCTACCGCGACGAGATCTTCGGGCCCGTCCTCGGCGTCGTCCGCGTCGATTCGCTCGACGACGCCATCGCGCTCATCAACGCCAACCCGTACGCCAACGGCTGCGCGATCTTCACGTCATCCGGCCGCGCCGCCCGCCGCTTCCAGCGCGAGGTCCAGGTCGGCATGATCGGCATCAACGTCCCGATCCCGGTCCCGATGGCCTTCTACTCGTTCGGGGGCTGGAAGGACTCGCTGTTCGGCGACCACCACATCCACGGTCCCGAGGGCGTGCGCTTCTACACGCGCGCCAAGGCGATCACCGCGCGCTGGCCCGAGGACGGAACCGACGACGCCCGACTCCACTTCCCGGTTTCGAACTAGTTCGGGCGCCTAGCGGATCTTCAGCCTGAGCTTCGTCCGCGTACCGGCGACGGTGTCCCCGCGGAAGGTCGTCAGCTTCACGGTGACCTTGCGCGACGCGGAGCGCCTGGCGCGCAGCCTGACCTTCAAAGAGGGCTCGTTCCCGGTCACGGTGACCGTCCGGGGCGAGGCGGACACGCCGCGGCCGGAGACCCTGACCTTCGCGGTGCCTGCGCCGATCCCGAGACGGTTGATCTTGATGCGCACCGAGCGGCCGCGCTTGAGGCGCGCGGAGCGCTTGGCGAAGGACAGCGCGCTCTTGTTCTGGGAGATCAGGTGGAGCGTGCGGGTCTCGGCGTCGCCGGCGGCCGTCGTGGCGCGGACGGACACGGTGGTGAAGCCGGCGGCGGCGGCGGGGACCGTTGCGGTGCGCTTGCCGACCTCCTCGGCGAAGGCGCCGTCACCGTTGAGGTCCCAGGCGAGGGTGTCGTAGCCGCCGAACGGGCCGCTGCCCTCCGGCGCCTTCGGCTCCGCGGTCAGCGTCACGTTCTCGCCCGGCACGGGGACCTTGACGTTGGCGTCGATCTCGACCTGTGGGACCTTCTCGCGGATGAAGCCGTTGAGCGGGTTGGCGCCGAGCTTGGAGTAGACGCCGGGCGGGCCCTCGTTGCAGCTGCGCGTCCCGCGCGTCGGGTTGCCGCTGCCGATGCCGAAGGACACGGCGCCGACGAGGGCGGCCTGGCCGGTGCCGTCGTCGACGACGAGCGGGCCGCCGGAGTCGCCGTTGCAGGAGTCCTTGCTCGGGTTCAGCGCGCAGATCTCGGTGCTGAAATCCAGGCCGCGCTGCCCGGCCGCGGCGAACGCGTCGGTGCAGTCGCGGTCCGAGTACAGCGTCAGGTCGACCTGGCGCAGCTGGCCGGTCGACAGCGCGCCGCCGTCGTCCTTGTCCTCCGTCAGCCCCCAGCCGGCGGTGACCGCGGGGCGGCCCGGGCGCAGCAGCGCGGAGTCGCTCGCGCGCGGGAGGCGGACCTGCGGGTTGGCCGCCGGGCGCCCGAGCTTGATCAGCCCCATGTCGTAGCCGCCGTTGCCGTTGGCGTACTGGTGGGGGACGAAGCCGTCGGCGAAGGGGAACTTCTGGTCCGGTGTCGCGCGGTTGAGGTCGGCGGCCCCGAGGACGACGAAGGAGTGCGCGATGTCGACCTGCTCCTCGACGAGGCAGTGCGCGGCGGTGACGACCCAGCGGGCGGCGATCAGCGAGCCGCCGCACAGGGCGTCGGGCTCGTCGCCGCCGACGCCCTGGATGGCGATCTGGATGCCGGCGGTGTAGGGCATCGCCTCGATCCCGGTCGGGACCCCGCCCACGATCCGGTTCGTCCGCGCATCCGCCGAGGCCGGCACGGCGAGGGCGACGAGGGCGAAGAGGAGGGCGACACGCCGGGCCATGGTCGGGGCACAGTACCCGCGGATCCGCTCGGCGACGTAGAATCAGGTCTGTGAGCGGCCCATCCGCGCGCCGGATCCTCTACGCGTCTTCTTTCGCCCTCTGCGTCGGCGTGCTTCTGATCACGGCCGTGGTCGGACTGCGCCCGGAGTACCCCATGCGCCTGATCCAGGGATTGATGGCCAGCGTGGGCGCGCTCGGCATCGTGGGCGCCGCCGTCGCGTGGGTCACGACGCGCATGGGCGACTACCGCCATCCGCCCGACGAGGCGGAGTTCGAGCTGCTCGTGCGCCGCACCGAGCGCCTCGCGCAAGAGAACCTGGCCGCCGAGCCCGACGAGACCGAGTTCATGGAGCTCGACCCCTACAACGCCGACGACTTCGAGGAGCTCGTCCAGGACGCGCTCGACGACCTGCCCGACGTCCTGCGCCGGGCGCTGGAGCGCAACGTGGCCGTGATCATCTCCGATCAGGGTCGCCGCCACCGCGCCTACGGGCTCTACATGGGCGGGACGGTGACGCGCGACATCGCGTCGGACCGCATCGTCATCTTCCGCGACACCCTGCTGCGCGACTTCGGGCACGACCCGGACGAGCTGCGCGCCCAGGTGCTGCGCACGGTGCGCCACGAGCTGGCGCACCACCTCGGCGCCGATGAAATCGGCGTCCGCGAGCTCGGGCTCTGACCCTCTCGTGATGATCGTCATGACACCGGAGGCGGGCGACGCCGAGGTCGCCGCCGTCCGCGAGCGGCTGGAGACGGTCGGTGTCCACGTGCTCGTCCTCCCTGGCGAGCTGACGACGGCCATCGGCGCGATCGGGGACCCCGAGGGCGTGCGCGAGCTCGGCCTCGAGGGGCTGCCCGGCGTCGACCGCGTCGTCCCGATCAGCCGGCCCTACAAGCTGGCGTCGGCGGAGCTTGCGCACTCGCAGCCGACCGTCGTGACCGTCGGCGGCCGCGCGATCGGCGGCGGCACCACCTTCGCGCTGATCGCCGGGCCGTGCACCGTCGAGTCGCGCGAGCAGACGATCGGGGTCGCGCGCGCGGTGGCCGCCGCGGGCGCATCGATGCTGCGCGGCGGTGCCTTCAAGCCGCGGACCTCGCCGTTCGCGTTCAACGGGCTCGGCGTGGCCGGCCTGGAGATCCTCGCCGAGGCGCGGGCAGCGACCGGGCTGCCCGTCGTCACCGAGCTGCTGAGCGGCGACCACGTCGACGCGGTCGCCGAGCACGCCGACGTCATCCAGATCGGGGCCCGCAACATGCAGAACTACGCGCTGCTCGAGGTGGCGGGCAAGCTCGGCAAGCCGGTGCTGCTCAAGCGCGGGCTGTCGTCCTCGCTCGACGAGCTGCTGATGGCGGCCGACTACATCCTCAAGGAGGGCAACCCGGACGTGATCCTGTGCGAGCGGGGCATCCGCACGTTCGAGACGGCGACCCGGTTCACGCTCGACCTCGGCGCGGTGCCGTGGCTGAAGATCCACACCCATCTGCCGGTCGTGGTCGACCCCTCGCACGCGAGCGGGGACCGCCGCCTCGTCGAGCCGCTGTCGCGCGCCGCCGCTGCGGTCGGCGCCGACGGGATCATCGTCGAGGTCCACCAGGATCCCGAGCACGCCCTGTGCGACGGGCCGCAGGCGCTCTACGCGTCGGACTTCCCCGTGTTCGCGGAGAACGTCGCGGCGCACGCGCGGCTGTGCGGAAAGGTGCTGGCGTAGCCGTGGACCTGGGCGTCGCGGGACGGGTCGCGGTCGTCACCGGCGGCGGCTCGGGGATCGGCGCAGCGACGGTCGAACGGCTGCGGGACGCCGGCTGCACCGTGCACGACCTGTCGCGCTCGACGGGCTACGACGTCACGGATCCCGGCGTGGTCGACCGCCTGGGCGGGTTGGGGCGGGTTGACATCCTCGTCAACTCCGCCGGCACCTCCTACGTCCGGCCGCTCGACCAGCTCGCCGACGGGGACTGGCAGGACCAGTGGGAGCTGCACGTGATGGGTCCGCTGCGGCTGATGCGCGCGCTCGCACCTGGGATGGCCGAGCGGGGCTGGGGGCGGATGGTGGTCGTGTCGTCCTCCAGTGGCAAGCGCCCGTCGCTGACCAACGCGGCCTACAGCGTCACCAAGGCGGCGGCGCTGTCACTGTCGCGCGTCTTCGCCGACGAGTACGCGGGCACCGGCGTCCTCGTCAACGCCGTGACGCCAGGCGCGGTGGCCGGGCCGCTGTGGGAGGCCGACGGCGGCCTCGCCGATCAGGCTGCGCAGGCGAAGGGGATCACGCGCGCAGAGGCGCTCGAGCAGCAGGCGGGCAAGATCCCGCTCGGCCGCCTCGCCGAGCCGGGGGAGATCGCCGACGTGATCGCCTTCCTGTGCTCGCAACGAGCGTCGACCGTCACCGGCGCGGCGTGGTCGGTCGACGGCGGCTCGGTCCCGGTCATCCTCTGACCGGTCCGGCATTGAACAGCAAGTCCGGCGCGTGGGGGACGTTGCAGGTCGTATGCGCCGTCTCGCCGTCCTCCTCGCCCTGAGCATCCTCGCCGCCGTCCCCGGGACCGCCCGGGCCACGCCCCACGGCAGCTTGCGCGTCACGAGCGCGACGCCCGGCCAGGCCGTCACGGTCAGCGGCCGGGTCACCGGTGCGCGGCGGGTCAAGCTGCAGGTGCTCGTCCCCGGCGGCGCCGTCCGCGGTCCGTACGGCCCGTACGCGGTCAGCGGCAAGCGGCTGCGGGCGAAGCTGCCCGCCGCGGCGACCGCGCGCCTCGGCCGCGACGTGCGCGACCTCGCCGTCGCCGTCCTGCCCGCCGGCGCCACGCGCACGCGTCGCGACGCCCCGGCGGCCGGCCGCATCGATGTCCCGTCGCCCACCACCGGGCTGACCCTGACCAACTCGTTCGTGTCCGCCAAGGGCTGGGTCAAGCCCGGGGAGACCTTCCCGCTGACGGTCACCGTCCGCAACGACGCCGATCTGCCCGCCGACGGCGGCACCGTGACGATCCCACCCGTCGCGGGCATGAGCTTCACGAAGGTCGAGGACGGCGGCGCGACGATCGACGGTGGCACCGTCAAGTGGGCCGTCGGGCAGGTCGGCCCGGCGTCCTCCAAGCGCGTCGTGCTCGAGGCGACCACCGCCACGACCGGCCAGGACGCCGAGGTGGTCTGGAAGAACCTGTCCACCACCGCCACCTCGACCACCGCGGGCACCTCGACCAGTCACGGCCCCAAGGTCATCCCGCCGTCGGAGACCTACGACACGGCGCGGTACGGGGACCGCCCGTTCCCGGTGGTCCCGGTCGACTACTTCGACCGCAAGCACGCGGCGGAGAGCGGCGCCGACAAGCTGGCGTC
The DNA here is from genome assembly GCA_963740765.1 of uncultured Solirubrobacteraceae bacterium. Classification (GTDB taxonomy): domain Bacteria; phylum Actinomycetota; class Thermoleophilia; order Solirubrobacterales; family Solirubrobacteraceae; genus DATLGB01. The sequence goes on along the minus strand of CAVUFN010000016.1, from coordinate 79,166 downwards.
GAAGATCAACGATGCGGGCACCCCGGGCTCGACGTTCAACCTCTACCAGGAGATGTCCTACGGGCAGCTGTTCCCGCAGGGCGACGTGCCTTCGCTCGGCGTCGCGACCCGCGGGTACGACTACGCGCCCGGCTTCTCCTTCTCCAAGCGCGTGGTCAAGGCGGACTCGTGCGCGGGCACGACCGCAGCCGACCTGCCCCTGCCCGTCGAGACCACCAACCCCGAGCGCATCCACGACGGCTGGTACCAGCTGCCGGGCGACACGGGCTACTACGGCTCTGACTCCAACGGGTCGGCGCTGATCGGCGCGCTCAGCGGGGTCGGCGCGCTGCAGAGCATCGACTCCGGCTGCGGGCCGGCCGGCAAGGCGGTCTACGACGCGGCGCAGATCGCGGACCCGGAGATCGACTACGACTCCTTCGACACCGACAAGGACGGCGTCGTCGACTTCTTCATGATGATCTTCCCGGGTGTCGGCGGCAACGGCGGCTCGCAAACGGAGGTGCCGCCCTACGACAACATCTGGCCGCACTCGTCGTCGCTGGAGGACTCCTTCGTGGACCCGGCGACCGGTCTCGCCGGCTACGTCACCGACGACCAGGCGAAGGACCGCCTCGGCCGGCCGCTCTGGTACGCGGACGAGAGCCGCACGAGCCGCACCACCGACGACAAGGGCGAGGCGCTGAAGGCGTTCACGCGCGTCGGGCCCTACAACGTCAACCCGGAGACGGCGATCGAGAAGGCCAGCGTCATCTCCCACGAGTACGGCCACTCGCTCGGCCTGCCCGACTTCTACACGACCGGCGGCCGCGAGACCTACGGCGACTGGAACCTGATGGCGACGGACCACTCGCAGCACATGGACGTCTTCAGCCGCCAGGATCTCGGCTGGCTCGTGCCGACCTTCCTCGAGCCCGGGCGCACCGACGTCAGCGGCGCCGTCGACTCCACCCACGACGTCCACAAGATCAACTGGAAGACGCCGGCCGGGAAGCCGTACACGCTGTCGGGCGACGGCGTCCACAACGGCCAGGCGTACATGGCCAAGCTGCCGCAGCGTCAGATCATCGCGCCGGACAAGGTCCCGTCGGGCAGCCATCTGTACTGGTCGCAGGCCGGCAACGACTTCGGCTGCCCGCCGCTGAAGGGGCACAACCTCGACATCGACCTGTCCGCGCTCAGGGATGTGCCCGCCGGCACGCCGGTGACGTTGACCTTCAAGTCGTCGTGGGAGATCGAGTGGGACTACGACTACGGCTTCGTGCTCACCTCCAGCGACGGCGGCAAGAGCTACCAGTCGCACGCGTCCGCCAACGGCTACACGACCGACGGCGCGACCAACCCGAACTCGTCCCCCTGCCAGGCCAAGTTCGGCAACGGCATCACCGGCTCCAGCGACCGCTACGCCAACGGGACGCCGCAACTGGACCGCGTGCTGGGCGAGTACGGCACGACGCCGCTGTTCCTCGACGACGCCTACGACCTGACCGACCTCGCCGGCAAGGCGTCCGTGTTGCGCTTCACCTACGCCACCGACCCGGGCGCGGCCAAGGCCGGCTGGTTCATCGACGACGTCGAGGTCAAGGCGGGTGACCGCGTCATCTACAGCTCGGACTTCGAGTCCAGCGCCGACAGCGCGATCTACAACGGTGGCTGCCGCGAGGACCTGCAGACGGCGACGGTGTGCACGAAGGGCTGGCAGTACACGTCCGCCGTCGACGGCTCGCCGGCCGATCACGCCTACTACCTCGAGCTGCGCGACCGTGCCGGCTTCGACGCCGACGGTCACGGCGAGGACGACCGCGCGACGTCCGATGACCCGCCCGGCCCGAACTTCGAGCCGGGCGTCTCGCTCGTGTACACCGACGAGAACCACGGCTACGGCAACGTGGGCACCGACGACCCGCCGGCGCAGTCGCCGCTGGACGCCAAGCCCGAGCCGGGGTCGGACGCCCCGAACCTCGACGACGCCGGCTTCACCGCCGCCGCCGACCGCAGCGCGTTCTCCGACGCAGCCCCGGGCCGGGTCGACAACTACCTCGATCCGAACGACCCGAGCGGCAACTGGACGTTCGCCTACGACTGCTTGTCGTTCAAGGTCAACCGCATGGGCGGCGAAGCGGTCGGCCCGACCACTGCGCCAGGCGACCTCACCGCCGACCTCGCGCTCGACGCCGGCAAGGGCTGCGGCGCGTTCGACTTCGGCTACTCGAAGGGCTCCAACGCCGTCTCCGTGCCCGGCACGGGTGCCGCCGCCGCGACCGCGTCGTGCCCGGCCCACCCCAAGCACGCCCGCGTCCGCGCTCGCGGAGGTCGTCGTGGCGTCCGGCTGATCACCAAGGGCGCGGCGAAGGTCGTCGTGCGGCGGGTCGCCACCGCGCGCCGGCCGATCAAGCCCAAGGTCGTCCGCCGGGGGTCAGTGAAGAGCGTGCGTCGCCTCCCGCGCCGCAAGGGCATCTACGTCGTGTCCGTGAAGGGCCGGCGCATCGTCGTGCGCCGCGCCCACGGCCGCTTCAAGGTGCGCCCGGACTACCGTCGCGGGGGGTCCTGCGGGATCCTCAAGACGTTCCGCCTCGCCGGTCCCGGCTTCGCCAAGCGCGGCCTGCGCGGCAGCTACTCGCTGTCCGCGAGCGGCACCGTCGGCGTCACCGTGCTGCGCGGCAAGCGGGTCGTCAAGCGCATCCGCCCGCGGGCCCGCAAGGCCGGCAGGACCTACCGCCTGCGTCTGAAGGCCAGGCGCCGCGGCGAGTACACGGTCGTCGTCCACGCCAAGGGCGCCAAGCGCACCGCCACCGCCCGCCTCGTCTCCCGCCGCCTCTAGCTCCGCCGGGCTGGCAGCGCCGAACCCACCCAAACTCGGACTATGTCCGACTCAGGGTGGGTTCGGCGCCCGCAGCTCGCCGCTTGCGGCGGAAGTCGTCACTGCTCCACTTGCTTCAGGACCCCCCGCAGGTCGCGACTCTTGCGACACGGACGCAAGCCTGCGGCCGCTCAGACGGCACGGCGTCTAGAGGCGGCTGACGGTCTCGCCGCTGTCGCGGGCGACGAGCTTCGCGTAGGCGCCGCCCGCGGCCAGGAGCTCGTCGTGGGTGCCGCGCTCGACGATCTCGCCCTGGTCGAGGACGACGATCTGGTCGGCGTCGCGAACGGTCGAGAGGCGGTGGGCGATGACGATGGTGGTGCGGCCGGAGGCGAGCTCGCGCAGCGCCTCTTCGACCGCGCGCTCGGTCTGGACGTCCAACGCGCTGGTCGCCTCGTCCAGCACGAGCACGGGCGGGTTGCGCAGGATCGTCCGGGCGATCGCGATGCGCTGCTTCTCGCCGCCGGAGAAGCGGAAGCCGCGCTCGCCGACGACGGTGTCGAAGCCCTCGGGCAGCGCGGAGATGGTCGCGTGGACCTGCGCGGCGCGGGCGGCGCGCTCGACCTCCTCGTCGGTGGCGTCGGGCTTGGCGAAGCGCAGGTTCTCGCGCACGGAGGCGTGGAAGAGGTACGTCTCCTGGGAGACGACGCCGACCGCGTCGGCGAGCGCCTCGAAGGTGACGTCGCGGACGTCGGTGCCGTCGAGCCGCACCGCGCCGCGCGCGGGGTCGTACAGCCGCGCGGCGAGGTAGCCGAGCGTCGTCTTCCCCGACCCCGTCTCCCCGACGATCGCGGTCTTGGTCCCGGGCGGGACGACCAGGTCGATGCCGCGCAGGGTCCAGACGTCGTCGGAGTAGCGGAACCAGACGTCGTCGAAGCGCACCTCGCCCTCGGGAGCGGACGTCGCCCGCAGTGACGAGCTTGCGAGTCCCGAAGGGCGAAACGTTATTCCCGTCCCCTCCGTGATCTCGACGGGCATGTCGAGGTACTCGAAGATGCGGTCGAAGAGCGCCATGCTCGACTGCACCTCGACCCCGACGCCGAGCAGCGAGTTGACCGGGAACAGGAGGCGCGTCTGCAGCGTGGTGAAGGCGACCACCGTGCCGATCGTCAGCGCGTCCGGCTGCAGGCCGGCGAAGAAGTAGACGAGCGCCGGCATGACCGCGAAGGACGTCTGCACGGCGGCCATCGACCAGCGCCCCGCCATCCGGCTGCGGACCTCGAGGTCGGCGAGGTTGCGCGACTCGGACCCGAACGAGTCGGCCAGCGCGGCGCTGCGGCCCATCGTCTTGGACAGCAGGATCCCGGAGACGCTCAAGGACTCCTGGACCAGGGACGAGATGTCGGCCATCGCCGACTGGCGGGTGGCGGCCAGCGCGCGGCGCCGGTTGCCGACCCGCCGCGAGACGGTCACGAAGAACGGCAGCACGGCCAGGCTGAACAGCGCGAGGCGCCAGTCCAGCGCGAACATCGCGACCGTCGTCGCGATCACCGTCGTCACGTTCTGCGTGATCGACGTCGCGGTCGTGGTGACGACGTTCTGGACGCCGCCGATGTCGTTGGCGATGCGCGACTGCACCTCGCCCGTGCGCGTCCTGGTGAAGAACGCCAGCGAGAGCCGCTGCAGGTGCCGGTAGACCGCGGAGCGCAGGTCGTGCATGACCTGCTGGCCGACCGAGTTGGACAGGTAGGTCTGGCCGACCCCGAGCACGCCGGTGGCGACGGACACGCCGATCATCCCCAGCACCAGCTTGCCCAGCAGCCCCTTGTCGCGCTCGGGCAGCGCGTGGTCGAGCACCTCGCGGAGCAGGAACGGGGAGACCATGCCGAGCCCGGCGCTGACCACGATGAGACCCAGCACCGTCCCCAGGGGGCGGCGGTAGGGCGTGAAGAGCGCCAGGATGCGACTGCGCCGGCTCACCGCGTCGCAGCACCCCCGGCGCCCACGGCAGCGCTCATCTCCGCGGCGCCTCTCTCGGCGACCTCGGCGTCGTACAACCGCTCGATCTCCGGCATCGTCTTCGCCGCCTCACGGCGCACCTGCGGCTCGAGCATCCCCCGGAACGGCTGGATCGCCTTGATCCACCCGGGCCCGCAGACGCGCTTGGCGCGCGCCTCGATGCCCGCGACGACCGCGTCGGCGGCGATGTCCACGGGGTACGTCCTCGAGAACGGCGGCTTGAGCGACTTGCGCATCTTGTCGAAGGCCGAGATGCGGTCCGCGCCGCGGACCATCTCCGTGTCGATCCAGCTGAAGTAGGCGCACCCGACGTCGACGCCGTGCGGGGTCATCTCGATGCGCAGCGAGTCCGCGAACGCCTCGACGCCCGCCTTCGACGCGCAGTACGCGCTCATCAGCGGCGCGTGCGCGATGGCGGCGACGGACGCGACCGGCAGCGCGTAGCCGCGCGACTCGACGAGGTGGGGGAGGGCGGCGCGGATCGTCCGGTACACGCCGATCACGTTGACCTCGATGATCTTCTGCCACGCGGCGGGATCCATCGCGAGGACGGTGCCGCCGCTGGCGATGCCGGCGTTGGCGACGGCGACGTCGAGGCCGCCGAGCTCCCCGATCGCGGTCGCGATCGTCGCGTCCAGCTTGTCGTGGTCGCACACGTCGACCTCGTAGGCGGTCGCGCCGATGCTCGACGCGACCTCCTCGAGCAGCTCGCCCTCCAATCCGAGGAGGGCGAGCTGATGCCCGCGCGCGGCGAGCTTGCGGGCGGACTCCGCGCCGATGCCGCGCGCGGCGCCCGTGATGAGGATGCGGCTCATGGGCGGAGGGTACGCCCGCGCGATCGACTAGGGGTTTCGTCCTCCGGTCGTCGCAAGCTCCTCCCTCCGGACGACGTCACGGGACTCCAGCGCCGCATCGAGCACTTCGTCGATCGACATCGCCGGATGGAAGGTCATCGCCTCGCGGACGTCCTCCGGGACGTCGTCGAGGTCGCCGCGGTTGCGCTCGGGCAGGACCACCTCGGTCAGCCCCGCGGCGTGGGCCGCGAGCACCTTCTGCTTGAGGCCGCCGATCGGGAGCACGCGGCCCTGCAGCGTGACCTCGCCGGTCATGCCGACCGTGTGCTTGACCGGGCGCCCGCTCAGCAGCGACGCCAGCGCGGTGACCATGGTGACGCCGGCGCTCGGGCCGTCCTTGGGGATCGCGCCCGCGGGCACGTGGACGTGGAACTCCGTGTCCTCGAAGACCTCGGGGTCGATGTCGAGCTCCTCCGCGTGGCCGCGGACGTAGCTGAGCGCGATGCGCGCGGACTCCTTCATGACGTCGCCGAGCTGGCCGGTGAGGACCAGGGTCGAGCCCTTGCCCGTCATCCGCGTCGCCTCGACGAACAGGACGTCGCCGCCCGTGCCCGTCACGGCGAGGCCCGTGGCCACGCCCGGGACCGCGGTGCGCAGCGCCGCCTCCTGCCACACCTTCTGGCGGCCGAGGGCGTCGCGGACGGCGTCGAGGTCGAGGGCGACCGGTGCGGTCACCTTCGATGACGCGATCTTCGTCGCCGTCTTGCGCAGGACGGAGCCCAGCTCACGCTCGAGGTTGCGGACGCCCGCCTCGCGCGTGTACTCCGCGATGACCGTCTTGAGCAGCTCGTCGCCGATGGAGACCTCGTCCTCGCGCAGGCCGTTGCGCTCGACCTGGCGCGGCCACAGGTAGCCCTTGGCGATGGCGACCTTCTCCTGCACCGTGTAGCCGTCGAAGCGGATGACCTCCATGCGGTCCAGCAGCGGGCCGGGGATGGTGTCGGCCTGGTTGGCGGTCGCGATGAAGAGCACCTGCGAGAGGTCGATCTCGACGTCGAGGTAGTGGTCGCGGAAGGCGTGGTTCTGCGCGGGGTCCAGGACCTCCAGCAGCGCCGCGCTCGGGTCACCGCGCCAGTCGCCGCCGACCTTGTCGACCTCGTCGAGCATGATCACCGGGTTCATCGTCCCGGCGTCGCGCAGCGCGCGGACCAGACGACCCGGGAGCGCGCCGACGTAGGTCCGCCGGTGCCCGCGGATCTCCGCCTCGTCGCGGACGCCGCCCAGCGACATGCGCACGAACTCGCGGCCCGTGGCGCGGGCGATCGACTCGCCGATCGAGGTCTTGCCGGTGCCGGGCGGGCCGATCAGGGTGAGGATCGTGCGCGCCTTGCCGTCCGCCTCGATGCCGCGCTCCTCGCGCAGCTTGGCCACGGCGATCGACTCGACGATGCGCTCCTTGACGTCCTCCAGGCCGGCGTGGTCGGCGTCCAGGACCTCCTGGGCCGTGACCGGATCCAGGCGCTCGTCGGAGCGCTCCTTCCACGGCACCTGCAGCAGCCAGTCCAGGTAGGACCGGATGGTCCCGGCCTCGCCGCCCTGCTCACCGAGGCGCTCGAGGCGTCCGAGCTCCTTCTCGGCCTGCTCGCGGACGTGCTCGGGCATGCCGGCGTCGGCGATCTTCGTGCGGTACTCCTCGACCACGGAGGCGTCGTCGTCACCGAGCTCACGGCGGATGGAGTCCATCTGCCGGCGCAGGATGTACTCGCGCTGCTGCTTCTCCGCGCCCGACTGGACGTCGTCGCGGATGCGGACCCGGATCTGCAGCTCGGCGAGCCGCTCCTTCTGGATCTCGAGCGCCTTCTCGAGGCGCTCGGTCACGTCGAGCAGGCCGAGGACCTCGACCTTCTGCTCGAAGGTGGTCTCCGGCGAGTAGCCGATGGTGTCGGCCAGCGCGCCCGGCTCGCGGATCGCGCGCAGGAACTCGTTGACGCGGGAGTCGGCGCCGCGAACCTCGAGGATCTCCTCGACGACCGCGCGGTACTCGCGCTCGAGCTCGCGGGTGCGCCCGTCGACGGGGGAGTCGTCCGGGTGCTCTTCGACCTCGACGCGGAGGCGGCCCTGGGGATCGGACGCACCGGCGCCGACGACGCCGCGAGCGACGCCGGAGAGGGTGTAGGCGCGGCCGCCGCCCGGCATGCGGACGGAGTCCGTGACCTGGGCGATGGTGCCGACGGGGGCGTACTCGCCGTCATGGCGAGGCACGAGCAGGACGCGCTCCTCGTCGGCCGCATCGACCGGGAGCGTGACGTCCATGGTGGGGAAGACGACGGTGTCGTCGAGGGGGATGAGGAGAAGTGAAGGCATGAGCGCTCCTAGTGACTTGCGAAATGCAAGTGTAGCGGTTGCGCACGCAATCACCTTCGGCGAGCGAAGGTCAGGTGCGTCACCCCGCTCGGGGACGGAGCGGCCTCGATCCGGTAGCGCGCGTCGAGGCCCTCGAGCCCGTCCCACAGCCGCACGCCGCGGCCGAGCAGGATCGGGACCACGACGATGTGCGCATGGTCAATAAGTCCGGCCGCGAAGAAGTCCCGGATCACGCTGGACGAAGACCGGTGCGGGTCACCGCTTCAGCTTGAACGTCACCTTCCGCTTGGCGGGTGCGGGTCTGGCCGCGCCGTCGGAGGGGGCGAAGGTCATCGTGATGGTCGCCTTGAGCTTGCCCTTCTTGCGCAGGATCCTCTTGGCCTTGCGCTTGGGCTTGAGGACGAGCTTGACCGGGCCGGCGGCGGCGACGACCCGCTTGGCCGACGCGATCCGCAGCTTCTTCTTCTTGCGCTTCTTCTTGGCGATCGTCACCGAGCGGACCGTGACCGTCGTGGAGCCGTCGGCGTTCGCGGTCACCGTGCCCGGTCCGGGCGCCTCGCCGTCGATCGTCACGCGGCCGTTCTTGACGTCGACGTGGACCGTCCTGTAGCGGGGGGGCGGGTAGGTCTTGGGCTGGCGGACCGGGCCCGGGCTGGGCGACGGCGAGGGCGTCGGCGGCGCCACGGTGACCCCTGGACCTGGGCTCGGGCTCGGCGACGGGCTGGGGCTCGGCGACGGCGTCGGGTCGGCGCCACCGGCCCGGGCGAACGCGGCGACCGCGTCGTTGTGGGCGACGACGTAGACGTTGGAGCCGCCCGGGGTGATGGCCACGCCCCACGCCTCGGCCATCGACTTCGCCGCCCGGCAGAAGTTGTTGGTGATGTAGAAGGCCAGGGACGCGATGCACCCGTCCGGGCGCGCCGCCTGGGTGAGGACGCCTGTCGCCGTGTCGCGCGCGAAGAACGTGAGGCCGCCCTGCTCCTGGGCCGAGGTGTAGACGTCTTGCCCGTCGGGGCTGACGACGATGCCGGTCAGGGAGGACATGTCGTGCGCCGCCGCGCAGGTCTCGTCGGTCTGGGTGGTGGGCGAGGAGGACAGGCAGCCGTCCGTGCCCGCCTTCTGGGTCAGGCTGCCGTCGGCGGCGCGGTCGAAGACGACGAGCGACAGGCCGCGGGTGGCGAGGTAGAGGTGCTCGCCGTCCGGGCTGATCGCGGTGCCGAAGGAGGTCGTCATGCCGCGGGTCGCGGCGCAGTCGACGGGCGTGTCGGACGGTGGGCCGAAGCAGCCGGCGGCGCCGCCCTTCTGCGTCAGCGTGTTCGTGTCGGTGTTGCGGTCGAAGACCTCGAGGGTGTCATCGTCGACGGAGGTGACGTAGAGCGTCTTGCCGTCCGGGCTGAGCGTGACGCTGCGGCTGTCGCCGATGTGCCTGCCGGTCGCGCAGCCGCCGGTCCCGCCGAGGTTGTGGCACCCGACGAAGGCGAGGTCGCCCGTCGACGCCGTGCGGGTGAACGCGTTGACGACGTCCTCGCCGGCGACGTAGACGGCGTTGCCGTCGGGGCTGACCGCGATCTTGTCGCCGTATTGCAGCGAGGGGACGGTCACGCACACCCCCGGCTCGGCCGTCTGGCCGTCGCCGAACGAGCTGCCGTCCTGCGAGTAGCACCCCTGCGTTGCCCCGGTGCGCTGGGTCAGCAGGCCGGTCGTCGTGTCGCGGTCGAGCACGGCGACGCTGTTCGTGGCGCTGACGTAGACGTTCTTGCCGTCGGGGCTGATGGCGACGCCGCTCGCGAAATAGAAGCCCTTGCCGTCGCCGCACGGGCCTGAGCCGGTCTCGGACCAGCAGCCGGCGGGGTCGCTGGGCTGGGTCAGCCCGCCCGTGGCGAGGTCGCGCTGCCAGTGCACGACGGACTCGCTCAGGTTGACGGCCGCGTAGACGCTGGCGCCGTCCGCCGACACCGCGATGTCGTTGGGCTGGTCGAGCGCGGTCGTGTCCGAACACCCGAAGCCGGTTCCGAGCCGGTTGCAGCCGAACGGGTCGGCGAGCTGGGTGAGGTCGCCGGACGCCGCTTGGGCCGTCGGCGCGAGCAGCGCAGCGATCAGCAGGGTCAGGCGGAAGACCGTTGTCATGGGCGGAATCCAACCAGTTCGGTGCCGTCCGAATCAACCAGGATCATGCGCGCCATGTTCGACCTCGCCGCTCGTGGCACCACCTTGCGCACCGAGGTCCTCGGGGGCGTCGCGACCTTCCTGACGATGAGCTACATCGTCTTCGTCAACCCGGCCATCCTCAGCGCGGCCGGGCTGCCGTTCAGCGCGGTGGCGGTCTGCACCGCGCTCGGCGCCGCCTTCTTCACCGCGCTCATGGGCCTGGTCACCAACCTCCCCTTCGCGCTGGCGTCCGGCCTCGGGCTCAACGCCGTCGTCGCCTTCGACCTCATCCTCGGCCGGCAGCTGTCGATCGGCGCGGCGATGGCGTGCGTGGTCCTCGAGGGCCTGATCGCGGTCGTGCTCGTCGTCGCGGGGTTGCGGGAGGCGGTCGTCCGGGCCGTCCCGGCGCCGCTGAAGTTGTCCATCGGCGTCGGCATCGGGCTGTTCATCACCCTGGTCGGGCTGCGCGAAGGCGGCATCACCGTCAACAACGACGCGACCGGGATCGGGCTGGGGGACCTGTCGAGCGGGCCGGCGCTGATCGCTCTCGCGGGCATCCTCGTGGCGGTGAGCGTGAGCGCGGCCGGCAAGCGCGGCGCGATCCTGCTCGGGGTCTTCGCCTCGCTCGTGCTCGGGCTGATCTTCGGGGTGCTCGACGGCCCGGACGGCGTGGTGGACGCGCCGGGCTCGAACGACTTCGACATCGTCGGCGACGCACTGAGCGGAGCGTCGCTCGGCGACGCGCTCACCGTCTCCCTGATCCCCGTGATCTTCACCCTGTTCATGACGGACTTCTTCGACACGGTCGGGACCGCCTACGCGCTCGGCACCGCCGGTGGGCTCACGGACGACAAGGGGGAGTTGCCGAACACCCGCAACGTGCTGCTCGTGGACAGCGCCGCGGCCGCCGGCGGCGGCATCCTCGGCGTGTCCTCCATCACCACCTACGTCGAGTCGGGCGCCGGGGTCTCCGAGGGGGCGAAGACCGGGCTCGCCTCGCTCGTCACCGCCGCGCTGTTCGCGCTCTGCGTCTTCTTCGTGCCGGTCATCGCCCTGGTCGGCCAGGACGTGAAGGTCGGCGAGGACAGCTTCATCCACCCGGCCGTCGCGCCCGCGCTGGTCATGGTGGGCTTCCTGATGCTGCGCCTGGTCCGCGACATCGACTGGGCCGACGCGGCCACCGCCATCCCGTGCTTCCTCATCATCATCGGGATTCCCCTGACCTTCTCGATCTCGGCCGGCATCGGCTTCGGGATCGTCGGCTACGTCGCCGTCATGGTCGTCCAGGGCCGCGCCCGCGAGGTGCCGCTGCTGATGTGGCTGCTGGTCCCGCTCTTCATCGCGTTCTTCGAGTCGGGATGGCTGGAGCGCGAGGTCTTCTAAGCCGCCGGGTTCTTCGAACTGCGGCACGTGGGGGAGCACCTTCCGGACCTCGGTGAATCCTCGGTTCTCCTCCCGAACCCGATCCCTCAGAGCTGCAGTTTCTCGAGCTCCCCAAGCGCCGAGGAAAGGGCGTCTGCCGCTGCGTCCACATCGACTGCCTTGTCCGCCGTTAGCCCGAAGTACACCCCGCCGTCGTAGGACATCACGCCGACGTTGAGGCACTGATTGGCCGGGTTCAGCGGCACCGCGGGATACACCTCGAGCAACGGAGCGCCGTTCATGTAGAAGGTCTGCTGCGGGCCGGGGACGTTGGAGACGACGAGGTTCATCGCCCGCACGCCGCCCATCGCGCGCGCCATGACGCCGGCCACGATCGGGGGCGCGGCGCCCGCCGCGCCGACGAGCATCGCCCCGGCGCGGACGGCGGCGGACTCCTTCAGCGCCTGCATGGTGGCGTGGACGGTCCGGATGCGGGCGGCCGGGTCGGGCTCGCTCACGGGCAGGTCGACGAAGACGGTCGAGATGTGGTTCCCGCTGGTGCCCGCGTCGCCATCCTTGCGCACGCTGACCGGCACCAGTGCCACCGGGTCGCGCCCCTTGAGGTCGACGTCGGCGAGGAAGCGGGCGAGCATGCCCGCGACGGCGGCGAGGAGGACGTCGTTGACGGTGCCGCCCGCGGCCTTCCCGGCCGCCTTGATCGTGGCCAGGTCGGCGCTGCGCATCGCGTAGCGGCGGTTGGGCGAGAGCGGCGCGTTCAAAGGCGTCATCGGCGCCTGCGGGCGCTGGCGCGCGAGTTCGGTCGCCAGCTCGGTGGTGCGGCGCAGCTCCTCGGCGGCGCGGCGAGGGCTCATGTCGAGCGCGCGGCCGACCGCGTCCCGGACCAGCCCCGCCCCGCGTGCGGCGGTGCCGGTGGCGAGCTTGGTCAGGTGGTCGCGGCGGACGAACGCACGCGGCACCCATTCCAGCTCGGGCGCGTCGATGGCCATCGGCTCGGACGTCGGGTCGAGCAGGATCATCCCGATGCCGATCGCGGCGAGCCCGTCGACCAGCGCGTGGTGCATCTTGGGCAGCAGCGCGACGCGGTCGCCCGGCAGCCCGTCGACCACGTGCAGCTCCCACAGCGGCCGGTCGCGGTGCAGCCGGGTCGCCATCTCGCGCGCGACGTAGGCGGCCAGGTCGCCGTCGGGCAGCCGCGCGGGGCGGACGTGCCACTGCAGGTCGAAGCCGTCGTCGTCCACCCACACCGGATTCGTGAGCGGCCCGAACGGGTCGGCGAGCCGCTGCCGGTAGCGGGGCAGCAGGTGGAGCCGCGCGCGCACGCGCTCGAGCACCGCCTCGTAGGTCGTCCCCGGGCCGGCGGCGAAGAGCATCGCACCGGCCACCGCCATGTTGATCGGGCCCTGCTCCGCGGTCAGGGCCCCACGGTCCGCCGGCGACAGCGGCTCAGACAAGACCCTTCTTCTTCGCGGCGCGGACGGTCTGCATCAGCGTCGCGCGGGAGGAGTGCTTGGGAGCCCAGCGCAGCGTGGACTTCGCCTTGCTCGTGTCCATGACGACGCTGGTGCGGAAGGCGTTGATCCAGTAGGCCTCCGCGGGCAGCATCGGGACGCGTGAGATGAGCGCAGCGGTGAAGCTCGCGGCGGCCTTCGGGATCGGCAGCGACTGCCAGCCGAGAGCGGACGCGAAGTCCGACACGCTCAGGTCCCCGTCGCCGGCGAGGTTGTACACGCCGGGCTCGCCGCGGCCGAGCGTCGCCGCCAGCAGCGCCCGGGCGACGTCCTCGGTGTGGACGAGCTGGAAGCGCACGCCGGGATCCGGGATGATCCCGGTCGGCAGCTGGCGCATCAGCCCCGGGATCATCTCGATCATGAACAGGGCGTCGGCACCGGCCACGATCGAGGGCCGGAACACGTACGCGTTCGGGTGGTCGACCTCCTGCTCGAGCTCCGCCTTCTGCGCCGAGTAGTAGTGCTCGTCGCTGCCGCGGGTCGGGACGTCCTCGGTCAGCGGGCTGGGGTTGGCGGAGTGGAAGCCGTACGCGGCGACCGAGCTCGTGTAGACGAGCCGCTCGCAGCGGGCGGCCGCCGCGAAGACGTTGCGCGACCCCTCCAGGTTGATGCGCCGCGTCTCCTCCTTACCGCCCACGATGATGAAAGCGAGGTGGACCGCGACGTCGGCCTCCGCGAACAGGTCGTCGAGCGCCTCGCGGTCGAGGATGTCGCCCTGGCGGTACTCGACCTTGTCGCTCAGCCCCAGCGACCCGGGATCGAACGGTCGACGCGCCATGCCGAGCACGCGGCCGATGTCCTTGTGACCGTCGAGGGCGCGCAGGAAGGACCGCCCGATGTCGCCGGTCGGCCCCGTCACGGCGACGGTGAGGGGCTCCGCCTTCGGGCTCACTTGGGGGCCATGCGGATGGCGCCGTCGAGGCGGATCGTGTCCCCGTTGAGCATCGGGTTCTCGACGATGGAGACGGCGAGCTGACCGTACTCGTCAGGATCGCCGAGGCGGGCGGGGTGGGGGACCATCGCGCCGAGCGCCTGGCGGTTCTCGTCGGGCAGCCCGGCCAGCAGCGGCGTGTCGAACAGCCCCGGCGCGATGGTGACGACGCGGATCAGCTCCCGCGAGAGGTCGCGCGCGGCGGGAAGCGTCATCCCGACGACGCCGCCCTTGGAGGCGGAGTAGGCGAGCTGGCCGATCTGCCCGTCGAACGCGGCCACGGACGCGGTGTTGATGCACACCCCGCGCTCCCCGCCCGCGTCGGGTGCAGCCGTCTCGATCATCTTCTGGGCGGCGAGCCGGAGGACGTTGAACGTGCCGATCAGGTTCACCTGGATGACCGTCTCGTAAGGCTGCAGGTCGTGCGGGCCGTGCTTGCCCGCCGTGCGCTGCGCCCAGCCGATGCCCGCGCAGTTGACGGAGATCCGCAGCGGCGCGTCCTCGGCGGCGACGTCGACGGCCGCCTGGACCGATTCGCTGTCGGTGACGTCGCACAGGGCGAAGCGCGCGCCGACCTCATCGGCGAACTGCTTGCCGAGCTCCTCGTTGCGGTCGGCGACGGTGACGGTGGCGCCGGCGTCGATCAGCCGGCGGGCGGTCGCGGCGCCGAGGCCCGAGGCCCCGCCCACGACGATGGCTCCTGCTCCTGCGATCTGCATCGCCTTGAACTAAACCAGGGCGTAGCGCAGGAAGAGCTCGTCCTCGTGGCGGAGGACGTGCCGGAGCTCGGCGCGGACGGGCGCGTCGAAGGCTTCGCCCTTGATCAGGCGCAGCCCGTCGCCGCCGCTCAGCGACGCGTCGAGCGTGAGGTACAGCTCGTCGATCAGCCCCGCGGCGATCAGCCCGCGGTTCAGCCCCGGGCCGCCCTCGCACAGGATCCGCTCGACGCCGCGGGCCCGGAACGCGGCGAACGCGTCCGCCGGCGTGTCGGCCGGGACGACCTCGACCCGCGCGCGCACGCGCGCGGGCACCTCGGCATCGCCGGCGATGATCACCGCCTGGTCGGGGCAGTCGAACAGCGGGGCGTCCCAGTGCACGTCACCCGAGCGGGTGATGACGAGCATGGTCGGGTCGGGCGCGAGCCCGCGGGCCGCGCGCGCCTCCCGCCGCTCGGGCTTGGCGACCAGCCGGCCGTAGGACTCCTCGCGCAGCGTGCCGGTCCCGGCCAGCACCCCGTCGACGATCCCGCGCAGCGCGAAGAACATCGCCTTGTCACCGGACGCGCCGAGCCCGGTGGACCCGCCGTCGCGCGTCACCCGCCCGTCCAGCGACGAGACCATGTTGAGCAGCGTGCGCGGGCCGTCGGGGACCTCGAGGATGGCCTCGGCGGGCGCCGGCTCACCGGGGGGAACAGGCGCTGGAACACGGCGCGGCAGGGTACCGTCCACGCATGAGGTGGGGCTCGGTCATCCTGCTGGTCCTGCTCGCCTGCGCGCAGACCGCCTCGGCGTCGCCGAACATGGAGTCGACCTTCGAGGACGACGACCTGCTGCTGCACAACACCCCGGCCGGCGTCGACGGCGCGATGGCCGACCTGCGCGCGCTCGGCGTCGACCGCGTGCGGCTGCCCGCGCTGTGGCGCGATCTCGCCGATCCGGCCACGCCGGGCGGCTATCCCGCCGAGCGCCTGACCAACCTCGACCGTGCGATCACGTCGGCCCAGGCGCACGGGCTCGCCGTCCTGCTCAACGTCCGCGGCGGCGCGCCGGACTGGGCGCTGCCGGCGAACCGGCCCACCCGGCGCCGCGACGACGGCGCCTGGAAGCCGTCGCCGAAGGCGTTCCGCGCGTTCGTGGAGATGCTCGGCCGCCACTACCCGAACGTCGACGCGTGGTCGCTGTGGAACGAGCCCAACTGGCACTCGCTACTGCAGCCCCAGTGGCACCGCGGCAGGCCCTACGCGCCCGGCCTCTACCGGCGGCTCGTCCGGGCCGGGAGCGCGGGGCTGAACGCCACCGGCCACGGCAAGGACATGATCCTGCTCGGGGAGACGGCGCCGCTGGGTTCCAACCGCCGCGGCGCCTACAAGCCGCTCTACGCCGCGCGCTTCTACCGGTCGCTGTTCTGCCTGACGCGCAAGCTCGAGCCGAAGCGTCGCTGCGGCGACTACGGAAAGCGCGGCCCGCTCGCCGTGTCCGGCGTCGCCCACCATCCCTATCCCGTCGTCGCGCCGCCCGGGCGCCGCTCGCGCAAGGAGCCCGACGCGCTCCGGCTCGCCGACGCCGGTCGCTTCGTCCGCATCCTCGACGCCGCCCGCCGCTACAAGCGCGTGGCCGGCCGGCTGCCGATCTTCTACACGGAGTTCGGCTACCAGACCATGCCGCCCGATCCCTACCGGGGCCTCTCGCTCCGGCGCCAGGCGGACTACCTCGCGCGCGCCGAGCGGATCGCCTTCCGGCAGTCGCGCGTGCTGAGCTTCAACCAGTTCCTGCTGCGCGACAGCGGGCCGCAGGCGCAGTATCCGGCGTCCGATCGCCGCTTCTGGTCGACCTACCAGACCGGGTTGCGCTTCGCCGACGGCGCCGAGAAGCCCGCGCTGGCCGCCTACCGGCTGCCGTTCGTGCGCACGGGCCGGCGGCGCGTGTGGGGGATGGTCCGGCCCGGGGACAACGGCGTTCCCCAGCGCGTCAGCCTCGAGCGCTACGTCGGCGGCGCCTGGCGCGGGGTGCGCGAGGTGACCGTGCGCAACGTCCACGGGTACTTCACGGCGCCGGCGCCACCCGGCCGCCTGCGGTTCGTCTGGAACGGCGTGGCGTCTCGCTCGGCCGTGAGTGGGTAGGGTCCGACGACAATGGACTTCTCGCAGCTGCGCCTGGGTGAGATCGCTGCCGCGCTCGGCGGGCTCGTCCTCGTCTTCGCGGTCTTCCTGCCCGCCTACTCGCCCTCTGACAACCCCAACGCAACCGTCGCCGGGGGGTCCGACCCGGCCTCGATCTGGGACGCGAACAAGATCAGCCGCATCCTGCTGGTGCTCGCCGCGATCGCGCCGATCGTCCTGCTCTACATCGTCATCCGCCAGCACGAGCTCTCGTGGCCGCGCGGGGAGCTGACGGCCGTGATCGGACTGGTCGCCAGCACGCTGCTGTTCTGGAACGGCGTCATCCAGCGCCCGGGCGAGCCGAGCGGCCAGATCGGCCTGTCCATCGGCTGGTACCTCGCCTTCGTCGGCGCGGTCGCCATCGCGGGCGGAGGCGCCGTGCGCGCCGCCCAGTCCGAACGCCGCCGCAAGCCACCCGGAGTTCTCTGATGCCCTTGGTACCCGATCGCAACCTGGCCCTCGAACTGGTCCGGGTGACCGAAGCCGCGGCCCTGCAGGCCGCTCGCTGGGTCGGCCGCGGCGACAAGATCGCCGCCGACCAGGCTGCTGTGGACGGCATGCACGCCGTGCTGTCGACGATCCGGATGGACGGCGTCGTCGTCATCGGCGAGGGCGAGAAGGACGAGGCCCCGATGCTGCACAACGGCGAGCACGTCGGCGACGGCTCCGAGCCGAAGGTCGACATCGCCGTCGACCCGCTCGAGGGCACGCGCCTGTGCGCGCTGGGCATGCCGAGCGCGCTGGCCGTCATCGCCCTCTCCGAGGCGGGGACGATGTTCGATCCCGGCCCGTGCGTCTACATGGAGAAGATGGCGGGCCGCGAGGAGATCGCCGACCTGCTCGACCTCGACCGCGACCTGGGGGAGACGGTCGGCCTGATCGCCGAGCGCCGCGAGGTCGAGGTGGGTGACGTCACCGCCGTCGTCCTCGACCGCGAGCGCCACCAGGCGGGCATCGACGCCATCCGCGCCGCCGGCGCACGCGTGCGGCTCATCACCGACGGCGACGTGTCCGGCGCGCTGCTCGCGGTCTCCGAGCGCTCACCGGTCGACCTGCTCTGGGGCATCGGCGGGACCCCCGAGGGAGTCATCTCCGCGTGCGCGACCAAGTGCATGGGCGGCGCGCTGGTCGGCCGGCTCTGGCCCCGCGACGACGACGAGCGCACGGCCGCCGTCGACGCCGGCTACGACCTCGACCGCGTCCTCACCCACGACGAGCTCGTCACGGGCGACAACGCGTTCTTCTCGGCCACCGGAGTCACGGACGGCGACGTCCTGCAGGGCGTCCGCTACCAGGGCGCGCGCGGGGCGACGACCGAGTCGCTGGTCACGCGGTCACGTTCCGGGACGGTCCGGCGCATCCACTCGCGCCACGACCGCTCCAAGCTGCGGTCGCTCACCGGCACCGCGAAGGCCTAGCGCCGGCGCCAGAACATCAGCGCCGCGATCCAGCCCAGGGCGAAGAAGCTCGCGGCCAGCGGGAGGACGATGCGCCACGGCGTCGACCCGACGGTGACGTCCTCGGGCGGCGGCTTGGGGGCGCCGGGCTCGGCGAAGCGCCCGACGGCGGACTCCTCCAGCTCGAGCCGCGCGAGCCGCAGCAGGAAGCCGTGGGTGACGATCACATGGATGCGCGACTGCGTGTTGACGTAGAACCACTTGAACGGGCGGGCGAGGGTGGGGTAGAAGCTTGCGACCTCGACCTCGACGTGGAGGCGTCCGTACCCCTCGTGATCGGACGGGCAGCGGCGGACGTCGATCTCCAGGTAGCCCTCGTCCTTGCGGCCGACGAGCAGCCCGTCGCGGATCTGCCACTGCACGACGCCGCGGTCCGACGACAGGTCGTAGGTGGGCGGGCGGAAGCGCAGCAGGACGAAGGGGCGCGTGATGAACACCACGGCGCGCTCGTGCTCTGAGTAGTGCACCCGGATCAGGCCGAGGGTCACGCGCGACAGGAACCACCAGTACGTGCGCGCGAGGCGCTCGAGCGAGGCGGCGCTCCAGAGCTTGTCGAGCTCCGGTTCGGGCAGGTCGACGTTGGCGGCCTGGATCGAGCGGACCGCGCCGTTGCGGTCCATCGTCGTGTGGTCCTCGGGGTCGGCGATCACCGCGTTGGCGATCTGCCGCTCCCGCTGGCGGTTGAGGAGCTTCATGCGAGCGCGGCGCGGACGGCGGCGTCGAAGCCCATGGGATCGTCGTTGATCCCGGGCGGCGGCGGAACGGTCACGAGCATCTCCTCGCCGAGCCCCTCCACCAGCGGCTGGATCAGGCCGAGGGAGACGGGTGTCACCATCGCCACCCAGTACGACGAGAGCTTGGGCGTGAAGAACGGCACCTTGATCAGAGGGCGGTGGCGGACACCGGCAAGTGAGGCATATCGCGCCATCATCTCACGGTACGTGAGGACATCCGCGCCCCCGAGCTGGACCTCGGCGGGGACGTCGTCGGCCTCGGCGCACGCGATCAGCGCCCGCACGCAGTCCCCGATCGCGATCGGCTGGGTCTTGGTCTCGACCCAGCGAGGCGCGATCATGGCGGGCAGATGGTTGACCAGGCCGCGCACGATCTCGAAGCTGGCGCTGCCCGGCCCGATCACCATGGCCGCGCGCGCGTGCACGAGGGGCGGGCCGTGCTCCTCGAGCGTCGTGGCGGTCTCCGCGCGGGAGGCGAGGTGCGCCGATTCGCCCTCCAGGCCGCCCAGGTAGATGATCCGGCGCACGCCCTGGCGCTTCGCGGTCGCGGCGAAGGTCTTGGCGGCGTTGCGGTCGCGCTCGGCGAAGTCCGCCGCGCCCGCGCCCATGCTGTGGATCAGGTAGTAGGCGATGTCGATGTCCGCGAGTGCGGCCTCGATGCCGTCGCCGCTCACCGCGTCCCCCTTGACCACCTCCACGCCGTCCGGGAACGCGTGGCCGTCGGGGTTGCGCGTGAGGGCACGGACGGCGTGCCCGGCCTCGGTGAGGGCGCGGAGCAGGTGCGAGCCGACGTAGCCCGAAGCTCCGGTCAGCAGGATGCGGGGACGATCCATGGTCTCCCGGTAACCGTAGAGGTCACTGAAAAGCCATGAGCGGACTTCCCATCAGAGACGTGGCGCGTCGGACCGGTCTTGCGGCGGGGACCATCCGCATGTGGGAGCAGCGGTACGGCTTCCCAGAGCCCAACCGGACGCCGTCGGGGTACCGCCTGTACTCCGAGGACGAGATCGAGACGCTCTCGCACGCCGTCGAGCTGCGCCGCAGCGGCCTGTCCGTGCCGGCCGCTCTGGAGCGCGCGCGGCTCCAGCGGCGCAGCGGCAACGCGTCCATCTTCGGCGCCGTCCCGCACGAGGGGCGCTCGCGGCGGCTGCGAAAGCGGACCCTCGTGGCGCTCTCGCGCGCGATCGAGGACCAGGCCATGGCGAGCGCCGCCCGGCCCCTGGTCATGGGCGCGTTCCAGCGCGAGCGCCACTACCGGGGCGTCGAGCACCGCTACCAGCGGCTGGCGCAGATGGCCGACCTGACCGTGGTCTTCGCGGACTTCGGTGGCGCGCAGCCCGCGGCCGAGCCCGGCCGTCCGGTCCCGGTTCACGTCCGGGCCGACGCCGTTCTCGGGCACGAGTGGGCCGTTGTCGTCGACGCGCCGGGCTTCGCCGCCTGCCTGTCCGCGTGGGAGCCGCCGGTCGCGTCGCCGCCCGAGAACGAGCTGGACCGGGTCTTCGAGGCGTTCTGGACGCTGGACCCGGCCGTGGTGCGTGAGGCGTCGCGCTCCGGAGCGGCCTGCGCGCGCGAGGCGGGCGCGGACGTCGCGGACGAGATCGACACGCTCCTGCGCGACCGGCCGCAGTCGCCCGACGTCGCCAGCGCTTCGCTGGAGGCGCTCACGGCGCGAATGGTGGCCTACCTCGAGTCGGCCTAGGGCAGCACGAGGCGGCCGACCCTGCCCGTCGTCGCGAAGCCCAGCTGCTGCGCGGCGGCGGCGGTGAGGTCCCACTTCGCGCCGTTGGCGAAGGGCCCCCGGTCGACCACGGGGACGGTCAGGGTCCGTCCCCTGTACAGGAAGGAGACCTGCGTCCCGCACGGGAGCCTCTTGTGCGCGACGCCGACGAGGTCCTTCGTCAGCTTGGTGCCGCACGCGGTCTTCTTGCCGTAGAAGCCGGGGCCGTACCAGGTGGCCTTGGCGGCTCTGTAGAGCGTGATGTCGAGCTCGGGGGCGGAGGCAGCGGCCTGCGCGTCGGCGGCCTCGACCCGGGCGCGGACGCGGGCGGCGCCGGCGCGGTCGGGCTTCCAGCGCGCGCGGAAGGTCCCCGTCTCGCGCGCGGTCGCGTGGGTGATCGCCGACCACTGGCCGGAGATCTCGTCGTAGCGCTCGATGGTCACGACCCGGCCCGCGGTGGCCCTGCCGGAGAAGATCTTGCGCACGCCCACGAGCCCGCCCGTGCGCGTGGAGACGGAGACGCCGTCCTGCGCCGCGGTCGCGTACCCGGGTTTACCGGTGCCGGCCTCGGCGCCGCCCGTCTGGGCCTGGGCAGGGGCCGCGACGGCGAGCAGCAACAGGGGTGTGAGCAGGCGGGGACGCATCGTGGGTGCTCGTGCGTGCCTACGGGGTGAGCTGACGGGCTCGCGACTCGTGCCGCTACGACCGCATCAGCGGTCGATTCGCCCCAACGACTTGGTTCCCCCGTCCGCCGCGGTTCGAGCCACCCGGCGGTTCGGCGATGCGAAAGATAGCCGAATCAGGGCTTCGGCAAACGCTCGACGGCGCGCTTGAGCACCTGACCGCCGATCGACAAACCGACCTGCGCGAGCTCGCCCGCCGCCTGAACGACGGTCGACACCAGCTCGGTCCCGCTGGGCTGCTCGCGCGGGGACGCGGGGGCACGCTTGGTCGCCGCCTTCTCCTGCGCGCCGGCGAGCGGCTTGGACGCGGAGCGGACGGGCTTGGGCCGCACGGGAGCGCCCGTGGCGATCGGGGTCGGCTTCGGGGCGGCCTTGACCGCCCTGGGCTTGCGGGGCGCCGGCTTGGACTTCGCTTTCGTCTTCGCGGCGACCGCGGTCGCGGTGGGCTTCGGTGCCGCTTCGGCAGTGTCGCGACGGCGCGTGGCCATCCGGTTCGGCCGGGTCGCGGGCAGCGAGGCGAGTACGCCTTCGCCTGCCTTCGGCTTGCCCTTCTTGGTCCCCTTCTCCGCCATCGGGCGAAGTCTAGATCTTTCAGCCGCACTCAGCGAAGGCCGACACCTCAGAAGAGGGGAAAGTCGTTGAACTCGCCTTGAGGAAGCGCCTAGACTGCCCGCAGCGAGCCGGTCTTGAGGAGAAGGGCACCCGTGTCAACCGTGGAATTGCAGGAGCTAGAAGAGGTCAAGGGCCTTCTCATGAAGGGCCAGACCATCGGCGTGCTGACGCTCGCCGAGGTCAAAACCGCGGTTGCCGAGCTCGACATGGACGAGTCGGACATGGAGGAGCTGCACGGCTACCTCGAGAAGTCCGAGATCGAGCTCGTCGAGGAGATCGACCCCGCCCACACGGCCGCCCAGGAGGAACGCGCGGTCGACAAGAAGTCGCGGCGCAAGAAGGCCGGCATCGACCTGCGGCCCGACATGACGACGGACTCGCTGCAGCTGTTCCTCAAGGACATCGGCAAGGTCCGCCTGCTCACCGCGCAGGAGGAGGTCGATCTCGCCCGCCGCATCGAGCGCGGCGACCTCGACGCCAAGCAGAAGATGGTCGAGTCCAACCTCCGCCTGGTCGTCTCGATCGCGAAGAACTACCGCAACCAGGGTCTGCCCTTCCTCGACCTCATCCAGGAGGGGACCCTCGGCCTGGTTCGCGCCGCCGAGAAGTTCGACTACCGCAAGGGCTTCAAGTTCTCGACCTACGCAACCTGGTGGATCCGCCAGGCGATCGCCCGCGCGCTCGCCGACAAGGCGCGCACGATCCGCATCCCGGTTCACGTCGTCGAGAAGCTCAACAAGATCGGCCGCGCCGAGCGCAAGCTGGTCACCGAACTGGGCCGCGAGCCCACCGCCGAGGAGATCGCCGACGTCACGGGCATCGAGCCCGAGGAGGTCGAGTCGATCAAGCGCTCCGCCCAGGCTCCCGTCTCGCTGGAGAAGCCGGTCGGCGACGAGGAGGAGTCGGAGTTCGGCCAGTTCATCGCCGATGAGCGCGCCGAGTCCCCGTACGAGCGCGCCGCCGAGATCCTCACCAAGGAAGCCCTCCGCGAGGCCCTCGAGAACCTCTCCTACCGCGAGCGCCGCGTGCTCGAGCTGCGCTACGGGCTCGGCGGCGAGCACCCCCGCACGCTCGACGAGGTCGGTCGCACCTTCAACGTCACGCGCGAGCGCATCCGCCAGATCGAGAACCAGTCGCTGAAGAAGCTGCAGTCGCTGGCCGAGGCGCAGAAGCTCCGCGACGTCGCGTAGCGGTCGCGCGCCCAGGCGGGCGACGACCTCCCTCAGGTGCCAAGGAGCATCAATTCGGTGACGCAGTTGTTCAAGAACCGCTGCGGCCCGGCCGATGGAGAATGCGATGTTCGACATCGACGACGCGCTCCGCTATCTCATCGTCCACGAGGGGTCTGACCTCCACCTGAAGGTGCCCTCGCAGCCGATCGTCCGGATCCACGGCAACATGGAGCCGATCGACGGCTCGGAGCGGCTGAAGCCCGAGGACACCGAGCGGGTGCTGCGCGAGATCCTCACCGACGACAACAAGCTGGCCGAGTTCCACGCGGACAACGAGGTCGACTTCAGCTACCAGATCGAGGGCCTGGCGCGATTCCGCGTCAACGCGTTCCGCCAGCGCGGCTACGTCTCGCTGGTGATGCGCGCGATCCCGGTGAACATCAAGTCGGTCGACGACCTGCTGCTCCCGCCGGTGATCACGAAGCTGGCCGAGGAGGAGCGCGGGATCATCCTGCTCACCGGCACGACCGGCTCCGGCAAGTCGACGACGCTCGCGGCGATGATCGACCACATGAACCGGACGATGAAGAAGCACATCATCACGCTGGAGGATCCGATCGAGTTCCTCCACCCGGACCGGATGTCGATCATCAACCAGCGTGAGGTCGGGCAGGACACCGCGGACTTCAAGCGCGCGCTCAAGCGCGTGCTGCGGCAGGACCCGGACACCATCCTCGTCGGCGAGATGCGCGACGAGGAGACGGTCCAGACCGCGCTGAGCGCGGCGGAGACCGGCCACCTCGTCCTCTCCACGCTGCACACGGTCGACGCCGTCGAGGCGATCAACCGCATCATCGACTTCTTCCCGCCCCACCAGTCCGGCCAGGCCCGCGCGATGATCGCCGGCACCCTGAAGGGCATCATCTCCCAGCGTCTCGTGCGGACGGCGGACGGCCACGGCCGCGTCGCCACCTGCGAGATCCTCGTGATGACCGGTCGCGTCCACGACGCGATCCTCGACCCCGCGCTGACCGGTGGCATGCACGATGTCATCAAGGAGGGCGAGTTCTACGGGATGCAGTCCTTCGACCAGCATCTGCTCAAGCACCTGCAGGCGGGACGCGTCACCTACGAGGAGGCGATGAAGGTCGCCTCCACGCCGCACGACTTCAAGCTGCTCGTCCAGGCCGACCAGCGCCTCCAGCACCTCACGGCCAGCACGAGCGCCGCGAAGCCCGTTCCCGCAGCGCCCGCCCCGGCGCCTGCCGTGGTCGCCGACGTGTCCACGTCCACGTCCGCCCCGCCCGCTCCCGGCTCCGCGCCTGCCGCACCTGCCGCACCCGCGCCCGCCGCCCCCGTTGCGCCGGCTGCCCCCGCGGCCCCCGCGCAGTCCTCCGGCGGCTCGGCACCCCCGCCCGGCTTCTGAGAGCATCCGGTCTGCCATGCAGACCACCCTCGGGACGTTCAACGAAGTCGAGACCGGCCAGGCGTTCACGCTCCAGAATCACAAGCTGCTCAAGATCGAGCTGGCCGCCGTCACGGTGCAGGCCAAGCTTGGTTCGATGGTGGCCTACCAGGGCGACGTGACCTTCGAGCACGCCGGCAGCGGGGGCATGGGCCGCCTCGTCAAGAAAGCGCTCACCGGCGAGGGGACGCAGCTGATGAAGATCACGGGGACCGGCGAGGTGTTCGTCGCCGACTCCGCGATGGACATCCACCTCGTCTACCTCGAGGGCGAGACGATCACCGTCAACGGCCGCAACCTGCTCGCCTTCGACGCCGGCATCGACTGGGACATCAAGAGGATCGAGGGCGGTGGCAGCGCGATGATGGCCGGCGGCCTCTTCAACACGGTCCTCACCGGGACCGGCTGGGTGGCGATCCTCTCCGACGGCCCGCCGGTCCTGCTCGACGTCGCCTCCGCGCCGACGTTCGCCGACGCGCAGTCCGCCATCACCTGGTCGGCCGGCGTGACCGTCGCGCTCAAGACCGACTTCAAGATGAAGAACCTCGTGGGGCGCGGCTCGGGCGAGGCGCTGCAGCTCGCCTTCCAGGGTCAGGGCTGGGTGCTCGTCCAGCCCTCGGAGGGACGCGTGGTCCCGACGACGGGCGGCGGCTCGAGCAACAACCCGCTCGGCAACCTGCTCGGCGGATAGCCCGAGAGGAGGAGGGCGGATCGTCCCCGCGGACGATGCGCCCCCACGGATGGACGGGGACGATCGGCCGATGCTCTCCCCGTCTCCCTCGTCCAAGCGCTGGACACTCGCCGTGGTCTGCCTGGCCACGGCGATGCTCATGCTCGACATCGCGGTCGTCAACACCGCGCTGTCCGACATCGCCGCCGATCTCGACACCGGCCTCTCCGGCCTGCAGTGGGTCGTCGACGCCTACACGCTGGCGCTCGCCAGCACCGTCCTCAGTGCCGGCTTCCTCGCCGACCGCTTCGGCCGCCGCCGGCTCTTCCTCCTCGGTCTCTCCCTCTTCACGCTCGCCTCCGTCGGTTGTGCAGCCGCCGGCAGCATCGACGCGCTCGTCGCCGCCCGCGCCGTGCAGGGCCTCGGCGCCGCGATCCTGTTCGCGGTGGCCCTCGCGTTGCTCGGCACCGCCTACCCCGAAGCGAAGGAGCGCGCCGGCGCGATCGCCATCTGGGGCGCGACCATCGGCGGCTCGTTCGCCGTCGGCCCGCTCGTCGGCGGCGCCTTGACCACCGGCCTCGGCTGGGAGTCGATCTTCCTCATCAACGTGCCGATCGGCGCGGTGGCCGTCGCGATCACGTTGCGCAGGGTCGGCGAGTCCCGCGACCCGTTCCCGCGCTCCCTGGACCCCGCCGGGCAGCTGACGATCGCCGGCGCGATGTTCCTGCTCGTGCTCGGCCTCCTGCGCGGGCACAGCGAAGGCTGGGGCTCGACGCCGATCGTCCTCGAGCTGGCCGCCGCCGTCGCGCTGTTCGTCGCCTTCGCCATCCGCGAGCACACCGCCCGCGAGCCGATGGTCCCGCTGCACCTGTTCCGCAACCCGACGTTCGCCGGCACGCAGATCGGCGTCTTCGCGATCTCCGCCTCGTTCTTCGCGATCTTCCTGTACACGACCCTGTACCTGCAGAACGTGCTCGGACTGTCGGCGATCGAGGCCGGCCTGGTCTACATCCCCGGCACGCTGCTGAACTTCGTGGTGGCCGGCGCCAGCGCCGCGTTCATCCCGAAGCTCCCGCGCCGCGTTCCGGTGGCCCTCGGCCTCGGCATGATCGCCGTCGGCATGGCGCTGCTCACGAGCCTCGACGAGAACTCGCACTGGACCGCCATCCTGCCCGGCGAGCTGATCGCCCTGGCCGGCACCGGCATGGTCAACACCAGCCTGTCCGGCCTCGCGCTCAGCATCCTCCCCGAGCGTGACAACGGCCTGGCCTCCGGCATCCACGACATGTTCCGCCAGGGCGGGATCGCCGTCGGCGTCGCCGGTCTCGGCGCACTGATCCCGGCCGCGGCCGGGCTGGGGACGGACGCGCCCGCGTTCGTCGGCGGCCTGCAGGATGCGCTGCTCGTCGGCGCCGGCATCGCCGCCCTCGGCGCGATCGCGGCGTTCCTGTTGATCAAGCCCGCCGAGGCGCCCGACGCCGAGGCGTTCGCGCTCGAGGACGAGCGCGTCCTGGTCGCCGCCTGAGGCCTAGATCTCGACGACGGGCTCGTCCGCCTCGCGGACGGGCTCGTCGCAGGTCGGGCACCACCAGGTCGCCTCGAGCGCGGTGCCGCACGTGTGGCGCAGCGGGTCGCCCTCCCCGGCCCGCGCGCCCCAGTCGGCCAGCAGGCGCAGCGCGCCGGCCAGCTCGGCGCCCGTCGCGCTCAGCTCGTAGACGTAGCGCGGGGGCCGCTCGGAGTAGGGCTGCTGGACGACGAGCGCGTTCTCGCTCAGCGCCTTCAGCCGCGCGGAGAGGATGTTGGGCGCCGGCCCGCCCATCGCCTCCTGGAGCTCGTTGAACCGCAGCGGGCCGTCCAGTAGCGCGGCGATCGCAAGCAGCGTCCAGCGGTCGCCGATGCGCGAGAGGGCGTCGGCGAGCGCGGAGGTCGACACGGCCCTAGGCTAGTCGCTTGCATGTTGCAAGTGGCTGACATCGCGCAGCGGTTCGGCCCGGCCGTGGTCGGCCTCGGACGCGGATGGGGACGGGGGAGCGGCGTCGTCGTAGCGCCGAACCGGATCCTCACCAACGCTCACGTCCTGCGCGGTGCCGACGTCGGCGTCGGCGTCGGCGGCCAGCTCGTGCAGGGTCGCGCGGTGGCCGCCGACCCGAAGGCCGACCTGGCGATCGTCGCCGCCGACACGGGCGACGTGGCGCCGGCCGTGTTCGCCGCCGCCCCCGCCCGGATCGGCGACCCCGTCTTCGCGCTGGCCGACCCGGGCGGCCGCGGCCTGCGCGTCACGCACGGCCACGTCGCCGCCGAGCCGCGGGGCGCAATCGAGCACACCGCGCCCGTTCCCCGGGGCGCATCGGGTTCGCCGCTGCTCAACGGCGAGGGCCAGCTGCTCGGCCTCAACACCGTCCGTGCCGAGGGCGGCTTCATCCTCGCCGTCCCCGTCACGCGCGCTCGCGCGGAGGCACTGGGCCGCGGGGAGCTACCCCAGCGCGCGCAGCTCGGCGTCGCGGTCAGTCGCGGCCTCACCGTCCGCGCGGTCAAGGACGCGGGCCCCGCCGCGATCGCCGGCGTCGCGCCCGGCGACCGGCTGATGGCCGTGGACGACCGTCCGCTGCGCTCGCTCGACGACCTGCTCGACGCGCTCGAGCGCGAGCCCGCGCACCTCGTCCTGACGGTCTCCCGCGGTCGGGAGCAGCGCGACATCGACGTCGTACTTCAGTAAGTGAAGTACAATGGTCGTGTGCCGAACAGCGACTGTCCTGTGTGTCGCACCGCGGAAGTCGTCTGCGGGAAGTGGACGATGCTCATCATCCGCGACCTCGCGGAGGACCGCAGCCGCTTCTGCGAACTGGAGCGCAGCCTCGAGGGCATCAGCCCGCGCACACTGAGCCTGCGGCTCCGCGCCCTCGAGGAAGAGGGCATCGTCGCGCGCCAGACCTACCCCGAGGTGCCGCCGCGCGTCGAGTACGCGCTGACCGACAAGGGAGAGGCGCTCGTCCCGATCGTCGAGGCGATGCGCGCGTACGGCACGGACTGGCTCGGCGCCACAGGATCCTGTGCAGAGCCGGCCGAGCTTGTGATCGCTTAGCAGGAGGCCCGGACGGATGCGGCGAATAGGCGCCGCACGATGCACAACCGCGCCCTGCACGACGCCCTTACCGCGTTCGTAGAAGAAGCCGCCTGGCAGCTGGCCGCCGAGGTCAGCGGCGGCGCCGAGATCCCCTTCGAGCTGATCGAGCAGGGTCGATCCACCGCTGCGCTCTACTGCTACCGGCCCCAGACCGCCACGTTCCTGGCCGACCGTGCGACCGAGCTGCGCAAGCTCCCCAGCCACTCCGCCGCCCGTTCGCAGCTCGCCAACCTCGGCGGGGTCGACGACTACCTCCGCCGCCGCGGCATCCGGGCGATCCCGTCCGACGCGTTCGACCGCGCCGACCACGCGCTGCAGGCGTTCGTGACCGCGGTCTGGGCCGACGCGACGGACTTCGTCTTCGAGCCCGCGCGCTTCAACCTCGCCTTCGCGGAGCTCGAGGACGCCGCGTACTCCGAGGTCCACCTGACCCAGGTGCTCGCCCCCGTCGACGGCCTGGTGATCGACTCCGACCGCGTCGAGCTCGGCGGCGGCCTCAGCCTCGTCCGCGCCCACGCGCTGCCCGACGCCCCCGAGGAGCTGCGCCTGGACAGCTGGGCGACCGTCGCCGCGGTCCGCATCGAGGGTCACGAGGAGGTGCTCGCCCAGGCCGGCGCGCGCCTGCGCCGCCTGCAGTCGGCGCTGCGCCTGTGGGACGACGCCGAGCCCGCCGTCGGCCCGAGCGCCTACGCCCGCACGGGCGCCGGCCCGTGGCTGCACGTCCCGCTCGCCAGCGGTGTCCGCCGCTCGATCGACGACTGCCTGCTCGAGCCGGAGGAGGAGGATCCGCTGCGCGCGTTCATCGCGCTGGTCGATCGCCGCACCCCCCGCGGCGGCGAGCTGGCGTGGGCGCTGCGGCGCTTCGAGCTCGGCTGTGAGCGGCCCAGCGCAACCGAGGCGCTGACGGACTGGTTGCTCGCCGGGCGCGCGCTGCTCGTCGACACCTCCGTGCAGGGCTACGCGGGCCTCGCCGACCGCCTCGGCGCGATCTGCGCGCCGGCCGCGGAGCGACGCGCGCTGACCGAGACGCTGCACCGCGCGGTCGGCCTCGAGCGTTCGGCCGTCGCCGGCCTGCTGCGCGCCGACGGTGACGTCGACCACCTGGTCGCGACGCTGGCCGGCTGTCTGCGCGCCGTGCTGCGCGACGTCCTCTGCGGTCACCTCGACCCGGACCTGCGCGGCGTCGCGGACGACCTGCTCGCCTCGGCGGCCACCGAACCCCCGCTCACCACGGCGTGATCCGGTATCGCTACGAACTGTCTGTGCTCCTCAGCGTTCTTGCGCTGACCGCACTCGGGCTCAGTCACTGATCATCGCTGCCGGCCGGTGCCAGAATGGTGTTCGTGCGACACCATCTGACCGCCGTCCTCGCTGTCGCGCTCCTCGCCGCGCTGGCGCCCACCACCGCGTCCGCCGCCGTCGACTACCGCTGCGCGGCCAGCGCCGTGAGCGGCTCGGTGCTCGGGCAGCCGCTGCCCGTCCCGACCGCGGGCTCGACGACCAAGCCGTGTGCCGACGACAGCACGCTGCCCACGCTGTCGCTGCCCGCGCTGCTGACCGTCGACGCGGTCAACGGCGTGACCAGCGTGACCGACGCGGGCGTGTTCGCGGCGGGCGGCCTCGGCAACGTCAGGCTCGGGAGCATCCCGGTCGCGCTGCCGCTGCCCGACATCGCGATCCCCGCGGAGCTCACGAAGGTGGAGGTGTCGCTGCCGGTGCCGGTCCTCGGCACCGTGCCGGTGGCGACGGTCGACCTCACCCCGGCGATCACCGCCGCCCTCGACGCGCTCAAGAGCCGCGACTCGAAGGCGCTGCTCGACGTCGGCGTCGCCTACGCGTCCGCGTACGGCACCTGCTCCAACGGCGCCCCGACGCTGGGCGGCGGCGCGCGCGTCGCCGACGCCAGCGTCCTCGGTCTCCCGCTGGACCTCTCGCAGGCCACCGACCGGACGCTCACCGCCGTCGACACCTCCACGCTGGCGCTGAGCGCCCTCGACCTCACGAAGGTCGACGTCACCACCCTCGGCGTCATCGACGTCGGGGTCCTCCGGTCGGAGATCATCGCGCAGGTGCAGAGCCGGCTGGCGACGCTGCCGCCCGTTGCCATCCCGGCCCAGCTCGCGCAGGTCAAGGTGACGCCACCCAGCCAGGAGCTCACGGCCACCAGCGTCTTCCAGCGCGGTCCGCGGGTGCAGATCTCGCTGCTGGGGACCCCGGTGGCCGACGTCGCCATCGGCGCCGCGCTGGTGAGCGCGAACGGCCGCTGCGAGGCGGGCGAGGTGTCCCCCGAGGCGGACTGCCCTCGATGCCGCGCTGGCCTGCACGACCCGCAAGCTCGCGCTCATCGACGTGCTGCGGCGGGGTCGTCACGTCCGTCTCTACGGCGCGGCCGACAAGCGCCTGGCCGGCAAGGTCGTGAAGATCGTCTTCAAGGCGACGGGCCGCGTCGTCGCCAGGGCGCGGGTCGGCAAGAACGGGTCCTTCTCCACCACCGCCCCGCTGCCGCGGCGTTCCATCCGCGCCACCAACCGCGCGCGCTACATCGCCCGCGTCGGCGGCGAGAAGTCGCTCAACCTCAAGCTCGCGCGGCGGATGGTCGTCGAGCTCGATCCGCTCCCACGGAAACCGGGTCACCATCAGGGGGCGCGTGGTCCGCCCGCTCGCGAAGCCGATCGCGCCGATCACGCTCAAGCGCCGCGTCACCTGCAGGACGCTGGAGACGGTGAAGACGTTCAAGCCGCGCCGCGACGGCTCGTTCTCGGTGACGGTGAAGAAGCCGGCCAACCTCGCCGCGACGGTCTACCGGCTCCAGACCCGCGTGCGCCGGACGACGAAGAGCCGCAAGACCTCGCCGACCTTCACGCTCCCGCGCGCGGTCGACCTCTAAGCGAAGAGATACTCGGCCCAGCAGCGCGAGGCCTTCCGCGTCGTGCACGTCCCCCGGGATCTGGGGGACGGTGACGACGGTCGGGTCGCCCAGCGCGGCGCGCAGGCGGTCCAGTCCCTCGGCGTCGTGCGCGGCCAGCAGCGCCGCCTCGGCCGCGGACGCCTGCACCTTGGCCAGCAGCGCCGGCTCGAGGTCGAGCGGTTCGGGGTCGTCGCCCACCGGCTCGCGCAGCCGGTTGACGACGAGGGCTGCGAAGGGCAGGCCGGCCTCGCGGATGCGCTCGTGGAAGTAGATGGTCTCCGCGACCGGCTCGCGCTCCAGGGAGGTCACCAGTAGGAAGGCCGTGCCGGGGGAGTGCAGCAGCGCCTTGACGTGCGCGCCGCGCTCGGCCAGCTCGGGGATCATCGTCCCGAGCGCGCGGAAGAAGGTCGAGAGGTCGTCGAGCAGCGCGACGCCCGTCGCCTTGCGCAGCGCGCTGAAGACGACGCCCGTGCCCATGCCGACCAGCCGTCCGGGCCGCAGGAACATCCGGATCGCGCGGCCCTGGAGGAACCCGGTCAGCCGGTCGGGCGCGTCGAGGAAGTCGAGCGCGTTGCGCGAGGGCGGCGTGTCGAGGACGAGGACGTCGAACTCACCGGACAGGTCGAGCTCGTGGAGCTTGGCGATCGCGGTGAACTCCTGGGTGCCCGCGACCGCACTGGACAGCTGGCGGTAGATCGGGTTGGCGAGGACCTCGTCCCGCGCCTCGGGCGACGAGGCGACCCGGTCGATCAGCGCGTCGAAGGTGCGCTGCGAGTCGAGCATCAGCGCCCACAGGTCGCCGTCGGCGGACTCGACCTTGCGGGGCGTGTCGTCGAGCCGGTCGAGCCCGAGCGCATCGGCGAGGCGGCGCGCGGGATCGATGGTGATGACGGCGACCCGCTGACCGCGGGCGGCGAGCCCGGCGGCGATGGCCGCCGAGGTGGTGGTCTTGCCGACGCCACCGGGGCCGGCGCAGATCACGATCCGCTTGTCGCGCAGGACGTGATCCACGCCGGTGAGCCTACGGCCGGAGTCCGCCGGGCTCGGCGCATGGCGGCATTTCGCCGGGTAGTCCCCAAACGGGAAGGAACCCGGCCCCCACGCGCGAATGAGGCGCCATGACCCAAGCGAAGGTGATCGCGTTCGCGAACCAGAAAGGCGGCGTCGCCAAGACAACGACGACGTTGAACCTTGCCGCCGCCTTCGCCGAGGAGGGCCACCGGGTCCTCTGCTGCGACATGGACCCACAGGGCAACCTCACGATGTCGCAGGGCATCGACCCCGACACACTCGAGGTCTCGATGTACGACGTCCTCGTGCACGACACCCCGATCCGGGAGGTCATCCGTCGCCGGGAGATCGACGTGGCGTGCGCCTCGATCGACCTTGCCGGGGCGGAGATCGCGATGTCCACGAAGATCGGCCGGGAGCGCTCGCTCGAGAAGGCGCTGCGCCCGATCAAGGAGGACTACGACTTCATCTGCATCGATACGCCGCCGTCTCTGGGACTATTGACGATCAACGCACTGACCGCGGCCGACAAGGTGATCGTCCCCGTGCAGTGCGAGTATCTGTCGATGCGCGGGCTGATCCAGCTCACGAACACCCTCTCGATGATCCGCGAGAACCTCAATCCCGATGTCGACATCGAGGGCATCCTGCCCACGCTGGTCGATTCACGGACGATCCACGCGAAGGAAGCCATCGAGATCCTGGAGGAGAACTTCGGGGACCGGGTGTTCGCGTCGCGCATCCGCAAGACCGTCCGCTTCGCGGAGGCGCCCGTGAAGGGCATGTCGGTGCTCAAGTACGATCCGAAGGGCGTCGCGGCAGACGCCTATCGCCAGTTGGCGAAGGAGGTCCTGGGAAATGGCCACTCATAAGCGGGCATCCATGCGCGAGGGACCGCTCGCGCAGCTGTTCCGCAAGACGGACGGCGAGGAGGATGCTCCGGAGCAGGCCGAGCCGGCCAAGGATGCCCCCATGGGCGCTCACCCCGCCGGGGCCGAGCCCGAGCCCGAGCCCGCCCGGCGTGCGCCGACGCCCCAGGACCGCCTGCGCGCGGCCTTCTCCTCCGACATCCCGGAGAACGTCATGGCCCCGCCGGCGGCATCCCGCGACCCGTACGGCCGCGTCGAGCCGAACGCGCCCGTGCCGGTTCACACGGGCCAGCCGATCCTGCGCGTCGTGGGCGTCGGTGGCGGTGGCGTCAACGCCGTCAACCGGATGATCGAGGCCGGCGTCAAGGGCGTCGAGTTCATCGCGCTCAACACCGACCTGCAGTCGCTGCAGCAGTCGGGCGCGGACCAGACGCTGCACATCGGCGCCGAGGTCACGCGCGGGCTCGGCTCGGGCTCCAACCCGGACCTGGGCCGTCAGGCGGCGATGGACGACTACGACAAGATCAAGGCGATCCTGCGCGGGGCGGACATGGTGTTCATCACCGCCGGCGCCGGCGGTGGCACGGGTACCGGTGCCGCACCGGTCGTCGCGCGCATCGCCCGCGAGCTCGACGCGCTGACCGTCGGCATCGTCACCAAGCCGTTCGGCTTCGAGGGCTCGCGCCGGATGCAGCAGGCCGAGCACGGCGTCCAGGCGCTGGCCGACGAGGTCGACACGCTGATCGTCGTCCCCAACAACAAGCTGCTGTCCGTGCTCGACAAGCAGACGTCGATGGTGGAGGCGTTCCGCGTCGCCGACGACGTGCTGCGCCAGGGCGTCCAGGGCATCTCCGACCTGATCACGCTCCCCGGCCTGATCAACCTGGACTTCGCCGACGTGCGGACGATCATGTCCGAGGCGGGGAACGCGCTCCTGGGCATCGGCATGGGCACGGGCGACAAGCGCGCGCTGGAGGCCGCCTCGCAGGCGGTGTCCTCGCCGCTGCTGGAGACCTCGGTCGACGGCGCCCGCTCGATCCTGCTGTCCATCACCGGCGGGTCCGACCTGTCGCTGTGGGAGGTCAACGAGGCGGCCAAGACCGTCCAGGAGGCCGCCCACCCCGACGCGAACATCATCTTCGGCGCGATGGTGGACGAGTCACTCGGCGAGGACGAGGTCTGGATCACCGTCGTCGCCACGGGCTTCGGCGACGACCGGCGGCCGGCGCGGTCGCGGGAGCCGATCCGCGAGCCCGCGGGCGAGCCGCGCATCACCCGGACGCGCGAGCGCGAGCGCGAGCCCGCGCGTGCCGGCGGCAGCCGGGGTGGCGGCATGGACGTCGACGTCCCCGAGTTCATCCCGAGGTTCTAGACGCCCGCTGATCACCGGCTGACGCCACCGTGCGAGCCCACTCACGTGCCCGAGCACGCTTCGGACTCGCCCGGCGGCGGCAGCCGGCGTCAGCGAACGTCTAGGGGCGTCGTCGCCGCGGGCCATCCGCTGACCGCGGAGGCCGGCGCCGACGCGCTGCGTGCCGGCGGCGGCGCGGTCGACGCCGCGCTCGGTGCCCTCTGCGCAGGCTTCGTCTGCGAGCCCCTGCTGACCGGCCTCGGCGCCGGCGGCTACATGCTGGTCGTCCCGCCCGACGGGAACGCCGTGCTGCTCGACTTCTTCGTGGAGGCGGCCGGCCGCGGCCGCGAGCACATGGGGCACGCGCCGCTCGTCGCCGTCGACGTCTCCTTCGGGGACGCCAACCAGCTCTTCCACGCGGGCGCCGCCTCCGTCGGCGCCTACGGGATGCCCGCCGGGATCTGCGAGGCGCACCGCCGCTACGGGCGGCTGCCGCTCAGCGAGATCGTCGCGCCCGCCGTCCGCCTGGCGCGTGCGGGGATCGAGGTCAACGCCGCGCAGGCGTATCTCTTCGAGATCCTCGACGGGATCATCGCGACCTCCGACGCGGCACGCGCGATGTACGGCGCGCCGGTGCTGGGGGACACCGTCCGCTACCCGGAGGTGGCGGACCTGCTCGAGCGCCTGGCCGCCGAGGGCGAGGCGCCGTTCTACCGCGGGGACATCGCCGAGGCGGTCGGCCGCGCCGTGAGCCGCGGCGGCGGCGTGCTCACCCCGCGCGACCTGCGCGCCTACGAGGTCGTCGCTCGCGAGCCCGTCCGCGCCCGCTACCACGGCCGCGAGGTCCTCACCAACCCGCCGCCGTCCGCGGGCGGGACGCTGATCGTGGCCGCGCTGGAGGAGCTGCAGGCGGGCGCGCCCGTCGTCGAGGCGCTCGAGCACGCGCAGCGGATGCGCACGCCCGCGTTCCTCGAGCAGCTCGGCTCGACCACCCACGTCTCCGTCGTCGACGCCGAGGGCTGGGCGTGCGCGGTGACGGTCTCCAACGGCGAGGGGTCGGGCATCGTCGTCGGCGGCCTGCACCTCAACAACATGATGGGCGAGCAGGACCTGTCCCCGCTCGGCTTCTTCACCCACCCGCCGGGCCGGCGCCTGCCGTCGATGATGTCCCCGACCGTCGTGCGCCGGGACGGGGCCGTGGAGGCGTGCCTGGGCTCGGCGGGCTCCAACCGCATCCGCTCCGCGGTCGTCCAGGTGATCAAGCGCGTCGTCGACGAGGGGCTGCACGCGCAGGAGGCGATCGACGCGCCGCGCCTGCACTGGGAGAACGACGTCGTCTACTGCGAGCCGGGGATCGAGGTCGACGCGCTGGCGGGACGCCAGATCGTGCAGTTCCAGGCACCGAACCTGTTCTTCGGGGGCGCTCAGTGCGTCGTCCGCGACGCCGACGGGACGCTCACCGGGGCGGGCGACCCGCGGCGCGGCGGGGCGGCCGTCAGCGTGGGCTGAGCGCTCCGCGCAGCTGCGCGAGCGCACCGGCGCGCATGACCTCGATCGCCTCTTCGCGCGCGAGATGCGCGACGTCGGTCAGCCAGGCGAAGGCCTCGATGCCGATGCCGGCGGCGATGCCGAGCGCGAGGCGTCGCAGCTCGCCCGGCGGCAGCGTCTCCGCCAGCGGAGCCAGTGCGTCCTCGACCCAGCTCATCCGCAGCCCGCGGTGCATCGGCAGGTCGGCCGCGCGGCCGTCCAGCGAGAGGCGCAGCGCCGCCCGCATCTCGACCTCGTAGCGGAGGATCCTCGCCGTGTGCTCGTCGAGGACCATCCGAAGCCGATCGATCGGGTCGGCCGGCGGGTCCTCGCCGAGCAGGCTGGACTGCTCCACGTGGGGGAAGGTCGCGGCCACCAGCTCGGCGACGCTCGGGAAGTACCGGTACGCGGTGGCGCGCCCGACGCCCGCCTCGGCGCCCGCGCCCTCGACGGTCGGGGACTCCCCGCGAGCGAGCATCGCCCGGGCGCCGTCGATCAGGGCCGACCGGGTCCGGGACTTCTGGCGCGTGCGTCCAGTCACATGATATGAGACTGCCATCTCTTCATGATACTATTGTCTCATGACTGAAGCCACGACGGTCGTCCGCAACGTCGGCGAGGGTGAGCGCAGGCACTTCTCCGGCGGCGGGACGCTCACCATGAAGCTGACCGCCGACGAGAGCGGGGGCAGCCTGATGCTGTTCGAGGACGAGCTCGTCGAGGGCAAGACGACGCCCCTGCACATCCACGCGGGCGAGGACGAGCTGCTCTTCGTCCTCGAAGGTGAGATCGTCGTCCACGTCGAGGGCGAGGAGCACGTCGTCGGTCCGGCCGGGCTGGCCTTCGCACCGCGCGGGGTGCCGCACGCGTTCCTCGTGACGTCGGCGACCGCGCGGGTGCTCACCCTGCAGACCCCGGGGAGCGCCGAGGCGTTCTACCGCGAGGCCAGCGACCCCGCCGCACCCGGGAGCGACGGGACCGTCGACTTCGCGCGCGTCCACGCCGCCGCGGCTCGCGTCGGCGGGATGGAGGTCGTCGGACCGCCTCCCTTCGTCACGGCCGGCTGAGCCGGATCGTCTCGCCGTCGCGGGTCAGCTCGAGACCTTCGTCGTGGGCGAGGGCCGCAAGGTCGATCGGAGCCTCGGGGTCATTGAAGAGGATGGTGAGCGTGTCACCCGGCGCCAGCGAGGGCACGAGCGCCTTCGCCCGCACGTACGGAATCGGGCACCGCAACCCGCGCACATCCAGCTCCACCACCCGAGTGTGTCGCATAGCGGTGGATATATCCGCCGCTGAGCGACACGGGCGCGCCTAGGTTGGGGGTGTGCTGGCTGTTGTGATGGCTTCTGGGGACCCTGACCGCCTCTACACCGCGCTGTCGCTGCTCGCGTGCACGGCCGTTGAAGGGGAGGAAGCGTTCGCCCACCTCTCCTTCGGTGCCCTTCCCGCCGTGAACGCCGGCGCCGTCGACCAGGATCTCTGGGCGGCGGCGAACGACGCCGGAGCCACCTTCTACGCCTGCCCCAACGCCGGCGACCCGGGGCCCTTCGAGGTCATGTCCACACCCCGCTTCCTCAAGCTCACCCAGGGCGCACGGCTGGTGGTCGTGTGAAGCGCGCGATCGTCGCCGTCGCGCTGCTCCTGACCGGGTGCGGCGGCGAGTCCGCCGACCTGTTCGAGGTCCAGCGCTCGGGCGCGGACCCCAACGCCAACGTCGACCTCGTGGTCAACGACGGCGGGACCGTGCGCTGCAACCAGGGCAAGCCGATCGCCCTGCCCGGCACGCGGCTGCTCGACGCCCGGGAGCTCTCGCGCCAGCTCGAGAAGCAGGCGTCGCTGTCGATCGAGCTTCCCAAGGGGCCTGGCTCGCAGCTCTCCTACGTCGTCCGCGTCTCCAACGGGCGCGTGTCCTTCTCCGACACGAGTGCGAACCGCCCGACGTCCTTCGACCGCCTCGTCGCGTTCTCCAAAGACGTCATCGAGGACGTCTGCAAGATCGAGCGCTAGGAGGAGGAGAGCTCGTCGGGCTTGGGCCCGACGCGGACCTTGCCGTTGGAGCGCGCGACGGCCTGGGCGCGCTCCATGAAATCGAGCCGGCGGACAGCGGCGCGGAGCAGGCGCTCGAGCTGGCGCAGCCGGGCCACCTCGGAGCGCGACTCGAGCAGCTGTTGCTTGGCCTCGATCGCGAACTCCACCGTCCCCGCCATCTCGTACGCGGTCATCCCGGCGATCTCCGCGGGGTCCGGCGTGCGGTCGGTGGCGGTGCGGACGAGCTCGGCGTAGACCTCGTGGACACCGGCCTGCAGGTCGGGGTCGCCCGATTCGGGCTCGTCGTCGAGGAACTCGACGGCGCCCGCCGGGAAGGGGAGGTCGTCCTGCTCGGCCGAGAGCCGGAAGGGACGCGTTCCGCGCGCCACGAGGTTGATGCGCCCGTCGTCGAAGCGCTCGAGCACCTCGGCGATCTCGCACGCGCAGCCGACCTCGCGCAGCCCGTCGTCGTCGGCGCAGACGATCCCGAACTCGGTCCCCGGCTCCGCGAGGCAGTGGGCGACGAGCGCCTGGTAGCGCTCCTCGAAGATGTGCAGCGGGATCAACTCGCTCGGCAGCGCCACGAGGTGCAGCGGGAAGAGCGGGAAGTCGCGCGTGAGCGGCATGTCAGGCGCGCTGCGCGGTGATGATGAGGTTGTAGAAGATGGCCGGCGGGAGCCGGCCCTCCAGCAGCGCCCGGTCGACGGCCTGCAGCGCGAGGTAGCCGCGGTAGGCGTACTGGCGCCACAGCATCGGGACGGACTCGGGGGCGGCGCTGGCCTCGAGCGTCCGGTTCGTCCAGCCGAACCAGTTGGCCAGCAGCTCCTCGCCGGTGACGCGCACGCGGTCGAAGCCGGCGCGGTCGGCGAAGCCCTTCAGGCTGCCGGGGTCGAAGGCATGGACGTCCACGAACGCCTCGAGGTCGTGACCGCCGACCCCGCCGCCCGGCTCCGAGGCGTGAGGCGCGGCCGGCACCGCGCGCATCAGCCGGCGCCACAACGGCGCGGCCCGCACAGCGCCGCGCTTCGGGTACGCCGCGATGCGGTCACCCAGCGCGCTCGGCTCACCGGCGAAGAAGACGACGCCGCCCGGCCGCAGGACGCGGCGGAACTCGCGGAAGGCCTGGTCGAGGTCGGGCAGGTGGTGGAGAACGGCGTGGCCGAGCACGAGGTCGAAGCTCTCGTCCTCGAAGGGCAGGTGCTCGGCGTCCGTCGCCACCGTGTCCACGCGGTCGGCCAGGCCGAGCGCCGCCGCGTTGCGCTCCAGCGTCGTGAGCATGCCGGGGGAGATGTCCAGGCAGGTCGCGCGCTCGATGACGCCGGCCTGCATCAGGTTGAGCGTGAAGTAGCCGGTCCCGGCGCCGATCTCGAGCGCGCTGGCGAACGGCCCGTCGGCACGCGCGCCGAGGCCCTTGCGCAGCTTCCCCATGACCTGCTGGCGGCCGATGGCGTGGAAGTCGATCCCCCATTTGTGGTCGTACTCGTCGGCCGCCGCGTCGTGGTAGCGGGTGTTGACGTCGCGGATCGCCTCGGGTGACGCGGGGGCGGCCATGGGGGAGACGGTACCGTGGCGCCGCGCATGACCGAGTACGTCCAGCAGGACCAGCCGTCGGGCGTCCCGCCGCTGGCGCTCACCGGCGAGCGCACCCTTCCCGACGTCCCCGCCGAGAACTACTGGTACCGGCGCCACGAGGCGGTCTACGACTGGATCGCCGAGCGCATCATGGGCCGCAAGGTGGTCGACCTCGCGTGTGGCGAGGGCTACGGCACGGCCATCCTGGCGCGCACGGCGCGGACGGTGGTCGGCGTCGACGCCAACCCGGAGGCCTTCGAGCACGCGCGGGCGAAGTACACGACGCGCACGACGCGCTTCGAACGTGACCTGATCGACACCTGGCAGGGCGACGTCGACTGCGTCGTGTTCCTGCAGACGATCGAGCACGTCGAGGACCCGGACGCGACGCTTGCGCACGTACGCGACCTGGTCGGCGACCGGGGGATCGCGTTCGTGTCGACCCCCAACGTCCTGACCCTCGCGCCCGGGCAGGTGAAGTCCGACAACCCGTGGCACATCAAGGAGTACCGCGCCGACGAGTTCCGGGCGCTGTGCGAGAAGGCCTTCGGGGCGGTCGACCTCTACGGCGTCTTCCATGCGCGCAAGCTGGCGCTCCACGCGCTCGCGCTCAAGCTCGGGTGGGACCGGCTGCACCAGCTGCTGCGCATCACGAAGCCCTTCTACGACCGCTTCACGCCGGCCATCGCCACGAGCGACTTCCAGCTGCGCAAGGGCGACGACGTGGCGCTCGAGCGCGCGCTCGACTTCGTCGCCGTCTGCCGGCCTTGACGAAGCGCCTCTCCCTCGTCCTCCATACCCACATGCCCTACGTGGAGGGGTTCGGGACGTGGCCGTTCGGCGAGGAGTGGCTGTGGGAGGCGTGGGCGACGTGCTACGCGCCGCTCGTCGACGTGCTCGACGCCCACCCGGGCAAGGTCACCCTCTCCATCACCCCGGTGCTGGCCGACCAGCTCGCCGCGCCCGGCGTCCCCGAGCGCTACCTCGCGTTCCTCTCCCGGGTCCGCGAGGCGAGTCACGCGCTCGACTTCGACACCCATCCCGAGGTGCGCCCGCAGCTCGAGTGGTCGCTGGAGCGCTACCGCCGCGGCGCGGTCCCGGACCTCTTCGAGCGCCTCGCGCCGCACGTGTCCTGGACCAGCTCGGCGACCCACGCGATCCTGCCCTTGCTGGCCACGGAGGCCGGGATCGATCTGCAGGTGCGCACCGGGGTCGAGTCGTTCCGGGCGCGCTTCGGCCGGGACGCCGAGGGCTTCTGGCTGCCCGAGTGCGCACACGCGCCGTGGGTGCTGCCACACGTCGAAGGCGTCGCCTGCGTCGAGCTGCCCGACGCCGATCCGCAGGTGCCGCTGCGCGCCCACGCCGGCCTCGTCCTCGCGCCGCTGGACCGCGCGCTGATCGACCTCGTGTGGGCGCGGGACGGCTACCCGTCGGGCGGGGAGTACCTCAACACGCGCCGCTTCACCGAGCGGCGCCACCTCGCGTGGTCGGTCGGCGGCGAGCCCTACGACCCGGACGCCGCGCGCGTGCAGGCGCGCGCCGACGCGGCCCACTTCGCTGAGCGGGTCCCGCACGGCTGGTCGGTCGTGGCGATCGACACGGAGCTGCTCGGGCACTGGTGGGCGGAGGGGATCGAATGGCTGGTCGCGCTCCTGGAGAGCGACCTCGAGCTCGTGCCGCTGACCGTCGCCTACGGCACGGCGCGGTCGACACCGGGGCGCTGCCCGTCACGTCGCTGGGGCCGCGACCGCGACCTGTCCACGTGGAGCGGCCCGTCCGCCCAGGGCCTCGCGTGGCGCGCGCGGGCGGCCGAGCTGCGCGGCTGGTCGGACGCCCGCCAGGCGCGCGAGCTGCTCGCGCTCCAGTCCTCCGACTGGGCCTTCCTGGCGTCGGAGGGCACGGCCGGGCCGTATCCGCTCGAGCGCTTCGCCGGCCACGAGGCGGCGTTCGCGGCGCAGTCCGGTCCCGGACCGCGCGCGCTCGCGCCGCGGGTGGGATGATCCCGGCCATGCGCCGCCTGATCGCGCTCGTCCTCGCCGTCCTCGCGGGCGGGGCGGTGCCGGCGGGCGCGTTCGTCATCGAGGAGCGGACCCTTCCCGGCGCCGTCGGCAACGGCATCGCGCTCGGGCCGGACGGAACCTTCTGGGTGGCGGGCAATGCGGACGGGTCGGTCGTCCGGATCGCGCCGGACGGCACGATCGTCGGGCGGTACCTGGTCGGCGCGAACCCGCAGGGCGTCATCAACGGACCGGGCAACCGCATCTGGGTCTCGGTCACCGGGGCCAGGAAGCTCGTCTGGTTCGACGCCGCGGCGCCCGCGCCGACCGCCCATCCGGTGACGATCGGCGGGGACTGCGGCCCGGCCGCGCTCGCGCCGGCCAACGGACGCGTGTACTTCTCGCTGCCCTGCGATCCGAAGCCCAGGCTCGGGTACGTCAACGACGACGGCAGCGGCACGCCGGCGCTCGCGGCGGCGGGCGGCGGCCTCGTCTTCGACCTCGAGGCCGTCGGGGGGAAGCTGTTCGCGCCCGACTTCAAGGGCGGCGTCGTGCGGCGCGTCGGCGCGGACCTGGACGTGGAGACGACCGTCGACGCCGCCAACGGCAGCCTGCCGGACGGGGTCGTCAGCGACGGGACGAACGTCTACTTCACCGAGTGGGGCGCCGGCAAGATAGGGCGCTTCCCCGTCACCCAGGACAGCGGCAAGGCCGACGAGGTCAAGCCGGCGGGCGGGACGCTGAAGAGCCCGTTCGGGATCGTGGTCGGCGGCGACGGCCGGCTCTACGTGACCGGGACGGAGAGCTCCAACGT
Source organism: uncultured Solirubrobacteraceae bacterium (assembly GCA_963740765.1). Lineage (GTDB taxonomy): Bacteria > Actinomycetota > Thermoleophilia > Solirubrobacterales > Solirubrobacteraceae > DATLGB01. Next base: position 36,630 of record CAVUFN010000016.1, on the reverse strand, counting down.
CGTTCGCATGAACACCGACGGGACGGACGCGCGGTTCTACCCGGTCGACGACTCCCAGCCGTTCTGGATCGTCAACGGCCCGGACGGCGACCTGTGGTTCTCCGACGTCAAGCGGTCGCGCATCCTGCGCCTCGTCGACACCCCGCCGCGCGTCACGACGACGACGGCGGGCGAGGCGGTGGGCGCGATCGTGGATCCGCGCGGCAACGAGACGCAGGTCGTGTTCGACTCCGGGCCGACCACCGGCTACGGACAGACGTCGGCGCCGCAGACGGTCGCGGCCGGCACCGCGCCGGTCGCGGTCGCAGGCCCGGTCTTCGACCTCGCGCCCGGTGCCACGCTGCACGTCCGCGCGCGGGCGACCAGCGCCGAGGGCGAGACGGCCGGCAACGACGTCGTGATCACCGCGCCCGCGGCCACCCCGTCCTCGTTCCCGCCCCCGGTCACCCGGATCGCCGCGAAGACCAAGGTGACGGTCAAGGCGCGCAGGAAGACGGTGGTCGAGAAGGTCGTGATCAGCGGTCTCGTCGGTACGGAGACCGCGACCATCAGCTGCACCGGCAAGACGTGCCCGTTCAAGACCAGGACGTTCAAGCTCGAGGCCGGCACGCGCACGTTCGGGAAGCGCCTGTTCAAGGGCCGCAGGCTGAAGAAGGGCGTGAAGATCACCGTGGCCATCACGGCACCGGGTCGCATCGGGACGTCCACCGTGCTGACCGTGCGCAGGGGCAAGAAGCCGAAGGTGAAGCGCACATAGCCTGAAGGGGGTGCTGACGCTCCGCGACGAACACCGGTTGCGGGGCCGGGAGGGGCCCGAGCTCGAGCGTGCGCAGGCCCGCTACGCGCGGCGGCTCGCCGCCGTCCCCGAGGTCACCTACCCCGACCTCCCCGTCAGCGCCCGCCGCGAGGACCTGCTGGCGGCGATCCGCGACCACCAGGTCGTCGTCGTCGCCGGGGAGACCGGTTCCGGCAAGACCACCCAGCTGCCCAAGCTGTGTCTCGAGCTGGGGCGCGGCGTGCGCGGGTCGATCGCCCACACCCAACCGCGGCGGCTGGCCGCGCGCACGATCGCCGAGCGCATCGCCGAGGAGCTCGACGTCCCGCTGGGGGAGGCGGTCGGCTTCGCGGTGCGCTTCAACGACCGCACGAGCGAGAACACGCTGCTGCGGCTGATGACGGACGGCCTGCTGCTGGCCGAGATCGGCCGCGACCGGCTGCTGCGCCGGTACGACACGATCATCGTCGACGAGGCGCACGAGCGGTCGCTCAACGTCGACTTCCTGCTCGGCTACCTCAAGCAGATCCTGCCCCGGCGGCCGGACCTGAAGCTGATCATCACCAGCGCGACGATCGACCCGCAGCGCTTCGCGGACCACTTCGGCGGCGCGCCCGTGATCGAGGTGAGCGGCCGGACGTTCCCGGTCGAGACCCGCTACCGCCCGGTGGCGGACGACGAGGACGAGGCGGACGCGATCGCTGCGGCCATCGACACGGTGCCGGGGGACGTGCTCGTCTTCCTGAGCGGCGAGCGCGAGATCCGCGACACGGCCGAGGCGCTGAGCGGTCGCGTCGACGCCGAGGTGCTCCCGCTCTACGCGCGGCTGGCCGCCTCCGAGCAGCAGAAGGTGTTCCATCCACGCGGCTCCGGCCGCCGCGTCGTGCTGGCCACCAACGTCGCCGAGACGTCGCTGACCGTGCCCGGCATCCGCAGCGTGGTCGACCCCGGCATGGCGCGCATCTCCCGCTACAGCACGCGCCTGAAGGTCCAGCGGCTGCCGATCGAGCCGGTCTCCCAGGCCTCCGCCGACCAGCGCAAGGGCCGCTGCGGCCGGACCTCCGACGGCGTCTGCGTGCGCCTCTACAGCGAGGCGGACTTCGACGAGCGCCCGCGCTTCACCGATCCCGAGATCCTGCGCACGAACCTCGCGTCGGTGCTGTTGCAGATGGCCGCGCTCGGCCTTGGCGACATCGAGGACTTCCCGTTCCTCGACCCGCCCGACGCGCGCCAGGTCCGCGACGGCGTCAGCCTCCTGTTCGAACTGGGTGCCTTCGACGCCGACCGCGGGCTGACCCCGCTGGGCCGGCGTCTGGCGCGGCTGCCGGTCGACCCGCGGATGGGCCGCATGATCCTCGAGGCCGACAAGCACGGCTGCGCGAACGAGGTGACGATCATCGCCGCCGGGTTGACGGTGCAGGATCCGCGCGAGGCCGGCCCGCCCGAGCAGCGCGAGACGGTGCGCGCGACGCACGCGCGCTTCAACGACGAGGACTCGGACTTCATCGCCTACCTGAACCTGTGGCGCTACGTGCGCGAGCAGCGGCGGGCGCTCAGCGGCAGCCAGTTCCGCAAGCGGCTCCGGGCCGAGCACCTGCACTACCTCCGTGTCCGCGAGTGGCAGGACCTGGCCGGGCAGCTGCGCAACGCCGCGCGGCAGGTCGGGGTGACGTTCAACGAGGGCGATGCCGACGCTCGCTCGATCCACCGGTCCCTGCTCGCCGGCCTGCTGTCCCACGTCGGGATGAAGGACAAGGCACGGCGCGAGTACGTCGGCGCCCGCGGCGCGCGGTTCGCCATCTTCCCCGGCAGCGGCTTGGCCAAGAAGCAGCCCGAGTGGGTGATGGCGGCCGAGCTGGTCGAGACGTCGCGGCTGTGGGGCCGCGAGGTCGCGCGCGTCGACCCGCGCTGGCTCGAGCCGCTGGCCGGCCACCTGATCCGCCGCGAGCACTCCGAGCCGCGCTGGGACGAGCGCCGCGCGCAGGTCGTGGCGACGGAGCGGATGACGCTGTTCGGGATGCCGATCGGGACGAAGACGGTCGGCCACCACGACCGCGCGCTGTTCATCCGCAAGGCGCTCGTCGAGGGCGAGTGGCACGCGCGCCATGCGTTCCTGGCCGAGAACCGCCGGCGCGTGGAGGAGGTCGAGGCGATCGAGGAGCGCACCCGCCAGCGCGGCCTGCTCGTGCCCGACGACGAGCTGGCGGACTTCTTCGCCGCCCGGGTCCCCGACGACATCAGCTCGGGCCGGGCCTTCGACCGCTGGTTCCGCGAGCAGGACCCCGAGCTGCTCGTCTACCCGCGCGATCTGCTGCGGGCCGGCGGCGCGGACGGCGAAGGCCGGCCGGAGACCTGGAAGCAGGGCGACCTGCGCCTCCCGCTGACCTACCGCTTCGAGCCAGGGGCGGCCGACGACGGCGTCACCGCTCACATCGCCCTCGCCGACCTGCCGCGCGTGCGCGACGTCGGCTTCGACTGGCTCGTCCCCGCCCTGCGCGAGGAGCTGGTGACGACGCTGCTGCGCGGGCTGCCCAAGGAGCTGCGCCGGCCTTTGGCACCCATCCCGGACACGGCGACGCGAGTGGCGGCCGGGTTGCGCCCGCGGAAGGGGTCGCTGGCCGGGCAGGTCGCGGCGCAACTAAGCCTCGACGAGTCGGTGTTCTCCACCGACCTGCCCTCGCACTTGCGCATGCACTTCGCGATCGAGGACGACGGCCGCACCCTGGCCTTCGGGGACTCGCTCGAGGCGCTGCGCACGGAGGTCCGGCCGCGGCTGCGCGAGCGTCTGGCGACGACGGGCATCGAGAGGACGGGGCTCACGGACTGGCCGCAGGAGCTCCCGCGCACCGTGGACCTCCCCGGCGTCACCGCCTACCCCGCCCTGGTAGACGAATCGCACCCTGGGGGAGGGTGGGATTCGTCGCGGGCGACGGTGGGGGTGGGGGTGTTCGAAAGCGCGGAGGCGGCCGAGGAGAGCCACCGCGCCGGAGTGCGCCGCCTGCTGCTCGTCGCGCTGCCCGACCCGCCTCCGCCACAAGACCTGATCTTCGCCACGGCCGATCCCGCCCTCCTCGAGTGACATCGTCGAAGCAGCGGCCGGAGCCCTCATCACAGACCTGCCGTGGACCGCAGCACGAATGGCGGACGCTCAAGGGCCACGCGGCCGGGCCGCTGGACGGCCGCCGTCCGCCGCGCCCAGGCGCAGGTCGCGGAGGTCCTGCGCGCCGCCGCCTCCGTCCGCGCCGCCATGGAGCGCCGCGGCGGCGAGGCGCTGCGCGAGACGCGGCTCGACGTCGCCCGCCAGCTCGGCCGGCTCCTGCACCCCGGCTTCGTCACGGAGGCCGGCGTCCAACGCCTCCCCGATCTCACCCGCTACCTGCAGGCCGCCGAACGCCGCTTGGAGCGCGCGCCCGACGCGCTGGGCCAGGATCGCGACCACATGCGCACCCTCGCGGAGCTCGAGGCGATCGGGCCGGACCGGTGGCTGCTGGAGGAGTTGCGCGTCTCGTACTTCGCCCCTGCGCTGGCCCGCCCGGGTGTCTCTGCGAAGAGCGTCCGCCGGAGCGCCCACTAGCCTTTCGGACTTCGAAAATCACAAGCCGAATCCCGGGCAGGTCATGCCGCCCGGGAGCGGGGGACCCATTCAGTTGGGGCGAATCGCCGCCAGTGTGCGGCGTAGCGCAGCTTCAGCGCGAGCCCGTCAGCTCACCTCGTAGGCATTGAAGTGAAGGAGTTTCCACGGTGTCCGAGGTCGATATCGACCGGTGGCTGGAGTCCCAGCGCCGATCACGTTCACGCCGCTTTGCCGCGGCTCGGCAGGCTGCACGCCGGCGCTTCGGGCGCCGCTCGGCCGTGTCGCTGCTGTGCGTCATGGCGATGGGCGGCGGCGCCGCGCTGGCCAACCAGACGAGTGAGGTCCAGAGCAAGCTCGGCGTGAGCGCCGACGGCGTGATGGGACCGCAGACCAAGCGCGCCGTCAAGCGCTACCAGCGGGCCCACGGGCTGACCGTCGACGGGGTCATCGGGCCGCAGACGCTCGCGTCGCTCGGCCTGGACGACACCACCAGCAGCGACAGCGCGGCCACATCGGCGTCCGGCGCCAGCGGCGTCCTCGCGCGCATCGCCCGGTGCGAGTCCGGCGGGGATCCGACCGCGGTCTCCGGCACCGGCCAGTACCGCGGCAAGTACCAGTTCAGCCGCAAGACGTGGCGTGCCTACGGCGGCACGGGCGACCCCGCCGCCGCCCCCGAGTCCGCTCAGGACGCGATCGCGGCGAAGCTGTACGCGGCCGAGGGCACGGCGCCCTGGCCCGTCTGCGGTCAGTCGTAGCGAAGCGTCTTCGGCGCCGGCCGCATCCGCAGCACGCGCACGGGCGCCCCGCCGACGACCGCGTTGGCGGGGACGTCCTTGCTGACCACGGTGAGCGATCCCACGACGGCGTTGTCACCCGTGACGGTGCCGCGCAGGAAGCACGCCCCGTAGCCGATCCAGACGTTGTTGCCGACCCGCACGTCGCGCTTGTAGATGCCCTGCAGGCGCGTCGGGCGCTCGGACTCGACGACGCCGTGGTCGAAGTCGATCAGCATCACGCGGTCGGCCACGATGCACTCACGGCCGATCGCGACGTGCTGGAACGAGGAGATCGTGCACTCCTGGCCCATCACGGTCTTGGCACCGATCTCGACGACGCCCTCGTGCGCGCGGATCTTGGTGCCGTGGCCGATCCAGGACCAGCGGCCGAGCCGGACCACGGCGTTCGGGCCGATCTCGAAGGTGACGTCGGGCGCGACGAAGCACAGGCCGTCCGTCTTCAGCCGGCCGCGCCACCGCAGCTTCAGCCATGCCCAGCGCAGCATCAGCCGCCCGTACTTGCGGTTGAGCATCCCGTTGCGCCTGGCGAAGCGCAGGAACGCCAACGGGCCGCCGTGCAGCGGAGCGGGGGCGGGCCGGGTGACGGGGGGCCGGGCCCGGACCGGTGGACCCTCCAACAGCGCCATGAGGGCAGCCTACTCTTGCGGGCCGTGGCCACGGACCGTTCCAAGTCGCTCGTCGAGCGCCTCCTCAATGGCGACAAGCGCGCCCTCGCCCGCGCCATCTCGCTCGTGGAGGACGACGACCCCGAGGGCTGGGAGATCGTTCGCGCCGCCTACCCGCACACCGGCAAGGCCGAGGTCGTCGGCTTCACCGGCCCGCCCGGCGCGGGCAAGTCGACCCTGATCGGCGCGCTCGTCAAGCACAAGCGCGCCCAGGATCGCGACATCGCCGTCCTCTCGATCGACCCGTCCAGCCCGTTCCGCGGCGGGGCGCTGCTCGGTGACCGCATCCGGCTCACCGACCACTTCCTCGACCCCGGCGTCTTCATCCGGTCGATGGCGACGCGCGGCGCGCTCGGCGGCCTTGCCGAGGCGGCGCTCCAGGCCGCGCTGCTCATGGACGCCGCGGGCAAGGACGACGTCTTCCTGGAGACGGTCGGCGTCGGCCAGGCCGAGGTCGACGTCATCGACCACGCCGACACCGTCGTGCTCGTGCTGATCCCGGGCTCGGGCGACTCGATCCAGGCCCTCAAGGCCGGCGTCATGGAGATCCCGGACATCATCGTCGTCAACAAGGCCGACCACCCGATGACGGACACGATGGTCCGGGAGATCCGCGGCGTGCTGAGCCTCGGCGACCAGTCGGGCTGGCGCGTCCCGATCGTCCGCACCCAGGCCAACAAGGGCGAGGGCGTCGAGCTGCTCGCCGAGAAGCTCGCCGAGCACCGCACGTTCGTGGAGGCCGAAGGGCAGCTCGCCGAGCGCCGCCGGCGCAACCTGCTCGCCGAGGTGATCGGCATCGCGACCCATCGCCTGCGCCGCGCTCTGGAGGCGTCCGCCCGCGACGACGAGGAGATCGCCAAGCTGCTCGACCAGGTCGTCTCGCGCGAGCTGGACCCGGCCAGCGCCGCCTCCGCCGTCCTCACCCGCGGCGGCTTCGACGCCGCCGAGGCCGCGCGCTCGGATCAGGCCGAAGAGCAGGCGTAGTCGGCCGGCGCCGCCGAGGCGTGGCCAGGGGCCGGCGGCGGGCGGGACTCACCCCACGCTGAGGACCGCGAGGACGACCGTCGCCAGCGCGAGTACTGCGCCGATCCGCGGCGCGCGCTGCAGGCCCCAGGCGCCGAGCGCGGCGGCGAGCGGGACGCCCGCGCCGGGGCCGACGGGCCCGAACGCCGCGGCGAGGTAGAGGCCGAGGACCATGATGCCGGTGAGCGCGGCCGCGACCTCGGCGTCCCGCCGGGCCGGGATCGCGCGCGACACCCGCTCCATGCGCGATCGGACCAGAAGGGCGGCGCCGAGGAAGGCGAGGGCGAGGATCGGCGCGCCGGCGAGGACGTCCCCCAGCACGCTCAGTGGGTCGCCGCCGGGCCGGCGGTCGGGCTGCTCGACGCCGACGAGCGCCACCGCGCTCGCGGCCCCGACCTCCACCGCCAGGAACGCGAGCATCGGCCGCTTGCGGCGCGACGTCCACATCACCAGCGCAACCAGCGCCGGTACCGCGGCGAGTGCGTAGACCAGCCCGAACCACGGCGCCAGCGCCAGGCAGGCCGCCCCGCCGAGCGAGCGCGCGCGGGTGGCCTCGTCCCGGGCGCGCAGCGCGAGCAGCAGCCCGCCGATCAGCAGCGCGGCGGCGATCGCGTCGGGCCGGGTGTGGGTGGGCAGCGCGAAGGCCAGGGGGGAGACGGCGGCGACCAGCACGCCGCGCGTCGCCCAGGGGTCCGGCACCCAGTGCCGCGCCAGGGCCGCGGCGAGCGCGAAGCTCAGCGCGGCGGGGACGGCGAGGACGATCGCGGTGACGTCCGCGCCTGCCTCGTCGCGCAGGCGCTCGAGCAGGAACGGGACCTGCGGCGGGGCGTCGCCCGGGGTGAAGATCAAGGCGACCGCGACGTAGGCGCCGAGGACCGCGAGCCAGGGGAGGGCGCGCACGCGGCCGGAGCCTACGGTGGCGGCGTGCCGCCGCACGTGGAGCTACGCGAGGTCGGGGACCACTCGGTCGCCGCGACGGTCTACGGGCTGCTCGACCGTGGCGTCTCGATCCGGCCCGACCTCGCCGCCCAGACGGTCGGCACCGTGCGCATCACGTTCGCGGAGGGCTACGCGCCGGTGCTGATCCGTTTCGGCGGCGACCTGATCGAGGTGGGGGACGCCCGGGGCGGCGAGGTCGACCTCGAGGTGCAGGCGGCGCTCCCTGACCTCGTTCTCGTCGTCTCGGCGCCGCTCGCGGGCGGGGTGCCGAAGCCGACCAGCAGGCTCGGCCGGGCCGCGCTGGCCCGCATCGCCGACGGCCGCGTCGACTTCAGCGGCAAGCTCGGCCTCGGCCGCAAGCTGCTTCAGCTCATGTCGGTGCACCCGTCGAGCGTGCGGACCGACGCTCGTACTCCATGAGCGTCGCGATGGAGTCCGCCAGCTCCTCGCCCCAGTAGCGGTCGACGAGGTGGAAGGCGAGGTCGAAGCCCGACGTCACGCCGCCGCAGGTCAGCACGTCGCCGTCGTCGACGACCCGCGCCTCGCGGTCCACGTCGGCGTGGGTCATGCTCGCGAGGTGGTCGAGCGCCGCGCCGTGGGTCGTGCAGCGGCGGCCGGCGAGGATGCCCGCCTGGGCGAGCAGGATGCCGCCGGTGCAGACGGACGCCATCATCATGCCGCCGTCGTGCAGCTCGCGCAGGCGCTCGGCCAGCGTCCCGTCCTCGTACTGCGCGCGGACGCCGCCGCCGCGGACCCAACCTCCGCCCGGGACGACCATCAGATCGGCGCGCTCGCTCATGCCCTCGGCGCACACCAGGCGCATGCCGTGGCCGGCGACGATCTCGCCCGGCCCGTGGGCGCCGACGAGCTCGACCTCCACCTCCGGGTGCATGACGCTCACGTTGCTCAGCACCTCGAACGGGCCGATGGCGTCGACCTCGTCGAAGTCCTCAAAGACGGCGATCTCGATTCGCATGCCGGCATGGTCGCGCCGGCGGCGGTTGCACGCCAGTGGCAGGAATGCCATAGTTCGCAAGGATGCAGACAGTCGCCGTGCTGGCCTTCCCGGGTGTCGTGGGATTCGATCTTGCCCTGGCCTGCCATGTGTTCGCGACCGCCCGGTACTCCGTGCAGGTGTGCGGGGCGGGGGCGGTGTCCGCCGGGGTGTTCGACGTGGTCCCGCGACGGGCATTGAGGGAGGCGGCGGGGGCGGACGTGGTGGTGGTCCCGGGGACGGATGTGGAGGACGTCGAGGATGCGGTCGTCGATGCCGTGCGGCGCGCCACGGGGACGGTGGTGTCGATCTGCACCGGTGCGTTCGTGCTGGGTGCCGCGGGGCGGTTGGACGGGCGCCGCTGCACGACGCACTGGGCGTACGCGGACGAGCTCGCCCGGCGGCACCCGACCGCGACCGTCGAGCCCGACGTCCTGTACGTCGACGAGGGCGACCTGCTCACGTCGGCGGGCGTCGCCGCGGGCATCGACCTGTGCCTGCACCTCGTCGCCCGCGACCGCGGGGCCGCCGTGGCCAACCGGGTCGCACGGCGGATGGTCGTCGCGCCGCAGCGGTCCGGTGGGCAGGCGCAGTTCATCGACCGGCCCGTGCCGCAAGGCGGCGGTGGGCTCTCGGCAACGAGGGACTGGATGCTCGAGCGCCTCCGTGACCCGCTCAGCGTGGAGGACATGGCCGCGCACGCCGGGTACTCGCCGCGCACGTTCGCTCGCCGCTTCCGGAGCGAGACCGGGACGACGCCGCTGGCGTGGCTGGTGGAGCAGCGCGTGGCCGCGGCGAAGCGAGCGCTGGAGGGCACGGACGCGCCGGTCGAGCACATCGCCGCCGAGTGCGGGTTCGGCACCGCCACCGGCCTGCGCGAGCACTTCCGCCGCGCGACCCGCACCACCCCGACCGCCTACCGCGCCACCTTCCGACGCGCCACGGCTTAGACACCCATACGGGGTCTAACTCGTGGCGAGCGAGCGCGCGACCTCGACGAGCGTGCGGGTGGCGAAGCCCGAGCCGCCCTTGGCCGCGTAGGGGCGCCCGCCGTCCCAGCCGACGCCGGCGATGTCCAGGTGCGCCCAGGGGACGTCGGCGACGAAGCGGTGCAGGAACTCGGCGGCGGCGATCGGGGCCGCCTTGCGGTCCTCGACGGCGTTGACGATGTCCGACCAGCGGCCCTTGATGGCGTCCGCGTACTGCTCGTGCAGCGGCATCCGCCACGAGATCTCGCCCGTCCGCTCGCCGGCGGCGCGCACCGTCTCCGACCACTCGTCGTCGGAGGCGAACAGGCCTGCGTAGACCGAGCCGAGGGCGACGACGATGCCACCCGTCAGCGTCGCCACATCGATCAGGCGTTCCGCCCCCTGCTCGCGCGCGTGGACGAGGCAGTCGCAGAGCACGAGGCGGCCCTCGGCGTCCGTGTTGACGACCTCGATCGTCGTGCCCTGGCGCGAGCGGACGATGTCGCCCGGCTTGACCGCCCGCGGGCCGATCAGGTTCTCCGTCGCCCCGATCACGGCGACGACCCGGACGGGCAGCCCGAGCCGCGCAATCGCCGCGGTGGCCTGCAGCACCGCCGCGCCGCCGCCCATGTCGGACTTCATCGTCGACATCTTCAACGCGGGCTTGATCGAGATGCCGCCGGAGTCGAAGGTGACGGCCTTGCCCACCAGCCCGAGCACCGGGCCCACGGCGTCGGCAGGGGTGTACTTGAGGGTGATCAGCTGCGGCTCCTCGTCGGTTCCCTGCGCGACCGCGGCGAAGGCGCCCATGCCGGCGTAGCGGATCTGCTCGCGGCCGAGGACCTCGCACTCGAGGCCGAGCTCGGCGGCCAGCTCCCGGGCGCGGGCGGCGAGCTTGGTCGGCGTGAGGGCGTTCGCGGGCGCGTTGACGAGGTCGCGCGCGGCGTTCTGCGCCTCGGCGACGACGGCGGCCTCGGCACCCTCGCGTACGAGCAGAGTCCCCGGCCCGGCGTCGCCCGGCTCGCTCTTGTACTCGTCGTAGCGGTAGGCGGCGAGGACGGCGCCCTCGACGAAGGCGGCCGGCTCCGGCCCGTCCCACGCGAGCTGCTCCCAGCCCAGCTCCGTCGCGCGCTCGAGCACCTTCGCCGCCAGGACGCGGGCGGGCTCGGGACCGAAGGCGTCACCCAGACCGACGCTCAGGCCACCGCCCTCGGCCGGTCGCACCTGCCCCAGCTTGCGCTCGGCGTCGCCGCTGACCGTCGTCGCAGGGTCGAAGTCGTCGGTCGTGGCGCGAACTCGCAACATCGCCGCAACGCTACCGTTCCGCGCATGCCCAAGACCGTGATCCTGAGTGCGGCCCGGACCCCCGTGGGGAAGCTGGGCGGCGGACTCTCGTCGAAGAAGGCCACCGAGCTCGGCGGCATCGCCATCAAGGCGGCACTGGAGCGGGCGGGCGTAGACGGCGGCGACGTCGACCACGTCGTGATGGGCACCGTCCTGCAGGCCGGCCAGGGGCAGATCCCCTCCCGCCAGGCCCAGATCGAGGGCGGCATCCCCAAGGAGGTCTCCAGCGAGACCATCAACAAGGTCTGCGCGTCGGGCATCCGCGCGGTCGGCATGCTCGACCAGGCGATCCGCGCGGGTGACCTCGAGGTCGGCGTCGGCGGCGGCATGGAGTCGATGTCCAACGCTCCCTACATGCTCCCGAACGCGCGCTTCGGCTTCCGCATGGGCGACGCGAAGGCGATCGACGCGATGATCCACGACGGCCTCACCAACCCGTTCTCGGGCAAGCACATGGCCCACGAGGCGTCCGAGGTCGCGGCGGAGTTCGAGATGTCCCGCGTCGACATGGACAAGTGGTCGCTGCGCAGCCACGAGCGTGTCATCGCCGCCACGGACGATGGCCGCCTCGACGAGGAGATCGTGCCCGTCACGATCACCTCGAAGAAGGGCGACACCACCGTCGAGCACGACGAGTCCCCGCGCCGCGAGGCGACACTGGAGGCGCTCGCCAAGCTGCCCCCGATCTTCACCAAGGACGGCACCCACACGGCCGGCAACGCGCCGGGCGTCAACGACGGCGCCGGCGCCCTCGTGGTCGCCAGCGACGAGTGGGCCGAGGCCAACGGCAAGGAGGTCCTGGCCGAGATCGTCTCCCAGGCCGCCGTCGCCGATGACTTCCCCTACCTGGCCAAGACGCCCGCGCTCGCGGCGATCGCCGCGCTCGACAAGGCCGGCCTGCAGCCGTCGGACATCGACCTGTGGGAGATCAACGAGGCCTTCGCCTCCGTCACCCTGAACTCGATCCGCATGCTCGACATCGACGAAGAGCGCGTCAACGTCAACGGCGGGGCGGTCGCCATCGGTCACCCGATCGGCGCCTCCGGCGCGCGCATCCTCGGCACCCTGATCATGGAGCTGCGCCGCCGCGGCGGGGGCTACGGCTGCGCCGCGATCTGCTCGGGTGGCGGGCAGGGCGACGCCGTCATCGTCAAGGTGTGACGAACCGCGCCGGCTACGTCACCGAAGCGCCCGGGGGAGGAGCCTCCGGGCGTGGACAGGCCGGCACCGCCGCGGTCTTCTTCGACCTCGACCGGACGCTGATCGCCGGGTCGAGCGCCTTCGAGTTCGGCCGGGCGGCCTACCGGGCGGGAATGCTGAGCCGCCGCCAGCTGGCGCGCGACGCCTGGGAGAACGTCCTCTTCCGCCTCAAGGGCTCCACCGACGAGCGCACGGACGCGCTCAAGAAGCGCATCGGGGAGGCACTCGCCGGCACCCGCGTCCGCGACCTGCAGCGACTCGCGCCGTCCGTGCTCGCGGGTGTGCTGCCGCGCCTGTACCCGCAGATGCTGGAGATCGCCTACGAGCACCAGGACGCCGGTCGCCCGATCTTCATCTGCACGGCCGCTTCCCAGGAGATCGCCGAGCTGATGGCGATCGTGCTGACCTTCGACGGGGCGATCGGCAGCGTCAGCGAAGTGCTCGACGGCGAGTACACCGGCCGCGAGGGCGGGCCGTTCACCTACCGCGAGGGCAAGGCGCAGGCGATCCGCGAGCTGGCCGCGCGCGAGGACATCGACCTGGCCGCGTCCTACGCGTACACCGACAGCGAGTCCGACCTTCCCATGCTGCGCCTCGTCGGTCATCCTGTGGCGGTCAACCCGGACGCCGAGCTGCGCCGGATCGCGCGCGAGGAGGGTTGGGACGTGCTGACCTTCGACCGCCTGCACCGCCGCCTCAAGATCGCCGTCGGCATGGCCGGCGCCGCCGCCATCGGCGCCACCGTCCCCGCCGCCGCCCGCCGCGTCCGCGCGTGACGTGATCGCGTTCGAGGAGCTCGCCCCGCCACCCGCCCTCCGGGGTCAGGTGCTGCGCGCGGTGCGCTGCTCGGCCGGTTCCCGCACTTCGAGACATCGCCGCCGCGGCATGACAATGTGGGCGGCATGCCCGTCTACCCGCTCCTGAGCTACGCCGACGCCGATGCCGCCCTCACGTGGCTGGACCGCGCCTTCGGCTTCACCGCCACCGAGGTCCACCGCAACGACGCCGGCGAGGTCGCCCACGCCGAGATCCGCGTCGGTGACGGCCTGGTGATGATCGGCGGCGGCCGGCCCGAGCGGGTCGGCCACGGCTGGCTCTACGTGGGCCTGCCGGACGTCGACGCACTCCACGACCGGGCCGAGGCGGCGGGCGCCGACGTCACCGACCTCGTCGAACAGGACTACGGCTCGCGCGACTTCCAGGCGACCGACCCCGAGGGCAACGCCTGGAGCTTCGGGACCTACGCGCCTGAATAAGCTCGCCGGGTGGCCTACGGCAAGCGCGAGGACCTGATCGTCTACGAGGAGGAGCCCTTCAACGCGGAGACCAGTCGCGCCGCCCTGGCCGAGGGGCCGCTGACCGCCACGGACGCCTTCTACGTCCGCGGCCATGGTCCCGTCCCCGAGCTCGACGAGCGCGAGTTCCGCCTGCGCGTCACCGGCCTCGTGGAGCGCGAGCTGACGCTGTCGGTGGCCGAGCTGCGCTCGGGCCTGCTCGAGATCCACGAGGTCACGGCGACGCTGCAGTGCGCGGGCAACCGCCGCGCCGGCCTGGTCGCGGTGCGGGACATCCCTGGCGAGGCGCCGTGGGGGCCGGGGGCGACCGGCACCGCAACCTGGCGCGGCGTGCGGCTCGCCGACGTCCTGGCCGCGGCGAACCCGACCGCGGCGGCAGCGCACGTGGGGATGGAGGGCGCCGACGATTCGCCAGAGGCCAGGCCGCCCGGGCAGCGCTTCGGCGGCTCGATCCCGCTCGACAAGGCGCGCCGCCCCGAGGTCCTGCTCGCGTTCGCGATGAACGGCGAGCCGCTCACGCCCGTGCACGGCGCGCCGCTGCGCTCGGTCGTCCCCGGCTACATCGGTGCCCGCTCGGTCAAGTGGCTGGACACGATCGAGCTGCGCACCGAGCCGTGGAAGGGGTACTTCCAGGACGTCGTCTACCGGATGCTGCCGCCCGGGGAGGCACCCGCGCCCGGCAACGGCTTCCCGCTCGGCATCGTCGCCCTGAACTCCGACGTGCTCGCGCCCGCCGACGGCGCCGAGGTCCCTGCCGGGCGCGTCGAGCTGCGCGGCTACGCCTTCGCCGGGGGCGAGCGGTCGGTCACGCGCGTGGACGTCGAGGTGGACCGCGGGCCGGTGCGGCAGGCGGAGCTGCTCGATGACCTCGGCCGCTGGGCCTGGCGCCAGTGGCGGCTGGAGGTGGACCTCGAGCGGGGCGATCACGAGATCGCCGTCCGTGCGTGGGACTCGTCCGCCGCCACCCAGCCCCGCGACCCGGCACTGCTGTGGAACCCGAAGGGGTACTGCAACAACGCTCAGGCCACGATCACCGTCGCTGCCCGATGACCGACGACTATGCCGCCGCCGCGCCGTCCGATCCGGCGACTTCTCGGCCCCGGACGCGCGCATGATGCTCGCGGTGAGCGACGCCGGAGTCACCGATGGCGTCGGGCTCGTCCTGCTCATCCTCTTCGAGGCATAGGACAAAGGTCGCTCGGGCAGACCACCTCCGGGAGCGCCGCGTCAACCACGCGCCAAGGAGAGGGACATGAGCACCATCGCCGGACGTAGAGAGACCAGCACGACCGGTGGGGGCGGGTTCGCCGTCGCCCGCGCGGTCCGCATGATCGCGGGGCTGGTGGCCGCGATCATCATCGTGGGCATCCTGCTCGTCCTGCTCGAGGCCAACGCGAGCAACGGCATCGTCAACGCGCTGCTCGACGCCGCCCGCTGGCTCGTCGGCCCCTTCAAGGGCATCTTCGACCTCGACTCCCACAAGGCGACCGTCGCCGTCAACTGGGGCCTCGCCGCTGCGGTCTACTTCGCGATCGGCGCGCTGATCGCGCGCCTGGCCGCACGCTGACACACCGGAAAAGGATGGCGGGCCTCGGCCCGTTGTGTGGGTCATGGTCCGCCGTCTGCTCCCGCCCGACCCCGCTGTCCCGTACTCGCTGCCGACCTACACGACCGGCTTCGTGACGAAGTACCGGACCAAGCGGACGTGCGCCAGGCGGGCGCCCGGGCACGACGCCGTCCCGGCGAACATCGGCCACAACGAGCTGCTCGGCGGCCACGGCGACGACCGCATCCACGCCGGCCCGCGCGGCGACGTCCTGTGGGGGGACTACCACCCGTGCTGCCAGCCCGGCCCGCGCAAGCAGCAGGACGTCCTGGTCGGGGGTCCGGGCGACGACTTCATCTACGGCTCCCACGGCCGCAACCGGATCGTGACCGGTGGCGGTGACGACGTCGTCCACGACCACTTCGGACGCGGGACGATCGACTGCTCGGCGTCCGAGGACGTCCTGGTCTTCGTCAGTCACGCCTCCAAAAAGCGCTACAAGCGCGTCGGCGGCTGTCGCACGACGTTCCGCAGCTCCGGCACCCAGCCCGCGAAGCACCCCGGCCGCACCTGAGAGGATGCGGCGGGTGAGCCGCCCGCTGAAGGTCGACCCGATCGCGGAGGCGCGCCGCCAATGGGCGGAGCGCTGGCCGGCCGCGCCGCTGTCCGCGATGGCCGCCGTGACCAGCGTGATGCGCGCCCAGCAGGTCCTGCTCGCGCACCTCAACGACGCGCTGCGGCCGTTCGGGCTCACGTTCCCGCGCTACGAGGCGCTGATGCTGCTGCTCTTCACGCGCAACGGATCGCTGCCGCTGGGCAAGGTCTCCGAGCGGCTGCAGGTGCACCGCACGAGCGTGACCAACATCGTCGACAAGCTCGAGCGCGACGGGCTCGTCCGTCGCGTCCCGCACGCCGAGGACGGCCGGGCGACCCTGGCCGAGATCACGCCGGAGGGGCACCGCGTGGCGCGCGCGGCGACCAAGGCGCTCCACGCGATCGACTTCGCGATGGGCGCGCTCGACGAGGAGGGCCAGGACGCGGTCACGGCGCTGCTGCGCGACCTGCGCGTCGCCGCGGGCGACTTCGCCGAGGCCTGAGCCTCAGCGGAAGGTGAGGATGCGGGCCGCCACGGTGACGGCCGGCAGGTTGGCGCCGTTCAGGTTGCACACCTTGAGGTGGGCGGTGTCCTTGAGCACGCGCTGGCCGTACATGACCTCTCCGTCGGGCAGGGTCCCGTCCGTCGTGACGATGATCGCGTCGCCCGGTTCGGCACCGCCGATCGCGATGGTGACGGTGGTGCACCGGCCGCTGGCGATCGCGCCGACGCCGATGTCGCCGTAGTGGTCGGTCCCCTTGAGGTCACCGAACTCGAGCGAATGGGGCGCGACCTTGGCCGACGTGACCGCGTTGTTGGCGAGCTTGGCGGTGGTGACCGCGCCGTCGGCGAGGGTCGCGCCGTCCCCGGGCTCGCCCTTGTCACCCTTCTCGCCCGGCAGGCCCTGCGGTCCGGCGAGGCCTGGCGCCCCCTGCGCGCCCGCGGGCCCGGTCGGGCCGGTGAGGACGCCGCGGATGTCCTTCTTGGTCAGCGACTTGTTCTTGATGTCCTTCCCCGTGAGCGACCCGTTCCTGACGTTCTTGCCGGTAACGGTGAGCGCGGCGTAGCCGGTGCCTCCGAGCGCCACGAAGAGCGCGAGGGTGGCGACGACGTTGGCGTAGGTGAGTCGGGGGCCGGGCTGATGCATGGGCAGATGCTAAATCGTGCAGATAGGAGGACTTCCGACTATCTTGGGGTCGACCATGACGACGACCACGGCCGACCTGTACGAGGAGTGGGCGCGGCGCTACGCCGAGACTCCGCAACTGGACCGTGACTTCCTCACGCTGAGCGGCGAGGAGGTCAAGCCGCTCTACACGGCTGCCGACCTCCCCGACGAGGCTGACATCGGGGTCCCGGGCGAGTATCCCTTCACCCGCGGGGTGTACCCGAGCATGTACCGCGGCCGGCAGTGGACGGTGCGCCAGTTCGCAGGCTTCGGCACGAGCGAGGAGACCAACGAGCGCTTCCGCTACCTGCTCGACCACGGCCAGCAGGGGCTGTCGACGGCGTTCGACATGCCGTCGCTGATGGGCCACGACTCCGACCACTACATGTCGCTGGGCGAGGTCGGGCGCGAGGGCGTCGCCATCGACACGCCCGACGACATGCAGACGCTGTTCCAGGGCATCGACCTGGGGGAGACGAGCGTCTCGATGACCATCAACGCCCCCGCGGCGATCATGATGGCCTACTACGTCGTCGCCGCCGAGCGCTCCGGCGTCCCGCGCGACCGCCTCGCCGGCACGGTGCAGGCGGACATCCTCAAGGAGTACATCGCCCAGAAGGAGTGGTGCTTCCCGGTCGACCCGGCGATGCGCCTGATGGGCGACCTGATCGAGTGGTGCACCGACGAGATGCCGCGCTGGCATCCCGTCTCGATCTCCGGCTACCACATCCGCGAGGCCGGCTCGACCGCCGCGCAGGAGCTCGCGTTCACCCTGAAGGACGGCTTCACGTACGTCGAGCAGGCGATCGAGCGGGGCATCGACGTCGACAAGTTCGCACCGCGACTGAGCTTCTTCTTCAACGCGCAGATCGACTTCTTCGAGGAGATCGCCAAGTACCGCGCCGCCCGCCGCATCTGGGCGCGCGAACTGCGCGAGACCTACGGGGCCGAGAACCCGCGCTCGTGGCTGATGCGCTTCCACACGCAGACCGCGGGCGTGTCGCTGACCGCCCAGCAGCCGCTCAACAACGTCGTGCGGACCGCGATCGAGGCGCTCGCCGGTGTGCTCGGCGGGACGCAGTCGCTGCACACCAACTCCTACGACGAGGCACTCGCGCTTCCCTCGGAGACGGCCGTCCGCGTCGCGATCCGCACCCAGCAGATCATCGCCCACGAGAGCGGGGTCACCGCGCACATCGACCCGCTCGGCGGCTCGTACGCGGTCGAGGCGATGACGGACGCGATCGAGGAGCAGGCGTACGCCTACTTCCGCAAGATCGACGAGCTGGGCGGGATGGTCTCCGCGGTCAAGGAGGGCTTCCCGCAGCGCGAGATCGCCGAGTCCTCCTACGAGCTCCAGGTGCGCCAGGACCAGGGCAACCGGATCGTCGTCGGGGTCAACGAGTTCACCGAGGGCGAGGACGGCGCGATGGAGACGCTGCGCGTCGACCCGGCGCTCGAGCGCAAGCAGATCGACCGCCTGCAGACGGTGCGCGCCCAGCGCGAGACCAAGGACGTCGAGGACGCGCTCGCGGAGATCCGCCGCGTGGCCGACGGTGACGGCAACCTGCTGCCGGCCTTCGTCACCGCCGCCGAGGCGCACGTGTCCGAGGGCGAGATCGTCGTCGCGCTCCAGGAGGTCTGGGGGTCGTACCGCGAGACCCCCGTCTTCTGATGGCGGGCGTCGAGCGCGTCGGCGTCGTCGGGGCCGGGTTCATGGGCTCCGGGATCGCCGAGTCCTGTGCGCGCGCCGGGCTCGATGTCCTCATCCAGGAGCCCGACCAGGCGCCGCTGGACCGCTCCCGAGTGGCGATCGAGAAGTCCCTGAAGCGGGCCGCCGAGCGCGGGAAGCTCGACGACGACGCCGTTGCGGCGACGCTCGCGCGCATCCGCTGGACGACCGAGCTGGACGCGCTCACCGAGGTCGACGGCGTCTGCGAGGCGATCATCGAGGACGCCCAGGTCAAGGGCAAGCTGTTCGCGAAGCTCGACCGCGCGCTGCCCGACGTGCGCTTCCTCGCCACCAACACGTCGTCGATCCCGATCGCGCAGGTGGCCGCGTGGACACAGCGGCCCGAGCGCGTCCTGGGTCTGCACTTCTTCTCGCCGGTCCCGGTCATGAGCCTGATCGAGATCGTGGTCGGCTTCGACACCGCCGACGAGCTGGTCGAGCTGGGCCAGGCGTTCGCGGAGCAGCTCGGCAAGCACCCCGTCATCACCAAGGACCGCTCCGGCTTCATCGTGAACTTCCTGCTGGTCCCGTACCTCATGTCGGCGATCCGGATGTACCAGGACGGGTTCGCGTCGCTCGAGGACATCGACGAGGCGATGAAGCGCGGCTGCGGCCACCCGATGGGCCCGCTGACGCTGGCGGACTTCATCGGCCTCGACGTCCTCTACGCGATCGGGGACGCCCTCTTCGACGAGTTCAAGGAGCACGGCTACGCGCCGCCGCCGCTGCTCAAGCGCATGGTCGTCTCGGGCGCCCACGGGCGCAAGACCGGGCGCGGGTTCTACGAGTACGACTGACGGCATGAGCACGCCGGCCTACGCGAGCACGATCGCGAGCATCGTCACCCGCAGCGCGCGCCGGTCGCCGGACGCGCTCGCGCTGACCTTCGAGGACCGCGAGTGCTGTTCCTGGGCTGCTGCCGCGCCGGCCTGGTCCACGTCCCCGTCAACTACAACGCCCGCAGGGGCGAGCTCGAGTACCTGCTCACGCAGTCCGAGCCGAAAGCCGTCTTCTGAGACGCCGCGCTGATGACGGGGCGTCGATCATGCCCGTCCCGATCCTCGAGAAGCTGCGCGAGCGGCTCGACGGAGCCGAGTTCTTCAACTGCTCCGGGCAGTCCGAGATCGGCCCGCTCGCGACGGTCCTGCGCCCGGAGGAGCACGAGGCGCGGCCCGACTCGATCGGCCGCCCGGTCCTGTTCGTGGAGACCCGCGTGGTCGACGAGGACGGCAACGACGCCGCCGAGGGCGAGGTCGTCTACCGCTCGCCGCAGCTGTGCAGCGGCTACTGGGACAAGCCCGAGGAGACCGAGGAGGCCTTCCGCGGCGGCTGGTTCCACTCCGTCGTGGGCCTCCCGCACGAGCGCTGGATCGAGGTGATCGCCGCCGTTGTCGTGGCGACGGAGGACGTCTCCGAGGCCGACTTAATCGCCCACGCCCGCGAGGCGCTCGCCGGCCACAAGGTGCCCAAGTCGGTCCACTTCGCGACGAGCTGCCCAAGAACGCCTCGGGCAAGCTGCTCAAGCGCGAACTGCGCGACTCGCTGTCCGGGCCGTAGGGCTACCGCCGGATGCGCCAGGTGGGGTAGACGCGGATGGGGCGGCCCCACGTGCCGGTCGTGCGCAGGTCCAGGGGCGTCATCGCTTTCTTCATGGCCGGAGCCTCGCGGTGCCGAGCCCCGACCGGGCTGTCCACCCGGCCGAAATTCAGCACCGCGAAAGCGCCCGCGCGTCAGCCTTCGTCGGCCTCGGCTTCACCGGGCTCGACGGGGGCGTTGGGATCGGTCGGCCCGCCGGGGATGGGCTCGCCCTTGTAGTCCTCGGGGTTGTCGACCATCTCGCCGCCGACGCTCACCCCGCCGCCCTCGTGGCGCACGAGCCCCGACGGGCCGAGCTGCTCGGTGGCGCCCTCGCCGTACGGCTCGCCGTCGTCACTGCCTCCGAGGGTCAGGAACTTGGCCTTGCCGCCGGGCCAGTCGCTCAGCTTCGTGGGCAGCTCGTCGGCGTTCTCGAGCTCCTTGATCTCGGCGTGCGCGGCCTTGAGCTCTTCGGCTGCTGCGTCGTCCGTGGTGTCGCTTGATGACATGCGTGGTCTCCTAGGGGTGGATGGGTGCTGCGATGGAGGTGGTCGGCTGGGGCGAGTCGAGCGCCGCGCCGGCGCGGACCGGGGCGGGGATCAGCGCCGCGCCGGCGAGGATCGCCATGAAGGCGACGATGCGCGCCACGACGACGAGGGGGTTGTCGCCGAGCGGGTCGCCGAAGACGGCGAGCCCGGCCACGATGGTGGACAGGTTCGCCGCCACGGAGGTCACGGCGATCACGGCGACCCCGTCACCGATCTGGAGGCTGCGCGCAGAGGCGAAGAACGAGGCGACGGCCGCGATCAGGATGACCGCGGTCCACGGGCTGAGCAGCCCGAGCGGGCCGTCGGCGAGATCCCCCGAGAGTGCCTTGATGGCCACGTCGGAGATCCCGAATCCGAGTCCGGCCGCCATGCCGAGCAGCAGGCCCTGCTGGACCGGGATGCGCTGGATCGCGTGGGAGGCCACGAGCAGCACGCCGGCGAGGATGGCGATGCCCTCGAAGACGATCATGCCGGCGACGGAGTAGTGCGAGTGGGCCTTCCCGCCGCCTCCGCCGGTCAGCGTCAGCAGCCCGAGCGAGACGGCCACGAGGACGATGCCGATCCACTGGCGGCGCTCGAGCTGGAAGCCGAAGCACCGGTCGGCGAGCACCGCGAGGAACACCAGTCCGCCCGCGAGCACCGCCTGCCCGATCGAGATCGGCGCCAGGGTGAGCGCGGCCACATGAAGCGCGAAGGCCACGCCGGCCACGGCCCATCCGATCGTCCACCACCGGGACCGGAAGAGGTCGCGCACGCTCTGGAGCGGATGGCGCATGTCGACGTCCGGCGCGGCGACGGCGCCCCGCTGCTTCCACAGGAAGCTGAGGTTCGTCACCAGCGCCGCCAGCACGGCGCAGACGAGCCCGATTCCGACGGGGAGCGAGACGCCCATCAGACCCGGTCCCTGCTGGCGCGCATCTCACTCCCGTCGACGGTGTGACGGCCGATCGATTCGGCCGCGGAAGCCAGCCAGGGGGTGGAGCCGGAGAGTCGCCGCGCGCCAGGGGTCGGGGCGCGCGCCTACCGACAGCTTATCCGGGCCGCGGACTCGACAGGCGGGCGCGCACGGCGCGGGCGACCGGCAGGACGATGTCGGCCTGGTCGGTCGTGGTGCGGAAGTTGACGAAGGTGACCCGCAGGCAGCTCTGACCGTCGACCATGGCGGGTGCGAGGAAGACGCGACCGTCGCGCTGGATGGCGCCGGCGAGGGCGACGTTGTCGGCGTCGCGGTGACGGAAGCAGAGCGTCGAGAGCTGCGGCTCGTGGAGCAGCTCGAAGTCGTCGGAGGCCCGGATCTGCTCGGCCAGGCGCTCGGCGAGGTGAAGGGTGTGGGCGATCCACTCGCGGAACTGGGCGGCACCGTGGACGCGCAATGCCAGCCACAGCCGCAGGGAACGCAGCGGGCGCGAGTACTCCAGCGTGCGGTCGACGGGGTTGGCCTGGTCGCCCTCGTGGAGCATGTAGCGCTCGTCGTGGCCGTAGGCGGCGCGCAACGCGCCGGCCCGGCGCAGCAGCACGGCGCTGCAGCTCTTCTGCACGCCGAGCCACTTGTGGGCGTCGAGCGTGACGGAGTCCGCGCGCTCGAGGCCGGCGAAGAGGCCGGGCAGGACGGCGGCCGCAGGCAGCCCGTAGGCGCCGTCGACGTGCAGCCACACGCCGTGCTCGGCGCAGGCGTCGGCGATCGCGTCCAGCGGGTCGACCGCGCCGGTCAGCGTGGTGCCCGCCGTGGCGACCACGGCCACGGGGACGACGCCGTCCGCCACGTCGGCCGCGAGCGCGTCCCGCAGCGCTCCCACCTGCATCCGCCGCTGCGGGTCCAGCGGCAGCGAGCGGACGTTGCGCGACCCCAGCCCCGCGGCCTCCACGGCCCGGACGATCGAGTGGTGGGCCTCCTCGGAGCAGTAGATCGCGGCGCGGCGGCCGCCCATGCCCTCGTCGCGCGTTCCGGGCAGCGCCTGCTCGCGGGCCGCCAGCAGCGCGGTCAGGTTGGAGATCATCCCGCCGCTGGTGAAGACGCCCTCGGCGACGGGGTAGCCGACCAGCTGGCCGGTCCACTCGATCGCCTGCTGCTCGATCAGCTCGGCGCCGCCGGCGCTCGAGGCCAGGTTGACGTCGTAGGTGGCGATCAGCGCCGACGCCAGCACGCCGATCTCCAGCCCCGTCGAGGCGACGTAGGCCAGGTTCAGCGGCCGCGAGGGGGAGACGCTGGCGTCGAGCAGATGCGTCGCGTCGGCGATCGACGGCGCCACCGCGCCCGGCCCCTCGGGCAGCGGCGCCGTCATCGTCGCAGCGACGATCTCGTCGATGACCGGCTCCTCCGGGCGCGGGGCGTCGAACGACGCCCACGCCCGCGTGATGATCCGCTCGATGTCGGCGAGGACGCGCTCGCGATCCGCGAGGGCGCTCACCCGATGCGGATCAGCTTCTTGTTGACGAACTCGTCCATGCCGTAGCGGCCGAGCTCGCGGCCGAAGCCCGAGTTCTTGACGCCGCCGAAGGGCAGCTCGGCGCCGTCCGCGCCGACGAGGTTGACGAACACCATGCCCGTGTCGAGCCGGTCCGCCACCCGCTGCGCCTGCTCGTCGTCCTCCGTGAAGACGTAGGAGCCGAGGCCGTACGGGGTGTCGTTGGCGAGCTCGATCGCCTCCTCCTCGGACCCGACCCGGTAGACGGACGCCACCGGTCCGAACAGCTCCTCCTCGTAGGCAGGGTTGTCCTTGGTGATGTCGGTGAGCACGGCGGGGGAGAAGAAGTTGCCCTCGCGCCCGCCGCCCGCGGCCAGCTTGGCGCCGCCGTCGAGGGCGCGCTTGACCTGGTCCTCGAGCCGGTCCGCCGCACCCGTGGAGGACAGCGGGCCGACCTGCGTGTCCGCCTCCGTCGGGTCCTTCGCGGGCACGGCCGTCATCGCCTCGGTGAACTTCCCGACGAAGTCGTCGTAGAGCTCGTCGAGCACGATGAAGCGCTTGGCGGCGTTGCACGACTGGCCGGAGTTGTCCAGGCGCGCCCCCACCGCCGACTCCACCACGGAGTCCATGTCGGAGGTCCCGAGCAGGATGAACGGGTCCGAGCCGCCCAGCTCGAGCACGACCTTCTTGAGGTTGCGGCCCGCGATCTCGGCCACGGCGGCGCCGGCGCGCTCCGAGCCGGTCAGGGAGACCCCGCGGACGCGCTTGTCCCCGATGACCCCCTCGATCTGCTCGTTGGTGGCGTAGATGTTCACGTAGGCGCCGTCGGGGAACCCGGCGTCGTCGAAGATCTGTTGCATCACCGCCGCGGACTCCGGGCACTGCGGCGCGTGCTTGAGCAGGATCGTGTTGCCGATGATCAGGTTCGGGCCGGCGAACCGGGCCACCTGGTAGTACGGGAAGTTCCACGGCATGATCCCGAGCAGCACCCCGAACGACGACCGCCGGACCAGCGCGGAGCCGTCTCCGTCGAGCAGGTCGATCGGCTCGTCGGCGAGCAGCTTCTCGGCGTTGTCGGCGTAGAAGTCGTAGATCGCCTGGCAGAACTCGACCTCGCCCCTGGCCTGCTCGATCGGCTTGCCCATCTCGCGGACGATGATGTCGGCGAGCTCGTCCACGCGCTCGGCGTGGATCGCCCCGACCTTGCGGACCAGCTCGGCGCGCTCGGCGACCGTCGAACCCTGGCTCCAGGTCCGATGCGCCGCGTGCGCGCGGGCGATCGCGTCGTCGAGCGCCGCGTCGGTGATGGTCTCGTACTCCTTGATGGTCTCCCCCGTGGCGGGGTTGACGACGGCGTAGTCGCTCATGCCAGCCATGGTGCCACTCCTGCCCGGACGGCGTAAGCTGCCGCCATGGCCGAGTCCCGCAAGATCCGCGTCGTCGTCGCCAAGCCCGGCCTGGACGGGCACGACCGTGGCGCGAAGATCATCGCCCGCGCGCTGCGCGACGCCGGCATGGAGGTCGTCTACACCGGCCTGCACCAGACGCCCGAGCAGATCGTCGAAACCGCGCTGCAGGAGGACGCCGACGCGATCGGCCTGTCGATCCTCTCCGGCGCCCACATGACGCTCGTGCCCCGGATCGTCGAGCTGCTCAAGGAGCAGGACGCGTCCGAGATCGTCCTCGTCCTCGGCGGGACGATCCCCGACCAGGACATCCCGGAGCTCAAGGAACTCGGCGTCGCCGAGGTCTTCACCCCCGGCGCCCCGACGCAGAAGATCATCGACTTCATCCAGGACAACGTCGGCGAGCGCGGCGCTGCCTAGGGGTGGCGCAGGCCACCCGGCGATCAGAGACGTCACGAAAGGTCGTGATCGGTGGCCGGAGCCGGGCGCCCTGATGGTCTCGTCGTCCTCGCCCACGTAACCGACCCTCATTTCGGTCGGGATGCCCCGGGGACGATCGACGCGCTGCTCGCAGCCCTGCGCACCATCCAGCCGCAGGTCGTCGTCGTCGGAGGTGACCTGACCCAGCGCGCCCGCGCGGCCCAGTTCCACCGCGCCCGGACGTTCCTCGACGCGCTGCCGGCGCCGTGGCTCGCCGTCCCGGGCAACCACGACGTCCCGCTCTACGACCTCTTCCGCCGGGTCTTCCTCCCGCTCGGCCGCTACCACCACTTCGTCACCCGCCACCGGGCGCCGCTGTTCACCGCCCCCGGCCTGCGGGTCCTTGGCCTCGATTCCACGCGCCGCAAGGTCACCGGCCGCCTCAGGCCGGACCGGATCCGCCAGATCCAGCGCCTGGGAGAGGGGGATCCCGGCGCGCTGCGGGTGCTCGTCACCCACCATCCGCTCGTGCGCCGCCCGCTCGAGGGCTCCGAGCTCGCCCTCCAGGCCGCCGCGGCCGCCCACACCGACGTCCTGCTCGCCGGCCACCACCACCGCGCCCACCTGACGGCGGGTCCGATCCTCGGCGTCGAGGGCCCGAGCCCGAGCCACCTGCTCGAGCCCGTCAAGGGCTTCTACGTCGTCCGCGCCGACGCGACGACGATCACCGCGGAGCTGTGGACGTACGACGCGGGCGCGTTCGCACCGACCAAGACGCGCGAGTTCCCGCGCAACCGCGCCGCCTGAGTACCGGTCCGCTCCAACCGCGTCAGTTCGGTTCCGGAAAACGGAACCGAAGCGACGCAGTTCGCGGCGACCGGAACCGGATCGACGCGGTTCCGGATCGGGTGAGACCGGCGAAGCTGATCAGCGCCCAGACGACGTTGACGGCGACGGAGGGCCAGGCCGCGGCGGCCAGGCCCGAGACGATCAACGCGAGTGCGCCGCCGAGGTTCATCGCGTGGTAGGTGGGGGCGTCCGCGTGCAGGCGGCCGGTGGCGACGCCGGCGAAGCTCGCGAGCACCGCCAGTCCCCCGACGAAGCCCAGCGTCATGGTGAGCGTGTGCAGACCCATGCCTCCGGTGTAGGGCCGATCTGACCTTCGGTTGGTTGACTTTGAGGGATGTTGTGATTCAGTTTCACTGAATGCCGCTCGACGCGCACCGGCTGCTCGTGCTCCGCGCCGTCCACCACGCGGGTGGCGTGTTGCCGGCCTCGCGGGCGCTGTACCTGAGCCCGTCGGCGGTCTCGCAGCACCTCGCGCGCCTGGAGGAGGAGACGGGGCTGAGCCTGGTCGACCGGACGCGGCGTGGCGGCGGCCGGGCGCTCGAGCTGACCAAGGCGGGCCGGGAGCTGGCCGCGCACGGCGACCGCGTCGCCGAGGCGCTCGCCGACGCCGAGCTCGCCGCAGCGGCGCTGAAGGGCGAGCGCAGCGGGCCGGTGCGGGTGGGGGGCTTCTCGACCGTCCTGCGCCGCCTCGTCGGGCCGGCGATCGTCGACCTGGCCATCGCCGAACCGGCCATCGCGCCCACGGTCACGGAGCTCGACGAGCCCGCCGGCCTCGCGCTGCTGCGCGCGGGCGAGCTGGACCTGATGCTGCTCGAGCGCCGCACGGACGCACCCCCGCCGCGCGGCGTCGCCGTCTGGGATCTGCTGCGCGACGCCTACCGGGTGGTCGTCCCCGCCAGCTGGCCCGAGCGCGACGACTCGGAGGCGCTGCTGGCCGGCCGCTGGATCAGCGGTCCCCCGGGGAGTCCCGCGCGGGCCGCGCTCGAGAGCCTCGCGACCCGGCCGCTCGACGTCCGGCACGTCTGCAACGAGTACACGTCGATGCTCGCGCTGGTCGGCGCGGGGCTCGGCGCCGCTGTGGTCACCGACCTCGTCCTCGAGTTCCTGCCGGTCTCCGGCGTGCGCGCCAGCTCCGGGCCGCTGGACCCCGGCGCCCGGATCATCTACGCGGCGCACCGCCGCGGGCGCGCCGAGCCGGGGCCTGCGGCCACAGCCATGCTGGAGGCGCTGTACGCGCACGCCGCCTGACCGACGCAGGGGTACCCCGCGCTCGCGCGGCGGTAGGATGGGCGCAGCAACCCGCTCCGATTGACTGGTCAGTCAATACGTGCACCCATCTCATAGGAGAAGCCCGTGAAGATCTGCGTCCTGGTGAAAGAGGTTCCGGACGCCGCCGTCCAGAAGCGACTGAGCAACGGTCGCATGGACCGCGGTGGGGAGAAGAACCTCAACCCGTATGACACGCACGCCATCGAGGAGGCCGTGCGCATCAAGGAGGCGGGCAACGTCTCCGTGGACGAGGTCGTCGCCGTCTCGATGGGCCCCGAGTCCGCCGACCGCGCGATCCGCAAGGCGATCTCGCTGGGCGTCGACCGCGCCGTGCACCTGTGCGACGACGCCGTCGCCGGGTCCGACGTGGCCGCCACCGGCCTCGCGCTCGCCAAGACGCTCGAGCAGGAGAGCCCCGACCTGGTGCTCCTCGGCCAGCAGTCCGACGACGGCGAGTGCTACACGATCGGCGCCGTCGTGGCCGATCACCTCAAGATGCCGTCGCTGACCCAGGTCATCAAGATGGAGGTCACCGAGGGCAAGCTCACCGCCGAGCGTCAGGCCGAGTACGGCTACGACACGGTCGAGATCCCGACGCCCGCCGTCATCTCCGTCGGCGACGCGATCAACGAGCCCCGGTACCCGTCGCTGAAGGCGATCATGGGCGCCAAGAAGAAGCCCGTCGACAAGAAGACGATCGGCGACGTCGGGCTCGACGCCAGCCAGGTCGGCGAGGAGGGCTCCAAGGCCCGCTGGTTCGAATCGCACGATCCGCCGCAGAAGGCTGCCGGCGAGATCATCGAGGACGAGGACACCAACGAGACGGTCGAGCGCATCGTGGCGTGGCTCGACGAGAGGAAGCTGATCTAGATGGCCGACATCCTGGTCTACGCCCTCCATTACGAGGGCACCATCAACAAGAACTCGCTCGGCGCCGTCTCCGAGGCGGCCAAGCTCGCCGGAGAGATCGGCGGCGAGGCGCACGCGGTCGTGGTCGGCGAGAGCGTCGGCGACGACCTCTGCCAGGTCCTCGGCGCCCACGGCGCCAAGAAGGTCTTCCGCGTCGAGGGCCCCGAAGGCCTCGCGCAGCCGGTCGTCGACGCGATGGCGAAGATCATCGACGACAACGGGCACGGCTACGCGCTGTTCGGCGGCGGCCTGCTCGGCTTCGAGATCGGGGCCGGCCTCGCCGCGCGCAAGGGCGCGGGCGTGGTCATGGAGGTCACCAACGTCAAGGTCGACGGCGACAAGCTGGTCTCCGAGCGCCCCGTGCTCGGTGACTCGTCGCTGTCCCAGGTCCGCTACGAGGGCGACCTCGGCATCATCATCGGCCGCCTGAACGCGTTCGAGGCCAAGGAGTCCGGCGGAGACGCCGCCGTCGAGGACGTCACCGTCGAGTTCAACGACTTCTCGACGAGCGCGACGATGAAGCAGCGCGGCGAGCAGCGTGGCGCCGACGTCAACATCGAGGACGCCAGCGTGCTGATCGCCGGCGGCCGCGGGCTCGGCAAGGCCGAGGGCTTCGAGATGCTCGAGGACCTCGCCGGTGCCTTCGGCGGCGCCGTCGCCGCCACGCGCGCCGTGGTGGACGCGGGCTGGTTCCCCTACGCCGGGCAGATCGGCCAGACGGGCAAGACCGTCGCGCCGAAGCTGTACCTGGCCGCGGGCATCTCCGGCGCCATCCAGCACAAGGTCGGCATGCAGTCGTCCGAGAACATCGTGGCGATCAACAAGGACTCGAACGCTCCCATCTTCGAGTTCTCCGATCTCGGCATCGTGGGCGACCTGAACAAGATCGTCCCCAAGCTCACGGAAGCCGTCAAGGCGAAGAAGGGTTAGGTCATGGCCTCGTCCAACGGTCACAAGTACGCACCCATCGACTTCTCACCGCAGGTGGACTCGCGCGCTGAGTTCATCAAGCGGGAGGTCGACCCCGAGGACGAGGTCATCGAGGTCGGCGTGGCGATCGTCGGCGGTGGCACCGCCGGCCTCGCCACCGCCAACCGCCTCCTGCAGCTGCTGGGGGACGACCCCGAGCTGCTGGAGTCGCTGGGCGAGGTCCCGGTGGCGGTCATCGAGAAGGCCAAGACGTGCGGCGGGCACAACCTGTCCGGCGCCGTCATGCGCCCTGAGCCGCTGGAGAAGCTGTTCCCGGACCTGACCCGCGAGCAGTGGCGGGAGAAGGGCTTCGCCTACGGCGAGGTCACCAAGGAGTCCGTCTACCTGACGCCGACCAAGAAGTCGAAGATCCCGCTGGTTCCGATCCCGCCGAACTTCAAGAACCACGGCAACGAGGTCATGTCGGTGTCGGCCCTGGCCCGCTACCAGCAGGAGCAGGCCGAGGAGGGCGGCGCCTACATCCTCACGGAGACCTCCGCCACGCAGCTGCTGGTCGAGGACGGCGTCGTCAAGGGCGTCCGCACGGGGGACAAGGGCCGCGGCAAGGACGGGGAGCCGCTGGGCAACTTCGAGCCGGGCACCGACGTCGTGGCCAAGACGACCGTCCTCGCCGAGGGCTGCTGGGGCCACCTCACCGGCGCGGCGATCAAGGAGTTCAACCTGGCCGAGGGCCGCGAGCCGCAGGTGTGGGAGCTCGGGGTCAAGGAGGTCTGGAAGGTCCCCAAGGCGCTGGACCGCGTCATCCACACGGTCGGCCCGTGGCCGCTGAAGCTGTCGTCGAAGTACGGGCAGATCGGCGGCACCTGGCTGTACCCGATGAAGGACGAGAAGACCGGCGACGACCTGGTGTCGATCGGCGTCGTGGTCGACCTCGACTGGAAGGACGCGACGACGTCCCCCCACGACCTGCTGCAGCTGTTCAAGACGCATCCCCTCGTCCGCAAGATCCTCGAGGGCGGGGAGCGCGTGGCCTGGGGCGCCAAGGCGCTGCCGGGTGGCGGCTACTGGTCGATGCCCAAGCCGTCGATGCCGGGTGCGGTCCTGGTCGGTGACTCCGCGGGCATGGTCGACACGATCGCGCTCAAGGGCGTCCACCACTGCATCCAGGCCGGCATCCACGCCGGCGAGGCGATCTACGCCGCGCTGAAGGCCGGCACCACCGACCTCAGCGCGTACGACGAGGCCGTCGAGGACGGCCCGATCGGGACGGAGCTCTACAAGGCGCGCAACGCCCGCCAGCCGATGGCGCTCAAGGGCTTCATCAAGGGTGCGCCGCTGTCGAACCTCGCCGTTGCCTCCAAGGGCAAGCTGCCGCCGGGCAAGCTGTCCTGGCACCGCGACGACGCCGCCGAGATGTTCATCGGCGACACGAAGGACAGCTACCCGAAGCCGGACGGCAAGTACTTCTTCGACAAGCTGTCCTCGGTCTTCATCACGGGCAACGCGACCCGCGATGACGCGCCCAACCACATCCGCATCCAGAAGCACGTCCCGCGCGAGATCGCCGAGACGTGGAAGTGGATGTGCCCCGCGGGCGTGTACGAGATCCCCGACGACGCGCCCGAGGAGGGCAACGTCGACGTGGTCGTCAACTACACCAACTGCGTGCAGTGCGGGGCGATCACGGCCAAGGGCGGCCGCCTGACGACGCCCGAGGGCGGCGACGGACCCCTCTACCAGATCACGTAGCAACTTCGCGTGGCCATAGGGGTTCATTGAACCGATGCGGACGCTCGTCATCACCCTGCTGCTGCTGGTCCTGCCGGCGTCGCTCGCACGCGCGAATCCGGCCGGCGAGCGGCACTCCAAGGCCGAGCTCCTGACCTGCGACACCGACGCCGACACCGCGACCTTCCGCGGGAGAATGACGACCACGCGCAAGGCGGCCTCACTGCAGCTGCGCTTCAAGCTCCAGGCGCGCGTCCCGGGCGGCGGCGGCTTCAAGCACGTCGTCGCTCCCGAAGGGTCGACGTTCGACACCTGGCTGTCGAGCACGCCCGGGAAGAAGGGCTACGTCTACGACAAGACCGTCCAGAACCTCGAGGACGGCGCGTCCTACCGAGCCGTGGTGCGGTTCCGCTGGCGTGACGGAGACGGCCACACGGTCGCCCGCGCGATCAAGGCGACCAAGGCCTGCAAGCAGCCCGACCCGCGGCCCAACCTGAAGGTGAAGTCCGTCACGGCGGGCCCGGGGACATCGGCGCAGACGCGGACCTACGTCGTCCGGGTCGTCAACCGCGGCGGCAGCGAGGCGCCCGCGTTCGCCACCGGCCTGGTCGTCAACGGCGCGACCCTGGCCGACCGGCCGGCCGGCCCGATCGCGCCGGGCGCCGACGCGCGCATCGGCTTCGCCGCGCCCAAGTGCGCCGAGGGCTCCACGCTGACCGCCACGGCGGACACCATGGCCGCCGTCGACGAGCGCAACGAGACCGACAACGTGCTCGCCGTGCCGTGTCCCACGGGCGGCGGCCGTAACGGTCGAGCGGTCCGCGTAGACTGAGCTCGGCTATGCAGACTGAGATCCATCCCGAGTACGTCGAGGCGCACGTGCGCTGTACGTGCGGCAACGAATTCACGACGCGCTCCACCAAGCCCGAGATCAACGTCGAGATCTGTTCCAACTGCCATCCGTTCTACACCGGCAGGCAGAAGCTCGTCGACACGGGCGGACGCGTCGAGCGCTTCCAGCGTCGCGCCGCCAAGCGCGCGGCCGCTTCGAAGAACAACTGACCGAGCCGCCCCGCGCATCTCGTGACGCCCCTGTAGGCGGCCAAGCCGTCCTCGAGGGCGTCATGATGCGCGGGGTCTCGAACTGGGCCGTCGCGGTCCGCAAGCCGTTGCCCGAGGACCTCACCGACGACGGTGAGATCGACCCCGAGCGCGGCTCCCACGGCGAGATCGCCGTCGAGGCGTTCCCGCTCGAGTCGTGGACCAAGCGCCGCCGCGCGTACCGCTGGCCGGTCATCCGCGGGGTCGTCGCGCTGGGCGAGTCGCTGTCCATCGGCTTCAAGGCCCTCAACATCTCCGCCAACGCGCAGATGGCCGAGGACGAGGAGCCGATCTCCGGCGCGGTCTGGGCCGGCACCGTCGTCGCCGGGCTCGCGTTCGCGATCGGCCTGTTCTTCGTGGTTCCCGTCGGGCTGACGTCGCTGATCAAGGACGAGCTCGACTCGAGCTTCCTGTTCTGGCTGGTCGAGGGTGTCCTGCGCACCGCGATCTTCCTCGCCTACCTGGCGCTGCTGTCCAAGCTGCGCGACCTGCGGCGCGTGTTCGAGTACCACGGGGCCGAGCACAAGACGATCGCCGCCTACGAGGCGGAGGACGAGCTGACGCCGGAGCGCTGCGCGCTCTACCCGCGGCTGCACCCCCGCTGCGGCACCTCGTTCCTGCTGATCGTGATGATCGTGGCCATCTTCGTGTTCGCCCCGATCGGCCTGCCCGCCTGGTACCTGCTGCTGGCCACCCGGATCCTGGGTGTCCCGCTGATCGCCGGCATCTCCTTCGAGATCATCAAGTTCGCCGGCCGCAACCGCCAGCGGGGCTGGGTGCGAGCCGTCATGTGGCCCGGGATGCAGCTGCAGCTGCTGACCACCCGCGAGCCCGACCACGAGCAGCTCGCCGTCGCGATCGCCGCCCTGCAGTCCGTCCTGGACCGCGAGGACCCGCGCAACGCCGCCGCCGGCGACCGTGTCGGCATGGAGGTCGTCGCGTAGCGCCGTAGCCTGCGGGGAGCGATGATCGAGTCGCTCGTCGAACAGATCGAGGCGCGCCACGCGGACGTGCAGGCGCAGATGTCGGACCCCGAGGTGATCGGGGACCGCAACCGCCTGGCCGAAGCCGGGCGCGCGTTCCACCAGCTCGAGGCCGCCAACGCGCTCGCCCAGGAGTGGCGGCGGGCGACCGACGACGCCGCGGGCGCGCGCGAGCTGCTGGCCGAGGCCGAGGATCCCGAGGTGCGCGAGATGCTGGCCACCGCGCAGGCGCGGATCGCCGAGCTCGAGGAGGCGATCCGGCTCGCGATGGTCGAGGCGGATCCCAACGACGCCAAGGACGTGATCGTCGAGATCCGCGCCGGCACGGGCGGGGACGAGGCCGGCCTGTGGGCGGGCGACCTGTTCCGGATGCTCACGAAGTACGCCGAGCGGCGCGGCTTCAAGACGGACACGCTGAGCGCCGAGGACGGCTCGTACACGTTCGAGATCGACGGCGACGGCGCCTACTCCGTGTTCAAGTTCGAGGGCGGCACGCACCGCGTGCAGCGCGTCCCGGAGACGGAGTCCCAGGGCCGCATCCACACGTCGACGGCGACGGTGGCCGTGCTGCCGGAGGCCGAGGAGGTCGACATCACCATCGACCAGAACGACCTGCAGATCGACGTCTACCGGTCCGGCGGGCCGGGCGGGCAGTCGGTCAACACCACGGACTCGGCGGTGCGCATCACCCACAAGCCGACGGGCATCGCCGTCGCCATGCAGGACGAGAAGTCCCAGCTCCAGAACCGGGAGAAGGCGATGCGCGTGCTGCGCGCGCGGCTCTACGAGGCCGAGCTCGAGAAGCGCAACGCCGAGCTGTCCAGCGCCCGCAAGCTGCAGGTCGGCTCGGGTGCGCGCGCGGAGAAGATCCGCACCTACAACTTCCCCGAGCGCCGCGTCACCGACCATCGCGTCAAGCACACCGCGCACAACCTCGACGAGGTCCTGCAGGGCGCGCTGGACGACTTCACCAGCGTGCTGCAGGCCGACGAGAAGCGCCGGGCCCTCGAGGAATCGGCATCCGCCACGTCCTGATCCACGGGGCCAACGGCACGCCGGCGTCGTGGGCGCCGCTGCTGCCGTTCCTGGAGGACCCGGTGGCGGCGGACCTGCCGATCACCGACCGCGACGCGACGTTCGCCGACTACGCGGACGCGGTGCCCGACGGCGACGTCGTGGTCGGGCACTCGATGGGCGGGATCACGGCGTCGATCGTGGCCGCCGAGCGCGGCTGCCCCGTCGTCTACGTCGCCGCGCTGCTGCCGCGTGCCGGCACCACCCTCGCCGCGCTCCTCGGATCGATGGTCTTCGAGATGCGCTTCCACAAGCGCGACGGACTGACGTACTTCGACGCCGACGACGCGCGGGCGCGCGGCCTGGACCCCCACCAGCTGCGCGGCCAGGCGTCCAAGCCCTACTTCGACGTGCTCGGCGACGCGACCCCGGGGCCGTACATCGCCTGCGCCCGCGACCGGGTGGTGCGGCCCGAGTTCCAGGCGACGTTGGCGACGACGACGCTCGACTGCGGGCACCTGCCCCACGTGGAATGCCCCGAGCGGCTGGCGGCGCTGCTGTGAACGTCGACCGGCTGGACGCGGAGGTGCTGCTGGCGCACGCCCTGGGCGTCGACCGGCTGCAGATCGTCGGCCGCGACGTGACGCCTCCGCCCGGGTACGACGCGCTGCTCGAGCGCCGCGCGGGCGGCGAGCCCGTGGCCTACATCACCGGGACGAAGGGGTTCCGCCACCTCGACCTCCACGTCGACCCGCGCGTCCTCATTCCGCGCCCGGAGACGGAGCACCTCGTCGAGGCGGCGCTGGAGCTGCCGCGCGGCGGCTCGGTGATCGACGTCGGCACGGGCTCGGGCGCCGTCGCTCTCGCGCTCAAGCACGAGCGGCCCGATCTCCGGGTCGTCGCCACCGACGTCTCCGAGGATGCGCTCGACGTCGCGCGCGCCAACGCCGAGCGCCTCGGGCTCGACGTGCGCTTCGTCCACGGCGACCTGCTGGCGGGGGAGACGGCCGACGCCGTCGTCTCCAACCCGCCCTACGTCGACCCGTCGTACGACGCGCCCCCCGAGCTCGGCTACGAGCCCGACCTCGCCCTCTACGGCTTCCTCGCCGAGCGGCTCGTGCCCGCCGCGCTCGCGTCCGGCGCGTCCTTCATCGCACTCGAGCACGGGGAGGAACAGGCGGCCGCGGTGGCCGCGCTGTTCCCCTCACCCGTGGAGCTGGTCCGCGACCTCGCCGGCCGCCCCCGCGTCACGGTGTGGCACGGATGACGCAGCCCACGGATGAAGCAGCCGTGCAGGCCTTCGAGGACCGCATCCGCGGCGGCGGCGTGGTCGTGTTCCCCGCCGACACCGTGTACGGCCTCGCCTGCGACCCCGGCAACCCGCAGGCCGTCGCGCGCCTCTACGCCCTCAAGGGCCGTGCGCCGACCAAGCCGGCCGCACGGATGGTCTTCTCCCTCGATGCCCTTCCGCCCATCCCGGCGCGCGGCCGGAGGCTCCTGCCGGGGCCGGTGACGCTGCTCGTCCCGAGCGACACCGGCACCCTCGGGATCCGCTACCCCGCCGGCACCATCCTCGAGGGCGCGCGGGTCACCGTCCTGCAGTCCAGCGCCAACCATTCGGGCGGCCCGGACGCGCGCACGCTCGACGAGGTCCCGGCGGACGTCCGCGCGGGCGCCGACCTCGTGCTCGACGCCGGCCCGCTGCCCGGCACGCCCTCGACGGTCATCGATCTCACCGCCGACCCGTACCGCATCGTGCGGGAAGGTGCCCTGACGGCCGCCGAGGTCGCGAGTATCTTGGAGGCATGACCCCCGAGCTGCCGGCGGACTTCTTCGAGCGCCCCCTTCACGAGGTCGACCCCGAGGTCGCCGAGGCGATGGATGCGGAGCTGCGCCGCCAGCAGGCGACGCTGGAGATGATCGCGTCCGAGAACTTCGTCCCGCAGGCGATCCTCGAGGCGCAGGGCTCGGTCCTGACCAACAAGTACGCCGAGGGCTACCCGGGCAAGCGCTACTACGGCGGCTGCGAGCACGTCGACGTCATCGAGCAGCTCGCGATCGACCGGGCGAAGTCCCTGTTCGGCGCCGAGCACGCCAACGTCCAGCCGCACGCCGGCGCGCAGGCCAACGCCGCCGTCTACCACGCGCTGCTGCAGCCCGGCGACACGATCATGGGCCTGAGCCTGCCTCACGGCGGCCACCTGTCCCACGGCATGAAGCTCAACGTCTCCGGCCGGCTCTACGACATCGCGCCCTACGAGGTCAGCCGCGAGCTCGACTACCGGATCGACATGGACGAGGTGGAGCGGATCGCCAAGGAGCGCAAGCCCAAGCTCCTGCTGGCCGGCTGGTCGGCCTACTCCCGCGTCCTGGACTTCGAGCGCTTCCGCGAGATCGCCGACGAGGTCGGCGCGCTGCTGATGGTCGACATGGCGCACTTCGCCGGGCTCGTCGCCGCCGGCCTGCACCCCAACCCGGTGCCGCACGCCGACGTCGTCACCTCCACCGTCCACAAGACGCTCGGCGGCGCCCGCGGCGGCCTCATCCTCTGCAAGGAGGAGCACGCGAAGAAGATCAACTCCGCCGTCTTCCCCGGCCAGCAGGGCGGGCCGCTCGAGCACGTCGTCGCCGGCAAGGCGATCGCGTTCAGGATCGCCGCCACGGAGGCGTTCCGCGAGCGCCAGGAGCGCACGGTCGCGGGCGCCAAGGCGGTTGCCGAGAAGCTCGTCCAGACCGGGCACGGCGTCAACGTGCTCACGGGCGGCACGGACGTGCACCTCGCGCTGGTCGACCTGCGCGACTCCGAGCTCACCGGCCAGGACTCCGAGGACCGCCTGCACGAGATCGGCATCACCGTCAACCGCAACGCCGTCCCGGA